>CAVWXR010000012.1:0-247500 GCA_963759085.1 uncultured Actinomycetes bacterium
TAAGGCGGACGCAAAAGCGACATGGCGAACCGAGCGAGTCCGAGCTGGCCTTGTTCTTCGAGTCTTCGATGATTCCACGCGATCTTGCCGCGCAACTCGCGCATGGCGTGGCGTTGTTCGCTCGTGGGCAGTACGACGATGCAGCACACACACTCGCTCCCCGAATCGAACGTGCCATTCGAGAGATTTGTCGACAAGCCGGTCTCGTAGTAGTGCGCGAGCCGATCGGCTCGAAACCCGGCGGCGTCCGTTCGCTGGGCCACCTTCTCTCAAGCCTTGATGCGATTCTCGATGAGTCATGGCGCCGCTACCTCGTGAATGCTCTAACGGAGCCCCTCGGTTTCAACCTTCGCAACCGAATAGCGCACGGACTCATTGATGAAGCAACGATTTATGACGCTGCGGTTCTTGTCCACGTTGCGAGCTTCTTGCGGACAGTGAGGCGGGAGAAGTCCAAGAAAAAGGTGTTCTCATAACGGAGCCCTCGTATTTCACGCCTGAGCGGCCCAGAGGCACCCGGTCCGGCTTCGGGGCTCTACTCCTCCAAGAGCCTGCTGATCGTGGCGCTGTGGAGCTTCGTTTCCACCGCGAGGTGCCGGACGCCTTCAGCTCCCAGGCTTAAGGCAATCTTTCGCATGGAACGGCCGAGTCGCATTCGCGTGTTTTGGCGCGCGCCGCATCGTCGACACGACGCGTGCGAGGACGTCGCTCACCGAAGATAAGCGGACTTGGGCCAGGCTCCAATGACCACTTGAGAGAGGCCTGACAGGTCTCGTTGTAGACTCGAAACGGATAAGAAGTCGAGCCTCTATGTCGGAGATCCCGCGCTCGTAGGCCGGGACGGAGATGCCCATGTCGCTTCATGATCCTCGCCGCGAAGTAGAGAAGCTTCGAGAGCACCTATCGTCGCACGACAAGCCGATCGCCTTTCTGATTGGTGCAGGGGCTTCATGCTCAGTTCGCGATGCCGTTGGCCAGTTGCTCGACCCACCGCTCGTCCCGGCTGTGGCGGCGATGGGTGATCGATGTGCGGAGGCAGTGGCGGCTTTGGGCGCCGACCATGCAGCCGCGTATGCTCGGATCGCCTCGGAGCTTCCGTCGGGATCTCGAAATATCGAGGAGATCCTCTCCCGAATACGTCTCAAGATCACAGCTATGGGTGAGAACGACGAGCTCGCCGGGGCCAGTCGGGTTCAACTTGTGGAACTGGAACGTGCGATCCGGGAAACGATCGCGCAGGCTGCGCTGCCGGCGGAGGCTGACATTCCTGACCAACTTCCCCATCATGCGCTTGCCCGCTGGATTGGCCGCATGGACAGGGCGTGTCCTGTGGAGCTCTTCACCACCAATTACGACACCCTGCTCGAGCGTGCTCTTGAAGATGAGCGTGTGCCGGTTTTCGATGGCTTTGTCGGTAGTCGCCGACCGTTCTTCTCAGCTGCGAGCCTGCTTCACGAACAAGCCGCACCGGGGCGGCAGTGGACGCGACTCTGGAAGATCCATGGCTCAGTCAACTGGGCGTCCGAGAAAACGCGTGATGGAAAAGCGCGAATCGTTCGCGGACAAGAGACCGCAGGCGGAGAGATGATTCTGCCTTCATTCCGCAAGTACGACGAATCCCGCAAGCAGCCCTATGTGGCGATGCTCGATCGCCTTGGTCGCGTGCTGACCGCTCGCGAGGACACGATTCTCATCACCGTCGGTTATAGCTTCGGCGACGAGCACATCAATGCCGTGCTTTTTGACGCACTGGATGCGCGAGACCGTATGCATATTGTTTCGCTGCAGTTCTCCGATCCACCGACAGACCACGAGCTGGTTAAGCGCGCCATGGGGCGGCCTAATCTCCTGGTCTATGGCCCGGCGATGGCGACCGTTGGCGGGGTGAGTGGCGATTGGCATCTGATCGAGCCCGTCGACGACCGTACAGCGGGTCTGCTCGATATTCCTTTTGACTCGGATGCCGAACCTGACCCGGACAAAGCGCCTGTGACCGGGCAGTTCCGTCTGGGGGATTTCTATTGGCTCGGACGCTTCCTGGACCAGATCACCGGCGCGGATGCCTGACGACTCTGGCCACGCGCCAACGTTCATCGGGCACGTGGCATCGGTTCACGGGGGTCTCATCCGCGTTCGATTACGCGATACACCGACGACGCTCATCATGGTGGGTGGCGAGTCATACCGCGTGGGGCAGATCGGAGGCTTTCTCCGCATCCCTCTCGGGTACACCAGCCTGTACGGGATATGCACTCAAGTCGGGGCCGACGCATCGCCGCAAGCTCCTGAGCTCATGCCCACTCCGCTCGAAACAGATGAAGGGCCGTCAGTTGCGGGATACCGGTGGATGACACTCGCCCTCTTCGGCGAGGCAGTGGGCGGTCAATTCGACCGTGGGGTCGGTCAATATCCCACAGTCGGCGACGAGGTGCACCTCGTTACTGCCAGTGACCTTGACGTCATCTACCGCGATCGCGGTACCGCTGACGCAATCGAAATTGGTCGGATAACAGGCTCGGCGGGTATCCCTGCCCGGCTCCAGCTCTCCAGTCTCGTTAGCCGACATTCCTGCATCGTTGGCTCTACTGGTTCGGGGAAGTCAAACCTCGTGGCGGTGATACTGGAGTGCCTCAGCGGCGACGACTTCCCAACCGCACGACTTCTCATCGTCGATCCGCATGGCGAATATGGAACCGCCGTAGGCGATAAGGGGCGGGTCATTCGCACAGGGGCCGATATCAAACCGGGGACGCACCGCTTGCGAGTTCCGTACTGGGCGCTTCCATTCAATGAGCTCTTCGACATGACCATGGGAGACATGCAGCCCCACATCATCGAGGCTCTACGCGACCGTGTCAGAGACTTGAAGGTCGAAGCGGCCACATATCTCCCAGATCCGCCTCCCATCGAAGCGATCACAGCCGACTCTCCTCTCCCGTTCAGCATCCGACGGCTTTGGTTCGAACTTGAAGATGAGGAACGAACAACCTACAAAGAATCCAATAAGCAGGATGACGACACTCGGTACGAGCCTGAGGACATAGGGGACGAAGCTTCGCTGCGACCGCCGCGCTATCCGGCCGCGACGTCTCTCAATACCGCTCCGTACCACAACAAGAAGCGTCGCGGGATCGGCCGCCAGTTAGATCTTCTTCGAACGCGTCTCCTCGACAGTCGCTTCGCGTTCATGTTTGACCCAGCTGACGACCTACATCCAGATCGGGATGGGCGAATCACTGCGGACCTCGGCTCACTCCTCGCCGAGTGGATTGGTGGAGAGCAACCCATCACGATCCTTGATGTTTCAGGGTTGCCAGCGGAAGTGCTCGGGACTGTCGTTGGGACAATGCTCCGTCTTATCTATGACGCTCTGTTTTGGGCGATGGATCTGCCAGTTGGAGGTCGCGCTCAACCGCTGCTCGTGATTCTCGACGAGGCCCATCGCTTCTTGCCAGAAGGCACCGACACACCGGCACATCGGACCTTCTCGCGCATTGCCAAAGAGGGACGCAAGTATGGCGTCGGCTTGATGATCGTGAGCCAGCGTCCTTCTGATGTCGACCCGGATGTTTTGAGCCAGTGCGGGACCATGCTGGCGCTCCGGGTGACCAACCCTCAGGATAGGCATGCCGTTTCGGGCTCGATCCCGGATGATCTCGGTGGTCTGACGGATCTCCTTCCCTCGCTTCGGACGGGAGAGGCGTTGGTCCTCGGTGACGCTCTACAGGTCCCTTCACGTGTCAGAGTTCGGAAGGCCATTCGAAAACCTGTCGGTGAAGACCCTCCACTTCCCGAGGCGTGGCGGCGAGAGGCTCGGCCGGAAGTGACCTTCTATGACGCGGCGGTTAAGAACTGGCGAGCTCAGTCCACATCTGCAGCGCTACTCGAACCGGAGGAGAAGTGATGTCAGCTCCTGAGATGATCTTTGTTGATTCTTCAAACATTGAGGCAATTGGTTATGACAGTGACCAGCGCGATCTATACGTGCAGTTTCACGGCGGTCGCATCTATGTCTACGCCGACGTCCCTGAGCAGATTTACCAGGAGTTACTGCAGGCAGACTCCAAAGGCAGCTACCTGAATCGAGAACTCAAACCGAACTACTCCTATCGAGAGGCATGATTCGCTGCATGCTGTCGTCGAAAAGGGTTTACGGGAAACGGAACTCCCCGACGGTGAGTCCCGGTCGCGCGAGCAGCCAACGGTAACCAGGATGCTGATCGGATTTGTGCCATGCAGCGCTAGCGTGCGTCGCGCGTGACCGGTTCCAGCATCCAGCGCGGGGCTACAATGACATCGCGTTCCCCGGTCGATTAAGGGTAGGTTGCCTGACTCTCTTTCGCGAAGCCTTGGCTTTCGCTCCCGTAATCAGGTCATGTAGGTTCGAATGCTGCCCGGGGAACCTTCTGTATGTAGACCGCGCGCCCTCGCTGCAGGTGCCGAGGTTTCCTAGCGCGTATCGTCAGCCCAGCGCCGAAAATGACCTCGCACCGCGAGGATTCTCTCTCGCCGTTCGCGCTGCTCGCCGACCTCAAAGCTGTGCCCAGCTGGCTCGGCCGGCAGTGTGATCTCGATTTGTCCCGGCGAGAATCGTGTGTCTTCGAAACGAAGGATGTCGGCGCCACCCCACTCGTGACTCTGGTATTCGGTGTACCGGCCATTGAGTTCTCCGAGAAACGACACGTTCGTCACGGTGTCGTCGATGGAGATGATCCGCAGCTTGCCTTGTGCGATTAGGAGCGTCACGACCTCTCCGTTGACCTCAAGCGTCACGAACACATCTGGGTCAGGGTCGCCGAGTACGTCCTCCAATACTTGGTGGAGGATGCGTTCATGGTCGGGGACGTAGTCATTGCCATCGCGCTCGAGGCGGAATCGGCGGAAGTCGGCGAGTATGGGTCGAATGTCTGCCATGCCGACAACGGTAGATCTTGACTCGGTCGGAGGGCGCTCGAGATCTGATGTCGCATCGAGCGGCGGTCGAGACAACGAGAGAACACAAGCCCCGCTTAAGCGGGGCTTGTGTAGAGCCCTCTAACAGACTCGAACTGTTGACTCCCTCCTCACCATGAAGGGGGTGTTCTGGTACGGGTCCCGAGAGCCTGAATCCAGGAGACCGGATCATGATCATCTCGTGCACACCCCGATGTGCACGCCTGGCGATGCTCATCTCGTGCACACCCCGGTGCACCCTGCTCTCAAAAATATGCCTATTTGCAGGGCTGTTCGAGCCCCGTATGGGCCTCTAATCGCGGGGGAGCACCTTCGGTTCTCCCCCGCGAGCCCCCTCTCCGACACGTTGCGATTGGGTGCGGGGAGCACGGGCGAAGCTGCCCGCACTCGCGACCGATCGCCCTGCATGTTCTGGCCGCGCGGGAGCCGCAATCCAGTGTCACGACAGTAACCTGCGCAGAATGGGAGACGTTCCATTCCTCACAGCGATCCGAGCCCGCTGACTTGACCGAGGCCGATCGCGGAGTGTCCGCCTCCGACGCGTTCGTGTTCTTCGGCGCGACCGGCGATCTTGCGCACAAGCTGGTCGTTCCCGCGCTCTACGCGATGGTGAAGCGCGGCGCCCTGACTGTGCCGGTGATCGGGGTTTCCCACTCGGCGTGGAGCCTCGAGCAGTTCCGTGCGCGCGTCCGGGACAGCATCGCTCAGGGCACGGGCGGGATCGACGACGAGCAGGCGCTCGAGCGGCTCATCTCGCTGCTCGGCTGCGTCCACGGGGACTACGAGAGCCCGGCCACGTTCGCCGCGCTGAAGAAGGCGCTCGGTCGCGCCAGGCGCCCCGCGTACTACCTCGCGATCCCGCCTGCCCTGTTCGGAACCGTGATCGAGGCGCTCGGCCGCGCCGGCCTGGCGAAGGGAGCGCGCGTGATCGTCGAGAAGCCCTTCGGCCGCGACCTCCAGTCGGCCAGGGAGCTGAACAGCGTCGCGCGCTCCGTGTTCTCCGAGGAGTCGATCTTCCGCATCGATCACTTCCTCGGCAAGGAGGCGATCATGAACCTCCTCTACTTCCGGTTTGCGAACTCCTTCCTCGAGCCGATCTGGAACCGCAACTACATCGCGAGCGTGCAGATCACGCTGGCGGAGAAGTTCGGCGTCGACGGCCGCGGTGCGTTCTACGAGACCACCGGCTGCCTGCGCGACGTGATCGAGAACCACCTCTTCCAGATCGTCGCGCTGCTCGCGATGGAGCCGCCGACCTACCGGGGCTTCGGAGCGCTCCACAGCGAGAAGCTCGACGTCTTGAAGGCGATCCGGCCGCTCGCGGCCCGTGACCTGGTGCGCGGCCAGTTCGTGGGCTATCGCGACGAGCCCGGCGTCGCGAAGGACTCCGACGTCGAGACCTTCTGCGCGCTGCGGCTCTTCATCGACTCGTGGCGCTGGGCCGGCGTGCCGTGGTACCTGCGCTCCGGCAAGTGCCTGGCCGAGAGCGCCGCCGAGGTGTTCGTGGAGCTGAAGCCGCCGCCGCAGCAACTGTTCGCCGACTCCCTGCCGAAGCGCAGCCCGGCGAACTACCTCCGCTTCCGCTTCTCTCCCGAGGCGGCGATCGCGCTCGCCGCCCGTGTCAAACGGGCGGGCGAGGAGTTCGTCGGCGATCAGCGCGAGCTGCTCCTGCTCGACTCGCAACCGAACGAGGCATTGCCGTACGAACGGCTCCTCGGCGACGCCATGGCCGGCGACGGGGCGCTCTTCACGCGGGAGGACGCGGTCGAAGCCGCCTGGGCGGTCGTCGATCCCGTCCTCGCAACCCGCCACCGGCCGCACCTCTACAAGCCGGGCACCTGGGGCCCCAAGCAGGCCGACGAGCTGATCGCCCCCGACGGATGCTGGCACAACCCCCGTCTGACCCGGGCGTCGAAGCACGCGCCGTAACACATCAAGCCTCTAGGATCGCGCCCAGGGTCGAGCGGGAGGAGAGAGAGCTGTCGCGTTTCGTGCTCGTTCACGGCGCCTTCTGCGGCGCGTGGTGCTGGGAGCCGCTGGTTGCCGAGCTCGAGGCGCTCGGACACACGGCCGAGGCGATCGACCTGCCGGGGCACGGGAAGGACACGACGCCGGCCGGGGACGTGACGCTCGACGCCTACGCCGAGCGGGTTGCCCAGACGCTTCGGGCCGGTGCGCCAGCCGTGCTCGTCGGGCACAGCATGGGCGGGGTCGTGATCACCCAGGCCGCCGCGAAGGCGCGTGGCGCCGTCGATCGGCTCGTCTACTGCTGCGCCTTTCTGCCGCGCGACGGGGAGAGCCTCAAGTCGATCGCCGACAAGCCCGAGGGCGCCGCCGACCTCGTGCAGAAGAACCTGGTGCTCGCGCCGCCGGTGGCGACTCTCTCGCCCGAGGCCGCGCGCGAGGCGTTCTACGGGCTCTGCACGCCCGAGCAGGCCGACTGGGGTCTCGCACACAGACAGCCGCAGCCGATCGCCCCGTTCGTCACGCCGGTCGACCTCGACGGCGGGGTCGACGAGATCGACCGCTACTACGTCCTCTGCACGGAGGACAAGGCGATCCCGCCGGCGCTGCAGCGGCGCATGACCGCCGAGAGCCCCTGCGTGGAGGTTGTCGAGCTCGAGTCCGACCACTCGCCGTTTCTGTCGAAGACGAGCGAGCTCGCGGCGATCCTCGATCGCATCGCTGCTGCATGAGCCCTGTGCGAGAGTAAGGCACACTGCAGGAATGCGGAACGCTCTCGTCGCGGTCGCGATCGTCGCGTTCCTGAGTGGATGCGGCGGGACGTCCCATCCGGCGACCAGCACGACCGCTGCGCCGAAGCCGACCCACGCCCAGCTCGTCGCGGCGGCTCGCGCCAAAGCGGCGGCCGCGGCCGCGGCGCGGCAGGTGGCAAAGGCGGCCGCGAAAGCGCGCGCCGAGGGGTACATCGTCGAGCCCGGCGCCCTCGCCGGCTACAAGCTCCTGAACACGACGCTCTCCCACCATGGCTGCGGGGAGTTCGGGAATCACGGCTGCTGGCGCATGCAGATCGTGACCTTCAAGGCGTGCCCCTTCTTCGAGATGGACATCAACGAGCTGCGACGCGGGGCCGTTGTCGAGACCTACTGTCGACAACCAAGCCGACGTTGCGCCGAACAAGCCGCTCAGCGGCGAGTTCGACGCCACCGAGGACAACGTGACGCTCGGCACGCCGGTCTTCACCTGCAACGCGAACGACTGACGCCAAACGAGTAGCGGGAAGGCTGAACGGGCTTGAGAGCCCGTGCCGGACCGCTGCAGAATGACGATCGTGCAGACGATCCGGACGAACGTTGCCGTCCTCTGCGGCTACGCCGCGGTCTCCTGCGGCTACTTCGGCTGGCCACTGCTGCACCATCCGGGCCGGATCCTGATCGGGACCGGCCGCGATCCCGAGATCTTCGTCTGGTCGTTCGCCTGGTGGCCGCACGCGATCGGGAGCTGGACGAACCCGTTCGTGACCCACGCCGTCTACGCGCCGACCGGGATCAACCTGGCCTGGACGACCTCGGTGCCGGGCCTCGCGCTCGCGTTCTCGCCGCTCACGATCCTGTTCGGGCCCGACGTCTCGTTCAACGTCGCCGCGTTGCTCTTGCCGGCGCTCGCCGCCTGGACGGCGTACCTGCTCTGTCGGCATGTGACCCACTCGGTCTGGGCCTCGGTCTTCGGCGGCTACCTGTTCGGGTTCTCGAGCTACGCCCTCGGCGAGCAGGTCGGGGGCCACCTGAACCTGACCGGCGTGTTCCTGCTCCCGCTCGTCGCGCTCGTCCTTGTCCGCTACGTGGAGGGCGAGCTCGCTGGACGGGGGCTTGCCGTTCGTCTCGGCGTCATGCTGGCGCTTCAACTCTCGATCTCGACCGAGGTCGCGACGACGTTGACCGTGTTCATGGCGCTCGGTCTCGCGCTTGCGTACTGGTTGCTGCGCGATGCAAGGCCGCGGCTGCTCTCGTCACTGGGCCCGATCGTGAGCGCCTATGGGCTCGGAGCGATCCTCGTCGCGCCGCTCGTCTACTACACGCTGCGCGGGTTTGTCCCGCGGTCGTTCGGTGACCCGCCGTTCTTCGGCACCGATCTCCTGAACTTCGTGATCCCGACCCAGGCGACCGGCGTGGCCGGCGAGCACTTCGCCTCGCTCACGTTCCACTTCCCGGGCAACAACGACGAGCGAGGTGCTTATCTCGGGCTGCCGATCTTGTTCATCGCGGGTGCGTTCGCCGTGCGGGAGCGGCATTCGGCCCGTGCTCGCTTCCTCGTCGGCTCGCTCGTGCTCTGCGCCCTGCTCGCGCTTGGTACGGCGCTCCGGATCGAGGGTCGGAGGATCGTCGCGCTGCCCTGGGCACTCGCGCTGCACGTTCCGGGGCTCGACAACGCGCTCCCCGACCGCTTCGCCGTCTTCCTCTCGCTCGCCGCGGCCGTGATCGTCGCGGTCTGGACGGCCTCGACGAAGGGCTGGATCTACCCGCGGCCGTACTTCCTGCCGATCGTCGCGGTCGTGGCGCTCGTGCCGGCCGTCTGGCATCCGTACTACTACTCGCACCCCGAGCGCTGGGCCTTCTTCACGGACGGCAGCTACAAGTGCATTCCGCGCGAACGAGACGCTCGCGATCTTCCCGTACGGCTTCTGGGGCGACTCGATGCTGTGGCAGGCGGAAACCGGCTTCCGGTTTCGCCTGGCCGAGGGCTACCTCCGCTACACGCCGCCCCCGAGCTACCTCGCCGACCCGACCGCCTACAAGCTCACCTATCTCTACGCGAACCCGGCCGACCGCCCGACACCCGCCGAGCTCCTCGCCTTCGCGAAGCGCAAGCATGTCGACCGGATCCTGTCCGTCGTCTCCCATGTCTATCCCGACGGGCCCCAGATGCACACCTTCGGACCGCTTGCAAGCCAGGGCGGAATGCTCGTCGCGCCGGCCTGCGGCTACCCGTCGCTCAACGGGGACAAGCGTGGGACAGGCTGATTCTTAGCTTCGTTTGAGGTTTCTGTGGTCTCCTTCGAGCATGATCCTCGTTCAGACCCGTGCTCGCCGGCTGGCCGTGGCGCTCGGCGCCTCCCTCGCCGTTGCCGCGTTGCTCGCGGGGCCCGCCTTCTCGGCGTTCGCGCTGAACTGGAACGAGACGGCGAAGGACGGCAACGTGCCCATCCTGCGCTTCCGCGTCACCAGCCTGACGATCGGCGCCAAGGGGTGGAACGCACACGTCTCGTTCGGGAACCTCTCGAAGAAGACGATCAAGGTTGGCAATCAGTTCGCCGTCGCGTTCTTCGAGAACGCGACGAGCGAGAACCTGGCGGACGCGGCTGCCCTCGCGCCCGCCACGAGCTTCTCTCCCGCCCGGCCGGTGGCCCTGAAACCCGGGGCCGCCTGGACCGGGGTGATCAGCGGAACCGGTCAGCTCTCGGGAAACCGGCCGAGCCTCTACGCGCGAGTCGTCTTCGGCCCGCTCACCGGCGTCGCCGGACAGACCGCACCGGTCTACTGGATCACCGATCACTCGAAGGTGCTGCCGCCGTCCGGGACCGGCGGCTCGGTTGTTCCCACCGGCCCGCAGATCGTCGCCTGATTCGGCAGCAGGGGGCGCGGTCTTATGCTGCGTCCAGGATGAGCATGAGACGTTACCTCGGAACGGCGCTCTGCGCGACGGTCGCGGCAGGCCTCCTTGCCGCGCCCGCCCTTGCCGCGAAGCCGCTCAACTGGAACGAGACCTTCAAGGACGCCGACGGGAAGGTGCTCAACTTCCGCGTCATGAGCCTGACCGTCACCCAGACCGGGTGGACGGCGCACGTCTCGTTCGCGAACCTCTCCAAGCAGACCATCCACGTCGGCAACGAGTTCGGGATCGCCTTCTTCGCGAATGCGAAGACGACCGACCCGATCCGCGCCACCGCGCTCGGGCAGGCGACCTCGTTCTCCCCGAATCGGCCGACGGTGTTGAAGCCAGGAGCGAGGTGGACCGGGACGATCGGCGGCACCGGGCAACTCGAGACGACGGCCACGAGCGGCTACACGCGGATCCTCTTCGGGCCGTTCACCGGCGTGCCGGGGCATAAGGGCGCGACCTACTGGATCACCGATCACGAGACGCGGATCCTGCCGGCTCCGCCGGAGTCGACCGCGCCGGTGGTCTAAACGACGAGGGGGAGAGCCGAAGCCCTCCCCCTCGAGACGAGCTGGTGTTGCGTCTGCTACGCGACGGCTACCAGTGACGTAGGTGGCGTGATGACCTTGTAGGTCGTCTGCTTCCCGCCGACGACCCGGTAGACCGTGACCGCGCCGGAAGCAACGTCGCCGTCAGGCTTGACGCCGAAGTTCTTCCCGAGGACGCCATCCGCAACCCTGGCCTTGAAGACGGCCTTTGTGACACCTGCGCGAGTGCCATCTGACATCCCGATCGCCGCGATCATCAGCTGGGCGGCCTGTGCCGCGTAGACCGTGTACGGGTCCACGGTAGCTCCCCCGATCGACTTGGAGAACGCCTTGAGGAAGGCCTGCCCACTAGCCGGCAGCTTGTTGTTCGGAACGCCTGCAACCGAGACCGTCATGTTGTTGGCGGCGGTGCCTGCACCCTGCACAACTGCCGAGACGGGCGTGAAGCCGTCCGGTGCCAGGATGTGGATGCCGGGGTCACCTGCGGCGATGTCCTTGATGAGCTTGGTCCCGTTCTCACAGATCAAACCGCCGAGAAAGACACCAGTTGCTCCAGACGCCTTGATCTTCAGGGCCAGTGCCGCATATGACGTTGCCTTGCCGTCCCATGCGGTGTCGGAAGCAACGGTGATACCGAGGCTCCGTGCGGCAGCGGCAAAGTTCGACGCGACTCCCGCCCCGTACGCCTCCTGGTCATTCAGGACGTACACCTTCTTGATCCCGAGACCCTTCGCAAGCATCGCATCAGCCGCACCCTGATAGCTATCGGCGGCCACGACGCGCGCGTAGTTGCGCTTGCCCGTCGGATAGTACTTCCCGGGTTCGCCGGCAGCCGTGCCCGGCCCCGCGGTAGTGAGTCCGACATATGTGTTTGCCGGGCTGATCATCGCGAGCGGCCCGTTTGCTGCACGGTTCAGGATTGGGATCTCGATCTCAGCGGCACCCGAGTTGAAGGTGCCGATCACCCCGGCGACGCTCGCGTCCTCGGCGTAGGCATTGGCGTTCGCCGAAGCCTTGCCCGAGTCCCACTTGCCGGCCTGAGCCGTCGAGTCATCGCAGCTCTGGTAGGCGAGCGAATAGTTGCCGGCCTTCCAGCCTGCCTGTCCGAAGACGAAGGCGATCATCTTTGTCATTTGTTCGGTCTGGGTCCGATCTGCCCCTTGCAGTGGCAGGTCAGAAGCAATCAGCAGGTTCCCGCTGGGGTTCTGGATTGCCGTGCAAGACGACGCCGGCAGCGGCGTCGCCCCGTTGGAGTGCGCGAATGCACCGGTGACGGTCGCCGCAACTGCGACGAGACCGAGCACGGTGCCGATCGCGGACCCAAGAACGATTCGGTTCTTCAACTCGCCCTCCTGTTTGAGTACGTGTGTGGATGCGGAACTGTGGATCGTGCGGAAAGTGAAAGAGCATAAAGGCAGGCCGCGGATTAAGAAAGCCCTGCTCTCTCTCGCGTCGTGGCATAACACTCCGTTAAGAGTGCGCCGGACTGGCGGTAGGCTCGCGACGACAGGCCACACAGTGACATCCACCTTCCTCAGAGAGCGTGTCGGGGCCTCCCTTGGAGGGCGCCCTCGATCCGCCGCGACGATCGGATATCTCGTCGGAGGCTGGACGGCGATCGGTGTCTACTACCTGCTCACGCATCACCAGCAGTCCGTGCTGTTCGTCGCGATCGGGCTCTCCGCCGTGATCGCGATCCTGATCGGAGCGAGGCGCAAGCCGAGGCTCCTGCGGCTGCCCTGGTACCTGTTCGCCGCCGGGATCCTCTGCCAGGTGGTCGCCGACGCGATCACCGGCTATTACGAGATCCACCTGAACAGGGAGCCGCCGCTGCCCTCGGCGGCCGACGTCTTCTACCTCAGCGGCTACCCGCTGCTCGTGCTCGGGATCGTGCTGCTCGTGCGGCGGCTGGGCGGGCAGGCCGGGCGCGCGGCGCTCCTCGACACGATCATCGTCGCGATCGCGGTCGCCACGGTGCAGTGGATCTTCTTCGTCGAGGCGTACGTGCGGGAGTCGCTGCCACTCGGCGCCCGGATCGCGGACATGGCCTATCCGTCGATGGATGTGCTCCTGCTCGTCGCGTTCTCGCAGCTGCTCGTCAGTCCGGTAGGCCGAACGTCCGCGTACCGGCTGCTCGTCTTGAGCGTTGCTCTCTGGCTCGTGGGCGACGAGATCTACGGGCTGACGTCGAGCACGTACGTGGCGGGAGGCCTGCTCGACGTCTGCTGGCTCGGCTCGTACGTGCTCTGGGGAGCGGCGGCGCTCGGGCCCGCGGCGACTTCGGCCGAGTTCCACGACCGGCGGGCGATCCCGCGGCTGACGGCCGCCCGGCTGGCCCTGCTCACCTCGTCGCTGCTGGCGATGCCGGCGGTGCTGCTGATCGAGCGCGCCGGGCACCATCACATCCACGCGCTCGTCGCTGCCGCGGGCGGCGCCGGCATCGGCATCCTCGTGCTCTTCCGCCTCGTCGATCTGGTCCGGACCGTGGAGAGCGCGCGCGCGAGCGAACGGGTCGCGTTGCACGACGCAGAGCTCGCCCAGCGCCAGCTCGAGGAGCAGAACGACCGGTTGCGCGACGTGGACCGGCTCAAGGACGAGTTCGTCTCGAGCATCTCGCACGAGCTGCGAACGCCGCTGACCTCGATCAGCGGCTATGTCGAGCTGCTGATGGAAGACGAGGAGGATCCCGAGAAGCGCGAGCAGCTCGGCATCGTCGACCGCAACGCGACGCGTCTGCTCGGGCTCGTCAGCGACATGCTCTTCGCGGCCCGCATGCAGAGCGGGCAGTTCGACCTCCGGACGCGCCCGGTCGATCTGCGCGCGATCGTGGCGGAGATCGTCGAGTCGGTCCGGCCCGAAGCCGAGGCGGCGGACGTCGAGCTACGCGTGCACGAAGCCGAGGCGATCCCGCAGATCGAGGGAGAGCGGGACCGGCTCGCCCAGCTGTTCGACAACCTGCTCTCGAACGCGATCAAGTTCACGCCGCGGGGCGGCCGGGTCGACATCTCCCTCGGCGGGAGCAACGGGCAGGCCGTCGTCGAGGTGACCGACACCGGAATCGGGATCTCGGAAGAGGAGCGCTCCCATCTCTTCGAGCGCTTCTTCCGGACGCAGGTGGTGCTCGACCGCCAGATTCCGGGAACCGGGCTCGGCCTCTACATCTCGAAGGCGATCGTCGATGCCCACGGCGGCCAGATCGCCGTGCGCAGCGTGGAGGGGAAGGGCACCACGTTCGTCGTCGAGCTACCGTCGGTCGGCTCATGAGCGAGGCGCCACTGATCCTGTGCGCAGACGACGACGAGGACATCCTCGCCCTCGTCGCGCTTCGCCTCGAGCGCGCCGGTTTCCGCGTCGCCCGGGCGACCGACGGCCACCTCGCGCTCGCGCTCGCCCGCGAGCTTCGGCCCGACGTGGCGGTGCTCGACGTGATGATGCCGCTCCTGACCGGCATCGAGGTCGTGCACGCGCTCCGTGCGGACGCCTCGACGAAGGGCGTGCGCACGATCCTGCTGTCGGCCCGGGTTCAGGAGTCCGACATCGGGAACGGCCTCGCGGCAGGCGCCGACGCCTACCTGGCGAAGCCGTTCCGCGCGCCCGAGCTGGTCGAGCTCGTGCAGGAGTTGCTGGCCGCGAGCTAGGCCTTGCGGTAGCGGTACCCGAAGCCGCGCACCGTTTCGATCGGCGGCGAGTCGGGAGCGTCGGGCACGAGCTTCTTGCGCAGATAGCCGACATAGAGCTTCACCTGGTCGCCGGAGACGCCATAGGGGTCGCCCCAGACGAGATCGAGCAGCTGCTCGCGCGAAAGGACCTGGTTTGGGTGGTTCACGAACGCGGAGAGCAATTTGAACTCGAGCGGCGTCAGCTGCACCTCTCGTTCCCCGATCGTCACCTTGCGCTGTCCGTAGTCGATCTGGACGAAGTCGTCGTTGTAGGACTCGGTCACCTCGGCGCGGCCGCCGGTCCGGCGCAGGAGGGCCTGGACGCGCGCGAGGAGCTCCTGGCGTCCGAAGGGCTTCACGACGTAGTCGTCGGCGCCGGAGGTCAGGCCGCGCACGCGTTCGAGCTCCTGGGTGCGAGCCGTGAGCATGATCACCGGCACCGCGGAGAGGTCCCGAATGCGCTCGAGCGTCTGGTACCCGTCCATCTCGGGCATCGTGATGTCGAGGAGCACGAGCGCCGGGGGCGATTCGTACAGGCTCCGCAGCGCGGTGCGACCGTCGGGTGCCTCGTCGATGTCGTACCCGGCGCGGGTCAGGAGCTCCCGCAGCAACTCGCGGATATCGGGGTCGTCGTCGACGACCAGGATCCGGGCGCGATCATTCATACGTCTTTCATACTCGCACGCCGTCCTGATACCTGCTCGTCGGGTGAACTCTACGGTCGTGGCGCGGATTCTCATCGTCGAGCCGCACGCAGACATCCGTTCGCTGCTCGAGCTCGTCATCAACCGTCTCGGCCATGAGCCGGTTGTCTACCACGGCGGCGATGAGCAGCACTCGGATATCGATGCAGCGGTGATCGAGCCCGGGGAGGGACCCGGGATCGCTGTCGCGCGGGAGCTTCGCCCTCGAGGCGTCGTGGTCGTGTTCATCAGCATCTTCCCGCCCGAGCAGGAAGTTCTGGAGTTGAAGCCGTCGGCTTACCTCGTGAAGCCCTTCCCGCTCTACGCGCTCGAGAATGCCCTCACGGAAGCGCTCGCGGGCGTGTCCGGCCGCACCGCGTCGACCGTCTAGGAGGGTCGAGCGAGCGCCGCTCGGCATCACCGGCTCGTGACGACGCAACGGTTGGGCTTCACTCGAGCCCCCTGGCCGTTCGCTTGGGGGAGGTCTTCTTCGAAGACTGCGTCTGGCGCGTTGTCAGCACCTGCGAGACGGTCGGCTCTCCGAGCTGGCTCGTCAGGAACGCGCGGAACGCGGCGGGTGACATCCCGGCCGCGACGGCGCCGGCGTAGGCCGGCTGGATGCAGTTCAGCGGCGAGCTCCAGTAAGCCCAGGCGAGCGTCGAGGCGAACCGCTCGCAGCCGTACTGCGCGAGTTGCAGGCCCGGCTCGTCCGTGTAGCACCACGCGGTCCCGCCGAGGGCCGAGTTGAAGATCGCGTGTTGGGCATCGGTGAGCAGGAAGAGGTCGACCTGCTGCGCGTATTCGTTCTGGACGACGCCCCAGCCGAAGTCGCCCGAGTCCAGGAGGGCGGGGTCGAGGAAGATCTCGCCCGAGACCGATTGGTCGCGCGTGATCGACGGATCGATGACGATCGTGATCGTGGCCGGGACGAGGCTCCAGTTGAACGAGCTGGCGTCGAGCGCCTCGTGCACCTGCAACCTCTCGTAGCTCGTCCCGCCCTGGATGACGTAGTTGCCGCCGACAGCGGCTGCGGCCGGTGCGAACGTGCACGCGACGACGAAGGCGGCGAAGACCTTGAGCCCTGCGACGACGATCCGCCGGTGGGAGTTGCCGACCAGACCCTCGGGACAGCGGCGCTGTCGGACCGCGGTCTTCGAATTGGGCGTGACTGCCGCGGCGGCAGTGCCCGTGGTCGTACGCACGTCTGAGCTCCGTTCCGTCGGATGTAGTGGCCTTCCTTGGCCTTGACAAGAGGTGTGATCGACCGCGCAGGAGCACGGATTAGAGAGCTCGAGCTGTTTCTACGAGGCGGCGCGCCAGAGGCTCACGAACGCCGCTCCACGATCATTGCGTCGCAACAGAGCGGTTCGGCGACGCAACGTTCTATCTGGCGCGTGTGCGCGAGGCTGCCCAAGCCGATATGACGCAGACGCGGCGGCAGTTAGGACGCGACAGGAACGGCCGCGGTCTCGATCAGGCCGTCCGGCCGCTCATCACGCTCGAGGACCGTCAGCAGGGCTGTCACGCAGCGTGGGCAGAACTGGCTCGCCGCGAGTCGTTGCAGCTCTTCCATGGCGATCTCCGGTGACCTGGCGGCGGAGTAGATCCGCGTCGAGAGCATCGAGTCGAAGGCGTCCGCGACGTGGATGATGCGTGCGCCGAGCGGGATCTCTTCGCCCGCGAGCGCATCGGGATAGCCATGCCCGTCGAAACGCTCATGGTGATGCCGAATCGCTGGTACGGCGTCGTTCAGGAAGCCGAGCCGGTTGATGATCGAGGCGCCTTCCTCGGCGTGCTGTTTCATCTTCGCCCACTCGTCATCGCTGAGGCGAGACGGCTTGAGGAGGATCGCATCCGGAACGGACAGCTTGCCGATGTCGTGGAACAGCGCGGCATGACCCAGCAGCTCGAGCTCGCCCTTCGACAGCCCGAGCTCCTTGCCGATTGCGAGCGAAAGCTCCTGAACGCGGCGGGAGTGGCCCGCCGTGTAGGCATCGCGCGCGTCGACCGTCGCCGACAGAGATTCCATCGCCGCGGTCGAGCGCTCTTTGAGCAGCCGGTTGACAACCTCGAGCGAGGCGTTCTGGTCCTGAATCGTCACCGCGGCGTGGCGCAGCTTCTGAGTCGAGCGCTCGGCATGGCGCAGGTAGGCGCCCTGCGTACGCCACATCAGGAAGAGCGGTAGCGCGAATCCGGCGAGCGCCCAGGCTCCGAGCGGGCGTGGCAGCTCGCAGGCGTCGAAGAGCATGCCCGCGATGAAGCCGTAGGCGAGGTAGTACGCCATCAGCCAGCTGAACCGCTCTCGCCAGATATGCCAGGCGCTCTCGTGCGCCTCGAGCCCGACGGCGAGCGACAGGAGCCCCGTGTTGACGGCAAAGTAGGCGAAGCCTGCGAGCACGCCGCAGCCGATTGCCAGCACCGCAAGGGTCTTGTCGTCGTCGGTGATCCGGTGGATGGAGAAGATCTCCGCAGCCGCCAGGGAGGCGAGTGTGAGCGCGCCGATATTGAAGAAGAGCTGGTGGAAGTGGCTGCGGCGCGCGCTCCATTCCGTCACCGAGATGGTGATCGCCAGGATCAACGCGGCGTGCGGTCCCACGATGGCTGCCCCTGCGATTGCTCCGACGGCGCTGATCGAGATCGTGCCCGTCCGCTCGACCTCGATCGAGAGAACCTGGCCGATCCCGACAACGAGGACGATCGCCATCAGGGCGGTCCAGTCCTTGCTCGGCGTGAAGACGATCGCGAGCACACCTGCCGCCGTTCCCATCAGCCCCACGAACGCAACGAAGACGGCGAGCCGTCGCGGCACGGAAAGGAACCGGGGCCCGGTCGACACATGCGGCCGCCTTTCGGCGCGACGCTCGGTCTTCGCTTTCCACGCCGGTCCGCCCGTTTCTGGGTCGGCATGACGTTCGGCGCGCGCTGTCCAAGGCGGTCCGATCGTCTCGGCGTCCTCCGCCCGCGGGTCGGGGGGTGCCGTCCACGGCAGCTCGGTCCGCTCCTCCGCAAGCTGGACGAAAGGCGGCGTGTACTTCTCGGGCCGAGAGAGAAGCGGTTCGTCCGATGCCTCGTCGCCTGCGTCACGGACACGGTTTCGGCCTTGCAGCTTTGCGCGATAGACAGCGAGGTCGGCCCGGTGGACGAGCGTGTTCGAGTCGGCGCCGTCGCGCGGGTAGTTCGAGACACCGAGTGAGAGCGTCACCTGGATCGGCTCGCTCGAGGTCTTGACTTCGAACGAGCTCGTCGCGACGGCGTGACGGATCCGCTCGGCGATCTCCATCGCCTCTTCGGCAGGCGTCTCGGGGAGCAGGATCGAGAACTCCTCGCCGCCGAAGCGGGCTGGAATGTCGTAGTCGCGCAGCTGCTCGCGGAAGATCCGCGCTACGCCTGCGAGGACCGCGTCGCCGGCCAGATGCCCGTACGTGTTGTTGATGTCTCGCAGCAGGTCGAGGTCGGCCATGATCAGCGACGTCGTCCGCTGGAAGCGGGTGGCCCGCGCGAGCTCGTCGCGAAGCGCGATCTCGAAGTGCCTGGTGTTGAACAGGCCTGTCTTGGGATCAACCCGTGCCTCGGCTTGCAACGCCGGCACCGAGAGCGAGCGGTGGATCAGCACGAGCGGCGCGAGGGCGAACGCGACCAGCCAAGGATCGATCAACCAGAAGACTGCGAACGCGACGCCGAGACTGGCGAGCACGAGATCCGTGGTCAGGTTGTCGAACGAGAAGAGGCCCGTCTCGCGGATCGTGCGGTTCCGTGCGAGCCTGAGCATCTGCGCGAGCAGCCCGTGATTGACCGTCACGAAGACGACCGACGCAGCGACGCCCGCAAGCGCGACCGTGACCTTGGTATTGGCGCTCGGCGCAAGAACTGCGATCTCGTGAGCGACGCCCCAAGCGCCCATCGTCGCCAGGGTGTAGTTGCTGATGTTGAACGTTTGGATGTGGAACGGCAGTCGACGCTTCAGCCAGTCGGGCACGTGCTGGATGATTGGCAGCAGCACAACCAAATCGGGTGGGAGCAGGAGCGCCGCGGGGATCAGGAAAACGGCTGTCGTGTGGTACGACTGGTTGACCGGGGTGACGACCACGAAGAGCTGCGCCAGTGCGACGGCGACTCCGAGGACGACGAAGAGCATCCGGTCGTGCGTCGCGGGGGCCAGCCGAGACACGAGCGGGACCGTAATGGCGGCCGCCGAGCCTGTGACAAGCCACAGGAAGGCGGAGGCCCGCGGGGAGAGCTCGCTGCGGGATCGTGTCTCCGCAGCTCGCTCTACCCGGACGTTGGGCTGAATTGCACTCACGGCTCTAGTGGGCTTCGACCTGGCCGTTAGTTTCCGTTGGTGGTGGTTGTGGTGGTTGTGGTTGCCGCGGCAGGTGCCGAGATTGCAGCCTGCAGAACGCTCGGCAGACTGAAGAGCGGCGGTGCGATTTCGGCATCGCCCTCGAGTTGAGCGACTTCCGAGGCGTTCAGCGTGTAGACCGACGGGTCGACGGCTGAGTCGCTCATCGCACTGTCGTTGATGGAAGCGCTGTTGCAGGAGGCGTCGTTCCAGGAGGCGTCGTTCCAGGAGGCGTCGTTGCAGGAGGCGTCGTTCCAGGAGGCGTCGTTCCAGGAGGCGTCGTTCCAGGAGGCGTCGTTCCAGGAGGCGTCGTTCCAGGAGGCGTCGTTCCAGGAGGCGTCGTTCCAGGAAGCGTCGTTCCAAGAAGCATCGTTCCAGGAAGCGTCGCTGGCGACCGCAGTGAGCCAATCCGTCGGATCGAACTGCGAGGTACCGTTGTCGGTGTTCACGAACCCGTCAAGTGCGAGGTTCGGGTTCGGGGGATTGTCGACCGCGACCGCCGCAGCTGCGGAAAGCTCGCCGACTCCGCCCGCGAAGCCCACCGATGGGTCCATCGGGGTCGCGGTCAGCATCAGAGCGCCCTTGACCTGGTCGGGAGTGAGGCTCGGGTTCCTTGCCAGCATGTCCGCGACCGTGCCGGAAACGACAGCTGTCGCAAACGAGGTGCCCGACAGCTGCACGTAGTCCGGTGCAACGACGCTGTCCGGACGTTCAGTCGGGAGCGTGGCAGCTGCCGGCACGGGGCCGACCTGGTACCGGCCCGGAGCCGACAGTTCCGGCTTCGCGAACCCGTCGCCGGTGTCGCCCCATGCTGACCACCACGGCACAGTGTCGTCCGAGGCCGTCGCCGTAGCGTTGAGGTCGGCCGAGCCGACGGTGATCACGAACGGATCGTCGCCAGGACTGAATTGAACGCCGCTGGCGGAGCCGTCCGCGTTGCCGTAGTTGCCGGACGAGGTGACGACTGTGATGCCGTGGAACCAGAGCTGTTCGACTGCCGCATCGAGCGGATCGTCGTAGAACGGCGCACTGATCGTCGAGTTGAGCGAGAAGTTCGCAACCTTGATGTTGTCCTTCTGCTGGTTGTCGAGGATCCACTGGGCGGCGTTGATGATGTCGCTCGTGAGCCCCATGCCGTTCGGGCCCATCACCTTGACGGAGACGAGGTTGGCGTAAGGCGAGGCGCCGGCATAGCCGGGCGCAGAGCCTGCCGCGATCCCGGCAACGAACGTGCCGTGGCCGTACTGGTCATCCGGAGTTTGAGCGTCCGGCAGCGTGCTCAGGTTGACCGAGTCGATGACCCGTGACCCGAAGTCCGGCAGGGAGCTGTCGATGCCTGAGTCGACGATTGCGATCGAGGGGATCGCCCCCGCCGAGGCGAGCGTCGCGTCGTCCGGCCAGAGGGTCGAGGAACCTGATTCGTAGGGCCAGAGCTCCGTCGAGAACAGCGAGCCGTCGGTGGGAGCCGACTGACCGTCTCCGGTCGATCCCGTACCGTCCGATGCAGCGTCGGCCTGCGACGTGCTTCCACCCGTGGAAGACGACGTGCCCGAGGTTGAGGAGCTCGAAGCTGCGGGAGCCGCCGTCGCCGTGCTTGCCGTCGGCGTGCTCGCCACCGGCGCCGGCGCCGGAGACTCGGACGGGTCACTCGCTGCTGCTGTCGCCGAGGTCGGGCCCAGCACGACCGGAGCGTTCGGCGTGATCGAGAGCAAGCCGCTGCTCCCGTCCTGAACGATGTTCGTGATCTGCTGGCCAGTGAGCGTCGCCGAAACACCGGTGATCGCCGTGAACTGGTTCGTGACCTGCTGATCGAGGATCTGACCAGCCAGCTGGGTGATTGCACCCTGGGAGGACGCCGCGGTGTTCGCAGCCGCAGCTGCAGTCGCTGTCGCAGTCGCTGCTGCCTGCTGAGCAGCTGCCGCATCCTTCGCGGCCTGGGTCGCGGCCGCGGCGGCAGCAGCCGCCTGGGCCTGCCCTCGGCCCGTGTTGTGCCAGTGCTGTCGAGCGGTGGTGGCCCCAGCCTGCGCTTGCTGTGCATTGTGCGCATCCTGCGTCGCCTGGCTCGTCAGTGTGCCGGCGGTTGCCTGGGCCTGCTGCGCTGCCGCTGCGGCATTCGCTGCAGCGTCGACCAGGTGGCGGTTCGCCCTCGCCGCGTAGTTGGAAACCTGGTGAGCGACCTGGCTTGTGTTGTCGCTTTCGGTTCCCTGCACGATCACGTTGAAGGTTTCGGTCGGATTCGCCTGCGCCGCTGCAACGAGCGACGAGGGAACGTAGACGCCGGGAGTCGGCGCCGAAGGAGCATCGTTCGCCGCCGCACTGTGCGCCGACGCGTTCCAGGGGATGACGACCGCCACGAGAACGGCGAGAAGGAAGGCGAGGCCTGCGCCGCGTCCTCCCGAACCCCCGGATGAATTGTGGCGGGAGCCACTCCCCCGCTTGCCGCCTCCGCTACCCCAGAGGGCGCTCAGACGTACGCCTTGCCGCAGTTGGTTCTTAGACACCGGTTCTACCTCCTCCGCACCGTAGTACGGGCCGCAGTACAGGAGTACGAGAACCGGCAAATTGCTCGTACGAGAGCGGGGCAAGACTACCGTGCTCAGACCACGATGCATCCCCCTTCCGGGGGGTATTTACATCAGCCCTGTGGGAATTCCCTCAAAGGAGTGATCCCCGGGCGCTTGCGGCTAGATGAGACAGAACGCGGAGCTGAGCAGGGCTTTTTCGATCCGGTGTGAGCTGCGGGACAAGGACTCGAACCTTGACTACCGGATTCAGAGTCCGGCGTCCTACCATTAGACGATCCCGCAGGGCAGTGGCAAGTGTACCCCGGTGATCGGCGCGGGGCACCTCAGATTTCGAGCTTGTAGAGCGGGACGAGGCGCTTCTCGGCCTCGGTGTCGATGTGCGCGAACACCTCGACGTACGGCTCCAGGCCCGAGCCGCGCAGCTTCGCTTTCAGCAGGCCGTCGACCTGGTAGATGCCCGACGAGTTGTTCATCGTGATCTCGATCTTGATCGGCTTCGCCTCGCCGTCGCTGATCGCGACGTCCTCGATTGCGGCCGCCGAGAGCGAGTGGATGCCGACCTGGCCGCGCTCGAACGGGATCCGCGAGCGGCCCTGCTCCATGTCGAGCGCGTCGGCGACGCGGAGGATCCCCGCCTCGAGCGTGAGCGGCTCGCCGTCGGAGCGGTGGCTGATGATCCCCTGCAGCACCTCGGAGACGACGACGGTCAGGTTCGGCTCGTCGTAGATCCCGGCGAGCAGCTGGCGCAGCTTCGGCTCGGCCAGGAAGAGGCTGAAGTCCTCGTGGCCGTGGCGGTGCACCGACATGCCGACGCAATGGGTGAGGGCGGTCAGGGCGACCACGACCTCGGCGTCGTCCTGGGTCATGCCGTAGTCGGTGACCATCGCCGGCGGGACGTCGTGCTTCTCGAGCAGGCGGAGCATCTTCAGGGCGACGTTGGTGACGATCTGGATGTGCACCCACGAGTGGTCGTTGATCTGCATCCGGGCAACCGCGTTCACGTTCGCGACGTGCCACCACGCCTTCAGCTGGTCGTCGCGGTTCACGCGGTCGATCACCCGGCGCAGCTTCTGGTTCCCGCGCACGGGCACCTTGATCCGCATCCGGGCGATCGCTTCGGCCGGTGAGAGCTGTGCCTCGCGCTTCGCCTCGTCGTCGGGCGGCAGGTCGAGCGGGAGATCGGCCTCGAGGTCGGGATCCATCGAGCCAGCATAGACAGCCCTTCCGGTTGCCGACAACCGCCCGATGCGTCATAACTTCAGCCATGGACGCGCATCCGGTCGGGGTCGTCGTCACCGACGACCTTCAGCGCAGCAGGCTGACGGTCTTCTTCCGTGTCCTCCTTGCGATTCCGCACCTGGTCTGGCTCGTGCTCTGGACGGTCGCCGTGCTCGTCGGGCTGGTCGCCGGGTGGCTCGCGGCGATCGCGACCGGGCGGCTGCCGCGAGGGCTGCACCGCTTCTTCTGCTCCTACATCCGGTACACGGCGGGGTTGAGCGCCTACCTCTCGTTCGTCGCGAACCCGTATCCGCCGTTCGACGGGTCGTCGTTCGCCTATCCGCTCGAGGTGCGCGTGCCCGAAGAGCCGGAGGCGCAGTCCCGCTGGCGGGTGCTGCTGAGGCTGCCGCTCGCGCTGCCCGCCGTGATGGTCGCGTCTGCCCTGGGCGGCTCGCCGAGCGTGGTCTTCATCCAGCGGGGCGGGAAGACCGGGACGAGCGGCAGCTTCGGCGGCGGGCTGCTGTCGGCGGCGTTCTTCCTCGGCTGGTTCGCGGGCGTCTTCGCCGGTCGGATGCCGCGCGGGCTTCGTGACGCGGGCGTGTACGCGATCGGCTACCGGGCGCAGGCGCTCGCGTACGCCCTGCTCGTCACGGACCGCTATCCGAACTCGGACCCGACCGAGATGCTCGCGAGCCTCGAGCGGCCGCCGCAGCACCCGATCCGCCTCGTCGGCGAGGCCCACGACCTGCGCCGCTCGCGCGTGACGGTGTTCTTCCGCCTACCGCTCGCAATCCCGCTGATCGTGTGGCTCGTGCTCTGGAGCGTGCCGGCGCTGATCGTCGCCGTCCTGCAGTGGTTCGTGACGGTCGTGGCGGGCCGTCCCGCGGCGGGCTTCCACGCGTTCCTGTCGCGCTACGTGCGCTACACGTTCCACGTCTCCGCGTTCCTCTGGCTGGTCGCGAACCCGTTTCCGGGCTTCGTTGGGGAGGCCGGCAGCTATCCGCTGGACGTCGAGCTGCCTGCTCCTGCCCGCCAGAGCCGCTGGAAGACGGGGTTCAGGCTCGCGCTTGCCCTTCCCGCCATGGCCGTCAACTCGGCCCTGGGCGTCGTGCTGCTGACCGCGGCCATCCTCACCTGGTTCAACGCGCTCGCCCGCGGCTCCGCGCCGTGGGGGCTTCGGAACTTCTCGGCCTACGCGATCCGCTACGGCGCGCAGCTGAACGGCTACCTGCTGTTCTTGACGGACACCTATCCGAACGCCGGCCCGCTCGAGGGCGCCCCGGTGACCGTCACGCCGCTCGACGAAGCCGCTTGACGCGGACCCTCCGGGTCCCGCTCCTCGTCGCGTTCGGAGCCGCGTGGCTCTTCGCCGCCTGGTGGCTCTGGCAGACCTCGACCGTCCCGTCGTCGCTGCGGCTGCCGCACCTGGACGAGCACGCCTACTTCACCGCTGCCCAGATCCGGAAAGCAGCGTCGTTCGCGCGCTTCAGCGATCTCACCTGGCTCGGCGGGCTGATCGTCGAGCTGGCGGTGTTCGTGCTCTACGCGCGGCGTGGCGCGCGTTTCGTCCGGGAGTCTGCCGCCGGGCCGCTCGGCACCGGGATGCTGCTCGGCATGCTCGGCTTCGCGCTCCTCTGGGTCGCGGAGCTGCCGTTCGACCTCCTCGACCTGTGGTGGGAGCGGCGCCACGGCCTCGAGAGCGAGAGCTACTGGCAGGCGGTCTTCGGCGGGTGGCTCGGGCTCGGCGGCAAGTTCCTGTTCCTCTGCCTCGCGCTCGGGATCGTGATGGGCCTTGCGACGCGCGTGGGCGACCGCTGGTGGATCCCCGCCGCGCCCGCGTTCGGCGCCCTCACGCTCCTGTTCGCGTTCGTCTCGCCCTACCTCGTCTCGACGAAGCCGCTGCGCGACCCGCAGCTCGAGGCCGCGATCCGCGTGCTCGAGCAGCGCGACCATCTGAAGTCGATCCCGGTCGTCGTGGAGAAGGTCGCGCGCTCGACCTCGCTGCCGAATGCGGAGGCGATGGGGATCGGGCCGAGCCGGCGCGTGGTCGTGTGGGACACGATGCTGAGCGGCCGC
Organism: uncultured Actinomycetes bacterium; assembly: GCA_963759085.1. GTDB lineage: Bacteria > Actinomycetota > Thermoleophilia > Gaiellales > Gaiellaceae > PALSA-600. Next base: position 25,621 of record CAVWXR010000012.1, read on the forward strand.
TTCACCGAACGCGAGGTGCGGGTCGTAATCGGGCACGAGCTCGGCCACATCGCCCGCAACCACGTGCTGAAAGGCGTCGGGTGGTACGTCCTCTTCGCCTTCCCCGGCCTCTACGTGATCTCCCGCGTGGCGCGCCGCCGCGGTGGCATGACGCGGCCCGAGGCGATCCCGCTCGCGCTCCTCGCGCTGGTCGTGCTCGGGCTGCTCGCGACCCCGGTGCAGAACCTGATCTCACGGCACATGGAGGCCGAAGCCGACTGGATCGCGCTCCAGACGACGCGCGACCCGCAGGCGGCAACGGGGCTCTTCCGCGAGTTCGTGCCGACGACCTACGAAGAGCCGGATCCGCCGACCTGGGACTACGTGCTGCTCGAGGACCACCCAACGATCATGCAGCGGCTCGCGATGGTCGCCGCCTGGCGCCGGCGTTATGCGGCGTCTTCGGCCCAGCTGCCGTAGAGCGCGGCGTACCGCCCGTGCCGCATCATCAACTGGTCGTGGGTCCCCTGTTCCACGACGAGCCCGTGCTCGAGCACGACGATCACGTCCGCGTCGCGGATCGTCGAGAGGCGGTGGGCGATGATGAACGCGGTGCGGCCGTGCAGCAGGCGGCGCAGCGCCCGTTCGATGCGTTGCTCGGTGCCGATGTCGACCGAGCTCGTCGCCTCGTCGAGGATCAGGATGCGCGGGTCGGCGAGCAGGGCGCGGGCGAACGCGACGAGCTGGCGCTGGCCGAGCGAGAGCCGGAAGCCGCGCTCGCCGAGCTCCGTCTCGTAGCCGCCCTCGAGGTGGCTGATGAACTCGTCGGCGCCGATCGCGCGCGCGGCGGCGACGATCTCGTCCCGTGTCGCCTCAGGCCGGCCGAAGGCGAGGTTCTCGGCGACCGTGCCGGCGAACAGGAAGCCTTCCTGGGGGACGATCCCGAGCTGGCGGCGCAGCGACTCCTGCCTCACGGTGCGCAGGTCGACGTCGTCGATCGTGATCGTGCCGCCGGTCGGGTCGTAGAAGCGCGCGATCAGCTTCGCGATCGTCGACTTGCCGGCGCCCGTGTGGCCGACCAGGGCGACGGTCGTTCCCGCAGGCACGTCGAGGTCGATCCCGTGCAGCACCTCCGGGCCGCGTCGCGTAGGTGAAGTGGACGTCGTCGAAGCGCACGTGGCCCGCAATCCTTCCGAGCTCAGTTGCGGTGGCCCCGTCACTCACCTCGGGCTCGGTCTCGAGCACGTCCATGATCTTGTCGAGCGCCGCGACCGCGGAGAGGAACGTGCTGTAGAGCTGGGAGAGCTGCTGCACCGGGTCGAAGAAGTTCGTTACGTAGCCGAGGAACGCGACGAGGAAGCCGGCCTTGATCTCCCCGTGGAAGGCGAGGTAGCCGCCGTAGCCGAGCACGATCGCCGTTGCGACGGACGACAGAAGATCAATCGCCGGAAAATAGAGCGCGTTCTGGACGACCGTCTCCTGGTTCGCGGCCCGGTAGGTCTCGCCGACGCGGTGGAAGTTCCGCTCCGCTGCCCGCTCGCGGATGAACCCCTGGAGCACGCGCATGCCGGCGATGTCCTCGGCAAGAGTCGCCGTCACAGAGCCGAGCGTCTCGCGCACCTTCCGGTAGGAGCGGCTCGACTTCTTGCGGAAGATCGCCGTCGCGACCGTGAGCGCCGGCAGCACGGTCATCGTCGCGAGTGCGAGCTTCCAGTTGAGGAGGAACAGGATCACCGCCGTCCCTCCGAGCACGAGCGTGTTCTGGATCAGCGACGTCACCCCGTCCGTCACCAATTGATCCAGCGCTTCGACGTCGTTCGTCAGCCGGCTGATCAGGACGCCGGCGCGGTTGCGCTCGTAGAACCCGAGCGAGAGCCGCTGCAGATGGCGGAAGAGATGGTTGCGCAGGTCGGCAAGCATCCGCTCGCCGGTCCAGCCGGTGAAGTAGGTCTGCGCGTAGGAGCAGGCGATCCCGAGCAGGCCGGCCGCGACGAACGCGACCACGACCAAACGGAGGGCGTGCGTGTGCCCGTCCTGGACGTCGTTGACGGCCGACCCGACGAGGTACGGAGGCGCGAGCGAAACGGCGGTCGCGGCGAGCAGCGTCAGGATCGCGAGCGCCGTGCGTGCTCGATACGGCCGCGCGAGGCGGTAGAGGGTCGAGAGGCGGCGCTTCGTCTGCGCCCACGACCAGTCCTCGACCGCCACGGCGCGGTGGCTCGTCAGGTGCGTGCCGGGCTGCCAGACCTTCATGCCACCTCACGCTCCGCGACCAGGCCTTCGAGCCGCCCGTGCTCGTAGATCTCCCGGTAGACCTCGTTCGTGTCGATCAGGTCGGCGTGCCGCCCGCGGGCGGCGACGCGGCCGTCTTCGAGCACGACGATCTCGTCGGCGAGCGCGATCGTCGAGAGGCGATGGGCGATGATGATCGTCGTCCGGCCGAACATCGCCTCGCGCAGGCCGTCGCGGATCTTCGCCTCCGTCGTGGCGTCGACCGAGGCGGTCGCGTCGTCGAGGATCAGGATCCGCGGATCGACGACGAGCGCCCGAGCGATCGCGACCCTCTGCCGCTGCCCGCCGGACAGGGTGATTCCGCGCTCGCCGATCACCGTGTCGTAGCCGTCCGGGAGCGCCGCGATGAACTCGTGCGCCTGGGCGAGCCGGGCGGCGTCCTCGATCTGCTCCTGCGTCGCGTCGGGGCGGCCGAAGGAGATGTTCTCGCGCACCGTCGCTGAGAAGAGGAATGGATCCTGCGAGATCGCGCCGATCGCTCCCCGCAGCGAGGCGAGCTTCAGGTCGCGAACGTCGGCGCCGTCGACGGTGACGCGTCCACGCTGGACGTCGTAGAACCGCGGCACGAGCGACGCGAGCGTCGTCTTTCCCGAGCCCGTGTGGCCGATCAGGGCCACGATCTTGCCGGGTTCGAGCTCGAGGTCGAGGTCGTGCAGGACCGGGCGCCCGGCGTCGTAGCCGAACGTGATCCGCTCGAAGCGCACCCGCCCCGGCCCCGCGGGCAGGTCGGTCGCGCCGGGCTTGTCGCGGATGTCCTCGGCCTCGTCGATCACCTGGAAGATGCGCTCGCCGGACGCGGTCGCACGCTGCCCTTCGCCGATCCACATCCCGAGCATCCGCAACGGGAAGACGAGCAGCGTCAGGTAGAGGTTGAAGCGGATGAAGTCCTGGCTCGTCAGCGCATGCCGGGCGACCATGTCACCACCGACGAGCAGCACTGCAGCCTGCCCAAGCAGCGGGGTGAACGAGAGCACGGGCACGTAGAACGCGCGCTGGCGATTCGCGCGGACGCTCTGGACGAAGACGGCTTCTGAGCGCCGCTCGAACTTGTCCTGCTCGGCCTGCTCCTGCGCGAACGACTTCACCACGTGGACGCCGACGATGTTCTCCTCGGCGACAGTCGCGACGTCCGCCATCTTCTGCTGGACGTCGCGGAGCACCGGGTGCGAGACCTGGCTGTAGCGGTAGGCGACCGCGATCAGGATCGGCGACATCGCGATCGTGATCAACGCCAGCTTCCACGAGATCAGGAAGACGAAGATGCCGACGCCGAGCACCGTGAAGGCGTGCTGGAAGAAGAAGATCAGGCCGTAGCCGAGGAAGAACCGGACGCTCTGCAGGTCGACGGTCGCGCGCGACATCAACTGGCCGGTTTGGTGGCGATCGTAGTAGCCGAACGAGAGGCGCAGGAGCTTTGCGTAGAGCGCGTTGCGGAGATCGAGCTCGACGCCGAGCGCCTGGCGTCCCGAGATCAGGCGGCGCCCGAGCATCATCGCGGCACGCGTCACCCCGATCGCGAGCACGAGCTCGACCAGGAACCAGAGGCGATGGCGGTCGTGGCTGTCGATCGTCGCGAAGACGCTGCCCGAGAGCCAGATCATCGAGAGCGCGAGAAACTGCGCACCGACCGCGAGCACGACCGAGACGCCGAGCGAGATCCGGTAGGGCCAGAGGAAGCCGAGGAGTCGCCGGAACGTCCTTCGGTAGCGAGGTGTCTCGTGGGAGGGGGCAGTCACCGCGTCAGGGTACGCGCCGTTGCGGAGGTGACGAAACGGCGACGAACCAGTCGCCCGCAAAGAGCGTTTCGCCACCGCCGAGCGCTTCGGCAAGCTCGGTCGGCGTGAACCAGCGCTTGTAGATCTGCCAGCGTGAGCCGTCGGTCAGCATGCGCTCCTGCCAGGCGTCGCCCGGTGCGTCCTCGGCTCGTGCCGAGTCGACCACGACCAGCTCGGGCGCGACACGACGTGCCTCGCTGAGGAACGTCGCGCGCTCTGCATCGTTGAGGTGGCCGAAGAAATGCCCCGTGAAGACGCGCTCGAACGAGGCGTCCGCAAACGGCAATGCGAACGCGTCCGCGCAGACGGTCGTCGCCTCCGGGCATGCGCGTGCCGTTTCCGCCAGCATCGCCTCGCTCGCGTCGAGCGCGACGACCGGCCCGCGGAGATGCCGGGTCAAGAATCCGGTGCCACACGCGACGTCGAGCGTCCTCGCGGCTGGAAGAGCGGCAATCAGCGCAGTCAGCCGCTTCAAGTCGGCGTGCCAGCCGGGCCGGTCGCGCCCTGCCGAGAGGCCTGTGCCGAGGTACCAGTCGTCGTACTCGGGGGCTCGGCGATCGTAGTACTCACGCACGTCTCCTAGAGTACGACGCGTGCTCCCGCTCGAGTCCGTGCCGAACTTCTCCGCAGGGCGCGATCAGGGGACGATCGACGCGATCGGCGCCGCGCTTGCGAGCCATGCGCGCCTGCTCGACGTCCATGCCGATGCCGACCACAACCGATCGGTGTTCACCCTCGTCGGCTCGGAGGACGAGCTCGTCGAGGCGCTCGTGGCGGGCGTGCTGGTCGCGCGTGAGCGGATCGATCTGCGCAGCCATGAAGGGGCGCATCCGCGGGTCGGCGCGGCTGACGTGGTGCCGTTCGTGCCGATCCGGCCGGCCGACCTGGAGCGGGCCGAGCGGGCCGCACGTGTTCTCGGCGAGCGGCTCGGCGCGCTCGGGGTGCCGGTGTTCGTCTACGCGCCGCCGGAACGGGGGCCGGCGTTCTACCGGCGCGGTGGGAGCGCCGAGCTCGCGCGGCGGCTGGCGGCGGGCGAGCTCGTGCCCGACTTCGGGCCGTCGGAGCTCGACCCGGCCGCGGGCGCGGTGCTCGTCGGGGCGCGCCCGCCGCTGATCGCGTTCAACGTGAACCTGCGCGCGCCGCTCGAGGTCGCACGGGAGGTCGCCGCGGTCATTCGCGAGAGCGGCGGCGGCTTTCCCGGGCTGCGAGCGCTCGGCTTCGATCTGCCTCGGGCCGGCCTCGTCCAGGTCTCGATGAACGTCGAGGACTGGCAGGCGGCACCGCTGGCCGAGGTCGTCGCGCGGATCGCGACGGAGACCGAGCAGCGCGGGGGAGAGGTCGTCGGCTCCGAGCTCGTCGGCCTGATGCCGGCCGGCGCCGCGATCGCAGCGGCGGGCGCGGCGCTCCGGCTCGAGGGCTTCGACGCGTCGCGCATCCTCGAGCTGCGTCTGCTCGAGAATTGACACTTCCGTCACGCTCACGTCACAGACACGCGCGCAATTCTCGAATAGGCTCGATCGCATGAGGGGCGGGGTTAGGGGTTCCCACCAGAGAAGGAAGGGCTGCCGCCTTACGGACTGAGCGCGGGAGCTGGTCGCGCCGCGCGGCCGGCGAGAACGGCCCCGGCGAACCCGACGATCGGCACCGTGATCGCGGCCGCCGCGAACACGGCTCGGGCCGGCAGGATCGCGAACAGCGGTGAGACGAGCAGGAGCCCGGTCGCGTGTGCGCCCCGGTGGACGAGCGAGATCAACCCGAGTACGCGGCCGAGGACGCGGTCGGGAGCCTCCTCCTGTGCCGCCGACTCGAGCAGGACGAGCGAGGCGCTCTCACCGAGGCCGGAGCCGATCGCGCCGGCGAACGCCATCGGCAGCGACGTCGCGAGGGCGATCAGACCGTAGGCCGGCAGGTAGATCGCCCAGGACAGGAGGCTCGCATGCGTCTTGTTCCTCACCGGCACGCGGGCGAGCACGACGCCGACGAGGATCGAGCCGAGCGCGAAGCCGATCATCACGAGCGAGAAGCCGGAAGCCCCATGATGGAGCGTGTTGCGCAGGAAGGTCGGGACGCCGCCGATCCAGGTGCCCGTGGTGATCGTCATCGCGACGCCCATCGCAAACACGCCGACGGTGAGTGCCGGATATGGCTCGAGCGCGGCGACTCCCTCCTGCACCCGCGGCGCGACGGGCTCAACCGAGCGCGCGGCACCCGGCTGGAGCCGCATGATCAGCAGCGCCGAGAGGAAGAAGGAGGCGCCGTCGACGGCGAAGAACGTGCTCACCGGCATGAACGTGAGCAGCACCGCCGCGAGCGCCCAGCCCCCGACCGAGAGCGCCTGTGTCGTGGCCTGGACGAGCCCATTCGCGCTCTGGACGTTCTCGCGGTCGACGAGCGTCGGGATCGTCGCGCCGTAAGCCGGCGCGAAGTAGCTCGTCGCGGCTTCGAGCAGGAACGCCGCGACGACGAGCCCCCAGAGCGGCAGCGAGCCCGAGAGACCCGCGATCGCGACCGGCACGAGGACGATTCCGCGCGCGAGATCCGCGCCGATCATCAGCTTCTTGCGGCTCCAGCGGTCGGCTGCGTGCCCGCCGTGCAGGCCGAAGAAGAACGCCGGCAGGCTGTCGGCGAGACGAACCGCGACGACGCCGAGTGGGCCCGCCTTCTCGAGTGCGAGCCACATCAGCGCGATGTACTGCACCGCGTCCCCGAGCTCGCTCACCGAGACGGCGAGAAAGAGCGTCCGGAAGTCGGGCCGGCGCAGGAGCCGAAGCGCGCCCTCCCGCGGCACGGGTGTCGTGGCCAGCTCGCGGGGGACGTCGAAAACCGGGTCGGACACCCGCCGAGTCTGCCAATCGCGCCAGTCGGTACGCTGACCGGAGATGCCAACTCGCAAGCAGCGGCGCCGCAAGGCGAAGACGTTCCGTCACGAGTTCGACTTCGTGACCTACGACGAGGACGGGAACGAGATCGAAATCGATCCTGCCGAGCTGCGCGCCAAGAAGGCGAAAGAGGCGCCGAAGGGGAAGGACGCGAAAGGCAAGGGCCGCTCCAAACGGCCGTTGCGGGAGGTGCAGCCGCCGTCCTGGCGGCGCTCGTTCCGGCGCGGGCTCCCGATGGGGGCGATCATGCTGATCGTCGTCGTCTTCCTGTTCAAGAGCACGCCAATCCAGAACCGGATCATCACCGGCTTGCTCTACGCCGCTGCGTTCGTGCCGTTCACGTACTGGCTCGACCGCTTCGCGTACCGCAATTACCTGCGTAAGCAGGGAAAAAGTTAGTTCAATGCCGCTCGCCGTCGAGCACTTCACGCTGAGCGACTACCAGTCGAACTGTTACGTCGTTCGGGCCGACGACACTGCGTCCGACGCCGCCGTGATCGACCCCGGCGGCGACCCGCGCGCGCTGCTCGCGGCCCTCTCGCAGCGGGGCATCGAGACAGCCGGCATCCTCGTCACGCACACCGATATCGACCACGTCGAAGGAGTCGCGGCCCTCGCGGCCGCCACCGGCGCCGAGGTCTGGGCGCCGGCGGGCGAAGTCGACGTGCTGCGGCGCGGGCAGACCCGAACCGGAAACCCGTTTCCGGCGCATGCGCCCGAGCACGAGGTGCGCGGCGGCGACCGGCTGACAGTCGCGGGCATCGCGTTCGAGACGATCGACGTCCCCGGGCACTCGGCCGGGCACGTCGCGTTCGCCGCGGGCAATGCGATCTTCTCCGGAGACCTGCTCTTTGCCGGCTCGGTGGGCCGGGTCGACCTGCCCGGCGGCGACTGGGAGACCCTGCTCGACTCGGTGCGACGGCTCGTCGACGAGTTCGGCCCGGACGCCGTCGTCTACCCGGGTCACGGCCCGCAGACGACACTCGGGCACGAGCTCGGCACGAACCCGTTTCTTGGCGAGCTCCGCGCCGCCGCACGGTGAGCGGCAAGTTTCAGGCGCCGCGCGGGACGCACGACGTGCTCCCGGCCGAGCAGCCCGTCTGGTTCGACACCGTCGTGCGGACGATGGAGGAGCTGACCGCGCGCTACGGCTACCGCCGGATCCAGACGCCCGTCTTCGAGGACACAGAGCTCTTCCAGCGCACGGCCGGCGCGGGCTCGGACCTCGTCTCGAAGGAGATGTACACGTTCACCGACCGGAGCGACCGCTCGCTGACGCTGCGGCCTGAAGGTACGGCGCCGATCTGCCGCGCCTACCTCGAGCACGGCATGCAGCGCGAGCCGCAGCCGGTCAAGCTCTACACGATCGCTCCGATGTACCGCTACGCGGCGCCGCAGAAGGGGCGCTACCGCGAGCACTGGCAGCTCTCGGTCGAAGCGATCGGCTCCTCCGACCCTGCGCTCGACGCCGAGGTGATCCAGCTCTACTGGACGCTGCTCGGGAAGCTCGGCATGACGGAGTTCGAGCTGCACCTGAACTCGATCGGCGACGCGGCCTGCCGGCCCGCGTACCTCGCGGCGCTGAACGCCTGGCTCGACGCACACGCGGACGTGCTCGACGACGACGCGCGGGAGAAGCGTGCGACGAGCCCGCTGCGCGTCTTCGACGTGAAGAATCCCGCCGTCCGGGCCGCGCTCGAGGACGCGCCGAAGATCGGCGACTCGCTGTGCGCCGAGTGCCGCGAGCATTTCGCAGCGGTGCGCGGCTTCCTGGATGTGTATGGCGTGCCTTACACGGTCGACCCGACCATGGTCCGGGGCCTCGACTACTACACGCGCACGACCTGGGAGTTCGTCGGCCCGGAGGGCGGCGCGCAGTCGACGCTTTCCGGCGGTGGCCGCTACGACGGCCTGATCGAGGAGATCGGCGGGCCACCGACACCCGGGATCGGCTTCGGCGCCGGGCTCGAGCGGATCGTCGCGGCGATCGAGGAGGCAGGCGTGCAGCCGGAGCGCGAGCTGCTCGATGTGTTCTTCGTCGTCGAGCCGCCGCTGCCGACGGGTGAGGTGCGGAGCCTGCTTGCTCAGGTCCGCGACGCGGGTTTCGCCGCCGATATGGACTACGGCGGACGATCGGCGAAAGGGCAACTGACCTACGCCCAGAAGGTTGCTCGTGCGATCGTCGTCGTCGGGGTCAACGGCTGGACGCTCCGGCGCGCAGGCGAGCGAGACATCGAGATCGAGTCGTCCAAGCTTGTGGAGGCATTGAGCCGGTGAAGTGGCGTGACATCCGAGGTAGCACCCTTCGCCCCGAGCACGAGGGCCAGACGGTCACGCTCGCCGGCTGGGTCGCCCGCAGGCGCGACCACGGCGGGCTGATCTTCGTCGACCTGCGCGACGAAGGCGGTCTCGTCCAGATCGTGCTGAACCCCGAGCACGCCGCCGAGGCTGCCGCAGCTGCGCACGACCTGCGCAACGAGTTCGTGATCCGCACCACCGGCGTCGTGGCCCTGCAGGGCGCCGTCGACCGTCAACCCGGCGATGGCGACGGGCGAGATCGAGGTACAGGCGCAGGAGCTGGAGATCGTCTCGCGCTCGACGCCGCTCCCGTTCCAGCTCGACGAGGAGGGGGTCGACGAGACGCTGCGGATCCGCTACCGCTGGCTCGACCTGCGCCGCGAGAAGATGCAGCGCAACATCCGCACGCGCGGCAAGCTCGTCTCGATCATCCGCTCCGAGATGGACGCCGAGGGCTTCGTCGACATCGAGACGCCGATCATGGGCAAGCCGACGCCCGAGGGCGCACGCGACTTCCTCGTCCCGACGCGGCTCCAACCGGGGCGGTTCTTCGCGCTGCCGCAGAGCCCGCAGATCTACAAGCAGCTGCTCGTGATCTCCGGCTTCGAGCGCTATTACCAAATTGCCCGCTGCTTCCGCGACGAGGACCTGCGCGCCGACCGCCTCCAGGAGCTGACCCAGCTCGACGTCGAGATGGCGTTCCCCGACCAGGAGTACCTGTTTGCGCTGGTGGAGCGGATCATCGCGCGGATCTGGAGCGAGACGATCGGCGTCACGCTCGAGCCGCCGTTCCTGCGCATGCGCTACGACGAGGCCGACCTCCGCTACGGCAGCGACAAGCCCGATCTGCGCTTCGGGATGGAGATCCAGGACGCCACCGAGCTGACGCGCGGCTCTCCTTTTGGGGTGTTCTCCGGGGCCGAGGCCGTGCGCTACCTGCAGGTGCCGAAGGAGCTCTCGCGCAGCGAGATCGAGAAGCTCGAGGAGATGGCGAAGTCGTGGGGTGCCAAGGGGCTCGCCTACGTCGTCTTCCGCGCCGACGGCGAGGTCAGCTCGCCGATTGCCAAGTTCCTCTCCGAAGCCGAGCTCGAGCGCTTCCGGCGAGCCCGGGACGACCGCGCTCTTTGCCGCGGCCGACCCGAAGCTCGTCTCGAAGGTGCTCGGCCTGCTGCGGCTGCACCTCGGCCGCGAGCTCGGCCTGATCGACGAGTCGCTCTGGAAGTTCCTCTGGGTCGTCGACATGCCGCTGCTCGAATGGGACGACGAGCTCCAGCGCTGGGACGCGGTTCACCATCCGTTCACGCGGCCGAACGACGAGAGCCTCGCGCTGCTCGACAGCGACCCCGGCGCCGCCCGGGCGATCGCCTACGACCTCGTCGGCAACGGGATCGAGCTCGCAGGCGGCTCGTTCCGCATCCACGAGGCCGACCTGCAGGCGAAGCTCTTCGGCCTCCTGAACATCACGCCGGAGGAGCAGCGGTCGAAGTTCGGCTTCCTGCTCGATGCGCTCTCGATGGGCGCTCCGCCGCACGGCGGCATCGCGTCGGGCATCGACCGGCTGTCGATGGCGCTGCTCGGCGAGGCGTCGATCCGCGACACGCTCGCGTTTCCGAAGAACCAGGCCGGGATCGACCCGATGTCGGGCGCTCCGACCGCGGTGACCGAGGCCCAGCTCCGCGAGCTCGGAATCGCCGTGACCGTCGAAGCCGACCCAATCGAGAGATGATTCCGACCGGTCGATCAGGCATACTGGGAACCTGCGGCCGACTATCGGCCTGAGAGCCTATGGCAACTCACGATCCCGGATCCGCTCCACAGCTCGCCGCGCTGACCTCCCTGCCGCGCCTGGAGGACATCCCCCAGTCCACCGGTGGGGGCTACGACGCGGACCGCGTGCGCGAGGCGTTCGAGGCGTTCCGCCGCCACGCGCTCCAGCTCCAGGCGCAGCTCCGCGTGCTGCAGGCAGTCGGGAGCACGGCGAACGTCGAGCCGAGCGGTCACGCCGTCCGCATGGATGCGCTGCATCTGATCCGCGCCGCCGCCGAGTTCGCCGACGCGGTCGAGCGCGACGCACAGAACGCCGCTTCGACTCAGATCAGCAAGACCGAGGCCGAGGTGCGGAGGCGCCAGCACGAATTGGCCGGACGCGAGGTCGAGGTCGATCGCTATCGCGAGGAGAGCGAGCGTCAGCGCAACGAGATCCTGAATGCGGCCCGCAACGAGTCTCGCGAGCTGCTCGCGACCGCGAACCGCGACGCGACGGCCGAGCTGCGCGAGGCCGAGGCGCGTGCGGCACGGCTTCTCGAGCAGGCGCGGCACCAGGCCACCGAGCTCACGAATGCCGCTCGCGCCGAGATCGAGGAGACGCTCGAATGGGCGCGGGCGCAGGCCACGACGATCATCAACCGCGCGCAGCAGGGCGCCGAACAGCTCCTCACAGCCGCTGGGCTCGGCCCGGACGCACTCGTCACCATCTCGGCCGCGATCCTCGACTCGGCCCGCGGACTGGAGCGGCAGGCACCTCCGTCGGCACCGTCCGTCTCGGCGTTCGAATCGATGGACCCGCCGGCCCGGACGCCGCTCGACGACGACACGGCCTAGGAGAGGCATGCCCGAACGTCGGGGGTTTCGCTTCGCGCTCGAGGTCGTCTTCCTAGCCGCGCTGGCCGCTGCCCTCAGCTTCGCCCAGCTCCGTCCGCTCGCCGTCGCCGGGTTCATGCTGCTCGGTTGGCTGCTCGTCGCGTTGCTCGAGTGGGTGACGTGGAGGGGCGAGGCGCACTACGGGCGCGGCTTGCCGCCGCGGTACTACGTGCCGCGGGTTTCGCTGCCGCAGCCGCTGCCGCTCGAGCAGGCCTGGCAGGGCTACCCGGCGCCCGAGCACCACGACGACGACGCTCCGACCTGGGTGGCGTCGCCGGCGCTCCGAGCCGAGCTGCTCGGCGGCTGGCCGGTCGCGCGCGTGACTGTCGAGGTCGAACCGGCGGTTCCCGAGGAGCTCGCGCCCGAGTTCGATCCCATACAGCTGCTGGCACCCCGCTTTGAGCAGTCGGACGAGGAGCCGGCGCGGCCGATCGGATCCGCGGGCGGGTATCGGGTCGCCACCGCGGTTCGCCTCGAACGACATCGGATCGACCCGCTGCACGAACTGGAACGCAGCCGGCTCCCCTGGCGCCGACGCGGCGACGACGAGGCGGAGACGGTACCGGTGCCGGCCCGTCCCGAAGGGTTGCGGGTGCTTCCGCTCCGATCGAAGCGCGAGGATTAGGGTGTGAGCATGTTTCGTCGACCGGGCCCGCGGTTTCTCCTCTGGGTCGTCGTGCTCGTCGGTGTCGCAACCGCGGCGGGGCTGGCGCATTTCTCGTGGTGGCTGATCGCGGTGCTCGAGTTTTCCGCGTGGGCGCTCGTCGCCGTTGTCGAGCGCTCGCTCTCGCATCCGAGCGCGATGGGTCTCGGCGCTCCGCCGATGCCGCCGCCGCCCCTCCCCGAGTACGAAGAGCTGTCGTACGTCCGGGTGCTCGGGCCCGGCGGTGCGGCCACACGTGCCGAACCGGCGCCGGAGCCGCCGGCGGCGCGGGAGCCCGTTGCCGCCCCTGCCGTCGTTGCTGTTCCACCGCTGCCCGACGAGAGGCCCGAACGGAGGAGCGGCCTGATCTCGAGGCCCTTCAGGTCCGGCGGCGCCCCCCGGCCCGAGCCGAGCGTCAGCCGCCGCGGACGGACCTTCGGCAGCCAGCCCAGGCAGTGGAATATCTGGAGCCTGGAGCGGGTCGTGCGTGAGCAAGCCGGCGACAACGACGAGCTGGGATTCCTGGTCACGTACCTGCGCGACTACGCGAACCCGGACGGGATGCTCCCGGCGAGCTTCGACTCGCTCGTGCGCGAATCGTTCGGCGACCTGCTCGACTACGCGACGGTGTGAGGGCGCAGCTGGCGCAACGCGAAGTCGCGCTCGCCGGCGTGGCGTTGCTCGCGACCGCGGTGGCACTTGCTGTCTCCTCCGCCATCCACGCGCACGGGAGCCGTCTGCCGCTGCCCGTCGGCTCGTACACGGCGCTTGCGGGGTCGAGCGGGCTCGGGCCTGTTGGGAGCAAGACAGCCTGCGGTGAGGTGATCTCCGCGACGACGGAGGGGGTGGCGAACCCCGTGCTCCCGTGCGGCGTGCGGATCTACGTCAGCTATCGAGGCAAGCACGTCCTGACCCGGGTGATCGATCGCGGCCCCTACGTTCCCGGCCGCGAGTTCGACCTCAGCGAGGCGCTTGCGCACAGGCTTGGGCTCTTCGGCGTCCAGGAGATCGACTGGAGCTACGCGCAGGCCGGATAGGCGTCCCGAGCTCGCCGAGCGTTCTCTTCTCGTCGCGGCTCCGCGCTACGTCGCGTTACAGTGGGCAGCGGAGTGCTCGACCCCGTTCGTAGAGCCGCGTACCATGTAGAACCAACGCTACGTGAAAGGGAGCCCGTGTCGAGTCTAGGCGCCTAGCGCCGACGGCTCGCACAGCACCCACCTGGCTTGCCAGGTTCACACGGACGCGGCGGCGCGGCGGGGTCGGAGCACTCCGTTTCGTTGCCGCCACGCGCCTGCCCGGTGCTTCGCGCCACCGGGCCGCCCGGCGCCCGAGGCCAGCCGGCTGTGGAGCGATTGGCCCACTCTTGGCACGCTCGCGTCACCCCCGCGTGACACCTCGCCCCGTATCCTGGCTCCCCCGTGGGTGGGAGGGGGTTAGGGATGGTGAAGCTGAGCGAAGCCACGTCGAGAGCCCGTTCCCGCCGTCCCGGTTCGAACGGCGGCGACGCTACGCTGGCCGCATGATCGAGCTCTTCGGAGATTCCTCGCGCGGCGGTGACTGGGCCGCCGTTCGGGTCTGGGTCGACGGGCAGCGGATCGTCCGCGCCGATGCGCCAGGGCTCGAGCGCGAGCTCGTCGGCCTGACTCTGCTCGAGGCGGCTGCGGTCGGCGGCGACACGCTCGCGACCGACGCGCTCGCGAACGCGATCGGGCCCTCCGTTCGGAGCGCCCCGAGCCCGCAACGGGTCGCCGTCGCGATGAGTGGCGGCGTTGACAGCGCCGTCGCGCTCCTGAAGGCCGGCCCGGGCGCCGTGGGTGTCACGCTGCGGCTCTGGATCGATCCACGCGCGTCCGACGCCGAGCGGGCCTGCTGCTCGCCGTCCGCCGTGATCGCGGCGCGCGAGCTCTGTCACGCACAGGGGCTGCCGCACATCACGCTCGACCTCCGCGAGGAGTTCCGGGAGGCGGTCGTCGAGCCGTTCGTGCGCGCGTATGCCCGGGGTGAGACGCCGAATCCGTGCATCCGCTGCAACGGAAGCTTCAGGTTCACCGAGCTGCTGGCGTTCGCGAGCCGCATCGGCGCCGCACGGCTCGCAACGGGTCACTACGCCCGGCTGGTCGAGCGTGACGGCCGGCGGCTGCTCGCGCGCGCCGTCGACCAGACGAAGGACCAGAGCTACATGCTGGCGCGGCTCGGCGAGCGCTCCCTGGGCAGGCTCTGGTTCCCGCTCGGAGAGCAGACCAAGGAGCAGACCCGCGCCGAGGCCGCCTCCGCCGGGCTCGCCGTCGCGAGTCGCGCGGATAGCCAGGAGGCTTGCTTCCTCGGCGGTGACGACTACCGGACGTTTCTGGGCCGGCACGGGCTCACACCGACGCCCGGGAGCCTCGTCGACGAGGCCGGCAGTCGCGTCGGCAGTCACGACGGGTTCTGGCACTTCACCCCCGGCCAGCGGCGGGGGCTCGGGGTCTCGGCTGCGGAGCCGCTCTATGCCCTTGAGTCCAACCCGATGACGAACACGGTCGTCGTCGGACCGCGGGCGTCGCTGGCCCGGACGCGCGTGTCGGCGCGAGGGCACGTTCACGCGGAGGCGACACGCGTCGAGGCGAAGCTCCGCTACCGCTCGCCCGCCGTCCCCGCGACCGTCCTGCCGACGCCGCGCGGGTTCAGGCTGATCCTCGACGAGCCCGCCTACGGGGTCGCGCGCGGGCAGGCGGCAGTGCTCTACGTCGACGACGCGATCGTCGGTTCCGGGCTCATCACCTCGACCGAAGCGAACTAGACTCGCGCCATGCTCGTTGCGTACTCCGCCGCCGATGTCGCCTACCTCGCGCTCGCCGTCTTCCTCGTCGTGGTCGGGCTTGCGCTGGGCTGGGCGCTGCTGGCGCTCGCCCGGGCGTTCTCCGGGCTCTCGTCGCTGATCCGCGGCACGGAGCGCGAGCTGCTACCGGTGATCAACAAGGCCGGGGGCTCCGTCGACCGGATGAACGCCGAGCTCGACAAGATCGGCGAGGCGACCGACAGCGCAGTCGACGCGGTCGAGGCCGTCGACCAGGCGGTGCGTGCCGTCAGCTTCGCGGTCAAGCGGCCGGTGCAAAAGCTCGCCGGGGCGTCGGCCGGCGTCTCGCACGGCTGGGCGTCGCTGCGCAGCAAGCGCGACTGGAAGACCGCCGTTGCGACGGGCAAGCGGGCCGCAGCCCAGCGCGAGGCAGACCTCGAGCAGGAGCTTCGGCGCACGCCCGAGTAACCGCAGGGCCCCGCCGTACACTGTCGCCGTGAAAACCACGGCCGAGCTGCGGGAGGGATTCCAGCGCTTCTACGAGGAGCGCGGCCATCTGCGCGTGCCGTCGCATTCGCTGATCCCGCCGGCCGACGACCCTTCGACGCTCTTCATCGTCGCCGGGATGCAGCAGTTCAAGCCGTACTTCGTCGGCACGAAGGAGCCGCCGTCGAAGCGCGTGGTCAGCGTCCAGAAGGTGCTGCGGGCCGGCGGCAAGGACACCGACCTCGAGGACGTCGGCCGCACCGACCGGCACTGCTCGTTCTTCGAGATGCTCGGCAACTTCTCGTTCGGCGACTACTTCAAGGACGAGGCGGTCGATCTCGCCTGGGAGTTCGTCACGAAGGAGATGGGGTTCTCGCCCGACGACCTGTGGGCGACCGTCCACGAAGGCGATCCCGCGCTCGAGCTCGGCGAGGACACCGTCGCGATCGAGGCGTGGCAGCGGGTCGGCATGGCGCCGGAGCGGATCGTCCGGCTCGGCAAGGACAACTTCTGGCAGGCCGCCGACACCGGCCCGTGCGGCCCCTGCTCCGAGATCTTCTTCGACCGCGGCCCCGGGCACGGCTGCGGGCGCGAGGAATGCCGCCCGGGCTGCGAATGCGACCGCTTCATGGAGTTCTACAACCTCGTCTTCATGGAGTACGACCTGCGGCCGGATCGCACGCTCGTGCCGCTGCCGAACCAGAACGTCGACACGGGCCTCGGGCTCGAGCGCGGCACCTGCCTGCTGCAGGGCGTCGGCTCGGTGTTCGACACCGACGGCATGCAGCTGATCATGAACTGGGTCGCGGCCGAGTCCGGGGTCGGGTATCGCGACAGCGACGTTGCCACCAAGGCACACCGCGTGCTGGCAGACCACGGGCGCGCGATGTCGTTCCTGATCGCCGACGGCGTCACGCCGTCGAATGAGGGCCGCGGCTACATCTGCCGCCGGATCATCCGCCGCGCCGTGCAGTACGGGCAGCGGATCGGGCTCGACGGCGTCTACCGCGTCGCCGGCGTCGTCGTCGAGCAGATGGGCGACGCCTACCCGGAGCTCCGCGAGCACGCCGCCGAGATCGAGCGCGTCGTCTGTGCGGAGGAAGAGCGGTTTCGCGAGACGCTCGTGCGCGGCCAGAAGGAGTTCGACGAGCTCGCCGGCAACAAGGCGATCTCGGGCGAAGAGGCGTTCATGCTCGCCGCCACCTACGGCTTCCCGATCGAGCTCACCGTCGAGCTCGCAGAGGAGCGTGGACAGGCTGTCGACATCGACGGCTTCCGCGAGCTGATGGAGGGACACCGCGAGATCTCGAGGGCCGGCGGGGAGAAGAGCGACCTCCAGCGCGCCGCGGACTTCGCGGCGGCGGCGGGTTTTCGCACCGAGTTCGTCGGGTACGAGAAGACCGAGGTGCTCACCGAGCTGGCGGCCGTCGAGGCGCTCGAGGGCGGGCTCTTCCTCGCGAAGCTGCGCGAGTCGCCCTTCTATCCCGACGGCGGCGGGCAGGTGACCGACGCCGGAGAGATCGTCCACGAAGAGAGCGGCGCCGTGGCGTCGTTGCACGCGGCGTTCCGACTCGGCGACGACCAGGTGCTGGTCTTCGAGGGCTCCGGGTTCGCTGCTGGCGACCGCGTCCGGGCCGTGGTCAGCTGGTCGGCCCGCTTCCCGACGATGGCGAATCACACCGCGACGCATCTGCTCCACGCCGCCCTCCGCGAGGTGCTCGGCGAGCACGTGAAGCAGGCCGGATCGGCGGTGCGCCCCGACAAGCTGCGCTTCGACTTCTCGCACGCGAAGCCGCTGAGCGCCGAGGAGCGAGAGCAGGTCGAGCGGCGCGTGAACGAGAAGATCTTCGAGGCGATCCCCGTGCGGACGTTCGTGACGACGATCGACGAGGCGCGCAAGCTCGGTGCGATGGCGCTCTTCGGCGAGAAGTACGGCGCCGAGGTACGGGTGGTCGAGATCGACGGGTTCTCGCGCGAGCTCTGCGGCGGCACCCATGTGCGCTCGACGGCCGAGATCGGGCCGTTCGTGATCACCGCGGAGAGCTCGGTCGGATCCGGCGCACGCCGGATCGAGGCGGTCACCTCGGGTGAGGCCTGGGCGCAGCTCCACGGCCGCGCGCGCGAGCTCGAAGCCGTCCGCGGCGAGCTCGAGCAGGCGCGGCGCGAGGCGAAGAAGCCGAAGCAGGCCGACGTCTCCGTCGACGTCGAGCCGAAGGTCGTCGTCGTGAACGGGACGAACGTGATCGTGCAGGCGGTCGAAGGGATCGGCGGCGACGCGCTCCTCGAGCTGTCCGATCGCTTCAAGCAACGCCAACGGCCGGCGGCGATCGTGCTCGGGTCGCGTGAGAACGGCAACGTGCACCTCGTCGCGAACTTCGACGAAGACGTCTCGAAGCGTGTCTCGGCCGGCGACGTGGTGAAGCAGATCGCTCCGATCGTTGGCGGCGGCGGAGGGGGCCGGCCGACGATGGCGCGTGCAGGCGGCAAGGACCCCGAGAAGCTCTCCGACGCGCTCGATCTGGCGCGCGAGCTGATCACCGCCGCGCTGAGCTCATGAACAAGCCGTGCTCATGAACAAGCCGGGCTCGTGAAGGTGCTCGCGCTCGACTACGGCTCGGCGCGCACCGGGGTCGCCGTCTCGGATCCGACCGGAACCGTCGCGCGACCGCTGGTCACGGTCGAGAAGGTCATGTCGCCCGCCGGGTTTGCCAGGCTGCTCGACGTGATCGGAGCCGAGGAGCCGGAGACGATCGTCGTCGGCCTGCCGTTGACCCTGCGCGGCGAGCACGGCGCCCAGGCCGACGAGACGGTGAGGTTCGTCGAGGCGCTGCGCGATGTGCTCGAGACTCCTGTCGTGACCTACGACGAGCGGTTCACCTCCGTGCTGGCCGGAGGCGACGATGCCCGCGCGGCGGCCCATCTGCTCTCGGGCTATCTCGAATGGATCACAACACGATAAGACGGCGCCGGCTCGTCGCCGGTGCCGTGCTGCTCGTCGTCGCCGTTGCGGGTGGCATGGCGTATGCCGCCCACCACAGCTCGTCGAAGCCCGCCGCTCCGCCTGCGTTGCCGCCACGGCCGCACCAGTTCCACATCGTCTTTCCCGAAGGGTTCACACGCATCGAGATGGGCGAGCGGGTGAAGGTGGACGCGAGGAAAGCCGACAGCGAGCGGCACATCACCGTCCGCCTGAACCAGAAGGCCTACCTCGCCGCGAGCCGGACCGGGGTCGTGCCGTGCTTCGGCAAGGGCGTGCAGAAGAGCCTCGAGGGCTTCCTGTTCCCCGCGACCTACGACTTCCAGTTCGACACGACCTCGCGGGATCTCGTCGGAGTCCAGATCCGGACGTTCTGCGAGCGCTGGAGCGGGGTCGACCTCGCCTACGCGCGCTCGAAGAACCTGACGCGCTACGACGTGTTGAAGATCGCCTCGATGGTCGAGGAGGAGGCCGCGGTGCAACACGATCGCCCGCTAGTCGCCGCCGTGATCTACAACCGGCTCCGCGACCGCATCCAGCTCGGGATCGACGCGACGCTCCGCTACGGGCTCCACATCCCGCCGACGCAGTCGATCACCGACGCCGAGCTCGCGAGCTCGAACCCGTACAACACGCGCAAGCTCTACGGTCTGCCGCCGACGCCGATCGGGAATCCCGGGCTCGCGTCGATCCGGGCCGCCGCCCATCCGGCGCGGGTGAGCTACCTCTACTACGCCCGCATCCCCGGCACCGACCGGCACGAGTTCTTCACGGACTACTCGCTCTACGAGCAGTACCTCGCCGCGCACGGCTACGGTCCGCATCCATGACGACGCACATCGCCCTGCTCGGCCACCCGGTGTCGCAGTCGCTCTCGCCGGCGATGCAGAACGCCGCGTTCGAGGAGCTCGGGCTCGACTGGCACTACTCGGCCTTCGACGTCGAGGATGTCGTGGCCGCCGTCGGCGCGCTCCTCACGCTCGGCTTCGCGGGTGCGAACGTGACGATCCCGCACAAGCAGGCGGTCGTCGCGGCCTGTGACGAGGCCGAGGGCGATGCCGTCAACACGCTCGTCTTTCGCCACGGCCGGGTGCTCGGGTTCAACACCGACCGCGAGATCCTGGCCGGGATCATCGCCACGCGAGCCTGCGTGATCGGCGCAGGGGGAGCCGCGCTTGCGCTCTTGCCCGCGCTCCCGAACGACACGCGGATGTACTCGCGAAGCGGGGATTGGCCACCGAATGCCGACGGCTGCGACCTGATCGTGAACGCGACCCCGATCCGGGATGCGGTGCTCGTGCAGCCGGAACCGGGTCAGACGGTCGTCGATCTCGCGTACGCGGGGGACGGATTCGAGACGGCTCTGATCACGGCGGCGCGCCGTGCCGGCTGCCACACGGTTGACGGGCTCGAGGCGCTCGTCAGGCAGGGCGCGAGGAGCTTCGAGCTCTGGACCGGGCTCGAGGCGCCCGTCGATGCGATGCGCGCGGCGCTTCATATCTAGGCTTCGAGACGATGACACTGCGCCTTGCCACCGCCGGAGAGTCCCATGGACCCGCGCTCGTCGCGATCCTCACCGGCCTGCCCGCCGGGCTCGTGCTCGACCGCGAGGCGATCGACGCCGACCTGAAGCGCCGCCAGGAGGGCTACGGCCGCTCGCCTCGCCAGCAGATCGAGCAGGACCGCGTCGAGGTGCTGGCGGGCCTGCGCCAGGGGCGGACGATCGGCACGCCGCTGGCGCTCGTCGTGCGCAACGTGGATCACAAGAACTGGACGTGGGGGATGAATCCCTGGCCACCGGAGGGCGAGCCGCATGGCAAGGGGACGAAGGCGGTCACGCTGCCCCGGCCAGGCCACGCAGACCTCGCAGGCGTGCTCAAGTACGACCTGCCGGACGTGCGCGACGCGCTGGAACGCGCGTCGGCGCGGCACACGGCCGTCCATGTCGCGGCCGGCTCGGTCGCCAAAGCGCTGCTTGCGACGATCGGAGTCGAGGTCGCCGGCTCGACGGTGGACGAGGAAGGACTGCGGGCGCGGATCGACGAGGCCCGCGCCGCGCGGGACACGGTCGGCGGCGTGATCGAGGTTCGGGCCCGTAATCTGCCGCCCGGGCTCGGTTCGTACGCGTCGAAGGACGACAGGCTGGATGCGCGGATCGCGGCGGCGGTGATGGGTATCCAGGCCGTGAAGGGCGTCGAGATCGGCGAGGGGTTCGCCCTGGCGGGCCTGTTCGGCTCCGGGGCTCACGACGAGATCCGCACGGATCGCCACCGCGACACGAACCGTGCCGGGGGTCTCGAAGGCGGCGTCACGAACGGCGAGGAGCTCGTCGTGCGGGCCGCGATGAAGCCGCTGCCGACGCTGATGAAGCCGCTCGCGTCGGTCGATCTCGAGACGGGCGAGGCCGGCCAGGCGCTCGTCGAGCGTTCGGACGTCGCCGCGGTCGAGGCGCTCGCCGTCGTCGCCGAGGCGGCAGTCGCCTGGGAGCTCGCCCGCGCAGCGCACGAGAAGTTCGGCGGCGACGCGATCGGCGACTTCGTCGCCGCGTGGCGGTTCTACCTCGATCGCATCTCGTGGACCGCGCCAAACCCTTCCAAGTAACACAGTGTTACTTGCCTGAGAACGCGCTGAACAGGCACTTCGCGCTCGTGGGGTTCATGGGCTCCGGAAAGTCGACCATCGCCCGCGAAGTGGCGAGGCGCCTCGGTCGTGCGCTCGTCGACTCGGACGAGGAGATCGAGCGGGCGCAGGGCCGGTCGATCCCCGAGATCTTCGCGGAGCAGGGAGAGGCTGCGTTTCGCGAGCTCGAAACGCAGCACTCGGCGTTCTTGAAGCTCAAAGAACCGGTGGTCGCCGCCTTCGGAGGCGGCGCGGTCACCGTGCCGGCGATCCGGGACGCGCTCGCGCGCGACGCCTTCACCGTCCTGATCGACGTCGACGTCGGGCTCGCCTGGGAGCGCGTGCGCGGCACGGAGCGTCCGCTTGCCCAAGACGAGGCAGCGTTCAGGAGGCTCTATGAGGAGCGTCGCCCGATCTACCGCCAGGTCGCCGACGCCGTCGCCCGTGACGCAGACGGCGCCATCCTGGCGGCCGGTGGTGTGCATCACGAGCTGGGTGCGCTCGACCGGCTCGCCGAGCTCGTCCCCGGCGACGGGCCAATCGCACTCGTCGCGGACGCCACGGTGATGGGCATCTACGGCGCCCGGGCCCAGGAAGCGCTCGGCCACCGCCTCGTCTCGACGCATGATCTGCCGGCCGGGGAGGAGGCGAAGTCGATCGCGGTCGTCCAGCGCCTCTGGAGCGAGCTGCGGCTCGATCGCAGCGGCACGATCGTCGCGCTCGGCGGCGGCTGCACGACCGACGTCGCGGGCTTCGCTGCCGCGACCTATCTCCGCGGCGTCCCCTGGGTCGCCGTGCCGAGCACCCTCGTCGGCCAGGTCGACGCCGCGATCGGCGGCAAGACCGCGGTCGATCTCCCCGAGGGCAAGAACCTCGTCGGCGCCTTCCACTGGCCGCGGCGCGTCGTGATCGACGAGCTGCTCCTCGAGACGCTGCCGGAGCGCGAGCGGCGCCAGGGAGACGCCGAGCTCGTGAAGACGGAGCTGCTCGCCGGCCGGGAGC
Organism: uncultured Actinomycetes bacterium; assembly: GCA_963759085.1. GTDB lineage: Bacteria > Actinomycetota > Thermoleophilia > Gaiellales > Gaiellaceae > PALSA-600. The sequence goes on from CAVWXR010000012.1 coordinate 47,987, forward strand.
TCGACGTCGCGTGCAGCTGCCGCTCACAAAACGGCGGTCTGCCTCCAGGATCCGCACGACCGCGGCGTCCGGGCTCACCTGAACCTCGGGCACACCTTCGGCCACGCGCTCGAAGCAGCGGCCGACTTCGACCTTCCGCACGGCGAGGCCGTTGCCCTCGGTCTGCTCGCGGCGCTCCGGCTCTCGGGCCGCGACACCACCGAGGTCGAGCGCCGGCTCGCCACCAAGCCGGTTGCGGTCGACCCCGACCGGGCCTGGGAGGCGCTCCTGCGCGACAAGAAGCGCTCCGGGGACGAGATCAACCTCGTCCTGCTCGGCGCGGACGGCCCGTACGTCGAGGCCCGACCGGCCGTCGAGGTGCGCCGCGAGCTCGAACGGCTGATCGCGTAGATTCAGGCACATGCAGATTCTCGTCCTGAACGGGGTCAACCTCGACACGCTCGCGCGCCGCGATCCGAAGATCTACGGCGGGATCAGCCTGAACGAGCTCGAGACGCACATCTACGGCTGGGCGCAGGAGCTGAACATCAGCGTCCGCTGCCGCCAGTCGAACAGCGAGGGCGAGTACGTCGACTGGATCCACGACGCCTACGACCACGCCGACGCGCTGATCGTCAATCCGGGCGCGTGGACGCACTACAGCTACGCGATCCACGACGCGCTCGAGGCCCTCGGCAAGCCGATCGTCGAGGTGCATCTCTCGGACATCCACAAGCGTGAGGCGTGGAGGCGGCATTCGGTGATCGCCGACATCGTCAGCCACCGCGTGATCGGCAAGGGTCCCGACGGCTACCGGGAAGCGCTCGTCTATCTCATCGGAGCGGCGGCATGAGCACACGTCTCGACCGCCTGCGCGAGCGGCTCGAGGAGCCGTTGCTGGTCACGAGTCTCGTCAACATCAGCTATCTGACCGGGTTCGAGAGCTCGAACGCGGCCTTGCTCGTTCCGCCGAGCGGGCCGGTGCGGCTGTTCACCGACTTTCGCTACTTCGACGCTGCGTGTGAGATCGCCGGGGTCGAGGCCGAGCTGACGAAGCGGTCGCTGCTGGGCGACCTCGCCGGGCGGCTGAAGGGACGGCTCGCGTTCGAGGCGGATGCGCTGCCCTTCTCCCAGCATGCTGTGCTCGGCTCGGGTGGGCTCGAGCTGGTGCCGCGGACGGGCCTCGTAGAAGGACTGCGCGCCGTGAAGGACGCAGACGAGATCGAGAAGATCCGCCGCGCCGCGCTGGTCGCCGAGCGCGCCTTCGAGGCTCTGACCGCCGAGACGTGGATCGGCCACAGCGAGCGGGAGATCGCCTGGCGGATGCGGCAGCTCATGCACGCGCACGGGACCGACGAGCTCTCGTTCGAGACCGCGATCGCCGCCGGCCCGAACGGCGCGAAGCCCCACGCGGAGCCCGGCGACCGCACGATCGAGGCGAACACGCTCGTCGTGGCCGACTGGGGCGCCCGGCTGGGCGGCTACTGCTCCGACTGCACGCGAACGCTTTCGACGGGCGAGCCGCCAAAGGAGCTGGAGCGCATCTACGAGATCTGCCTCGAGGCCCAGCTCGCGGCCGTCGCGGGAATCCGGCCGGGGATGACGGGAGCCGAGGCCGACCACGTGGCGCGGGCTGTGATCGAGGCCGCCGGCTACGGCGAGCGCTTCGGCCACGGCCTCGGCCACGGCGTCGGAGTGGCAATCCACGAAGCACCGCGGCTCTCGACGGAGTCCGCCGACGTGCTCGAGGCCGGCCAGGTCGTGACGATCGAACCGGGCATCTATCTCCCCGGCCTCGGCGGCGTGCGGATCGAAGATCTGGCCGTGATCACCGAGACCGGGGTCGAGCTGCTGACGTCGTTCCCGAAGGACCTGATCACCGTCAACTGACGCCCCGCTACCATGCCCCGCCGATGGCAGAAGTCGTCTCAACCGCTCAGTTCCGCACCGGGATGCACATCGAGCTCGATGGGCAGACCTGGCGGATCGTCGATTTTCAGCACGTCAAGCCCGGCAAGGGCGGGGCGTTCGTGCGCACGAAGCTGAAGGCGTTCGACACCGGCGCCGTCGTCGACCGGACGTTTCGCTCAGGCGAGAAGTTCGCGCGCGTTCGAACCGAGACGAAGGAGATGCAGTACCTCTACGACGCCGGCGACGAGGTCGTCTTCATGGATACGTCGACGTACGAGCAGCTGGCATTGCCCAGAGCGGCCGCCGAGGACGCGCTGCCGTTCATGCAGGAGTCCTCCTCGTGGCAGGTGCTGTTCCTGAACGACGTCCCGGCGGGCGTCGAGCTGCCGTCGTCGGTGATCCTCGAGGTCAAGGACACCGAGCCGGGTGTGAAGGGCGACACCGTCTCGAACGTGATGAAGCCGGCGACGCTCGAGACAGGCGCCGTCGTGCAGGTGCCGCTGTTCGTGAACATCGGCGACAAGATCAAGCTCGACCCGCGCGAGAAGCGCTACATCAGCCGCGCGTAGGATTCGACTTCACCTTCGGCACGGGAAGACCGACCGCCTTGGCCGTCGTCCCGGCGAACGTGACGGTCACCTGGGTCTCAGAGATCAGGTTGAAGAGCCGCCCGCAATCGATCGGGTTGTCGCGGATCGTGCAGGACGTTTGCCCCGTCACGACCAGCTTGCGTCCGAGGGCGCTGCTGAGCGCCGCGGAGAGCAGCGGGTTGACGGCTGCCCTGTCTCGCTTCTCGAGCGCGAGCTTCACGTCTGCGAGCGAGACGCCCACCGAGACGTTTACGGTGGCCTTCGGGCCGGTGTGGGCCCGGATCGTCGTCGGCGTCACCGTCTGGCAGAGCGGCAGGCAGGTCGACACGAGCACAGGCAGGGAGGTGCCGCTCGGCGCTGCAGGCCTCAGCCTCGCCGCCAGTGCGACGAGGCCGGCGCCGGCTCCCTCGTAGACCGGCGCCTTCGTGAAGCGGTTGGTGACCGTGTAGCGAGCCGCGCATTCGTCGGCCGTCACGACGTATCCGAGCTGGTCGATCTGACTGACGGCCGAGCGCTGGTCGTGGTGGTTGTACTGCCACTTCACGTCACAGGCTGTCTCCGGATCGGCCATCGCGTCGACGTTGGCCTGGAAGCCCGAGGTCCCGTCGCAGCCGAGCCGCTCGGAGATCCCGAAGCCGCTCGCGACCCACAGCTTGCAGCTCTGCGACTGCGAAACGACCTTGACCGTGTAGCCGAGCGACTGCAGGTCGTGGATCGTGGCCGCCTGCGCGGAGCTTGCGAGCGCGAGCGCAGCGACGACTGCGAGCAGGGGCGCCCTCATCCCGGCCTATCCTAGATGGCTGCCGCTTCGGACGAGCGCGACGCCTGCCCACGCTAAGGTCCCTCTCCATGACTCGCCTGATCGACACGAGCATCCGCATTCTCGGCCAGGAGCCGCTGGCCGGCGCGATGCCGACCGCCGAGTTGCTGCGCCTCGCCGAGATTCTCGACCGGGCAGGCTTCGCCTATCTCGAAGTCTCCGGAGGCGGGGTCTTCGACAACGCCGTGCGCCGCGGCGTCGAGAGCCCGTGGGAGCGGATTCGCGCGCTCAAGGCGCGGACCACCACGCCGCTCGCGTTGGCGATCCGCGGCAGGTTCCTCGTCGGCTCGCGGCCGGTCGGAACCGATCTGGCGCGGCGGTTCATCATCAGCGCCGCAGCGAGCGGGATCGACGTCTTCCGGCTGCACGACCCGCTGAACGACGTCGACAACCTGCGCGATGCCGCGGACGCGATCGGCGTGGCCGGGAAGCAGTTCGACGCGGGCCTCGTCTACGGCAGCCACAGGCTCGATGCGCTGACGGAGGCTGCCCGGCGCCTGCCCGAGCTCGGCGCCACGCGGATCCTGCTCCTCGACCCGGCCGGGCTGCTCCAGCCGGCGCGGGCGGGCACGCTCGTGACGGAGTTGCGCGAGCTCTCAGGGCTCCCCGTCGGCCTCTACTCGCAGGGCGCGGGGCGGAACGCCCTGTCGGCCGCGATCGAGGCGGCACGCGCCGGCGCCGATCTGCTTGCCTGCGCGACGTATCCCGTCGCGCTGGCCGTTCACCGTGTCTCCTCGGAGGCGGCCTGCCAGGCGTTGGGCGGGCTTGGCTTCGACACCGGCATCGACCTCGACGTCCTCTGGCAGGCGGCCGAGCTGACCGACGAGAGCATCGGCGGCATGCCGATCGAGCCCCTGCTGCCGCGGATCTCGCTGCGGGCGGCGCGGCGCGGGATTCCGCTCGGGATCGTCGCGGCGGTCGACGGCCAGTTGCGCACCCGTGGCGCCCGTGACCGCCTCGACGAGGTGCTCGACGAGCTCGAACGGGTGCGGGTCGAGGCAGGATCGCCGCCGCTCGCAGCTCCGATCGGCCAGATGATCGCCTCGCAGGCGCTCGTGAACGTGCTCGGGAGCGAGCCGCTACTCGACGATCGTCGACGAGGTGCGCGACCTGGCCAGCGGCCGGTTCGGGCGCACGCCGGGCCCGATCGAGCCGGCGCTCGCCCGCGCCGTCGAGCTCCTCGCCGTCGACCAGGCCGCCGAGACCGATTTCGACGCGGTGCGCGAAGAGGCAAAGGGACTGGCCGCGAGCGAGGAAGAGCTGCTGCTGCTGGCCCTCTTCGGTGAGGAGGCCGAGCCGTTGCTGCGCTCGATTCGCGAACGGTCGGGCGGCGAGGAATCGCTGGCCGCCGGCGGCGTCGACCAGCAGCGGGCCGAGCGCATCCGCGACGTCGTGAAGATCGTCCAGGAGTCGGGGATCGGTGAGATCACGGTCGAAGAGGACGGGATGCGAGTTCGCGTCCGTCGCGCGGTCGACGTTCCCGTGCTGGCCGAGGGCGTGGCTCCCGCGGGAACAGAGGGCGCGCAGCCGGCTCCCGCCCAACCGAGCTCGGACTGGCTCGTCCGGATCGAGAGCCCGATGGTCGGCACCTTCTACGCCGGCGCCGCGCCAACCGACCCGCCGTTCGTGCAGGAGGGCGACGCGGTCGTGCCGGGCCAGACGCTCTGCATCCTCGAGGCGATGAAGCTGATGAACGAGGTGAAGGCCGAGTTCGAGGCGATCGTCAGAAAGATCCACGTCGCAAACGGCGAGCCGGTCGAGTACGGGCAGCTGCTGCTCGAGCTCGAGCCGCTTCACGGCCGCCCCGTCGACGTCGTCTGATGTTCGAGCGCGTCCTTGTTGCCAACCGGGGTGAGATCGCGGTGCGCGTGCTGCGCGCGCTGCACGAGCTCGGTGTGGAGGGCGTCGCGATCTATTCGACCGCCGACGCCAAGGCGCCGCACGTACGGATGGCCGACCAGGCGATCTGCGTCGGCCCGCCGTCCGCGGCGGAGAGCTACCTGCGGATCCCCTCGATCATTGCGGCGGCCGTCACGACGGGTTGCGACGCGGTCCATCCCGGGTACGGCTTCCTGGCCGAGAACCCGGCGTTCGTGACGGCTTGTGTCGAGAACGATCTCGTCTTCGTCGGCCCGCCCTCGGACGTGATGCAGACGATGGGCGACAAGATCTCCGCTCGCAACGCGATGCGTGCCGCCAACGTGCCGACGGTTCCCGGCACCGACGGCGCCACGACGATCGAGCAGGCCCGCGAGGCCGCAGCAGAGATCGGCTACCCGATCCTGCTGAAGGCGGCCGCCGGCGGCGGGGGAAAGGGGATGAGGCTCGTCGAGTCGCCCGATGAGATCGACGATGCGTTCGGCGCTGCTGCGGGCGAGGCGGACGCGGCATTCGGCGACCCGACGCTCTACGTCGAGAAGGTCCTCGACCCGGCCCGTCACGTCGAGATTCAGGTTCTCTGCGATACCCAGGGCAACGTGCTCACGCTCGGCGAGCGGGAATGCTCGATCCAGCGGCGCCACCAGAAGCTGATCGAAGAGACGCCGTCGCCGGCACTCACTCCGGAGCTGCGCGAGGAGATGGAGGCCGCCGCGGAGCGTGCGTGCCACGCCGTCGGCTACGTGAACGCCGGAACGTTCGAGTTTCTGCTCGGGCCCGATGGAGCGTTCTCGTTCATCGAGCTGAACGCGCGCTTGCAGGTCGAGCATCCCGTGACCGAGCGCTGCACGGGGATCGACATCGTGCGTGCGCAGCTGCGGATCGCGGCCGGCGAGCCGCTGCCGATCTCCGGGCGCGCGCCGCGCCGCGGCCACGCGATCGAGATCCGCCTGAACGCGGAGGACTCCACGCGCGACTTCCTTCCCGCACCCGGCATCGTGTCGCGGTTCCGGCCCCCGCAGGGACCCGGCGTCCGCGTCGACACGTGGGTCGACGACGGCACCGTGATCTCGCCCCACTACGACTCGCTGCTCGCGAAGCTGACCGTCTGGGACGTCGACCGGGAGGCCGCGCTCGCGCGGGCCGAGCGCGCGCTCGAGGAGACCGTTGTCGAAGGGGTGCCGACGACGCGCGAGGTCGCGCTTGCGATCCTGCGCAGCGACGAGTTCCGCAGCGGGCGCTACTCGACCTCGACCCTGGCCCAATTGGGCATGGTACGGGCATGAGCCTGTCCTTCGAGAGCGGCAGCGGCACGATCACCGTCCCCGACTCGACGCTGCTCCAGATCGCGGTGCGGGCGGCGGAGAGCGTGGACGGCGTTCGCGTGCGCCGCAAGCGGGCCGTCGACGCGGAAGGACGAATCGTGCGGCTCGAGGTCTCGATGCACGGCAACGAACCGCTCGTCGCGGCCGGAGAGGCCGTTCAGCGGGCGGTCGGGGCCGCGCTGGCGACGATGTGCGGGCTCGATCTCGCCGTCGACGTCGCCATCGAGGAGCTCGCGTGATCTCCCGTCGCCAGGCGCGCAGGCAGGCGCTCTTCCTGCTCTATCAGTGGGATCTGTCGGGCGCCGAGATCGGTGCGCAGTACGAGGGCGAGGTCGATCCGTGGGCGCGGGCGCTCGCCGAAGAGGTGATCGCGTGCGCGCCCGAGCTCGACGAGCGGATCACGGCGGCATCCGACGGCTGGACCGCCGACCGGCTCGGCGTCGTCGAACGGAGCGCGCTGCGGGTTGCGATCCACGAGCTCGACCGTGGCGAGGTGCCGGACGAGGTGGCGATCAACGAAGCGGTCGCGTTCGCCAAGCGCTACTCCTCGGAGGACGCGGGGCGGCTCGTGAACGGCATCCTGGGGAGGATCCAACGGGAGGGGGCATTGCGGACATGAGCGCCGACGACTCGCTCGCACGGGTGGAGGACCTCCTCACGCGGCTCGAGGCTGCGCGTGCGAAGCTCGAGGCGACCGACGACACGCAGGAGGCGATCGAAGTGCTCCAGGAGCTCGCCGGGCTCGCGAAGGAGGTCGAAGCGGAGCTCCAGGTGGCCCGGCGGTCGGCCGAGGCGGATGCTGCGGGGGCCTGACGAGCTCAGGGGCCTCGTCGAGACCTTCCTCGACGAGCTCGAGCTGACACCCGAGCTGGGGACGCTCGGCGAGCCGATGCGCTATGCGCTCGGCGGCAAGCGCGTCCGTCCCGTGCTCTGCCTGGCGGCCGGCGAGGCAGCCGGCGGTGCTCTCGAGGCGCTCCTGCCCGCGGCCGCTGCTGTCGAGCTCGTGCATTCGTTCTCCCTCGTCCACGACGACCTTCCATCGCTCGACGACGACGCCGAGCGCCGTGGCCGTCCGAGTGTTTGGGCGGCCTACGGCGAGGCGACCGCGATCCTCGCCGGTGACGCGCTCCTGGCGGAAGCCGTCCGCCTCGCTCTCACCTACGACACCCCCGGCGTCGCTCGCGAGCTCATCGGGGCGACGCTCGCGATGATCGGCGGCCAGCAGCTCGACCTGGCCGGCTCGGGCGATCTCGCCGTCCTGCACGGCCTGAAGACCGGCGCGCTCTTCACCGCCTCGATCATGTGCGGCCTCTGGGCAGCGGAGCTGCCGGCAAGCGAGCATCCGCCCTGGCGGGCGTTCGCGCATGAGCTCGGGATGCTCTTTCAGGTCGTCGACGACATCCTCGACGGCGACGGCTACGTGCTCGAGGTCGGCGAGGACGCGGCACGCGGGCTTGCCGACGCCGCGACCGCACGGGCGCAGGCGCGGCTGGCCGAGATCCGGGCAGACACGTCTGTTCTGGCCGAGATCGTCGCCGGCCTCGGCGCGCGCACGTCGTGAGCCCCAAGAAGCGCCTCGACGTGCTGCTCGTCGAGCGTGGCCTTGCGGCGAGCCGCGCGCAGGCGCAGGCGCTCGTGATGGCGGGGCTCGTGCCGGGGCATTCGAAGGCGGGGGAGCAGGTCGACGAGGCGGCTCCGCTCGAGGTCGACCAGCCGCCGCCGTACGTCTCGCGTGCCGGCTACAAGCTCGCAAACGCGCTCGATGCGTTCGAGCTCGACCCCGCAGGGCTCGACTGCCTGGATCTCGGCGCCTCGACCGGTGGCTTCACCGATGTGCTGCTCCAGCGCGGCGCCGCGCGGGTGATCGCACTCGACGTCGGTCACGGGCAGCTGCACTCGAAGGTGCGCGACGATCCGCGCGTGACGGTGCTCGAGAGGACGAATGCGCGCGAGCTGACGGAGTTGCCGTACGCGCCGCAGCTCGTGACCTGCGACGTCTCGTTCATCTCGGTCCGGCTCGCGCTGCCGCCGGCGCTTGCTCTGGCCGCCCCCGGCTGGCACGCGCTCGTGCTCGTGAAGCCGCAGTTCGAGGCGGGCCGGTCGGAGGTTCCCAAGGGCGTCGTGCGCGATCCCGCCGTTCGGCGGCGCGTAGTGCACGAGATCGCAGAAGCGGCACTGGCGTGGGGTGCAGCCGTCCGTGGAGTCGTAGACTCGGGGCTTCCAGGCCCGAAGGGAAACCATGAGTTCGTTCTCCACCTCGTCCAGTCAGAGCGACCCGAGCTCCCGCAGGAGCTCGATCGGTGGATCGCCGATGCCGTCGGTTGAGCGCGTCGCGGTCGTCACCCACGGTCAGCGCCAGAATGTCGACGAGGCGGTCGGGAGGCTGAAGGACGCCGCGGCCGCGGCCGGGGTCGAGCTCGTCTTCGACGCCGCCGACGCGGAGCAGCACCTGGACCTCGCCGTCGTGCTCGGTGGCGACGGGACGATCCTGCGGGCGCTCACGCGGTTCCTCGGCACCGGCGTGCCGGTGCTCGGGGTGAACTTCGGTCGCGTCGGGTTCCTGACCGCGATTCAGGGGAACGAGCTCGAGGCCGGCCTCGCCCGGGCGTTTGCCGGCGAGTACCGCGTCTTCGAGCTGCCGACGCTCGATCTCGAGCTGAACGGCCAACGGCATGTGGCCGTCAACGACACTGTCGTCACGAGCGGCACGCTGGGCCGGATGATCGAGCTGGGCTACTTGATCGACGGCGAGGATCTCGGAGTTCAGCCGTGCGACGGCCTGATCTGCTCGACTCCGTCCGGCTCGACCGCCTACAACCTCTCGAACGGCGGCCCGGTGCTCGTCTGGGGGCTCGAGGCGATGGTGATCACGTTCGTGGCGCCGCATTCGCTCCACGCGCGCCCGCTTGTCGTCGGTCCGGAAACGGAGCTCGTGGTCGTGAACCGCTCGATCGCCGTGGCCGCGAGCGTGCTCGTCGACGGCCACCCGGTGGCCGAGCTCGCGCCCGGCGGCCAGGTCGTGGTGCGCTTCGGGCGCGAGCGCAGCCTGCTCGCGACGCTGCCGGAGCGGACGTTCTTCCACCGTTACGCGGCCGTTTTCGGACACGGCTAGAACCGGCAGTCGAAGTCAGCGGCTCCGCGCCGTAGCATTCCGGTCGTGCTTCGCCGTCTCCGCATCGAGAACCTCGTGCTCATCCGGGAGGCGGAGCTCGAGTTCGAAGACGGGTTGAACGCGATCACGGGGGAGACCGGTGCGGGCAAGACGATCTTCTCGAACGCGATCGGCCTCCTGCTCGGCGCGCGCGGCGACGCCGCCGCGATCGGCTCGGCCGCGGGCGAGGCGTACGTCGAGGCGGAGTTCGATCTCCCGGATGACGAGACGCTCGGCGAGCTGGCCGAGCTGCGCCCCGACGGGGAGGAGACGCTCGTGCTCGCGCGGCGGATCTTCGCCGACGGCCGCACGCGCGCGTACGCGTGGGGGCGGAGCGCGGCTCGCGAAGACGTCGCGGCGGCTGTCGAGGGGCTGCTCGCGATGAGCGGCCAGTTCGAGCAGCGCCGGCTCGCACGGCCGAGCTATCAGCTGGCGGTGCTCGACGGCTTCGCCGGGGTGGACGGCCTCGTCCGCAGCGCCCGGCGGGCCTGGCGCGAGCTCCAGGCGGCGCGCCGTGCCTACGACGAGCTGACGCGCGACGCGGCGACGGCCCAGGCGCGTCTCGACGAGCTGCGAGCGCTCGCGGCGGACACAGAGGGCATGGAGCCTGGCGACGAGGACGAGCTGCGCGGCGAGCGTGAGCGGCTTCGTCATCTGACCGAGCTCGCCGCCGGCGCAGCGGCCGCCGAAGCCGCGCTGGCGCCGGACGAGGGGGAGGGCGCCGCAGATCTGGTCGCACAGGCCGAGCGCGCCGTTGCACCGCTCGAGAGCATCGCGCCCGAGCTGGTGGCGATCGGAGGTGTTCTGCGTGACGCCGAGCTCTCGCTGCGCGAGACGGCTTCGGAGCTGCGTGGGTTCCTCGCTGCGCTCGACGCCGATCCCGGCCGGGTCGAGTCGATCGAGGAGCAGCTCGACCGGATCGCCGACACGAAGCGCCGCTATCGGGCGCAGACCTATGCCGAGCTGCTCGAGCGCGCGGCCGCAGCGCGGCAGGAGCTGGCCGCGATCGCCGAAGGGCACGATCCCGCGGCCGCCGCGGCCGAGGCGCTTGCCGCTGCGGAACACGGAGTGGAGCGCCTGCACGAGTCCCTGCGCGAGGCGCGCGCCGCGGCCGCGCCGAGCTTCGCGGCCGCCGTCGCGGAAGAGCTCGTCGGGGTCGGGCTCGGCGACGGGGAGTTCGCGGCCGAGCTCCGGGAGACCGATCCCGGCCCCACGGGCGGCGACGAGGTGCGCTTCCTGATCCGCCCGAACCCCGGCCTGCCGTTCGCACCCGTCTCGGAGACGGCGTCCGGAGGAGAGCTCTCCCGGATCGCGCTCGCGATCGCGGCGGTCGGGGGTGGGGAGACGATGGTCTTCGACGAGATCGATGCGGGGATCGGAGGCCAGACCGCCCACGCGGTCGGCGAGACGCTGCGCCGCCTGTCGACCCGCGCGCAGGTCGTGACGATCACGCATCTGCCGCAGATCGCGACCCTCGCCGACCGGCACTTCCGCGTCGAGAAGATCCCGGGCGACCCGACGCACACGCGGATCGCGCCGCTCGATCCGGACGAGCGGCGCGTCGAGCTGGAACGGATGCTCGGCGGCGCCGACTTCCTCGCCACGATCCGCGAATGAAGGAAGCCTCGCGAGAGCTGCTGGCCCCACGCGACGACGTGTGGGAGTTTCTCGCCGAGCCGCATCACCTTGCCGACTGGTGGCCCGGCATCACGGGCGTCGGCCCGGATCGTCGCGGCTTCGCGGCCGGGGCCCGCTGGGACGTCTTGCTGATCGAGGGAGGGCTCGGCGCACGCCGTTCCGCGCTGAGACGTCCGTCCGGCCCGCGGGTCACGGCGAAGCTGCTCGTGACGCGAGTGGCTCTCTACGAGGAATGGTCGTGGCAGCTCGTGCGCAGCGGCCGCGCGATCCTGGACCTTCACCCCGATCGATGTCAGCGTCAGGCTGAAGTGGATCGAGCACGATCGAACGCTCGTGACGGTGGGTGTGAGCACGACGGATTCGCTCTCCCGGCTGCTCCTCCGCGCCCGGGACGAGTGGACTGCCCGCACCGCTGTGAATCGTCTCTACGACCTCGTCCAGACCGCCGCCACGCTCTGAACGAATTGGCGGGAAAAAAATGGGCGGCTGGTTCCAGGGTGCCCCGGACCGCCACCACCTGCGAGCAATCCTAATCCGGAACCCGTGACGTGTCTGTGACGAAAACGCGCCGAAAGTGCAACGTTTTGGGCACCGTCCTGCCCGAAGCCTAGGATCGGTTGCGTGGAGAGCGTGGATCGCCTGCTAGGCTGGAGTTCCGTGAGTCAGATCACGGCTGGATGCCGTCATGCGTGGTTCGAGAGGCCCGCGTGAGCGACACCAAGTACATCTTCGTGACGGGCGGGGTCGTGTCGTCGCTCGGGAAGGGCATCACTGCCGCCTCGCTCGGCCGGCTCCTGAAGGCACGCGGGTTGAAGGTGCAGATGCAGAAGTTCGACCCGTACATCAACGTCGATCCGGGGACGATGAGCCCGTTCCAGCACGGGGAGGTGTTCGTCACCGAGGACGGCGCCGAGACCGATCTCGACATCGGCCACTACGAGCGCTTCATCGACGAGAACCTCTCGCGCGCCGCGAACCACACCGCGGGCGCCGTCTGGGACCGCGTGCTGCGCAAGGAGCGCAAGGGCGAGTACCTCGGCTCGACCGTCCAGGTGATCCCGCACATCACGAACGAGATCAAGAGCCGCATCCGCTCGGTCGCGAAGGTCACCGACACCGACGTCGTGATCTCGGAGATCGGCGGCACCGTCGGCGACATCGAGTCGCTGCCGTTTCTCGAGGCGATCCGGCAGTTCCGGCGCGAAGTCGGCCCGGACAACGTGCTCTACATCCACGTCACGCTCGTGCCGTTCATCGCGAACGCCGGCGAGCTGAAGACGAAGCCGACGCAGCACTCGGTGAACGAGCTGCGGCGCATCGGTATCCACCCCGACGTGCTCGTCTGCCGCTCGACCGAGCCGCTGACGCAGGACATCCGCGACAAGATCGCGCTCTTCGCCGACGTCGACGTCGAGGCAGTCGTCTCCGCGATCGACGTGCCCGACGTCTACCTCGTCCCGAAGGCGCTCCAGGCGCAGGGTCTCGACCGGCTCGTCTGTGACAAGCTCGGCCTCGAGACCGCCGAGCCCGATCTCGGCGAGTGGGACAACCTCGTCGATCGCCTCGGCGAGCGCCACGAGACCGTCGAGATCGCGCTCGTCGGCAAGTACGTGAAGCTCCACGACGCGTACCTCTCCGTGCACGAGGCGCTCAAGCACGCCGGGATCCACAACGGCTGCGACGTCAACGTTCGTTGGGTCGACGCGGAGAACATGACTCTCGACGAGGCTCGCCGTGTTCTTGCGCAGGTCGATGGGGTGCTGGTCCCGGGCGGCTTCGGCTCGCGTGGCTGGGAGGGCAAGATCCTCGCCTGCCGCGTCGCTCGTGAGGATGCGATCCCGTACCTCGGGATCTGCCTCGGGATGCACGTCGCCGTCTCGGAGTTCGCGCGGCATGTCTGCGGGCTCGACGGTGCGAACTCGACCGAGATGGATCCTGAGACGCCGTACCCGGTGATCGATCTGCTGCCCGAGCAGAAGGACGTCGAGGATCTCGGCGGCACGATGCGCCTCGGCGCCCAGGCGGTCGAGCTGGCGGAGGGAACGCGGGCACGCGAGCTCTACGCCGGCGAGCCGGTGATCGCCGAGCGCCACCGGCACCGCTACGAGGTCAACAACGCCTACCGCCAGGCGATCGTCGACGGCGGGCTCGTGATCAGCGGCACCTTCCAGGAAGGGCGACTCGTCGAGATCGTCGAGCTCCCGGATCACCCGTGGTTCGTCGCCTCGCAGTTCCACCCGGAGTTCAAGTCGCGCCCGACGCGGCCGGCACCGCTCTTCCGCGCGTTCGTCGGCGCGGCGCTCGTGCGCTCGCGCGAGCGAGCCGGCTCGCCGCTTCAAGTCGCCGGCTAGTCGCAGCGGCATGACTCGGATCGCATCGGTTTCGTGGTGCGTGCTCGTCCTGCTCGCCGCCTTCCCAGGCGAGAGCCAGTCGGCGGCTCCGGCTGACCTGAGCGTGCAGGTCACATACGTCAGCTATCCGTCGTTCTCGTCGAGTGCGACGACCCAACAGGTCTACGCCCTGACCTGCAACCCACCCGCAGGGACGCTGCCGCTCGCGGCGCGGATCTGTCGGGATATCAACGCCTACCCGGCGGCGATGCTGAGCCCGCGGCAGGTCGGGCCGAAGGCGGTGTGCGATGCGCTCGTTCATCAGGCGTGGGTGCTCGTAGTTGTCACAACTGGCGGCGCGTCGACCCAGCTGAGTGGAAGCTGTAACGATCCGGGGGGTGTTGCGGTGAAGGTCTTCCTGGCGGCGGTTCAGGGCGATCAGCGGACGCTGGATGTCCTCGAGGCTCAGCTTCCATGCGACGAGAATCCCGTGCTCCTCGGGGATCCGACGCGGGCAAGCGTGCTCGCGTGCATGCAGGGCCCGTGGACTGCCGGCGTCGAAGGGCTGATCGCGACGGCGGTGGGCGCGCCCGCGATCGTGGGGCTCCATCCGAAACGCTTGTTCCCGGGAGACGTTGGGGCCCGACCGTGCACGATCCCGGCCGGACGCAGCGGCCCTCGAACCGTTTCCGGGCAATGTGGCGTGGTGGTCGACGACAGATCGCTGACGGCTGTTGTGACGTTCGTCGAGTACTGGGGAACCGGCGAGCTCTCACCCCTGGCGAAGCAGTCGATGAGCGACGGCAGCTTCTACCTGAGCGATCTCTCCGTCACCCAGCCGCGGAAACGCTCGAGCTGGCGCGTCGTGGTCGAACGCGATCGTGTGGTTTCCGTCACGCACACCGGAGAGACGCCCCCTCAGCTGCAGTCGTGAGCTCAACGTAGGATCGAGGCCAGTGTCCGAGGTCCTCGATCTCTTCCTCGAGCTTGCTGCGATCGCCAGCCCGTCCGGTGAGGAGCGCGAGGTCGCCGACCGCGTGCTCGACTACGTGCGCGACTCCGGCCTCGAGGCCGACGAGGACGATGCGGGCCCGAAGATCGGCTCCACGATCGGCAATCTCTACGTTCGCCTCGAGCCGACCGCGCCCGGGCAGCGGGTCTTCTTCTGTGCCCACCTCGACACGGTGCCGCCCACAGACACGATCGAGCCCGTGGTCGAGGACGGGGTCGTCCGCAACGCGAAGCCGACGATCCTCGGCGGCGACAACAAGGCGGCGGTCGCCGCAATGCTCGCCGCGGCGCGGCGCGTGCTGGCCGAGAACCGCCCGCATGCGGGGATCGAGCTGCTCTTCACTCCGAAGGAGGAAGTCGGCCTTCACGGCGCCTACGCCTTCGACCACACACGCCTCGCCGCGCAGGTCGGCTACGTCTACGACCAGGCTGCGCCGATCGGTGAGGTCGTTCTCGGTGCGCCATCGGCGCAGCAGCTCGAGATCACCTTCCACGGCCGCGCCGCGCACGCGGGGATGTACCCGGAGGAGGGGCGTTCGGCGATCGCCGCCGCCGCGCGGGCGATCGCGGAGATGCGGCTCGGCCGGGTCGACGACGAGACCACTGCCAACATCGGCCTGATCAGCGGCGGCACCGCGCCCAACATCATCCCCGAGTGGTGCTCGCTCGTCGCAGATGTGCGCTCGCACGACGAGCGGAAGCTGGCCGAGCTCGTCCAGTCGATGCAGGACGCGCTCACGTTCGCCGCCGGCGTTGCCGAGTGCGAGGTCGAGATGCAGTCGCGCCGCAGCTACCGCGCCTACCGGTTCAAGAAGGACGACCTCGCGGTGAGGCTCGCCGCGGATGCCCTCGGACGCTGCGGCTTCGAGACCAGCTACAGCCTTTCGGGCGGCGCCGCCGATGCGAACGCCTTCAACGAGCGCGGCCTGCAGTGCGTGAACCTCGCCAACGGAATGGCCGAGATCCACACTCCCGACGAGCACATCTCGGTCGCCGACCTCGAGGCCATGGTCGAGGTCACGTTGGCCCTCGTTGATGCCGCGCGGTCATAGCTATCGTGCGCGGCCGTGAAGATCGCGGTCGCGAAGGAGATCAAGCCGGACGAGTACCGCGTCGCGCTCACCCCTGCCGGTGCGCTCGAGCTGATCAACCGCGGTCACGAGGTCTCGATCGAGACCGGTGCCGGCGTGGGCAGCGCGTTCCCGGACACCGCGTACGAACGCGTCGGCGCCGGGATCGTGTCGGTGGACGAGGCGTGGAGCTCCGCCGACCTGCTCCTGAAGGTGAAGGAGCCGACCGCCGCGGAATACCCGCGGATGCGTGAGGGGCTGACCCTCTTCACCTATCTCCACATTGCAGCCGACGAGCCGCTCACGCGTGCGCTCGTCGACTCGGGCATCGCCGCCGTCGCCTATGAGACCGTCGAGACCTCGCACGGCGCGCTGCCGCTGCTGGCGCCGATGTCCGAGGTCGCCGGGCGCCTGGCCGCGCAGGCGGGCGCGTACTTCCTCGAGAAGCCGTTCGGCGGGCGAGGGCTGCTGCTGGGCGGCGTGCCCGGGGTTGCGCCGGGAAAGGTCACGATCGTCGGGGGCGGGATCGTCGGCTACAACGCGGCGATCATGGCGCTCGGGCTCGGCGCCCAGGTGACGATCCTGGAGCGCTCGATCGACCGGATGCGCTACCTGGAAGGAATCCTCTCGGGCCGTGTGAGCCTGCTCATGTCCTCGAGCCTCGAGATCGCGGCGTCGGTGGAGGATGCCGACCTCGTGATCGGGGCAGTGCTGATCCCGGGCGCGCTTGCGCCCAAGCTCGTGACGCGGGCGATGATCGCAGGCATGAAGGAAGGCGCGGTCGTCGTCGACGTGGCGATCGACCAGGGCGGTTGCTTCGAGACGTCCCATCCGACGACCCATTCCGATCCGGTCTTCGTGGTCGACGGCGTCACGCACTATTGCGTCGCCAACATGCCCGGCGGCGTGCCGATCACATCGACGAAGGCGCTGACGAACGCAACGCTGCCGTATGTGGAGGCGATCGCCGACCACGGCCTCGTCGCGGCGGTGGAGGCGGACGCAGCACTCGCAAAGGGCGTGAACGTGCTCGCCGGCAAGGTCACCTACGAGGCGGTCGCCGAGGCCCATGGCCTCGCCTACACGCCGCTCGCCGAAGCGCTCGCGGCCTAGGTGGCGGCTTCTTCGGCCTTCTTGCGCTTCTTGTTCGGGTTCGGGCTGACCTTCACGACAAGCCAGGTGACGCCCGCTGCGAGCGCGACCACACCGGCGATGAAGACCGCGATCCCGACAAGTCCGAACGCTGTAGCCACCAGACTAGGATAGCCGCGTGCCCCGCGCCTGCGTGATTGTCCTCGATGCCGTCGGTGCGGGAGCGCTCCCCGACGCCGGCGAGTTCGGCGACGAGGGCTCAGACACACTCGGAAACGTGGCGAAGGCGGTTGGCGGTCTCGACCTGCCGACAATGGAAGCACTCGGCCTCGGCAACGTCGAACCGCTGGCGGGCTGCCCGCCGCAACCGGGTGCACCCGCGATCGCGGGCCGCCTGCTCGAGCGCTCGCGCGGCAAGGACACGACCACCGGGCACTGGGAGCTGATGGGAGTCGTCACGCCGAAGGCGATGCCGACCTATCCGCACGGTTTTCCGGACGACGTGATCGATCCGTTCATGAACGGCACCGGCCGAGGCGTGATCGGCAACCGGCCCGCGAGCGGGACGGAGATCATCCAGCAACTCGGGGAGGAGCATCAGCGAACGGGCAAGTGGATCGTCTACACGAGCGCCGACTCGGTCTTCCAGATCGCCGCCCACGAGGAGACGGTGCCACTCGAGGAGCTCTACGAGGCCTGCCGGGTCGCACGCGGGATCCTGACCGGCAAGCACGCCGTCGGACGCGTGATCGCGCGGCCGTTCACGGGTGAGCCCGGGAACTACACGCGCACTGCGAACCGACACGATTTCTCGCTCGAGCCGCGCCGGCCGAACTACCTCTCGCTGATGCGAAGCGCCGGAACGAAGGTCTACGGCGTCGGAAAGATCGGGGACATCTTCGCGGGGTGCGACATCGACGAGTCGTTTCCGACGAAGTCGAACGTCGAGGGGATCCAGCGAATCGAGGAGCTCTTGCGCGAGATCGACGACGGCTTCGTGCTCGTGAACCTCGTCGAGACGGACTCGCTCTGGGGGCATCGCAACGATCCCGTGAACTTCCACCGCTGTCTTCAGGACTTCGACCGGCGGCTGCCCGACATCCTCGATGCGCTCCGGCCCGGCGACCTGCTGATCCTGACCTCCGATCACGGCTGCGATCCGACAACCCCGTCGACCGACCATTCGCGCGAGCACGCCCTCCTGCTCGCGTACGTCGAAGGTCGGAACGCAGCCGGCCGTATCTATGAGGGCGGCGAGTTCGCCGACGTCGGGGCGACCGTGAATGCATGGCTCGGTGGGCCGACACCGTCCCGAGGGATCCCCGGCAAGCCGTTCGTCACAGCCTGAGCTTGCCGTGATCCGTCCGGCCGACCTGATCGAGCGCAAGCGCAACGGGGAAGAGCTCTCGTCGGAGGAGATCTCGGAGCTGATCCTCGGCTATGCGCGGGGCGAGATCCCCGACTACCAGCTCGCGGCGTTCTGCATGGCGGTCTATTTCCGGGGCCTCTCGCCCCGTGAGACCTACGCCATGACCGACGCGATGATCCGGAGCGGCGAGACGATCGACCTCGGCGCCGCGCTCGGCCGGAAGGTGGTCGACAAGCACTCGACGGGCGGGGTGGGGGACAAGACGTCACTGGCCGTCGGGCCGATCGTCGCCGCGTGCGGTGTGCCGTTCGGGAAGATGAGCGGCCGCGGTCTCGGCCACACGGGCGGGACGCTCGACAAGCTCGAGTCGATCCCCGGCTATCGCATCGCGCTGTCGACGGAGGAGTTCGTGTCGCAGGTTCGCGACGTCGGGATGGCGATCGTCGGGCAGACCGCCAAGCTCGTCCCAGCCGATGGCCTGCTCTACGCGCTTCGCGACGTGACGGCGACGGTCGACCAGCTCTCGCTGATCGCCGCGTCGATCATGTCGAAGAAGCTCGCCGCGGGTGCGCAGGCGATCGTGCTCGACGTGAAGGTCGGCGACGGCGCGTTCATGAAGACGCTGGACGACGCCCGGCGGCTCGCCGAGGCGATGCTCGCACTCGGAGAGCAGGCCGGGCGCGAAGTCGTCTGCCTGCTGACCGACATGGACCAGCCGCTCGGCGCCGCGGTCGGCAACGCACTCGAGGTGCGCGAAGCGCTCGCGACCGTGCGCGGCCACGGCCCGGCGGACTTCACCGAGCTGGTGCTCGACGCCTGCACTCGACTGCTCGTTCTCTCGGATCTCGGGGTCGATGCGACCGAGGCCCGCCGCCGCATCGAGACGGCCGTCGCCGACGGATCCGCCGAGGCGGTCTGGCGCCGCTGGCTCGAGGCGCAAGGGGGAACCGCTGACGAGAACGCGCTCGAGTGGGCGCCGGTCGTACGCGAGGTCATCGCTTCCCGGTCCGGCACCGTCGAGCGTCTCGGCGCAATCGCCATCGCGACCGCGGCCCTTCGGTTGGGCGCCGGCCGGCGCACGAAGGCGGACACCATCGACCACGCAGTCGGCGTCGTCTGCCACCGCAAGCGCGGGCAGGCGGTGGAGGCGGGTGAGCTGCTCGCCGAGGTGCACGCCCGCGCTGAGGCGTCCGCCGACGAGGCCGCGCGCGAGGTGCTCGCCGCCTACGAGCTCGGCGACCAGCCGGTGCGCCACCGGCCGGTGCTGCTCGAGGTCGTCAGCTAGCGGTCGGGCGCGGGTTCGGGCCGGCCCCGGCCTGCGACGGCGCGGTGCCGGTGCCGGTGTGGCGGTACGGTTCGCTCGTGCCCGAGCTGCCCGAGGTCGAGACGGTGCGCGCACGCCTCGCACCGGTGCTCGAAGGCAGGCGGCTCGTTCGCGTCGAGATCAACGATCCGCGCCTGACGCGGCCGTACGATCCCGCTGACGTCTCGCGTGAGCTCGAGGGCGAACGAGTCCTGCGAGTAGAGCGTCGCGGCAAGTACTTGATTGTGCGGTTCGAGTCGGGTCGTGCTCTCCTGATTCACCTCCGGATGACGGGGTCGCTTCGCACTGCGCCGGCGGGAATGCTTCCGGACGATCCCCACCGACGAGCAGTTGCCAGGTTAGACGACGGGTCGGACGTTGCCTATCGTGACGTCAGGAGGTTTGGCACCTGGCTTCTGCTCGAGCCGCCGGAGATCGACGAGTACATCGATGCGCGGGTCGGGCCGGAGCCGCTCGAGCCCTCGTTCCGCACCCGCGATCTCGCCGCGAGCCTGAAGACGAGACGCGCCCCCGTCAAAGCCGCGATCCTCGACCAGCGAACCGTCGCCGGGATCGGAAACATCTACGCCGACGAGGCGCTCTGGCGCGCACGCATCCATCCGCTGCGCGAAGCGCGCGGCCTCGACCCGGACGAGGTCAGCGCGCTCCATCGCGCGATCCGCGCCGCTCTCCGGCAGGGGATCGCGCGCCAGGGATCGACGCTGCGCGACTATGCCCTCCCGGACGGCGCCTACGGCTCGATGCAACACGAGTTCAAGGTCTACGGCCGAGGCGGCGAGCCGTGCGAGCGCTGCGGCACGGCGATCGAGAAGATCCGCGTCGCCGGCCGCGGCACGTGGTACTGCCCGAGTTGCCAGCGCTCGCCGTACAGCGCCGCCGTGTAGCCGGCGCCGATCCCGGCTCTAGACTTGGCGGCAGTGGCCAGAGGGCACACCTACAAGACCGAGGCGATCGTCCTGCGCTCGATGCGCTTCTCCGAGGCCGACCGGATCCTGCACCTCTACACCTCGAGTCGCGGCAGGATCGGCGCGATCGCCAAAGGCGTCCGCAAGACGAAATCGCGCTTCGGCGCGCGGCTCGAGCCGCTCTCACACGTCGAGTTGCTGCTCCACGAGGGATCGGGCGAGCTCCACACCGTCACCGGAGTCGACCTGATCGCCTCCCACCACGACACACGTGAGGATCCGTACCGCGCGAGTGTCGGCCTGATCGGGGCCGAGGCGATGCTGCGCCTCTTCGGCGAGCCGGAGGCGAACCCGCGCGCGTTCGCCGCGATCTCCCGTTTCCTCGACGTGCTCGACGAGGCGCCCGCAGCCGTCCATGACCGTCCGGCCCACGACGCGCTCGCGCTCGCGTTTCAGCTGAAGCTGCTCTGGGTCTCGGGGTACCTGCCGCACGTGAAGAGCTGCGTCGAGTGCGGAGCGACCGCGAACCTCGTCGGCTTCTCACCGCGCGCCGGGGGCGCGGTCTGTGCGCAGCACGCCGCCGGCTCGATCGCGCTCTCCGCTGGCGGGTTGACTGCGATCGAAGGCCTTCTCTCGACCCCGCTTGCCGAGGCGTGGGACGTCCCGATCTCAGACCGGGCGCGGCGGGAAGCGCTCGCCGTCGTCATCACGTCCTATGAAGAGCACGGCGGCTTCCGGCTGCGCACCCTCTCGGCGTGAAACGCGACCTCGGCGACGGCTACGAGCTCGACGACGACGGCGCCCGGATCGACGTCGCGGCGGTGCACCGCTACATCTCGGACGAGTCCTACTGGGCTGCCGGCCGCGAGCTCGCCGTGATGGAGGACCTCGTCCGCGAGGCGACGCGTGTGGTCGGGCTCTATCGCGACGGCCGCCAGGTCGGCTTCTGCCGGGCTGTCCGCTGCTCGCCCGGGCTGTTCTATCTGGCCGACGTGTACGTCCTCGAGGAATGCCGCGGCCGCGGCCTGGGCGTCGAGCTCGTCCGCGAGATGGTCGAGCTGGGCCCGTACGCCGATGCCAAGTGGCTCCTCCACACCTCGGATGCTCACGAGCTGTACCGCAAGCTCGGCTTCGGCGTGCCTGGCGCGAAGGTGATGGAACGGTCGCGGGATGACTAGCCGGGCGTAAGAACGGTGACGCCGGTGGAGCGCCATGACGCCGGAGCGTTGCTCGCCCTCGTCGAAGCAGTCCAAAAACCGTCTAGAGCAACCTATCCCCGTGGGCTTTGTGCTTCCAGCTTTGCCTGCGCCCGCTCGGCCAGCTTGCGCGTGCGCTGGGCGTTCGCCAAGACGCGCTCATGCCGTGCGTCTCGTTCTGCGCGTTCAGCTTTCGTCAGCTTCTTCTTCGCCATCGTCCTCTCCCAGCAGTCGTTCGATGTTGGTCAACGTGACAGCGATGTCGCTCACATTGAAGAGTAGGGCAACGACCTCGGCCCGCTCGATCAGAGGCTCAGTCATCGGTGCAGGGTGCCTACGGCTAGGCCGCGTCGCAACCCGCAAGTCGAGCCCTGTCCGAAGCGGCGGGCTCGGGGGCCATTCGCAATTCAGTGTCGTCTTACACATCGGGCGGCTGTGGGTTCAGGTTGTCGCTCGCATAGTCGATGCCATCGGTGGGCTCCACCGCGTAGACCTCGACATCGCTGGCTAAGAGCTTGTCGATGGACGATCTGCTTCCCCCCACGTACGTGGTGTTGAAGTCGATTTCGGTCGCGACGCACCAGGCATGATCCGACGGCCACCAAAGGCTTGGCGGATCCCAAGTCGGTCCGGCCGCAGCGAGTTCCGACGCAACCTCGATCGGCCCTCCGAGCAGGTGGTACCTACGGTTCGGGAGCGCGAACCTCGGTGCGGCAGCAATGACGGCCCCGAGGCCACCCCAACCTTCCCAGATCCCGAACCAGCAACGCCCGGGCGTCGTCGTCTCCGCTCGCAGAACATCGACCAGGACTCGCGCGACCTCGTCTGGGATCGAGCCGCGGCTCGGTGAGTCGATGCTCACGCTTCCGAGCCAGGCCGTGCCCTGATTCGTCCCAATCAACGACGGCCACTGCATCCCGCGGTGCGCTGTTCGTCCGGTGTACTGAGCCGCGTCCGCCCACGTGGCGACTCCGTGACTCGTGTCTGGATCGAAGATCCTGACGGGATGAAAGACCCTCGCGTATGCCGCGAAACCGTCCGGCACCAGCGACAACACGTTTTCCGCGAATGTCACGATCTCGAGGGTGAGCCAAGAAGCCTGCTCGCTCGACTCTGGAATCTCGATCAGATCGTCGATTATGCGGTTCATCATGGCAGCCTGAAGGACGGGTGACACTGACGCGCGCTGGTGCAGGTGAGCGAGCTATCGCCAGCGTGTCCCCGCCAGGCTGCAATGCTTCACAGCCTGGAACCTCCTGCCGCCGACCTGTGGCGCGTCGAACTACGCCGCGAACTGCGCGCACTCCCTTCGCAGCGACGCCGCGCAGTCGGACGCGCGATCCGGGAGGGTCGCGCCGTTGACGATCCCCGTGACGCGGCGATTGCCGTGGCATGGTCACGACGAGTTCAAGCGGCCCCATGGCCGAGATGGCTAGTGCCACGGTCGCGCCCGCGCGGCCGGCGAGCACTTCTCTGGATGCTGCACGCGCTATGGGTGATCGTTCCTCTCGTGGTCGCGGTTCCCGTGCTCTTTTCGCAAAGCCATGGGATCATCCGATGGGTCTTCGTCGGTGCGCTCGTCTACGGCGCTGTCAGCTGGCCGTGGATACTCGCCTTCATGGCGCGCATGCGCTGGAACGCGGCCGAGGCTGAGCGGCGAAATCGGGAGTTGCTCGACCCCGCCGCCAGGCCCTGACCGCTGGCGTCTCTCGCGAACACTTGCGCAGACGGGCGTCGTTAGCCCGGGTCAGGAATCGATGCCCTCGGGTCGGGAACTACCGTTGCTGGGAGTAGGCTCCGCGGATGAGCCGCGGACAGCTGTTGGCGCTGCTCGCTGCGGTCTCCGCGGTCGGCGCGTTCGCGGCACGTGCGCTTCCGGGCGGCGCCAACTCCGGCGGTGGCTGGACGTGCCAGATCGACCGCGTGACGAACCGTGTGACGGTGTTCGACAACTCGAACGGCGGCACGGTCGAGAACGGGGCGACGGCGCCGAGCTTCAGCACGAACGGGAAGGCCTACTGCGTCGTGCTGCTTCAGACCTACCACTGGAACGGCGGCCACGGCGCGTCGCCGGGCACACTTGCGTTGAAGCGCACGGGCGGCGGCGCGGCCTCGGTGCCGGCAGAGCTCGGGCCGTACAAGGCGTCGGCGAGCTCGGGGCAGAACAACGCGCCGAACGTGAACTGGTACGTCTACCCACAACCGCCGGGCGCGTCGCCGCAGGTGATCGACGGGACGTATGCCTGCGAGGACTCCGGTGCTGCGACCTGGTCGACAACGAGCAAGGGCGGGCCCGGCTTCTGCGAGGTCTACGGGGTGCCCGCCGTTCCGACCGCGTCGTTGCCGTCGACGAGTGCGACGACCGCGGCGACGACGCAGATCATCACGACCCCCACGACGACCGTTCGGAAGCGGAAGGCTGACCTCGCGATCGGCTTTCTCGATCCGACCGTATCGTTCGAGAACGGGATCCTGGTGAAGCACTACCGCATCACGCAGCACGTGCTCGTCAAGAATCGCGGGCCGGACGGGAGCCAGGGCGGGAGCGCCGTCTTCCATTTTCCCGCGGGCGCGCTCCTGTCACCCGGGACCGAAGACGCCCCGGATGGTAACGCAGTGACTGGTTGTGTCGTCAAGCGGGTGGCCGAGCAGGGCACCTACAAGGCGCTCGTCTTCTACTACGCCGACTGCACGCTCAACCCGATCGGACCCGGGGAGTCACGCGAGTTCACGGTCACGTACGAGATGTCGTGGGGCAAGGTGGTCGCCGCGACGGCGATCGCGCATGTCGCCGGCGTCGACGACCCGACGCCTGACACCGCGTCCCAGACGCTCGACATCGAGACGCCGCATCCGTTCCAGTTCTCGCGCGTCCTCAAGATAGGAACCGACTACAAGGTCTCAGGCAGCAGGACGAGCAACAACGCGGCCTTGAAGTAGGTGTCGACCGCCGTCTCCGTCCGGTGAACCTGCTGTGCAGGCCGCGATTGACTACCGGATGCATAGGAAGTCGGTTGGGATACATCCCCGACCACTCGCGCAGGCGAGGATCCTCGCGCCTCGACTCCAGAGTCTCGTAGGTTCGGGTCGGGCGGGGCGATTTTCCGGGGAGCGTCCTCCCTGATGGCGCTGCGAGCTCGCGGCCGACCGCGGCTGAGCCCGTTCGGGTGTCGTCCCGGAGCCGGCGCCATCTATTCTCGTAACCCCCGGCGAGCATCAGGAGACTCGACATGCCTCAGTTGAACCTCACTCAAGTGGGCCGCGTCTGCGTCACCGTGGCCGACACCGACCGCTCGATCGACTTCTACGTCAACACGCTTGGCTTCAAGAAGATCGTCGACGTCCCGATGGGCGAGGCGATGCGCTGGGTCGAGGTTTCACTCCCCGGCACCGCCACGACCATCGCGCTCGCGCCACCGCCGAACGGTGCCGCGGCAGGAGGCGCTCAGACGGGCATCTGCCTCGACTCGACCGACGTCGACGCGGATCACGTCGCGCTGAAGGCAGCCGGGGTCGACGTCGACGACGAGGTCACGCGCTGGGGCGGTCCTGTGCCGCCGATGTTCTGGCTCCGTGACCCGGATGGGAACTCGCTGATCGTCGTGGAGCCGACCGACTCCTAGAGGATCGCTCGGGCTCCTTGTGCGTCGGTAGGCTCGCCGCATGTCCCCGGAAGCACGGCTCGCCGAGCTCGGCATCGAGCTTCCCGCTCCGCCGCAGCTTCCCTTCACGCCGCGCCTCGTGCCCGTCGTCGTCCACGGCGGGCTCGCCTACCTCTCCGGAAACGGCGACCTCGGGTGCCTAGGCCGGGTCGGAGACGACGTGGACGTCGAGCAGGCGGCGCTCGCTGCGCGGACGACCGCTCACCTGATGTGCCGCAGCCTGCGTGAGGAGCTCGGATCGCTCGACCGCGTCGAGCGCTGGCTGAAGGTGCTCGTCCTCGTGCGCTCGGCGTCCGGCTTCGGCGACCAGCCGGCGGTCGCCAACGGCTTCACGAACGCGATCGCGGAGCTCTGGGGCGAGGAGCGCGGCGTATGCGCCCGCAGCGCGATCGGCGTCGCCGAGCTGCCGAGCGGTCTCGCCGTCGAGGTCGAGGCGCTCGTCGCACTCGCCGGCTGAGCTCCCTCGCCGGGAGCGAGACGACGTTCGTCTAGATTCCGCGAGATGCGCAACCTGAACTGGCGGAAGATCGCGTACTTCGGCGCGCTCGTCTTCGACCTCCCACTCATCGCGTATTCGATCTTCGGCGTCTTCCTGGCGATCATCTGGATCGCCGCCTCGCGTACACGGCGGATCGCGGCGTGGATCGCGGCCGGTGAGCCGGCTCGCGACGGCTAGCCGCTTCGCCGCGCTAGCGTGAGCAGGGCTCCGTGTCGTCCACCGCCCGCCTCGCCGTGCTCGCCGCTCTCGCAGTCGCGCTGAGCGCCTGCGGCGGGAAGGCCAAGCCGACGACGACGACCACGACCACGAGTGCACCCCGCGACCAGTGGGGGACGGTCTGGCTCTGCCGCCCGGGTCTCACGGACGACCCCTGCAGCTCGCCGCTGGCCACGACCGACGTCACCGCCACGGGTGCGACGCACGTCGAGCACGTTGTCCCCGCGGGCAAGCCTGCCGTCGACTGCTTCTACGTCTATCCGACGATCAGCGGCGAGACGACGGTCAACGCCGACCTTGCCACCGACTTTCGCCTGAAGGAGGTGGCGACCGCCCAGGCCTCGCGCTTCTCGCAGGCCTGCCGCGTCTACGCGCCGGTCTACCGGCAGCTGACGCTGAGCGCGATCGACCACCCGGCCCGCATCACGATCGCGGACGCGCTGATCGCCTACAACAGCGTCCGCGCGGCCTTTCGCGACTACCTGGCCCACTACAACAACGGCCGCGGGATCGTCTTCATCGGCCACTCGCAGGGCGCGGCGATCCTGATCCGGCTGCTCCAGCAGGAGCTCGACAACGCGCCGAAGCTGCGCCACCGGCTCGTCTCTGCGCTCCTGATGGGCGGCAACGTCACCGTTCGCAAGGGGACGGATGTCGGCGGCGACTTCGCGCACATCCCGCTGTGCAGATCGACGCGACAGACGGGCTGCGTCGTCGCCTACTCGAGCTTCACCACGAAGCCGCCGCAGAACAGCCAGTTCGGCCGGACGACCTCCGACGCGGGGGTGAGGATCCTGGCGCCGCACAATCCGTCGCCCGGGATCGCCATCGCCTGCGTGAACCCGGCCTCGCCCGCCGGCGGGAAGGCGGCCCTCGATCCGTACCTGCCGTCGCTCGTGCTCGCGTTTCTGCCCGCCGGCAGCGCACCGAAGGTGACGACGCCCTGGGTGTCCTTCCCCGGTGAGTACACCGCCCGCTGCGAGTCGTCCGGCAACGCGACGTGGCTCCAGATCTCGCCGGGCGCCGGTAGCGCCAAGCAGCGCGTGCTGCTGACGCATCTCCAGGACCCCCTGCTCGGCCTGCACGTCCTCGACGTCAACATCGCGCTCGGCAACCTCGTCCGGCTCGTTCGCGACGAGGCTGCTGCGTACCGTTAGGGCGTTAGGCGCTCGGCGAGAAATGCCAGCGCCAGCGGGTAGCGCCAGTCGGTCCCGCGGTGCGTGCCGTCGAACAGCTCGAAGTGCACCACCTCGTCGCTCACACCGGCAGCCGAGACGGCGTCCCGGAAGGCGATCGCGCCGAGGTCGAGGCGATACTCGTCATTTCGGCCCGCGTCGATCCAGATCGCGCGCAACCCGCGCAAGCGTCTCGGCATGTGTGGCCGCCAGCCGCACCGGATCCCAGGCGAGCCAGCGCTCCCAGACCTCCGGGACGAGCTCGCCGGTGTCGAGCCGGAACGGCAACTCCACCGAGCCGTCTGCGTTCGACGAGTACGCCGCAGCACATGCGTAGACGTTCAGCAGCACCGGATCGGTCTCGTTGCGCAGAACCGGCCGCCCCGAGCGAAAGTCCTCCCAGAAGCGGTCGAACGAGCCGTCGTAGCGGTTCCGCAGCGCCTGCGCCGCGGGCGCGAACTCCGGCAAGAAGGACACCTCGAAGAGCGCGTCGCCGGCATGCGTCGCGAGCCCGCCGAAGAGATCAGGTCGCAGCATCGCCCAGACCATCGCCCCGAAGCCGCCCGACGACTTCCCGGAGACGCCGCGGCCGGAGGCCTCCGGGATCGTCCGGAACCTCGAGTCGACGAGCGCCACGACCTCGTCGCAGAAGTACCTCCCGTACTGCCCGATCGCGGGCGAGTCGATCCACTGCGCGCCGCCGAGCGCGGTGA
Organism: uncultured Actinomycetes bacterium; assembly: GCA_963759085.1. Taxonomy (GTDB): domain Bacteria; phylum Actinomycetota; class Thermoleophilia; order Gaiellales; family Gaiellaceae; genus PALSA-600. The sequence goes on from CAVWXR010000012.1 coordinate 75,841, forward strand.
ACCCGTCGACGAGCACGACGACGGCCTCGGCGCCGAGCTCCTCGACGAGCTCGGGGAAGTTCCGCGCGAAGGGCGCGACGTTGAACCACGCGCGGCTCTGGCCCGTCAATCCGTGCAGGACGTAGATCGACGGATAGCGACGATCCGCGGAGCTGTCGTACGACGGTGGCGTCCACACGTAGACCGGCCGGGTCGCCGGATCGCCGAGCGGATTTCCGCGCAGCGCCTCGCTCTCCAGGGCGAGCTCCTGCCAGCGCCCCGTACGATGGATGCCCATGGCCAGCGAACCTACCGAACTCACGGCGTACCAGGGCACGGCGACGATCGACAAGGTCGCCTCGCTCGGCCGCCGCCGCGGCTTCGTCTACCCGTCCTCCGACATCTACGGCGGCCTCGGCTCGGCCTACGACTACGGCCACTACGGCGTCCTGCTGAAGGACAACGTGAAGGGCGCCTGGAAGCGCTCGCTGATCCAGGAGCGCGAGGACATCGTCGGCCTCGACTCTGCGGTGATCCTGAATCCCGAGGTCTGGGTCGCCTCGGGCCACGTCGGCGGCTTCTCCGACCCGCTCGTCGACTGCCGCACCTGCAAGCTGCGCTTCCGCGCCGACCATCTCGAGACGTCCTCCTGCGGCAAGCGGCCGTCGAAGAAACCGGGGGAGACGGCCGACTGCGACCTCACCGAGGCGCGGAACTTCAACCTGATGTTCGAGACCCACATCGGCGCCGTCACCGAGGACGCGCTCGGCCGCCTACCTGCGCCCGGAGACCGCGCAGGGGATCTTCATCAACTTCAAGAACGTCACCTCGTCGTTGCGCGTGAAGCCGCCGTTCGGGATCGCCCAGATCGGCAAGAGCTTCCGCAACGAGATCACGCCCGGCAACTTCCTCTTCCGCACGCGCGAGTTCGAGCAGATGGAGATGGAGTACTTCGTCCCGCCGGCCGAGGCGGAGCAGTGGTACCGCTACTGGATCGAGGAGCGCTACCGCTGGTACACCGATCTCGGCATCCGCCCGAGTCACCTCCGCATCCGCCCGCACGATCCCGACGAGCTCTCGCACTACTCCTCCGCCACGAGCGACATCGAGTACCTGTTCCCGATCGGCTGGTCCGAGCTGGAGGGGATCGCGAACCGCGGCGACTTCGACCTCCGTGCGCACACCGAGCGCTCCGGCCAGAAGCTCGAGTGGATCGGCCACGAGGAGCGCTACGTCCCGTACGTGATCGAGCCCGCCGCCGGCGCCGACCGCGCCGCGCTCGCGTTCCTCGTCGACGCCTACGACGAGGAGGAGATCGAGGGCAGGCCGCGCACGGTCTTGCGGCTCCATCCCCGGATCGCGCCGGTGAAGGCGGCGGTGCTGCCGCTCGTCGGCAACGACGCGGCCCTCGTCGAGAAGGCGCGCGGGCTCTTCCAGGATCTCCGCAAGCACCTGACCGTCGAGTACGACGAATCCGCCGCGATCGGCAAGCGCTACCGCCGCCAGGACGAGATCGGCACGCCGTGGGCGCTCACGATCGACCACGACACGCTCACGGACGGCCAGGTGACGCTCCGCGACCGGGACACGCTCCAGCAGGAGCGAGTCGCGATCGAAGGGGTGCGCCCGCTCCTGCTCGACCGGCTCGAAGCCCCCTGGAGCCCGCGCTCCTGAAACCGAAGCCGCCGGTCCCATGGTGGCGCTGGGCCATCTGGATGGTGGTGCTCGTCTTCGCGCTCGTCCTCTTCTACGGCATCTTCACGCCGTTCTGGTTCAGCCTCCGCGCGCTGGCGTGGCTCGCCGAGTTCCGCTCGCGGCGGCGAGCCTAGCCGGCTACTGCTACGAGACGGCCGAGTACGCGACGATCACCGCGATCGCGACGATCAGAGCGGTGGTCGCGACGCTCGACTGCCACGAATGGTGGAAGCGCACGAACGCGGCCATCAGGACGAAGCCGGCGATCAGGCCGCCGATGTGACCGCCGATCGAGATGCCCGGCACGGCGAAGGTGAAGACCAGGTTGAGCACGATCATCATCAGGACCTGCCCTCCGGTGGCGATGTTGCCGCGCCGCTCGAGCACGAGCAGCGCGCCGAGCACGCCGAAGATCGCTCCGGAGGCACCGGCCGTCGGAGAGCCCGGCGTGACGACGAGCGCACCCGCCGATCCCGCGACTCCCGCAGTGAGATAGAGCAGGACGTAGCGCCAGCGGCCGATCATCTGCTCGAGGATCGAGCCTGCGAAGTAGAGGCTGAACATGTTCAGCCCGAGATGCAGCGGCCCGTAGTGCAGGAAGGCGGCCGTGATCAGCCGCCACCATTCTCCGTGCTCGACTCCGGCGACCTGGTCGCCCGCCGGGGCGATCGCGTGCACCGGGCCGGTCAGGAGTTGCCCGTTCTGGTACGCGCCGTTCGCGAAGAGGACGCCGTGGTTGTAGATCGTGTTGCCGAGCCCGTCGACCGTGCCGCCGAGGGCGAGCTCGACGGCGTACACGGCCACGTTGATCCCGATCAGGATCAGCGTGACGGCGTTGCCGCGCCGGGCGCCGACCCCGGTCACCGCCCGCTCGGCGGCGACGGTCACCTTGTGGATCCCCTGCGGCTTGCCGGAGTGCTCGGGGCAGCGGAGCCCGACGGGAGCCGGTGTCATGCACTCGTAGCAGATCGGGCGGCCGCATTCGGAGCACGAAAGCCCGGTTTCGCGGTCGGGGTGGCGGTAGCAGTAGCGCGGCGCCGGCTCCATTGAACTAGCGTATCGGGGTGCGTATCGACGTGGCTTTCACACCGGTCGAAGATGTCTCCGCGAATGTCGAGGCCGACGTCGAGTGCCGCTCGCGGGTGGATATGCTCGAAACCGTGCCTCGTCCCGCACGCATGGTCGGCTCGGCCGCGGAGATCGTCTCATGACGATGCCGCATCGCACCCTCGGCCGCACGGGCCTCGTTCTCTCGGAGCTCGGCTACGGCGCGTGGGGGATCGGCAAGTCGATGTGGATCGGCGCTGACGACGACGAGTCGCTGCGCGCGCTGCGCCGTGCGATCGAGCTCGGCGTGAGCTTCCTCGACACCGCGCTCGTCTACGGCGACGGCCACAGCGAGCAGCTCGTCGGAGAGGTCGTGCGCTCCTCGAGCGAGACCGTCTACGTCGCGACGAAGATCCCGCCCAAGAACAGGCGCTGGCCTGCGCCGTCGGGCATCCACGCCGATGTCGCGTTCCCCGGCGACTACGTCATCGAGCGCACCGAGGAGAGCCTGCGCAACCTGGGGCTCGAGACGATCGACGTCCAGCAGTTCCACGTCTGGTCGGACGAATGGGTCGGCCAGGGCGACTGGCTCGACGCTGTGGAGCGGCTGAAGGCCGACGGCAAGATCCGCTTCTTCGGGGTCTCGATCAACGACCACCAGCCCGCAAACGCCGTCCGGCTGATCGAGACCGGGGTCGTCGACTCCGTGCAGGTGATCTACAACATCTTCGACCAGACCCCCGAGGCCGAGCTCTTCCCAGCCGTGCAGGCGGCGAACGTGGGCGTGATCGTGCGCGTCGCGTTCGACGAAGGCGCGCTCACCGGCAAGATCACGCCGGAGACCGAGTTCCCGCCGGGCGACTTCCGCAACAGCTACTTCGGCGGCGGGCGCAAGCAGGAGGTGTGGGAGCGCGTGCAGGCGATCGCCCGCGACCTCGACATCCCGCTCGAGCGGATGCCGGAGATCGCCCTGCGCTTCGTCCTCTCGCATCCGGCCGTCTCGACCGTGATCGCCGGCATGCGCTCGCTGCGCAACGTCGAGGCGAACGCCGCAGCGGTCGAGCTCGGGCCGCTCGGCGCCGGCGAGCTGGAGATCCTGCGCGACCACGGCTGGGAGCGGGACTTCTACCGCTAGGAGAGGGGTGCACGAGAAAGAACGAGGCGCCCGTTCCGAGGAACAGGCGCCTCCATTCATGCCGGTGTCGTGATCAGCCCCGGGAGGGCGCAACTCCACAGAGCTGGGCACCGACGTTGCGCGGGAATCTATCCGAACGCGCAGCGTTCTGCAACATGTGCGACTATTTTAGTCTGATTAAACCTGCTGTCTGCGACTAGCAGGTCGTGCAGATCTTGGGCGGGCTCGGGACGTTCGCCGCGGCCCAGATCGTCTTGATCGCCTTGTTCCAGCCGAGAATCGCGCTCTGGTACGCGTCGGTGTACTCGGTGAGCGTGGCCGGAGTCGGAAACGCGGTGTAGTTCAGCAACGCCTTCATCGACTTCTCGAGGCTGTTTGCCTGGACCGAGATCTGGCGCTCCCAGTATCCGAGCGCATCGGCCGTGAACGGACCCTTGAACCGGGGCAGCAGCTTGGAGAGCTTGTTGTACTGCACCTGCGTCGTCTGCTGCAGATCGTTGTAATCGGGCGAGTTCTGCACCTCTGCGGTTGCAACCTGGACCGCCGATTCGTAGGCGATGACCTTCTTGATGTCGGCCTCGTGGGCGGCGATGTAGGCCTTGGCCCGCGGCGCTGCGGAGGCCGGGATCTTCTGGATCGGTTTCGGCGCGGCCTTCTTTGCCACCGTGGTCGTCCCCGGAGCCGTGGTGGACGTGGGAACGGCGGTGCTGACCGGTGTGTTGCTCTTCGTCGAGCCACACCCCGCCGCGACGAGCAGGAACGCAGTCACGACCAGAGCCGGCACGAGAAAACGCGCCAAGCGTGAGCAACCGCTGTCGATGCGCGAAATCGCCTGCATACCCCTCACTGCCCGATGGTACCCCTGAACGCCAAGCTCGGTCAACGACGGGCAACTGTCTCTTAACGCTGCGGGGTGGAAGGAGAACACACGTTCTGGTAGAACATACGTTCTCATGATCGCCGCAATCGTCATCCCCGGGTTCGATTTGCGGGCGGCGTTGCGCCTGCGGCCGGGGCTGGAAGTCTCGCCGGCTGCGCTGGCGCCGGTGCCGGGGAAGGAGCCGCTGCTCGGCTCGGTCACGGCGGCGGCAGCGGCTGCAGGGATCAGGCCCGGGATGCGCCTCGGGGAGGCGCTCGCGACCTGCCCGAAGCTCGTGCTCGTCGAACAGGACCCCGCCGGCGTCGAGCAGCTGTGGGAAGCGATCCTGCGGCGGCTCGAGGACGCCGGTTTCACCGTCGAGCCTGTTCGCGCGGGGACGGTCTACTTCGAGACGAGCGGGGTCGAGCGCCTCTACGGCGGGCTCGAGCCGGCGCTGAAGCGGGCGCTCGCATCGGTGGGGCCTGAGTGGGAGGCACGGGCCGGAGCGGCGAAGCGGCGCTTCGCGGCACTTGCAGCAGCCGGGATCGCAAGGCCAGCGCAGGCGCTGATCGTCTCCACTGATCACACCCGCAAGTTCCTCTCCCCCCTTCCGCTGACGTTGCTCCCGCTCGAGCGTGATCGCTACGAGGAGCTCGAGGAGCTGGGGATTCGCACGATTGGACAGCTTGCCGGGCTCTCGGGTAGCGCCGTGTCCGAACGACTGGGGCCGGACGGCCGGCGCGCCTGGAGCCTGGCGAGAGGCGAGCACGACGGCAGGGTCAATCCGAGACGTCCGGTGGAGACAATCGTCGAGACGCTCGAGTTCCCGGATGCGGTCGGCAACGAGCTGACGCTGCGCCGAGGGGTCGCGGTGCTCGTCGACCGCGTGCTCGCGCGGCCGGAGCGCGCTGCACGCCCGGCACGGAAGCTCGCACTCTGGGCCCGGCTCGCCGGAGGCACGTCGTGGCGGCGTACGGTGACGCTCCGCGACCCGACAGCCGATCCGGCACGGCTGCGGCTCGCACTCGGCTCGAAGCTCTCGGAGCTGCCGGCGCCTGCGCTGAAGCTCCGGCTCGAGCTCGTCGAGCTGGCAGAGCACACGGGCGAGCAGCTCGAGCTCGTCCGCGCCGAGGGAGAGGTCATGCAGGAACGGCTCGGCGAGGGCCTGCGCCAGGTGCGGGCAGCCGTGGGCGCAGGCGGAATTTCGATGGTTGTGGAGGTGGCACCGTGGTCGCGCATTCCAGAAGCACGCACACTGTTGGTTCCTCGGGAAAACTAGATTCTCGTTCCGCGCGAGCACTGAACGCTCCGCGTCCTGCGCTCGTGGAGGGCCACGCCGACGGCACGCCCCGCCGCGTGAACGGCCGGGACGTCTCGCTCGTGCGCGAGCAGTGGCGCGTCGTCGACCGCTGGTGGACGGACGAGCCGGTCGACCGGCGCTACTTCGATCTGGTGCTCGAAGGAGGGGAGAACGCGGTCGTCTTTCTGGACGGGGAGAACAACATCTGGTTCACGCAGCGTGCATGAACAGCAGCGTGCATAGACGGCAGCGGGTGTGACGGCGCCCTACGTCGAGCTGCACGCCCACTCGGCGTATTCGTTCCTGGACGGCGCCTCGCTGCCGGAGGAGCTCGCGGCGCGGGCGGTGGAGCTCGGCTACGACGCGTTCGCGCTCACCGACCACGACGGGGTCTACGGCTCGCTCGAGTTCGCGCACGCCGCCAAGCCGCTCGGGCTGCGGCCGATCACCGGCGCGGAGGTCACGCTCGCAGGTGGGGCGCACATCACGCTGCTCTGCGAGAGCCAGCGCGGCTACGCAAACCTCTGCCGGATCCTCACGGACGCGCATGCCGATCGTGAGGCGCCGGCGACGACGATCGACGTCGTCGCCGAGCATGCCGAAGGGCTGGTCGCGCTCTCGGGCTGCGCCCGGCACGGCCTCGGTGTGGTCGACCCGAACGCGACGGTGCGTCTGGCGCGTGCGTTCCCGGGTGCGTTCTACGTCGAGCTGCAGCGCCCGTTCGAGCGCGGCGACCGGCGCCGAAACGCTGCGCTCGAAGATCTGGCCGCAGTGCTCGGCGTGCCGACCGTCGCGACCGGCGACGTCCACGCCCATCATGCGCGGCGGGCCCGGCTGCAGGACGCGCTCGTCGCGATCCGCCACCGAACCTCGCTCGACGGCAGCGAGCGCGAGCGGCGCGGGAACCACGAATCGGTGCTCAGATCGCCCGCGGAGATGCTCGAACGGCTCCCGCGCGCCGCCGCCGAGCGCACGCGCGAGGTCGCCGACCGATGCACGTTCGACCTGACCCAGGAGCTCGGCTATCGCTATCCGGACTTCTCGCACGGCCCCGACCCGGCAGACGTCCAACTGCGGGCCATCTGCGAGCGCGCCTTCGCGGGGCGCTACGGCGCAAGTAACACTGTGTTACAAGCAGAGGCGCGCGGCCGCCTGGAGCACGAGCTGTCCTTGATCGGGCGGCTCGGGCTGGCGGGGTTCTTCCTGCTCCACTGGGAGGTGCTCGAGCTGGCGCGGGAGTGCGCGCTCGAGGTGCGCGGCCCCGGCAGCCCACGGCACGTGCTGCCGCCGGGGCGTGGACGCGGCTCCAGTGTCGGCTCGCTCGTCTGCTACCTGACCGGCCTCTCGCACGTCGATCCCGTCGAGGCAGGCCTTTCGATCGGCCGCTTCCTGAACGACGAGCTCTCGGCCGTCCCCGACATCGATCTCGACTTCCCCCGCGACATCCGCGAGAAGCTGATCGTGGCCGTGATCGAGCGCTACGGCCACGAGCACGCGGCGCTCGTCGCGAGCTTCTCCACCTACCGCAGCCGCGGCGCGATCCGCGATGTCGGCAAGGCGCTCGGGCTGCCGTTCGGAGAGCTGGAGCGGCTCGCACGCGTCACCGACGGCTGGGACGCGACCGCAGTCGGCGAAGAGCTGGCCGGAGTCCCCGGACAGCACTCCGGCCCGCGCTGGGATGCGTTCCGCGCCCTGACCCGGGAGATCTCCCGCCTGCCGCGCCACATCTCGCAGCACCCGGGCGGGATGGTGATCTCGACGCGGCCGTTGATCGACCTCGTCCCCGTCCAGCCGGCGGCGATGGCCGGGCGTCAGATCTGCCAGTGGGACAAGGACTCGTGCGCCGACGCCGGCTTCCTCAAGATCGACCTGCTCGGCCTGGGGATGCTGTCGGCGGTCGAGGACGCCGTCGACCAGATCGCGCGGCTCCACGGCGAGGCGATCGACCTCTCGCGGATCCCGCTCGACGATCCGGCCGTCTACGCCGAGATCCAGGCGGCGGACACGGTCGGCCTCTTCCAGATCGAGAGCCGCGCGCAGATGCAGAGCCTGCTGCGAACCAGACCGGAGAACCTCGCGGATCTAACAGTGCAGGTCGCGCTCGTCCGGCCAGGGCCCGATCCAGGGGAAGGCCGTGCATCCGTACATCGAGCGGCGCCAGCGCCGGCGCGTCGACCCGAGCTTCGAGCCGCCGGTCGAGCACGAGTCGCTGCGGGAGCCGCTGCGCGAGACGCTCGGCGTCGTCGTCTTCCAGGACCAGGTGCTCTCCGTCGCGATGGCGGCCGCGAAGTTCAGCGTGGGGGAGGCGGAAGGGCTGCGCCGCGCGATGAGCCGCAAGCGCAGCCTGGAGGCGATCGAGGCGTTCCGGCCGCGGTTCGTCGAAGGCTGCCGCGGCAATGCGATCGACGAGCCGCTCGCCCACGTGATCTTCGACAAGCTCGTCGGCTTTGCGGGCTTCGGCTTCCCGAAGGGGCACGCGGCGGCGTTCGCGCTGCTCGCCTACCAGTCGGCGTGGCTGCGCCACCACTACCCCGCCGAGTTCCTCTGCGCCCTGCTGAACGCGCAGCCGATGGGCTTTTATCCTCCAGCCTCACTCGTGAGAGACGGGCAGCGGCGGGGGATCGTCGTGCACCCGCCGCGCGTGAACCGCAGCACCGCGATCTGCACGGTCGAGGAGGGCGCGGTGCGGATCGGGCTCGGCTACGTGCGGTCGGTGCGCGAGGAGGAGGCAAAGGCGGTCGCGGCAGGACAGCCGTTCGCCGATCTGGGCGACTTCGTCGGACGCGCGGCGGTCGGCGCAGGCGCGCTCGAAGCGCTCGTCGTCGCCGGTGCGTGCGATGAATGGGGGCCGCGGCGGCAGCTGCTCTGGCAGCTCGGAGCGATTCCGCAGAGCGAGAGCGTGCGCGGCGGCTCCCGGCAACTCGCGCTTCCGCTCGAGCCAACGGTCGAGACGCCGGAGCTGCCGGAGCAGACCGACTGGGAGCGGATGCTCGCCGACTACAAGCACACGTCGGTCTCGGTCGGCATCCATCCACTGGAGCTGCTGCGGCCACACCTGCCCGGTGTTGTTTCGAGCGCGGAACTGGCAGGCGTCCCCCATGGCGCCCGGGTCGTCGTCGCCGGGATGGCGATCGCACGGCAGCGGCCGTCGACCGCGAACGGGATCGTCTTCATGCTGCTCGAGGACGAGCACGGTCAGATGAACCTGATCATCCCGCCGCGTGTGTACGAGCGGCAGCGGGCAATCGTCCGTGGCGAGCCGCTGCTGCTGGCGCGCGGCCGCTTCGAGCGCGTCGACCGCAACGAGAACGTCCTCGTGGAGGCCGTCGAGTCGCTCGGGCCGCTCGCGCGGCGGGTGGCAAACGAGGCGGAGGTGCGCTCAGTGCTGCCGGGCGCGCACCACTTCGGCCACCGGTGACCTCTCCGGCAGTGCATCCGTCCGTAAGTTCGGTGCGTTATCCGGGGGATGGATCGTCGTTTGTGGCAAGGACGCAGGGAGCCTCGATAGCTGTAGCTATCGAGGCGACCGAGGACACAGCCACGGGCGGCGAGACGCCGCCGGGAACGTGCCATAACTTACGGACGGATGCACCAGCGCCTCAACCGAGCAAGTAACACAGTGTTACTTGCTCGGTTCGGCGCCTGACCTGAGCGCAGCTCGGATCACCGGTTTTCGATCTCGCGCGCGAAGCGGGGGAGCCGCTTGGCGACCGCGCGGTTGAACGCCGCCTCGTACTCGTCGTCGATCCCCTCGTCGAGCGTGCGCTTGAACGCGTCGCGGATGTCGGCGAGCAGCTCCGTTCCCGTCTCGACCGCGTCGACGTAGTCGCCGTAGAGCTCCTCGGCCTCGTCGCGCTCCGCGCGGTTGTAGCGCTCGAGGCGCTCCTGCGCCTCCTCGATCACGTCGCCGTGCTCACGTTCGAAGAGGTCGAGCTGACGGCGGATCAGGTCGGCGAACCGGCGCCGCCCGAAGATCACGCGAGCTCCTCGTAGAGCGCGAGATGCTGCGCCGCAAATGCGTCCCAGGTGAGCGTCGCCCGTGCCTGCTCCGCCCCGGCGCGGGCCGCGGCGAGCGCGCTCGGGCTCTCGAGCAACGCCCGCGTCGCCGCGGTCATGGCGTCGAGGTCTCCGGCCGGCACGACGCTGCCTGCGCCGAACTGACGGATCGGATCGCCGAGCCCTGCGACGTCGTAGACAACCGCCGGAACCCCGGCGCCGAGCGCCTGCAGGAGCGCACCCGACTGGTCGAGCTCGGGACGGTACGGGAAGAGCGCGAGCGTCGTCTCGGACAGCGCCTGGTCGAGCTGCTGCCGGTCGAGATAGCCGAGTCGCCACTCGACGCGCGGCGCGGTCTCCAGCCCGGTCAGCGGCATCGCCGGGTCGCCGGCGACGAGCAGTCGCGTCCCGGGGATGCGCCTCGTCACCTCGATCGCGTCGGGGAGGCCCTTGTAGCGCCGGATCACGCCGAGCGCGAGCAGCGTGTGCCCGTCGTCGGCGCGCACCGCCCGGCTCGGGTAGACGGGGTGGGGCAGCACACGCGCGTTCACGCCGAGCTCGGCCAGCGTCTGCCTGCCGCGCTCGCTGTGGACGACGACTCGGTCGAACTTCCCGAGGAGCCGGCGCCAGAGCTCGACGTTCCCGGCCGTCCGCCGCGGCAGCAGGTCGTGCGCAGTGAACACGGTCGGCGACCGAAAGTGGATCCGCACGTCGTACTTCGGCACGCCCAGCCACTGCACGTGCAGGACGTCGGCCTCGATGTGGCCGAGCGAGCGTGCGACCGCGAGGTGCTCGAGCGCTTTCAGCGGCAGCCGTGCGGCTGAGCGCTTGAAGAGCCGCGATGAGAGGCGGTAGTAGCGTTCGGAGCGCTCGTAGCCGATCGCCGCGGGAAGCTCCGCAAACCGGAAGTGCGAGGTCGCCAGCTCGACCTCCGCCCCGGCGCGCCCGAGCGCGGTCGCGAGCTCGTGGTCGTACCACGGCGTGAAGGCAGGGGGGTCTGCGATCACGACGCGCACCGCCCTAGAGTAGAGCGCTGTGCTGATCCGGACCTGGAACCTGTTCCACGGCAACACGCACCCGCCGGGCCGACGTGCGTACCTGCGCGAGATGGTCGAGCTCGTGACCGCCGATCGGCCGGATGTCGTCTGCCTGCAGGAGGTGCCGGCGTGGGCGCTCGGGAAGCTCGGGGACTGGGCCGAGATGACCGAGCTACCGGCGCGCGCGAGACGCGCCAGCCTTGGCCCGCTGCCGATTCCCGCCGAGCTCGGCCGCGCGATCACAGCCGCCAATCACGGGCTCATCCGCTCCGCATTCGCAGGCCAGGGAAACGCGATCCTGGTCGGGCCACACCTCGTCGTCCGCACGAGCGCCACGACCCGGGTCAACCCGGATACGCCTCGAGCAGAGCCAAGGGTCGCTCAGCGGGTCGAATGCTCGCTCGCGGACGGAACACGTCTCGTAGTCTCGAACGTCCACTGCACGAACTCACCGGACCCGCGGACGTGTGACGTCGAGCTCGCAAGGGCGCTGCAGTGGGCGGAGCGAGTCGCGCCGGAGGGAGCGACAGTGATCTTCGCCGGGGACTTCAACGTCACGCCTGAGCGATCCGAGGTCTTGCTCGCGCTCGGCGCGGGCTTCTCGAGCCCCCTGCCGGCGAGCATCGACCAGATCCTCGTCCGCGGCCGGCCTGTCTCGACGTTGCGGGCCTGGACCGGAGACGAGCAAACCTACGGCGGCAAGCTGCTCTCGGACCACGCGGTCGTCGAGGCGGTCGCTCAGATGTGAGCGTACGAGCTCACGTACTCGTGCCACGTCGTTCCGTCGTACGGGATGTGCTGCGTCCAGTACCCGAGCATCCCGTGCACGGCGATCAGCGTCGTGACGACGATCGCCGCGTTCAGCACCCGGCGCGCGGCGACCGCGCTCACACTCTCGACAAGAGCGGCAAGACCGAGGGCGAAGATCGGCAAAGCCTCGACGAACGGGCGCATCCCGAACGAGCCGCCATACCACCACATGTTCCAGCTCGCAACGACCCACGTGTGGACGGCGAGGAACGCGACCGCAGGCACGACGAGGCCGGATGCGAACCGGCGTAGCCTCGTCAGACCGGCGACCGCGAGCAGCAAGAGCGGTGTCCAGAGGAAGAGCCCCTTCCGGACGCTGAAGAGAACGCCGATCAGATGAGGGTGGAGCAGGTTCAAGTGGCCCGGATCGGCGTACACGAACCACCGGCCTCTGACCGCATGCCAGTAGAGGGCCTGGGGGACGAGAGCCATGACGAAGACGCCCGCTCCGAGGGCGATCAGGTTGGCGTGCCGGCGAACGGAGCCGAGACGAGCACGGAACGCTGAGCGGCTATCCACGCCGAGGAGTGCGCAGAAGAGCAGCACGACGAGGTTCGTCGGGCGGACGAGCGTCAGGAGCCCGAGCGAGGCTCCGAGCCCGAGTGCGAGCCTCACGTCTGGTCTCTCCAGGGTGGTAAGCCCGAGCCGCACGATGAGCGTGACGAGGAAGAACGAGAACGCATGGCTGAAGACGGCGTCGAACGTCGCGTAGTGGAAGAGATCCGTCCCGAAGGTGATCGCGAGCAGCGTCACGACCACGGTGCGGCGCGAGAACCAGCGTCCCAGGATCGATGCGAGGAGCAGGAGCCCTGTCAGGGCGTAGGTGAAGCCGGCTGCGGCCGCAGCTGCCTGGTAGGGCCAGGAGAATCCGTTCCGGTTCGCGCCCGCCGCGATCGCGATCAGGTGGCCGACCGCGAAGAACGGCAGGATCATCACCGCCTCGCCGATCTGGAACTCATCGAGGAAGCGGTGCTCCGGGTACGTGCGCGTGAGGCCCGGGACGGCATAGCCCTCGGCCGCGAACGAGCGTCCGACCGTCCTCTGCATGGTCACGTCGTGATCCAGGAGGATCGCGGGCAGATAGATGTAGTACCCGACTCCGTCGGAGCGGATCGGGTCGCCCGCCGCCAGGTGGGCGCCGTAGATCCAGGCGAACGAGGCAACGCCGAGGGCACCGATCGCGGCGACCGTGACGAGCACCGGGTTCGCCCGGCCAAGCATCAGGCTAGGCGTCGTCTGCGGTGCGCAGCCCGAGCTCTTTCGCGATCGGCTGGAGAGCTGCGACGACGTTCGCGATGTGCTCGTCGAGGTCGAGCTCGAGCAACTCGGCGCCCAGATAGACCTCGTCGCGGTGGACACCTGCCGCGAACGACGGCTGCTTCAGCTTCTTGCGGACGGACTTGGGCTCGAGCCCGTCGAGCCCCGTCGGCCGGACGAGCCCGCAGGCATGGACGAATCCGGACAGCTCGTCGCAGGCGAAGAGCGTCTTCTTCAGCGGCGTGTCGCGCGGGATCGCGAGGTGCTCGGCATGCGAGAGCACGGCTTCGATCACCTCTTCGGGATAGCCCTCCTCGCGCAGGATCGGCGCGCCGTCCTGCGGATGCTTGTCGAGCGTCGGGTGCAGCTCGTAGTCGAAGTCGTGCAGCAGAGCGGTCACGCGCCAGAGCTCCTGGTCCTCGCCGAAGCGGCGCGCGTACGAGGCGGTGGACGCCTCGACGGCGAGTGCATGGCGAAGGAGCGCCTCGCTCTTGGTGTAGTGCGTGAGCGTCGCCCAAGCCTGTTCGCGGGTTTTCGAAGCACTCACAGAACGAAGCCTTGAGTCGCTCGGCCGCCCTGCGCGGCGCGATCCTGCGTCCTCGGTCGGCCCGATAGCCACGCTATCGAGCCTTCCTGCGTCCTTGACTCACACCACGCAGAACGGCCAATCGACGAAGCGTCATGCTGTGAGAGCTTCTGTGCCAAAGTGGGCGGTACGATACCCGCCTTCGTGTCGTCGACCGTGGCCAGACCCATGACTGCCGAATCCTTCGCGATCGAGGGTGGCCGCCCGCTCTCCGGGCGCATCCGCGTTGCCGGGAACAAGAACGGCGCGCTGCCGATCCTCGCGGCCTGTCTGCTCACCGACGAGGTCGTGACGCTCACGAACGTGCCGCGGATCCGCGACATCGAGACGATGGTGGAGCTGCTCCAGCAGGTCGGCGCCGACGCGGATTGGAGCGGCATGAACGAGGTGCGCGTCCACGCGGCGAACATCACGACGCACGAGATCGACCAGGAGCTCGCGACGAGGATTCGCGCGTCGTTCCTCCTGGCCGGGCCGCTGCTCGCACGGATCGGCCGCGCGAGCGTCCCGCCGCCCGGAGGCGACGTGATCGGCCGCCGCCGCCTCGACCCGCACATCCACGCCTTCGAGCGACTGGGTGTGTCGATCGAGCTGCGCGAGCGCTACGAGATGCGCACCGAGCAGCTCGCCGCCGCAGAGATCTTCCTCGATGAGGCCTCGGTGATGGCAACCGAGAACGCGGTGATGGCGGCATCGCTCACGCCCGGAGAGACGACGGTCGTGAACGCTGCGTGTGAGCCGCACGTCCAGGATCTCTGCCGCTTCCTCGGATCGCTCGGCGCGCAGATCAGCGGGATCGGCTCGAATGTCCTGCGCATCACCGGCGTGGAGCGTCTCTCGGGGGGAACGCATCGAATCGGCCCGGACCACATCGAGGTGGCGAGCTTCATCGGCCTCGCTGCCGTCACGGGGGGCGACATCACGATCGAGGATGCGGCACCGAACGATCTCGTCTCGATCCTGCCCGCGTTCGAGCGGCTGGGCATCTCGGTGGAGACGAACGGCACCTCGGTGCGCGTGCCGCCGAATCAACCGCTCGTGATCCAGGACGATCTGGGCGGCCAGATCCCGAAGCTCGAGGACGGCCCGTGGCCTGCCTTTCCGGCCGACCTCACGTCGATCGCGCTCGCGGTGGCGACCCAGGCGCAAGGGACGATCCTGATCTTCGAGAAGATGTTCGAGAACCGGCTCTTCTTCGTCGACAAGCTCGTCTCGATGGGGGCGAGGATCATCCTCTGCGATCCGCACAGGGCGATCGTCAACGGGCCCGCGCGTTTGTACGGCCAGCGGATGGCGAGCCCGGACATCCGAGCAGGCATGGCGCTGCTGATTGCGAGCCTCTGCGCCGACGGGGTGTCGACGATCGGAAACGTGAGCGAGATCGACCGGGGCTACGAGCGGATCGACGAGCGCCTGCGTGCCGTCGGCGCGTCGATCGAGCGGATCTAGGCCCGGGTCGAGCTACCCGGCAGCGGTGAGCGCGTTCGCCTCGGTGTTCCGGAGGCCCGTGAGGTTCAGGATCGAACGAGGCGGCTGCTCGCAGGCGACGACCGCACCCTTGCGCTCGACTCCGCCGAGGCGATTCGAGCCGCCGACGCGGACGGTGGACTTCGCTCTCCTGGCCTCGCAGGAGCGCTCCTGCGCCTCGTTGGAGCCGACAGCGACCGTCCGAATCGACGAGGTGCCCCGAAACAGCACGGCTGCCGGGCCGACGTCGACGGTGACCGTCGCCCTCGCAAACGCCGCCGGTACTGCGCCCAGCAAGACGGCGGTCGTGACCGCGATCGCCACTGCATGCCGACCTCGGCTCATCGCCGACCAGGGTAGCTGTACCCTCAGGGAGATGGCCGAAACTCGGACAGGCGTGCGGGTTGAGCTCGCGACCGAGGGCGTGGCGAATGTGACGACCGGGCTCCCGGTGATCGACCATCTCGTCGGCGAGCTGGCACGGACGGCCGGGCTGCGGATCGCGCTCGAGGTCGCCCCCGGAAGCGCCGGCGATGAAGTTGCGGCGGCCGGCCGGGCGCTGGGTGTCGGCCTCGCGGAGAAGCTCCGCACGAACGGCGCCTGGGGGCGAGGGTGGGCGACGTTGCCGGCGGACGAGGCCCTGGCGAGCGCGGCACTCGAGATCTCGGAGCAGCCGCTCGTCGTCTCGAATGTGGATTTCTCGAGCCAGCGGGTCGGTGGGTTGGCGAGCGACGTCCTGGCCCGCTTCCTGAACGAGCTTGCGGCCGGTGCGGGTCTGAACGTGCACATCCGTGTGCTCGAGGGACGCGATCCGGAGCATGTGCTCGCGGCGATCTTCAAGGCGCTCGGCGCAGCAATCGGGCAGGCGTGCCGCCCACGACACGGGGGAGGGATCGAGTGAGCAAGCAAGTTGTCCGGACAGAGAATGCACCCGCTCCGTTTCAGGGAGCGCCGTACTCACAGGCGATCAAGGCGAACGGGCTCGTGTTCGTCTCCGGCCAGCTCGCGTTGCTGCCGGGCGAGAAGGAGCTCGTGCCGGGCGGGATCGCGGAGCAGACCGAGCAGGTGCTCGCGAACCTGAGCGCGATCCTCGTTGCCGCCGGCTCGTCCCTCGACCGGCTCGTCAAGACCACGGTGTTTCTCCAGAATCTCGGCGACTTCGCGGGCATGAACGAGGTGTACGCCCGTCACGTCGGAGACACGCCCCCGGCGCGGTCGACGGTCGAGGTCGCGAAGCTCCCGTCCGGAGCCCTGGTCGAGATCGAGGCGGTCGCGCTCGCGGACTAGCAGGTCTGCCGTGAGAATGGCAGCGTGGTGAAGCAACTCGAGCAGTACGTCGCAGCGCTGGGCCTCGACGCCTACCTCGTCGGAGGGGCCGTGCGTGACGACCTCCTCGGGCTCGACTCCAAGGACGCCGACTTCCTCGTTCCCGCAATCGACACGGGACGGCTCCGGACGGCGCTCGAGCCGCACGGACGCGTCGAGGACCTGATCGTGGCCGGCCGCCCGGTTGGACTGCGCCTCTACGCGCACGATCGGGCCATCCGCGCGCTGGCGCCGGCAGGAATCGAGTTTGCGCCGCCGCGCCGCGAGCGCTCGACAGGGCCCGGCCGCCACGACTTCGAGATCGTCGTCGACCCGACCGCGACCGTCGAGGACGACCTCGGCCGGCGCGACTTCACGGTGAACGCGATGGCGCGCCGTCTCTCGGACGAGACGCTCTTCGACCCGTTCGGAGGCCGAGCCGATCTCGCGAGTCGCGTGCTGCGGACCGTCTCGCCACGCAGCTTCGCCGAGGACCCCCTGCGGATCGTGCGCGGGCTGCGCTTCGTGTCGCAGCTCGACCTCGAGCCTGACGAGGAGACGCGCCGCGAGATGGAGGAGGAGGCGCTGTCCGTCCGGCTCGTCTCGGGAGAGCGGATCGGCGGTGGGCTCGGCGCAGACGGGATGGGGGAGCTGTCGCGCTTGCTCCTGGGCGCCCAGCCCGCGAAGGCCCTGCGGCTCGCCCGCGACACCGGCGTGCTCGTCGCGATGCTGCCGGAGTTCGAGCCGGCAATCGGGTTCGACCCAAAGTCACGGGATCACCAGCTGACGGTCGACGAGCACTCGTTCGCCGTCGTGCAGGCCGCAGCCGAAGCGGGCACGCCTCTGCGCGTCCGGCTCGCCACGCTGTTCCACGACCTCGGGAAGCCCGGCGGCGGCGCGAGCCTCGATCACGCCGTGGTGGGCGCCGAGCTCGCGGACGGAGCGCTGCGCCGACTGCGCTATCCCAACGAGCTCCGCGAGCGCGTGGTCAAGATCATCCGCTTCCACCCGTTCGTGCTCGGTGCGGGCGACGCGCTCGAAGCGCGAGAGCTGCTCGCGCGCCACGGCGAAGGCCTCGTGCTCGACCTCCTCGACCACTGGCAGGCCGACATCACCGGCCGCGACGCCACCGCGAGCCGTTCCGAGAGGCTTGAGCGGCTGCTCGCCTTCCGCGACGTCGTCGACGCCGAGCTGACGAGCCCGCACCGGCTCTCGGACCTCGCCGTCGACGGCGCCGACCTGATCGAGCTCGGCTACCGGCCGGGTCCCGCGCTTGGCGAGGCGCTCTCGAAGCTGCTCGCGGCCGTCGTCCGGCAGCCGTCGCTCAACCACCGCGAGCCGCTGCTCGCGCTCGCCTCCGAGTGGTTGGGCGAATGATCCGCTGGGACCTTCGCGGGCCCTACGTGCTCGCGTTCACGACCCGGATCGGAGGTGTGAGCGAAGGCCCGTTCGGGTCGTTGAACCTAGGTGGATCGCTGGACGCCCCGGACCGCGTCGCTGAGAACCGGCAGCTTGCGTGCGAGGCGCTGGACCTCGACGCATCCCGGCTCGCCGCAAACCGCCAGCAGCACTCCTCGCGGGGCTTCCGGGCGCGAGCCGGTGTGCAGAGCACGCTGGGCGACGCGCTCTGGACGGACGAGCCGGGCCTGCCGATGCTGGCGACGAGCGCCGACTGCTTGCCGATCGGCGTCGCGACCACGAAGGGTGTGCCTGCGTTGGCGGTCGTCCACGCCGGCTGGCGCGGGCTCGCGACCGGTGTGATCGAGACAGCCGTGCGTGCTCTCGGCGGCGGCGCGACGACCGCGGTGATCGGCCCGGCGATCGGCCCATGCTGCTACGAGGTCGGCCCGGAAGTCTCCGAGCTGTTCGACGCGGACCTGACCACCGGCAGCATGCTGAACCTCTGGGCGACGGCCGAGCGAGCCCTGCACCGGGCAGGAGTGGCGCGCGTCGAGCGCCTCGATCTTTGCACCAGCTGCCATCCCGAGCTCTTCTACTCTCGTCGCCGTGACGGCCCGACACACGGCTTGCAAGGAGCGATCGGTGCTCTCACCGACTGAGGTCGCCGCGAGCTTCAGGCGCGTGCAGGCCGAGGTGGGGCCGGCCGTGACCGTCGTCGCAGCGACGAAGTACGCGTCGCTCGCGGAGATGGCGATCCTCGTCGAAGCGGGGATCGAGGTCGTCGGCGAGAACCGAGTCCAGGATCTCGAGGCGAAGCACGCCGAGTACGGCGACGTGTTCCGCTGGCACTTCATCGGCCGGCTCCAATCGAACAAGGTGAAGGTCGTGAACCGGATCTGCGAGCTCGTCCACTCGCTCGACTCGCACTCGGCGGCGAGACGGCTCGAGGTGCCCGCGCTCGTACAGGTCAATCTCGCGGGCGAAGACTCGAAGGGCGGGGTGGCGCCGGCCGAGGTCGCCGAGTACCTCCGCTACGGGATTCGAGGCCTGTCGACCATGCCGCCGGCCGCAACCCGGCCTGAGGACTCGCGCGAGTGGTTCCGTCGCCTGCGCGAGCTGGCGGAGCTCCACGGTCTGCGCGAACTGTCGATGGGGACGACCCAGGACTACGGCGTCGCGGCGCAGGAAGGCGCGACCTACATCCGCGTTGGCAGCGTGTTGTTCGACGGTTCGGCCCGACCGCGTTAACATCTGCGGAGAATGGCGTTGGGTGACCTTTGGAATCGGACGCTCGTCTACTTCGGCATTGCCGAGGAAGACGAGGAGTTCTACGACGACGAGGACGGGCTCACGGCGGAGGAGACGCTCGAGGAGAGCTACCGCGACCGGCCGAACGTGCGCAGGCTCACACCCCGCCGGCGCGGTCATGATCTCGACGACTGGACCGAGTCGCACGCCGACGAGGCCCCGGCTCGCCTTCCGACTGCTCGCGCAGCAGCCCAGCGAGCCGGGCGCCCGCAGATCGAGGCGGTGCCGAACCCAGGGAGCGTGCGGGTCCATCTTGTGCTGCCGCGGAGCTTCAACGACGCGCAGCAGATCGCGGACAAGTTCAAGCAGTCGATTCCGGTGATCCTGAACCTCCAGAGCGCCGACACCGAGCTCTCGAAACGGCTGATCGACTTCGCCAGCGGGCTCACCTATGCGCTGAACGGCGGGATGCAGCGTGTCGCGGACAAGGTCTTCCTGCTCACCCCGCGCAACGTCGAGGTCAGCGCCGAGCAGCGCGCTCAGCTGCTCGAGCGCGGCGGCTTCTACAACCAGGCCTGAGCCCGCAAGGCGACGGCCGGCGGCGAAACGTAGGAATCGAGCGCGCCAGCCCGAAGGAAGCGCGAGTGCTGCTCGACACGATCACCCAGGCGCAGAACTTCATCGAAGTCTTCGTCGACGTCTACGCGCTGACGCTCGTGCTCTACATCCTGGCGTCGTGGCTGCGGCTGCCGTATTCGCTGAATCCGCTGCAGCGCTTTCTGCATGAGGTCTGCGACCCGTATCTGCGGCTCTGGCGGCGGATCCTGCCGCTCAGCTTCGGGCCGATGGACTTCACCCCGATGGTGGCGATCTTCGCCCTGATCTTCATCGGCCAGGCTGCGGTCTACGTCGTCGGCCTATTCCACTAGAGAGGAGGAACACCCATGCCGTACACACCGGTTGAGTTGAGACACGTCCGGGTCGCGAGATCGTTCTTCGGCGGGTACCGGCGCCGCGCCGTCCAGGAGCTGATCGACGACGTCGCCGACAGCTTCGAAGAGGTTTGGCGCGACCGCGGCGAGCTGACGGACAAGGTTCACGCGCTCGAGACGCAGCTCGTCGGCCTGAAACAGCGCGAGGAGCTCCTCACCAACACGCTGGTCGCGGCCGAGCAGGCAGCGGGCGACGTGCGCGACCATGCGCGGCGCGAGGCCGATCTGATCCTTTCGGAGGCGCATCAGGAAGCACGGTCGGTGGTGCGCGCGGCGCAGGCCGAGCGGTCGCGGCTCTTCTCCGAGGCGCGCCGGGTCGAGGCGCTGCTCCGCGCTGCGCTCGGGATGGTTGAGCGCAGCGCGGTCGAGCCCACGGACGAGCCCGTCGCAGAGGCACCGGCATCCGAGTCCGAGAGCTGGCCGCGCCGTGACGATACCCGCGAGTTCAACCTGAACGTCGTCCCGAACACGATGCCGATCGATCAGGAGGCGCAGGCGGGGTAACGTTTGACGCGATGACCGTGTCGACCAGGATTGCGCTTCGTGTCTCCCCAGGCGGCTCGGAAGCGCGCGTCGTCGGCCGGCACGGGGATGGTTGGAAGGTGCGCGTGACCGCAGCACCGGAGGACGGCAAGGCAAATGCAGCGGTGGTCAGGCTGCTCGCGTCGGCTCTCGATCTGCCCGAGCGCGACGTGACGCTGATCGCGGGGCACTCCGCTCGCACGAAGGTCTTCGAGCTGACCGGGATCGGCGCGGAGGAGACCGAGCGCCGGCTCGACGTCGTGTCCGGGAGACCCACATGAGCGACGCGGCGGAGGAGCGGCGGCTCGATGTGCGCATCGGCTCGGCGCCAGACGGCCTCGTCTCGATCGCCGAGCGATCGCTCGGAGCCGGCCGCTCCCAGTGGGCCGGTTTGACCGCGGTCGCGGTCGCTGCGATTGCGGGCGATCAGATCACGAAGGGGATCGTCAGCAGCCAGCTACGTGTCGACCAGTCGGTGCGCGTGCTCGGGCCGCTCTCGATCCACCGCGTCCAGAACTCCGGGATCGCGTTCGGGCTCTTCTCGTCGGCAACGGTCGTCGTGATGCTGATGACGGCGATCGCGGTGGCGTGGATGCTCGTCTTCTTCGCCCGTTCGGGGTCACGGCATCCCGTGCTTCCCGCAGCGCTCGGGCTGCTGATCGGCGGCAGCGTCTCGAATCTCGCCGATCGCGTCCGGCTCGGCCACGTGACGGACTTCCTCGACGTCGGCAAGTGGTGGTGGACCTTCAACCTCGCGGACAGCTTCATCGTGATCGGGGTCGCGATTCTGCTGGTCGCTCTGATCGTGGCCGACCACGGCCCGAAGCAGGCAGCACGACCGCTTGACATCGCGGCACGCTGAGTGACGGGCGTCAGCGAGCTGCTCGTCCCGCCCGAGGCAGCCGGCGAGCGCCTCGACCGGTTCCTCGCCCGCCACGTCGGCTCGCGCGCCGCGGCTGAGCGTGCGGTCGAGGCCGGCGTCCTCGTCGACGGCCGGGCCCGGCCGAAGAGCCACCGGCTCGAGGGGGGCGAGCTGCTCGTGCTGACCGATGTGGTCGAGATCGTGCCTGCGGTCGAATCGGCCGCGCCGCCGCGGATCGTGTGGGAGGACGAGGACCTGCTCGTGATCGACAAGCCCGCCGGCCTCGTCGTCCATCACGGCGCGGGTCACCGCAGCGGCACGCTCGTCGATCTGCTCGCCGGGAAGATCGCAGGCGGAGAGGCGGACCGCCCGGGAATCGTCCACCGGCTCGACCGCGACACCTCCGGGCTGATGGTGGTCGCACGCTCCGAGGACGCGCACGCCCGCCTCTCGAAGCTGGTGCGCAGGCGCGCATTCGAGCGCACCTATCTCGCGCTCGTACAGGGTCAACCGCGCTCGCGGACCGGCCGGATCGAAGCGCCGATCGGCCGGGCCCGCGACGACGCCACGCGGGTCTCGCTCGACACGGACGTCCCGCGAGCTGCAGTGACGCACTTCGAGGTGGAGCGGATCTGGCCGAAGCACGCGTTGCTGCGTGTGCGTCTCGAAACCGGGCGGACACACCAGATCCGGGTGCACCTCGCGGCGATCGACCTTCCCGTTGTGGGCGATCCGGTCTACGGCGTCGCGGAGCCCGCCCTCGGGCGGCAGTTCCTGCATGCGACCCGACTGGCGTTCCCACATCCGCGCAGCGGGGAGCGGATCGAGGTCGATTCGCCGCTGCCGGCTGAGCTCGAAGCGTTTCTCGACGCCCTCTAGGTACCATCCCGGGGCACGTCCAACCCCCGATCCGGTGGAGGGTCTCGTTGGACGGTGGCCGGCACGCTTTCCGGTCCCCAGCGAGACGCCGCCGGCGTACCAGCAACCGAAACCGAGAAAGGGGCTCAGATGCCCGTCGTATCCATGAAGGATCTGCTCGAGGCTGGCGTCCATTTCGGACATCAGACCCGCCGCTGGAACCCGAAGATGAAGCGTTTCATCTTCACCGAGCGTGGCGGCATCTACATCATCGATCTCCAGCTGACGCAGACGGCGATCGACGAAGCACACGATTTCGCCCGCGCAATCGCGGAGCGGGGCGGCTCCGTGCTGTTCGTCGGCACGAAGAAGCAGGCCCAGGACGCGATCCGGGACGAGGCGAGCCGTGTCGGGATGCCGTACGTGAACAACCGCTGGCTCGGCGGCCTGCTCACGAACTGGCGCACGATCACGGAGCGGATCCAGCGCCTGCACGAGCTGCGCTCGCTGAACACGGAAGGACAGCTCGACCTGCTGCCGGCGAAGGAGCGGATCGCGATGATGGGCGAGCTCGAGAAGCTCGAATCGAACCTGGGCGGCGTCGCCGACATGCGCCGCCAGCCGGACGCGATCTTCATCGTCGACCTGAAGAAGGAGCAGCTGGCGGTGCGCGAGGCACGGCGCCTGAAGCTGCCGGTGATCGCATTGGTAGACACGAACTGCGACCCGGACGAAGCCTCGCACGTGATTCCGGGCAACGACGACGCGATCCGGTCGTGTGCGCTCGTGATCAGAGCGATCGCCGACGGGGTCGCCGAGGGTAAGCAGAAGGTCTCCGCCAACCAGATGGAGGCGGCGCGGGTCAAGGCCGAGGCGACGGCGGCAGCAGCGGCCGTGGCCGCAGAGCCGGAGCCTCTTGTCCCCGAGCCGGACGTTGAAGTGCGCGAGGTCGTCGAGGAAGACGGCACGCTCTCGGTCGAGGTCGTCGAGCTCGGCGCGGGCGAGGAGACAGAGCAATGACCGAGATCTCAGCCGCAATGGTGAAGCAGCTCCGGGACGCCACGAGCGCGGGGATGATGGATTGCAAGCGGGCGCTCGTCGAGACGAACGGCGACTTCGACGCGGCGGTGAAGCTGCTGCGCGAGAAGGGCATGGCGTCGGTGGCGAAGCGCGCCGGCCGCGAGACAACCGAGGGGAAGGTGCTCGTGTCGGTCGGGCCCGCCGCTGCCTCGATCGTCGCGGTCGGCTGCGAGACGGAGCCCGTGTCCAAGAACGACGAGTTCCTCGCCTTTGCAGAGAAGGTGTTGCGCGAGGTCTCCTCCGACGGGGAGGAGATCACCCCGGCGCTCGAGGCGGAGCGGGTCGATCTCTCCGCGAAGCTCGGTGAGAACATCCAGATCGTCGGCGCTAGGCGGATGCACGCGGTCGGCGGGGAGGTCTTTTCGGCCGTACGTCCATCCGCCCGCGAACAAGATCGGCGTCCTGCTGAAGGTGAAGGGTGGCTCGGGCGACATTGCCAAGCTGCTCGCGATGCACGTCGCGTACAGCAAGCCGACCTACGGCTCGCGTGACGAGGTGCCGGAGGATTTGATCGCCTCCGAGCGGGAAATTCTCGAGAAGCTGCCCGAGGTCCAGGGCAAGCCGGACGACGTGCGTGAGAAGATCGTCGAAGGCATGTTGAACAAGCGCTTCTACGCCGAGTCGGTCCTCACCGACCAGGTCTGGATCCACGACACAGCCCTGACCGTGTCCAAGGCGCTTGCCCAAGGAGGACTCGAGCTCGTCGACTACGCGTGGTTCTCAGTCGGCTGATGGTCGCGGCGCCAACGCCTCGAAGTGAGCCCAGTCCGGCGCTGCGCCGGATCGTCCTGAAGCTCTCCGGCGAAGCCCTGATGGGGTCGCGGGACTTCGGCCTCGACGCGAAGACCGTGGATGCGGTTGCGCGCGAGCTCGTCGAGGTGCACGCGACGGGTCTCGAGATCGCGCTCGTGATCGGCGGCGGCAACCTCTACCGCGGCATGGCGGCGACGGCGGAGGGGATGAACCGCGCGACCGGCGACTACATGGGGATGCTGGCGACGGTCTTCAACTCGCTCGCCGTCCAGGAGGCGCTCGAGCGCAACGGCGCCGACACGCGCGTCCTCTCGGCCCTCGACGTCCGCGAGGTCGCGGAGCCCTACATCCGCCGCCGGGCGATCCGGCACCTCGAGAAGGGCCGCGTCGTGATCTTCGCGGCGGGCACCGGCAATCCGTACTTCACGACCGACACGGCAGCGGCGCTCCGTGCGCTCGAGATCGACGCCGAGACGATCCTGATGGCGAAGAACGGCGTCCAGGGCGTCTACGACGGCGACCCGCACGCCGACCCGGATGCGAAGTTCCTGCCCGAGCTCACCCATCTGCAGGCGATCGAGCAGGGCCTGAAGGTGATGGACACGACCGCGCTCTCGCTCTGCATGGACAACCACCTCCCGATCCACGTCTTCGAGCTCGTGCCGGGCAATATCGGCCGCGTCGTCGCTGGCGAGCGCGTCGGGACGATCATCTCGACCCCCGCCCAAGGAGCACGCCGATGACCGCGATGGACGATTTCGTGACCGACGCGCAGCAGCGGATGGACAAGTCGGTCGACTCGACGCACGACCACTTCAACTCCGTGCGGACCGGCCGAGCTTCGGCCGCCTTGCTGGACCGGATCACGATCGACTACTACGGGACGCCGTCGCCGCTGAAGAACATCGCGTCGATCTCGGTTCCCGAGCCGCGCCTGCTCTCGATCCAGCCGTTCGACCCGACGGCGATCAAGCAGATCGAGCGCGCGATCCAGGAATCCGATCTCGGCCTCACGCCTTCGAACGACGGGAAGATGATCCGGCTCCCGATTCCGCAGCTGACCGAGGAGCGGCGCAAGGAGCTCGTGAAGCTGATCCGGAGCATGGCCGAAGACGGCCGCATCGCGGTTCGCAACGTCCGCCGGGATGCGATGAAGCACCTCGAGGAGCTCGTCCGCAACGGCGAGGTCGGTGACGACGACGAGCGCGCGGCGGAGAGCCGCGTCCAGAAGCTGACCGACGAGCACGTGCAGAAGATCGACGACCTCTTGAAGCGCAAAGAGGCCGAAGTCATGGAGGTCTAGATCCTCAAGCTCCTGACCCGCATCCGCACGCTGGCCCGCATCCGGCCGCTGCCGGAGCACGAGCTGCCGGAGGTCGCAGAGGTGGTTGCGATCATCATGGACGGCAACGGCCGCTGGGCCCGTCGCCGCGGGCTGCCGACAGCCGCCGGCCACCGCGCCGGCACGAAGGCGCTGCGGCGCACGGTCGAGGCGGCGATCGACCTCGGGATCCATCACCTCGTCGTCTACGCGTTCTCGACGGAGAACTGGTCGCGCCCGCAGGAAGAGGTCGAGGCGCTGATGGAGATCTTCGGCGAGACGATCGAGCGCGAGCTCTCCGACCTCGCCGAGCAGGGAGTCCGAGTGCGGTTCATCGGGCGGCGTGACCGGGCGCCGGAAGAGCTGCGGCGGAAGATGCAGGGGTTGGAGGATCGCACCGAGCTGAACTCGCGCCTCGGCCTCTGGATCGCATTCGACTACGGCGGCCGCGCCGAGCTTGTCGAGGCGACCCGGCGGATCGCCGAGAGTGGGCTCGACCCGCGCGAGATCGACGAGAACGTCCTGGCCGCGAACCTCTATGCACCCGAGCTCCCGGATCCGGACGTGCTGATCCGCACGAGCGGCGAGCTGCGCGTCTCGAACTTCATGCTCTGGCAGCTCGCCTACGCGGAGCTGATCTTCGTCGACCGGCTCTGGCCCGACTTCGACGCCCGCGACCTGCGCGGGGCGCTCGCCGAGTACGCCCAGCGCCGCCGACGGTTCGGCGGGCGATGAACGCGTTCAGCTCGCGCCTCGTCGTCGCTGCTGCGGCGATTCCGGTCGTGCTCGCAGACATCTATCTGGGCGGCTGGTGGGTCTTCGCGCTCGCGGCGCTCGCGGGCGCGATCGGGCTGCACGAGTACTGGGTTGTCGCCCGCCCGCTGAGCCCGCTCGCACCGGCCGGCTACGTCGGCGGGGTGCTCGCCCTCGTCGGCGCCGAGCTGGGCGGCGTGACCTGGATGGCGGGCGGTGCGATGCTCACGATCCCGCTGGCGTTCCTGCTGAAGGGCATCTCCGGGGCACGCCAGACGCCCACGACCTCGATCTCCGCGACGGTGATGGGCGCCGTCTGGATCGGCTTCGGCCTCGCGTTCGTGATCCTGATTCGGGCCCTGCCCGACCACGGGCGCCTGGCTGCGTTCACGGTCCTGCTGGCGGTCTGGGCCGGCGACACGTTTGCCTACTTCGGCGGCCGGCTGTTCGGCCGGCACAAGCTGGCGCCGCAGACCTCACCGGGCAAGACGTGGGAGGGGCTCTTCTTCGGGACGATCTTCACGGTCTTCGTCGCCTTCGTGGCGCTCTACAAGCAGCACTTCCTGACGATCCCCCAGTCGATCGTGCTCGGCGTCGTCGTTGCAGTTGCAGCGCCGCTCGGCGATCTGTTCGAGTCGCAGCTGAAGCGGGACATGAAGGTGAAGGACACGGGCCGCCTCCTGGGCGGCCACGGCGGCATGCTCGACCGGATCGACGCGCTGCTCTTCGCGGCGCCGGCGGCGTACTTCTGCATTCTGGCGTTTAGCTAGCCGCGGCCGACAGGCGGGAGCACGCTGGCGCACGCAACGGTGCTGCCTCCCGGTCGGCCGTCGGCCGTGCGGTGTCAGCCTCCGAGCGCGATCCGGGTGGGCGGCCAGTAGGTCGCGACCACTTCGCCGATCAGATTCCCGCGCGGAACGGTCCCCCAAGTGCGGGAGTCGCAGGACTCGGCACGGTTGTCACCCATCATGAAGTACTGCCCCTTCGGAATCTTCCGCAGCGTGTAGGTGCTCGTGTCACGTCGTCCCGGCTGGATGTAGGGCTCGTTCAACGGCTTCCCGTCGATGTAGACGTAGCCGTGCACCTCCTTCCACGTCTCGCCTGGTAGCCCGATCAGCCGCTTTACGAAGACTCCGGGGTTCGTACCGTCGCAAGCACGCGCCGCGGGAGGCGCCCGAAATACGACGATGTCACCGCGTGCGGGCGCCGAGAAGCGGTAGCAGATCTCGCAGGCGATTACTCGGTCGGAGAACCGGGCCTCGCAACCTGTGCCCGGACGGGCGCAGTGGAGTGTGGGCTCCATCGACGAGGTCGGAATTCGAAACGGCTTCGCCACTTCAGTCTCGAACGCGAGCACCGCCACGATCGCGACCATGATCGTCACGAGCCAGTCGATCGTGGTCCGCCATGGACGGGAGAGCCGACTCGTGGCCCGATCCAGTACGCGCACGAAAAAATCGTACCGCTCAGGGTGTCTTGCTGAACACTCGCGCAGGCTAGTGCGGTGCGCCCCGAGTGATCGAACCGCGCGAGCCGCCCTCGATCGCGTCGATCGTGAGCAGCGTGAGAAGTGCCGGCAGCATGTAAAGACCGCCCTCGAAGACCGTCACCACGCAAGTAGGAACGAGCAACGCTCACGATCATGCGCTATCGTCGATCGCGGAGAGCCCCGACCACTGCCGCAACCAGCCACCAGCCGATCGCCAGCGGCCAGAAGGCCCCGTGCGTGAGAGCGATCAGAGCCGCCGGGCCGGCGAGGGCAAGGATCGCCGGCAACAGATACGCGGACGGCATCGCTCTCATCCGGGGATCGATACTCAGCTCGATCAAGGGTTCCCGTCGGGGTGTCTTTGCGAACCGGCGCGCCCGACCGTCACCGCGCCGTTGAGCTTGACGCGCAACGCGAATCTTCGCCCAACCGCTGCAGGCCGGCGACACGGACGGCTCAGCGAGATCATCGGACAAGGACCGAGGGCCTACGATGGGCGAGTGGAAACGGGGGCAACGGCCGGCTCCGGGGCGGC
The DNA here is from genome assembly GCA_963759085.1 of uncultured Actinomycetes bacterium. Classification (GTDB taxonomy): domain Bacteria; phylum Actinomycetota; class Thermoleophilia; order Gaiellales; family Gaiellaceae; genus PALSA-600. Next base: position 104,128 of record CAVWXR010000012.1, read on the forward strand.
CACACGCGACGCCGCGCTCGCCCTCTGTCGGCGGGGCTGGTCGGTCGTGCCGATGCACTCGCCCACACACGAGGGCTGTTCCTGCGGGCGGCGTGACTGCCCCGCGGCCGCCAAGCATCCCCGCGTGCGCTGGGAAGCCCGGATGGAGGCGCCGGCAACCGAGGCCGATGTCGAGGCATGGTGGCGGCGCTGGCCGGAGGCGAACATCGGCGTCGTGACGGGTCGCGTCTCCGGCGTCGTCGTGCTCGACGTCGACCCGCGAAACGGCGGCGACCGGTCGCTCGGCCCCTTCGAGGCGCGCTGGGGCGCGCTGCCTGCGACGGTCGAGGCGCACACGGGCGGCGGCGGGCGCCACCTGTGGTTCTCCTCCGGCGAGCAGCTCCCTTCGGCCGTCCTGGCTCCCGGCCTCGAGCTCAAGGCGGAGCACGCCGTCGTCACCGTGCCGCCGAGCCTCCACGCGTCGGGGCGCCCGTACGTCTGGGTTCCCGGGCGGGGGCCGGACGACGTCCTGCCGGCGCCCGTGCCCGAGTGGGTCGAGGCGCTCGCACGTGGCGACGCCCATGCCGACCCGCACCGTCCACTCGCCGCTCCTCCCGTGCGGACGACGCAGGAGCAGGCCGAGTTCGCCGAGGCGTGGGCACGCGCAGGTGTCGCACTGGAGCCCGGCGACCGCTACTACCTCTGCCCGTTCCACGACGACCATCATCCGTCGCTCCACGTCGACAGCGAGACCTGCCGCTGGTTCTGCTTCGGGTGCCGGCGGGGAGGCGGCATCGGCCGGCTTCGCCGACTTCTCGGCGATCCGCCCCGGCCGGCGTCACGGGCGCGGCTTCGAAGTCACGCCGGCACGGACCGGCCTGTGACTGTCCCCGGGCGCAAGGAGGTCGAGGTCGTCGGCGAGTCGGAGCACCAGGACGCGCTCCTCGCTCTCGCGGGTGGAGCACGTCCCTACGGTGGCGTCGAGCTCGACGCGGTCGCGGAGCTCGTGCCCGACCCCAACGACCTGGAGGAGGTCGTCGTGCGGATCGACGGCAGTGCGGTCGGCCGCCTCCGCCGCGAGGACGCCGTCCGCCTCGCCGCGACCATCGACGAGGCGCTCGACAGCCGGGGAGTCGTGACCTGCAACGCCCTGATCCGGGGCGGCTGGGACCGCGGCCGCGAGGATGTCGGCCTGTTCGGGGTCGCCCTCTTCCTGCCCTGATCGAGCTCAGCAGGTGACGTGGAACAGCCCGATCACTCTGCCTTTCGCCTCGTTCCAGGTCGCGATCACCTCGGGCGTGGGAAGGAGCACGACGTCGCACCGCTTGCGCGCGAGGTATTCAGCCGCCTCGGGCGAGAGCTCGACCCTGCCGTACTGCCCTCCGCCGATGATGAGCGCCTCCGCTCCCTCACCGTGGCGATAGACGTACTTGGCCTCAGCGAGGGAAATCGTGTGCGACGTGCCGTAAACCGCCTTCGAGAGCTTCTTCTTCCGCCTCTTGACCGTCGCGTCGGGGCAGACCATGACGTCGTGGTCGTAGACCGTGCCATCGAGTGTGATCGAGCCGAACTGCGTCCGGTCGATTCGGGGCTTCATCCTGCACCTCCGGAGTTGCGATGTGTCTCAGCCCATCGTACGAGTCGTTCGTTGCTCAGAGCGGAGCCGATATCGCGCTGCGGGTGGCCGAACGGTGTCTGACCCCGGGACATGGCCAAACCGCCACCTTCTGAGCAGGGAAGTTTGCACTTCTGGCACGAAGGCGTCGCTGTTTCGTGGCGGTGTCTGACCCCGGGCTTGCCGGGTTTGCCGGGTTTGGGCCGGGCTCGCAAACCCGCCCGGTACCCTGACCGGATGAAACGGATCGCCCTGCTCGGCGCGACCGGCTCGATCGGCCGGCAGGCGATCGAGGTGATCGACGCGCACCCGGAGCTCGAGCTGGTGGCGGCGGCATCGGGGTCGCAGCCGATCGGCGGTCTCGCACCGCTGACCCAGACCGGGGGAGACCTGTCCGAGCTGCTCGAGCGCGCCGAGCCGGACGTCGTCCTGAATGCCGTCGTCGGCTTCGCGGCGCTCGTGCCGACGATGTGGGCGCTCGAGCGTGGAGTCACGCTCGCGCTCGCGAACAAGGAGAGCATCGTCGCCGCGGGAGCGCTCGCGCTCGCGGCTCAGGCGCGCGGCGGTGGGGAGCTGATTCCCGTGGACAGCGAGCACTCCGCGCTGTTCCAGTGCGCGCAGCTCGGGACGCCCGAGAGCATCATCCTGACGGCGAGCGGCGGGCCGTTTCGCGGCCGCTCGCGCGCCGAGCTCGAAGACGTGACACCCGAGGAGGCGCTCGCCCACCCGACCTGGTCGATGGGGCCGAAGATCACGATCGACTCGGCGACGCTTGCGAACAAGGGGCTCGAGGTGATCGAGGCGCACTTCCTGTTCGGTGTCCCGTACGACCGGATCGAGGTCGTGATCCATCCGCCGTCGATCGTCCACGGGCTGATGCGCTTCGCGGACGGAGCTGCGATCGCGCATCTCGGCAACCCGGACATGCGCGTGCCCATCTCGTACGCGCTCACGTACCCGGACCGCGCTCCGACGCCCGTGCCGCCGCTCGAGCTGCGCACGCTGGAGTTCTCCGAGCCGGATCTCGACACCTTCCCGCTGCTCGCACTGGCGCGCGAGGCCGGCGAGCGCGGCGGAACCTATCCCTGCGCCTACAACGCCGCGAACGAGATCGCCGTCCAGGCGTTCCTCGAGCACCGGATCGGGTTCCTCGACATCGCCGGCCTCGTCGCGGATGCGCTCGCGCGCGTCGACGGCGCACCCGCGCGCGATCTCGACGAGCTGATCGAGGCCGACCGTCGGGCGCGCGAGCTGGTGTTCGTGGCGTGAGCCTCACCGTCGCGATCGTCGGGCTTGCGTTCCTCGTCCTCATCCACGAGGCAGGGCACTTCCTGGCCGCCCGAGCCGTCGGGATGCGGCCGCGGAAGTTCTACCTCGGCTTCGGGCCGCCGCTCGTGAAGACCGTGCGCGGCGGCGTGGAGTACGGGATCGGCGCCTTTCCGCTCGGCGGCTACGTGAAGATTCCGGGCATGAACAAGCCCTCGCCGGGCGACCTGCGCAGGACGCTCACGCCCGCGCAGGCGGCTGACTTCGAACCGCAGCTCGACGGCCTCGACGAAGCGATCGACCGCGGCGACGATGAGGCGGCGCGAGCATGGCTCGACGGTATGAACGCGGCGATCGGAACCAGCCGCGCCTACCAGGAGCTCGACGGGAGCCTGGCTGACGACGCGTACTGGCGGCAGAAGACCTGGAAGCGCATCTTCGTGATCGCCGCAGGGCCGGGCACGAACATCCTGCTCGCAATCGTGCTCTTCGCCGCGCTCTTCATGCTCGCGACGACACAGGCCACTCGCACCGTGCAGGCGGTGCTGCCCGGGAAGCCGGCGGTCGCGGCCGGGCTGCGCGCAGGCGACCAGGTTCTGGCGGTCGGCGGCGTGAACGTGACCCCGGATCAGATCGCCTCCCACATCAACGCGACGCACGGACGCCCCTTCAAGCTCGTCGTCCTGCGAGGAGGCAAGCGCGTCGTGATCGGGCCCGTGCGGGCCCAGCTCGAGCAGGGCGTCTACCGGATCGGATTCGAGATCCGGGGGGCGGAGGGCCCCGGCGAGTCCATCCCGCGTGCACTCTGGAGCTCTCTGACCCTGGTCGGACAGGTCACAACCGGCACGGCGCAGTCGATCGGCGATCTCGCTCACGGCAAGAACACCCGCGACATCTCGAGCGCGGTCGGGATCGTGCGCGTCGCGTCGAACGCGTTCCGGCAGTCGGTGCAGGATTTCCTCGGCGTCCTCGGCCTGATCAGCATGGCGCTGGCGCTGATCAACCTGCTGCCGGTCCTGCCGCTCGACGGTGGGCACATCGTGATGGCCATCCTCGAGAAGCTGCGAGGCCGCACGTTCTCCCAGGCCGCGTACCTGCGCTACAGCGCGATCGGGCTCTCGCTCTTCGTGCTGCTGATGTACCTCGGGTTGCGCAACGACCTCTTCGGAGGCGGGGGCTAACATGGCTTCGTGGCCAGCGAACGCTCTGTCCGCGTAGGCGGCGTTCAGATCGGCGGGGGCGCGCCCGTCGTCGTCCAGTCGATGACGCTGACGAAGACGCACGACGTTCCGGCGACGACTGCCCAGATCGCCGCGCTCGCGAGCGCCGGCTGCGAGATCGTGCGGGTGGCCGTGCCCAAGAACGAGGACGCCGAAGCGCTCGCGGCGATCGTCCGCTTCTCGCCGGTGCCGATCATCGCCGACATCCACTTCAACGCCAGCCTCGCCCTGAAGGCGATCGCAGCGGGCGTCGCCGCCGTCCGGATCAACCCGGGCAACATCGGCGGCGACGACAAGGTCGAGTCGGTCGTGAAAGCGGCGAAGGCCGCCGGGATCCCGATGCGGATCGGCGCCAACTCCGGGTCGCTGCCCAGGCACCTCGAGGAGCTCGCCCAGGAGGACCAGGCTGCCGCGCTCGTCGAGGCCGCGCTCGAAGAGGTGCGGCTGCTCGAGCGGCTCGACTATCGCGATTTCAAGATCTCCGTCAAGTCGAGCCACGTGCCGACGATGATCCGCGCCTACCGGATGCTGGCGGCGAAGGTGCCGTATCCGCTCCATCTGGGCGTCACGGAGGCCGGTCCGCCCGCCTCCGGCTCGATCAAGAGCGCGGTCGGGCTCGGTGCGCTGCTCGCCGACGGGATCGGCGACACGATCCGCGTCAGCCTGACCGCCGACCCGGTCGAGGAGGTGCGCGTCTGCTGGGAGATCCTCAAGTCGCTCGGCCTGCGCGAGCGCGGTCCGGTCCTGATCGCGTGCCCGAGCTGCGGGCGCGACAACGTCGGTGTCCAGCAGCTAGCCGAAGCGGTCGAGGAGCGACTGCGCCAGTATCCGCAGCACTTCGAGGTCGCGGTGCTCGGCTGCGCCGTGAACGGGCCCGGGGAGTCCGGCGACGCCGACTTCGGGATCGCGGGCGGCCGGGACGTCGGCTTCGTCTACGCGCACGGCCGTGTCCTGAAGAAGGTCGAGTCGGAGACCCTGATCGCCGAGCTCTTCTCCGAGATCGACCGCTGGATCGACGACGGCATGCCTCGCCCGAAGCGGCTGAAGATGGCGAAGCCCGCGGCGCTCGCGATGGCCGAAGCGTCCGCGATCCCACTCGAGTAGCCTGCACGGGCAACGATGATCGCCCGCGCGTCAACTCTCCATCTGCCCACACTCCGCGACGCACCCGCCGACGCGGAGGCGGCGAGCCACAAGCTGCTCGTCCGCGGCGGGTTCATCCGCCAGGTCGGAGCCGGTCTCTGGACCTACGCGCCGCTCGGCTGGCGGGTTCACCGCAAGATCGAGCAGATCATCCGCGAGGAGATGGACGCGATCGGCGCACAGGAGTGGCTCGCGCCCGTGCTGACGCCCGTCGAGCTCTGGGAGGCGACCGGGCGCGACAAGATTCCCGAGATCTTCCACCTCGAGGACCGCGCCGGGCGGAGGTTCATCCTCCCGATGACGCACGAGGAGACCTTCACGTTCCACGCGCGCGAGCTGCAGAGCTACCGCCAGCTGCCGCAGGCCTGGTACCACTTTCAGACCAAGGAGCGCGACGAGCCGCGGCCCCGCAGCGGCCTGATTCGCGTCCGCGAGTTCATCATGAAGGACTCGTACTCGTTCGACCGAGACGAGGAGGGGCTCGAGCGCAGCTTCCGCGCCCACGAGGGCGCCTACCACCGCATCTTCGACCGCTGTGAGATCGAGTACTACGCGGTCCAGGCCGAATCTGGGATGATGGGCGGAACGGAGTCGGTCGACTTCCTGGCGCCGTCGGGCTCGGGAGAGAACACGCTCGTCGTCTGCGCGAACGGCGATTTCGCCGCCGATCTCGAGGTGGCGCGCTCCATTCCACGGGCGCCCGTGTTTCCGACGCCGCTCGCCGCTCCCGAAGAGGTCGAGACACCCGGCGTGACGACGTGCGAGGCGCTGGCCGGGTTCCTCGGCATCGACGTCGCCGCAACCTCGAAGGCGATGCCGATGACGACCGACGACGGATCGGTCGTGCTCGCGCTCGTGCGCGGCGACGACCGGCTCGAGATCTACAAGCTGATGGCCGCGCTCGGCGAGAACGTCCGGCCCTCGGACGAAGACGAGATCCGGGCCGCGTTCAGCGCCGAGCCCGGCTCGCTCGGCCCGGTCGGATTCAAGGGCAAGATCGTCCTCGACGAGACGCTGAAGGAGGGCCAGTTCGTCGCCGGCGCGAATCGCACGGGCTGGCACCTGCGCGGCGTCGAGCACCGGCGGGACTTCACGGCGCACGTCGCCGACATCCGCGTCCCCAAGGAAGGCGACACGTGCATCAAGTGCGGCGGCGCGCTCCGGTTCCAGACCGCGATCGAGATCGGCCACATCTTCAAGCTCGGCACGACCTACTCGGCACCGCTCGGCGCGACGTTCCTCGACGAAGATGGAATCGGCCATCCGCTGGTCATGGGCAGCTACGGCATCGGGCCGGGCCGTGTGCTCGCGACGGCCGTCGAGCAGCGCCACGACGACGACGGGATCCAGTGGCCGCGCGCGCTTGCGCCGTACGACGTCCACGTCGTCGCCCTCCCCGGAGTCGAGGAGCAGGCCGAGGCCACGGCCCAGGCGCTGTCGGCTGCGGGCGGCGACGTGCTGCTGGACGATCGAACACTCAGAGCGGGGGAGAAGTTCGCGGACGCCGACCTGATCGGTCTCCCGCTCCGGGTCACCGTCGGTCGCAAGACCCTCGAGGACGGCATGGTTGACGTCCGCCAGCGGGCGGGCGGCGCCGAAAAGCGAGTCGATCTCGCCGATGTTGGGAAGGAGCTCTGAAATGGCACAGCGACGCAAGCTCTCGGCCCGGAAGTTCTCGGCAGAGCCGTTCGGGCCCGCGCTCGAGCAACTGATGGAGGAGACGGGAGCGACCTTCCGCGGCCTGGCCGCGAAATCCGGCCTCTCGGCCGGCTACCTGAACCACCTGGTGCACGGCAACCGCCCCGTTCCCTCGAATGACGTGATCACGCGCCTCGCCGACGCACTCGGCGTGCAGGCGGAGCATTTCAAGGAGTACCGCCTGCGCGTGATCACCCAGCGGCTCGAGGCGCTGCCGGCCGAGATCGACCGGCTGTACCGCCGCCTGAACGGCTAGCTGTGTCGTCGCCTCGTCCGTCGGCGTCGTTCAGCGCCACGATTCGCGTCCACCTCGACGATCGGCCCGGGACGTTCGCCGCGGTCGCGCGGGCGATCGGCGACCAGGGCGCCAGCCTCGGCGCGATCGACCTCGTACGCATCGCGGAGGGGAAGAAGGTGCGCGACGTGACGATCGACGCGGGGAGCGCGGAGCACATCGAGAGGATCGTCGAAGCCGTGCAGGCGATCCCGGGCGTCGAGGTGGAGCACGTCTCCGACCGCACCTTCCTGCTGCATCTCGGAGGCAAGATCGAGGTGGTCTCGAAAGCACCGCTGAAGACGCGCGACGACCTCTCGATGGCCTACACACCCGGTGTGGCGCGCGTCTGCGCCGCGATCGCCGAGGATCCGGCGAAGGTCTGGAACCTGACGATCAAGCAGAACACGGTCGCGGTCGTCACCGACGGCACCGCCGTGCTCGGGCTCGGCGACATCGGCCCCGAGGCGGCCATGCCCGTGATGGAGGGCAAGGCGATGCTCTTCAAGGAGTTCGGCGGAGTCGATGCCTGGCCGATCTGCCTGGCGACCAAGGACGTCGACGAGATCGTCGCCGCGGTGACGGCGATCGCCCCCGGCTTCGGCGGCATCAACCTCGAGGACATCTCGGCGCCGCGCTGCTTCGAGGTCGAGGACCGGCTCCGCGAAACGCTCGACATCCCGGTCTTCCACGACGACCAGCACGGCACCGCCATCGTCGTGATCGCTGCGCTACTGAACGCGTTGCAGGTCGTCGACAAGCGCCCCGAAGACGTTCGCGTCGTGATCACCGGAGTCGGCGCAGCCGGGGTCGCGACGACGGACATGCTGCTCGCCGCGGGCGTCTCGCACATCATCGGCTGCGACCGGAAAGGCGCCTTGTACGTCGGCCGGGAAGGTCTGGACCGCTGGAAGACCGCCTACGCGGCGCGGACGAATCCCGACGGGTTCACGGGCAGCGCGAACGACGCGCTCGCCGGCGCCGACGTCTACATCGGGCTCTCGGCGCCCGGCGCGGTGACGCGCGACGCGGTCGCGACGATGGCCGCTCGGGCGATCGTCTTCGCGATGGCGAACCCGACGCCGGAGGTTGCGCCCGAGGAGCTCGAAGGGCTGGCCGCCGTCGTCGCGACGGGGCGGTCCGACTATCCGAACCAGATCAACAACGTGCTCGCGTTCCCGGGCATCTTCCGCGGAACGCTCGACGTCCGCGCGTCGGCGATCAACGAGGAGATGAAGCTCGCGGCTGCCCACGCGATCGCCGCGGTCGTGAAGCCGGCCGAGCTGGGACCGGAGTACGTGATCCCGAGCGTGTTCAACCGTGACGTCGCGCCGCTCGTCGCCGCAGCGGTCGCGGATGCGGCTGAGGCGAGTGGGGTGGCCCGCCGCCGCCACACCGGCCACTGACCCAGGCTGAGAGAGAGTCGGGGAGGCGAGATTTGAACTCGCGACCTCTCGGCCCCCAGCCGAGCGCGCTACCAGGCTACGCCACTCCCCGTTGCGTCGAGGATAGCCCACAATGCTCGCCCGAAACGACGATGGGCACCCCGTGCCGCATTCAGGGTGCCCATGTCTGGGTGGGTAGGCCGTCTTGCGACGACCTCGTGCGTTGGGTAGGGCGAGTCTCCGCGACTCCGGTGTGGATGGCAGGGTGAGAACAGTATGAATACGGTGGTGGATTCGGCGCTGCAGAAGATCGAGCTCTTCTACTGGGAGGGTTGTCCGTCCTATCCGGAGGCGCTAGCACTCCTCGAGCGCGTCCTTGCGGAACGGGGCATCGACCTCGAGGTGGAGTTGCACGAGGTGCGCACCGACCAAGAGGCAGAGGAGCTGCGCTTCCCCGGTTCGCCTACGATTCGGGTCGATGGTCGCGACATCGATCCCGCCGGAGCGCAGTCCCGGCCGTCCCTCACCTGCCGGATCTACCGGCTGCCGGACGGGCGAGTGTCGCCGATCCCGAGCCGCGAGCAACTGGAGGAAGCCCTGAGATGAGCCTCGCCCTTGGCCAACACGCGCCCTCGTTCGCACTGCCCGGAGTCGACGGGCGCGAGCACACCCTCGAGAGCTACGACGACGCCGCCGTCCTGGTGCTGATCCAGTCCTGCAACCACTGCCCGTACGTCCTCGCGTGGGAAGGACGGATGACGGCGATCCAGAGCGACTACGCCGACCGTGGGGTCCGGCTCGTCGCCGTGAACTCGAACGACGCCGCGCGCTATCCCGCGGACTCGTTCGAGGAGATGGTCGCGCACGCGGCAGCCCGGGACTTCAACTTCGACTACCTGCACGACGCCGACCAGTCACTCATGAGCGCCCTCGGCTCGGAACGCACACCCGAGGTGTTCGTCTTCGACCGGGAGCGCAAGCTCGTCTACCACGGCGCGATCGACGACAACCGTGACGACACGGAGGTTGGCAGCCATTACCTGCGCGATGCGCTGGACTCGGTCCTGGAAGGGCGGGAGCCGGCGGTCGCGGAGACGCCGCCTGTTGGCTGTAGCGTCAAGTGGCTCCAATAGCGCGCTCGCTGATCGTCTGCCTGCTCGCCGCGCTCAGCTTCCCCGTCATCGCATTCGCCGCCAGCCCGACGGTCGCCGCGTTCTACTACCCGTGGTACGGCACGCCTGCCCGCGATGGGATGTGGATCCACTGGAACCAGAACAGCCACTCGCCGCCTGGCGACATCGCCTCGGCGTACTACCCACTGAGCGGGCCGTACTCGTCAGACGATCCGGCGATCCTGGCGACCCAGATGGCCGAGATCAAGAGCGCCGGCATCGACGAGATCGTCAGCTCCTGGTGGGGGCGCGGCTCGTTCGAGGACAAGCGGCTTCCGGCTGTGCTTGCCGCCGCCCGACTCGACGGGATCGCCGTCGCCGTTCACATCGAGCCGTACCCCGGACGCACGCCGGCGAGTGTCGTGAACGACATCTGGTACCTGCGGACGCTCGGGATCACGACGTTCTACGTCTTCCAGCCGAACGCTTTCACCGCCGCGCAGTGGGCGCCGGCCATCGATTCGGTGCACCATTTCCAGGCCTCCGGGGTCCCGGCGACGATCCCGGCCCAGGTGTTCGTCCAGACACCGCTTGCGGGCTACGCCGCGGCGGGTCACTTCGACGGCGTCTACACCTACGACACGTTCACCTACCGAGGAAACGAGCTCGGCCGGATCTGCACGGAGGCGCATGCCGTGGGGCTTCTGTGCGCCCCGTCGGTCGGGCCCGGGTACGACGCCGTCCGCGCGACCGGCGATCCGCCGGATCAAGCCACGTCGCAACGGCGCGACCTACGACTCGATGTGGCGTGCCGCGATTGCCGCGCATCCCGATCTCGTCACGATCACGTCGTTCAACGAGTGGCACGAAGGGACGCAGATCGAGCCGGCCGCACCACCGGCGCGCCGCGCCGGGTATCTCTATCTCGGTTACGAGGGCGCGTGGGGCCTCCACGGAGCCCCGGCCGAGACGGCGTACCTCGTCCGGACGGCGTACTGGTCGAAGATCTTCAAGGCGGGCGGACGGGTGCGCTAGCTCACGGCACGTGGGTGCCGCGCCTATTCTGTGGCGTGGCCACCCGCACCGTCTCCGCCCCGCTCGCATCGCTTCCGAACGCGCTGACGGTCGCCAGGCTGGCGGTGATCCCGGTCTACGTCGTGCTGATTCTGGCAGCACACCAGGGACGCAGCCTGCCGGCGGCGATCCTCTTCGGCGCAGCGGGGGTGACCGACCAGATCGACGGCTTCCTCGCCCGGCGCTGGCACGTCGAATCGGCGTTCGGGAAGCTGGCCGACCCCCTGGCCGACCGGCTCCTGATCGCCGCGGCCGTCGTGCTGCTCTGGCATGCGGGCCGCCTGCCCTGGATCGCGCTGGCGATCCCGCCCGCGACGTGCTCCTGATCGTGGCGACGCCGTTCCTGCTCGGCCGCGGCTATCGCTTCGAGGTGAACGCTCTCGGCAAGCTGGCGACCTGGGTGCTCTACGCGAGCCTCGGGTTCATCATGTGCACCCACGAGGCCACGCGCTGGCCGGTGTGGTGCTTCTGGGCCGGCTTCGGGATCGCGGTCGTCTCCCTGGGGCTGTACGCGCGGAAGGCACGGAGGGAGGTCGCATGAGGGCCGTCCTGATGGCGGGTGGGGAGGGGACGCGGCTGCGTCCGCTCACCTCGAACCAGCCGAAGCCGATGGTGCCGATCGTCGGCAAGCCGTGCATGGAGCACATCCTCGAGCTCCTGCGCCTGCACGGCTTCGACGAGGTCGTCGTCACCGTCGCCTTCCTGCCGCAGTCGATCCGCAGCCACTTCGGCGACGGCTCGAGCCTCGGGATCGCGATCGAGTATTCCGTCGAGGAGGTTCCGCTCGGCACGGCCGGCTCGGTTCGGCTGGCCAGCGGTCGCCTCGACGACACGACGCTCGTCATCTCCGGAGACGCCTTGTGCGATATCGACCTCACCGCGCTGATGGCATTCCACAGGGAGAAGGGCGCTGCCGTGACGATCGGCCTAAAATCGGTGGAGAACCCGCTCGAGTTCGGGATCGTCGTCACCGACGCCGACGGGCGCGTCGAGCGCTTCCTGGAGAAGCCGTCGTGGGGACAGGTGTTCAGCGACACGATCAACACCGGGATCTACGTGCTCGAGCCCGAGGTGCTCCAGCACGTGCCGACGAGCGGCCCCTACGACTTCTCGAAGGAGCTGTTCCCGCACCTGCTCGAGATGGGCCGTCCGATCTACGGCTACGTCTGCGAGGGCTACTGGCAGGACATCGGGAACCTCGACCAGTACCGGCAGGCGAACTTCGACGCGCTGGACGAGAAGGTGAACCTCTCGATCCCCGGTGTCCGCCTGAGCGGCAACGTCTGGATCGGCGAGGGGATCGAGATCGACGACGTCGCAGGCGTCTCGGGGCCCGCCTTCATCGGGGACGAGTGCCGCATCGCAAGCGACGCAGCCGTGATGCCGTACACGGTGCTCGGCTCGGGCGTGACGCTGCGAGAGCGGGCTCACGTCGCGCGCTCCGTGGTCGACTCGGGCACCTACATCGGCCGCGGCGCCCACATCGAGGGCGCGATCCTCGGCGCGAACTGCCAGGTGCAGCCGAACGTGCGCCTGCACGAAGGGGTCGCGGTCGGAGATCACGTCGTGCTCGGCGAGCAGTCGGTGATCTACCCCGGCGTGCGGATCTACCCGTACAAGGAGGTCGAGTCGGGTGCCCATCTGCACGAGAGCCTGATCTGGGAGTCGCGAGCCTCGCCGCGCCTCTTCAGCGGCAACGGCATCAGCGGCCTCGTGAACGTGGATGTCACGCCCGAGACGGCCGTTCGGCTCGGTGCGGCGCTCGGAACGGCGCTCAAGCGCGGCTCTCGCGTCGTCGCCACGCGCGAAGGCGCGCCGGCGTACCGGATGATCAAGCGGTCGATCATCTCGGGTCTGAACTCGGCCGGAGTGAGCGTCGCCGACCTCCAGACGCTGCCTGCAGCCGTCGGCAAGCACTGCCTGAACACGCAGAACTACGACGCAGCCTTCCACGTCGGCGCCGCCGGAACCGATGCCGAGGTGATCCGGGTCAGCCTCTGCCAGCGCCCCGGCATCGCACTCTCGGACCTCATGCAGCGCGACGTCGAGAAGCATTTCACCCGCCAGGAGCTGCGCCGCGTCCCGTTCGAGCAGGTCGGCGCGATCGGGTATCCGCCCCGCGCGCGCGAGAGCTACGCGGATGATCTGCTCGGGAAGCTGGACGCCGGCGCGATCGCGACGCGCGAGTTCCGGATCGTCGTCGACTACGGCTACTCGGCGGCCTCGTCGGTGCTGCCGTCGCTCCTCGGGCCGCTCGGTGTCGAGACGATCACCGCGCATCCGTTCGGGTCGGACGCCGGGGCACTCCTGAACAACTCGGACGCGAACGTGGCCCAGGCGCGACGTCTCGTCGGTGCCGTCGGAGCCGATTTCGGCGTCGTCTTCGACCGGGCCGCCGAGCGGCTCTTCCTCGTCGACGAGCTTGCGAACGAGGTTCCGCTCGACCTGGCGCTGCTGCTCTTCCTGCACCTGCTCGGCTCGGCCGGTCGCGCCGGCGTCGTCGCGCTGCCCGTGAATGTCACGAGCCAGGCGGACGAGGTCGCCACCGAAGGGCTCGAGGTCGTGCGTACGGCAACGTCCTTCGCCGCCCTCAGCAAGGCGTCCGCGCGTCCCCGCGTGATCTTCGCCGGCGGGGTCGACGGCGGGTACGTCTTTCCGGAGTTTCTCCCAGCGTACGACGGGATTGCGGCTCTATGCATGCTGCTCGAGCTGCTGGCGCCGCTCCACGAGCCCCTCTCCGAGCTCGTCGCCGCGCTTCCTCGCCCGGCCCTCGTCCACCGGCAGCTGGAGTGCCCATGGGCCTTGAAGGGCACCGTGATGCGCGTCCTGAACGAGCGCTTCGCCGACGCGAACGTCGATCTGACCGACGGGATCAAGGTGAGTGACGACCGCGGCTGGACGCTGGCGCTCCCGGATCCGGACGAGCCGCTGATCCATCTCTACGCCGAGGGAGCCACCGACGAGGCGTCCATCGAGCTCGAGAACGAGCTCCGCAGCATCGTCGCCGACACGATCGCGGGGGAGGAGATCGCCCTACCACAGGGAATCTGAGCTAGAATCCTCAAGTTGAGGTTGACGGTTCGTACGCTCTCCGGTGTAATGACCTCTGTCAGCGAAGAAAGGTCTGCTCGAGTTGGAACCACTGCCCGATCTCGGCGCTCTCCCAGACGAGGAGCTCAAGCTTCTGATCGACGATCTCGAGGCGCAGGAGCGCGGCGTCTCGTACCAGCGGCGCATCCTGCACGGCAAGATCGACATCCTGCGCGCGGAGCTCGTCGCGCGGCTCCAGCGCTCGGGAGGCCGGAGCGTGCTCGACGAGGTCGACGTCGAACGGTTGACGGACATCCTCTCGGGCAAGACGTCGCCACAGCCCTAGATGGTTGATTCCACGATCTCGCGTGCCCGGTTGCGTGATCTGGCCGCCCTGGGCCGCTTCGGCCTTACGGGAGCCGGCGAAGCCGTCTCCCTCCAGGCCTGCGCTTCACCGCGGCGGCCCAGAGCACCCAGCTCGCGCCCCGGTTCAGACGATCTCGTGGAATCAACCATCTAGGCGGCGGGCGCGCGCCGCATCACGATGAGCCACGTCTACTGCACCGAGTGTGGGTTTCAAAACCCGGAAGCCGCGAACTACTGCTCGCGCTGCGGTGCCTTGCTCGAGAAGGGCGAGGGCTCGAGCGAGGCGACGCAGACATTCTCGGCGGCGGAGGTCGGGGAGCTCGCGAGCGTTTCCGTCGCCGACCTTCAGGGACCGGCACTGGTCGTGCGCTCGGGCGGTGGCCGCGCCGGGGAGAGCTTTCAGGTGCGTGATGACCGCACCCGGATCGGCCGGACGCCGGAGTGCGAGATCTTCCTCGACGACGTCACCGTCTCGCGTGAGCACGCGGTGCTCGTCGAGCGCGACGGCACGTTCTTCGTCGAGGACCAGGGGTCGCTGAACGGCACGTTCGTGAACCGCCACCGGATCGACAAGGTTCCGCTCGAGAACGGCGACGAGTTGCAGATCGGCAAGTACCGGCTCATCTTCGTGGCCCGATGAGCACGACCGAGAAACCGATCCAGCGCGAGCGCCTGATCCGGATCGGAGAGGTCGTTCGCCGCCTGACCGAGGAGTTCCCGGACATCTCGATCTCGAAGATCCGGTTCCTCGAGGACGAGGGCCTCCTGACGCCGCAGCGCACCCGCGGCGGCTACCGCCTGTTCAGCGAAGACGACGTCGAGCGCCTGACGATCATCCTCCGGCTTCAGCGCGACGAGTTCCTGCCGCTGAAGGTGATCCGGGAGGAGCTCGATGCGCCCGGCATGAAGGAGCGCAAGCGACGGCGCCCGGCCGGCCTCGGCGAGAGCGTCGAGCAGATCGACCTCGACGAGCTCTGCCGCCGGTCCGGGATCACCCCCGAGACTGCCAAGGAGCTCGAGGACTTCGGCTTGCTCTCGTCGGTGGGCACGGGCGGCAAGAAGAGCTACCCCGAGACGGATGCGGACGTGGCGGCGGTGTGCGCCCAGCTTTCGCGCTACGGCGTCGCCCCGCGACACCTGAGGACGTTCCGGACGGCAACCGACCGCGAGACGGCGCTGCTCGAGCAGCTGATCTCGCCGGCGCTGCGGTCGAAGAACACCGAACGGCGTGGGGCGGGCCTGCGCGATCTCCAGGCACTTGCCGAACTGGCACAAGAGCTATCGTCGTTGCTCTTCTGGCGCGACTTACGAGAGGTGGCAGGAACTCCATGAGCGAGCTCGACCTCCGCACCTTCATCCGTGAGGTGCACGATTTTCCGACCCCTGGTGTGGGCTTCAAGGACATCACACCGCTCCTCGCCGATCCTCGGACGCTGAAGCAGGCGATCGGGTCACTCGCCGAGTGGGTCAGCTCGAAGCAGCCCGACCTCGTGCTCGGCGCGGAGGCGCGCGGTTTCATCCTCGGCCCGGCGATCGCGGCCGCCGCGAACTGCGGCTTCGTGCCGGCCCGCCGGCCCGGGAAGCTGCCACCGGAGACGATCAGCGCCACCTATGCGCTCGAGTACGGCTCGAACTCGCTCGAGCTGCATCCCGACCTGATCCCGCACGGAGCGCGCGTCGTGATCCACGACGACGTGCTGGCGACCGGCGGGACGGTCGAGGCGATTCGCGGGCTTGTCGAGCAGCTCGGCGGCGTCGTGATCGGCGCCTGTTTCATCATCGAGCTGACCTTCCTGGGCGGGCGAGAGCGGCTGAGTGAGCTCGACCTGCACACGTTGATCGACTACTGAGATGGTTGAGCCGGAGCGTTCCCTCCGGCCAGGGATCTTCGCCCAAGGCCGCAGGCCGATACAAGGCGCATGAGCACCGCCGAGCCGCCACGCGCAGGCGAGACCGACGACGCTCAGACGGCCGGCAACGGCGACAGGGCGGATTCGGCTCGGAGACGGCTCGAGCGCGAGGTGGGGCGCAAGCTCGCCCGCCGACTCATCTCGGCGCTCTCAGGCGGTCACGGACGGTTCGGATCGTCTTCGCCGTAGAGCCGGACGAAGAGGAAGATCGCGCAGCCGGCGACCACGGAGACGATCAGCGTCACCTCGGGTGAGGCGAGCGCCACCGACAGTCCGCCGAGGAAGATGTAGAGGCCGAGCCCGACCGCCCAGAGGAACGCCGACGCGCCGGGGGGAACGCTCGGCAGCTTCGGCAGCGGCAGCGTGGGGGGCTTCAAGCGAGGCATCTGCTCTCCGAGTATACGAAATGCCGCCGACAGAACCCATTCTGACCCGTTTCGGACCAAAAAAATTCACCGAGCCGGTTGCGCTTTCGTCCCCCGAACCTGTTGGCCTTCCGCTTCCGCGTACGGCCCCCGGGCTCAGCTTCGACCTACTCGCGCTCCGTTCTCGGTGCAAGCAGAACCCTAGATCCTCGGCCCCGTCCCTTCAAGGCCTTCTGTCACGAGAATGTCGCATATTGCGAACACTTCTGTTTGCACGCATGCGCTCGCCGTTCGTGCTCGATGCTCTAGAAAGAGGTGGGACCAGAGATTCGCCGAGCCGGTAGCGGTTTCGTCCGCCGGGCCCGGTGACGTTCCGCTTCCGCGTACAGCCTCCAGGCACGACTTCGACCTACTCGCGCTCCGTGCTCGGCGCAGTCGGAAACCTACGCCGATCGTGGGCGCCGTTCAAGGGCTGCGCTGCCAGAAACATGCGCTCTTTGCGGTCAAGTTGTCGCGACGGGCGGGTTGTCCACAGGATCCACCGCTGCTCGCTCGACCTGGGGAGAAGGCTGTTGACGGCTGGCGGCCAAGCGGCGACTCGCGACTTGACATAACACCTCTTATCGTGCGTTCGGCGGAGGAGGACCTCAAGCTTGCGCCGATAATGCCGAAGCTCTCGATAGGTTCTCCGCTCGACACATTACGATGGAGTCTCGAATATGTGCGGTATTGCGGGTTACAGCCTTGCACCAGAGTCTTGCCTCGAGCGCACGCTCGCTGCGCAGACGCTGCTCGCGGGAATTGCCGAGCGCGGCGCCGATGCGGTCGGATACGCCTACCGTGAGCCCGGCGCCACGCACGCCGTCGTGGTCAAGCAGCGAACGCCGGCGTCAGAGCTGCTCGACCGTGTCTCGGTGCCCGCAGACACCGCAGAGCTGCTCGTCCACGTGCGCGACTACACCAAGGGCCATCCGTCGATTGCGGCGAACAACCACCCGATCCGTCACGGCCGCGTGGTCGGGATCCACAACGGGATCATCGTCAACGACGACGAGCTGCTCGCCGACCATTCCTGCGCTCGCGCCGAGCCGCGGATGACCGTCGACTCCGAGGCGATCTTTGCGCTCGCTGCGCATTCCGGCAACGATCCGCGCGCGCTCGAGGACCTGCACGGCTCGATGGCGGCCGCCTGGCTGGACGAGCGCGAGCCCGGGCAGCTCTTCCTGGCCCGGGGCGTCGGCCGGCCCCTCTGGACCGGTCAGGGACGCGAGGGCATCTTCTTTGCCTCCACGAAGCTGGCACTGGAGGTCGTCGAGCACTTCTGCCACGTGAAGCTCCAGAAGCGGCAGCTGGGTGAAGGCACGCTCCTGACGCTGAGCGCCGGCCAGGTCGTCGCGCGCCGGCGCTTCCGGCCGAGCACGTACGTCGAGCAGGACAGCCTGCCGGCCGTGCGGGCGCCGCAGGAGCGCGAGTTCTGCCTGACGCGCCTCGCGACGATCGCCGCCGCCGCTTAGACAGGACTGCTCAGCGCACGGATCCGTCCGAGCCCACCGTCGCGCCCTGCTCGACGAGCCTCGCCCTGATCAGGAACTGGAACGTCGCCCAGGCGCCCCGCCGCGACTCGAACATGCGGTAGACCTGCCATTCGGTCAGCATCGTCTCCGAGTTGCGACGCGCGCTCGCCCAGTCAGCGAATCGCGGCAGCCGGCCGAGCCGGCGGGCGAGCTCGACGCCCTGGCTGACGGCCCGCTCGAGCCGCTCCTCCCCGACCGCGACGTCGAACCCAGCCTCGCGCAGCGCGTTTGTCAGCGAGCCGAAGGTGTGCCAGTAGAGTGACTTCGACGGCATCGTCCGGCGGCGGTCGTCGAGGTCACGCGCCGTCGGTGTGCGACCGAGCTCCGCACCCAGCTGCTCCAGCAGGGCCAGGAGCTCCTCGCGGGTCGCAGAACGCCGCGGAACGAGGCCCGCAGCGCGCTTCGCGGCATTCCAGGTGCCGAAATGCTCGATCACGGTCTGCGGATGAACGGTCGACTCGGGGTCAGCGGCGAACTCCTTCATCGTCGGCGACCGCGCGAGGCGCTCGGCGGACGCGCGCAGCTCGGTGAGGATCTGCTCGTCGGAGTAGCGCTTCCGGATTCCGGCCTGGAAGGAGGCGAGCGCGCCGGGATCGATCTCGGCGATCGCGCGGTAACGGGCTTTACGCACCATCGCCAACAATGGTAGAGCGAAATCACTCCGCCGCAAGTAGGCGAGAGCGCGGCCGCCGGGTACGCTCCGCGTTCGTTGCGCGGACTCCTTCGGCTCGAGGTTGCCGCCGCTCACGCGGTGGCCGGACTGTCTCGCCTCGCCGGACGAGGCGGTGGGACGACGCTGCCCGGGAAGCTGCTCTGGAAGACCGATCCCGCCGCGATCGACCGGCTGGCCGCGCGGCTACCGTACGGCTGCGCGATCGTCTCGGCGACGAACGGCAAGACCACGACCGCCGCAATGGCCGCGGAGATCTTGCAGGCCCGGTTCCGGCTCGCCCACAACGCGGCCGGTGCCAACCTCGTCTCGGGCGTCGCCTCGACGCTGCTGGCGGCCGCCAACGCCGAGCTCGGGCTGTTCGAGGTCGACGAGGGCGCCCTGCCCGAGGTCACGCGGCGGGTTGCTCCTCGCGTGGTCTGCCTCGGGAACCTCTTCCGCGACCAGCTCGACCGCTACGGCGAGCTCGAGCTGGTGGCCGAGGGCTGGCGCGCGACGGTCGACGCACTGGCGGACGGCACACTCTGCGTGAACGGCGACGATCCTCTGCTTGCCGATCTGGGTCGCCGGGCGGGCGGCAAGCGCGTGCTCGCCTTCGGGATCGACGATCCCCGCCGTGCGCGTGCCCTCGCTGCAGCACGCGGCCGACTCGAAGTACTGCCTGACCTGTGGCGCCCCGTACGAGTACGCGGCGGCCTACGTCGGGCACCTCGGCGACTACCGCTGCCCACACGGGCACGAGCAGCGGCCCGCGCTCGACGTCGTCGCCCGCGAGATCGAGCCGCAGGCGCTCGACGGCGTGAGCTTCATGCTCACGACGCCCGCCGGATCGCAGCGCGTGCGCCTCGCCCTGCCGGGGCTCTACAACGTCTACAACGCGGTCGCGGCCGCAGCGCTCGCCGTTGCCCTGGAGGTCCCGCTCCCCGAGATCGCCGCGGGCCTGGAGCGGTTCACGGCCGCGTTCGGGCGCTTCGAGCGAATCGGGGTCGGCGAGCGCGGTGTGTTGCTGTTGCTGATCAAGAACCCCGCCGGGGCGAACGAAGCCGTGCGAACGCTCGTCGAGGCGGCTCCTCCGCGGGTCGCGGTCGTAGCGCTGAACGACGAGATAGCCGACGGTCGGGACGTCTCGTGGATCTGGGACGTCGATTTCGAGCCGCTGCTCACGGGCCTCGAGCACGTGGTGGTGACGGGCGAGCGCGCCGCGGAGCTCGGTCTCCGCTTCGCCTACGGCGGGCTCGACCGGGCTCGGATCGAGGTCGTGCCGGAGCTCGCCGCCGCGCTCGACCGCGGCCTTGCCCTGACCCCGGCCGGTCGGGAGCTGGTCGTCCTGCCGACCTACACGGCCATGCTGGCCCTCCGTGGAGTCGTCGCCGACCGTGGGCACACGAAGAACTACTGGGAAGGCGCGGCGTGAGGATCCGCGTCGGACACCTGTATCCGGAGTACCTGAACATCTATGCCGACCGCGGGAACATCGCCGTGCTCGCTGCCCGCGCAGCCGCGCGGGGACACGAGCTCGCGGTCCGGGCGGTGACGCTCGGAGACGCGATCCCGGACGCCGATCTGTTCTACATCGGTGGCGGCCAGGATCGCGAACAGCAGCTCGTCGCGCCGGATCTCGCAGCGAAGGCGGCCGCCCTGCGGGCCGCCGCGGACGCAGGCGCTGCCCTGCTCGCGGTCTGCGGCGGCTACCAGCTGCTCGGCGAGTACTACCGCGATCGCGACGGAACCGAGCTGCCCGGGATCGGTCTGCTCGCGCTGCACACCGTCGCGGGCGAGCGGCGCCTGATCGGCGACGTGCTCCTCGACTGCGCCTGGGCGGGCGAGACGCTCGCCGGCTTCGAGAATCACGCCGGCCGCACCCACCTCGACACGGGCGTGGAGCCGCTCGGACGCGTGATCGCCGGGTTCGGCAACGACGGCGAATCCGGTTTCGAGGGCGCCCGCAGGGGCCGCGTCTACGGCACGTACCTGCACGGGCCGCTGCTGCCGCGGAACCCGTGGTTCGCGGATCGCCTGCTCGAGGATGCACTCGCCCATCTCACCGGCGAGGCGCACGAGCTCGCGCCGCTGCCCGACGAGCTCGAGGCGCAGGCACACGCCGTGTCGTCGGCCCGCGCGCGCCGACGCGGCGGGCGGATGCACTAACGCACCCAGAGGCTGCCGAGGTAGACGGCCGGGTCTCCCGGTTGCCAGCGCTGGATGAAGCGCTTGATCGGCGGGTGGACGACGATCTCCTCGAGGTCGTCGAGCGAGAAGAGGCGCGCACCCCGCACGGCGGCGTCGCGCGTCTCCACGTCCTCCAGCGAGCGGCTCGAGAGATCGGCGCCGAAGATGATGTGGACGACGTGCTTCTCACCCGGGGTCCATTTCGGCGCGATCGAGTCGGCGATCGCGATCGGGCCCTCGAAGTGCAAGTCGTCCGTGATCCCGAGCTCCTCGGCGAGCTCGCGCTGGAGCGCTTCGGTGAGCGACTCGCCGCCGTCGACGCCGCCGCCCGGGAGCAGCCAGTACTCCTTGCCGGGCTTCTCCTGACGGCAGAGCAGGATCCGGTCCTGCCAGCGCAGCAGCGCCGAGACGCGGAGACGCGGCTCCATCAGTGCCGCGAGGACCCGAAGCCGCGTACCCCTCGCGTCCGACGCAGGCAATTCTTCGACCTCGACAAGCTCTAGCTCCGGGACCGGCAGGACGACGAGCTGCGCGATCCGCATCCCCGCCTCGACGACGAAGGCCTCGCGCCGATCGGTGTTCAGCAGCGAGATGCGGAGCTCTCCGCGGTAGCCGGAGTCGATCAGGCCGGGCGTGTTCACGATCGAGATCCCGTGCTTGCTCGCAAGGCCCGAGCGCGGCTGCACGAACCCGGCGTAGCCCTCGGGGATCGCGACCGCGAGGCCGGTGCCGACGAGCGCTCGCTCGCCCGGGTCGAGGACGACGCGCTCGCAGGCGGAGAGGTCGAGGCCCGCGTCGCCCGCGTAGGCACGGCCCGGGAGCACGGCGTCCGGCCGAAGCCGCTGGACGGCGAGCTCGATCAGGCCGATTCCCGGTGTCCATCAGCGATCAGGTACGGCGCGAAGCGCTGCAGCTCACGGCGCGGCAGCCTCGCGACGATCAGAACGCCCTCAGGCGTGTCCTCGCGCCCGTCGATCGGCGCGCCGAGCGCATAGAGCTCCGAGAGCTTTCCGCCCTCGCCGTAGGGCACGAGCAGCCGTACGGCCTCCAGGCGGCCTGCGAAGCTCTCCGCGATCTGGGCCTTCAGCTCGGGAATTCCCTCGCCCGTCTCGGCGGAGACCTGCAGCGCGTCCGGGAACCGGTTGGCGAGCCGCCTGCGCCCGACCTCGTCGACGCGGTCGATCTTGTTCAGGACGAGCGCGATCGGCAGGTCGGCTGCGCCGATCTCGTCCAGGACGTCCATCACGGCACGGATCATCTCGGCCAGGCGGTCCTCGCTCACGGAGGCATCGATCACGTGCAGGACCATGTCCGCCACGAGCGTCTCTTCGAGCGTCGAGGCGAAGCCCTCGACGAGTTGATGGGGCAGCCGGCGGATGAAGCCGACCGTGTCCGTGACGAGATAGCGGCGCCCCTCGTGCTCGAAGCCGCGGGTCGTCGGGTCGAGCGTCTCGAAGAGACGGTTCTCGACCGAGACCTCGGCGCCGGTGAGGGCGTTCAGGAGGGTCGACTTGCCGACGTTCGTGTACCCCGCGAGCGCGATCGTCGGCGTCTCGGCGCGACGGCGCTGCTTGCGGCGCGTTCCACGCTGGCGCTCGAGCGCCGTCAGCCGGCGCTTCAGGACCGCGATCCGGCGGCGGGCGATCCGGCGGTCGGTCTCGAGCTGCGACTCACCGGGGCCTCGCGTGCCGACGCCGCCGCCGAGGCGCTCGAGGTGCTGCCACATCCCCCGCATCCGCGGCAGGTTGTACTCGAGCTGCGCCAGCTCGACCTGCAGCTTCCCTTCGGCGCTCACCGCGTGCTGGGCGAAGATGTCCAAGATCAGCTGCGGCCGGTCGATCACGCGCGCTGACAACGCATCCTCGAGGAACCGTTGTTGCACGGGATCGAGCTCGTCGTCGACGAGCAGGCACTCCGCCTCGGCCTCGGCGAACCGGGTCTTCAGCTCCTCGAGCTTTCCCTTGCCGACGTACGTACGCTGTGCGGGACGACCCCGGTGCTGCACGATGCGGTCCACGGGTTCGACACCGGCGGTACGAGCGAGCTCCTCGACCTCGGCGAGCTCCTCGTCTGGATCGGCTCCCTGGGCCAGAACCGCGAGGACGAACCCGCGCTCGGGCTCCGGAGAACGTGGGATCATCAAAGGTCATTATGCCCGTTGCAGACACCACCACCAGCCTCGCCGAGCGGACGCTCGAGCTCGTGAACATCCCGTCGCCCTCGCACGCGGAGGCGGCGCTCTACGACTACGTGCGCGCCGCCGTGCCGCTGCCGGTCGCGTTCGACGACGGCGAGTCGGTGCTCTACGCCAAGCGCTCCGGCAAGCCGCTCGTGTTGCTCGCGGGTCACACGGACACGGTGCCGGTCCAGGACAACCTCCCGGGACGGATCGCCGGAGGCGCCGTGCACGGGTGCGGGGCGACGGACATGAAGGGTGGGCTCGCAGTGATGATCGAGCTTGCGCGCTGGGCGGCAGACGCAGACCTCGCGTACGACTTGGGTCTGCTCTTCTTCCCGCGCGAGGAGGTCGGGCCGCTCGAGAACCCGCTCCCGCGTGTGTTCGCGGCGACGCCGCTGATCGACGAGGCGGCCCTGGTCATCTGCCTCGAGCCGACCGACAACACGCTTCAGCTCGGCTGCCTCGGGAACCTCAACGCGCGGCTCGTCTTCCACGGCAAGGCAGCGCACTCCGCGCGGCCCTGGCTCGGGATCAACGCGATCAAGCTCGCCGCGGACGGCCTGCGGGAGATCCTGGAGCTCGAGCCGCGCGACGTCGAGATCGGCGGGCTCTGGTTCCGCGAGGTGCTCAGCGTGACGCAGATCCGCGGCGGCGTCGCGACGAACGTCATTCCGGCCCGGGTCGAGGCGACCTTGAACTTCCGCTACGCGCCCGACCGCACGCCGACCGAGGCCGAAGACCGGTTACGCGGGCTCGCAGGGCCCGACGTCGAGGTCTTGCACAACTCGCCGCCCGCGCACGTTGCGCTCGGGTCGCCGCTCGTGGAGCGCCTCCGCGCGGTCGGGGCGTTCGCGGTCGAGCCGAAGCAGGCCTGGACGAACGTCGCCGACTTTGCGGCCCGCGGGCTCGACGCGGTCAACCTCGGGCCGGGTGCGACACGGTATGCCCACGCGGCCGACGAGCAGGTCGAGATCGGCCAGCTCGAGCGGACGTTCGATGCGTTGCAGCGGTTCCTCTCCGGAGCGGACTAGTGGTTGTTCCGGTAAGTCCGGTGCCCTATGGCCGAGCGAAAATCGAGCAGGCCAAGGACGCAGGGAGGGGCAATAGTCGGGACTATTGCCCCGACCGAGGACGCCGGCATGCGAAGGTTTGCAGCCGGCCAGAGGGTGCAGAGACTTGCCGGAGCGACCACTAGTGCAGCTCTCGCCGATCCTCGCGGAGCTCGAGCAGTATCCCTTCACGCGGCTCGACGACTGGCGCGCGCAGGCCCGCAGCCGCGGGATCGAGCCGATCGACTTCGGGGTCGGCGATCCCCGCGAGCCGACGCCCGCATTCATCCGGGAGGCGCTCGTCGCTGGGATCGAGGAGCGCTCGTCGTATCCGCGCGCGGCCGGGCTGCCCGAGCTGCGCAGCGCGATCGGCGCGTGGCTCGTGCGGAGGTACGGCGTCTCCGTCGACCCCGCGGTCGAGCTCCTGCCGACGCTCGGCTCCAAGGAGGCGATCTTCTCGTTCGCCCAGGTCGCCGTCGGTGAGCGCCGGCTCGTCGCGGTGCCCGAACCCGGGTACCCCGTGTACGCGCGCGGGGCCCTGTTTGCCGGTGCCGAGGTCGTGGCGGTCCCGCTGCGAGAGGAATCCGGCTGGCTGCCCGATCTCGACGCCTTCGACCGCTGGGACGAGCTTGCGCTCTTCTGGGTCTGCTATCCGAACAACCCGACCGGCGCCACCGCCCCACTCTCGTTCTACGAGGAGCTGGCCGCACGCGCGCGCGAGCACGGCTTCCTCGTCTGCTCGGACGAGGCCTACTCCGAGCTCTGGTTCGGCGACGAGCCGGCCTCCGCGCTCCAGGTGGCGGATCGCTCGAGCACGGTCGTCTTCAACACCTTGTCCAAGCGCTCCTCGATGACCGGATACCGCTCCGGGTTCGTCTGCGCACCAAAGCCCGTCGCCGACGCCCTCCGCGCCTTTCGGCCGAGCGTCGGCACCGCGCCCCAGGAGTTCGTGCAGCGCGCCTCGGTCGCCGCGTGGTCGGACGAACGGCATGTCGAGGCGGTACGCGAGGTCTATCGCCGCAAGCGCGACACGCTCTTGCCGGTGCTGGCGGAGAAGGGCCTGCGCGTGGCGGGCGGCGACGCGACGTTCTTCCTCTGGCTCGCTGTCGAAGGCTCGTCCGAGGCGTTCGCGCGCCGGCTGCTCGAGCACGGCATCCTGCTCGCTCCCGGCGCGTTCTTCGGGCCCATGGGCGAGGGCTATGTGAGGATGGCGCTCGTGCCGAGCCAGGCAGACTGTGAACGCGCGTCCGAGATCCTGCGAAAGGTGCTTTAGATGACGACCGAAGAGACGATCGCTGCGCTCGACCGGGGCGAGGTGCGGGTCGCCGAGCCCGACGGCGACGACTGGGTCATCCACCCCGAGGTTCAGGCCGCGATCCTCGACTACTTCCGCCTGCGCGAGCTCGAGCCGATCGAGACCGGGCCGTTCGAGTACCACGACAAGATCCCGCTCAAGTCCGGGTACGCGCAGCTCGGGGTGCGGGTGGTGCCGCCCGCCGTCGCGCGCTACGGCTCGTTCCTCTCGCGCGGCGTGATTCTGATGCCGTCCTACGTGAACATCGGCGCCTGGGTCGGGCCGAACACGATGGTCGACACCTGGGCAACCGTCGGCTCGGGCGCCCAGATCGGCGCGAACGTGCACCTGGCCGGGGGTGTCGGGATCGGCGGCGTGCTCGAACCGCCGGGCGCCCAGCCGGTGATCGTCGAGGACGGCGCGTTTCTCGGCTCCCGTTGCATCGTCACCGAAGGCGTCCGGATCGGCCGCGAGGCCGTGCTGGCTCCGAACGTGTCGCTCACGGCCTCCGTGCCGATCATCGACGTCACCGGCCCCGAGCCGGTCGAGTATCGCGGGTATGTCCCGCCGCGCTCCGTGGTGGTGCCCGGAACGCGCCCGAAGGAGTTCCCGGCCGGGACGTACAACCTGGCCTGCGCCCTGATCATCGGTCGGCGAACCGAGTCGACCGACCTGCGCACGTCGCTGAACGACGCGCTGCGCGAGTTCGACGTCTAGCCGGTCGTGGTCGTCGGCACGTCGCGCTGGAGGAGCGTGATCGTCGTGTCGACGTTCGACGGGAAGTCCGCGCCCGTCTGCACGTAACAGGACGCCGGCCCGTTCTGCGGCGTCGGCACGGTGATCCGGAAGGTGAGCGGTGTGATCCCCGTCGGGCCGGACTTGTTCTTCGCCTGGTCGTAGTCGGCCGGCCCGCAGGCGATCGTGTAGTGGGTCGTCGCCCGGACACTCGGTTTCGTGACAACTGTCACCTCGACCTGCGACGGCTGCCCGACATCTCCGTTCACGATCCCGTAGTTGGCGCTGTCGTTGTGCTGGGTGCTGACAACGGTCCACGGGTTAGAGGGCGCGCTCGACGAGGATCCGCAACCGGCCGCAACCAGCAAGATCGCGATCACGCCGCCGAGCGGGAGAACCTGCCCCATGTGTGGGAACTGCTGCCTCATCACGAACCGCCACCCCATCCCTAGGCTGATCGACGCCTCGCAGCAGAATACACCGCCGACTCGCGGACGGACGCTCACTCCACGCGCTGCGCAGGGCCGGTCAGCTGGGCACGGCCGTCGCTGAGCCGAACGCGAAGCTCACCGCCGGGGAACCGGATCGTCGCATCGGTCGCGCCGAGAGCGGCTGCAACAGCGATCGCGCTCGTTCCCGACGAGCCGGTCTCGCCGACCCCGCGCTCCCAGACGCGTGCCTCGATCGTCTCGGCGTCGAGACGGTGGGCGACCTGGACGTTCGTCCGGTTCGGGAAGCGTGGGTGCGTCTCGAGCAACGGCCCGATGCGGTCGATCTCCTCCGGATCGCCCTCGACGACCGCGTGAGGATTGCCCACGTCGACCGGCGTGAACCAGATGCCGTCGACCTCTTCGCGCGGGCCCACGACGACCGGGCCGAGATCCTGCTCGACAAGTCCGTCCGGGAGCATCCGCGCGCTCACCTGTCGCGGCCCGACGCGGACGGTCACGGTCGTCGTTCCGGTGGCGTCTGCGAGCCAGCGGGCCGCGATGCGGGTGCCGTTGCCCGACATCTCGGCCAGGGAGCCGTCCGGATTCCAGATCGCGATCTCGACCCAGTCGGGCCCGCGGTCGAGGATCTCGAGGATCCCGTCCGCGTCCCCGACCGCCGTCCGGACGAGCTCCGCGGTCAGCGGCTCATCAGCGACCAGGTAGACGTTCCCCTGCGCCTGCCAGCGCGACAATCTCATCAGCGAGCTCCTCGGGTGGGCGATCCGCCGCGAGCGTAACGACACCCGGCACCCGGCGGATCCACTTCCGCTGGTAGCGGGCGAGCCTCCGCGTCGCCGCCACGACGGACTCGACGGCCTCGTGCGCCGGGAGGGTGGCGAACGCCTCCAGCCCGAGCACCTTGCGCGCCGTCTCCGAGAGCGGCCGGGCCCATGCGTCCGCGGCCTCCGCTGCGGCACCGGCTGTGAGCATCGCCTCGGCTCGCGCACGGATCCGCTGCTCGAGCTGCGGCTCTGGGAGCTGCAGCGAGACGAAGAGCGTCGGGTGGCGCACGTCGTCCGTCCAGAGCCGGTCGGTCACGGGCGCGAGCGACGACCCCGCAGCCGCGAGCTCGAGCGCGCGCACGACCCGCCGGCGGTCGTTCGGGTGCACACGGCTCGCGGCCGCCGGATCGCGGCGGGCGAGCAGTGCGTGGGCCTCCTCACCGCCTGCATCGTCGTAGAACCTCCCCCACTCCTCGCGGGCGCCGGGCGCCGGTGCCGGTGGGAACTCGAGCGACGAGACCGCAGCTCGCAGGTAGAGCCCGGTGCCGCCGACGACGATCGCCGTGCGGCCGCTCTCGACCACCTCGTCGATCGCGCTGTGCGCGAGCCGCTGGTAGTCGACGACCGAGACGTCACGAGTGAGCGGAAAGACGCCGACGAGCCGGGCCGGGTAGTCCGGCGCCGCGGTCACGATCGGAATCCCCGCGTAGACCGCGGCCGAGTCTGCCGAGACGACCTCTGCATCGAGCCGCGCAAGCAGCGCCTGGCGACGGCGCTCTTGCCCGACGCTGTCGGCCCGAAGATCGCGAGGACTCGAGTGCTAGGCGGCTTCGCTGCCGGGCCGCTTGAAGCCATGCTCGACCTCGCCGGGCTGGTTCTCCGCCACGATCGGGCGATCCTCTTCGGGATGGTTGCTCCGCCACTCGCGAAACCAGGCGACGGAGCTCGGGATCCCCTCGGCGAGCGAGGTCGCAGGCTCCCAGCCGAGCAGGTCGCGCGCCTTGCGGATGTCCGCCACGTAGTGGGTCACCTCGCCGATCAGGGACGGCTTGAAGGAGATCTGCGGCTCGACGTCGAGCGCGCCTGCGATCAGCTCGGCGGCGCGGACGAGGGTGTTGCCCTGGCCGTAGGCGAGGTTGATCGTCTCGTTGGTGACGGCGCCTCCGCCGAGCCCCTCGATCCCGCGGACGATCCCTTCGATGCAGTCGTCGACATAGGTGAAGTCGAGCACCTTGTCGTCGCCGCCGAAAACCGTGATCGGCTCGCCGCGCAGCATCTGATGCGTGAACAGCGGCAGGACGCGCTCCATCCGGTGCAGGTCGTTGTCATAGCGGCCGTAGACGTTCGAGAAGCGGAAGACGAGGTACTTGAGGCCGTAGCAGCGTGCGTACGAGTAGATGAACGCCTCCGATGTGATCTTCGACGCCGAGTACGGGCTCTCGGTGTAGGCGAAGTCCGCGGTGCCCTCGCCGTAGCCCTCGAAGCGGTGGACGTCGCCGTAGACCTCGCGGGTCGACGAGAACACGAGGGGCAGGCCGGCCGCACGGCAGTACTCGAGGACGTTGAAGGTCATGATCGCGTTCTCGAGCGCGCGGTGGGGCTGGCGGACGAGCTGGTGCACCTTCGCGTGCGCGGCGAGATGCACGACGAGGTCGACCTCCGGATACTCGACCCCACCGATCCCGCCCGGGAACGCCGCGTAGTGCCCTGCCAGGTCTTGGAGCAGGTACGGGAAGGCATCCGTCCACGTGTTCTGGCGCTTGTCGACGCCGAACACGGAATGCCCGTCCTGCTGCAACCGCAGCGCGAGGTTCGTGCCGATCTGGCCCGAGGAGCCAGTGACGAGGACGCGCATCAGCCTAACCCTGCCACACAGCGGCCGCGGACGCGCGACCTCACGGTGCACGCTCTCGTTACGGAGCGTGGCTTGTAACACTGTGTTACTTGCCAGGTTCGGGCGCGCGCGGCGAGCTCGCGGCGCCGGGATCTAGGCTGCGACAAGGGCTTCTTGCCTACCGCGCAGCGTCGTCGAGGTGGCGGCTTCGATCAGCACCGGCACGAGCTCGCCCGCGGTCGCGTCGCCGGTGAAGTTCACGGTCGTGTTGCGGCGCGTGCGGCCGCGGAGCAGCGAGTCGTCGGTGCGCGAGCCGCCCTCGACGAGCACCTCTTCTGTGCGCCCGATGCGGGACGTGTTCCGCTCGCCGGCGATCCGCTGGGTCACCTCGACCAGCTGCTCCATCCGCTCGATCTTCAGCTCGTGCGGCACCTGATCCGGCATGCGAGGCTGCGTCGGTTCCGTGGCGCGGCGAGTAGACGAACGTGAACGCTCCGTCGAAGGCCGACCTCCTCGACGACCTCGAGGGTCTCCCGGAAGTCGTCATCCGTCTCGCTCGGGAAGCCGACGATGATGTCGGTGGTGATCGCCAGGTCGGGGATCGCGGCGCGGAGCTTGGCGACCAGGGCCAGATAGCGCTCCCGCGTGTAGGTGCGGCGCATCGCCTTCAGAACGCGCGAGGACCCTGACTGGAGTGGCAGGTGGATCTGTTCGCAGACCGCGTCGCACTCGGCGATCGCGGCGATCACCGGGTCGCGAAAGTCCTTCGGGTGCGGGCTCGTGAAGCGGATGCGCTCGATCCCGTCGACGGCAGCGCAGGCGCGCAGCAGCTCGCCGAACTCGGTTCTCAACCCGGGCGCGAGGTCGCGCCCCCACGAGTTCACGTTCTGCCCGAGCAGCGTGATCTCCTTGACGCCGGCCGCAGCGAGGCCGGTGACCTCGGCGACGATCTCGCCGGGCCGGCGGCTCTGTTCCCGGCCCCGGACCGACGGGACGATGCAGTAGGAGCACGTCGAGTTGCAGCCCATCGAGACCTGAACCCACGCCTGGAACGATCGTTCGCGGTGCATCGGGAGCGTCGCCGCGAACGCGCGCTCCTCGAGCCCGAACCGCCCGCGGGCAACGCCGACGCCCCCCGCGCCGAGCCAGTCGCCGAGATGGGCGATCGAACCGGGTCCGAAGGCGACATCAACCGCCGGATAGAGCTCGAAGATCCGCTCGCGCTGCGCCTCGGCGTAGCAACCGCCGACGGCGATCACACGGTCCGGGTTCTCCCGCTTGCGCGCAGTTGCTTCCCCGAGGTACGCCGCGAGCTTCGTATCCGGCTTCTCGCGGATGGTGCACGTGTTGAAGACGACGACATCGGCCTCGTCTGGGCTCGCCGCCTCGCCCAGCCCGAGCTCTTCGAGCAGGCCCTTGATCCGCTCGGAATCGTGCGCGTTCATCTGGCACCCGAAGGTCGTGACGTGGTAGCGGCGCACGGTTGCGAAGGGTACCCGCGACGTCGCTAGGAGCCGAACGCGGCGGCCCGCTCGAGCGCGGCCCCGACGGCATCCTCCGAGAAGCCTTTCGCGACGAGACGTCGGGCCGTTCTCGCCGTCGCTCCATCGCGCTCGACGATCGCTCGGGCCCGCTCATGCTCGAGCGCGAGACCCTCGAGAGCAGCGTCGATCTCGTCTGCAGGCAACTCGCGACCCTCGAGATCGGCTCTGATCGCCGCGTCGCCGTACTCTCGCGCCGCCATGGACGCTGCCCGCGCCGCCGCGACACGCGCATCGTCCACGTAGCCGGCGGCTGCGAGCCGGTCGACAGCCTCCTGAGCGTCGTCCGGGTCGATCCCGCGGTCGGCGAGGTACCCGACGAGCCCGGCTACCGAATGATCACGGCGCGCGAGCGCATCGGTTGCCGCCTCGAGGGCGGTGCGGCGAGGCATTCGGTCAGGCGGCGGCGACCGCTTCCTCCACTTCGGACTCGGCTTCGGCTTCCACCTCGACGTCGACCGGCGTCGCTTCCGTCGGCTCGATGAACGGCAGCAGCCGCGCCGAGACAATCTGCTCGGCCGGAGCCTGAGCCTGGATCCCCTGGAGGATCTGCTGGACGAGGTCGGGATGCTCCTTCAGGAATACCGATGCATTCTGGCGGCCCTGGCCGAGCCGCTCGTCCCCGAAGCTGAAGTACGAGCCCGACTTGGTCACGATCTTCTTCTCGACCGCCGTGTCGAGCACCGTGCCTTCCCAGGAGATGCCCTCCCCGTACATGATGTCGAACTCCGCCTGCTTGAACGGCGGGGCGACCTTGTTCTTGGCAACCTTCACGCGGCAGCGGTTGCCGATCGCCTCGACGCCGTCCTTCAGCGTCTCGATCCGGCGGATGTCGAGCCGGACCGACGCGTAGAACTTCAGCGCACGCCCACCTGGTGTCACCTCGGGGTTGCCGAACATGACGCCGATCTTCTCGCGGAGCTGGTTCGTGAAGATACAGATCGTGTCGGTGCGGTTCAGCGTGCCGGCGAGCTTGCGCAGGGCTTGCGACATCAGACGAGCCTGCAGGCCGACGTGCGAGTCGCCCATCTCGCCCTCGATCTCGGCCTTCGGCGTCAACGCGGCGACCGAGTCGATCGCGACGACGGCGAGCGCGCCCGACCGGATCAGGAGCTCCGTGATCTCGAGCGCCTGCTCTCCCGTGTCCGGCTGCGAGACGAGCAGCTCGTCGATGTTGACGCCGATCCGCTGCGCGTACGTCGGGTCCATCGCGTGCTCCGCATCGATGAAGGCGCAGATGCCGCCGCGGCGCTGAGCCTCCGCGATCACGTGGTAGACGAGCGTCGTCTTCCCCGACGACTCGGGCCCGAAGATCTCGACGATGCGGCCGCGCGGCAAGCCACCGATCCCCAGTGCGAGGTCGAGCGAGAGCGACCCCGTCGAGATGGCGCCGACCGAGACCTGAGCCGAGTCGCTCATCTTCATCACCGCGCCCTTGCCGAACGTACGTTCGATCTGACCGAGGGCCGTATCCAGAGCTTGCTGGCGATCCATCTTCATCAACCTCCTAGCGCAACCGCTTCGACGTCGTTACCTGCGCTCCATCGGATCGCAGCACACAACAGTGCCAGCGGGATCGGACGGACTGATCGCCAGGCTAGCGGCGAGGGTGTGACATGTCTGTCACAACTCTGTGACAAGTCTCCGCAGCAGGTGCAGGGCGGTCACGGTTGCCCGCCTGCGGATCGTTTCGCGGTCGCCACCGTAGGAGAAGTCGGCCGTCAACTCTCCCCCGGGTCCGACCGCGTGCAGGTAGACGAGGCCGACCGGCTTCTCCTCGGAGCCGCCGCCCGGGCCTGCGATGCCAGTCACCGACACGGCCAGATCTGTTCCAAACCGCTCGCGCGCGCCGCGGGCCATCGCGGCTGCGACCTCGGGGGAGACCGCGCCGTGCGTGCGGAGCAGATCCTCCGCCACCCCGAGCTCGGCGACCTTCACCGCGTCGGAGTACGCGACCAGCGCGCCCACGAACACCTCGCTCGCGCCGGCGACCGCAGTCAGCCGCTCGGCAACCATTCCGCCCGTGCACGACTCGGCCGTGGCGAGGGTCAATCCGCGCTCGCGGCAGAGCATGAGCACGATCTCCTCGACCGGCCCTGCCTCGTCGCCCCGCGCATAGACGAAGGGCTCGAGCGGGTGGACGAGTGCCTCGACGAGCCTGTCGGCCCGCTCGTCGGCGCCCGGCTCGGCGATCAGGTCGACGTGGATCTCGAACTCCCGCGCGCAGATCGTCACCTCGACACCGTCACCGTCGCCGCCCGCATCCGCGAGCGACTGTGCGACGGCGGACTCCGAGACGCCGAAGAAGCGCACCACTCGCCGTGCCGGGGCACTGATGCCGGCCAGGAGCTCTCGAAACGGCTCGGTCTCGAGCGCGCGCGCCCAGAGCGCCTGCAGCTCGCGCGGTGGGCCCGGCAACGCGACTGCGAGACACCTCCCGGCGCGCACGACGACTGCGGGAGCGGTGCCCGCAAGGCCCGCGACGGTGGCGCCCGCAGGCACCCGCGCCTGCTTCAGGACGCCCTCGGCGAAGTCCGCATACGGCCGGCGCAGCCGTCGCGCGACGGTCTGCGACTGCGCCTCGATCTGCACCCGCAACGGCTCGTCGTCGCTCAGCTCGAGCCCCGCTGCGCGAGCGAGCACCTCGACGGTGCGGTCGTCATGGGTCGGCCCGAGACCGCCCGAGGTGACGAGCAGGTCGTATTCGAGGCCGATTCGGAAGGCTGCCTCGAGCTCCTCCTCGCGATCCCCCACGATCGCGATCAGGGCCGGCTCGATCCCAAGCGAGAGCAGCGAGGCCGCGAGATACGGCCCGTTGAGGTCGCTGCGGTCACCGCGCACGAGCTCGGAGCCCGTGACGACGATCGCAGCGCGGGGCCGGAGCCGCGTCAGTCCGTGTGCCAAGTGGTCGGCGTCACCGTCACGTTGCTGGGCTTGAGCCCGCTGAGCCGGATCGTCTTGCCGCGCACCTCGATCCGCAGGTTCTCGGGCGTGCTCACCGTGAACCAGAAGCTCTTGCCGCTGAACCTCTCGACATGACCGCGGGTGAGCGTGCCCTCGAAGATGATCGCGCCCGCCGGCCCGCCTCGGTGGATCGCAGCGTACGACGATCCCCCGACGGCCTTCAGCAAGAGCGTCGGCACTGCCACCTTGCGGGTCTTCGCGACCGCCGCCTGCCGCGGCGCGGTCTGGTTGCCGGTGTGCTTGCCGGACGAGCTCCAGGCGCTGATCACGACGATCGTCACGATCGCAATCGCTGCCAGGGCGATCAGGACGACGTTCGTCTCCAGCCGCCGGTTGCGGTCCTGCGGCCTGGCCGCCGAACGGCGGGGCCGGAACTCGGGGTCCTCGGCCGCGACGAAGCGGGAGTTGTACTCGTCGACGTAGAGCTGCCCGTCGAGACCGAGGTATTCGGCGTAGGTGCGCAGAAAGCCCTTGACGTAGGTCTGCGAGGGCAGCACGTCGAACTGCTCATCCTCGAGGGCGCGCAGATACTTGCCACGGATCTTCGTGACCTGCTCCGCCTGGGCAAACTCGATGCTGCGGCGGACCCGGGCCTCGCGAAGGCTCTTGCCGATCTCGAACATGCCGTCAGTGTAGAGGCGCCGCAGCGCCGATTCGAATGCGCCGCGCCGTTTGTGAGCCGGCCGTCAACCGCCCCGTAACACGAGCAGGCCGTAGAACCCGAGCGCGATCGCTCCCGTGCAGGCGACGTAGAGCCCGAACCAGGCGACGAAACGGGCTGTCCGCACCGCCTTCTCCCCCTGACGGCGGACGCTTCGCTCGAGGGCAAAACGGGCGCGGCGGGCTGCTGCCACCGCGGCGAGACCGAGCACGACCGCAGCGGGGACCGCGACCTCCATCGCCTCGAGAAGCCCGATTCCGCTCACCCGGCTCGAGATCACACTCCCGACCGGGAGCGCCGCGAGCGCTAGGACACCGAGCACGGTCGCGGCGCGGGCCGCTCTACTGCTTGACATAGGGCCGGCCGTCAGCCGCCGGGGCGATCGAGCGCCCGATCACGCCCGCGACTGCGATCAGCGTGAGCACGTACGGCAGGATCTGGAAGAGCGAGCCGGAGCTGAGCACGGAGACCGAGGAATTGGTGTACGCGGCCGGAACCTGGGTTGCGAGCGCCGTCGAGAACCCGAAGAGCAGCGCCGCCGCGAACGCCCCGAACGGCCGCCACTTGCCGAAGATCAGGGCGGCGAGGGCGATGAAGCCCCGGCCCTCGGTCATGTTCTGGTTGAAGGAGTGCACGAAGCCGATCGAGAGATACGCCCCACCCATCGCCGCCAGCATGCCTGAGACGATCACCGCGGCGTACCGGGTGCGGTACACGTCGATCCCGACCGTGTCGGCGGCCCGTGGGTGCTCGCCGACGGCGCGGATGCGGAGGCCGATCGAGGTCTTGAAGAGCATCACGTACGACAGGATCAGGATCATGAACGAGAGCCAGATCATCAGGTTCAGGCCGCCGATCACCTGCGAGAAGAAGCCGCCGCCCTGGAGGCCCGGGATGTGTACGTCGGGGATCGACTCGCCGCTCAGCCAGTGGCCGTTGGTCAGGTCGGGCGTGCCGTTGTACCCATAGATCTGGATGAAGAAGTAGCCGGTGACGCCGAGCGCCAGGAAGTTGATCGCGGTGCCGCCGACGATCTGATCCGCGCGGAGATGGATCGCCCAGATCGCGTGCACGAGCGCGAAGACACCCCCCATTCCCATCCCGATCAGGAGGCCGAGGATCCAGTTGCCCGTCGTGGCCGCACCCCAGATCCCGAAGAACGCGCCGACGAGCATCATCCCCTCGAGCGCGATGTTGACGACGCCGCTGCGCTCGGAGAACATGCCGCCGAGCGCCGCATAGGTGAGCGGGGTGGCGTAGGTCAGCGTCGCCGCGAGCAGGCCGCCCCAGCTGAACACCTGCTGGAGGTGCGTCGTTCCCGACCGGAGCGCGAGCAGGCCGAAGACGATCCCGAGACCGCCAGCCGCGACGGCGCCGTAGCCGAGACGGAGCTTGCCGTGCGTCACGCCGTAGATCCCGGCGAAGGCGGAGCAGATGCCGAGTGCCACGGGGACGGCCCAGCTCCGGAGCGTCAGCGGCGGCAGCGTCAGCCAAAAGGCGAGGATCCCGAGTGCGATCCCTGCGATCGGGATCCAGCGGTCGTCGAAGCGTGCCCGGATGCTCGGCGCGCTCATTTCGACCGCAGCTTCCGCATGAGCCGGCCCGGCGACTTCCACATCGCGAGCACGAGCACGTCGGCGCCCACGAACAGGACGACGAGGCCCTGGATGATGAGGGTGAGATTGGTTGCAAGCTGCGGGTCGAAGATCGTCGGGTCGAGCTGCCGCGTCGAGGTGCCGACGCTGAGCGCGCCGAAGAGGATCGCGGCGAAGAAGATGCCGACCGCGCTGTTTCGGCCGAGGAGCGCGACCGCGATCCCGATGAACCCGATCTGCGAGGCGTGGATCGCGGGCGTCGCGAGGCTGAACTCCCAGCCGAGGATGTCGACCGCGCCGGCGAGGCCGGCGAAGAGCCCGGAGATCGCGAGCGCGTAGAAGTAGCTGCGCCGGACGTTGATCCCGGCATAGCGGGCCGCCTCGGGATTGAAGCCGACCGCCCGGACCTCGAACCCGAGCGTCGTCCGGTTGAGCACGAGCCAGTAGACGACGAGCATCGCGATCGCGATGAAGAACCCGATGTCGAGCCCCTGCAGCAGCGGGTCGCCCCAGAAGACGGGCAGATGGGTGTCGGGGGCGATCGGTGCCGAGCTCGGGTTGAACGCCACCCCGGTGAAGGGGCCGCCGAGGCCGAAGAAGTAGTCGCCGACCCAGATCGCGATCCAGTTGAGCATGATCGTCGAGATCACCTCGTGGGCGCCGGTCGTCGCCTTCAGGAACCCGGCGATCCCGGCCCAGAACGCGCCGGCGAGCGACGCCAGGACGATTGCGATCACGATGTGCAGCGGGCCGTTCATGCCGACCCAGGACGTCGCGACGAGCACGGACACGACCTGGCCGGCGAGGTACTGGCCCTGGCCGCCGATGTTGAACATCCCGCAGCGGAACGCGAACGCAAGCGCCAGGCCGCTGAGCATCAGCGGCGTCGCCACGAGCAGGGTCTGCTGGAGGTTCGAGGCCTCGTCTCCCCTGTTCCCGACACCCGGCACGAGCCACTCGAGCCCGGTGCCGTTGAAGATCGCCTTGTAGGTGCTGAGCGGGTCGTGGCCCGTCGCGAGCACGACCAGGCCGCCGACGAAGAACGCGAGCACCGTCGTCGCCAGGGCGCTGATCATGCCGCCGGCGTTCCAGCGGGCCGTGATCCTCGCGGTCAACGTGGTCGGCTCTTCCGGCGGGATCGACACCGGAGGCACGACGGGCGTGTCGCTCACGCAGCGGCCTCGCGCGTGGTGCCGCCCGCCATTGCCATCCCGAGCTCCTCCTGGGTCGCCTCAGGCGTGTACTCGCCGACGATCCGGCCTTCGAACATGACGAGGATGCGGTCCGAGAGCGAGAGGATCTCCTCGAGCTCGAGCGAGAAGAGCAGGATCGCGCGGCCCTCGTCGCGCTCGCCGACGAGTCGGCGATGGACGAACTCGATCGCGCCGACGTCGAGGCCCCGGGTCGGCTGGCCGGCGATCAGCACCCGTGGATCGCGCGAGATCTCCCGCGCGAGGATCACCTTCTGCTGATTGCCGCCGGAGAGCACGCCGGCGCGCGCCTCGGGGCTGCCGCCGCGGACGTCGAACTCCGAGATCAGCGACTTGGCGCGTGTGAGCAGCCTGTTCGGGTAGAGCCAGCCGTGTGTCGAGTCGGGCTCGTGCCGGTAGTCGTGCAGCGCGATGTTCTCGGCGATCGAGAAGTCGAGGATCAGGCCGCGGTGCTGCCGGTCCTCGGGGATGTGCCCGACGCCCGCGACGTCGGTCATCTCACGTGGCGTGGCGTGCCGGCACTCCTTCCCGGCCACGGTGATCCGTCCAGACGCGCACGACATCAGCCCGCAGATCGCGTCGATCAGCTGGGTCTGGCCGTTGTTGTCGACGCCCGCGATGCCGACGATCTCACCCGCACGCACGGTGAACGAGACGCCGCGGACAGCCTCGAGGCCCCGGTCGTCGAGCACGTGCAGGTCTTCGACCTCGAGCAGCGGCTCGCCCGGTTGCGCCGGCGTCTTGTCCACCCGCAGCAGCACCTCGCGACCGACCATCAGCTTGGCGAGACCCGCCTCGGTCGCACCCTCGGCGGGGAGCGTGTCGACGACCTTCCCGCGGCGCAGGACGCTGATCCGGTCGGCGATCTCGAGCACCTCGTGCAGCTTGTGGCTGATGAAGATGATCGACATCCCCTCTGCCTTCAGCTCCCGCAGGATCCGGAACAGGTCGACGGCCTCCTGCGGGGTCAGCACCGCGGTCGGCTCGTCGAGGATCAGGATCTCGGCACGCCGGTAGAGCGCCTTCAGAATCTCCACCCGCTGCTGCTGACCGACCGTCAGGCGCTCGATCCGGGTCCCCGGGTCGACGTTGAAGTTGAAGTTGTCCGCGAGCTCGCGCACGCGGCGCTCTGCGGCTCCGTAGTCGAGGAGGATCCCCGCCTTGGTCGGCTCGTCGGCAAGCACGATGTTCTCGGCCACGGTCATCACGGGGATCAGCATGAAGTGCTGGTGCACCATCCCGATCCCGGCGCGGATCGCGTCCTTGGACGAGTGGAAGGCGACGGGCTCCCCCTTCAGAAGGACCTCGCCCTCGTCGGCGCGGTAGAGGCCGTAGAGCACGTTCATCAGGGTCGACTTGCCGGCCCCGTTCTCGCCGAGCAGCGCGAGCACCTCGCCCTGCTCGAGGTCGATGTCGACGCGGTCGTTCGCCACGATCCCCGGAAAACGCTTCGTGATCCCGCGCAGCTCGAGGACAGGCGCCGCTTCCATCAGCGCGACTCTAGCGCGGCCGCGCGGTGGCTTCCAGCGCAGGGAGATTAAGGCGGGGGTGGGCCGAAGCCCACCCCCGAGAAACGACCCGATCTAGCAGGTCGGCTTGGGCGAGCAGGCGGTCGGGGGAACGATCTTCCCCGACGCGACCTTCGCTGCGATCGCCAAAGTCGCCTTGACCTCCGACGCCGGAACCTTGGCGCTGACCTTCCCGAGCCCGACGCCGCCGTTCTTCGCGTTGAAGACCAGGTTCGTGCCACCGGCGAAGACGTTCCGCTTCACCTGGTCGAGGATCGCCACGTACACGGCGCGGTCGACCTTCTTCTGCGCGCTCGTGAGCACCTGCGGGCCGATGTAGCTCTGGTCCGCGTCGACGCCGATGCCCCAGACGCCCTTCTCCTTCGCCGCGTCGAGCGCTCCGAGGCCGCAACCGCCGGCGACCTGGAAGACGACGACGGAGCCCTGAGCGATCTGGCTCAGAGCGACGTTCTTGCACTTGTCCTGTGCGACGAAGTCGTTCGAGTAGCCGTTCAGCGTCGTGATGCCGGGATCGGCAGCCTTCGCACCCGCTTGGTAGCCGGCGATGTAGCGAACGACGGCCGGCACGGCGATGCCGCCGACCGAGCTGACGATGTTCTTGCCCTCACGCTTCGCCTCGAGGCCGGCGAGGTAGCCGACCTCGTAGCCGACCTGCTCCTCCTTGAAGATCAGGCCCTCGAAGTTGTCCGTGATGCCGCCGGTCGAGGCGAAGTCGCCCGGTGCGTTCATGTCGACACCGGCGAACTTCGTGTGCGGATACGCCTTCGCAACCTGCGCGATCGCCGCCTCCTGCAGGAAGCCGACGCCGATCACCAGGTTGTAGCCCTCCTTCGCGAGCGAGGAGAGGTTCGGGACGTACTGGCTGCCGTCGGTCGAGGTGACGACGCGGCCCTGGATCCCGAGCTGCTTCTCAGCGCGGAGCAGGCCGACATAGGCCAGGTGGTTGAACCCGTGGTCGTTCAGGCCACCGATGTCGGTGACGAGGCCGACCTTGTAGTTGATGGTTGCCGGCTTACTGCTCTTTGCCGACACCGTCGCTGCCGTGGTGAGCACCGCGATTACGAGTGCGCCACCAACGAGCGCCGCAAGGCGCATCTTCTTCACGCTTTCCCTCCTAGATTGGGTGCCGTACTTGACTGAGACGCGATGCTAAGCCTTCGGTTTGCGCAGCGCTAGTGGAAGGGCTACGCGAGGCGTTCGAGATCGTGCTCGGCGACGAGCACCGTGCGCGGCTTCGAGCCCTCGTACGGAGAGATGATCCCGCGTCGTTCCAGCATGTCGATCAGGCGTCCGGCACGCGTGTAGCCGACCCGGAGCCGGCGCTGGAGCAGCGAGACCGACGCCGTCTGCGCCGTGACCACGATCTCGATCGCGCGATCGAGCAGCGGATCCTCGTCCGGATCGAACTCGCCGTCGTCGGTCTCCTCGTCGGCGAAGACCTGCGGCCCCTGGAGGAAGCTCTCGTCGATCACCTGCTCGCGCTGGCTCTTGACCTGCTCGACGATCAGCGCGACCTCGTCCTCGGAGACGTAGGCGCCCTGGAGGCGCTGCAGGCGTGAGGTGCCGAGCGGCTTGAAGAGCATGTCGCCCTGACCGAGCAGGCTCTCAGCGCCGTTGTGGTCGAGGATCACCCGCGAGTCGGTCTGCGACGAGACGGCGAACGCGATCCGCGAGGGCACGTTCGCCTTGATCATCCCGGTAATCACGTCGACCGACGGCCGTTGCGTCGCGAGCACGAGGTGGATGCCGACCGCGCGCGACTTCTGCGCGAGGCGGATGATCGCGTCCTCGACGGTCTGGGCGCTCACCATCATCAGGTCCGCGAGCTCGTCGATGACGACGAGCAGGTAGGGCAGCTCGGGCTCGCCGCGCTTGCGCAGGGAGCGATTCGCCTCGGGCAGGTTGCGGGCGCGCAGCTGGCTGAGCTGCACGTAGCGGCGCTCCATCTCGGTGACGACGTTCAGCAGGACGGCGTTCGCCTCCTTCGGACTCGAGACGACCGGTGTGAGCAGGTGCGGGATCGACTCGTAGTAGTTCAGCTCGATCCGCTTCGGGTCGATCAGGATCAGCCGCACGTCGTCGGGCGTCGCGCGCAAGAGGATCGAGGTCAAGATCGTGTTGATGCAGCCGGACTTGCCCGAGCCGGTCGTGCCGGCGATCAGGATGTGCGGCATCCGGGCAAGGTCGGTCCACACCGCGGCGCCCGAGATGTCCTTGCCGAGCCAGACCGAGAGCGGGCTCGCGGTCGGCGGCAGGTCGTCGTAGATGTCGCCCAGCGTGACGAGGTTCGGGGAGAGGTTCGGCACCTCGACGCCGACCGCGGACTTGCCGGGGATCGGTGCGAGGATCCGGATCTCGGTCGTGGCGAGCGCGTAGGAGAGGTCGTCCCGCAGCTGCGCGACCTTGCCCACCTTCGTCCCGGGGGCGAGCTGGAGCTCGTAGCGGGTGACGCGCGGGCCCGAGATCTGGCCGATCACGGTCGCCGCGACGCCGAAGTTCGCGAGGCACTGCACGAGCGCATCGGCGACACGCTGGTTGGCGTCGGCGCTCGGCCCCCCGCCCGGCTTCGACCTCGTCAGCAGCGCACGGTCGGGGAGCTGGTAATCGGCGGTGGCGGTCGACGCCTCGAAGAGCGACTGCTGCGAATCGTCCTCGGCGAAGTCGTGCGAGAACGGCACCAGCGCGGGCGCCGGCTCGGAGACGAGGTCGGGGAAGTCCTGGGTGACATCGACAGGAGGCGCCGGCGGCAGCCC
Source organism: uncultured Actinomycetes bacterium (assembly GCA_963759085.1). Classification (GTDB taxonomy): domain Bacteria; phylum Actinomycetota; class Thermoleophilia; order Gaiellales; family Gaiellaceae; genus PALSA-600. The sequence continues at coordinate 145,536 of CAVWXR010000012.1, forward strand.
CGGGTCGGTCAGGATCACCGGACCGTCAAGCACATGCCCGGCGACGGCTCTCGCGGCGGTGGGTTGACGCACGCGCGAAGAGGCGGTCCGCACGGCGCGCCCCGAGCGGCGGACGATCGCGCCGAGCGACGCACCGGTCAGAAGCAGTGTGCCGACGAGCGTCAGCAGGACGCCGAGAATCGTCGCCCCGGTTGTGCCGATGCCCTTCGCGGCCTGGCTCTCGAGGAAGTCCCCCGCGCCCCCGCCGTGGGCGGAGCCGAGCGCGAGCAGCAATCCCAGCGAGGCGGCCGAGACGCCGACCCGGAACGGACGCACATCGACGAGAGCGCTCCGCGTCACGATCAGCGCGCCGAGGGGAATGAGGACAGCCGGCGCGACGTAGGCGGCCCAGCCGATCGCCGAGGTGACCAGGCCGGGGACGGGACCGCCGTTCAGCCCCGCCCAGAGCACGCAGGCGAGAAAGACCCCGAGCGCGCAGATGAACAGCCCGAGCAGCTCAGGATGGTGGTGGCTGCGGGCCGTCCGCCGCTTGCGCTTCTTCACTCGTGCAGGCGACTTCGGCCGTGGCTTCGCGGTGCGCTTGCGTGGCGCCATAGCGGCCACTTCGCGCCGCAGGCGCGGGATCCTCTACCGGAGGGACGAAATGCGCTCGATCAGCAGGCGCGCGAACGCATTCCCGTCGATCCCGACGCCGACGGTCGCGTTCGGCTCGCGTTCCTCGCGACCTCGCCAGTCGACGTTCGTGCGGCCGCGGCCGTCTTCCCAGTCGCAGTCGACCGAGATGAACGCCGGCTTCGTCGTCACGAGCTCCGGCCAGATCACATGTGCGACGGCGACCGGGTCGTGCAGCGGCGATCCCGCCAGATCCGGGTATCTGAGCGAGTGGAAGCGCGAATAGAAGTCGATCAGCTCCGCGACGAGCTTCCCGACCCTGCCTGCGGCGCGCAGCTCGTCGGCGTGCGCCGCCGTGATCAGCGCCTGGTGGGTGACGTCGAGGCCGATCATCGTCACGTCGATGCCGCTGTCGAACACGCGCTGGGCAGCTTCTGGGTCGCACCAGATGTTGAACTCGGCGCCGGGGGTGATGTTCCCTTCTCCGATCGCGCCTCCCATCAGCACGATCCGCTCCGGGCGGGCGTCGGGCTCGAGCTCGAGCAGCAGCGCGACGTTCGTCAGCGGGCCCGTCGGGACGAGCGTGATCGCGCCGCCGCGGGCACGGATCTCCTGCGCGAGGAACTCGACGGCGTGCTGGGCGATCGCCACCCCCCGCGGCGGGGGCAGATCGGGGCCGTCCAGGCCGCTCTCGCCATGCACGTGTGCCGCAGCGAACTGCTCGCGGACGAGCGGCCGGTCGGCGCCGGCGGCAACCGGAATATCGCCGCGCCCGACGAACTCGAGCACGCGCAGCGCATTCGCGGTCGTCTTGTCGAGCGTCTGGTTCCCCGACACGGTGGTCACGCCGACAAGCTCGAGCTCCGGTGAGGCGAGCGCGAGCAGCAGGGCGATCGCGTCGTCGTGACCGGGGTCGCAGTCGATCAGGATCGGCGTCGGGCTCATGCGAGGAGTCTGTCGATTTCGGCCGCAGTCGGCAACGAGGGCTGCGCGCCGAGCCGCGAGGCCGCAAGGGCGCCGGCTGCGCAGGCGCGGCGCAGCCCTTCCTCGTGGGGTCGGCCCTCGAGCAGCGAGACGACCAGGCAGGCCGTGAATGCGTCGCCTGCGGCGGTTCCGTCCACCGCGTCGACCGGGGGCGGCACGGCCCGCGCGATCTCCCGGCCGCCCTCGTAGAGCGCCGCGCCTGCTGCACCGAACGTGACCGCGACCAGGCGGCCTCGCGAGACGACCTCGTGCTCGAGCCGGTTCACGACGAGCAGATCGGGCTCGATGCCGATCGGCCGCGCCGGTGCCGCGTTCAGGGCAAAGAACGATGCAGACGCCGCTGCGGCCGAAACCACCGCATCGGATACCTCGAGTTGGCAGAGCACCGCTCCCTCGACGGCGCGCGGCGTGAGCTGCGCGTTCGCGCCGGGAACCGTGACGATCTGGTTCTCGCCCGCGGCATCGACGATGATCACCGCCAGCCCGGTCGCCCCGCGACGTTCGAGCTCGAGGTCGACCCCCGCCTCGTGCAGACCCGCAAGGGCTTCGTCGGCGAACGCGTCGGCGCCGACCGCTCCGATCATCCGCACGCGCGCGCCGAGCCGTGCCGCCGCAACCGCCTGGTTCGCACCTTTCCCGCCCGGAAAGCGCAGGAGCTCCCCACCGCCAACCGTCTCCCCCGGCCTGGGTATACGGTCCACTCTGGTCACGAGGTCGAGATTGATCGAGCCGACGACTGTCAGCGAAATTGCCATGCGCGCGAGACTAATCACCCTCCTCCCGTTCGTGCCACTCATGGTCTTGCTCGGGGTCGGCCCCGGCAGCGCGCAGGCGGCGAATTCCGTCAGCCCGATCGTGTTCAGCAGCGCCTGGAAGCACCGCGTCCTCTCCGGCACTCGACCTGCGCGCTTCGTGCGCAGCACGGCGAAGCCCGGCTTCCCGGTGACGCTGATCTGGCGCCACGAGGTGGCGGGGAACCTCCAGCTCACCTTCGGCGATGTGCTGCCCGGAACGGTGATTCAGGTCGCGTTCTCGGAGACCGCGGAGTACCTCGGGATCGGCCGCACGAGCGACTGGTCGCACACGTACACCACCGACGAGGACGAGCCCGCGAAGGGAGGCACCTGGGTCGACAGCCCCGGCTGCCAGATCGCGAGCATCTGCGACGACGGTTACCGGGCATTCCGGTTCGTGCGGGTCTTCGTTCTGAGCGGCTCCGCCGTGATCACCTCGGCGCGCGTCTTGGAGTCACCCGCCCTGCGCACGCCCAGAGGCTGGTTCCTCTCCAGCAGCGACCTCCTGAACCGGATCTGGTACTCGAGCGCCTACACGGCGCAGCTGATGGTGCTGCCGAACGACCCGGCGCTCCTCGACCCGCGGGGCTGCGCGATGCCCGGCCCGCTGACGATGGCTGTCGTGGTCGACGGCGCCAAGCGCGACCGCTGCCCCTGGCTCGGCGATCAGACCGTGACCGACCTGACGCTCTTCCTCGTCGGCGACGACTACGGCTCGGCGATCGAGAACACGCTGTCGGTGTTCGCCAACGCGCAGCTCCCGAACGGGTATCTCCCGGCCAGCCCGAGCCAGGCGTTCTCGGCGCAGCTCTTCGACTACCCCGCCGACTTCGTGATCGCGGTCGACAACCTCCTGCTCTACCGCGGCGAGCTGAAGCTGGTGAACACCTACTGGCCGGTGATCGTGAAGCTGCTCGATACGTGGTACCCGGCGCACACGGACGCAAATGGGCTCCTCGAGGATCCGTTTCCGCCGGGCGATTACGCCTATATCCAGCGCGGCGGCCCGCTCGTTGCCTACTACAACGCGCTCTACGTGCTCGCGTTGAAGGCCGGCGCGGCAATCGCGGCCACGATCGGCCAGCCGGATGCCGCAACGCGCTGGCAGTCGCGCGCTGCCACGGTCGCGGCCGCGTTCGGCCCGACGTTCTGGGACCCGTCTGCCGGAGCGTTCAAGGACTCACCGACCGGGCAGGTGGTCCATCCCCTGGACGGCAACGCATTCGCGATCCTCGCTGGTCTCGCGACTCCGGCGCAGGCGACCTCGGCGCTCGCCTATCTCGGCAAGTCGACCTACCAGCCGTGGGGCGATGCAATCGCCGACAACGACACCTGGGCGACACCCGCGTGGGGCACGAGCCCGTCGCAGCGCGTGTATCCCTACATCTCGTACTTCGACGTCCTGGCCCGCTTCCAGAGCGGTGAAGACGCCTCGGCGCTGGAGGAGCTCAGCCGCACCTGGAGCTGGATGCTCGGGCCATCCCACCAGACGACCGACACGACCTGGGAGGCGATCGGAGCCGGCGGCAACATCGACGGCTACGAGCAGGCGTTTACGAGCATGGCCTCCGGCTGGTCGTCCGGCGCCGCGCCGGCGCTCACGAACGAGGTGTTGGGCATCCGCCCGACCGGGCCGGGGTTCTCGACCTTCGACGCGATCCCGCATCCGGCGGGTCTCGCGTGGGCTCAGGGAAGGGTGCCGACGCCCGCCGGATCGATCACCTTCGGCTGGAAGCAGATCAAGGGCGGGTACCTGCTCAAGCTGGTGGCGCCGAAGTCGCTGCAAGCCCGCGTCGGCGCGCCCGGTGGCACGCGAGCCCGCATCTTCGTCGACGGCAAGCGAACGGCCGACGCCGTGATCGGCAGCGATGCCGTCGTCAGCGTCCACGGCTCGCATGTGGTCGAGGTGCTGGACTAGTAGTGCACTAGTGGTTGCTCCTGCTAGGAAGCGATCGCGCGCAGATCGTCGAGCGCGCTCCCGAGCAAGTTCTCGCGCAGGTCGAACAGCCCGGCCCAGAGCGAGCCGCGGTCGGGGGCAGAATCCCATCTCACTGCGGACGAGAGACCTTCGAGGGCACGGACGAGGACGGCCAGCTCGAGATAGGCCGACGCGACCCGGTGTGACGCGACATGGACGCCGGCGCGTTCGAGCACGGGTGCCCAGTCGACCAGTTCCGCCGGGCTCGGCTCGCCGAACCACGACCGCGCCTCCGCAGCTTCGGGCTCGAGCTCGAGCAGGTAGCGGCCAAGCGGCCGTTCGAGGCCCGCGAGAGCGGTTTCGACCCGGTCGGCGGCGTGCCTGAGCGCTGCCTGGCGCCGACCCGGCGTCGAAGGATCGGCCTCACCGCGCGCCCAGCGTTCGAGCAGGCGGCAGAACGCGAGCGCCGCGACCTCGACCGACACGAGCTGCGAGATCAGCCGCCGCGCGGTCACCGGCTCTGCCGCATGCTCCGTGATCGCGTCGGCCCAGTCGGGCTGCGTTCCGACGGAGCTCACGCCCCCGCTGCACCTCGTCCGGGACGACGTACCGTCACCGAAGTGTGACATGTTGTCCCCAGCTTGGTACCTGTACCTCGTCCGGGACGACGTACCGATACAGAAGTGCGAAATGTTGTCCCCAGGGTCATACTTCGACCACCACGGGCAGGATCATCGGGCGGCGGTGGGTGCGGTCGTAGACGAGCTGGCCGAGGCCGTCGTGGAGATGCTCCTGCAGCAGCTTGATCTCGCGGATGTCGTCGGCGAGCAGCTCACGGACGATCTCGTACGCCTCGGTCCGCATCTCGGCGAGGAGATCCGCGGACTCGGCGAAGCCGCGTGTGATCAGCTCCGGCGGCGTGACCTCACCGTTTGCCAGCGTCGTGACGACGATCAGGACGCCATCTTCGGAGAGATGCCGGCGGTCGCGCAACGCGACGTCGGAGATGTCCCCGACGCGCAGCCCGTCGACGAACGTGACGCCCGACTCGATGTGGTCGGCGATTCGCACCCCCTTCGGCGAGAGCTCGACGACGTCTCCGTTCTCCGCAATCACGATCGAGTCGGCGGGAACGCCCGCGTCCTGCGCCAGGCGCGCGTGTGCCGCCTGCATGCGGTACTCGCCGTGGATCGGCATCACCGCCTTCGGCCTGACGAGCGCGAGCAATGTCCGCATCTCCTCCGCTCGCGCGTGCCCGGAGACATGCACCGGCGCGTTGTCCTCGTGCAGCACCTCGGCGCCGCTGCGGGTGAGGCGGTTGATCGAGTCGTGGACGCGCAGCTCGTTCCCCGGCACCGGGCGCGCCGAGATGATCACGGTGTCGCCCCGCTCGATGCGGATCGCCGGATGGTCGTTGTAGGCGATCCTCGTCAGGGCGGAGAGCGGCTCACCCTGTGATCCCGTGCAGAGGATCAGCTGCTCGCGGGCAGGGACGTGGTCGAGATCCTTCGGTTGCAAGATCATGTTGTCCGGCGCTTCGATGTAGCCGAGGTTGCGCGCGATGTTCAGGTTCTTGCGCATCGAGCGGCCGACGATGCTGACCTTCCGGCCCACGTCTCCGGCGACGTCGATCGCCTGCTGCATGCGGTGGATGTTCGATGCGAACGACGAGATCGAGCACGCGCCCTTGCTTCGCCGGGATGATCTGGCGGAAAGCCTCGCCGACGACCCGTTCGGACTCGGTGTACCCGGGACGCTCTGCGTTCGTCGAGTCGGCGAGCAGGAGATCGACCCCGCGATTCCCGAGCTCCGCGAGCTTCCCGACGTCCGTGCGCAGCCCGTCGACGGGCGTGTGGTCGAGCTTCCAGTCGCCGGTGTGAAAGACGCGGCCAGCTGCCGTGTCGATGCAGATGCCGACGCAGTCGGGGACGGAGTGCGCCATCCGCACGAACTCGAGGCGGAACGGCCCGAGCTCGAGCGGCGCGCCGTCCGGGTCGATCTCCTTCAGCTCGGCGGCGCGCAGCAGGCCGTGCTCGTCGAGCTTCGACTGGACGAGCCCGAGAGTCAGGCGCGTCGCCCAGATCTCCTTCACACGTCGCCTCACGCAGGAGGTACGGCAGCGAGCCGACGTGATCCTCGTGCGCGTGGGTCAGGAGCACGGCCCGGATCTCCCGGTCGCGCACGTAGGCGAAGTCGGGGAGGATCAGATCGACGCCGAGGTGCTCGTCGCGCGGGAAACGCGAGGCCGGCGTCGATGACGATCGTCTCGCCGCCGATCTCGAAGACGGTCATGTTCTTCCCGACCTCGCCGAGGCCGCCGAGGGGAATGACGCGCAATAGCTGATCGCTCATCCTGGCAGTGTACGGCGAGAGCCCGGTCGCTCAGCCCAGAGCGGTGGATCCAGGCTCAGACCGAGACGAGCAGCCCGAGCCGGGCGAGGCAGTCGCGCACCTGCGCGAGCTCGTCCTCCGTCGGCGGCACGAGCGGTAGGCGGTATCCGCCGACCTGATGGCCGAGCAGGTTCAGCGCGGCCTTGATCGGGATCGGATTCGGCGCGATCCGGAGCAACTCGTAGGCCGGCGCGAGCTCTCGATCGATCTCCCGTGCGCGCTCGAGATCGCCGGCGACGAACGCGTCCACCTGTTCGGCCACCTGCGGCCCGACCACGTGCGTGTGAACGCAGATTCCGCCGGTCCCGCCGAGCTCGAGAAACGGCAGCACGAGGTTGTCGTCGCCCGCGTACAGAACGAGCCCGGTCTCGACGATGTGACGGGCCTGATCGAGATCGGCGTTCGCCTGCTTGACCGCTTCGATTCCGTCGATCTCGGCAAGTCGTGAGATGGTTTCCGGCTCGAGGTTCAGGACGACGCGGCTCGGGATGTTGTAGACGATGATCGGCCGGTCGGTCGCGGCGGCCACCGCCTCGTAGTGCGCCACGATCCCGCGTGGCGGCGGTTTGTTGTAGTACGGCGTCACGACCAGGAAGGCGTCGGCGCCGAGCGCATGCGCCTGCTCGGTCATGGCAACCGAATGCCGGGTGTCGTTTGTCCCGGTCCCCGCGATCACGGTCGCGCGATCGCCGACCGCTTCGATCGCGACGGCGATCAGCTCGAGTCGCTCGCCGTCGTCGAGTGTGGGCGCCTCACCGGTCGTGCCGGCGACGACGATCCCGTCCGAGCCGTTGGCCACGAGGTAGCGCGCGAGATTCTGGAACGCGTCGAAGTCGACGTCGCCATCTTCGCGAAACGGCGTCGCGATCGCGGTGAGCACCCTTCCGAGCATCAGTCCGATTGTACGCCCGGGGCTCGACTCAATCGGCAGACACCATCAGCAACCTCCTCGATCTGCCAGCACGCGCGGGCACGACGAAGGAACTCGAGGCCCGCGGGTCGCCCGGGCTCCGCCAGGAGCACCGTCGGGGCAAGCTCCGGGAGCAGCTCCAGGAGCGGCTCGACATTTCGTTGCTCGTAGAGCACGTCCGCCGCGAGCGCGAGGTCGAACGAGCCCTCGAACGACCGCCAATCCGCAACGGTTGCTTCCAGGACGAGCCCGTTTCGCGCGGCGTTCTCCCGCAGCAGCTCGATCGCGTCCGGCGCCCAGTCGATCGCGGTCACCCGCGCCCCACGTGCCGCCGCAACGAGCGCCGGCAGCCCGAGCCCGCAACCCACCTCGATGACAGCGCAGCCGGCAACGTCGGCCGGCAACGCGCGAGCCAGCGCAAGCGCCGCCGGCCAGAGCTCGGCCCAGTAGGGCAGGAACTCGTCCTGCGCGAACGCCTCCTCGTCGATCAGCGCCTCAGGATCTCGGGGCCGGCGGAGGGTGAGCTCCACCTCCCCCACGCGCACGATCTCCTCGACGAGCTCGCTCAGAGCAGCCGATCGAGGCCGACGGTGACACCCGGGGGCAACTCTCGGAGCTTCGTCAGCGCGAGCAGCACCCCGGGCACGAACGCCTCGCGCGAGAACGTGTCGTGCCGGATCGTCAGCAGCTCACCGAGCCCGCCGAGCAGCACCTCCTGGTGGGCGACGAGACCGGGCAGCCGCACGGAATGAATCGGCACGTCTCCCACCATGGCCGCGGCAGTCGCACGGGCTGTGCCGGACGGCGCGTCGAGCTTCGTCACGTGGTGGGCCTCGATGATCTCGGCCGCTTCGAAATAGCGGGACGCCTCTGCCGCGAAGCGCATCATCAGCACTGCTCCGAGGGCGAAGTTCGGCGCGTAGAAGACCGGCAGACCGGCTTCGACCGCGGCGGTCTGCACCGCGTCGGGATCCCAGCTCGACGTGCCGACGACGCAGGGGACGCCGCTGCCGAGCGCAGCCAGGATGTTCTCGACGACCACCGAGGGCGCCGTGAAGTCCACCATCGCCTCCGCTTCGGCCACGGCGGACGACGAGCTCGTGTCCCGCGTGCTCGAGCGCGGGTCCGAGCACGGAGCCGACCTTCCCGTCGTGGCCGTTCAGGAGGATCTTCATGCCGCCCGCGCAAGGGACGGCGTTACGCGCTCCACGGCCTCCAGGAACCGCTCCTCGCTCGGCCCGATTCCCGCAGCCGAGAGGCGTTCGGGTGCGAGCAGCAGCGCAGCGAGCTCGCACACCGACTCGACTTCGACCGCATCGACCCTGGCGATCACATCGTTCGAACGAGAGGAGCTCCGTGTCCGTGACGAGCGACTTGCCGAGCCGGTTCATGCGGGTCGACGGTCGACTCCATCGAGAGCAGGACGCGCCCCTTCAGGTTCTCCTTCGCGCGCTCGAGCTCGCGCGGCAGGACGTTGCCGGCCGGCAATGTCGGCGATCTGCTCGACCGCGATCGCGAGCGCCTCCGCGAGGTTCTCCTCGCGCGTGCCCGAGGTAGATGCCGATCTGGCCGGTCTCGAGGTAGCTGCGAGGCGAAGCTGTAGACCGAGTACGCCATGCCCGCGCTTCTCGCGGATCTCCTGGAAGAGCCGTGAGGACGCCGAGCCGCCGAGGATCGCATCGAGGAGCGACGCCGCGAACCGCGGCGGTCCGACGCGGGAGATCCCGGGAGCGCCGAGGCAGACGTGGTACTGCTCGGTGTCCTTGCGCTGGAAGCGCAGCCCCGGCTGGCGGCGCTTCGAGCAGCGGGACGCGGATGTTCGGCGTTCCGTCGAGCGGTGTCGAGGCGACGCCGCGCCGCGGCGTCGACGAGGCTCGACGAGCTGCTCGTGCTCGACGTTTCCGGCCGCGGCGACGACGATGTTGCGCGGGCGTGTACATCGCCCGGTGATAGTCGGAGATGGCGCCGCGGGAGACGGTCGAGATCACCTCGGCCGTGCCGATCACGGGCCGGCCGAGCGGATGTCAGCCGAAGATCGCCTCGGAGATCAGGTCGTGGACGAGATCCTGCGGGGTGTCCTCGTACATCGCGATCTCTTCGAGCACGACTTCCCGCTCGGCGTCGAGGTCGTCGAAGAGCGGCTCGAAGACCATCTCGCTCATCACGTCGAGCGCCGTCTCGAGGTGCTGGGCCGGCACGCGCGCGTAACACCAGCGTGTGCTCGCGCGAGGTCGCCGCGTTCAGCTCGCTGCCGAGGCCGTCGAAGATCTCCGCGATCTCGAGCGCGGTGTGGCTTGGCGTGCCCTTGAAGAGCAGGTGCTCGATGAAGTGCGAGACGCCGGCCTGCTGGAGGGTCTCGTCACGGGAGCCCGCGCCGATCCAGTAGCCGAGCGCGGCGGAGCGCGTGTAGTCGAGGCGCTCGGAGATCACCCGCTCGCCCGAGTCGAGCTCGGTGAGGTTCCAGTTGTGCATCTGACGATCGTACGCCGAATCGACCCGAAGTGATGCGGGCCGTCCAGGAACGACGAGAGGCGGCTCGCGCCGCCCCTCGTCGTTTCTCTCGCCGCGTCGCGCCTGGGCTTAGCGGCGTCCGCCGCCGCCGCGTCCGCCGCGGTCGCCGCTGCGCGGCCGCTCCTCACGAGGCTCGCGGGGCGGTGCGTCCTTGGCGAGCTCGACCAGCTCCTCGGGCGAGACGAACCCACCGTCGGCGTGCTTCTGCACCAGCTTGAGGCCGATCCGGCCGCGGGCCTTGTCGACCTCCTGGACGAGCACGTCGACGACATCCCCGCGCTGGAGGACGTCCTCGATGTGGTTCACACGGCCGGGACCCGACGTTCGAGACGTGGAGCAGGCCGTCGGTGCCCTTCTTCAACTCGATGAACGCGCCGAAGTCGGTCGTCTTCACGACCTTGCCGGTGAACTCGTCGCCGACCTCGGGGTCCTTGGTGAGCGAGGTGATCGCCTGGATCGCGGCGGCACCCTGCTCGCCCGAGGTCGCGTAGACGAGGATCGTGCCGTCTTCCTCGATGTCGATCTGCACGTCGTAGTCAGCCTCGAGCGAGCGGATCGTCTCGCCGCCCTTGCCGATCACCATGCCGATGTACTCGGGGTTGATCTTCACCGTCGAGATCCGCGGCGCGTGCGCCGGGAGCTCTTCGCGTGGCTCGGCAATCGCCGTCAGCATGCGGTCGAGGATCGCCGAGCGGGCCTCCTTCGCCTGCTGGAGCGCCTGCTCCATGATCTGGCGGGAGACACCGGTGATCTTGATGTCCATCTGCAGCGCCGTGATCCCGTCGCGGGTGCCGGCGACCTTGAAGTCCATGTCACCGAGGTGGTCCTCGGCGCCCTGGATGTCGGTGAGGATGACGTAGTCGTCGCCCTCCTTGACGAGGCCCATCGCGATTCCGGAGACCGGAGCCAGGATCGGCACACCGGCGTCCATCAGCGCGAGCGTCGAGCCGCAGACGGAGCCCATCGACGACGAGCCGTTCGACTCGAGCGTCTCCGAGACGATCCGCATCGTGTACGGGAAGTCCTCGGCCGACGGGATGACGGCCTCGAGCGCCCGCTGTGCGAGAGCGCCGTGGCCGATGTCGCGGCGGCGCGGGCCCGTCATGCGGCCCGTCTCACCGACCGAGAACGGCGGGAAGTTGTAGTGGTGCATGTAGCGGCGATCCTTCTCGAGCGAGAGGTCGTCGATCCGCTGGCCCTCCTTCGCCGTGCCGAGCGTGAGCAGCGACATGATCTGCGTCTGGCCGCGGGTGAAGAGACCCGAGCCGTGGACGCGCGGGCTGACGGAGACCTCGCAGACGATCGCGCGGATCTCCTGCTCGGAGCGTCCGTCGGGACGGCGCTTGTCGACCGCGATCTTCTTGCGGACGAGGTCCTTGTAGATCGCGCCGGCCGCGCTCTTCACGTAACCCTTCGTGAAGCCGTCGTCGCCGTCAGGCACCGGGAAGCCGAGCTCGACGTTGTTAGCGATCTGGGCGTAGACGAGGCTCGACTTCGCGGACTTCAGCTCCTTCGAGTCCTGCTCGGTGTCGGTGAGGCCCTTCAGATCGGCCTCGAACTGCGCCCGCACCGGGGCCGTGACGGCCGCCGAGCGCTGCTGCTCGAGAATCGCGGTCAGCGCCATGCGGACCTGCGTCTCCTTCACGATGTCGGCCTCGCTCGAGGCGAGCGAGAGCATCCCGCACTCGCCCTCGACGATCTCGCTCACGATCCCGCCGGCAGCCTTCAGGCCGACGTCCTTGATCCGGGCCGCGACGGCCGGGCCGTGCTTCTCGGCGAGAGCGGCGGTCACGCCGCCGTCCAGCCACTTGGCCTTGCCGGCCTTCGAGCAGAGCTCTTCCTGAGCCGCGCAGAGCTTCACGATCTCCGTCTGGGCCAGGTCGAGCGCCTCGAGGAGCTTCGCCTCGGGGATCTGGTTCGCGCCTGCCTCGACCATCGTCAGGCCGTCCTTCGTGCCCACGACGATCAGGTCGAGCGTCGAGGCGCCAAACGACTCCTGCAGCGTCGGGTTGACGATCAGCTCGCCGTCGATCATCCCGATCCGCACGGCGCCGATCGGGCCGAGGAACGGCATCGGCGAGATCAGCAGCGCGGCCGAGATGCCGTTGATCGAGAGAATGTCGTGCGGCGTGATCATGTCCGCCGAGAGCACCGTTGCGATGCACTGCACCTCGTTGCGGTACCCCTTCGGCCAGAGCGGCCGGATCGGGCGGTCGATCATGCGCGCGGTGAGGATCGCCCGCTCGGTGGGGCGCCCTTCACGCTTGAAGAACCCGCCGGGGATCTTGCCCGCGGCGTACGCGCGCTCCTCGACGTCGATCGTGAGCGGGAAGAAGTCCGCTCCCTCACGCGCCTCGGTGCGGCCCTGTGCGGTCGCGAGAACCATCGTGTCCCCGGAGCGCATGATCACTGCACCGTCAGCCTGCTTCGCAAGCTTGCCGGTCTCGAACGTGACGGTCTTGCCGCCGATTTCAACACTCACAGAGATGGGAGCCGGATTCGGCTCGCCTTCGATAATGCTCATCGTCTTTATTCCTCCACTGAACGTGATTTGGAGAGTGGAGGTTTGAGCCGGCCCGGGCATCCCTGGGCTCGCTCAAACTTCCACCCCCAGGGGCTAGATGGAGCTAACGGCGCAGGCCGAGCTCCTTGATGAGGGCGCGGTAGCCCTCGAGATCCTTCTTCTGCAGGTAGTTCAGGAACCGACGACGGCGTCCGACCAGTACGAGCAGGCCGCGGCGCGAGTAGTGGTCCTTTGCATGCGTGCGCAGGTGCTCCGTGAGCTCGGTGATGCGTTCCGTCAGCATCGCAATCTGGACTTCGGGCGAGCCCGTGTCCGTCTCATGCTTGCCGAACTTCTTCGTTGCTTCCTGCTTCGCTTCCTTGGTGAGGGACATTCCAACCTCCTCGAGATGACGTCACCTACATCCCAGCAACGCCGCGCAAGGAAGACGCGCACGGCCGAGACGAGGTCGCTCCTAGGGTAGCAAGCCTCCTTGGATCCGCTGTTCCTTGGACGGGCCCCGCGGAATATCCTCTCCGGGCGAGCCCGGCACACGGCTCGAGCAGCCGCTACAGAGCCGCTGCGTTAGCCCCGATCGCTAGGTCACCTTCCTACGGGCGGGTCGCCGCGCGCGTCGCCTCGACATCTCGCGCGATCTGCGTGACGAGCTCTTCCTCGCTGCCGAACACCTGCTCGTCGCGAAGCCGCTCCCAGAGCTCGACCACGAGCCGCTGGCCGTAGAGGTCGCCGTCGAAGTCGAGCAGAAACGCCTCGATCCGGCGCTCGGCACCGCCGTAATGCGGGTTGACGCCGATCGAGACCGCCGCGCGGTGCCCGCGCGCTGCGCCGGCGTAGATGCCGAACTCGGGCACGAGCAACGTCTGATCCGTGCGCAGGTTCGCCGTCGGGAAGCCGAGCGTGCCACCGCGCGCGTCGCCGGAGACGACGATCCCCTCGACTTCGACCGGACGGCCGAGGAGCGTCGCGGCCGCACGGATCTCGCCCGCGGCGATCAGCCGGCGGATCTCGGTGGACGAGACGCCCTCGACGATCGGCACCGTGCGCGTCTCGATCCCCATCCGCTCGAGCAGCGGCAGGTCGCCGGCACGGCGGTGCCCGAAGTGGAACGCAGCCCCCGCGACGACGATCTCGGCCCCGATCGCCTCGAGAAACGCCTGGACAAACGCCTCGGGCTCGAGCTCCGCCAGCTCGGGCGTGAACGCGACGACGAGTGTCTCCTCCACCCCGAGCTCTGCCAGCAGCTCGAGCCGCCGCTCGAGCGTCGCGAGCTGCTCGACGCGGTAGCCGAGCACATCCCGGGGATGTGGGTGGAACGTGAGCACGGTCGGAGTCGGCCCGGCTTCGACCGCTCCCCGCACGACTGCCCGATGCCCGACGTGCACGCCGTCGAACGTCCCGATCGCAACGGCTCTCGGCTTATGCGCGAGCTCACCCGGTGCGTTCGCGACCCTCACGCGGACCTGCCGTGGCCCGGGCGGACGTTCAGCCGAACGGTGCCCGGGGAGCTGTCGCTGCCGGCAGCCTCCAGCGTGAGCACCCCGGCGCGAATCGACTCCGGCACGCGCGCGAGCGCCTCGTCAGGTAGGCGCCCGAGCGCCTCCGCGGCGCTCAGGAGCCGGTCCGCGCCTGCCTCTTCGACCCGAGAACGGCCCCACGGCCGTGCGGCGCAGCGTCCGGCAGTGCCCGCCGAGTGCCTCGGCGATCGCGCGGACGTAGGTCCCGGAGCTCACGTGAAGCTCGAGCTGCACGCTCTCGGGGCTATACGCGATGACGTCGAGCGCGTAGACGTGCGAACGCCTCAGGGGCATCTCCACCACCGTGCCCCGGCGTGCCAGCTTGTAGGCGCGCTCACCGTCGATCTTGACCGCTGAGGCCGCAGGAATCCGCAGCTCAACTTCACCGCGGAGGAGCGCGAGCCGCCGCTCCACCTCTGCCTCGGTCGGCGCCTCGTGTCGCTCGACGACCTCGCCCTCCGGGTCGCCGGTCGACGTCATCGTCGTCAGGTCGACGTCGGTGAGATAGCGCTTGTCCAATCCCACAAAGCATGGCGCGAGTCTAGTTGCCGCTCCGGACAACAGCACCAACAGCCCGGTCGCAAACGGATCGAGCGTTCCCGTGTGGCCGGTGCGCGCTCCAGTCCGCCGCCTCAGATCGGCCACGAGCGCGAAGGACGACGGCCCCGCCGGCTTGTCGACGAGCGCGACGCCGACCGGTCTAAGGGCTCGCGGTGGCATCCCGGCCCCCGGCGGCAGCCGCGAACTCGGCCTCGATGAACGCGATCACGTTCTCGAGCGACTCGTCGCTCGAGAAGCCGGCGGCCTGCCGGTGACCGCCGCCGGAAGACTTCCGCGCGATCGCCGAGACGTCGACGAGATCGCTGCTCGACCGCAGCGAGACTCGATGGGCCGGGCCATCACCGTGCGGCCGCTCGCGGATCAGCGCGACGAGCTCTGCCCCCTCGACCTGCCGGAGGTAGTCGATGATGCCCTCCGAGTACGGCTCCTGCGCGCCCGCATCCTCGAAATCCGAGCGCAGGAGGTACGAGACGACCACGCGGCCGCCGTCGAGCAGCCTCGCATGCTCGAGGGCGCGCCCGACGAGCTTCAGCTTCGCGAACTTCACGTTCTCGTAGACCTGCTGGAAGATCCCGTGCACGTCCGCACCGGCCTCGATCAGCTCCGCGCCGAGCCGCAACGACTTGGGGGTCGTGTTCGAGTACTGGAACCGTCCCGTATCGGTCACGAGCCCGATATAGAGGGCCTCCGCGATCTCCGGTGTGAGCGCCACGTCGAGCTCACGCAGCAGATCGCGCACGATCTCCGCCGTCGACGAGGCGTCCGCGACGACCAGGTTGATCGCGCCGAAGCGTGAGTTGTCGTGGTGGTGATCGACGTCGATCACGAGCTTCGCCCGCTCGAGCGGCACCCGGCTCGACCCGATGCGGCTCTCGTTCGCGCAGTCCAGCGCGAGGAGAACGCGGGTCTCGGTGTCCTCGGGCAGCTCTCGCAGCAGCTCGCCCAGGGGCAGGAATCCGTATTCCCCGGGGAGCGGCACGTCGCCCGACAGATACATGACGACGTCCTTCCCGAGCGCGCGGAGCCCGAGCGTCGCTCCGAGCAGCGAGCCGAGCGCGTCTCCGTCCGGGTTCTCGTGGGTGACGACGATGAAGCGGTCGTGTTCGTGGAGAGCCGCCGTGACGGCCTGAAGGTCAGTCTGGGTCATCGGCGGGTCGGTCGGGCGCGAGCTCTTCGATCAACGCTGTCATCCGCACGCCGCGCTCGACGGTCGGATCGTATTCGAACCTCAGCTGCGGGGTTCGCTTCATCTTCAGCTGCCGTGCGACACGCGACTGCAGCAGGCCGTGCGCCGACGCAAGACCGCGGAGGGTCGAATCCCGCTTCTTCTCGCTGCCGAACACGGAGACGTACACGACTGCTTCTCGCAGGTCCGGCGTCACGTGGACGCCGGTCACCGTGACCAGGCCGATGCGCGGGTCCTTCAGGTCCGCGACGGCCTCGGCGACCACCGCCCTGACCGACTCGTTGACACGGCGCATGCGCTCACCCATAACCTCAGGCTAGTCGTCCTCCGGCGTCACGAGCGTCAGGTCGCACGAGACGAGCACCCAGTCCTGCGCACCGAGCCACCGCTCGGCGCCCGCGGCCAGCTCCTCGGCACCCCGCGCATCGCGCGCAACGCAGGCGACGGTCAGGGCCGCCCGCTGCCAGAGGTCGTGGTGGGCGACCTCCGCGACCGAGGCGCCGAAGCGATTCTGAAGCTGCGCCTTCGCCGAGAGAAGATGCCGCCGCTTTCCCTTGAGCGATCCGGCCTCCGGGAAATGAAGCTCGACCGCGAGGATCGCGACGTAGCCCGGCATCGGCCCTAGTGGTTGCTCCGGCAAGTCCGGTGCCCTATGGCCGAGCGAAAATCGAGCAGGCCAAGGACGCAGGAAGGGGCAATAGTCGGGACTATTGCCCCGACCGAGGACGCCGGCATGCGAAGGTTTGCAGCCGGCCAGAGGGTGCAGAGACTTGCCGGAGCGACCACTATGTGCAGAGGCCGCTAGTTGGAGCCGGCCGGAGCCGCACCGGCGGGCGCAGGCTCGTCGAGCGAGGTGCGCTCGATCTCGCGCGTCTCGTACACCTCGAGGATGTCGCCCTCGCGGAGATCGTTGAAGCCCTGGAGCAGGATCCCGCACTCGAACCCTTCGGAGACCTCGCGGGCGTCGTCCTTGAACCGCTTCAGCGCGGCGACGGTCGTCTCGTAGATCCGGGTGCCGTCGCGGAAGAGCCGGATGCTCGAGCCGCGGCGGACGACGCCGCTCGTGACCATGCAGCCCGCGATCGTGCCGACGCGCGAGGCCTTGAAGAGCGCGCGCACCTCGACCTCGCCGATCACGGCCTCGGTCTCCACCGGCGTCAGCAGGCCGACGAGCGCCTGCTCGATCTCGCGGGTCAGCTCGTAGATCACGCGGTACTGGCGGATCTCGATCCCCTGGCGCTCGGCCAGCTGCCGCGCCTCGGAGGACGGGCGCACGTTGAAGCCGACGACCATCGCGTTCGAGGCCGCTGCCAGGTTGATGTCGTTCTCGGTGATCCCGCCGACGCCGGTGTGGATCACGTTGACGCGGACTTCCGAGTGGTCGATCTTCGCGAGCTCGCCGACGATCGCCTCGACCGATCCCTGGACGTCGCCCTTGATCACGAGGTTCAGATCCTGGATGCCGCCGGCCTGCACCTGCTCGAAGAGCTTCTCGAGCGAGACGCCACGGCTCGACTGCTTTGCGAGCGCCTCACGCCGCAGCCGCTCGCCGCGCTGCTGGGCAAGCTCACGCGCGCGGCTCTCCTTCTCGACGACGTGTGCGAACTCGCCGGCGGTCGGCGGGTGGTCGAAGCCGAGGATCTCGACCGGCTCGCCCGGCCGGGCTCGCTCGATCCGCTCGCCGCGATAGTCGTAGAGGGCGCGAACGCGGCCCCAGGCGTCGCCTGCGACGATCGCGTCGCCGACCCGCAGCGTGCCGCGGTGGACGAGCATCGTGGCAACCGGCCCGCGGCCGACGTCCAGGCGCGACTCGATGATCGGGCCGGACGCCTCGACATTCGGGTTCGCCGTCAGCTCGAGCTCGAGGTCGGCGACGAGCAGGATCTTCTCCAGCAGGTCGTCGATGTTCTCGCCCTGCTTCGCGGAGACGCGTGCGACCTGCGTCGTCCCGCCCCACTCCTCTGGCTGCAGGCCTTCGGTGGCGAGCTCGCTGAGAACACGGTCGGGGTTCGCGTCGGGCAGATCGATCTTGTTCACGGCGACGACGACCGGCACCTGCGCGGCGCGCGCGTGCGAGATCGACTCGCGCGTCTGCGGCATCACGCCGTCGTCGGCGGCGACGACGAGCACGGCGATGTCGGTCACCTTCGCGCCACGGGCGCGCATCGCGGT
The DNA here is from genome assembly GCA_963759085.1 of uncultured Actinomycetes bacterium. Taxonomy (GTDB): domain Bacteria; phylum Actinomycetota; class Thermoleophilia; order Gaiellales; family Gaiellaceae; genus PALSA-600. Next base: position 163,613 of record CAVWXR010000012.1, read on the forward strand.
GAAGGCCTCGTGGCCCGGGGTGTCGAGGAAGGTGATCTTCCGGCCATGGACATCGGTCTGGTACGCGCCGATGTGCTGGGTGATCCCGCCGGCTTCGGTGGTGACGACCGACGTCTTGCGGATCGCGTCGAGCAGCGTCGTCTTGCCGTGGTCGACGTGGCCCATGATCGTGACGACCGGTGGGCGGATCTCGAGCGACTCTGCCGGGTCGTCGTAGGTCTCCGGCTCCTCTTCCTCCTCGCCGGCGTGCTTGATCGTCACCTCCCTTTCCAGCTCAGCCGCAATCAATGCGACCTCGTCGTCGGTCAGCGACTGCGTCGCGGTCTTCATCTGCCCGAGGCCCATCAGCATCTTGATGATCTGCGGCATCGAGATCCCGAGCGCCTGCGAGAAGTCGCGGACAGTGACGCCGGACTCGACCGTCGCCGGCCCGCTCGGCGGAACGACTTCCCGCGGCGTCTTCGGACCGCGGTCGACCGGGCGATCGCCGGGCCGCTGCCGCTGGCCGGCGCCCGGACGGCCGCCGCCGCCCTCGATGACGACGCGACGCTTCCGGTTCCCCGGACCGCCGCCGCCTCGTGGTCTGATTGGTCTACCGCCCGGCATAGAAGTTAATTGTAGAGCCGCTCCAGCGACTGGTCGACGTGGACGTTCTGGCGGAGCGCCCGGTTGAACCCGCGCTGGGCCCGGGCGCGCTCGAAACAGACGAGCCGACGGCACGTGTAGGCGCCGCGACCGGGGCCCGCTCCGGGCTCGAGAACGCCGCCGCTCGCGTGGAATCGCGCGAGCTCGCGTTGGGGCGCCCGGCGACCACAGCCGGCGCAGGTGCGGACTGGCTCACTCGCTGTCCGCGTCTCCGTTGTCGTCTCCAGCGTCGGCGGCCTGGACGTGAACCACCGGAACGCCTTCGTCGTCGGCGGGAGCCGTCACCGCCTCGAGCGGAGCGCCGAGATCGGGTGTCAGATCGGGAGCGTCGACCGGCGCGTCCCCGGGGCCGGCTGCGAACATCTCCGGCTCGGGATTTCCGAACTCTGCGGCGTCGGCCGTGACGGCATCGGGCTCCGTGACGTCCGCGAGCGCCTCGAGCGTGCTCTCCTCTTCCTCGACGATCGGATTGACCTCGTCGTCGGGCGCGGTCAGCGCGAGTGCCTGGTGAGCGGGAACGCCGCAATACTTGGAGAGCGGCAGGGCTGCGTTCGGACACCGCTTGCCGTTCGCGAGCGTTGCAGAGCAGCGGCCCGAGAAATCGTGCTCGTCGTCGCCGTCGCCGCCGAAGGCCGCGGTCGCCTCCTGCTGGGCGAACTCCGTGTCGCTGACGATGTCGATCTTCCAGCCGGTCAGGCGGTGAGCGAGGCGGGCGTTCATGCCCTCCTTGCCGATCGCGAGCGCGAGCTGGTCGTCCGGGACGACCACGGTCGCCTCCTTGGCGTTGTCGTCGAGGTAGACCTCGCGCACACGTGCCGGCGAGAGCGCCTTCGCGACGAAGCGCGCGGGCTCAGGGTTCCAAGGGATGATGTCGATCTTCTCGCCGCGCAGCTCCGAGACGACCATGCGCACGCGCGAGCCCCGGGGGCCGACACAGGCGCCGACGGGGTCCACGCCCTGGGCGTGCGACTCGACGGCGATCTTCGACCGGTAGCCGGGCTCGCGGGCGACGCCGCGGATCTCGACGAGACCGTCGGCGATCTCCGGAACCTCGAGCTCGAACAGCGTCTTGATCAGCTCGGGATCGCGGCGCGAGAGGATCACCTGGGGCCCCTTCGTCCCGGTGCGGACCTCGGTGATGACGGCCTTGATCCGTGAGCCCTGCTCGTAGCGCTCACCGTCGACCTGCTCGGAGCGCGGCAGCAGCGACTCGACCTTGCCGAGGTCGACGAGCACGTTGTTGCGATCGCCCGCCTGCTGGACGATGCCGGTGACGACCTCGCCGACGCGGTCGATGTACTCCTCGTACATCATCTCGCGCTCGGCCTCGCGGATCCGCTGCAGGATCACCTGCTTCGCGGTCTGCGCCGCGATCCGGCCGAAGTTGTCGGGTGTGACGTCCGCGCGCTTGATCTGCTCCTCCGGGACCTGCGACCAGTCGAGGTCCAGATCCTCGTCGGCGAGCAGCGTGTGGTTCTTCTCGCCCGTCTCCTCTTCGAGGCGCTCCAGCTCGTCGAGCGTGCGCTCGCGCGCCTCCTCGAGCAGCCTCACCTCGAGATCCTCGGGGAGCTCGATCGAGAAGACACGAAAGTCGCCGGCGTCGTCGAGGACGACGCTCGCATGACGGGAGGCGCCAGGGGTCTTCTTGTATGCCGCGAGCAGCGCGTCTTCGAGGGCAGAGATGAGCAGACCGCTCTCGATCCCCTTTTCGCGCTCGATCTCACGGACGGCTTCAACGATTTCCTGGCTCATGGTTCCCTACCCTTCATCGATCAGATTGGCCCGCACGATGTCTTCGTACGGTATGTCGGCCGGCTCGCCGGCCCCCTTTTTTGAAGGCAACGGTGCGAGCTGGAACGAACGCGGCCCGGCGGAGACGACCTCGCCCCGCAGCCGGCGCGCACCCACCTTCACCCTGACCTGCTTCCCGACCGCGCGCTCGAAGTGAGCGCGCGTCCGGAGCGGACGGTCGAAACCCGGCGAGGAAACCTCGACGGAGTAGAGGTCGAGATAGGGCCGAAGGACCTCCGACACCCTCGCACACAACGCGTGATCGACCCCTTGCGGGTGGTCGACGTAGACGCGGAGCCCCTCACGGCCGGTGAGCTCGAGTGCGAGCACCTCAACGCCTGGGACCGCCGCCGAAACGGTGTGCGAAACTTCGCGATACAGCTGCTTCTCCTTGTCGTGCGGACTGGTTGCCATCACAAAAAATGGGCGCCGCGCGCCCATTTCAAATAGCCCGAAATGTGGTCTCAAGAGAGTAGCAAACGCCACGTCCTCAGGGCGACGGCGCCGAGCCGATCTGCCTTCTCGGGCGGCCCGGTCGATCCGTACACGCACGCGACGCGGCCAGCCTAGACCTCTACTACAGCTTTAGCTCTGTTCTGGGTCGTCCAGCTCGCGAATCCGGGCCGCGTACTGCTCCCGGTCAGGGACCATCGAGCTTGCAAGCTTGTAGTGCCTGTTCGCCTCCGCAGCACGGCCCTGGTGCTCGAGCGTGCGCCCCAGCGCGTAGTGCGCGTAGTCGTCGGTCGGGGACAGATCGAGCACGGCCCGGAACTCCCGCTCCGCGTCGCTCCAGCGCCGGAGGCGGAAGTACGCGATCCCGAGTGCCTCACGGATCGATGCCTTCCCAGGCTCGAGGCGCTTCGCCCTCTCGAGCGGGACCGTCGCCTGAGCCGTCAGCCCGTTCCGGAGCCGCGCGCGGCCCTCCTGGAACAGCTCGTAGGCGTCGCTCACCGAAGCAGCGCCTCTGCGGCGTCGAGGACCGCCGCGGCGATCGCCGCCTTCGCCGCCTTCGGGACGGAGTGCTCCCCGGAGGCGCTCACCAGCACAACTTCGTTCTCACCTGCCTCGAAGCCGATGTCGGAGCGCGAGACGTCGTTGAAGACGACGAGGTCGGCGTGCTTCTCGGCCAGCATCCGGCGCTTGCGCTCCAGACCGTCCTCGCCGTGGTCGGCGCCGAACGCGACGACGACCTGACCGTCGCGCTTGCGCTCGCCCAGCAGCAGTGCGATGTCGGTTGTCGGCTCGAGCTCCAGCGTCCAGCCGGCGCTGCTCTTCGGCCGCTTCGTTTCGAGCGCCTCCGCCGGGCGGTAGTCCGCCACCGCAGCAGCGAGCAGTGCGAGATCGACGTCCTCGAGCGCCAGCGCAGCGGCGAGCATCGCCTCCGCGGTCGGCGTCTGGATCACTTCGACGCCGTGCGGCGCGGGAACCGCCAGGTTCGCCGCGAGCAGCACCACCTCGGCGCCACGACGGCGCGCCTCCTCGGCGAGCGCAACACCCATCCGGCCGGACGAGCGGTTGCCGACGAAGCGCACGGAGTCGACGGGCTCGCGGGTGCCGCCGGCGGTGACCAGGACTCTTCGGCCGGCGAGCGAGCCAGGTGCGAGCAGCTGCCCGGCGCGCGCAACGATCTCCTCCGGCTCGGCCATCCGGCCCACCCCCCACTCGCCCTCTGCCGTCTCGCCCTCGTCGGGGCCGACGAGCTCGACACCACGCCCGAGGAGCGTCTCGACGTTCGCGCGGGTCGCAGCGTGGGCCCACATCCGCGGGTTCATCGCCGGGGCGACGAGCACCGGGCCGCGATGAGCGAGCGCCGCCTGCGTGAGCAGGTTGTCGGCCAGCCCGTACGCGAGCTTGGCCAGGGTGTTGGCCGTGCACGGAGCCGACGACGAGCAGGTCGGCTCGGGTCAGATGCTCGTAGAGATCCTCCTGCGGCGAGCGGCGCGCAAGCGCGATGAACGTCTCGGCCCGGACGAACCGGTCGGCGCCCGGCGTGACGAGCGGGATCACCTCGTGCCCGCCCTTGACGAGCAATCGCGTGACCTCGCACGCCTTGTAGGCGGCGATACCCCCCGAGACACCGAGCAAGATCCTGCTCACGAGCTCATTGTGCCGCGAAACGAGAATGCACGGTGAGGCGCCGCGAATGACGGCTTTGCCGGTGTTCGCTCACCGACAGCTGCAACATGGCGGAAGAGGGCTCGTGGGGGGAAACCGGAGGCTTCCCCGCGGTTTACTTCTTGTACTCGTAGACGATCTTGCCCTCGGCGACTTCCTCGAGGGCCATCGTCAGGTAGTTCTTCGAGCGCGATTGGACAAGCGGCGGCGGGAACTCGTCGAAAGTGCCTTCGCCGAGCTGGTGGTGGTAGTTGTTGATCTGGCGCGCGCGCTTGGCGGCGACGATGACCAGCGCGTAGCGCGAGTCGACTTCGTTGAGGAGCTGATCGATGCGGGGATGAATCATCTGCGTGCCATGGTACCCGGCCCGCGGAGTTCTCGCTCCACGATCGCCACGCACTCGTCGGCGGCCCGCTCGCGGTCGTCGTTCTCGACGATGTGATCGAACTGGCCGGCGAGCTCCTTCTGCCGGCGCGCGAGCGCGATCCGCTCCCCGATCTCGCCTGAGCTCTCGGTCGCGCGGCCGAGCAGGCGGCGCTCCAGCTCCTCGAGCGGCGCGTCCACGAAGATCGTGACGGCCCACGGGACCGTCTCCTTGACGGCGAGCGAGCCGTTCAGCTCGAGCTCGAGCAACGGCACGCCACCCTCGCCGGCGATCCGGTCGAGCTCCGAGCGGAGCGTCCCGGAGCGCTGGCCCCAGGGGAACTCGTGGTACTCGAGGAAGTCGCCGGCCGCGAGCCGTTCGTCGAAGTCCTCCTCGGAGAGAAACCAGTAGTGCACGCCTTCCTCCTCGCCCGTCCGGCGCGGCCGCGTGGTCGCCGAGACCGCGAGGCGCAGGCGGGGAATGCGCTCGAGCAGCGCCTGAACCATCGTCCCCTTGCCCGCACCGGACGGGCCGGTGACCACGAAAACGGGCTTCGACCTCATCTCGAAACGAACCTTATGCCGCGGAAGTGCACTGACTGGCGCGAGCCTGCGTCCTCAGTCGCGTCAATAGCAGGACTATTGACGCTCCCTGCGTCCTTGGCTCGCACTCGGTCATCGCCCTTCCTCGGCGAAGAACCGTTTCGAGCTGAGGTCTTAGCGGTTGAAGAGGCCAATCAGCTCTTGCCGCTGCCGGTCGGAAAGGCCACCGACCGTCTTCGACTGGCTGATCCGGCACTGATTGAGCAGGCGGGCGGCTTTCACACGGCCGAACTTGGGCACAGCCATCAGCATGTCGAACACCTTCGCGGTCGAGACGAACTCCGGCGGCTCACGCAGGATCTGCTCGATCGAGACGTCGCCGGACTTCAAATCTTTCTTCAGCTGGGCCCGCTTGACCCGGATGTCGTTTGCCCTCTTGAGCGCTTCCATGCGCTGGTCGAGCGAACGGACGGGAGCTTGGACTTGCATCTGCGACGGCACCATGAGCGCCGCATACTAACAACCTCTCGGCGTCATGCAAGCAGGAGCGTTTCTAGGCGTTGCGCGTTTTGGCAACAGCCTCGTGCGCAAGCGACAGGGCGTCTTCGGGCGTCGCCAACCCGAGGCGAGAAAGCTCCTGCACAAGCTCGGCCCGGACCCGCCTGGGCGCCTCGGGGTCGGCGAAGAGGATCGTGCCGAGCGCGATGTGAGTCGCTCCGCAGGCGAGAAACTCGAGCGCTTCGCGTCCGGTCCTGATCCCCCCCATGCCGACGATCGGTAGCTGCGTGGCCCTCCTGCAGGCGTAGACGGCCGCGAGCGCGATCGGCCGCAGCGCCGGTCCCGAGTAGCCGCCGGTGCCTCTGGCGAGCACCGGGCGCAGGTCACGGCGAAGCGCCAGGCCGCGCATCGTGTTCACGAGCGACAGCCCGTCGGCGCCTGCGGCTTCGACGGCTCGGGCGCTCTCGCCGATGTCCCACGTCGCCGGCGAGAGCTTCGCGTACAGGGGCAGGTCGGTGACCGCGCGGCACGCGGCGACGATCTCCGCGGCGGACTCCGGCGCCTCGTCGACGTTCGGGCAGGAGAGGTTCAGCTCGATCGTCACGTCCTCCAGCTGCTCGCAGGTCTCCACGTAGTCGCCGGTGGCGAACCCTCCAACCGAGACCCAGATCGGCCGGCCGAGCGCCCGCAGCGCCGGGAGCGTCTCGCGCATGAACCGCTCGCGGCCCGGGTTTGCGAGCCCGATCGCGTTCAACATCCCGAAGTCGGTCTCGGCGATCCGCACGGGCGGGTTGCCTTCGCGGGGCTCGGGCGTCACGGTCTTCGTCACGAACGCGTCGAGCGCGCGCGCCGTGTCGGGCCCGGTCAGCGCGTCGAGACAGCCGCTCGCGTTCAGGAGAAGCACAGGACAGGCCCCTCCACGCAGAGGCGCTTCAGCGCACCGTCGATCTCCACCACACAGCCGTAGCAGGCGCCGTAGCCGCAGGCCATCGGGGCCTCCCACGCGAGCTGGGCGCCCGGGATCCGGGCGCGGATCGCCTCGAGCATCGGCTCCGGCCCGCAGGCGAGGACATCCCGGTCGGCCGGGAGCACGTCGGTCACGAGCACCGGGTCGATCACGACCTCGGCGTTCGGGACGAGCACGGCCGCCTCCGCGTGCTGCTTGCTGCGGAAGCCCAGGATCGCCGGCGGGTGCTCGAGCGCCTCGGCGAGATACGGCAGCGGTGCGATCCCGATCCCGCCGCCGACGAGCAGCGGCCGTGCGACGTCGAGCCGGAAGCCGTTGCCGAGCGGGCCGAAGACCGCGATCTCGTCGCCGGCCTCCAGGTGGCAGAGCGCGAGCGTTCCCGGGCCGACCGGGTCGATCAGGAACGTCAGCTCGCCACGCGGCGCCTGGCACAGCGAGAGTGCTCGCGGCAGGACGCGACCCGGCGCCTCGAGCATGAAGAACTGCCCGGGTGCCCCCGTGTCGAGCGCGCCTCGGCGGAGGCGCAACAGCGTGTACGGGCCGAGCGGCTCCACGGCAGTGACCCGAAGGCGCTCACGACGCGGCACGCGTTGCCTCCGGCCACAGCGTCTCGCCGGCGTCGGCGTCGGCGCGCTGACCGGCATGGCGTTCCTGGAGCGAGATCGCCTCCTCGTCGCGCGCCTTGGCGAGAGCCTCGACCGCGGCGCGCGCGCCTGCGAGCGTGGTGATGCACGGGACGCGGGCGATCATCGCCGCCTCGCGGATCGCGTAGCCGTCGCGCCTGGCGTTCCGGCCCTCCGGCGTGTTCACGACGAGGTCGATGTCGCGCCGGCGGATCAGCTCGACGACGGCCGCGCCCTTCTCGACGGCGCTGACCGCGACTCCGGCGGCCGCCAGCGCACGGGCGGTGCCGCCTGTCGCGACGACCTCGAACCCGAGCTCGCCGAGCGCTCGCGCGATCGGGAGGACGGCGAGCTTGTCGGCATCGCGGACCGTGAGGAAGGCGCGGCCGCCGGCCGGCAGCGCCCGTCCGGCGGCCCTCTCCGCCTTGGCGAAAGCCGTTGGAAAATCGGCTGCGCTCGCCATCACCTCCCCGGTCGAGCGCATCTCGGGGCCGAGCACCGGGTCGGCTCCGGGGAAGCGTGCGAACGGCAGCACGGCTGCCTTCACATGCGACTCGGGCATGGTTCCAGTCGGTTCGGCGGGAAGGTCGAGGTCGGCCAGCGCGGCCCCTGCGGCTAGCCGGCAGGCGGCATCGACGAGGTTCACGCCGATCGCCTTGGAGGCGAACGGCACCGTCCGCGAGGCGCGCGGATTCACCTCCAGCACGTAGATCTCGCCCGCGACGATCGCGAGCTGGACGTTCAGCAGGCCGACGACGCCGAGCGCCGGACCGAGGCGGCGGACGATCTCTCGGGCGCGCCCGTCGTCGGAGGGCGCCGGGAGGACGCAGGACGAGTCTCCGGAGTGGATCCCCGCCTCCTCGACGTGCTCCATCACGGCGGCGACGTAGGTCTCGGAACCATCGCAGAGCGCGTCGACGTCGAGCTCGATCGCGTTCTCGAGGAAGCGGTCGACGAGGACCGCGGCGCCGTCGACAGCCGCCATCGCCTCGCTCACCTCGGCGTCGTCCCAGCAGACACGCATCGCGCGTCCGCCGAGGACGTAGGAGGGCCGGACGAGGACCGGGTAGCCGATCTCGGCCGCGATCGCGGCGGCCTCGGCCGGCGTCGAGGCGATCCCCCAGGCCGGGCAGCGGACGCCGATCGACTCCGCGAGCCGGCCGAAGCGCTCCCGGTCCTCGGCGAGGTCGACCGCGTCGAAGGGCGTGCCGAGGATCCGGAAGCCCGCGCGCTCGATCGCCCGGGCGAGCTTCAGCGGGGTCTGACCCCCGAACTGGATGCAGACGCCGACGGGCTGCTCACGCTCGAGGACGGCCAGCACCGCCTCCTCATCGAGCGGCTCGAAGTAGAGCCGGTCGGAGGTGTCGTAGTCGGTCGAGACGGTCTCCGGGTTGCAGTTGACCATCACCGTCTCGTAGCCCTGCGCCCGGAAGCTCTGCGCCGCGTGGACGCAGCAGTAGTCGAACTCGATTCCCTGCCCGATCCGGTTCGGGCCCGCTGCCGAGGATGACGACGGAACGCGCCGGGCTGGGCGCGCTCCTCGTCGGCCTCGCCGCGGGTCGAGTAGAAGTAGTTCGAGCTCGCCGCGACCTCGCCGGCGCACGAGTCGACGCGCCGGAAGCCGGTCGAGCCCTCGGGCGGCGCAAGTGCGAGCTCGGCCGCGAACCACGGGTGCAGGTTCTCTGGACTCCACTCAGGCTCAACCTCAAGTCCACGTTTAGCTTTTGCGAACGCCTCGACGAAGGTGCGGCCGATCCCCATCGACTCGCCGACCGACTTCATCTGGGTGCCGAGCGTCCGGTCTGCGCCCGGGAACTTCTCGAAGGCAAAGCGCGGGAACTTGACGACGACGTAGTCGAGAGTCGGCTCGAAGCTCGCCGGGGTCGTCCCGGTCAGGTCGTTCGGGATCTCGTCGAGCGTGTAGCCGACCGCCAGCTTCGCGGCGACCTTCGCAATCGGATAGCCGGTCGCCTTCGAGGCGAGCGCCGACGACCGCGAGACCCGCGGGTTCATCTCGATCACCCGCAGCTCCCCCGTCCCGCGGTGCCGCGCGAACTGGATGTTCGACCCGCCGGTGTCGACGCCGACCGCGCGGATGATCGCGATCGCCGCGTCCCGGAGCTCCTGGTAGGCCTCATCCGAAAGCGTCATCTGGGGCGCGACGGTGACCGAGTCTCCGGTGTGCACTCCCATCGGGTCGAGGTTCTCGATCGAGCAGACGATCACGACGTTGTCGGCCCGGTCGCGAACGACCTCGAGCTCGAACTCGTCCCAGCCGCGGATCGACTCCTCGACGAGCACCTGGCCGATCGGGCTCTCCGACAACCCGTACTGCACTTGGCGCAGCAGATCGTCGGGCGTGTTCGCAAACCCTCCCCCGTGTCCGCCGAGCGTGAACGCGGGACGGACGACCGCAGGCGTCTTGAAGCCGTCGACTTGGCCGATCTCGGTCACCACGCGTGACAGGGGCACGCTGAGGCCGCAGCTCTCGACCGCCTCTTTGAAGAGCAGCCGATCCTCGGCTCGGTTGATCGCGTCGATCTTCGCCCCGATCAGCTCGATGCCGAGCTCCTCGAGCAGCCCGGCCTCGTCAAGCTGTCGCGCGAGATTGAGAGCCGTCCCGCCGCCCATCGTCGGCAGGAGCGCATCCGGCCGCTCGCGGCGCAGGACCGCCGCAACGCCTTCGAGGTCGAGCGGCTCGATGTACGTCCGGTCGGCAAAACCCGGGTCGGTCATGATCGTGGCCGGGTTCGAGTTGACGACGATCGTGCGATAGCCGTCCTCGCGCAGGACCTTCAGTGCCTGGCAGCCGGCGTAGTCGAACTCGCAGGCCTGCCCGATCACGATCGGGCCCGAGCCGATCAGGCAGATCGAGTGGATGTCGTCACGCCGCGGCAAGACGCACCTCCTCGACCCATTGCGGCGAGGATCGGCCACGCGTCGTGCGTCCCGGGCCCGGCCTCCGGATGGAACTGAACCGAACGCGCCCGCAACTCGGGATACGACAGGCCCTCGATCGTCCCGTCGTAGAGGGACTCGTGCGTCGCCGCTCGGTCGTCGCTCGGCGCAACGGCGAAGCCGTGGTTCTGGCTCGTCACGAGCACGCGCTTGGTCTCGCGCTCGAGCACCGGATGGTTCGCGCCACGATGGCCGAACGGCAGCTTGAACGTCTTCATCCCGGCCGCCAGCGCGAGCAGCTGATGGCCGAGGCAGATGCCGAGCACCGGCACGCGGCCGAGCAGCTCGGCGATCGCCGCGACCTCGCCGGCGAGCGGCTCGGGATCGCCCGGCCCGTTCGAGAGCAGCACACCGTCGAACCCGGCGAGGGTGTTCGCGTCGACATCGTGCGGGAACACCGTGACCGCGGCGCCCGATCCCGCGAGGCGGCGCATGATCGAGCGCTTCGCCCCGTAGTCGACGACCGCGACGCTGACGGCGCCGGAGTCGCTGTAGACGTACGGCGCCTTGGTCGAAACGCGGGAGGCCAGCCCCGTCCCGGTCATCGAGGGCTGCTCGTTCACCACCCGCAGAGCCTCGTCCACCTCGTCTCCGTCCGCGACGACCGCCGCGCGCATCGCGCCGCGCTCCCGGAGATGCAGGACGAGCGAGCGCGTGTCGATTCCGGTCAGCGCCGGGACGCCGAACCCGTGCAGCCAGTCGGTCCATTCCGGCCCGCGGGCCTCACGCATCAGCACCGCGGCCGCATGCGGCTTCGCCGACTCGCAACGGGCCTCCGCAACACCGTAGTTGCCGATCATCGGGGCTGTGAAGCAGACGATCTGGCCGCAGAAGCTCGGGTCGGTGACGACCTCTTGGTAGCCGGTCATCGCCGTCGTGAAGACCGCCTCCCCGAACGCGAACCCGGGCGCCAGCGACGCTCTCCCCGGAGAAGACCGTCCCGTCCTCGAGCACGAGAAACCCGCTCACGAAGCGCACCGAGCGCCGAGCTTGCAACACAGTGTTACTTGCAGGCTTCGGACGCTCGTGGAGTTGAGGCCGGTCGAGGTCACGCTTCGTACACGACCCGTCCGGCTGCCACCGTCAGCGTCACCTTGCCGCGCAGCCGCTTGCCGAGCAGCCACGAGTTGGCCGAGAGCGAGCGGAACCTGTCCTCGCGGACGCGCCACGTCGCCTTCGTGTTCAGGAGGACGAAGTTCGCCGGAGCGCCGACCGCGATCCGCGGCCGGTCGAGGCCGAAGATCCGGGCAGGGCCCGCAGACATCCGCTCGAGCAGCGTTGCGAGGTCGAGCATGCCCGGCTCGACGAGGCTCGTGTAGAGCGCGGCGAACGAGGTCTCGAGCCCCGTGACGCCGAAGGGCGCGGCTTCGAACGGCACTTCCTTCTCCTCGCGCGAGTGCGGCGCGTGGTCGGTCGCGACCGCGGCGATCGTGCCGTCACGGAGGGCTTCGAGCAGCGACGCGCGGTCGGCCTCGGTGCGCAGGGGCGGGTTCATCTTCAGGTTCGAGTCGAGCGACCGCACCGCTTCATCGGTGAGGCAGAGGTGGTGCGGCGTCACCTCCCCGCTCGCGGCGACGCCCGTCTCCTGGGCGCGGCGGAGCAGGTCGACCGACTCGCGTGCCGACAGGTGCATCAGGTGGACGGGCTGGCGGGTGTCGCCTGCGAGCGAGAGCTCGCGGGCGACGCAGAGGCTCTCGCCCAGCGAGGGCCAGCCGCCGAGGCCGAGCTCGGCGGACACCGTGCCCATGTGCATGTGACCGCCCTTGGTCAGCGACGGCTCCTCGCAGTGGAGCGCGAGCGGACGGCCGGTGATCGCGTTGTACTCGAGCGCGCGCCGCATCAGCCCCGCCGACGCGACGGGACGGCCGTCGTCGCTGAACGCCGCAGCGCCACCGTCGGCGAGCTCCCCCATCTCGGTCAGCTGGGTGCCGTCCTGCCCGACGCTGATCGCGGCCATGAACCCCACCGGGACCTCCGCCTCGTCGAGAGCGCGAGCCCGCAGGCCGCGCAGGACGTCGGTCGAGTCGACGACCGGCGTCGTGTTCGGGATCGCCAGGATCGCGCAATAGCCGCCGGCAGCCGCTGCTCTCGTCCCGGAGACGATCGTCTCCTCGTCCTCGCGGCCGGGCGTTCGCAGATGGACGTGCGGATCGACGAATGCCGGAGCGAGCACGAGCCCGTCGCCCTCGATCACGCGGTGGCCGTTCGCATCGAGCGTGGCGCCGATCGCCGAGATGACACCGCCGTCGACGCGAACGTCGAGCACCGAGTCGACGCCCTCGGTCGGATCGAGAACGCGAACACCCCTCACCACCAGATCGTCCGCGCCGCTTCTCCCGACCAGAATCATTGGCCAACCTCTGCTTGGACGATCACGCGACCTCCACCCCGGTCTCGACCAGCACCGGCCCGCTCGTGAGCAAGTCGTAGAGCACGGCCATCCGCACCACGAGCCCCGCCTTCACCTGGTCGACGACGAGCGCCGCAGCCGAGTCGGCGACGCGCGGGTCGATCTCGATCCCGCGGTTCATCGGCCCCGGGTGCATGACCTTCTGCCCCGGCCGGAGACGGTCGGGCGTCACGCCCCACCGGGCCGTGTACTCGCGCAGCGATGGCACGAAGTTCGAGCCGGCCTCCATTCGCTCTTGCTGCATCCGCAGCACGTAGACGACGTCGGCGTCCCGGATCGACGCGATGTCGTAGGAGACTTCCGCGAGCTCCGCGGGCACGAGCGGCGGCGGGCCCACGAGCGTGACGCGCGCGCCGACGAGGTGGAGCGCCTGGATGAGCGAGCGGGCGACGCGGGAGTGGAGCACGTCGCCGACGATCGCGACGTGGAGCCCCTCGAGCCGGCCGAGGCCCTCCTGGATCACGTAGAGGTCGAGCAGCGCCTGCGTCGGATGCTGGTGCTTGCCGTCGCCCGCGTTCACGACGTGAGCCTCGGTCAGGCCCGCAACGAGCTGCGGCGCGCCGATCTGCGGATGGCGGATCACGATCACGTCGGGCTCGTAGGCCGAGAGCGTCAGCGCCGTGTCCTTCAGCGACTCGCCCTTCTCGACCGACGAGCCGGACGACTTCACCGAGAGCGTGTCGGCCGAGAGCCGCTTCGCCGCCAGCTCGAAGGACGACGAGGTGCGCGTGGACGACTCGTAGAAGAGATTCAGGATCAGGCGCCCGCGGAGGGTCGGCAGCTTCTTGTTGTCGCGCTCCTGCGAGAGCGCGAACGAGTGCGCGGTTGCGAGCAGGCGCTCGACGCCGTCTTTCGTGAGGTCTGCGACCGAGAGGAGGTGGCGCCGCTCCGGGGTGCGCGGCGGCAGCAGCTCGCCGGGAACGACGTGCAGCGTCCGGTCGCTCACGGCTTTTCCTCCTCGGGGGCGCCCATGAGGACGACTTGGTCGCGCTCGTCGATCTCGACGAGCTGCACCTGCACGCGCTCCTCGCGTGAGGTCGGGAGGTTCTTCCCGACGTAGTCCGCGCGAATGGGCAGCTCGCGGTGGCCGCGGTCGGCAAGCACGGCGAGCTGGACCCGCTCCGGCCGCCCGTATTCGAAGAGCGCGTCGATCGCCGCGCGGATCGTGCGGCCCGTATAGAGCACATCGTCGACGAGGATCACGGTCAGGCCTTCGAGCTCGAAGTCGAGCTTCGTGTCGCGCACGAGCGGCTGCGCGCGGCGCGGCGCCTGGCCGGCGCGCACGTGCACGTCGTCGCGGTGGAACGTGATGTCGAGCTGTCCGAGCTCGAGCTCGACGCCGGTGCGCTCTGCGATCAAACGTCGCAACCGTTGCGCGAGCGGCACGCCGCGCGTGTGGATGCCGACCAGCGCCACGGTCTCGAGCTCCTCGTTGCGCTCGATGATCTCGTGAGCGACGCGCGACAGCGTCCGTTCGATCGCTTCGCCATCGAGCAGGACCTTTCCTGACGGCGTCACGGCATGCTGCGGCATCGAACTCCTTCCCGGCCTCTCTGGACCGACTTAAAGGGGTGTGCGTCCGGCACTGTACCGGACCCGGCCGACGGCGTCCCGGAGCTCAGCCGACGACGCCGGGATTGATCAGCCCGACGTAGGCGGCGAGGTCGCGGTTGCTCCGTTCGATCAGCTCGACCGCCAGCCCGCGCCGGGAGGATGTGAGCGCGGCCTGTGCCTGATGCGCGAGGTCGGAGGCGCTCGCGAGGGCGGAGGCGGAAGGGTCCCAGCTGCGCAGAATCTGCAGGACTGAGACGGCGTGCGCGAGTTGCGCCCCGGCAGCCGGCGCGCCTCGGGCTCCGCCGAGCAGGCCGATCGCGCGCTCGAACGAGCTCCGAACGCCGACGATCGCGGTCAGCGGCGCCTCCCCGCCGAGATCCACCTGCCCGGGCGTGACGAGCCTCTGGTCGCCGGTCAGCGATGGGTAGCCCCCGCCGGGCGCGATCAGCACACCGCCGTCGTTCTGAACCGTGCCGACCGCGTGCAGCTGCGTCCCGTCGGGATAGGCGTGGATGACGACCGACACGAACCGGTCGACCTCATGACTCTTGGCGTAGGCGAGCAGCTGCATCATCGACGGACGGACGTCGGGGTCGATGAACTGAAACTCCAGCTCAGAGGTGACCGGGTCGCTGAAGAAGTTCTCTGGGAGATTGTCGCGTCCCATGTTGCCCTCGGCCATCCGGAACCAGAAGCCGCTCTCGGCCTGCCAGAGCATCGAGTCGCCCCAGCGGCCGAACGGAAAGATCGCCAGCACCTCGTTACGCGGGATGAACTCCTTGTAGAGGCCGTCGCTGAAGAACGCCACCCGTTCGGGGTGCTGATGGAAGTCCACCTGCCAGAGGGCAGGTACGAGGGCCGCGACTGCGAGCGCCGGGATGACGAAGGGCGCCCGGAAGAGGCGCCCTCGCGTCGATGCGATCCAGAGCGCGACGACGACCGCGGAGACAAGGGACGCGTACATCGCGAACCGCTCGGGCAGGACGTTGTCGAAGGCGGTCCAGCGGGCGGGCACGGCCCACGGAAGGCCGACGACCCGGTGTCCGTCGACGTGGAGCGCGGTCCCTGCAGTCAGGACGACGAGGGCGGCGAGCATGGCGAGGAGGAAGCGGGCGACTCCGGAGCGCCGCGCGCGCCGGGCGTAGAGACCGACGACGAGCACGGCCGGCAGGCCGAGATACGAGTCTCGTTCGTTGTCGTTTCCCGGGAAATGAGCAGTGAGCGACGCGAGGGACGATCCCCCCGCGCCGATCAGCCTTGTCGGGAGGACGAAGTTCAGCAGGTCGCCGCTGAACATCGGCGGGTTGACGAACCCTTGCGGAATCAGCCCTGCGAGGGTGTAGTAGACGATCGGCGCGGCGACCACCAGCCCGAGTGCGTAGCCGCCGGCAATCGGCGCGAGAGACGCGACGAGCCTGCCGCGCAGGTCGCCCACGAACACGAATGCGAGGATGAGCGCGAGCGCGAGAACGAGCGTCAGCGTCAGCGCTAACTCCTCCGCGATCGAGATCTGGAAGGCGATCAGCAGGCCCAACCGCCATGCGAGCCCGCGCGCGGCCATCGCTTCCCTGAAATACCGGAGGAGGGCAAGGGCGATCAAGGGGATCAGGAAGACCCCCGTCAGATCCACGTGCCCCGCGAACTGGTGGCCGAGCATGTAGCTCGAGAAACCGAAGAGATAGCCTCCGACGAGCGATGCCCAGATCGACCGCGTCAGGTAGCGGCAGAGGAGAAAGCACGTCCACGCCGCAAGCGCGGGCAGCAGCAGCGCGGCGACGTTGTACGAGACGTCCGGCCCGAAGAGAGCCGTGACCGGCGAGAAGGCGAGGGCGAGGCCGGGGACGGACGTCGTCCAGGCGAGGTTGATCCCCTGCGGGTGGTAGATCACGTCCGTGACGAACGGGTTCGTCCAGCTCGCGATCGCGTGCGGCCACCAGGCGAACGACCAGACGAAGATCTCCGGATCGCGCTGCCCACCCGTGCCGATCAGATAGCGACCGGGGTGCGAGACGAGCGGCAGGCCGAAGTAGAGGAACGAGACGGTGCAGAAGCCGATGAGAACCGTCAGATTCGTTCGGATCCGGCGCGGCACGAGGGCGATGCTAGATGCGTGCCTGCCGCTCCGCGAAACCGCGCCCCGCCGGTAGGGTGGCCCGGGCCGCGGGTGCGAAGGGGACGATGATCAACCAGCTCGTCGAAAGAGCGCGTCCGGCCGGACGGTTCGTCCTCGCCGGAGCCCTTCGGATCGGACTTCCGCTGGTCGTGCTCTGGCTGGCACTGGGCCGCGCGCTCGCCGCGGTCACCGGCCGGGTCACCGACTGGTTCGTGATGACCGACGAGCTGCTCTACGAGCGGCTCGCGATCAGCATCGCGCGCTCGGGATCCCCGCTGCCGCGGGTGCACGGTGTGCTCGTTCCGAGCGTGAATCAGCTCTACCCCCTGCTGATCGCGCCGGTGTATCGCCACGGCTACGTCCCCACCTCGTTGCACGACGCCCACGTGCTGAACGCCTACGTCATGACCTCCGCGGCGATCCCCGCGTACCTCCTGACGCGCCATGTGACGGCTCGGCGGCTGCCTGCCTACGTGGTCGCGGCGCTGACCGTCGCCGTGCCGTGGCTGGTCTTCGCATCGTTCCTCTTGACGGAGGTGGCCGCGTATCCCGCGTTCCTCTGGGCGATCCTGGCACTGCAACGAGCAACGGCCGCTCCGCGCCTGCGAAACGACGTGCTCGCCCTGGCCGGGCTCGTGCTCGCGACCCTCGCCCGGACGCAACTGCTGGTCCTCGCCGTGATCCTTCCGATCGCCGTCGTGGCCCAGGAGCTTGCATTCGCGGAGCGGCCCGAGGGCCAGAGCACGTCTGGCCAGACTGCGCAGCGCCTGCCGTTCGGTGGTGAGGCAACGCCGGCTGCTCACCGCCGTCTACGGAGCAGCCGCCCTCGTCTCGATCGGGCTCGCCGCGACCGGCAGGCTCTCGAGCAGCGTCGGCACCTACGCCCAGGCCGTCGACACGAACCCGTTCCCGAAGGGCTTCCTGCCCTCGTTCGCGGAGCACCTGGCGACGATCGCGCTCTCGCTCGGGATCGTGCCCTTCCTCGTCGGCGTCGCGTGGCTGCTGGCCGCGTCGTTTCGGCCGCTCAGTCGCGAGCTCCACGCCTTTGCCGTGATCGGGACGGTGACCGTCATCGTGCTGACACTCGAGGTGACCTCGTTCGACCTGCGCTTCGGCGGCGGAGTCGTCCGCGACCGCTATCTCTTCTACGTCGTGCCGCTCGTGCTCGCCGGCCTCGCCTGCGCGCTCCTCGACAACCGCTGGCCGCACTGGTCGCTCGCCGCTCCGACCGCGATCGTCGTCTACGGCTTCTGGCGCTCCCCGTTCCCGCGCTATCCGAAGCTGAACCTCGACACGCCGGTCTCGAGTCTCGACGACTGGCTCGTGAGCACAGCTCGCTCGGTCACCGGTGCCCGGGTGCTCGTCGTCGTCGCCACCCTCGTGCTCACCGTGCTCTTCGTGCAGGCGAGCTTCCTGCTCCGTCGCACCTGGCTCGCCGGGCTGCTCGCGGTGATCGTCTGCCTGGCGCTGCCAGCAGAGACCGTCTACGCGTTCGTCCGGCTCTTCCGCGTGAACGGCACCGCAGGTCGCCCGCTGACCGTTCAGCAGGGTGGCGTGTTCGACTGGGTCGACCGGACGCTCGAGACCACGAAGGCAGATGTCACGGCGATCCCGTTCGCGGTCGACCCCGCCGACTACTACGCGGGCGTCGGCTTCTGGTGGGACATGGAGTTCTGGAATGCGACCGTCGACCGGGCCGCCTATCTGCCGGGCGAGTTCTACTGGACGCCGAGCACGTTCCCGAAGCTGGTCATCCGGTTCAACCCGAGGACGGGTCTCGCGAATCTCTCTCCGACTCCCGACGTCGCCGAAGCCGTCGCCGAGACTCGCTTCCGGATCTCGGGCCCTGCCCTCACCGACACGCGCGGAGTGCTCCTGATTCAGGCGGCGCAACCGTGGCGGACCGACTGGCTGAGTTTCGGTCTCTACGACGACGGCTGGACGAAGCCGCACGTCCCGGCACGGATCCGGATCTTCTCGAAGCCCACCCAGACCACGGCTGTGATCCGGTACCTGACGCTCGGTGTCGCAGCCGCGCCAGGGCTCGCCCGCCAGCCGTTCCACCTCACCTCGAACCGCGGCGATGTGAAGGGGATGGCGCGCGCAGGGGACAGGGTGATCGCGCAGGTCGAGGTGTGCGTCCCGGCGCAGGGGTTCGCCGATGCGAAGCTTACGACCCCGGACGCCGCACCGGTCGGCTACGGAGATCCGCGGAACGCCACGACCTCCGCGCTGCCGCGGCGTGCAGGCGTTCTGCTCACCGAGATCGCAGTCGCCGACGAGCTTGGGCCGCGGTGCTGAGGCTCCGGCGAGATCGCTGGCTCCTGGGGGGTCTCTGGATCGCGCTTGCCGCGGTGCTCTCGGCGGTCACGGTGCAGGTCCGCGACTGGTTCGACATGACGGACGAGCTGCGCTACGAGCGGCTCGCGATCGCGATCGCGCGCACGGATTCGCTCGTGGCGCGTATCCACGGAATCGACATCAAGAGCTTCGCGCAGCTCTATCCACTGCTGATCGCACCGATGTTCCGCCACGGCTACATCCCGTCCGACCTACGCGACGCGCACCTGCTGAACGCCTGGATCATGTCGTCGGCCTGCATCCCCGCGTTTCTGCTCACGCGCCGGGTGACCGGCCGCCGCGACGCCGCGTATCTCGTCGCCGCGCTCACGGTGTGCATGCCGTGGATCCTCTACGCGTCGTTCCTGCTCACCGAGGTCGCGGCCTACCCGGTGTTTCTCTGGGCGATCCTGGCGCTGCAGCGCATGACGGCGACGCCCTCGGCCCGCAACGATCTCGTCGCGATCCTCGCCGTGGCACTCGCGTTCTTCGCCCGGACGGCGTTCATCGTCCTGGCGGTTGTTCCGCCGCTCGCGATCATGGCGTTCGAGCTCGGCCGCGAGCCCGGCCGCCGTGGAGTCGCCCGGCTGACCGGCGCGGCGCGGCGCGCGATCGAGACCCACAGGCTGCTCGCCGGAACCTACGCGCTGCTTGTCGCCGGCGCACTGGCCCTGATCGCCGTCGGCAGGTTCTCGAGCATCTACGGCGGCACGTACGGGAGCTACGGCCAGGCCGTCGACAACAACCTCATTCCGCCCGGGTTTGCGTGGTCCTTCGCCGAGCACCTCGCGACGCTCTCGCTCGGGCTCGCGATCTTTCCCGTCGTGCTCGGGTTCGCGTGGCTACTCGCGAATCTCGTCCGCCCGCCCGCCCGCTCGGAAGCGCACGCGTTCGCGTGCATCGCGACGATCACCGTCGTTGCGGTCGTCTACCAGGCGACGACGTTCGACCTCAGCCTGACGGGCTACTTCGTCCACGACCGCTTCATGTTCCACCTCGTGCCGCTGATCCTCGTCGGGGTCGTTTGCGCGCTCTGCGATCTGCGGCGCCCGCGCTGGTCGCTCGTCCTGCCGGCCGGGCTGATCGCGCTCGGGTTCGCGTTCGGAGCGATTCCGCGCGAAGAATGGGGCCTTTTCCCGACGCTCGATCCCGACACTCCTGCCTCCGCGCTCTACACGCCGCTCGTGCAGATGGCACATACGTTGACGGCGGCCCGCGTCTTCCTCGTCGTCGCGACGCTCTGGTTGGCGCTCATGTTCGTGCTCGGAGGAGCGTTGCTGCGGCGGACGCACGTGACCGCGCTCGCGATCGCCTACCTCCTCGTGGCCCTCCCGGCGCTCACCGTCTACACCTTCGACCATCTGTTCCGGACGAACGGCCTGTCCGGCCGCCCGGTGACGCAGAACGAGAACGGCGTCTACGACTGGGTCGACGAGGCGGTCGGGACGACGGCGAGCGTCGCGATGATCCCCTATCCCACCTCCAGCAGCTGGTTCGTGAGCCAGCGCGTCTGGCGCGACTACGAGTGGTGGAACACGTCCGTCGACCGCGATGTGCACTACGGGGGTCAGGGGATCTTCGAGTACACGGGGATCTGGTTTCCGAAGCTCTACCTCCAGCTCGATCCGGCGACGGGGACCGCCGACATGTCGCCTGCGCCGTATCTCCTCAGTGCCGACCAGGAGACCCGCTTCCACATCGCCGGCAAGGCGGTCGTGGTGAAGCCGGACGTGGTCCTGACGCATGCCGACGAGCCGTGGCGCGCCGATTGGCTGAGCTTCGGGCTCTACGACGATGGGTGGACGAAGCCGGGTGTCACAGCGCGCGTGCGCGTCTTTCCGGCGCCGGGTCAGCGCGGACCGATCACACGGTTCGTCACATTTCAGGTGCAAACGCCGGTCGCGGTCGCCGAGCGTCCGTTCACGGTCTCGTCGAACCTCGAGACGCGCCACGAGGATGCGACGAACGCGCACACGACTTTCGTTCCGTCTGTCCGCGTCTGCGTCCCGGCCCGAGGCTTTGCCGAGGTGCGTCTGGCGACGCCCGACTCGTCCTCCATTCCCGGTGACCAGAGCGATGAGGATTCGTTCGAGCTCACCGACCGGCAAGGTGGGCTCCTCGTCAACCAGATCGCGCTCGCCGACGAGACCGGGCCGGCGTGCCGGCTCCGCTAGATGGTTGATCGGTAATTGGGGTGGTGTCGGGGATGGCCATGACCAAGCAGGACGGTGGGATCGGCGGTGGTTCGCACCGGTGGGTGCGGGCCGCCGACGAGCGCGCCGGCCTGCGCCGTGTCAGGGCCACCATCCGGCGCCGCCGGAATTACCGATCAACCATCTAGACGGCGTCGGGTGAGGGCTCGCGGGTCTCGCGAGGTGGTCGCGCGCCGCGCTTGACGAGGACCGGCGCGCCGCGCTCGCTGAACGGCACCTCGATCACGTCGAAGTCGCGCGGCACGACGGTCGCCGGAAAGACCTCGCGGGCCTCGCGCTCGATCTCGGAGCCGAGATAGCGCGCGGATACGTGCGTCAGCGCCAGGAGGCGCACGCCGGCGTCGCGGGCGATCTCCGCGGCCTGCCGGGCGGTGGAATGCTGCGTCTCCGCAGCCCGCTCCGTCTCGTCGAGGGCGAACGTCGCCTCGTGAACGAGCAGGTCGGCTCCCTGCGCCAGCGAGCGGGTCACGTCGGTCGGCGCGGTGTCGCCCGTGTAGAGGACGGTGCGACCTGGGCGGGGCGGTCCTAGCACTGCCCCGGGGTCGATCGTCTCCCCCGTCGGAAGCGTCACCGCCTGCCCGCGCTGGAGCGCGCCCCGGAGCGGGCCGGAGGGGACACCGAGCGCGTCGGCCGTCTCGACGTCGAAGCGGCCGGGCCGCTCGGACTCGGCAAGCGAATAGCCAACCGCGGAGCCGCCGTGAGCGACCGGGAAGACGAGCAACCGGTACCCGTCGCGCTCGAGCGCGTCGCCCGGGCGAAGCTCGACGAGCTCGAGCGGATAGGTGAGCCTCCCGAAGATGAGCCGCAGCGCGTCGAAGAGATCCTTCAGCCCGGGCGGCCCGTAGATCGTCAGCGGCAGCTCGCGCGCACGCAGCGAGAAGGTCTTCAGCATTCCCGGCAGCCCGAGGTAGTGGTCGGCGTGGTAGTGCGTGATGAAGATCTCGGCGAGGTCGACCAGGCCGACACTCGAACGCAGCAGCTGCCGCTGGGTGCCCTCGCCGCAGTCGAAGAGCAGCCGCTCGCCGCCGCGGCGCACGAGCAGTGAGCTCGGCGCACGGCGCGCCGTCGGCGCGCTGGCCGATGTGCCGAGGAAGACGACGTCGAGATCCATAGCCCGCGATCGTAGCTTCGGGGCTCTGTGGCCTAGACCTACGGCAGGACGAGCAACTCGCCCGGGCTGATCGCCGTGCTGCCGAGGTGGTTGGCCCGTTGGATCTGCCAGACGCCGTCACGGGTGTCGCCGCCGTAGTGCGCGGAGGCGATCGTCCAGAGCGTGTCGTAGGCCTTCACGCGGTACACCGTCTTGGCGCCGTGCGCCCCGGACGGCCGAGCCCCGGCACTCCAGACGAGGAGCGCAATTCCTGCGATCAGTGCGATCTTCAAGAACATGTGTTCGTAGCATAGCGAACACATGTTCGTATTGTCAAGCGCGGCCGGCGGGAAGCGGTCCGACCGCTCCCCGCCGGCTCACAGCGGTCAGTGCTTCAGCGTCTTGACGTTCGCCTTGCCGGTGCTGAGCGCCTGCTTGTAGGCGGCGATGACCGCAGCCAGCTGTTTCTTCCGCGTGCCTTTCGCATGCAGCGCCTTCTTCTGGAGCGCGGTGAGTTGCGCCAGCGCAGACGCGATCGCCTTGTTGCAGCCCTTCTTCGAGGCCGAGGTTGCAGTGCAAGCGGTCCGAGCGTTCAGCAGCACCCTGGCGCACGTGCCCGTGCACCCCGCCGGAACCGGCGCGGTCTTGGACGGCGAGCCCGTCGTGGTAGTGGTCGTGCTGGTGCTCGTCGTCGTACTCGCGGCGCCGGTGGCCAAGAACGGCGTCTGCGTGCCCGTGCAGTTGCCGTGCGTCGTCGAGATCCAGCTCGCGACGGCGGCAGCCGACTGCTTGGGCTGCTGGTCGGCGAAGTAGAGGCCGCTCTGCCAGCCTTCCAGCGCCGACTCGTCGATCAGGTGGAAGATGTTCACGACCGCGACGTTCGGGTCGCAGGCGACGAGGTTCAGCATCGAGAGGTACCAGCTCGACTGGTAGGACTCGCTGTCGTAGGGCGGGATTACGCCGCCGGCCGACGTGGCGCTGGTCTCGGTGCCGGTATAGGCGGCGGCGTGCGACCCGGGGCCGTCTGGATGCCGGTCTCGTTCAGGCTGACCTTGAGGCCGCCGCCCGGCTGCTGGCCGATCGTCTTCTGCGGCGAGCCCTTGAAGCCGTCGTAGAAGGCCTGGTAGAGACGCGGCAGGTTCGACACGCTCGCCTCGAGCGGGTCGGCGTAGCCTTGGGCGAACGGCAGCGACTGCGGGATCGGGTAGGGATGGTCGTCAAACCCGTCCATCAGCGGCGCCGTGCGATGCGTCTTCGCCGCAAACGCGGTGAACCACGCCCCGAGCGCGTGCAGGAACGTCACCGGCGTTGGTCGACGAGTTGCTCGTCGCGTCAGGCTGGTCGTTCCCCCGCGGGGAAAGGCCGATCCCCCAGACGAAGTTCGAGCTGCTCTGGGCGTGCAGCGCGTCGTAGGCGGCTGCGAGCGCGCGGCCGCAGACCTCGGCGGACTGGTTCACGGTCGACTTGTCCGGCGTGCTGTTGCTCGCGTTCGAGAACCACTGCGGGTTGATGAACAGGGGCTGGTTGCATTCGTTCATGACGACGAACTGGTGGATGCTCGGGAAGGCCGCCGCGACGCTCGCGGTCCAGGCCCCGAACGCGGCAATTGCTGCGCTGTTCCCACAGGCCTCGGGATCACTCGAGGGGTCGCAGGCCGCGCCGCCCGTCAGAGCCTGGGAGTGGAGCGGATAGAGGTCGAGCTCGACGCTGACACCGTTCGCGCTCGCCTTCGCGATCGCCGCGGCGATGTTCGACTGGGCCGGAATCGACGTCGGGGCAGTCTCGTCCCAGCGCACGGAGATCGCGTCGTCGCCCAGTCCCTCCGATTGCATCGTGTTGAAGAACCAGGCCGACACGCCTCCGTCCTTCGGCGCGTCGTCGTTGACCCCCACGGTGAGCGCCGAGGCGGTGCCGCTCAGCGCGAGCATCGCGACGCCGCAGACCACAGCCGCATAGAGCTTTTTCATCTGTTTCCCTCTCGGTTGTTGAGAAGAGTTCCAACAGCCCCCGTCCGGTCCAGGGAAGGAGCCGCCAGCCGACCAAGTTCTAGCGGGTTTGTCGGCCGGATCCGGTCAGAATTGCGTCGAGCAGCCGTGCGGCACCGTAGCGCACGGGGTCGTCGCAGCGCAGGCCGGTCTCGGCCTCGGCGGCCGCGATCGCCGCCCGGGCGGCGACGTCGTCGAGCAAACGGGTGTTCAGGGCGATCGCCGTCACCTTCGCGGGTCGCGCGAGCAGCGAGAGCCGCTCGTGAAGCTCGATCAGCGTCGAGAGCGATGGCATCGGGAACCGCTCGTCGTCGTCGACGAACTCCTGCCCGGCCAGATGGCAGAGCACGTAGGAATGCGGAGCACTGCCGTGGATGAGCCCGAGCGTGACGCCGGAGTAGGCCGGATGGAGGACGGAGCCCTGGCCCTCGACGAAGAGCAGGTCGCCGCCCCTCGAGACGCCCTCGAGCACGAGCTGCTCGGCCGCGCCGGCGAGGAAGTCGGACACGACCGCGTCGACCGCGATCCCCCAGCCGGCGATCGCAATCCCGGTCTGTCCGGTCGGGACGAACTCGCTCGCGAGGCCGCGCCGCTTCGCCTCCGCGTCGAGCTCGAGCGCGACGGTCATCTTCCCGATCGCGCAGTCCGAGCCGACGAGCAGCACGACGTCCGCCGGATGCGTCAGGTTCCCGCCGGTCGGCACGTTCAGGCCCGGCGGCGGCTTGCGGAGGTCGCGCAGCTCGACGCCGTGCAGCGCGGCCAGAGCCGCGAGCTCGGGATCGTCGGAGATGAACTCGTGCAGGCCGCTCTCGACGTCGAGGCCGGCCATGATGCAGTCCTTCAGGAGCTCGCGCCAGGCAGGGGGGAAGCGGCCGCCCTGGGTCGCGACGCCGACGAGCGCCGTGGTCGGCTCGAAGGCGAGCGCGTCGGCGACCGAGCCGACGATCGGAAAGCCTTCCTGCGTCTCCCCCGCTCGCGTCGAGTCGAGCACCGCGACGACATCGTCGGGCCGGTAGCGCATGACGCCCCGCCCCGTCTTGCCGTAGTGCGGGTCGGCCGAGAAGCCCTCGGCCAGGATCACGAGCCTACGCGGGCGCGACACCGAGACCCGGCCTGTCGGAAGGTCGCTGGATCCCGTCGACGAAATCGATCCCGGGCCAGGGATCGCTCGCGAGCAGGAGGTTGCCGTCGAGGTCGATGTGGTCGCAGAGGCTCGCGATGTGCGCTCCGGCGGCGATCCCGAGGCCGGACTCGACCATGCAGCCGAGCATCACGCCGAGGCCGAGCGCCCGTGCTGCGTTCGCCATCCGCACCGCCTCCCTGATCCCGCCCGACTTCGCGAGCTTGATGTTGATCCCGTGCGCGCGCTCGGCGCAGGCGGCGACGTCGGCGAGCGTGTGGCAGTCCTCGTCGACGTAGATCGGGACCGGGGAGCGGCGCTTCAGCTCCGGGCCGTCCGGGTCGCCGGCGGGCAACGGCTGCTCGCAGTACTGGAGATCCATCTGCGGCAGGAGCTCGAGCGCCTCCGCGAACGACCAGAACTCGTTCACATCGACCTGGAGCGGCAGATCGGTCGCGCCGCGAACCGCGCGCACGCGGTCGAGGTCGAGCCCGTCGGCCCCGCCGAGCTTCAGCTTCAGCCTCCGGAAGCCGCGGGCCACAGCGGCTTCGGCGCGCCTGGCCATGTCGTCGGGATCTCCGAGCCAGATCGTCCACGAGGTCGGCGGGCCCAAGGGCCGAAGACCGAGCAGCTTGTAGACCGGCAGGCCGGTCAGCTTCCCCTGGAGGTCGTACAGCGCCGCGTCGACGGCGGCCCGCGCCGCCTGCTCGCCCGGCGGCAGTGCGGCGGCGATCTCGTCGAGCGCCCACGGATCCTCGCCGAGCGAGACCGACTCGAGCCAGGCGAGCGCCGACGCGGCGGACTCGTCGTAGCGCTCGATCGGAGCCGCCTCGCCGAACCCGGAGACGTCGCCGTGGCGCACCTCGACCTGCACGACCTCGGCCACATCCTGCGACTCGCGGGAGATCACGAACGTCTGGGCCAGCCGAAGCGTGGCGATCTGGGCGGTCAGCTCCACCGGGCTAGACTAATGCGCTCCGGCGCCCGTAGCTCAGGGGATAGAGCGTTCGCCTCCGGAGCGAAAGGTCGCAGGTTCGATTCCTGCCGGGCGCATTCTGGGGTCAGTAGCGAAGCGGTTTTGGCCTAGGTACACGGGTCAGATGTGTCGCCGATGCCTGTTTCGCCCGCCCCGTGCAGACCCCGGTGGAACCCGGCATCAAACCGTCTCGAGTCTGAGTTTCTTCCCGGCGCCCTCGTTCACCAGTTGAAAATGCCCGGTGATCGCGCCCCGATTCGTCGGACGCAGTGTGATTCCAGCCATCGACCCAAGTTGTCTTACGAGCGTCGATGCGATGCTCCGCGAGTCGCGCCCCAACTTCGCTGGAGTTTTCGTGGTTGTAAGCGTAGAAGTCCACCGAGCCAGGTTCCTTCATCGCGACATCGAGTGCATATGGCTGGCCGTTTGGTTCGATGTCGATCCTGGTCTCGTCCTGCGAGATCCCGAGCTTCCCAGTCTGTGCGCGCTGGTCGGTTTCCGCCCAACGGCCATAGAAGGACAGAAGCTCTTCGCGCGTGTTGTGATCGAAGAACTTGATATGCGCGACCGTCGTTCGCGCAACCGGGCACTCCCGGTTGCCGCCAGGGTCGTTCGCGATCAAGACTCGAACGAAATAATTTGGGCTTACCGGAAGAGTGGTCGTGCCGACAATGGCGTGACTTGGCTTGTGGAGGCTGAGAGTGCCATCGGAGGCGCAACCGTCCCGATCACCGCCTGGAAAACGCTCGCCTCCGACTCCTCAACACCGACGAACCGAAGCCGAGGTACGTCATCAAATCGTGACTGGAGCCTTGTTCCGGCCGTCACCGCTCCGAAGGCGACTATCGCAAGCGACGGCGAGTCCCGCCCAGAGCGAACCCACGACGCCAACAACAACTCCAAGAATGGCGCCCGGGGCGTCCATAATCACGCCCAACAGGTTCCATCCGGGGCGTGCTGCGAACTTGAGGAATCGCCATAAGTCCACCGCGCTCGAGCCTACACCGAGCCTTGCGATTCGAGAATCGCAGACGGTCGTCTCGTCGGGCATGCATAGGTTGAGTTGATGGCCTGCGTAGTACCGGAGCCCATCCGGGGCCTTTTCGACGCGGACAGCCGAGCGCATTTTCGATCCGCCGAGAAAGCGGAAATGGCTTGAACGCTGACTAATGGCAGGGCTCAAGAAGGTCAGAACTGCCCGAAATCCTCATGCGGTGCGCCCCCGGTGCACACCCGGGAAGTGCCGTCGATTAGTGCGCGAGGACAGAGAAACGATGAGCGCGATCATCGCGACGGCCAGCGTCCACTTGGCGACGCTGAGAAGTAAGCCGTGCCTCTTGATCTGCGGCTCTGCGAGCCTTTTCCGCGATGCCAGCGGCGGCGGCCTGCTGTTTCAGCTCGGGCAGCAGTCGCGCGAATGGATCGTCATGAAAGCCGGGCCAGTTCTCTCGTGCCATCATGCCGTCGAGCGCCTCATCGAGCTCCGCATCGGTCAGCTTGTAGGGAAACGCCTCTGGCAACTTGAACGCCACGCCGGTGATTCTGAACGGAAACGCTGCCCTCGGTCAATCACTGATCGAGCAACGGCGTCTTCGGTCGGAGCCAGCTCGGCAGGTTGAGGCTCGCAAGCCAACGGAGCTCGCGTCGGAGCGTCGTGACCGAAACCGACAGTCTGGCAGCGATTGCGCGCAGCGTTTCGCCGGAGTCGACCGCGTCGGCGGCCTTCATTGGCTCGAAAGTGCGCTGAGTTGCCTGTGCGTCTTTCCGCGATCGCAACCGGGACGGCTGGAAGGGCAAAAATCTCCTCGAGAGCGCGTACAAGATCGTCTTCTGTCGACTCAGCGTTCTCGTGCAACTCGCGGACGGCTCGTTCGAAGGTGATTCCGATTGCGCGACGTTCCGCGTCACTGGTTACGGCAGCGTAGTGGCCTTGGAGCTCACCCACGTGCGACCAACGAACAACCGGCCCGGCCAACAGGCCTCGGTGCCGACGCGAGCGAAACGTTCCGTCGCTGACGTGGTCTTGGAGACTCTTTGCCGCCGGCACATGGCCGCCCATCGCTCTAGCGTTGTGTCGGCTCCCAGAAGACCTCGTACTTGAGCTGGGTCCGGGTCGGTACACCGCCCAAGATTCCCTCAAGCTTGGTGATCTCGCCGGCGTAACAGCTGATCGCTTTGGCCTTGCGCTCCCGCTGCTCGGGTGTCAATCCGACCAGTACGCGTCTGAGCCCAATTCGCAGGCCTTCGGGAAGCTCGATATCGGCACTGAAATGGCAATACGGATTGTCGGCATACAGATGCGCGTCCGGCTGCACGGCTAGGCAAGCATCTCGGACGACCCTGTTGCTCCTCGTTAGCATGGTTGATTCCGATCGCGGCGGTGTAGTACAAACGTCCGCCCCCGCGAGTTGACGTCGCAGAAGATCAAGGTCTACGGCGCCTCCGTCGTACTGAACCTCTCGCAGGCCGAGGTTCGTCGCGCGCCGCCCTGCCATGCCGAGCGCCGCGTCGTTTTCCGCGGCGCGCTTGACCATCCTCGTGGCTGAGTCGACGCCCGTATCGGCGTCCCAGCCGGTCACTCGTCCATCGAGCGGTCCCGCACTAAAGACGGTCAACTTCAACCTCGGCGTCGCTTTCGATGACCGTCCAGCACGAAAAGACGGCGTCATCAAAATGCGTTGAAACCACCGCGACCATAGTCGCGAAAGCTATGTGCCACATCGGTTCGGTCGTCCCGGGTTCCGCGCCGGGCGTTTTAGTTGGTTTTCGTTTTGATCCTTTGATCTGATTCGGTCTTCTCGGCCGTGTCGGGCCGGTAGGCGGCGGCGGTCTCGTTCGGGGTGTTGCCGCCGAGTGAGCGGTGCAGCCGCCGCTGGTTGTACCAGCCGATGTAGGTGAGCAACGCGAGCTCCAGATCGAGCCGCGTCTTCCAGACGCGTTTCTTCGTCAGTTCGCTCTTGATCGTCGCGATCACGCTCTCGGCCATCGCGTTGTCCAACGCCGTCCCGGTGCGGCCGCGGCTCGGCACGATGCCGGCGTCCTGGAGACGCTGGGTGTAGCCCCAAGCGGTGTATTGCGACCCGTGATCGGTGTGTGCAACGAGCGGCTCGTCCGGGTGCGCTCGGCGCGCGATCGCCATCTGCAACGCGTCGTCGACGAGGCTCTCACGCATGTGCGGCGCGAGCTGCCAGCCAACGATCCGGCGCGAGTACACATCAAGGACGACAGCGAGGTACGCCCACCCCTCCCAGGTGCGGATGTAGGTGAAATCAGCGACCCAGAGCTCGTCCGGCCGCGACGCTGTGAAGCGCCGCTTGACCAGGTCGGCGGCCGGGACAGGGTTGCTCCCGGGCAGCGTCGTTCGTTGCGTTTTGCCTCGTACGACGCCGATCAGCCCGTCAGCCCGCATCAACCGCTCCACGGTGCAGCGGGCCACACGGGTGCCGTCGCGGTTCAGCTGCTTCCAGCAACGCCACGAGCCGTAGCTCGAGTCCGACTCCTCATGAACACGCCGGAGCTCGGCCGCGACGACAAGGTCGCGTTGACCGCGTCGGCTCAGCTTGCCGCTGCGCCGCTGCCTGTAGGCGCGGGCGGACACCTCGAGTTCCCGGCAGATCGGCTCGACCCCAAAACGAGCGCGCTCCTTGTCGATGAACGCGCTCACTTCGTGCGGGGCTGGTCGAGCTCGCGGGCGAAAAACACGCTCGCCGACTTCAGGATCTCGTTCGAGCGGCGCAGGTCCTTCACCTCCCGCCGCAACGCCGCAAGCTCCTCCCGCTCCGCCGTCGACAACCGATCCGAGCGGCTCCCGTCATCGGCCTCCGCCTGCCGCACCCAGCCCCGCAACGTCTCCGGGTTCAACCCCAGATCACGCGCGACCGGCGAGACCCCACGCTCCGACTCCCGCGCCAGCTTCACCGCGCGCTCCCGCAACTCGCTCGAGTACTTCCGAGGACGACCCATCGCACCCAGCTCCCTTCTCCCGGAAAACCGATCATCCAGGAAATCAAGCCGGCGTCAGACCCGGGACGGACCAATCGGCGCGGCCAACGCGAACGGGGGCCTGGCGAGGGGTTGATGCGTCCGCGGCGTTTGGATTTGACCCCCCTACCCTGTGCGCGACGAGCTCGCCGCGATAGGCGCGGAGCAAATGCCGTTGTCGCCGATCAAGCCGAGTAAGCCGCCGGCGACGACGCACGACACGCGAGTCGCGGAGAGGCTCGCCGCGATCGAGCGGCGATTGCGCACGCTCGAGGGGTATCTGTCGGACGCATTGGGCACGGGGGAGCACCTCCGGTTCTCCCCGGTGAACCCCCACTCCGACACGTGGCTGCTGCGGGTGGGCGAACGCCGGCCAAGCCGGCATTCGCGGCAGCTCGTTGCGCATCCGCACGCCGCGGAAATGCACCAACGCAAGACCTGGCCGCGATTCACGAAGCGTTTCTACGCGACGCCTCGGGCGACGAGCGCAACGAGCGAAGCCACGACTGCGCTTTCGTCGGCACACCGCGCCGCCGCATGTGGAGAAGATGTGGCACTTTCGACCCAACTCCGACTTGACAGCCGAAGGAGCCTGACACCTGGTGCCCGTATCGTCTCGTCCTCGCGATGGTCACCAGGAAAGACAGAATGAGCAAGCTTGCGTTCGCGCTTGTCTGCGTCTCGCCTCTTATCGGCGTCGCACTACCGGTGAGTGCCGACAGCGGGAAGATCCCGATCACGCCGAAGCTCGGTGCCGCGCTCACCGTCGGCCAAGTGGTGCCCCATCCGCAGGGCACCAAGGTCGGGGCGTCCGGACGGTTTACCGCCACGCTCACCGGCACCAGGCTCAAGTGGACGCTGTCGTTCGCCGCTCTTTCCGGTCCCGCGACAACCGCGCAGATCCACAGCGCCCCCCGAGACAAGAGAGGCCCGCTCGTCGTCGTGCTCTGCGGCCCCTGCACCTCACCAGAGAATGGTACGGCCACCCTCACGAAGAGAGAGATCGCCGCCGTTGTCGCGGGCAAGGACTACACGGATGTTCGCACGGCCAAGAACCCGAACGGAGAGCTTCGCGGTCAGATCACCTGCCCGTGCTAGGCGATTCTGGGCTGCCGACCCGGCCCACGTTGACCGGATCGCGGCCGTTGTCGAAACCGCCGGAGGCCGAGAGATCAACGGCCCGAGGCGCATGCCCTACGGGCCCGACTATTACGCAGCCCACGTCTGCGACCCCTGCGGCAACCGCTTTGGCGTTTACCACCGGCTGGCCGGCTGAATCCCAGGACGGCTCAGCACTGGTCCCTGCCCATTCTGAGACACCTTCCTGACACCGATTGCGCCGAACGGTGCGTGACATCGATTGCCCGCATTTTTCTCCCCTCCGTGCCGATTACGACATGATCGATTCGACGAAGGGAGAGACGATGAGGGTCTCGGCAGCTTCCATCCTCACGACCGGCGCAGTCCCAGCGACCATCGGCCGCAGGCGCGAGCGGCGCCGCTCGCCGAAGAACGCTCTTCTCAGCTTCGCGGCGCTCGTGATCGTGGCCCTGAGCGGCGCAGCGCAGAGCTTCGCGCAGGCAACGAGCCCGGACCGCTTCGCAGTCACCTGGGCGCAGCAGTGGAACCGGGCGCAGGCGCAGGCTGGAGGCCGCTACCGGATCATCGAGATCGGATGCCGACGTGTCGGCGACGCGATCTACAGCTGCCAGGCGACCTTCTCGGACAAGCGCACCGGAAAGACGACCTGCGAGGCTCTCGGCATCGGCAGCGCCACGATTCTGCTCGCGAAGCCGATGGCATGCGGTCCTACCGTGGCGTAGAGAAAAGCCTCGTGAATCGACCGCCCGGTCGACGAACGGGAAGCGGCGGGATCACCGTGTGACAGGACGGGCTGCTCGGGAGATCAGCTCGCGGATCTGGACGCGCCGCCCGGTGCGGAGGATGGCTCTCCGGTAGATGCTGGTGGCAAGCCTCGCGACGCCGACGGTGCAGACGATGCTGACCGCCGCCGAGGCTGCGAACTCCCACCAGGTCGCCTTGCCGAGCCCGACGAGGACGGGCATCGCGAACGGCGCGGTCGGCGGCAGGTACGCGAGCACGTCGAAGAGGGTGGACGGGCTTCCCGAGCTCACCGTCGTGAGCCCGATGACGTACCCGAAGATGATCGGGAGACTGAGCGGGAGGGCCAGCGTCTGCACCTGGTCCTGGCGTGAGGCCATCGAGCCTGCGGCCGCGTAGACCCAGCAGTAGAACGCGTAGCCGAGCACGAGCCAGACCAGCGTGCTGAGCAGCACCAGGGGTGTCGTGCCGTGGAGCAGGTCGGAGCCGACGGCTTTGCCGAGGGCGAGGGCGAACACGACGATCAGGGTGGCCTGGGCGAAGACGATCGTTGCGATCCCGAGCACCTTGCCCGCCAGGAGCTGCACCGGGCGCACGGCGGCGAGGAGCACCTCCGCCACTCGACTGGACTTCTCCTCCATCACCCCGATCAGCGTCCACGTGTTGTACTGGTTGAGCATCACGAAGAGGAGGATCAGGCCGATCACCGACGTGGTCTGCTTCGTGCCGTTGTTGGCCACCCCCGGTTGCAGGCTCGTCACCGGGAGCGCCTTGGCGTGAGCGAGCTGCGCTGCTTGAGCGGGCGACAGACCGGCGGCCGCGAACGCCTCCTCGGTGCCCAGGGTCTCGGAGACGGCGCGGACGAGCTCGGCCCTGGTCGACGCGTCCGTCGAGGCGATCGCCTTCTTCACTCGGAGCTCGCGGGCGTTCACGATCGCGAAGTCGATGCTGCCCGAGCGCAGCTCCTCGTCTGCTGCCTCCACACTTGCCTCGGGGACGAGCTGGACGGTGGCTCGAATGCTCGTGGCGGTCGCAAGCACTGCCGCGCGCAGCGGGGCCGAGAGCGCACCGACGACCCCGACGTGCTCGACGTGCTTGCTGCGGTTGAGGACCGGGATCACGATCGCCGCCGCGATGCCCGCCAGGATGAGCAGCGTCCCGACGCGAAAGATCCTGCCGCGGATCCGTTCCCGTACCTCGCGCGCCGCCACCAGGCCCGTGACGCCTAGCAGAGGGCCGAACAGCGTCCGACGGGCGTGTGTCGTCGTGCGAGCCGCCCGTCCTTTCCGACGGCGCCAAACCCTGAACGCAACCAGTGCGATCGCGATCGCTGCGACGAGTGCCTGGGTCATGCCAGTGCCTCCCGGAAAACCTCCGACAACCGGCGGCGCTCGAACACGAACTCCGTCACCCGGCCCGCAGCCATCGCGGAGGCGAGCACCGAGTCGCTGTCGACCGACGGATCGAGCACCAGCCGGACCGCGCCGCGATCGACCTCGGACACGGTCACTCCGGGAACGTTGCGCGCCCAGGCTCCCTCGCGGTCGCCGTCGACACGTACCACCAGGCGGCGAGAGCCGCTCGTGAGCAGGTCGTCGACCTTGCCACTCACGACGAGACGGCCGTGGTCGATGATCGTGACCGCCTCGCAGATGTCCTCGACCAGGTCGAGCTGATGGCTCGAGAAGAGCACGCAGCAGCCCGACCGGGCCTGCTCGACGAGCACGTCGCTGATCGCGTCGATCCCGGTCGGGTCCAGCCCGGCCAGGGGCTCGTCGAGAACGAGCAGCTCAGGGCTGTGAACCAGCGCGGCGGCGAGCTGCACCCGCTGCTGGTTGCCGTGAGAGAGCGACTCGACCTTGCTGTCTGCCCTGTCTGCGACCCCGAGCCGCTCCAGCCACGCCTTCGTCGCCGACGCGGCGTCGGACGCGCTCAGCCCATGCAGTCCACCGAGGTACTCGAGCTGCTCGCCGACGAGCATGCTCGGATAGAGCCCTCGCTCCTCCGGCATGTAACCGAAGCGCCGCCGCTGCGCCTCGCCGATCGGAGCATCGTTCCACCTGACCCTCCCGGCGTCGAGATCGGTGAGCCCGAAGATGGCGCGCATCGCCGTCGTCTTGCCCGCCCCGTTCGGGCCCAGGAAGCCCACGACCTGGCCGGCAGGGACCGAGAAGGAGAGCTCGTCGAGCGCGACCAGCTCCCCGTAGCGGCGGGTCAACCCGTCCAGCTCGAGAAGGCCACCCATCGCCTCAGACTACGCAGAGATGCCGCCCGCTTACGGCAGCTGCTGCCCGCGATCCGGCTTGCCCGCTACTTCACCTCGATCGTGGTCTCGACGGGCAGGTCGAGCGACGCAGCCACGAGGCAGGTTGCCTCGGCCTGCTCGGCGAGTCGGCGCGCCTGCTCGATGTCGGTCGGCCCTGTCTCGACTTCGAGCCGGAGCAGGAGCCGGGTGAAGCCGAAGCGGCCGTCGGGACGCTGTCCGGCGACACCGTCGGCAGCCACCTTCAGGCTCGTGTAGACGAGGCCGGCACGGGCGGCCAGGCCCGTGAAGGTGACCGCGAGGCACGACGCCGCAGCGGCGACGAAGAAGTCCTCGGGGCTCCAGATCGCCGGATCGGTGCCGCGGAAGACGGGCGGTGGCATGACGTCGATCGACGGCTTGCCTTCCACCCGGGCAGCGACGCGGCGTTCGCCGAGCCAGTCGACCGAGACAGGAAAGTGGAACTCCTTCGGCCGGGTTGTCATGACGGGCGGCGTGGCGCTCTCAGTCGGCATTTGTCTAGCTCGCCTGCGCACGATGGCCGCACGTGTCGATCCGGAGCAGCTTGTAGAGCGGGCAGAAACCGGCCGCGCTCGTGGCGAGCATGACGGCGGCGACCGCGAACAGCAGGATCCCGGCAATCGAGCCGGCGCCGGCGACGAACGCAGCGACCACGGCGACCGGCGTCACGACGAAGACACGCAGAGCACGATCGAGATTGCTCATGTTCCGAAGCATCACAGCCTCCTTGGTTGCAACTGATCCATTCTACTGCTATACAACTACACAACGGTTCACTGTATTCCCGAGGAGAGTGCCCGATGCCGATGCCCCACCCGCTTCCCGATGACCTGGTCGAACTGATCGCGCGCCGCTTCCGCGTCCTGGGCGAGCCGATGCGGATCAAGCTGCTCGACCGGCTCCGCCAGGGCGAAGCAACGGTGAACGAGCTGACCGCGGCGCTCGACGCGACCCAGCAGAACGTCTCCAAGCACCTGACCGTTCTTGCGGAGGCCGGGATCATCGACCGCCGCAAGAGCGGCACGCACGTCTACTACCGAATCGCCGACGCGGGAGTCTTCGCGCTCTGCGAACAGGTGTGCGGCTCTGTCCAGGAGCAGCTGCGCGCGCTGCACGAGCTCGTCTCGGGCGTGAGAGCATGACCGCCGCCGCCGCGCCGCCGTCCCTGCGTCGAGCTTGGGCCGCTCGGGCGTCTCGGCCGCTGGACCGCAGACCACATCCGCACGGTCGCGATCGTCTGGGCCCTGCTCGCCGTCGGTCTCGGGGTGTTCGCGCCCAGCGTCGAGACGGCGCTTTCGGGTGCCGGCTGGCAGGCGAACGGTTCGGAGTCCGTCCAGGCGAGGACACTGATCCAGAAGAACTTCGCCGGGCTCTCCAGCTCCGCGCTGATGGTCGTCGTCCACTCGCCACGGCTCACCGGTGCCGATGCGGGATTCCGGCAGACGATCAGCCGCGTCGAGCAGCTGCTCCGGGCCAATGCCCACGTCGCTTCCGTGCAAGCGCCGGCTGTCGGCTCGAGCATCTCCGCCGACGGCCACACCGCGGTGGTGACGGCCGGCGCCAAGGGTGATCCCACCGCGATGGTCGCGGCCGCAGACACGCTGAGCTCGAAGCTGAAGGCGGCCGGCACCGCCGACGTGAGCGTCTCGTTGACAGGCGCCTCGGGGATGTGGAGCGACTTCAACAACGCCAATCGCAGCGCGATGATGAAGTCGGAGCTCTTCTCCTGGCCCGTGACCCTTGCGATTCTCGCCCTCGCCTTCGGCTCGCTGGCCGCCGCGGGGCTGCCGCTGCTGTTGACGATCCTCGGCCTCGTCTCATCGGCCGGCCTGCTCGCCCTCCTCACGAGCGGATTCGAGATCTCGATCTGGGCGATGAACTTCGCCCTGATGTTCGCGCTGGCGCTCGGGATCGACTACGCGCTCTTCGTCGTCCACCGTTTCCGCGGCGCGTTCTTCGGGTCGGGGCTCTCCGCCCGCGACGCGGTCGCCGTGACGATGGACACCGCCGGGAAGGCGGTGCTCTTCTCCGGGCTGACCGTCCTGATCTCGCTCTCCGCCGTGATGCTCGTGCCGAGCCCGGCGTTCCGCTCGATGGCGCTGGGCATCATGCTCAGCGTCGTCTTCGTCCTGGGGGCGACCTTGACGCTCCTCCCCGCCGTCCTGGCGAAGCTCGGCCCGAAGGTGGATGCGCTTGCGCTGCGGTGGGTGCACTCCGGCGAGCACCGCTCGGCGCGCTTCGCGCGCTGGGGCGAGCGGCTCTGGCGCCACCCGTACGCCTACGGCGGCGCCGCAACGTCGATCCTCGTGTTGCTGGCCCTGCCAATCGTCGGCCTCAAGACGGGAATGCCGTCGATCAAGGTCGTCCCGACGAACGACAGCTCCAGGATCGGCTACACCGAGGTGCAGCAGGCCTTCGGCGTCGGTGCCCCCGGCGCGCTCCAGATCGTCGTTCCGAAGAGCGAAGCAGCGGCCTCGGCGGCCGTCGCTCGCCGCGATCCGGGCGTCGCCCGCGTGACGGCCACCGAGACCGGAAGCGGCGGGCTCGCGCTGTTCCAGGCGATCCCGACCGCGGATCCGTCGAGCAGCGCGGTCGGCGCCACCATCGACCGGCTCCGCGCCGCCTTGCCGCCGGGAGCACTCGTCGGAGGCGCCGCGGCCGAGAACCACGATCTCGAGCGGGTGCTCGCGGCAAAGACGCCGCTGGTGATCGGGGTCGTGCTCACGCTCGGGTTCCTGCTCCTCCTGATCGCGCTCCAGGCGCCGCTCGTCGCCGCGCTCGGCGTCGTGACGAACCTGCTCGCCACCGGCGCAGCCTTCGGTGTCGCCCGTCTGATCTTCCAGGACGGCCACGGCTCCGGCCTGCTCGGGTTCCAGTCGCAGGGGTTCCTCGATGCGTGGGGGCCCGTGTTCTTCTTCGCGATGATCTTCGCGATCTCGATGGACTACACGCTGTTCCTGCTCTCGTCGGCCAAGGAGCACTACGACCGTTCGGGCGATCCCCGCGACGCGGCGATCGGCGGGCTTGCCCACTCCGGCCGCGTCATCTTCGCCGCCGCCGCGGTGATGGTCGCCGTCTTCTTCACCTTCGCGCTCTCGGGCCCGCTGCCGCCCAAGGAGATGGGCGTCATCCTCGGCGTCGCCGTCCTGCTCGACGCCATGCTGGTGCGGCTCGTCCTCATCCCGACCCTGCTGCGTGTCTTCGGCCGGCACGCCTGGGCGCGGCCACGCTGGCTCGCCCGCATCCTGCCGGAGATCAGCTTCGGGCACGGCCACTAGGTAGTTCTCCGCATTCCCTTCCGGGCAGGCGCGGATGGCGGCCGGCAGGGCGGCTGCCACGCTGGAGACCAGAAGGAGGCGCGTCGTTCCATGGCGAGGAAGCAGATCGTGATCCTGGGCGGCGGAACGGGCGGCACGGTGACCGCCAACCGGCTCCGCCGCCGGTTCGACGCCGCCGAGGCCGAGATCCACGTCGTCGATCGCGACGACCGCCACGTCTACCAGCCCGGGCTGCTCTTCGTGCCCTTCGGGCTCGCCCACCTCGACGAGATCGTGCGGCCGCGACGGCGGCAGCTGCACGCCGGGATCGTCTTCCACGAGACGGAGATCGGATCGGTCGACCTCGACCGCAACGAAGCGCTGCTCGGCGACGGGACGACGCTCCCCTACGACGTGCTCGTCGTCGCGAGCGGCGTTCGCCTCCAGCCCGAGGAGACCGAGGGCCTGACCGGCCCCGGCTGGAACGAGCGCGTCTTCACCTTCTACGACCCCGAGGGCGCCGAAGCGCTCCGCGGCGCGCTCGAGCGCTTCGACGGCGGGCGGCTGGTCGTGAACCTCGTCGACATGCCGATCAAGTGCCCGGTTGCGCCACTCGAGTTCGTCTTCCTCGCGGACTGGTATCTGCGGGAGCGCGGTCTGCGCAGCCGGACCGAGCTCGTCTACGCGACGCCTCTCGACGCCGCGTTCACGAAACCCATCGCGGCCGAGCACCTGTCGCGTCTGCTCGCCGAGAAGGAGATCGAGCTCGTGACCGAGTTCAACGCCGGCGAGGTCGACGGGGTCGGCGGCAAGCTGACCTCCTACGACGACCGCGAGCTCGACTTCGACCTGCTCGCGACCGTTCCCTTGCACGGCGGCGCCGCCTACCTCGAGCGCTCGCCCGGCCTCGGCTGACGCGCTCGGGTTCGTCCCGACCGACGAGCACACCCTGCAGACATCGGCCAGGCCGAACGTGTTCGCACTCGGTGACGCGACCGACCTGCCGAACTCGAAGGCCGGCTCCGTCGCCCACTTCGAAGCAGAGGTGCTGACCGAGAACGTCGTCCGCTACCTCGCGGGACAGCGAGCTCGAAGCCGGCTACGACGGTCACGTCAACTGCTTCGTCGAGACGGGGTTCCGCAAGGCGCTGCTGATCGACTTCAACTACGAGACCGAGCCGCTTCCGGGCCATTTCCCGACGATCTTCGGCCTGCCGCTCCTGCGCGAGTCACGGCTCAACCACCTCGGCAAGCTCCTCTTCCAGTCCGTCTACTGGCACGCACTTCTCCCCGGCCGCGACATTCCCGGCCTCGGGTCGGCCATGCCCACCGCGGGCAAGAGAGCCCTGCTCGGTCACTCCGCAGAAAGGACGACACGATGACCATGACCCTGATCGCAGACGCCCCGGTCGACGTCGACGCCGAAGGCTTCCTCACGGACCCGGCGCAGTGGAACCGGCAGATCGCGGAGGCGATCGCAGCGGCCAACGGCATCCCTCTGCTGACCGACCGCCACTGGCTCGTCGTCGACTTCATGCGCAACCGCTACCTCGCAACGGGCGCCGCGCCCTCGATCCGCTCGCTCGGCAAGGAGTCGGGCGTGCCGGTCAAGGAGCTCTACGAGCTCTTCCCGAAGGGCCCCGCCAAGCTCGCCGCCAAGATCGGCGGCATTCCCAAGCCCAAGGGCTGCATCTAGAAAGGAGCACGCGATGACTGAGCTGCTCGAGCACCCACAGACAGCTCCCGCCGAGCCGGCCACGATCGAGAAGGTCGCGATCGTGATCTCGAAAGGCTCTCTGGAAGGGATCTACCCGGGCCTGATCATGGCAAACGGGGCCCGCATGGAGGGAATCGAGGCCGACCTCTTCTTCACCTTCTTCGGCCTCGACGCGATCCGCAAGGACCGCTACGCCAAGATCAAGGTTGCCACAGTGGGCAACCCCGGCCTGCACATGCCGACGTGGCTCGGCGCGCTCCCCGGCTTCTCGGCCGTGGCCACGATGATGATGAAACGGCAGATGGAGAAGATCGACATCCCGCCGATCCCCGAGTTCATCGAGCTCGTCGCCGACTCCGGCGCCCACCTCTACGCCTGCAAGGCAACGGTCGACATGTTCGGTCTCACGATGGACGACTTCGTGCCTCAGGTCGAGGAGATCATCAGCGTCGGCGAGTTCTACGAGAAAGCAGGAGGCGGCCAGATCATCTTCACCTGATACCGGCACTCGGGAGCCGGAGTGAGAATCCGGCAATACGATGCGGCGCGGATGAAAGGCGTTCTCGTCACCTGCACCCTCGTCGCGCTGCTCTGGGCTCCGGCCGCCGTCGCGGGCAGCGGTAGCTTCGTCTCCAGCGACGCCACGCTGAACGCCGTCTGGACGGACTCGGTCCGGACTGCGACCGACATGGTCGTCCCCGGCCCACTGAAAAAGGACGCGCTCGGGCGGCCCTGCGCGATCGATCTGCCCAGCGTGATCATCGACGGCGTCGTCCGCGACCGCTGCCCCTATGTCGGCGACGAGGCGGTCGAGGGCCGGACGCTCCTGATCTCGACGCCGGCCGATGTCCCGGTGCTGCGGACGATGATCCTCTGGTTCGGGAACGCGCACCACAGTGACGGCGCGATCCCCGACAGCCCGCTCTTCGGCGCCAGCAAGGTGCTCTTCGACTACAACGCCTTCTGGGTCGAGGATCTCTACAACTACGTCCTCTACACCGGCGACCTCGCCCTCGCCCGCACGGTCTGGCCGGATCTCGTCGGGCTGATGGATCGCTGGTACCCGGCGCAGATGGGCAAGGACGGGCTGCTCGTGAACCACCTCGGGGACTTCGACTACGCCTACATCCACCGGCCCGGCAAGACGGTTGCCTACTACAACGCGGGCTACGTCCGGGCGCTGCGGATGGCGTCCAGCATCGCCGGTTGGCTCGGCGAGAGGGCGAGCGGCCGAGCATGGAAGAAGCGGATCCCCGGAATCGCCGCGAAGTTCTCGGCGGCCTTCTGGGACAAGAGCGCCGGTGCCTTCAAGGACGCGACGACAGGGGCGGTCGACCATCCGCAGGACGGGAACGTGTTCGCGATCCTGGCCGGCCTCGCGACGAAGAAGCAGTCGCTCTCGGCGCTGAACGAGCTCGGGACGAAGGACAAGTACTCCTGGGGCAACTCGATCGTCGACAACGACACCTGGGACTCGCCCACCTGGGGGATGGACGCGAAGGAGCGCGTCTATCCGTTCATCTCGTACTTCGAGCTGCTCGCCCGCTTCGGGCTGAACCGCGACGAGTCCGCCGTCGACCTGATCCGGCGCGAGTGGGGCTACATGGCCTACAACGGCCCCCAGACGACGATGTGGGAGACGATCGGCCCGTTCGGCGGTCCGCCCGTCGACAAGCACCCCTCGTACGACTCGGGCTGGTCGAGCGGCGCCGCTCCCGCGCTGACCGAGTTCGTGCTCGGCGTCACGCCGGAGACCGTGGGCTTCGGGCGCGTTCATCTCGCCCCCCACCCCGCCGACGTGAGCTGGGCGAAAGGCGACGTGCCGACGCCCCACGGCCCGGTTCACGTCGACTGGCGCTACGGAGCCGCCGGGGACTTCATCGAGACGGTGCGCACGCCGGTTCCGGGCACGATCACCGTCCCGTTCGGAGGTCTCGCGACGCTCGACGGGAAGAAGACCGCCTCTCGTTCCGGCCATCCGACGACAGCACGCTTCGGGTCGGGCATGCACACGCTGATCGTCCACTTCTGAGGTCCGAAAGGCGCAAGGGAACGCGGCTACAATGGCGAACATGCCCCTGCCGTCGATGATCGACGACCCGCTCAGTACCGATGCCGAGCCTGCCTCGCATCCGTCGCACGCGCACCCGCGAGATCGCGGCGGCTCCTCCGCGCCCGCGGCGCGACCCCGCTGAGCTCACCTCCTCCGGGCTGACCTGGATCCACCTCGACTCGCCGACACTCGGCATCACCGAGCAGCTCGCGGGGCATTTCGGGTGGCACGACCTCGACGTCGAGGACATCATGTCGAAGCGCCAGCGCCCGAAGGTCGACGATTACGCCGACGAGGGCTACCTCTTCGTCGTCCTCCACTTTCCGGTCTACGACCGGGCGATCCAGCGCCTGAACGCGGGCGAGCTCGACCTCTTCATCGGGCCCGACTACCTCGTCACTCTGCCGACCGTCGAGCTGCTCCCCGTGACGCGGCTCTTCCGGCGCTGCGAGGAAGACG
Source organism: uncultured Actinomycetes bacterium (assembly GCA_963759085.1). Classification (GTDB taxonomy): domain Bacteria; phylum Actinomycetota; class Thermoleophilia; order Gaiellales; family Gaiellaceae; genus PALSA-600. The sequence continues at coordinate 205,510 of CAVWXR010000012.1, forward strand.
AGGCCTTCCGCGAGGATCTCTTCTCGAAGGGCTCGGGCCGGCTCCTCTACGAGGTCCTCGACGACCTCTTCGACTACTGCTTCCCGATCCTCGACAAGATCGGCCACAAGCTCGACTCGCTCGAGGACGACGTCTTCGAGGGCCGCTCCGAAGCAGTCGTGCGCGACATCTCGAACGTGAAGCAGGAGATCATCAGCTACCGCAAGATCGTGAAGCCGGAGCGCTCGATCCTGCGCGTCCTCGAGCGCCACCTCGAGCGGTTCCTCCCCGAGGAGCTCGACATGTACTTCGACGACATCGTCGACTCCGCCGAGCGCATCTGGGACGTCCTCGACAACTACAAGGAAGTCGTCGAGGCGCTCGAGAGCACGAACGAGTCGGTGATCTCGCACCGCCAGAACGACGTCCTGCGGATCCTGACGATCGTCAGCTTCATCATGCTGCCGCTGTTCGTGATCACCGGGATCTTCGGCATGAACGTCCACTTCCCGGGTGAGTTCACGGCCATCGGCTTCTGGGCGATCTGCGGGCTGATGCTCTGCTCGGTGATCGGGATGGTCGGCTTCTTCCGCTGGAAGCGCTGGCTCTAGATGGTTGATTCCACGAGATCGTCTGAGCCGGGGCGCGAGCTGGGTGCTCTGGGGCGCCGCGGCGGCTCCTCGGCGATGCTGGCGGCATCGGCGAGGAGACGACGCGGTGAAGCGCAGGCCTTCCGGGTGACGGCTTCGCCGGCTCCCGGAAGGCCGAAGCGGCCCAGGGCGGCCAGATCGCGCAACCGGGCACGCGAGATCGTGGAATCATCCATCTAGGAAGGCCCGCCGGGGGCGGTGGGATAATGGGGGCGTTGAGACGCTTCTCGCTCAGGGATGGCGCGGTCGTCATCGCGGCGCTGGCGTTGATCGCGGGAGGCTCGCAGGCGCCGAAGATCGTGCGACTCGCGTGGTCGCAGGCCACGGCTCCGAGCGAGAGCCTCACGAACCGCGAGCTCGCGGCGGTGATCATCGCCAGGACCCGACGATGTTCCAGAAGGCGGCCGCGATCATCCCACGCAACGCCGTCTACTCGGTGGTCGTCGGGAACGAGCCGCCCACCTCGGCCGACTTCCACGAACTGCTGCCGTTCCTCTTCCAGTACTGGCTCCTGCCGCGTCGTTATACGCCCGACGTCCATGCAGCCGGTTGGGTCATCTCCTACAGCCACCCCTCCGAGACACTCGGGGTTCGCTACTCGGAAGAGCTGAACATCTCACCGACCGCGAACGTGATCAAGGTGGTGCCGTGACCCACGCCTACCTCGGGCTCGCCGGCTTCGACCTGACCGCGATCGCTGTCGGCTACGGGCTCCTCGACGGCCTCGGCGTGCTCCGCACGACCCGGCGCCGCATCCTCGGGGCGCCGCTCGCGTTCTTCACCGGCTGGGCGCTGCTCGGGGCCTCGCTGTCGACCTGGCTGGCCCTCGGCTTGCGCGTCAACCTGGCCACGATCGCAGTCTTCGCACTCGTCGCATTCGCCGGGTCGATCCGGCTGCGCCGCTTCTTCCCGGGCCTGGAGCGCACGCCCGGCCCTGAGTCGCGGGAGCCGCTACTGCGAGGGCTGACCCTGCTCGGCGGCTGCCTGCTCTTCCTCGGGCTCCTGGCCGCCTTCGTCTACGGCCTACGGGCCGAGGCGGACTCGAGCCAGGACCTCTACACGACCTGGCTCGTGAGGGCGAAAGCTGTCTACTACTTCCACGGCTTCTCGACCGGCCTCAGCGGCATCGGCACCTACTGGCCGCACAGCTTCGTCAGCTATCCGATGCTGATGCCGGTGCTGACCGCGACGTCGTTCCACTTCATGGGCAGCGCCCAGACCGTGCTGCTGCCGCTTCATCACCATGGCCGTGTTCGCGCTCGCCGTGGTCGCGGTGTCACTCGGCGTGCGGCGCTTCTTCCCGGCGGTCGCCGGCGCGCCGGCCGCCGCCAACAACGGCGACCCGCTGACCCGGGTGCTCGTCGTCGGCGGCATCGCGATCGTGGCGCTGGCGCTCGCCGCCGCGTTCATCGCAGCCGTGAACGCGAATGCCGACTCGAGCTATGACCTGTGGATCAACTGGATCGTGAAGGGGAAGGCGATCTACTACTTCCACCATCTCTCGACCGGCCTCAGCGGCGTGACGAGATATGCGCACTTCAACTACCCGCTCTTCCTGCCGACGCTGATCGCGACCGAGTTCCACTGGATGGGCGGCGACCATCCAGTGCTGCTGCCGCTCCAGCAGAGCATCATCCTGATCGCCTTCTTCACGGCGGTCGCGACGCTGCTGTCGCGGCGCGTCCCTCGCTTCGTCGTCTATCCCTGGCTCGCGATGCTGATCGTCGCGCCGGCCTTCTGGTTGCGCGCGATCTACGTCCTGCCGGACCTGACGATGGCGTACTTCGTCGCGCTGGCCGCGATCACCGGCATCCTCTGGCTCGACGAGCAACGATCCGCCTGGCTCGTACTCGCGACGCTCTTCATCGCAGCGGCGGCCCTGACCAAGAACGAAGGCTTGTCGCTCGGCGGCTTGCTCGTCGTTGTGCTGTTCGGGGCGGCGCTCGCGATCCACGGGCGCCGGGGCTTGAAATCGCTCGTGCTCGTGCTCGGCCTCACGGCGCTCGAGCCCTGGCATCTCTGGCTGAGGACCCACGGGCTCTCGACGGCAACCGCCGAGTACGACTGGCACGAGATCTTTCACCCCCACTACCTGCACGAGAAGTTCTCGCGGCTCCGGTACGCGCTCCTGAGCATGGAGCGCTGGATCTTCGCCGGCAACGAATGGCTGTTCATGCCGGCACTCCTCGCCGTCGCGCTGATCATCGTCGCGACCACCCGTCCTGCCCTCGCGATCGCCGTCGCCGGCTGGCTGGTCGGCGCGTTCTTCGGGATCTCGGTCGTGTTCTGGATCGGACGCCCGACGTGGGTTGGTACGTCGGCTATGCGGCCTTCCGGATCATGACGACGTTGCCGATCGTGGCCTGCACGGTGGTGCCGCTCCTGCTCGGCCTCGCGCTCGCAGACCGGGCCCGTAGAAGCTGAAAGCGCCCCCGAGGAGGGGGCGCTTTCGACAGCAGGCGTGGCCCAGACCGAGGGCCGAAGGTTCGCGCTACGGGCCGCTGACTGCGGCGATCGTGAGCGTGCTCGTGTAGCTGCCCGCATAGCTGTTGCCCGGGATCGAGACATTGATCGACGGGGTGATCGTGAACCGCCCCATCCCCGTGTTCGCAGCTGCGTTGAACACCTTCACCGCAGCCGGAGCCGTCGCCGCCGCCGGAATCGTCAGCGGGTAGCTGATCGAGTTCGTCGGGTTGGTGCAGGTGCCACCAGCCGTACAACTGCTCGTCGCCGAAGCAATCGAGGACGCGTTCGTCGCCAAGGTCTGCGAGCCGTTGCTGAACGCGGTCGAGGTCATGGTCAGATTCCAACCAGCCCCCGTGCCGCGGAGATCGTTCATCGTCAACGGCAACGTGTAGTTGACCGTCTGATCCGTACCGTCGAGCGTGTCGGTCACGCTCGCCGCCGTGCCATGACTGAGCGAGAGCGAACCCGCCCCAGTCACCGTCGCCGTGGCGGTCACCGTACCGGCAATCGCAACCGCCGCAAGAACGAGGGCCAACGCGCCCAGCCCAAGAAGAACGAACGTACGCCGCATGACAAGCTCCTCACATCGAAAGGGGACAACCTTCTGACAGGAGCACTATCGGCCGCGCCGGTGTGTATTCGAGGGCCCCGACTGTATGCATGAGGTTGGCGAGACACCCGCCCGAACGGCGCCTACTCGAGCCGAGCGTCGGAGAAGCCACACTCGAGACACACGAAGCGCGCCTCGCCCCGCTTGCCGGTCACGATCCCCATCGTGACGCCGCAGGCCGGACAGATCGGCGGGCGCTCGTCGGGCTCCGGGGCAGGCTTCCTCATCCGCCCAGGGTAACTCCGGGCGACGCTATGGTTTCGGGGGCGCAGCCGCGCCCGGGCGCGTAGAGGGGGCAGGAGATCGGATGAAGAAGCGCGTCGCAGTCGCAATGGTCACCGCGTGCGCTGCGACGGTCACCTCCGGCGCTCTCGCCGCGCCGAAGCCGTTTTCGGTCGTCGCGGTGCGAACCTCGAACACGTCGACCACCACGGCGTCGTCGTTCACCGAGAACCTGCTCGTCGGCAAGAAGGTGGTCGGGAAGGACGCCGTGAAATGCAAGAAGTCGGGGAGCAACACGACGTGCGCCGGCACGTTCACCTTCAAGGCAGGCGGGACGATCACGATCGACGGCATCCTTGTCCAACCGAGCAAGAACCTCGCCACGTTCAAGATCTCGGGCGGCACCGGAGCGTACGCCGGCGCGCGCGGCACCCTGGAGCTAGCGCCGATCTCGGCGACCGAAACGAAGATCACATTCGCACTGAGCTGAACGGCGCCTAGACTCGCGCTTCGTCCTCCCAGTGCGGCGTAAGCGTCATCCGCTGATCGTGATCGCATTCGTGGCAGCGACTCGCAGTGGTCGGGGGCGTCGACGGGGTCGAAGACCATTCTGACCTACGACACCCACCCGCTTGTCGACGGCGATCTGGCAAGGACGGCACCTACAGCTACTCGAAAGACCCCAGCCGAGCGTGCTCGGGCCACCGCGGAGTCAGCATCCGGCTCTGACGTCGACGCGGCGGAGCCAAGCCGGGTGCCATCGGCGGCGCAAAGTCGCGGCCGATCTCGTTCAAGTCTCGAGGCATGCCCCGCTCCGCGCAGCCTGCTCGTGGAAACCAGACTTTCCGTCTCCGTGACCTACCTGTTGTGTCGCGCGGCTTCACTTCTCGGGCGTGGCCTCTCGTTGCGGGAGGCGCTGCGTGGTCGTCGCGCGCGGAGTCTGCTGTTCGGTGTGTGTCTCGGCGCAGCGGTCCTCGCACTCGGGACGTGGCCTCTACCGACCAACGGCTTCTTCGCCCCGGGCTGGATCATCGCAGCCTCGTGATCTCGGGCCTGCGAGCCGAAGCGGGGAGCGGTCGTCTACGCCACCGCCGTCGCGCTGATGTCGCTCGATCGCGAGCCAGAGCGAGGCTCAGGCGAAGGTCAGATGGAACACCCCGCAGCGTGAGGACCATGAACGGCGACGAATGCAACGCACCGAGCGTTGTGTCTGCCTCGTACTCGTCGAGCGCCCCGATCGCGGCGAACGCCGGACCCGCGGACCAGCCCGAGGTTCGCGAGCCAGCGAGGAGCAAGGCCGGCACGGACGAGCGGGATAGGCGAACGGGCGCCATCACGAAGATCGCGATGAAGATGCCGGAACCGTCGTCGACGTCGCCGAGATCGGACGACGGAACACGGTCGTAGACGAGCGACTGGTGGCTCGCGAAGCTCCCCGATCGACGCTGCGATCGCGGCGAAGCTCGCCGCGTAGACGGTGAGCAGCGCGATGACGAGCAGGCCCGACGCCAAAGCGATCCTCGCGACCAGACCCTCGCGACCGTGCCGAGAGGCAAGCGCGCTGAGACCGACAACAAAGGCGAGCCCGAACATCATCGCGACCAGAAACGCGCCCGAGACGAGGATCGAGATTCGGGCAGACGCAAACTCGGACGTGACCTGCGCCGGCGAGGCGCTCGAGTCGGGTCCCGGCCGTCTCAGTCAGGATCGCCGGCACCAGGGCGGCCACCAAGCCAAGCCCGGCCCGGCCCGTCCAGCGGGCCGTCCAAGCCGAGACACCGACCCGCTCCCGCGCTCGAGCGCGGCCAATAGCCCCTATCAGCCTCCGATGCCTGCTGTGCTGGAGAGGAACCGCCATCGCATGTCTCGCATTTCGGGTGTCGTCACGATCCTCCCCGCGACGACGAGGCTCCCGCATCAGGTCTCTCCGTGACGGAAACTGCGGCATGTCCGTAAGCCTCGACTCCTTCCGCGCGTTGCTCTCGCCGACGGAAACATCATCCAGCTGCTCGGGTACGTTTTCTTCTGGGATCTGACGTCGAGACTCGACGTTCGCGACCTCGGCGGGTTTTCCGCATCGCGGTCGGGTGGTTCCGCGGATTTGGCGCGGGGGGATCGTGTGGAGGCTTGACCGGTGATCCAGTGATAGAAACACCAGTCCGGCGCGCCGGGCGTGCGTCCGGCAAGCCTGTCGGGTCGGGGTATCGCTGGATCGTGCTCTCGAACACGACCCTGGCGATGTTGCTGGCGACGTTGAACGCGTCGAGCGTGTTGATCGCGATGCCGGCGATCTTCCGCGGGATCCACCTCGATCCGCTCGCGGCGGGGAACTTCAACTACCTGCTCTGGATGTTGATGGGCTACATGCTCGTGACAGCGGTGTTGGTGGTGAACCTTGGCCGGCTGGGCGACATCTTCGGCCGAGTGCGCATGTACAACCTCGGCTTCGTCGTCTTCACGGTCGCCTCGATCCTGCTCTCGCTCGTCTGGAGCACCGGCGCTGCCGGGGCGCTCGAGCTGATCGGGCTGCGGATGGTGCAGGCGGTCGGCGGCGCGCTGCTGATGGCGAACACCGCCGCGCTCCTCACCGACGCGTTCCCGGAGGAGCAGCGCGGCCTCGCGCTCGGCCTCAACCAGGTGGTCGGGCTAGCGGGGACGTTCGTCGGGCTGATCGCGGGCGGTCTGCTCGCCCGCTATGACTGGAGGCTCGTGTTCGTGATCAACGTTCCCGTCGGAGTGTTCGGGACGATCTGGTCGTACTGGAAGCTGCGCGAGCTCGGGCAGCGCACCGCCGCCCACATCGACTGGCGCGGCAATCTCGCCTTCGCCACCGGGCTGACGTTCGCGCTCGTCGGGGTCACCTACGGCATCCGCCCCTACGGCGGCAGCAGCATGGGCTGGCAGAACCCCTGGGTCCTCGCCGCAATCGCCGTGGGTCTCGCTCTGCTCGCGCTGTTCGCCGCGATCGAGCAACGGGTGAAACAGCCCATGTTCAGGCTTTCGCTGTTTCGGATCCGCCCGTTCGCAGCCGGGAACGCCGCCGGCCTGCTCGCCTCGATCGGACGCGGCGGGCTGATGTTCATGCTCGTCATCTGGCTACAGGGGATCTGGCTGCCCGAGCACGGGTACAGCTTCGCGCGCACCCCGCTCTGGGCCGGCATCTACATGATCCCCCTCACCGTCGGCATGGTCGCCGCCGGACCCCTCTCCGGCCTGCTCACCGACAAGTTCGGGGCGCGCCCGTTCGCGACCGGCGGCATGCTGCTCGCAGCCGGCAGCTTCGGCGCCCTGATGGCGCTACCGGTCAACTTCAGCTACTGGTCGTTCGCGACCGTCATCTTCATCAACGGCGTCGCGTTCGGCCTCTTTGCGGCCCCGAACACCACCTCGATCATGAACAGCGTCCCCGCCCGCGACCGCGGCGTCGCCTCCGGCATGCGCGCAACCTTCCAGAACGCCGGCATGCCGATCTCGATCGCCATCTTCTTCTCGCTCATGATCATCGGTCTCACAAGCGAAGTCCCCCACGCCATGCTCACGGGTCTGACCGCCAACGGCGTCCCCCACGCCACCGCCACTCGTCTCGCCGCCCTGCCGCCGGTCGGGTATCTGTTCGCAGCGTTCCTCGGCCTCAACCCGCTCGGCTCGCTGCTCGGGCCGAAGCTGCTTGCCTCGCTCACCTACGCCCAGCAGGCGCGGCTGACCGGCCGCAGCTTCTTCCCGTCGCTCATCTCTGACCCGTTCAAGCACGGGCTCACGATCGTCCTCGTCTTCTCGATCACGATGTGCCTCCTCGCAGCGCTCGCTTCCTGGCTGCGGGGCGGCAAGTACATCCACCACGAAGCGGACCCCACCGAGCCCAACGCCGCACGCCACAACTGGGAGCACCCGCTGGTGTGAACCACGTCGGCAGGCCGACGGCCGCTGACCGGTCAGCGCGAAACTGAGCTTCTTTGCCGTCCGGACCCGCATCGCCGCCCCAGCAACGTCGTCTCAGCCGCGTCAACTACGGCTGCGTCCCCAAAGACGTGAGTGCAACTCCTCGCCGGCTCGAGCGGGCACTCACGAGCAGCCGCGTCGACCACCACGTGAAGGAGTATCCCAACGCCGGACACTCCGCCCCGTACGCGGCGGTGACACCTGCCGTGTTTGTGGCTGCGCGGGTTACAACCCGCCGCCGCGACCGACCTGGCGGGCGCGGCACACTGGCCATCTCCGAAGAAGAACCCGAACGAGATCGTCATGGTCGCGCGAAGCGCGGCCGGATCTCGCTCGGTTAAAAGCGGGCGATGGGATTCGAACCCACGACCCTCAGCTTGGGAAGCTGATGCTCTACCAACTGAGCTACACCCGCGTGGACTCAAAGTCTAGCGGCGGCCGCACGTCGAGATCGACGCCGCGCCCGACCTGGCGGGCGCGGCACACAAGCCGCCTCCGAAGAGAAACCGAACGAGATCGTCATGGTCGCGCGAAGCGCGACCGGATCTCGTTCGGTTAAAAGCCGGAAGCCCCCGATGCGTGGCGAGGGTTTCCAGCGCTGTGATGAGGACCCGGGTCACGCGGAAACCTCAGGGAAGGCTCGCGTCCATCCACTATCCGAGTCGCTGCACAGGCTAGAGCCGTCGGCTGGGAAAGCTCTTGGAAATCCCTGGTAATTCGCTGAGTTGCTTGGAGCTCTTACTCGTCGCGATTGACGATGTCCGGCGAGAACGCCGGCACGCAGACGGCGATGTACTCGGCGCCGCCCGGCTGCGGCGAGCTGTAGCGCACCCACTCGCCCGGACGCGAGTGCACGGCCTCGCCGGGGCCGATCTCGAGCGAGCCGCCTTCGTGCTCGACGACCAGGAGCCCCGCGAGCACGACCGTGTACTCGTCGAACTCCGGCGTCTGCGCCGGCTCCTCCCAGCCCGCGGGGCTGCGCATGCGCGCGATGCTCACCGCGGCGTCGCCGGTGTTCACGCGGCCGACGAACTCCTCGATCACCTTCGGCATGTTGCCCGCCGACGCGATCGTCGTCGGCGCCGGAATGCGCTGAACCACGACCTAGCCGAAGAACGTCTTGGCGGTCTGGTACCAGTCGTCCGGCACCAGCTTCAGCTCGGCGGTCGCCTCGGTGAGCGGGACGGAGACGACGTTGTCGCCGTGGAGCGCGGCCATCTGGCCCCAGTTGCCCTCGTTCACGAGGTCGGCGGCCTTCAGGCCGAACCGGAGGCCGAGAATCCGGTCGCGCGGGGTCGGCGAGCCGCCGCGCTGGATGTAGCCGAGCACGGTCGCGCGCGCCTGCTTGCCCGTGCGCGCTTCGACCTCTTTGGCGACCGTCTCGCCGACGGCGCGGTTCTCGACGCGGACGTGACCGAACTCGTCGAGCTCGCCCTCGTCGGAGACGCCCGGGAGCTCGGCGCCCTCGCTCGCGACGATGACCGAGAAATCCTTCCCACGCGCCTTGCGGCGCTCGACGGCGGCCGCGATGTCGTCGTAGTTCACAGGCTGCTCGGGAATCAGGATGTAGTCGGCGCCGCCGGCGATGCCCGTGAAGAGCGCGATCCAGCCGGCGTGGCGGCCCATCGTCTCGACGACGATGATCCGGTTGTGCGACTCGGCCGTCGAGTGGCAGCGGTCGACGGCCTCGGTCGCGACGGAGACGGCGGTGTCGAAGCCGAAGGTGTAGTCGGTGCCGTTCAGGTCGTTGTCGATCGTCTTCGGCACGCCGACGACGGGCAGTCCCTCCTCGGCGGAGAGCCGCGACGCGACGCCCAGCGTGTCCTCGCCGCCGATCGCGATCAGCGCGTCGATCTTCTCGAACGTGCGCTTGACGCCATCGACGCCGCCCTCGTTCTTGTACGGGTTCGTTCGGGACGTGCCGATGATCGTGCCGCCGATGTGCAGGATCCCGGAGGTCTCGGCCCAGCCGAGCGGCTTCAGGTTGCCGTCGATCGCGCCGCGCCAGCCGTTCAGGACGCCGAAGGTCTCGTGACCGTCCTCCCAGAGGCGCCGGCAGACGGCGCGGATCACCGGGTTGAGGCCGGGACAGTCCCCGCCGCCTGTGAGCATGCCTACCCGCATCGAGGGCGGAGTTTAGTCGGACTCGGCGCAGGCCAGCTAGAGAACCGTCACATGCGCTGTCACATGCGCTGTCACATGCGCTGGGGCGCTTCGATCCCGATCAGATCGAGGCAGCGCGCGATCACGAGCTGCGTGGCACGGCAGAGGCCGAGCCGGAACGCCTGGGAGTCCTCGCCGATCACGCGGACGTCGTGGTAGAAGCGGTGGAAGTCGTCGGCGACCTTGATCGCGTAGACGGGGATCCCCTGCGGGGCCCGCCAGCGGGTCGCCTCGCGCACGACCTCCGGGAACTCGGCCAGCCGCTTGATCAGCTCGCGCTCCGCCGGCTCGAGCGGCGCGGCTAGTAGCACTGTGTTACTTGCCGGCTGTGCGCCTGCAGGCTGTGGCGCGTTGCGGAGGATGCCGGCGATGCGGGCGTGGGCGTACTGGACGTAGTAGACCGGGTTCTTGTTCGTCTTCTCGGCGGCCAGGTCGATGTCGATCTCGATCGTCTGGTCGGGGCCGCGGTTCACCAGGTACCAGCGCGCTGCGTCGACGCCGATCTCGTCCATGAAGTCGTCCAGGAAGACGACGTCGCCGGCGCGCTTCGACATCTTCGTCTGCTGCCCGCCGCGTGTCAGGTGGACGAGTTGGTAGAGCAGCACCTCGACGCGCGCGCGGTCGTAGCCGAGCATCTGCGCCGCGGCTTCGAGGCGCGCGACGTAGCCGTGGTGGTCGGCGCCGAGCACGTAGATCGCGCGGTCGAAGCGCTCGAGCTTGTGGACGAGATACGCCACGTCCGCGGCGAAGTAGAGATGGCTCCCGTCGGCCGAGCGTAGGAGCGGGCGGTCCTTCTCGTCGCCGAACGCGGACGTCTTCGCCCACAGTGTCCCGTCCGCCTCGTAGGTCTCGATCCGGGCGATCGCGGCCGGGATCAGCGGCACGAGCTCGACCTCACGCAGGTTGCTGTCGAGGTGGACGCGGAAGCGCTCGAGGGAAGCCATGATCTGTTCGAGCATCGCCGGCACCGGGTCGCCTTCGACCTTCGCCAGCTCGGCGATGTAGTCCCCGTGGTAGCCGTCCTCGGGCGGCTCCTCCCCACGCCGTGCGGCGTCGACGGAGGCGCGGAAGCGGTCGATCTGATTGCCCGCATCGTTCCAGTAGTACTCACGCTCGACCTGGTGGCCCGCGAAGGCCAGCAGCCGCGCGACGCTGTCGCCGTAGGCGCCGTTCCGCGCCGAGGCGACCGTCAGCGGACCGGTCGGATTCGCCGAGACGAGCTCGACCTGGATCCGCTCCGCCGGCTCGGCGAACCCTGCCCCGTAGTCCTCGCCGATCTCGGCCAGCGCCGCGGCGAGGAACGAGTCGGCGAGCCACAGGTTCACGAACCCCGGCCCGGCGACCGCGGCGCGCTCCACCTCCGGCAGGGAGACGACACGCTCGGCGAGCTCGGCGGCGAACTCCCGTGGGGGACGCTTGTGTGCCGCGGCGCCTTGTAGCGCGACGTTCGTCGCGTAGTCGCCATGCGTCGGGTCCTTCGGTCGTTCAAGAACAACAGCACAGCCCGCCAACCCGCCGATCGCCGCCGCCAGACGATCGAGCGCCTGCTCAGCCAAAGAGCTCTTCCAGGGCCAGGAGCTCCGACGCCGTCCCGATCGCGATCAGGACGTCGCCCGCCTCGATCCGCTCGTCCGGCTTCGGCGTCGTGTCGAAGGTGCCGTCGAGCTTGCGCAGTGCGACGATCAGGGCCCCGGTCTCGCTGCTGATCCGCAGCTCGCGAATCGTCCGGCCCGCGCTCGCGCACTCGGGCCTGACCTCGATCTCCTCGAAGCGAAGATCCGGCCCCGCGTGAGTCGAGACGAGGTCGAGGAAGGCCGCGACCTGAGGCTTGAGCGCCAGCTTCGCCATCTCGATGCCGGCCGCCGAGTAGGGCTGCACGACCCGATCGGCTCCGGCCAGACGGATCTTCCGCTCGGCCTCGGGATCGGAGGCCCGCGCGACGATCGTCAGCTCCGGGCCGCGCGTGCGGGCCGAGAGCGTGATGTAGAGGTTCTCCGCATCGGAGTCGGCCGACGCGAGCACGCCCTTCGCGCGGTCGATCCCGGCGCGGACGAGATCCTGATCCTCGGCACCGGTTCCTTCGACGAAGAGGATGTCCCGGTCACGGGCGAGCCCGAGCGCCGTCGGGCTGAAGTCCAGCACGACGAACGACTGCCCCGAGGCCGCGAACTCCTCCGCCGCGCGCCGGCCGACGCGCCCGTAGCCGCAGATGATGAAGTGGTCACGGATCTCGTCGATCATCTTCTGCCGTCGCTTGTCCTTCCGCGCCTCGTGTCCGACCTGACGGGCGATCGTCTCGAACACCTGCGCCGCCAGGTAGCCAAAGATAGCGACGCCTGCGAGCGCGAGGACGATCGTCAGCAGCTCGGCGCCCGGACCTCGTGGCGCGGTGTCGAGCCCCGTCAGCGTCGCCGTGACGGCGGTCCGGTAGAACGCTGCGTGCCACTGCTCGTGGAGAATCTCGTGAAATCCGAACGTCCCGCCACCGAAGACGATCGTGACAGCCGCCACCGGCACGACGATCCTGCGCGTCTCGATCCGCTCCATGGCCTCTAGTATGTTGAGAGATGGAAGAAGAACGCGAGCGACGGGTCAACATCCAGGCCGACCCGGAGCACCTGGCCGGGTCGTACGCGAACTTCGCGAACGTCAGCTTCTCCGACTACGAGTTCACGATCACCTTCGCGCGAATCGACCACGAGACGGAAGGGCCTGACGTTCCGGGGGTCGTCGTCTCTCGGATCAACATGTCACACCCGTTTGCCAAGGAGCTTCTGGACGCGCTCACCGACTCCTGGTCGAAGTACTCGACGGTGAAGGGGATCCAGAACCTTCCCGAAGCGCCTCCGCGCCTCGACTCCTAGATCAACCATCTAGCTCCCACCGCAGCACCACATCTTCGATGCGAGTCGCCGTCATCTCCGACATCCACTCGAACTATCACGCGCTCGAGGCGGTCTTCGCGGCGATCGATCTCGAGCGGCCGGACGAGATCTGGTGCCTCGGCGACCTCGTCGGCTACGGCCCGCAGCCGAACCGCTGCGTTACTGCGGTCGCCGGGCGCGCCACGATCTGCCTCGCGGGAAATCACGACCTCGCCGTGCTCGGCAGGATCTCGGTCGAGACGTTCACGCCGGACGCCGCCGAGGCCGCGCGCTGGTCGGCCGAGGTGCTCGCCGCCGATGCCCGCACCTACCTCGAAGGGCTGCTGCCGCTCCTGCGGCGCAAGGACGCGGAGCTCTACCACGCGAGCCCGCGCGATCCGGTCTGGGACTACGTGCTCACCGAGGAGGCCGTCTTCGACTCGCTGGCGCTGACGACCGCGCCACTCGTGCTCGTCGGTCACACACACCTGCCGCTCGCGCTCACCCAGCAGGGCAACTCGATCACAGGCGGACTCGCGCCGGGCGGAACCGAGGTGACGCTCGAAGGCGGCCGCTGGCTCCTGAACCCCGGTTCGGTCGGCCAGCCGCGCGACGGAGACCCGCGCGCGTCCTGGCTTCTCCTGGATCTGGCAGCCGGGCTTGCCTCGTTTCGGCGCACCGAGTATCCGATCGAGCGAACGCAGGAAGAGATCGTCTCGCACGGCCTGCCGGCCGCCCTCGCGACGCGGCTCGCTCTAGGCCAGTAAAACCGGCTCGGACGCGCGACCGCGGTCGTCGAAGCTGACGCCTTCGCGGGTGAGCGCGAGCTGAACCTCTTCACGCGCCTTGAAGATCCGCCACTTGACCGTCGCGAGCGTGACCTCGAGCGAGTCGGCGATCTCGTTGTACGAGAGCCCGACCACGTCGCGGAGGAGCAGCGACATCTTCAGATCGGGCGTGAGGTCCTCGACGGCGCGCCAGAGCGCGGCCATCGTCCCGGCCTGATCCTCCGGCAGCTCGAAGGCCTCGAGCGACGGCAGGTCGTCGAGCGTCGCGGCGACCTGCGGCCGGCGCTCCTGCGCTCGCAGCTCGTCGAGGACACGGTTCTTCGTCACCTGGAAGAGCCACGTCGTGAACTTGCTCCGGTGCGAGAACCGCGGCAGGCCCTGGAAGACCCGCAAGAAGATCTCCTGGGTCAGGTCCTCGGCCAGCGGCCGGTTGCCGACGATGCGGGCGACATAGGTGTAGACCGGCGCCCGGTACGCGCGGAGAATCTCGGCGAACGCAGCTTCATCACCGCGCTGCGCGCGACGGAGGACTGCGGGATCGGGTTGCTCGAGCGACAAGGGGCGCAGCTTACTCCCCGCGCGGCGAAAAACCAGCTCTGAGCCCAGGATTTAACAAATCTCTTCCGGACATCTCGGGCGGCGGCTCGACGCCGAGCAGCGCGAGAGCCGTCGGCGCCAGGTCGGCCAGCTCGCCGCCGGTCCGCAATCTGCCCTCTGGCGTCGTCGCGATCAGGGGCACCGGGTTGGTCGTGTGCGCGGTGAACGGGGAGACGCCGTCGGGCTCGAGGAGCTGCTCGGCGTTGCCGTGGTCGGCCGTCACGAGGCAGATGCCACCGAGCTCCGTCACACGCGCGGCGACCTTCCCGAGGCATTCGTCGGTCGTTTCCACCGCGGCGACGACCGCCGGGATGACGCCGCTGTGCCCGACCATGTCGGGGTTGGCGAAGTTCACGATGGCGAAGTCGTACCCGTCGCCGATCTCGTCACAGAAGCGTGCCGCCACCTCGCGCGCCGACATCTCCGGCTTGTGGTCGTAGCTCGGGATGTCGCGCGGGCTCGGCACGAGGATCCGCGTCTCGCCGGGACGCTCGGCCTCCACGCCACCGTTGAAGAAGTACGTCACGTGCGCGTACTTCTCGGTTTCGGCGACGTGCAGCTGGCGCAGCCCGTGCTCGGCCAGCACGTCGGCGAGCGTCTCCGGAACGGTCTGCTCGCCGAAGACAACCGGGCAGTCGAGCTCGTCGCTGTAACGCGTCATCGTCGTCAGGTCGACACCGGCGTCCAGGAGCAGCCGCGAGAGCTGGCGGCCGCGGTCTGGGCGGAAGTTGAAGAAGATCGCGCTGTCCCCCGGCTCGATTCGGGGCGTTCCCTCGATCACGATCGGCTCGATGAACTCGTCCGTCAGGCCGGCGTCGTAGCTCGCTTGCACAGCTTCCAACGCAGTATGGGCCGGTGTACCCATGCCCAACGTCAGGGCAGCAAACGCGCGCTGCGTCCGGTCCCAGCGCCGGTCGCGATCCATCGCGTAGTAGCGGCCGACAACGGTCGCGATGCGCTCCGCCGGCAACTCCGCCAGATCGTGGATCGCCGCGTGCGGCGAGACGTCGCGCCCGTCGGTGAAGGCGTGCAGCCACGTCTTCTCGGGAGCGAGCTGGAGCAGCGCCTGCACGTGGTCGATGTGCGAGTGCACGCCGCCGCGCGAGACAAGCCCGAGCAGGTGGACGCGTCTGCCTCGCGCGAATGCAGCCCGCAACGCCTCGTTCTCGAACAGCGACCCGTCGGAGACCGCCTGGTTCACGCGCATCAGATCCTGATAGAGGCGCCGTCCGGAGCCGATCGTCAGGTGGCCGACCTCCGAGTTCCCCATCTGACCCGGAGGCAGACCCACAGCAGGCCCGGATGCGTCCAGCGTCGTGTGCGGGAACGCCTCCCAGAGGCCGTCGAAGACGGGGGTGGCGGCAAGGTCGACGGCGTTTCCCGGCCCGGGCGGGGCGCAGCCCCAGCCGTCGAGGATGACGAGGGCTACGAGCGGGAAGCGGCGCGGCAAATCGTGGCGAAGGAGTCGACGTCGAGCGAGGCGCCGCCCACGAGCGCACCGTCGACATCGGGCTGGGCGCACAGCTCCGCGGCGTTCTCGGGCTTCACGGATCCACCGTAGAGCACCGGCAGGTCGAGCCGCGACTTGATGAACGCATGCGCCTCCTGGGCGAGCTCCGGCGTGGCCGTCTTCCCGGTGCCGATCGCCCACACGGGCTCGTAGGCGAGCACGAGCTTGTCGTCGGCCTCGAGCACGGCCAGCTGGCGCGCCAGCACCGCCTCCGTCTCCCCCGCCTCGCGCTCGGCTTCGGTCTCACCGACGCACGCGATCACGTCGAGGCCGGCGTCGAGCGCCGCGCGGACCCGCTGGGCAACCGTCTCGTCGGTCTCGCCGAAGTACTGGCGCCGCTCGGAATGGCCGACGATCGTCCCGTAGACGCCGAGCTCCCGCAGCATGCCGGTGGAGATCTCGCCGGTGAAGGCGCCCTCGGCCGCCCAGTGCACGTTCTGGGCGAAGACGCCGATGTCGGTGTCGGCGAGGACTCCCACGGCGCTCGCGAGCGAGGTGAACGAGGGACAGACGACGACGTCGACGTCACCGAGATCGGCGTTGCGGAGTGCGCGGCAGAACGCCTCGGTCTCCGCGGTTCCCTTGAAGAGCTTCCAGTTGCCGGCGATCAGCACCAAGCCAGCCTATGCGCGCGCGTCCGGAATCGCCGCGATCCCCGGAAGCTCCTTGCCCTCGAGCAGCTCCATCGACGCGCCGCCCCCGGTCGAGATCCAGGAGATCCGATCGGCGACGCCCGCTTCGTGGACGGCTCGGACCGAGTCGCCGCCGCCGACGACCGTGTACCCGTCGCAGTCGGCCAGCGCCCGCGCAACCGCAAAGCTGCCCTCTGCGAACGCGGGCCACTCGAAGACACCCATCGGCCCGTTCCAGAAGACGGTCCGGGCGGCGCCGATCACCTCGGCGAACTCCGCGCACGTCTTCGGGCCGATGTCGAGGCCGAGCCAGCCGTCGGGGAGCGAGTCGAAGGGTGTGACCTGTGTTTCGGCGTCCGCGGCGAACTCGGAGGCGGCGACGATGTCACTCGGCAGCAGCACGTCGAAGCTGAACGGATTCTCCGCGCGCACGTCCTCGGCCATCTTGCCGCCGATCAGCACCGAATCTGCACGAGCGCCCAGGCTGCTCAGGACGCCGACCTTGTCTGCGACCTTCGCGCCGCCGGAGACGATCACGAAGGGCCGCTCGACCTCGCCGAGTAGGCGCCCCAGGTGATCGAGCTCGGCGAGGAGCAGCAGCCCGGCGTAGGCGGGCAGCAGCCACGCGACGCCCTCCGTCGAGGCGTGAGCCCGATGCGCGCTCCCGAAGGCGTCGTTCACGTAGAGATCACAGCCTTCGGCGAGCAGCCGGGCGAACTGCTCGTCGTTCGTCGTCTCGCCCGGATCGAAGCGCGTGTTCTCGAGCACCGTCACCCGGTCGTCGCCGATCAGCTCGGCGACCCGCTCCCGCACCGGCGCCATCGAGAGCTTGACGCGATCCTCGTCGGTCTTCGGACGGCCGAGGTGTGAGCACACGCGCACCTCCCTCGCGCCGTTCTCGAGCAGCAGCCGCAGCGTCGGCAGCGACGCCTGGATGCGGGCGTCATCCATGATCCGGCCGTTCTCGAGCGGAACGTTGAGGTCGGCACGGACGAGAACGATCTTGCCGCCAACCTCCGCCGTCCGGACGGAACGCGGGAGCCTCATCTCAAGCCGCGAGCTTGTTCACGAGGTCGACGAGCCGGTTCGAGTAGCCCCACTCGTTGTCGTACCAGCCGAAGATCTTGACCAGATTCCCGTTCGCCATCGTCAGCTTGCTGTCGAAGGTGCAGGAGAACGGCGACTGGTTGATGTCGGTGGAGACGAGCGGAGCAGTCGAGTACTGGAGATAGCCCTTCAGCGGGCCGCTCGCGGCCGCGGCCTCGAAGGCGGCGTTCACGTCGGCGACCGAGGCTTCCTTCGAGACGACCGCGACCAGGTCGGTGATCGATCCCGTGGGCACCGGCGCCCGCACCGCGACGCCGTCGAGCTTGCCGGCCAGTTCCGGCAGCACGAGCCCGAGCGCCTTCGCGGCGCCCGTCGACGTCGGAATCAGGTTCAGCGCCGCGGCACGCGCCCGCCGCAGGTCATCGTGCGGCATGTCCTGGAGCCGCTGATCGGCGGTGTAGGCGTGGATGGTGGTCATCAGCCCGCGCTCGATCGTGAACGCGTCGTTCAGCACCTTCGCCATCGGCCCGATGCAGTTGGTCGTGCAGGAAGCATTCGAGATGATGTGGTGGGTCGCGGGGTCGTACTTCTCGTCGTTCACCCCGAGCGCGAGCGTGATGTCGGGGTCGGTCGCGGGCGCCGAGATGACGACCTTCTTCGCGCCAGCGTCGAGGTGCTTCTGGGCACCCTCGCGCTTGGTGAAGAAGCCGGTCGACTCGATCACGACGTCGACGCCGAGCTCGGCCCACGGCATGGCCGCAGGATCTCGCTCGGCCAGCAGCTGGATGTCGTGCCCGCCGGCGCTGAGCACACCGCCCTCGAGCACGACGTCACCCGGGAACGGCCCGAGCAGCGAGTCGTAGCGCAGCAGGTGCGCCATCGTCTCCGCGTCGCCGAGGTCGTTTGCAGCGACGATCTCGTAGTTGGCGCGGCCGAGGCCCGCGCGAAAGAAGTTCCGGCCGATGCGGCCAAAGCCATTGATGCCCACCCGTGTTTTAGCCATGTCCGAGACTCTAATCGGAGTTCGCGCGGCGTCTCGGGGGAACCGTTAGACACCGGTGCGTTGCGCCAGAATCATCTAGAGCCCGTAGAGCTCCCCGAATTTCGCCCGCAGGTAGCGAACGTAGGGTTCAGGGTCGACCTTGGGCGTCCCGACCACGCGCTCGAGCGTCTCGCTCGGGGTGAACTTCCGGCCGTGGCGGTGCAGCTTCTCACCCAGCCAGTCGCGCAGCGCTCCGAACTCGCCCTGCTCGAACTGCGAGTCGAGATCCGGCAGATCCTCCACCACCCGCTCCCACATCTGGGCCGAGATCAGGTTGCCGAGCGCATACGTGGCGAAATAGCCGAACGCGCCCCCGGCCCAGTGGGTGTCCTGGAGCACGCCACGGGTGTCGTCTGGAACCTCGATCCCGAGGTAGTCCCACATGCGACGGTTCCACTCCTCCGGCAGCTGCTCGAGCGGGAACGAGCCGGCGAGCATCTCCTGCTCGAGCTCGAAGCGGAGGATGATGTGCAGGTTGTAGGTCGCCTCGTCCGACTCGACCCGAACGAGCGAGGGTGCGACCGTGTTGATCTCGCGGTACCACCGCTCGGTGTCGTAGCCTGCGAGCGCGTCGGGATAGAGCTCCTGCAGCCGCGGGAAGAAGAACCGCCACATCGGCCGGGCGCGGCCGACGAGGTTCTCCCAGAGCCGGCTCTGTGACTCGTGCAGGCCGAGCGAGGTGCCATGGCCGAGCGGCGTCCGCTCGAGCTCCGGTGCGACCTGGTGCTCGTAGAGGCCGTGCCCGGTCTCGTGCATCGTCCCGAAGAGGCCGTCGAGATTGTCCTCGAAGTAGCGGGTCGTGATCCGGATGTCGTTCCGGCCGCCGCCGGTTGCAAACGGATGCACCGTCGGATCGAGGCGCCACGCGGCCGGGTCGAACCCGAAGCGCTCGATCACTTCGCGCTCGAACGTTTGCTGGTGAGCGACGGAGAAGTGACGCGCCGGCGGCACGGGGATCCCGTCGCGTGCAGCGATCTCCTTCACGAGCGGCGCCTGATGCTGCTTCAGGTACTCGAAGAGCCCACGCACCTCGGCCGTCTTCATGCCGGGCTCGTAGTCGTCCAGCAGTACGTCGTACGGCTCGTCGTAGGTGCCGTCAAAGCACTCGACGTAGCGCTTGCGCAGATCGAGGTTCGTGCGCAGTGCCGGCAGGAACGACGCGAAGTCGTTGTTCTTGCGCGCCTCCACCCAGATCGGGATCGCAAGTGACGAGGCGCGCGTCATCTCCGCCCACAAATCGGAGGGAACCCGGCAGGCCTTCTCCCAGTCTCTTCTCGTGACGCGGATCAGGCTCGCCTCGAACGAGTCGTGGGCATGCTGCTCCTCGAAGGCGGTCAGTGAGTCGAGGAGCCTGCCGATCTCGGGCGACGTGAACTTCTCGTGCGCGATCCGGCCGACCGTCGTGAGCTGCTCGGCGCGGACCGGCGCACCGTGCGGCGGCATCATCACCTGCTGGTCCCAGCCGAGGATCGCGGCCGTTTGACCGAGATCCGTGATCTCGGCAAGGCGCGTCTGGAGCTCTACGAAGGCTGTGCTCACGTCGGCGAACCGTACCGGCGCCGCTATATGCGTTGTAAATGCACTAGAAAGCGCCCGGAGCAGCGGGGATACTCAGCCGGCGGGAACGCGCTCGCCTGGCGCCGGATTCAGACCCCGTCCGACGTCAGCGGTCCGGAGCGTGCTTCGGCCGGGAGGGAGAGGCTTCCCTCCCGGCCCACCGCACTTCCTTCCCGGCTCGCGGCGAGGTCACGGAGGACTGCCATTCGATGATGGGCTGCGGCCTTTGTGATTGGCGGACGGCACTTCCGCGCTAGCTCCGCAAGCGAAAGCGACGGATGCCTTGTCCTGAGATCGGCAATCTCTTGCAATCTGTCGGAGAGGCGGCGTCCCTCGAGCGCACGGATTGCGTCGAGTTGTTCCTGGGCGGCCCGCGCGGTACGTAGGAGGTTCCCCTCGTCCGCGTTCGCAAGCCGGTTCGCGTCCGCCCGCGTGGCGGCAACCACGGCACGCTCGTCCAGGCGCAACGCCGTCTCGCTCGCCCCGGTCAGGGCCAGCAGGTCGGCGATCGACTCGGTGCGCTTCGTGTAGGCGAGAGCATGGTTGCGGCGCTCGAGCACCCGCAGTGCGACGCCCTCCCGCGCCGCGACGCCCGCGACGAACTGCGCACCGGCGAGCCCGCTCGTGCGCAGCTCGAGCTGGGGCGCAGCCGGCCCCGAAAGCGAGCCGCTGCCGAGCAGCGTGCCGCGCAGGTAGGCGCCGCGGCAGCACGACCGGCCGACGACGCGCTTCGGCGGCTGCTCGAGCGGCGCGCCCCCGGCCGACACGACGCCGGCCTCTCGCAGCCGGGCCTGCGCCGCGGAGTCGAGCTCGACGTGAAGCTGGTAGCGCGTCGCCTGGTCGAACGCGGTCCGGTGGTAGGTGCGGATCTCGGAGCGGACACCGAGCTCGCGGAGCAGCGCGTACGTGCGCCGCGCCGCCGCCGGGCTGGCGAGATCGACGTGGACGGCCAGCTCGCCGTGCCCCCGCAGATGCCACGTACCGGCTGCGTGGAAGAGCGCCGAGACCTCGGCGAGCCGGCAGCACGAGCGCCGCGGCGCGATCGTCGCGAGCTCGTCTCGCAGGTCGCTCGAGAACGTCACAGCACGATCCCGTCGAGCGCGAGCAGGCGCCGCTTGTAGTCGAGCCCGAGCGATCCATACGAGCCGATCCCGTTCGAGGCGACGACGCGATGGCAGGGGACGAAGAGCGCGAGCCGGTTCCGCGCGCAGAACGTCCCGGCGGCCCGAGCGGCCCCAGGCCTTCCAGCCAGAGCCGCGAGCTCGCCGTAGCTAACGACCTCGCCCCGGGGGAGCGCTCGCAAAGCCCGCTCACACTCGCCGTAGAAGCCGTCGTCGAGGTCGAGCAGGACGTCCGCGAAGTCGTCGCCGCTGCCGGCGAAGTACGCGCGCAGCCGTTCCGCCAGCGGATGGTCGGCGAGATCCTGCGCCGGTCGCGCCACCGGCAGCTCCGACCAGACGACGCGCTCGGCTTCGAGCCACAGCTCGCCCACTCCCCAGCCGGGAACCTCGTACCGTACGAGCGCGGCTTTCACGCGAGATGTTGTAGCTTCGGCGCGTGACGCGTGCGGTCCCGTTGCTCGGCTACGTGTACGTCCTCTTCGCGCTGCCGGCGTTTCTCGTCGGCCACGACCACCCGCGCCGGGCGACGGCGCTCTTCACCGTCGCGGCCTTCGCGTTCCTCTGGTTCGTCGGCAGCCTCCGCGCGAAGATCATCCGCTACGACCCGGACGGGTTCTTCGCGAGCGTGGTCGTGCTCAGCGGCGCCTCGCTGCTCGGGCTGCAGGCCGTCGCGCTTGCGCTCGGCTCCGTCACCGTCGCGGCCCCGGCCGCCGGCTGCGCGGCCACGATCATCATCGCCTCCTCGCTGGCCGCGCTCCGGGCACGGAAGGTCTCGCGCCGGTTCGGGCGGCTCGGCGTCGCAGGCGGCGTCGCCGTGCTCGGGGTCGGCCTCGTCGAAGCCGCGGCGGGCTGGACGCTCGCCGGGTCGACGGTGTGGGCGTCCTCGCTCGGCTTCATGATCTGGGTGCTCGTGACGGCGACGTACCTCTGGCGCCGTACGTAACGCCTATTCTCCGAGCATGAGCACACCTCCGGTCGCGAAGAACGAGCCGAATCGCGAGTACGCACCCGGGAGCCCGGAACGCGCGACCCTCCAGGCAAGGCTCGCGGAGATGAGCGGCACCCGGATCGAGATCCCGCTCGTGATCGGCGGCCAGGACGTGACGACCGGCAAGACGAAGCCGGCGGTGATGCCGCACGACCACGCGCACGTCCTCGCGGATGTCCACCAGGGAGGCGCCGAGCACGTCGCCCAGGCGATCGCCGCGGCCGACGAGGCGTGGCAGGACTGGTCGCGCTGGCCCTGGGAAGAGCGCGCCGCAGTCTTCCTGCGCGCGGCCGACCTGCTCGCAGGCCCGTGGCGCGACACGCTGAACGCCGCCACGATGCTCGGCCAGTCGAAGACCGTGCACCAGTCGGAGATCGACGCGGCCAGCGAGCTGGTCGACTTCCTGCGCTTCAACGTCGAGTTCATGACGCGGATCTACTCGGAGCAGCCGATCTCCTCGCCGGGGGTCTGGAACCGGCTCGAGTACCGGCCGCTCGAAGGCTTCGTGTTCGCCGTCTCCCCGTTCAACTTCACCGCGATCCCGGGGAACCTGACGAGCGCGCCGGCGCTGATGGGGAACGCCGTCGTCTGGAAGCCGGCCTCGACGGCGATGCTCTCGGCCTACTACCTGATGCGCCTCTTTCAAGCGGCGGGTCTCCCAGATGGTGTGATCAACCTCGTCTACGGCTCCGGCGCCGAGGTCGGGGATGCGGCGCTCGCGAGCCCGGCGCTCGCCGGAATCCATTTCACCGGCTCGACGGCGGTCTTCAACGGGATGTGGGGCACGGTCGCCCGCAACATCGGCGCCTACCGCAACTACCCGCGAATCGTCGGCGAGACCGGCGGCAAGAACTTCATCCTCGTCCACCCGTCAGCCGACGTCGACGCGCTGGTCACGGCGATCGTGCGCGGTGCCTTCGAGTACCAGGGGCAGAAGTGCTCGGCTGCGTCGCGCCTCTACGCACCTTCCAACCTCTGGCCCGAGATCCGCGAGAAGCTGGCGGAGCAGGTCGCGACGATCAAGGTCGGCGATGTCGCCGACTTCTCGAACTTCATGGGCGCGGTGATCGACAGTGCCTCGTTCGCGACCCAGCGCGAGGCGATCGACGAGGCGAAGGCGCACCCGGGCGCCGAGCTCGTGGCCGGGGGCGGCTGCGACGACTCGCACGGCTACTTCGTCGAGCCGACAGTGGTCGAGACGAGCGATCCGAGCTTCCGGCTCCTCCGGGACGAGCTCTTCGGGCCCGTCGTGACCACGCTCGTCTACGACGAGAAGCGCTGGAGCGAGACGATCGACGTCGTCGACCGCGGCACCGCGTACGGCCTCACCGGCGCCGTCTTCGCCGAGGATCGCGCGGCGATTCAGGAGGCGGGCAGCCGCCTGCGCCACGCGGCCGGGAACTTCTACATCAACGACAAGCCGACGGGCGCCGTCGTCGGCCAGCAGCCGTTCGGCGGCGGGCGCGCTTCGGGCACGAACGACAAGGCCGGGTCGATGTGGAACCTGATCCGCTGGGCGACGCCGCGCTCGATCAAGGAGACGCTCGTCCCACCGACGGATTACCGGTATCCGTTCATGCAGTAGCGCCGTCAGACGTGGAAGACCCAGGCGATCGCGGTCCCCGTCGTCGCCGTGCGCGCATAGCCGACCGCGACGTGGAGCCCGGGAGCGAGATCCTTCGCCGGCGCGCCGTAGATCGTCCCACGCGTCGGCGTGCCGCCGCCCTTCTCCAGCAGCTCCTTGCCGTCGACCCAGAGCGCCGACTCGACGAACGGCGCCGGCGAGGTGATCTGGATCGCCACCTGAGGCAGCTTCGCCGCCTTGGCGCCCGGCTGCGGGCCGAGGATCTGAATCTTCACGTTCTTCGACGTGTCCGGCTTCCACTTGCCGCCGAGCAGCTCGAACGCTTCCGCGCTCGCGGTATCGCCCCTCGTCACCTGGACGACCGACCAGCTCGTGCCCTGGTAGAGCGTCTTCACGACGCTGCCGGCGGATCCGGGCGCGAGCAGCGCTCGCATCGCCGCCGCCGGGCTCGGCGGCGCGGGCTTCTTCGGCGCGACGGCATGCTTTGCGCTGCCGCAGCCGGCGAGGACGATCACACCGGCAATGAGCGCGGAGCGTTTCACGGCCCCGACTGTAACGAGGCGCTGCCGGTCCTGTGCAGCTGGGCGTAGATCCCCCGCGCCGTCTTGGCAGGCACGCCGGGAACTCCTTCGAGCTCCTCCTGGCTCGCCGCGAGCACCCGCTCCGCCGAGCCGAAGTGCTGGAGCAGCGCACGGCGCCGTACCGGGCCGACGCCTTCGATCTGGTCGAACATCGACTCCCGCGCTGCGACTCCGCGTCGCTGCCGGTGGAAGGTGATCGCGAACCGGTGCGCCTCGTCGCGGATCCGCTGGAGCAGCTGGAGCCCCGGCGAGCTGTCGGGAAGGACGATCGGCTGCGGCCGGCCGGGGACGAACACCTCCTCGATCCGCTTCGCGAGCGAGATCACCGCCACGCGCGGCAGGTCGTAGGCCTGGAGGGCCTCGAGCGCCGCCGAGAGCTGGCCCTTGCCGCCGTCGATCACGACGAGGTTCGGCGTTGCCGCGAACGACTCGTCGTACTCCTCCGTCGTCACCCCGGCTGCGAGGCGCGCGAAGCGGCGCGAGACCACCTCGGCCATGGCCGCGAAGTCGTCCTGGCCGGCCTGTCCACGCACGGCGAACTTGCGGTAGTGCGCCTTCTTGGCCACCCCGTCCTCGAGCACGACCATGGAGCCGACGATCTCCTGGCCCTGGATGTTCGAGATGTCGAAGCATTCGATCCGGATCGGCAGCGACTCGAGGTTCAGCGTCTCGCGCAGCTCCTCGAGCGCCTCGACCCGGCGCTGGCGCTTCGTCTCCGCCAGGAACGTCTCCGACGGAGAGCGCGAGCTCGGCGTTGCGCTGGGCGAGCTCCTGAAGCCGCCGCTTCTCGCCGCGCTCGGGCGAGCGCACCTCGACCCGCGAGCCCCGCAGCTCCGAGAGGAACTCCTCGAGCGTGGCCGTCGAGCCGACGCCGCGCGGCACCAGGATCTGCGGCGGGATCGATCGTGCGCGCGCCGTAGTACTCGAGGCAGAACTGCTCCAGCACCTCGGCCACGTCCTCGCCGGCTGCGTTCTCGAGGTGGAAGGAGTAGCGGTCGATCATCCTGCCGTCGCGCAGCGGGAACACCTGCACGGCGGCGCGATCGGTGCCGACCGCGATCCCGATCACGTCGATCGTCCCGATCGACGCGCGCTCCGTCGACTGCCGCTCGGCCAGCCCCTCGACTGCCTTCAGCCGGTTGCGGTAGCGAGCGGCCTCCTCGAACCGCTCGTCCGCCGCCGCCTCTCGCATCCGCGTCTCGAGCTGCTTGCGGATCGGGCGGTCGTTGCCCCGAGAGGAACTCGATCACGCCGTCGATGATCGCCCGGTAGTCCTCCTTCGAGATGTAGCCGACACAGGGCGCGTAACAGCGCTCGATGTGGAAGTCGAGGCACGGAATCCCGCTGTGGCGGCCGGGTTGGGGCCCCTCGCAGGGCCGGTAGCGGAAGACACGGTTCAGGACGTCGAGCGTGTCGCGCACCTTCTTCGCGTTCGCGTACGGCCCGAAGTAGACGACCCCGCGCCGGTGCCGCTCGCGCGTGAACATCACGCGCGGGTACTCGTCCTCGACGGTCACGGCGATGTAGGGGAACGACTTGTCGTCGCGCAGGCGCACGTTGAACGGCGGCCGGTGGCGCTTGACGAGGTTCTGCTCGAGGTGCAGCGCCTCGACCTCGGTGCCGGTCACGATCGTCTCGATCTCGACGGTCTTCGCGGCGAGCTGCTCGATCCCGGCGCGCGTGTCGCTGCTTCGCGCCTGGAAGTACTGACGGACGCGCGACCGCAGCGACTTCGCCTTGCCGACGTAGAGCACGTCACCGCCGTCGCCCCTGAAGAGATAGACACCGGGCCCCGCCGGGAGGCGTTTCAGCTGCCCCTTGACCTGCTCGGATGCCACCTTGCCAGGGTATCCTCGTGGTCATGAGCGACCAGCCCGGAGGCCAGTACCTCGCGTACACCTTCTACAAGGTCGACCCGGCGTGGCGGCGCCTGCCGGTCGAGGAGCGCGCAGCCCACAAGGACGCCTTCGCCGAGGCGATCGAGGAGTTCGCGCCGCGCTTCGACTACCTCGGCGCCTACTCGGTGACCGGCGTCCGGCCCGACAGCGACTTCTTCCTCTGGAAGATCACGAAGCGCTACGAGGACCTCGGCGAGCTCGGCGCCGCCCTGAACGCCACGCCGCTCGCCGGCTGGCTCGAGACGCCCTACTCGTATCTCGCGACCACGAAGGCCTCCCAGTACACCGCCGCGAGCCGCGCGCGCAAGATCATCCCGCAGCATCAGCCGTACCTGGTCGTCTACCCGTTCGTGAAGGTGCGCCCGTGGTACTTCCTGCCGAAGGAGGAGCGGCAGGAGGCGATGGAAGACCACATGCGCATCGGCCACGAGTTCGAGACGATCAACAACCACACGACGTACTCGTTCGGAATCGACGACCAGGAGTTCATGACCGTGTTCGAGTGCGACGAGCCCGCCGACTTCATGCACCTGATGTCACGGCTGCGCGAGAGCGAGGCATCGCGCTGGACGGAGCGCGACACCCCGAGCTTCGTCGGCCAGCTGATGCAGCTCCGCGCCGCGCTCGACCGCCTGGACGGCGTCGAGTCGCGCATCGAGGCCTGACGGCTACTGCAGGACGTCTCCGGCGGCGTACGCGCAGACGCTGAGGTTCTTCCCGCTGAAGTTCTGTTTGCCGCCAATGGTCAGAGCCGCCACCACGGTGATGTGACAGCTCCCGTCCGTGGTGTTCGTCGCGGCTGCGTCGTTGGGCGCGTACAGCCAGTTGATCGTGGCCTGCCAGGTGCCGACTGCTTTGATCCCGACCTGCTCCAGGCTCTTGGAGAGCTTGCACGTCAACGTGCTCGGGGTCAGCACCTTGCAGGTCGCACAGACGCCTTGGCACTTGATGGCGGCGGTCGTCGAGAACGTGTGGCCGGGAGCCGTGATCGTCAAACCGTCCGAGTAGTTCTCACAATCGAGCACGAGAGCTCCGAGCGCCTTGGTCGGTCCCAGCGCAACGCCCCCGGCAAGGCCGTTGGAGCTGAGATTCGACTGGCCGCTGCTGCCCGCTCCGCCCAGGTTTCCTGCGGCGCTCACGATCGGGCAGTTGTTCCGCGCGATCGGAGGTGCGCTCTTCGACGTGCTCGCGCCGGCGACATCAACCGCGACGCAAGCGCAAAGAGCGGCCAAGACGATTGGTACGAATGCCCGCGAGAATCCCACCCCAACCTATTAAAGCAGGACTTCAGGAGCCGCGTACCGGCCGGTACGATCGCGCCATGTCCGCTGAGGCCAAGCTCGAGCAGACGGAAGAGGGGCTCGTCCCTGTCAGCCCGGGCTGGTTCGTCCTGAACGCGCTCGAGGCGCGCTGGCGGCACCGGGAGGGTCGAGGCGACAGCCTCCCGCTCACGGGCTCCACGGACGTCGAGTGCGAGACCTCCTTTCCCCAGCTCGGGATCCAGCTGGTCGTCCTCGGGCCGGGCGAGCCGAACTGCATGTACCACTGGGAAGCCGATCAGGAAGGCTTCCTCGTTCTCTCCGGCGATGCGCTCCTGATCGTCGAGGGCGAGGAGCGGCCGTTGCGGCAGTGGGACTTCGTGCACAGTCCCCCGGGAACGAAGCACGTGCTCGTCGGAGCGGGCAACGGCTGCACGATCCTGGCGATGGGGTCGCGCGCGCACATGGGAACCGAAGGCTGGGGCGCGTACCCCGTCGACGAGACCGCGCTGCGCCACGGGGCCGGGGTCGAGGAGGAGACGAGCGATCCAGGGATCGCGTATGCGCGGTTCCCGCCCGCCGAAGCGACGCCGTATCGCAAAGGCTGGCTTCCGGACGGCTAGACCCTAGTACCGCTGGTCGCGCCAGGTGCGCACGCCTGCGTAGATGCAGACGGCGCCGACGGCGAAGCAGACGAGCGCGTTCGGGCCGCTCGGCTGGAAGCCGAAGAACCAGCCGAGGTCGACCACGAGCAGCCCGACCGCCGCGTAGAAGATCCGCTGTGCCCGCGTCGGCCAGAGCGAGATCTCGCGGCGGCCGAAGTCACGCCAGAACATGTACGCGGCGACCGCCAGCGCCAGGAAGAATGCGACCTTGAGCAGCACGCCGGCGGTCGCGAGCGCGGTCTCCTGGTTCAGGACGACGATCGCGAGCGCGATCGCCACCAGGATCGCGAGCCCACGCGCAAGAGGCGAGATGCGGCTCATGTCGCGGTCATGTAGGCGCGCACACCCAGAGCCGCCGCGAGCACCGTCGCACCCGAGAACCAGAGCAGGCGCGCGCGGGGCTCCGCCGGCGCGTAGAGCCACGGCGAGAGCACCGCGAGCAACGCAAACGTCCCGTAGGCGTAGTGGAGCTTGTCGACAGCGCGCTTGTGGTCTGCGAGCAACAGCAGCCCGAGCGCGACCTGCGCGATCACGAGCGTCTGCGCGAGCGCGAGCAGATGCGCGACGCTGCGCCCCGCCCCGCGCCGCCGCGCGACGAAGGCCGCGATCGAGGCGGCCAGGCAGACGCCGATCACAAGGATTGCGTTCACGTGGTGGATCGCTAGCATCGAAGCGCACCCTACCGAGAGGACACCGTGGTCGAAGCAGGCAAGCCCGCCCCCGATTTCGAGCTCGAGAGCGACAGCGGCGAGAAGATCAGCTTGGCCTCGCTGCGCGGCAAGCCGGTCGTCCTCTACTTCTATCCCAGAGACGACACACCGGGCTGCACGACGCAGGCCTGCGGGATTCGCGACGCCTACGGCGAGTTCGAGCGCGCCGGCGCTGTCGTGCTCGGCGTCTCGCCCGACAAGGTCGCGTCGCACGTGAAGTTCAAGCAGAAGTACGAGCTCCCGTTCACCCTGCTGGCCGACACCGACAAGGAGGTCGCCCGGGCCTATGGGGCCTGGGGCGAGAAGATGAACTACGGCCGCAAGTACTTCGGGATCATGCGCATGACGTTCGTGATCGGGCCGGACGGGATCGTGAAGAAGGTGTTCCCGAAGGTGTCGCCGGCGACGCACGCCGACGACGTGCTCGCCGCGCTCGCGGGCTAGTGGGCTAGAGGGCTACGGTCGCTTCGGTGCGCGTCTCGCGATACCCGTCGCCGAGCGACTCGACGAGCGTCTGCTCGAGCTCGCCGGAGGCCTCGAGCTCCTCGACGATGTCGGCACCGCCGATCAGCTCGCCCTTCACGAACACCTGCGGGATCGTCGGCCACCCGTAGAGCGCCGAGAGGTCCTGCCGGATCTCGGCGTCCCGCAGGATGTCGACCGCCGTCACCGGCGCACCGACGCGGCGCAGCGCATTCAGCGCCCGGGCCGAGTTGCCGCACATGATCGCCTCCGGCGTGCCCTTCATGAAGAGGACCACGTCCGAGCCGTCGACCACGTCCTTGATCTTCTCGCTGTAGCTCATGGGGTTCCCTTCGTCTTGATCCGGAGCTCGTGGATGGTCCCGTCGGCCAGGAGGGCCGAGAGCGCGTCGTTCACGCGGCGATGCTGGTCGAGCAGCCGCACGCCCGAGAGCGACGGCGCCGTCACGCGGACCTCGATGTGGTTGCCGCCGCCGTTGTCGATCACGGAGAGCTCGTCGGCGTCCGGGAACGCGCGCTCCAGCAGCGCGTGGATGGCCTCGGTGCTCACGCCTCGATCCTAGTGCACCCGTCCGTAAGTTGTGGCACGTTCCCGGCGGCGTCTCGCCGTCCGTGGCTGTGTCCTCAGTCGCCTCGATAGCTACAGCTATCGAGGCTCCCTGCGTCCTTGCCACGAACGACGATCCATCCGCCGGATAACGCACCGAACTTACGGACGGATGCACTAGCGATCCAACTGCGCCCACCGCGGCGATCCGCAAAGGGCGCTGGCTACACTCTTGCCACGCGGATGTGGCGGAATTGGTAGACGCGCACGGTTCAGGTCCGTGTGCCCTTTGGGGCGTGGAGGTTCAAGTCCTCTCATCCGCATTCTGAGACGGTTCGCTCTCCTCCTTTGCGCGGCGGCGTTGGCCGCCGTTTTGCTCTCCGGCGACGGCCTGAGCGCTCCTGCGGTGCCCACGAGCGAGGTGATCGTCACCCTCCGCGCTCCGGGCCTCGCCGTTTTCGGGCGCTCGCTCCTGTCGGCCCGCCACCGTGTCTACCGCAACGAGCTCGCCGCAGCGCAGGCGCAGGCCGTTCGCAACCTGCGCGCCGCGATTCCGAGCGTGCGGATCGCCTGGCGCTACCGGATCGTGGCGGACGGGTTTGCGCTCGTGGTGCCGACGAGCGACGTCGGCCGCCTGACACACGTCGCGGGCATCGCAAAGGTGTGGCCGAACCTGACCTACCACTCGCTGTCGCTCGACAGCCCGTCGGCGATCGGCGCCGACAAGGTCTGGGGCGCGGGCCTCGCCACCGCCGGCGAGGGGATCAAGATCGGAATCCTCGACGACGGGGTCGACGCGGCTCATCCGTTCCTGAGCGCAAAGGGCTTCACCTATCCCGCCGGCTTCCCGAAGGGGATCGTCAAGTACGCGACGCCGAAGGTGATCGTGCAGCGAGCCTTCCCGCAGCCGGGCTCGACCTATGAGTACGCGGACACCCCGTTCGACCCGAAGAAGTCGTTCCACGCGACACACGTCGCCGGGATCGCAGCCGGCGACAACGACACGGCGGACGGGTCGCAACGCCTCTCGGGCGTCGCGCCGATGGCCTACATCGGCAACTACAAGGTGCTGACGGTGCCGACGAACGAGTTCGGCCTCGACGGGAACTCGGCGGAGATCGCCGCCGGGATCGAGGCGGCGGTCTCGGACGGGATGAACGTCATCAACCTCTCCCTCGGCGAGCCCGAGATCGACCCGTCACGCGATTTCGTCGATCTTGCGATCAACGGCGCAGCCGCAGCCGGCGTCGTGCCCGTGGTGGCGGCCGGAAACGACTTCCAGCCGTACGGGTTCGGCTCGATCAGCTCACCGGCGAACGCAACCGGTGCGATCGCCGTCGCCGCGACGACCTCAAACGGCGAGATCGCGTCGTTCTCCTCTGCCGGCCCGACTCCCGTGTCGCTGCTTCTGAAGCCGGATGTGAGCGCACCCGGCGTGAGCGTCACCTCGTCGGTGCCCCCCAACCAGGGCAGCCTCTGGGAGACCCTCCAGGGGACGAGCATGGCAACTCCGGCCGTCGCCGGTGCCGCCGCGCTCCTGAAGCAGCAGCATCCGGACTGGACCGTGCCCGAGATCAAGTCGGCGCTCGTGCTGACCGGCGACCCGGTCCACGGCGCAACCGGGCTCGAGGTGCCCACGACTCGTGAGGGCGGAGGTCTGATCGACGTTCCGAAGGCGAACGACCCACTGATCTTCGCCGCACCGACGTCGGTCGCGTTCCCGGTCAACGGCGGTACCGCGGCGATCGACCTCACCGACGCGGGCGGAGGCGCGGGAGCCTGGACGGTCGCGATCAAACGCCAGCAGGCCGTAAACGGCGTCACCGTCACGGCGAGCCACATGGTGGACGTCCCGGGGGTGCTCCAAGTCACAGCGAGCTCCGGCGCCGCCGCGAAATCGGGAGACGCCACGGGGTTCGTGGTCCTGACCCAAGGAGCCGACACCCGCCGGATCCCGTTCTGGGTCGAGGTCGACCACCCGCTGCTCGGGACGGAACGGCACATCCCGCTCACCCAGCCAGGGACGTATTCCGGCAACACCGCCGATGGAGTCGCGAAGGTGACCCGCTACCGCTACCCGACCGGCGGTGACGTCTCGTATCCGGGGCCCGAGGTCGTCTACCAGGTCACGCTCAGGCATCCGGTCGCGAACTTCGGCGTTGCCGTCCTGTCGGGCCGCGCCGTCCCGCATGTCACCTACGCGGGCGACGAGAACCACCTCGTCGGCTACACCGGACTACCGGTGAACTTGAACCCGTACTTCGATACCTTTGGCGACCGGCGCGCCATTGCGGGGATGGTGCGCCCCGCCCCGGGAACCTACGACGTCGTCTTCGACACCCGCTCGCGCGCCGAGGCCGGGCCCTTCACGTTCAGGTTCTGGTCGAACGACACGACGCCGCCGGCGCTGCGCGTCGTGAGCACGTCGGCCAGGACGATCGTGGTCTCCGCCACCGACCAGGGCGCCGGAGTCGACCCGAGGTCGATCTTCGTCAGCCTCGACGGCGACTCGGTCACCGCGCCGTTCGCCGCGGGCCAGATCGCGATCCACGCGACGCCGGGCAAGCACGTCCTCGTCGTCAGGGTCTCGGACTACCAGGAGACGAAGAACATGGAAGACGTCGCCGCGGTCGCGCCGAACACCTCGACGCTGACGAAGACGATTACTGTCGGGACCTAGCGGTAGCGCTCGTCGATCGTCGGGAGCGCGGCGAGGTCGCGCTCGACGGCGCGGACGAAGTCGTCGTCCGGATCTGACGGCACGACCTTCAGGCGGTCCTTCCGCCTGGCCCGCTCGCGCTTCCGGCGCCCGTCGACCCCGAACTTCCGCGAGAGCCTCGGCCATTCGATCGCCCCGATCAGCACGACACCGGCAACAAGCATGACAATGGCGACTGCGCTCATAGTGCAAAGGATACTCACGCCCCTAGCCGTACTCAGTCTGGGATGGCGAAGAAGCTCTCTTTCCTGCTCCTGCTCGTCGCCGTCGCGGCCGGCGCGTACCTCGCGCTTCGCCATCGCGCCCCGGCGACCACCCCGCCCGTCACGACCACGACGACCCCCGTAGCCCGGATGGCGGTCAAGGCGTACTTCCTGCACGACAACGCGCTCGTGCCCGTCGTCGTCGACGTGCCGCGGAGCGCGGCGGTCGCACGTGCGGCGCTCCAGGCGTTGCTCTCCGGCCCACCGACCGGGTACACGACTGCCGTCCCCGAGCGTGCAAACCTCGCCGACGTGACGATCGTGGGTACCACGGCGACGGCAACCTTCTCGGCGTCGTTGCCCTCGTTGACCCGGACGGTCGAGGCGCAGATCGTCGACACGCTGACGCAGTTTCCGACGGTGCAAAGCGTCGCGATCGACGCGGGAACGACCCCGATCGCCCTCCACGACAGCGTCGGCGATCCGCTCGGCCGCCCGGCCACGCCTGCGGACTACACGGATTTGACCGCCCAGGCGCCGATCTTCGTCCGGACGCCTCCCCGCGACTCGACCGTCACGAGCCCGGTGACGGTCAGCGGAACCGCCGTCGTCTTCGAAGCCACGTTCGCCATCGAGATCCACGCCGGCGGGAAGCTCCTGAGCACGCAGACGGTCGAAGCTACCCTCGGCGCGCCGGAGCGTGGCACCTGGTCGACGACGCTCGACCTGCCTCCGGGGCCGGTGCAGCTCCTCTTCTACGAGCCGTCGGCCGAGAACGGATCGCACCTGCACGCCACGGAAGTGGATCTGACCGTCTCGCCCTGAACGGGCCCCGCGGGGCGCCGTCGCTACAATGCCGCCGCTTGAGCGATCCCCGGTAGCTCAATTGGCAGAGCGTTCGGCTGTTAACCGAAATGTTGTTGGTTCGAGTCCAACCCGGGGAGTTAGACGTGGGGGGAAACCTCCGGTTTCCCCCCACGGACCCCATCCGACACCTGGCGACTGCTTGCGGGCAAACGCCGGCCAAGCCGGCATTTGCGGCGGCGCGTCGTGCATCTTCAGCCCGCTTGAATGCTCCTGAGCGGACTCGTTCGCTCGCGCAGGGGCTATTGATCCGCACGCGAGCCGAGGCCCGCGACGACCTCGTGGATTCGCGTCAAGGCCTCCTGCAGCTCCTTCGTCCGCTGCGGATCCGCGTGCTGGAGCTCGTGCCGGAGCTTGCGCTCGCGCAGCCGCAGGAGCAGCTCCTCACCGGTCTCGACGTCGATCCCCTCCGCCTCGGCGCGCGCGTCGAGCTCGGCGAGGCGCGAGATCCCGTCGCCGTCCAGCGGGACGCCTTCAACAAGGAAGTCACGCACCGCGCGGTTCGTCGGATCGTGAAAGTGCTCGGGCGTGAGTTCGGCGAGTAGCGGCTTCAGATTCTCGTGCGCCACGACACCCGCAAGCGCGTCCCGCTCGCGTCGGTCACCGGCTTGCACGAGGCGCGGCGACTGCGCCGAGCCGGCGCTGGCTGAGCCACTCCCGGCGGCGCGCAGCTGCACGGTCATCCCGAGCCGGTCGTTCGCGTAGCGCCAGGCGTCCTGCTTCGCGGGGGAGTCGGGCAGCCCGTCGAGGAAGGACTTCACCGTCTGGTGGGCTGCCGTGCGATCCTCGGCGCGGTCGATCTCGACGCGGGTCCGGTAGACGACATAGGGAGCGGCGGCGGCGAGCTTCGCTTCGAACCCGGTTGGGTCGTCGGCCGGGTCGACGCCGGGCGTCAGCGCCACGACCCTGACGTCGAAGCCCTGGGCAACCGCGAGGTCCATCCCGCGCAGTGCAGCCGACTCGCCGGCGGCATCGCCGTCGAATGCGAGCCACAGGCGCTTCGTGAGCCGGCTGATCTCGCGCAGCTGCTGCTCGGTGAGCGCGGTTCCCATGCAGGCCACGACCGGCTCGAAGCCGGCCTGGCGAAGC
Organism: uncultured Actinomycetes bacterium; assembly: GCA_963759085.1. GTDB lineage: Bacteria > Actinomycetota > Thermoleophilia > Gaiellales > Gaiellaceae > PALSA-600. The sequence goes on from CAVWXR010000012.1 coordinate 240,287, forward strand.
GCGAGCACGTCTGTGTTCCCCTCGACGACGCAGGCGCGGTTCTCCTTCGCGATCGAGGCGCGCGCCTTGTCGAGGCCATAGACGACCGAGCCCTTGTGGAAGAGCTCGGACTCGCGCGTGTTCACGTACTTCGCCTTCAGCGGATCGTCCTCGTGCAGCCGTCGCGCCTGGAACCCGACCACACGGCCGCGCGCATCTGTGAGTGGAAACATCAGACGTCGCTGGAAGTAGTCGGACCCGCCACGCCCGGTCAGCCCGGCGGCGTGCAGCTCCTCCGCCGTGAAACCCTTTTCGATCGCCTTCCGGGTCAGCGTGCTTCCCCCGAGCGCAAGACCGAGCCGGAAGTCGCGGCAGATCTCCTCGTGCAGGCCGCGCCCGGCGAGATAGTCGCGTGCGAGCGAGCCGGCCTGTGAATCCCACAAGTAGCGCTCGTAGAACGCGGCAGCCTGTTCCAGCACGGCGTGGAGACGATCGGTACGGCGGCGCCTGGCGTCGTCACCCGGCGACTTCTCCTCGTACTCGAGCGGGATGCGGAAGCGCTCGGCGAGCCACTCCACCGCGCCGACGAAATCGAATCCCTGGGTCTCCTGGACGAACTTGATCATGTCGCCGCTCGCACCGCAGCCAAAGCAGTAGTAGAGCTTGTCCACGGGGTTGACGGAGAAGCTCGGCGTACGCTCCTCGTGGAAGGGGCAGCGGCCGGTGAGCCGCGCGCCGGCCTTGCGCAGCGGCGTCCGCTCCTCGACGACGGCCACGAAGTCCGCGCCCTGGCGGACCGCGTCGATGCTCGAGTCCTTGATCCGGGCCATCTAGAGATTCGCAGCGTAATCGAGTGCGTAACGGTCGGTCATCCCGGCGATGAACTCCGTGATCTCCTCCTGCGGGTCGCCTCGCTCGACGAGGGCGTCGAAGATCCGCCTCACGATCTCGTGCGCCCGCTCGTGCTCGGGACGCGTCACCGGGCCGAGGTAGACGCGCTCGAACATAAACGCGCGCAGCGAGAGCATCGCGCCGCCGATCTCCTCGCTCTGCGCGATGTCCCCCTCACGCGACGACGTCTCGATCAGGTCGTGGACGAGCGTGTCGATCCGCTGCCCGCCGCTCGCGCCGAGCACGCGGAGCTCCTCCGTCGGTAGGTCGCCTTCCTCGAGCAGCCCGTAGCGGATCGCGTCGTCGATGTCGTGGTTGATATAGGCGACGCGGTCGACGATCCGGACGATCTTCCCCTCGTGGGTCTCGGGCTCGCGCTCGCCCGTGTGCGTGAGGATCCCGTCGCGAACCTCGTAGGTCAGGTTCAGCCGCTCGGCGATCCGCAGCGACTGCTCGTTGTGCCGGAACCGGCCGCCGAAGCGCTCCTGGAGCGCCGCGTCGAGCGCCTCCTCGCCGGCGTGGCCGAACGGCGTGTGCCCGGTGTCGTGGCCGAGCCCGATCGCCTCGACGAGATCCTCATTCAGACTGAGTGCGCGCGCGACCACCCGGGCGATCCCAGTCGTCTCGAGCGTGTGGGTCATCCGTGTCCGGTAGTGGTCGCCGGCCGGGTCGATGAAGACCTGGGTCTTGCCCTTCAGCCGCCGAAACGGCTTCGAATGGACGATCCGGTCGCGGTCGCGCTGGAATGGCGTGCGAACGCGGCATTCCTCGATCGGGCGCAACCGGCCACGCGTCCCGTAGGAGCGCACCGCCAAAGGCGAGAGCGCACGTTCCTCCTGCTCGCGGATGCGGGCTTCGAATGCGTCACCAACTCTCCCGGCAAGTTCGGGCACCTTCCCAGGCTAGATGATGATCGGGACGGTGCCCCCGTCGACGCTCCAGGCCGCTCCTGTCACGTAGCTGGAGCGGTCGGAGCAGAGAAACACGATCACGTCGGCGATCTCCACGGGCTCGGCGAGACGTCCGAGCGGCCGACCGGCGCCGACCCGCGCGAGCACCTCTTCGCGGTCCCCCATCTGGGCGGCGAGGCCGTTGTCTGCGACCCAGGCCTCGGTCGCGGTCGGGCCGGGTGTGACCGCATTGCAGCGGATCCCGTCCCTTGCGTAGACGTCGGCGACGAGGCGCGAAAGCGACAGCATCGCGGCCTTCGTGACCGAATAGTCGGGAAAGCCGGTGCTGGGGCGCTTCCCGGCCGTCGACGACACGTTCACGACCGCTCCGGAGCGCTGCTGCTGCATCGCGGGGAGCGCAATGCGCAGCGCGCGTACGGCGCTCATCACGTTCAGCTGCCACGCCTGATCCCAGTCGTCGTCGTCGAGCTCGTCGAAGCGGCGGATGCCGGTACCACCGAGGTTGTTGACCAGGCAGTCCACGGTCCCGAAGCGCTCGATCGTGGCCTCGACGAGCCGCTCCGGCTCTCCCGGCTTCGTCAGGTCGGCGCTGACGTGCAGGTCGCCGATCCCTTCCGTCCGCCGCCCGGACGTCACGACTCGGGCGCCCTCCTCGAGCAGGAGCCGGGCCGTCTCGAGCCCGATCCCGCCGGTTGAGCCGGTGACGACGCACACCTTGTCGCGAAGGCCGAGATCCACGGCGGCTACCTTAGATGGTTAATCGGCAATTCCGGCGGCGCCGGATGGTGGCCCTGACGCGGTGCAGGACGGCGCGCTCGTCGGCGGCCCGCACCCACCGGTGCGAACCACCGCCGATCCCACCGTCCTGCTTGGTCATGGCCATCCCCGACACCACCCCAATCACCGATCAACCATCGAACCGCGTGGCGACGATCCTTCTCGTCCGGCACGCCGAGAGCGACTGGAACCGCGAACGGCGTTGGCAGGGACACGCCGATCCGCCGCTGAGCGCGCGGGGCCGCGAACAGGCCGACGAGCTGGCGGAACGCCTCGTCGGCGAGAAGCTCGCCGCGGTCTACTCCAGCGATCTTCGCCGGGCCGTGGAGACCGCAACGGTCGTCGCACGCGGTCACGGGCTCGATGTCATCACCGACCCCGCCCTCCGCGAGATCGACGTCGGCGAGTGGTCAGGGCTCACCACGGCCGAGATCGAAGAGCGCTATCCGGAGGGTTTCGCGCGTCACGTCGCGGGCGGCGACGGCTGGGACGAGGGTGAGCCGCACGCGGCCATGAGCGCGCGGGTGATCGGGGCCGTCGCACGGATCGCCGAGGCTCATCCAGGCAGCGTCGTCCTCTGCGTCCTCCACGGCGGCACGATCCGCGCGCTGCTCGCGAAAGCGGAGGGCGTCGACCTCGGCGAGTGGCGTCGCACGCGGCGCGGCCCGGCGAACGGCGCGGTGGCGGCGATCGCAGTCGAGGACGGCGGGTTTCGGCTCGTGGCGTCACCGCTGGCCCACCGTCTAGACTGAGTCCCGGTGGAGGACTACACCAACAAGTACAAGGGTGAGCAGGTCGAGATCGCCCTCTTCGGCGGCGAGTATCAGGACGGCGTCCTGACGGCGTATTGCTACGTCGAGGACGTGGCGCACATCGAGCTGAACGGCCACATCCTGATCCCCTTGCAGAACATCGCCTCGCTCCACTGCTCGAGCCGCTGCGACGCTCCGGAGCCCGACTGGCCCCCGCACGGGCTGGCCGAGGAAGACCCGGACGAGCGCGACGACGAAGCCTAGGACGTAGACCATGCGGCGTCGCGTCGCAATCGCGCGCAATCTGACGAAGGCCTGGCTCTTGCTTCTCGTGCCGGCCGGGGCGATGGGGCTCGCGGGCTGGCAACTCGGCGGCTATCGGATCGCGCTGCTCTTCGCCGGCTCGGTCGTGCTGCTCGCGGCGGCGCTCTACGCCAACGCCGATCGCGCGGTGATGGGGATGGTCGGCGCGACCCCGTTGCTCCCGGTCGAGGCGCCTGCCCTGCACGCGGCCGTCGACAGCCTGTCCGCGCGGGCCGGAGTGATGCGCCCCCGTCTCTACGTTCTCCATGACGGCTATCCGCGTGCGCTTTCGGCCGGGCGGGGTGCGCGGGGCGGTGCGGCGCTCGCCGTCTCGACCGGGCTCCTGAGCGTGGCAACGCCTGCGGAGCTCGAGGGGATCGTCGCGCACGAGCTCGCCCATCTCCGCTACCGCGACATGATCGTCCAGACCGCGGCGGTCACGATCGCCGCGGCGATCATCGAGGCGTCGCGATTGGGCGGCTGGTTCCAGCGGGCGATGCTCGTCGTTCTCGGGCCGATCGCCGCGTCGTTTGTCCATGCGCTGCTCTCTCCGAAACGTGAATTCGAAGCCGACCGTTTTGCAGCCGAGCTCTGTGGCTCGCCCCACGGGCTCGCCGACGCGCTGCTGCGCCTCGAGCTGGCGATGGAGCTCGTGACCTTTGAGGCGAGCCCGGCCACGGAGCCGCTGTATACGACAAACCCGTTCGCCGAAGAAGGGCTCGCACGGCTGTTCGTGACGCACCCGCCCCTCGGCGAGCGCGTGCGCCGGCTACGCGCGCTCGATCCGGACTGGCGCGAGAAGCTGCGCGCCGCCTGACGATCCCCCGAGTGGCCGTTCTGGGGACCAGTCCCCGGGCGTGGCCGCAAGGGACATGTCGGGGGACTGTCCCCACGATTGGATGGTTAACGCGGACCGGGGTCGGACTCGATGTCCGACCCCGGTCGACAAGAAAATGGGCGGCGTCCTACTCTCCCGGGAGATCGCTCTCCGAGTACCATCGGCGCTGGCAGGCTTAACTTCTCTGTTCGGAATGGGAAGAGGTGTTTCCCCGCCGCCATGGCCGCCCAACTTGTGAAAGAAGCGCACGTAAATACCGCGCTCACCCTCAAAACTCCATAGCAGCTTTCGCGAGTTCTAAATCAAGACCTCGAGCAATTAGTACGGGTCCGCTGAACGCATTGCTGCGCTTGCACGTCCCGCCTATCGACGTGGTGGTCTTCCACGGCTCTTACTCTCTCTAGGAGATGGGAGGCCTCATCTCGAGGTGGGCTTCCCGCTTAGATGCTTTCAGCGGTTATCCCATCCAGACGTAGCTAATCAGCAGCGCCGTTGGCACGACGACTGATACACCAGAGGTCTGTTCGTCTCGGTCCTCTCGTACTAGAGACGACTCCTCTCAAGCCTCCAACGCCCATGGTGGATAGGGACCGAACTGTCTCACGACGTTCTGAACCCAGCTCGCGTACCGCTTTAATGGGCGAACAGCCCAACCCTTGGGACCTACTCCAGCCCCAGGATGCGACGAGCCGACATCGAGGTGCCAAACTCTTCCGTCGATGTGGACTCTTGGGAAGAATAAGCCTGTTATCCCCGGAGTACCTTTTATCCGTTGAGCGACGGCACGTCCACTAGTTACCGCCGGATCACTAAAGCCGACTTTCGTCCCTGCTCGACATGTCTGTCTCGCAGTCAAGCTCCCTTATGCTTTTGCACTCTACGCACGATTTCCAACCGTGCTGAGGGAACCTTTGCGCGCCTCCGTTACATTTTGGGAGGCGACCGCCCCAGTCAAACTACCCACCAGATGCTGTTCCCGCCCCGGATTACGGCAGCGGGTTAGAAGCCCAGATTACGAAGGGTGGTATCCCAAGGTTGGCTCCACAGAAGCTGACGCCTCTGCTTCACAGCCTCCCACCTATCCTGGACAGCGTACGCCGAACTCCAACATCTAGCTGTAGTAAAGGTTCACGGGGTCTTTCCGTCCAACCACGGGTACTCGGCATCTTCACCGAGACTACAATTTCACCGGATCCCTCGAAGAGACAGCGCCCAAGTCGTTACTCCATTCGTGCAGGTCGGAACTTACCCGACAAGGAATTTCGCTACCTTAGGACGGTTATAGTTACCGCCGCCGTTTACCGGGGCTTGGCTTCAAAGCTTCGTCCGAAGACTAACCTCTCCGCGTGACCTTCCGGCACCGGGCAGGAGTCAGCCCCTATACGTCGTCTTTCGACTTCGCAGAGACCTGTGTTTTTGGTAAACAGTCGCTTGGGCCGTTTCACTGCGGCCATTTCAGGCTTTGAATTCGCGAGGAATTCTCACCGTACACATGGCGCCCCTTCTCCCGAAGTTACGGGGCCATTTTGCCGAGTTCCTTTTCGAGGGTTCTTCCGATCGCCTTGGTATTCTCTACCTGCCCACCTGTGTCGGTTTTGGTACGGGCACGTCCAACCTCCCTAGACGCTTTTCTAGGAGGCATGGCTTCAAGAACTTCGGCCTGTTGAGGCCTCGGCATCCCGTCTCAGGCTTGATGGGGGACGGATTTGCCTATCCCCCGCCCTACGCGGTTACCCCAGGTCGACCATCGCCTGGGTTTCCCTAGCCTACCCCGTCCCGCCATTGGTAATAGCGGTTGGGACGTGGTACAGGAATATCAACCTGTTGTCCATCGCCTACGCCTTGCGGCCTCGGCTTAGGTCCCGACTAACCCTGAGCAGATTAGCTTTACTCAGGAACCCTTGGGCATTCGGCGGACGAGTTTCTCACTCGTCTTTCGTTACTCATGCCAGCATTCTCACTTCCCATCCCTCCACGGCTGGCTTCCGCCGCCGCTTCGCTGGAATGGGAACGCTCCCCTACCACTCCATCCGAAGATGAAGTCCGTGGCTTCGGCTCCATGCTTGAGCCCCGTTACATTGTCCGCGCCCGACCACTTGACCAGTGAGCTGTTACGCACTCTTTGAATGGTGGCTGCTTCTAAGCCAACATCCTGGTTGTCTCTGCAATCGGACATCGTTTCCCACTTAGCATGGAATTAGGGGCCTTAGCCGACGGTCTGGGCTGTTTCCCTTTTGACCACGAAGCTTATCCCCCGCAGTCTGACTCCCAAGCTCTGGAATAACGGCATTCGGAGTTTGCCTGATTTCAGTAAGCTGGTAGGCCCCCTAGACCAAACAGTGCTCTACAACCGCTATTGAACGCTTGAGGCTATACCTAAATATATTTCGGGGAGAACCAGATATCTCTGAGTTTGATTAGCCTTTCACTCCGATCCACAAGTCATCCGCCCAGTTTTCAACCTAGGTCGGTTCGGTCCTCCACGGGGTCTTACCCCCGCTTCAACCTGCCCATGGATAGATCACTCAGTTTCGGGTCTACCGCCCACGACTGAACGCCCTGTTCAGACTCGCTTTCGCTACGGCTCCGTTTCCTTAACCTTGCCGTGGACGAGTAACTCGCTGGCTCATTATGCAAAAGGCACGCCGTCACCGGACTAGCCGGCTCCGACCGCTTGTAGGCACACGGTTTCAGGTGCTATTTCACTCCCCTTCCGGGGTACTTTTCACCTTTCCCTCACGGTACTAGTTCACTATCGGTCGC
>CAVWXR010000012.1:250000-579742 GCA_963759085.1 uncultured Actinomycetes bacterium
TCGCGCCAGAGGCCTCCGTGAGAACGAATCGTATCGGATACGAGACGGGCCTGGAGGCTCCTTGGTCGTCGAGGGTTGACTTTCCTACGCCGCCCTAACAGGACAGCCGAAGCAGTGTAGCGCTGGTTCAGGGCGTCAAGCGTCAAGCGCCCGAAGCGCCGTTTGCCGACTTGCACGAGCGCGCCGGCGAGCTCGGCTCGCGGGACGTCGAGGTCGTGACGAGGGTCGGCCACCGACCTTCACGCCGCTCTGCTCGATCAGGCGCCGCGCCTCGGAGGTCGAGGCCACTCCGAACGACGAGACGAGCAGAGCCGGCAGATGCACCGGATCGCCGGCGGGAAGCGGGATCTCGGCGACCTCGTCCGGCGCCTTCGTGCTCGCGGACGACCCGCGTGAAGTGCTCCTCGGCCGCCGCGGCGGCCTCCTCGCCGTGCGAGCGCGCGACGATGCAGCGCGCGAGTGCGAGCTTCGACTCCATCGGTCGCCCGCACGGGCGGATCCTGCTCGGCGACGAGCCGCCACCAGTCGGCGAGCATCGAATCGGGGATCCGCATCGTCCGGCCGAACATCTCCTCCGGCGCCGCGTGAGCGGGATGTTGTTGCCGACCGACGAGCTCATCTTCTCGCCGTCCCAGGAGAGAAGCAGCGGGGTCGTCAGAACGACCTGCGGGGCGAGCCCGTACGACTCCATCACCTCGCGGCCGGCGAGCAAGTTGTAGAGCTGATCGGTCCCGCCGAGCTCGATGTCTGCCTCGACGGCGACCGAGTCGTAGGCCTGCATCAGCGGATAGAGCAACTCCGAGACCGAGACCGGCTCGTGCGCGGCGAAGCGCTTCCCGAAGTCGTCCCGTTCGAGGATCCGGGCGACTGTCAGCGTCCTCGTCAGCCTGACGACATCGGCGAACGACAGCTTTGCGAGCCACTCGCCGTTGTAGCGCACCTCGGTCTTGTCCGGATCGAGGATCACCATCGCCTGCTCGAGGTACGTCTTCGCGTTCGCCTCGATCTCCTCGTCGGACAGGATCGGGCGCTCGCTCGAGCGGCCCGACGGGTCGCCGATCCGGGTCGTGTAGTCGCCGATGATCAGCACGGCGAGGTGGCCGGCGTCCTGGAACGCACGCAGCCGCTGGAGCGGGATGCCGCGGCCGATGTGAATGTCCGGCGAGGTGACGTCGATGCCGAGCTTCACCCGCAACGGGCGGCCGAGCTTCAGCTTCGCCTCGAGCCCACCCTCGGGCAGAACGTCGACGGCGTTGCGTGTCAGGTCGGAGATCATGGCCGCGGCTACACTAGCGGGCGCCCTGACGCTGCTTCGGAGAAAGCCTCGCGCGCCGAAACGCCGGCGCATCCGCAAGCTCAGACTCCTCGCCCTGCTCTTCGTGCTCGGGCTTCTGGGCTTGTCGTCGTTCACCTTCGGGCTGCTGACCGCGGTCGCGGCCCAGGTCTCCGGGCTCGATCCGCAGCGCCAGAAGCCCGTGCAGGCGAATACGTACATCTACGCGAACGACGGCAAGACGCAGCTCGAGGTGCTGCACGGCTCCGAAGCGCGCGTGATCGTGCCGTCGGCGGACATCTCGCCCTGGCTGAAGCACGCGATCGTCGCGATCGAGGACAAGCGCTTCTACGAGCATCGCGGGATCGACGTGCACGGCATCCTCCGCGCGCTCTGGGAGGACGTCACCCACGGCAGCGCCGTCCAGGGTGGCTCGACGATCACCCAGCAGTTCGTCAAGAACTCCGATACCGGGAACGCGCCCACGCTGACACGCAAGCTCCGCGAGGCCGCCCTCGCCTGGCAGCTGGAGCAGGAGTGGCCGAAGGACAAGATCCTGACGGCGTACCTGAACACGATCTACTTCGGGAACGGCGCCTACGGCGTCGAGGAGGCCTGCCGGATCTACTTCGGGCACGACGCGAAGACGGTGAGCCCGGCGGAGGCGGCTCTGCTCGCCGGGATCCCCGAGGATCCAAGCCTCTACGACCCGGTCGCCCATCCCGTAGAGGCCCGTGCTCGACGCAACCTCGTCCTCTTGCAGATGTACGAGCAGCACGTCCTGACTCCCAAGCAATACAGCACGGCCGTGGCGACGGCGATGCCGAAGCCCGAATCCGTGCAGCTCCCGTCGGGCCAGAACCAGCAGGCCGCCCCGTACTTCGCGAACTACGTCACGGAGCAACTGCTCTCGAAGTTCAAGCCACGGCAGGTCTTCGGCGGCGGCCTGCGGGTGACGACGACGATCGACCTCGGCCTGCAGAAGATCGCACGGGAGGCGATCGCGAAGGAGCTGCCGCCCTCGGTCGGCCCGACCGCTGCGCTCGTCACGCTCGACGCGCGCACGGGAGCCGTGCTCGCGATGATCGGCGGGCGGAACTACCGCCAGAGCCAGTTCAACCTGGCCACGCAGGGCGAGCGCCAGCCGGGATCGTCGTTCAAGCCCTTCGTCCTCGCCGCTGCCCTGAAGGAAGGGATCTCGCCTGCGACGACGCTCGTGTCGCACGCGGTGACGATCGATGCCGGCGGCCGGCTCTGGCGGGTGAACAACTACGAGGGCGAAGATCTCGGTCCGATCGACCTCGCGCAGGCGACGGCGTACTCGGACAACACGGTCTTCGCCCAGCTCACGAACGTCGTCGGGCCGGGGAAGGTGGCCGCGACGGCGAAGGAGCTCGGGATCAGCACGCCGCTCCATCCCTACTTCTCGATCGGCCTCGGAGCCGAGCCCGCGACGCCGCTCGACATGGCACGCGCCTACTCGGCCTTCGCGAACGGGGGAAATCGGATCGACGGCTCGATCTTCGACAACGAGCCGAGAGCGATCGAGTGCGTGGTGGAGCCACCCGCCACTGCCTGCCGCCAGAACAACGTCGTCGAGAAGCCGGTGCTGACGAGCACCCAGGCGGCGATCGTCGATCAGTTGCTCGAGGGTGTGATCGGCTACGGCACGGGAACCGCCGCGCAGATCCCGGGCTATACCGTCGCCGGCAAGACGGGCACGACGGAGAACTACGGCGACGCCTGGTTCGTCGGCTTCACCCCGCAGATCGTGACCGCCGTCTGGGTCGGGTACCCCAACAAGTTGGTGCCGATGCTGACCCAGTTCCACGGCCACGCCGTCGTCGGCGGCAGCTATCCGGCGCTGATCTGGAAGGCCTTCATGACGAAGGCGCTCGCGTACCTGCAGGATTCCCCGCAGTCCTTCCCGGCGCCGCCGCCACTGAACGTCGAAACCGTCAAGGTCGTGAATCGCCAGGGGCTCGGGCTCGCGCGGGACAACGGCCACTGCGCAACGGCGGTCAACATCGACTTCTTCGTCGGCGACGCACCGGCGAAGATCGCCCCGTGCAAGCCGAATGAGGTCTACGTCCCCGACCTTCGCGGCGCGACGCTCGCGACCGCCGAGACTCGCCTCACAGGCCAGCCGCTCACCTGGAAGATCATCTACAAGCCGGCGACCCCCGGCGAACGGGTCGGGATCGTGATCGGGCAGATCCCGAAGACGGGAACCCTGTCGGCGTACGACCAGGTGCTGCTCGTGCTCCCGAAAGCCCAGCACGGCGTCTTGCCGAAGCTGATCGGCTTGACGGCGAAGCGCGCGCGGGCGAAGGTCGCGAAGCTGAAGTTGAAGATCGCCATCGAGGGCGCGCCGGGCGGGCGCGTTGCCTCGCAGTCGCCGCGCTGGGGGGTCGCCGTCGCGCCGGGGATGAAGCTCGTGCTCAGCCTCGCAGGCGGACCGGCTCCCGCGGCGAAGCGGCAAACGGCCGGCTGAGATACGGCGAGCCGGCGAGCCCGTAGCGCCACGGGCGTGTGGCGGCTCTCGTGATCCCGATCCTCGGCCCGGTCGCGATCTCGACGTCAGAGCGTCGCGGCTCGAGTCGGAACGGGCTGTGATCGAGCGGAAGCCCGTCGTGCTCGCCCGTGACGCCGAGCGCCTGGCAGAGGCGTCCGGGGCCCGCACACAGGAGACGCGGCTCGGCTCTTGCCCCCCGCCGCGCCTGCATCTCCGGCACCCCCGTGGTGGGCTCGAGAGCGCGGAGGAGGATTGCGCTCGCCGTTCCCTCGCCTTCGCAGACGAGGTTCAGACACCAGTGGATCCCGTACGAGCGATAGACGTAGGCATGGCCGGGCAGGCCGAACATCGACGCGTTGCGGGCGGTCTCGCCGCGGAAGCCGTGCGAGGCCTCGTCGCCCGGCGCGTAGGCCTCGACCTCGACGATGATCCCGCCGACACCGTCGACGTAGAGCTCCGCGCCGATCAGATCGCGCGCGACCTCGTGCACGTCGCGGGCGAAGAACGATCGCTTCACGCCGCGCACCAGCCGGGCACGGGTGGGCTGCCGCAGACTTCAGCCGTGCGGCCAGAGATGGGCACGCGCACGCAGACATACCCGGTCACGCCGCTCGGTCCTCGGCGATCACGGGCCCGCGTCCACGGGTCTGCCAAGCATGACCTATTCGATCCACGACGTCCACCGTCGTTCCACACTTGACACACTCTTGGCACAGTTCCACAACGGTGTCTGACACCGGCCATGGCCGTCGGAGACAGCGCGAAGCCATGCTCGGCGGCGAGCGCCTGGCTACGCGAGCGCGGCGCGGAGTGCCTCGACCACGCGCTCCTGGTCCTCGAGCGGCAGCCGTGCATGGAACGGGATCGCCATCGTCCGTGCGCTGCAGTCCTCGCTCACCGGGAACATGCCCTCACCGAACCCGAACCGCTCTCGCATGTACGGCTGGAGATGGATCGAGGGCAGGTACGGCGCTCCGGCCACGCCTGCCGCTGCGAGCCGGGCGAGCACGCCGTCGCGGTCGCTGCCGCTCGGGAGCTTCACGACGTAGACGAACCACGAGCGGACGTGGTCGTCGTCGTCGGCCAGCGGCAGCTCGACGTCGACGTCGGCCAGCAACTCGCCGTAGCGAGCCGCGACTGCACCGCGCGCCTCGAGGATCCGGTCGAGCTTCTCGAGCTGGCCGATGCCGAGCGCGGCGGAGAGGTCGTCGAGCCGGTAGTTGAATCCGAAGCGGCCGTGCTGCAGCCAGCTCGAGGTCTCGAGCCGGCCTTGGTTGCGCAGCGAGAGCAGCAGCTCGTGCTCGCGCTCGGACCCGGTCGTCACGGCACCGCCCTCGCCCGTCGTGATCTGCTTGTTCGGATAGAACGCCCAGACCGCCGGATGGCCGTGCGACCCGAGCAGCTCGCCCTTGTACCGGGCGCCGAGCGCCTCGCAGGCGTCCTCGACGAGGGCAAGCCCGTGCCGCTCGCAGATCGCGCGCAGCTCGTCGAGCTCGCAGGGGTAGCCAAAGATATCGACGGCGACGATCGCCTTCGTGCGCGCGGTGATCGCGGCCTCGACGGCGGCCGGGTCGAGATTGAACGTGTGCGGGTCGATGTCGGCGAACACGGGGGTCGCGCCTTCGTACAGCGCGCAGTTCGCGGAGGCGACGAAGGAGTACGGCGAGGTGATCACCTCGTCGCCCGGCCCCACTCCGGCGAGCCGCATGCAGAGGTGCAGCCCCGCCGTCCCCGACGAGACCGCAGCGCAGTAGGGCGCGCCGATCGCGCCGGCGAGCAGCTGCTCGAAGCGCGGGCCCGTGGGCCCGAGCGAGAGCCAGCCCGAGCGCAGCACCTCGAGCACGAGCTCTTCGTCCCGCTCGTCGATCCACGGTGACGAGAGCGGGATCCGACCGCCGCGATCGCTTGCGATCACGTTGCCATCACTCTGTGTGGCGCTCACGCGGAGCGAATCATGCTGGGCACGAGCTCGCGCCACTGCGCCCAGCGGTCGCTCACGCCATGCACGGTGTCCAGGTACGCCTTCTGGAGCTCGAGCGTGACGGGGCCGACCCCGATCTCGTGATCGTCGACCGAGCGAACCGGGGTCACCTCGGCGGCGGTGCCGCACATGAAGACCTCCTCGGCCAGATAGAGGTCCGAGCGGATGAGCGTCTTCTCGACGCACTCGTAGCCGAGGTCCTGCGCGATCTGGATCACGGAGTCGCGCGTGATCCCGTGCAGGATCCCGGTCGACAGGTCGGGCGTGAAGAGCTTGCCCTTCGAGACGATGAAGATCGTCTCGCCGGGCCCGTCGGCGACGGTGCCGTCGGGTGTGAGCAGGATCGCCTCGTCGTAGCCGGCGTTCTGCGCCTCGGTGACCGCGAGCATCGAGTTCAGGTAGACGCCGGTCGCCTTCGACGCGTGCGGCACGACGTTGGCGGGAATCCGCTGCCAGCTCGAGATCTTCGTGCGGATCCCGTTCAGTTGCGCCTCGGCGCCGAGGTACGTGCCCCACGGCCACGACATGATCGCGACCTCGACCGGGTTCCCACGGGCGGAGACGCCGAGCTCGCCGAACCCGTAGAACGCGAACGGGCGGATGTAGCACTCGGTGAGGCCGTTCGCGGCGAGCAGCTCGTTGCAGGCGCCCGTCAGCTCCTCCACCGTGTACGGAAGCTGCATGTAGATCAGGCGCGCCGAGTTGTGCAGGCGCTGCATGTGATCCGTGCCGCGGAAGACCGCCGGGCCCTTCGGAGTGTCGTAGCAGCGGACGCCCTCGAAGACACCCGTGCCGTAGTGGAGCCCATGGGCGCCGATGTGAATGCGCGCATCGTCCCAGTCGACGAGCTCGCCATTCATCCAGATTTTCTCGGTCGCTTGCACGGGATGCCCTCCTTCGCCTGGCTTTCCGCGGATTTTAGCGGCGCGCGATCAAATCGGCCGGGTTCGCCCGAGCAAGACGCTGGAGATCGGCCGGGGCAAGCGCGGCCATGTGCATCGCCGAGCCGGCGCCGATCCAGACTTTCTTGTGCTGGAGCAGCGTCCGCTCGATGAAGGCCCGCCAGATCGCACGCTGTGGAAACGGAGCCACTGCACCCGGCTCGAAACCAGTCGCCGCCATGACCTCCTCCGGCGAGCCGACCTTCACCCTGATGACTCCGGCGGCCGCGGCGACCTTCGCCTCGTCGGCCCGCCGGTCGCCCGGCACGAGCGCGAGGATGTAGGCGCCTTCGCAGGCGAACACGATCGACTTCACGATCTCCTGCAGATCGCAGCCGATCGCTGCCGCCGCCTCCTGCGCCGTGAGCGTGCCGTCGGGAAACTCCTGGACGTTCGAGTCGACCGCGGCGCCCCGCAGGAACGCGGTCACACGCTCCACCGGCTCGGGCCAGGCGTTCAGATCGCGACGCGCTGCTCGTACGCTTCGAACGCGCGCGTGATCGCGACGCCGCGCTCGATCTCGGCGCCGAGCTCGACCAGCGAGAGCTCGACGGCCGCCAGCGCGGTCGCGATGTCGAAGATGTCGAACCAGCCGATGTGGCCGATGCGGAAGATCTTCCCCTTCAGCGCCCCCTGTCCAGGAGCGAGCGTGACGCCGTGGCGGTCACTGAGGTGCGCAAGCAGCTCGTTGCCGTCGACACCCGCGGGGACGTTCGCGACCGTGACAACCGACGAGGAGTCATTGTCGGGCGAGAAGAGCTCGAGCCCCATGGCCTTCAAGCCGGCGCGCGTGGCGCGGCCGAGGCGCACGTGACGCTCGAATCCAGCCTCGAGGCCGGCGTCGAGCAGCAGCCCGAGCGCGACGTCGAGGCCGCGGATGAGCGAGACGGCCGGGGTGAACGCCGCATCGAAGACCTGCTGCGCCTTCCGGGTCGCGCGCCAGTCGAAGTAGAAGGTGCGCGACGCCGGGAGATCGTCCCAGAGGTGCTCTGCGACGCTCGCCATCGCGAGCCCCGGTGGCGACATCAGCGCCTTCTGCGACCCGGAGACGACGACGTCGATCCCCCAGGCATCCGTTTCGAGTGGGACGGCGCCCAGCGAGGAGATCGCGTCGACGACGAGCGTCGTGTCGCCGACTGCCTGCTTGATCGCCTGCACGTCGGCGACGACACCCGTCGACGTCTCGGACTGCGTGCAGAAGACGACGCCCGCGCCCGCCTCGGCGGCGGCTGCGCCGACCTCCTCGGGAACGGGAACCTCGCCCCAGGCGTAGTCGATCCGCGCCACGTCCAGGCCGTAGTGCTTGCAGATCGAGACCCAGCGCTCGCCGAAGGAGCCGGCCGTGACGACCGCGACGCGGTCGCCGGCGGCGCAGAGGTTCGCGACGGCACTGTCCATCGCTCCGGTGCCCGAAGCGGTGAAGAGCAGGACGCCCGTGTCGGTCCGGAAGACCTCGCCGAGCCGCGCGAGGCAGCGCTCGTAGACGACCCGGAAATCCGCCCCCCGGTGGTGCACCATCGGCTCTGCCGTTGCCGCCAGAACCGCCGGCGGGACCGGAGTCGGCCCGGGTGCGAACAGGTAGCGCTTCTGCATCTCTCCAGGCTAGCTGGCGGCGACGAGCCGAGCCGCGGACAACCACGGGCCCGGGCTCGCGCAGATCGAGTCAAACTAAGGGCGTGGACGTCATCCTGTCCTTCGCGGCCGCGCTTGTCTCGCTGCGTCTCGCCGGCTTGCTGTTTCGCGGCGGGCGCCCCGCGTGGGCCGGCGCGCTGCTCGCGTACGCGGCCGCGGCGGCCGCGATGACCTGGGGCTCCGCACACGGATGGGACACCCCCTCGTTTCGCGTCTACTACCTGGCCGGCGGACTGCTCACCGCACCTCTGCTCGGCGTCGGGTCGCTGCTCTTCGTGAGACGGAGGTGGGCGGCGCCGCTCGGCTTCTCGTGGACCGGGCTCTCGGTCGGGCTCGTGCTCGCGATGCCGGTGCACGGGCCGTTCGCGACGAAGATTCCGGCGGCCCAGGATCACGTCGACTGGCTCCCGCGCGTGTTCGCGATCGCCGGGAACAGCCTCGGCACCGTGGCCGTGATCTGGGTCGCGCTCGCCACGATCCGCAGCCGCCCAGTCGGGAACGCCTTCATCCTCGGCGGGGTCGGCGTCGCCGCGGCCGGGTCGGCGCTCTCGGGCTTCGGCGTCTCGGCCGCGAGCGGCTTCGCGCTCGTCGCGGTGGTGCTGCTCTATCTCGGCGTCGTGGAGCCGAGCCTCGCGTTCGTCAGGCGCGGAGCTTCTCGCGCAGCCGCTCGCTGACGACCTTCGGGTCTGCCGTGCCGCCGCTCTCCTTCATCACCTGGCCGACGAAGAAGCCGAGCAGGCCTTCCTTGCCGCCGCGGTACTGCTCCGCCTGGCCGGGGTTCGTGGCGATGATCCGCTCGATCACCGGGTCTAGCTCGGCGACGTCGCTCACCGTCTTCTGCGCGAGGTACGGATCGGCGCTGAAGCCGTCGTCGCCCGCGTGGGAGAGCGCCTCGTCGAACGCGGCCCGGGGAATCTCGGCGCGTGCCGAGACGAGCTTCGCGAGCTCGTCGGCGCTCACCGCGGCCGGATCGAGGCCGGCCGCCACGAACTGGTTCGCGAGCACGTTCGCAGCCTCTTTCGGATCGGCGCCGGCCGCGACGACCGCCGACCAAAGCAGGTCGAGGCCGCCGGTGACGAGCACGTCCGCGTCGTAGAAGGACAGCGTGTCGCGCGATCCGCTTGATCCTGGCGCTCGGCAGCTCCACCGTTGCGCTGCGCAGGCGCTCGACGAGCTCCTGCGGCGGCCGCACCGGCACGAGGTCGGGCTCCGGGAAGTAGCGGTAGTCCTCGGCTTCCTCCTTCGAGCGCAGCGGCGGCGACTCCTCGTTGCCCGGATCGAAGTGCAGCGTCTCCTGCTCGACCGGTCCCGCCCGCCTCGTAGATCCCGATCTGCCGCGCGATCTCCTTCTCGATCCCCTTGGCCGCAAAGTTGAACGAGTTCATGTTCTTCAGCTCGGTGCGTGTCCGGAGCTCGTCGGAGCCGGCCGGCCGCACCGAGACGTTCACGTCGAAGCGCATCGATCCCTTCTCGAGCTCGGCATCCGAGACCCCGAGCTCGACCACGGTCTGGCGCAGGAGCTGCAGGAAGCGCTTCGCGACGTCGGAGGAGTGGATGTCCGGCTCGGTCACGATCTCGAGCAGCGGCGTCCCGCCTCGGTTGAAGTCGACGAGCGTCGCGGTCGCGCCGTGGATCCGCCCCGACGCGGCGACATGGACGTTCTTCGCCGCGTCCTCCTCGAGGTGGGCGCGGTGGATCCGGACGACCACGTCCCCTTCGGCGGTCGGCACGATCAGGCGGCCACCCGTGCACAGAGGGCTCGTCGTACTGGGAGATCTGGTAGGCCTTGGGATTGTCGGGGTAGAAGTAGCTCTTGCGGTGGAAGACCGCCCGGTCGGCGATGGTCGAGCCGAGCGCGAGGCCCAACTTGATCGTCTCCTCGATCGCGCGGCCGTTCGGCACCGGTAGCGCGCCCGGGAACGCCAGGCAGACGGGGCAGGTCTGCGTGTTCGGCCGGCGCCGCCGAAGCCGTTGGCGCAGCGGCAGAACATCTTCGTCTTCGTCTTCAGCTGGACGTGGATCTCCAGGCCGATCACCGGCTCCCAGGCGGTCGTCATCGGAGCCTCGCCGGGACGGTGTCGAAGCCGATCGCCTGCTCGAGCGCATGCCCGACGCGGTAGAGCGTGTTCTCGGCAGAACTGCGGCCCGACGAGCTGAAGCCCGACCGGCAAGCCTTCGGAGAGCCCGCACGGGATCGAGAGCCCCGGCAGGCCGGCCATGTTCGGCGGGGATCGTCAGCACGTCGGTCAGGTACATCGCGAGCGGGTCTTGCGCCTTCGCGCCGAGCGGGAACGCGACCGTCGGCGCACGTCGGCGAGACGAGCACGTCGAAGCGCTCGAACGCGGCCTCGTGCTCGCGCTTGATCACGCGTGCGGACCTTCTGGGCCATGCCGTAGTAGGCGTCGTAGTAGCCGGCCGAGAGCGCGTAGGTGCCGAGCATGATCCGGCGCTTCGGCTCGTCGCCGAAGCCCGTCGTGGCGGGTGCGCATCACCATCTCGCGGAAGTCGTCCGCCATCCGACCGCAGCCCGTAGCGAACGCCGTCGTAGCGCGCGAGATTGGACGACGCCTCGGACGGGGCGATCAGGTAGTAGCAGGCGAGGCCGTACTCGACGGAGAGCGGCAGCGCGCACTCCCCGATCTCGGCGCCGAGCTCGCGCGCCTGCTCGATCGCCGCCTCGACCGCCGCCTTCACGCCCGGCTCGATCCCCTCGACCTCGTTCAGCTCGCGCGGGACGCCGATCCGCAGTCCCTGCAGGCTCTCGCCCTCCGGCAGCTCGATCGGCGGCACCTCGACGGTGGTCGAGTCGTGCTCGTCCCGGCCGCGATGATCCGGTAGAGGAGCGCGTTGTCGCGCACCGTCTTCGTGACCGCGCCCACCTGGTCGAGGCTCGACGCGAACGCGACGACGCCGAAACGGGAGACCGTGCCGTACGTCGGACGGAGCCCGACGATGCCGCAGAACGCCGCCGGCTGAGCTTGATCGAGCCGCCCGTGTCCGAGCCGAGCGCCCAGGGCGCGAGCCCGCCCGCGACCGCCGCGGCGGAGCCGCCGCCGGAACCGCCCGGGACGCGAGTGAGGTCCCACGGGTTGTGCGTCGGCCCGTAGGCGGAGTTCTCGGTCGACGAGCCCATCGCGAACTCGTCCGTGTTCGTCTTGCCGAGCAGCGTCAGCCCGGCGCCCTTGCAGCGCGCGGCGACGGTCGCGTCGAAGACCGGCACGTAGGAGTCCAGGATCTTCGAGCCCGCCGTCGTGCGAACCCCCTTGGTGGAGATCACGTCCTTGAGCGCGATCGGGATCCCGTCGCCGAGCGGCTCGTCGACCAGGGTCAGGAAACAGTGGAGCTCGTGGTCGTGCGCGTCGATCGCGGCGCGGTAGGCGTCCGCAGAGCTCGCGCGCGGAGACCTCGCCGCGGGAGACGAGGCCGAGGGCCTCCTCGGCGGTGAGCCGAAGGGTGTCGATGCCGCCGTTCGCGCTCATCGCGCGACCTTGCCCTTCTTGCCCAACGTGCCCCCACGTGCCCCCAGGGGGGCTCGCGCCTCCCTGCTGGAAGCGTTGCAGACAGGCCGTGCCGTGTCTGTGCCGGGTGTGTGCCGAATGTGTGCCATTTACGCGGGTGGCGTCCGGAAGAGGTCGCCGTCGCGATCGGGCGCGTTTGCGAACACCTCGTCGAGCGTCAGGGACGGGCGCGGCTCATCGTCGGCCCACGCGTTCGCGATCTCGAGCGGGTGCGAGGTCGGCGGCACGTCGGCGAGGTCGAGCTCGGCCACCTTCGAGACCGCCTCGAGGATCGCCGAGAGCTGCTCCTGGAAGCGCGTCACCTCGTCGTCGGACAGCTCGAGCCGGGCGAGCCGAGCGACGTGCAAGACCTCTTCGCGTGTTATCGCCATTGCCATGATCCTTCCAGAACAGCTCGGTCACACCGCAGCAAAGGAGCGCGGCCAAAAGAAGAGGCTCCTTGCGGAGCCTCTGTGGATCGGTTCCGAAAGGAAAGCTCAGGCCGCTTGAACGTTCGCTGCCTGCAGGCCCTTGTCGCCCTGCACGACCTCGAACTGAACACGCTGACCCTCGGTCAACGACTTGTAGCCGTCCATCGCGATCGCGGAGAAGTGAACGAACACGTCGTCCCCACCTTCACGCTCGATGAACCCGAAGCCCTTCTCGTTCGAAAACCACTTGACGGTTCCCTCTGCCAACTCCGTACTCCTTGCTGGATGACTACACAACCCCCGTCGACCGACGGAGCGGGCAAAAAGATACCACCCTGTCGCGCTCGTGAAAACACCGGGTTACAGCTTGGCTGAGCGGGCGCAGCGCACCGCGTTCTCGAGCAGGCACGCGATCGTCATCGGCCCGACGCCGCCGGGCACCGGCGTGAGGAAGGCCGCGACGTCCGCCGCGGCCGGATCGACGTCCCCGACGAGCCCGCTCTCGGTCCGGTTCATGCCGACATCGATGACCGCGCTTCCCGGCTTCACCATCTCCGCCGTGACCACGTTCGCCCGCCCGACTGCGACCACGAGCACGTCGGCGTCCCGGGTGTGCTCGGCGAGATCGCGCGTGCGCGAGTGGCAGACGGTCACTGTCGCGTTCGCCTGCAAGAGCAGCAACGCGGTCGGCTTGCCGACGATCGCGCTGCGCCCGATCACGACCGCGCGGGCGCCCGAGAGCTCGACCTCGTACTCGGCGAGCAAGGCCAGCACCCCGACGGCGGTCGCCGGCACGAGGCCCGGGTGGCCGAGATAGAGCTCGCCCGCATTCAGCGGATGAAAGCCGTCGACGTCCTTCGCCGGGTCGACCGCACGCAGGATTCGGTCCTCGTCGATGTGATCGGGCAGCGGCAGTTGCACGAGCAGCGCGTCGACCGAGTCGTCGGCGTTCAGCTCGGCGATCTTCGCCAGCAGCTCGGCCTCGGACATGCTCGCCGGGTAGCGGAGATCGGTCGCGTGGATCCCGGCTTCGGTGGCGGCCTTGTGCTTGAGGCGGATGTAGGTGTCCGACGCGGGGTCGTCGCCGACGAGCACGGTCACGAGCCCGACCGCGCCGAGCGCCTGCACGTCCGCAGCCACCTGCTCGCGGATCCGGGCCGCAAGCGCTCTGCCGTCCATCAGCGTCGCCGTCACTTCAGCCGAACCTAGCGGAAGCGCGCAGTAGGCTCTGCAGATGATCGCGCTGGTCTTCAGCTACGACGTCACCGACCTCCCCGAGTTCGAGCGTGCCTACGGGCCCGAGGGAGAATGGGCACAGTTCTTCCGCTCGGGCACCGGCTACATCGGCACCGAGCTCCTGCGCGACCTGGAGGTCCCCGGCCGCTACCTGGTAATCGACCGCTGGGACTCGAGCGACGCGTACAACGCCTTCGTCGAGCAGCACCGGGACGAGTACATGCGGCGAGTGGACGAGATCACTTTCCACTACATCCACGAACTCCGCTTCGGAACGTTCGAGAGCGTCTGGTAGAGCACGGGGGAGCACCTTCGGTTCTCCCCCGTGAGCCCCCACTCCGACACGTTGCGACTGTTTGTGTACGAGCACGGGCAGAGCCCGCACTCGCGGCGACTCACCGTGCGCCCGCAACCCGCGGGCAAACCTCTTACCAGCCTCGAGTTTCGAGCAGGTCCTTCGGGTCGAGTGTGGCGGTCGAGATGCCGACCATCGGCTCGCCCAGGCCCGCGGAAACACGCGCCAGCACGTCGGCATCCAGGTAGTGGGTCGTCGCCTCGACGATCGCGCGGGCGCGCTTTTCCGGGTCGCCGGACTTGAAGATCCCCGAGCCGACGAAGACGCCGTCGGCGCCGAGCTGCATGCAGAGCGCCGCGTCGGCTGGAGTTGCGATCCCACCCGCGGTGAACGTCACGACCGGAAGCCGGCCGTGCTCGGCGACCCAGCGCACGAGCTCGATCGGAGCACGTAGCTCCTTCGCTTCCGCGTAGAGCTCCTCGCTGCGCAGCGAGCCGAGCCGGCGGATCCCGCCGAAGACCGCGCGCATGTGGGTGACGGCATTGACGATGTCGCCGGTGCCCGCCTCGCCTTTCGTGCGGATCATCGCCGCGCCCTCGGCGATCCGGCGCAGCGCCTCGCCGAGGTTCGTCGCACCGCACACGAAGGGGACGGTGAAATCCCACTTGTCCACGTGATGCTCGCGATCCGCGGGTGTCAGCACCTCGGACTCGTCGATGTAGTCGATCTCCGAGTGCCTGCAGGATCTGCGCCTCGGCGAAGTGGCCGATCCGGCATTTCGCCATCACCGGGATCGTGACCGCCGCCTGGATCTCCTTGATCATGTCCGGATCGGACATGCGGGCCACGCCGCCGTCGCGCCGGATGTCGGCGGGCACGCGCTCCAGCGCCATCACCGAGCAGGCTCCTGCCTCCTCCGCGATCTTCGCCTGCTCGGCGTTGACCACGTCCATGATCACCCCGCCCTTCAACATCTCGGCGAGGCCGCTCTTGACCCTCATCGTCCCGATCTCGTGCATGGACCTATGCTAGCCCGGGTCAGGCGACCGGGCCGACGTCTGTCGTCCCGGGGAAGTTCAGCGTGTAGGTGTTCAGCGCTTTCTTCGTGCCCTTGCCGACCTTCAGGGAGCCCGTCGCGTGCGCGTACTTGCCGGTTCCACCCACCACCGCGACGTCGATCGTGCCGTCCGAGTTCACGACCACGGGGCCGTCGAAATCGATCGTCCCGTTGGGCAGGATCGCAGTGCCCGTCAGCCGCGCACTCGTCCTGCTCGTGAACGACATCATGCCCTTGTCGCTCCCGACATTTGCCGACGCCGCCAGGCCGAACTGCGGCCCGCTGTTTCGGAGCGTGTCCGTGAAGACGATCCGGTCGCCCTTGCTGGCGCCTTTCGGCGGCTGGTCGTGCGAGACCGAGGTGAGCGCGATCGAGTTGACGACGATCGTCAGCGACGTGGGTGCAGTCGGTGTCGCGGTCGACTGCGTCGTGGTCGTCGCAGTCTTCCCGCCGCCGCACGCGGCCAGCGCGAGCGGCGCGAGCACGAACGCGAGCAGAAACCAACGGGACTGCATCGCGACATTGTGGCTCATTCGCCCGGGTGTCGGCTGAGAAATTGTCGGAGCCGGGTCGATCCGGCGCTGTCAGGGCCCACCGCGACAATTGACGTACGCCGCAAACGCATCTTTGATTGATCCCGATGGATGTCACGTTCCAGCGCCAAGATCTCCTCGAGATTGCCGGTCGGGCCTCGGGATTCCGGGACTCGATGCTTCGGCTCCGAACGGACGCTCACAGGCTGATCGTCTCGGCGACCGGTCGCATCGCCGCGGAGGAGCCGATCTCCAAGGTCGTCGCCGACACGTTGGTCCCGGCCGTGGTCTCGGTTCCCGGCACCGCGAATGCCGACCCGGCTGAGCTCGGGAAGCAGGCCCAGGCACTGACGACCGTCCAGGCCAGGCTGGTCGCGATTTCGGTCTGGCCAGGCTTCGAGCTTTCGGGGATCGACCCGAACGCGCCGGGGGTGCCCGTGGTCGTGCCCCGGACGACGACTCTCCCCGTCCTCGACCCCAGCCATCAGGTCGCCGCTCTCATCAGGTCGGGAACGATCACGATCCGCAGGCCGTGGACGGTGCCGCTCTTCGGCACGCTCACGCTCGGGATCTACCTCGGCGTCTGGTACTACCGGATCAACCGCGAGCTGCGCGAGCTCGGCGCTCTCTGCGGCGAGTCGGGACGCGAGCTGGACGTGAAGCCGGGCCGATCGACTCTTGCCGTTTCGCTGGGCGCCGTCCTGCTCGTGCCGCCCTTCGTGTCGGTCCAGCGCACTCTCCGCCGGATCCAGAAGGCCGAGCGCATCACGGGCGCACCCGATCCGCATCTGCGCACCGGCGTAGCGTGGGCCCTCTTTCTGCTCGTGCTCCCGTTCTGGAGCGCATACGTCCAAGCGCATCTGAACCGCACCTGGCGGGAGGAGCTACGCCGGGCTCAAGTCGAACGGGCCGTCGCGACACTCGAGGCGTCTGCCGACGCGCCGATGACGGAGAGCCCCGCCCCGCTGCCGAGCATCGAGCCGTGGCCGGTTGCGTCGTCTGAGGCGGTGATCCCGGCGTTGGCAGCAACCCCGCCACCACCCGCGCCGGTGCCACCACGGGTGCTCCCGTCGCCACCACCGGCGCCGGCGCCGGTGCCCGCTTCCGCGCCGGTCCAAGCACCGCCACCTTCGCCGCCCGCCCAGACACCGCCGGCTATCCCGGCGTCGCCTCCTCCACCACCGCCGCCGCCTGCTCTCGTCCCTCCCCTACCCCCACCGGCTGTCGCGCCCGCGCCGGCCCCGAAGCCGGATATCCACGATCCTGCGATCGAGATCATCCGCGCCCGCTACGCGCGCGGCGAGATCACGCGTGAGGAATATCGAGCCCTGCTCTCCGATCTCTCCTGAACAAACAGCAAGCGCCCCGAGGGGCGCCCGGCTAACGGTGCTTGCGGCCGGAGTAGGTGCCGAAGACCATGTCCCACCAGGGGACGGTGACTCCGTACCCGCGCTTCTCATCTTCGAAGTGGTGACGCATGTGCAGCTCGCGCAACCATCGGCCCAACCCACGCCGGGGGTGGGTGTGATGCAACGCAAAATGAGCCATGTCGTAGAGCAGGTACCCGGCAAAGAAGCCGGCACACGTACCCCAGCCGACCGGCGTACCGAGAACGACGACGAAACCCGCCAGGAACAGCGCGGCGAGGGGGAGCGAGAGCACCGGCGGTAGCACGAGGCGGCGCGGGTCGTTCGGGTGGTCGTGATGAACGCCGTGGATCATCCAGTGGAGCCGTGCCCCGAAGCCGCCCTCGGGCTCGAAATGGAAGACCACGCGATGCCCCCAATATTCGGCCAGCGTCCAGAACAGATAGCCACCCGCAAGCTCGAGCAGCACGTCGGCGAGCGGCTGCGCCGCAAATGCGAGCCCGGCCAGCAACCCGATCACCGGCAGGAAGATCAGCGCAGGCACCGCGGGATGGACCCGCGTGAGCCTGTCGAGCGCGCGGGTTTGGAACATCGGCGGCGACGCGCGAAGCGCCTCGGTGCGCGCCGTTCGGCTTGGTGGCTGAGTGCCCGTCATCGCAATCTACCGTCTACGGTGGGGGAGCGAACGCAGACCCACGAGTCTGCGTTCGGGAGGAGAAGAGAGGCCGACGTGACACAGACGACCGGAGGGTATGCCCCGCTCTGTGAAAAACCGGTGAGACCTAGACGCGGCGGGCGCCGACGTAGCGGTTTGCGTACCACGGCTCGCTGAGGCTGTCGATGCGAACGAAGCTCCCCGTATCCGGGGCGTTCACGATCTCGTTGTCGCCGATGTAGATGCCCACGTGGTTCAGATCGTCGAAGAAGACGAGATCGCCGGGCTGGAGATCGGCGCGGGGGACGTCGACTCCATAGCCGTACTGATCCGCGGCGGAGTGCGGCAGGATGACGCCGAGCTGGGCGAAGACATAGGCCACGAGTCCGGAGCAGTCGAATCCGGCCGGTGTCGCCCCGCCCCAGAGGTAGGGGATGCCGATGTACTGGAGCGCGATCTGGGCTGCTTGCGGATAGCCGGCGGGTAGCGGTCCGGCGTTCGGGGCGGTTGTCGGTCCAGGGTCGGGAATCGGAGAGCTCGGGTCCGTGGTCGTCGCCGCGGGGGTCGTCGCCGCGGTGGTCGTCGCCGCGGCTTGCCGAGCTGCGGCCTGTGCTTTCGCTTGGGCGAGCTCTTGCACGCGACGTTCCCTGGCTGCCTGCTGCGCAGCTGCTTTCTGCTCCGCCTCGAGCCGGGCGCGCGCCGCCTGCTGGGCCGCCAGTCGTGCTCGCGCCTCTGCGGCAAGTCGTGCCTGCAGTGCCCGCTGGCGGGCCTCGAGCTGGCTGATCTGCGCCTGGACGGACGAGAGCAGCGTGCGGCGGTGCGCGAGCCCCTGTTGGATCTGCGCGCGCTCCTGTGCGAGCTCGTGCACAGCCGCGGCCGCGGCCGCGCGGTCCGACTCGAGCGTCTTCAGACGAAGGTGGACAGTTCCGCCGCGCGACGGTTGCGGCGGTTGCGACCTGCTTGTCCTCGCGGCTGACCGCGTTCTCCGCTTCGCCCAACCCGATCAGGCCGGAGAGGCTCTTCGCACCCAGGATCACGTCGAGCGCGGACGGCCGACCAGAGGTGTAAAGCGCAACGAGGAGCTTCGCGACGTTCCCCTGAGCGATTCGGTACTGCCGCTGCGCGACGGCGAGCGCCACGCGCTCCGCGGTCACGCGGTGGCGGACAGCGCCGAGCTCGACGCGTGCCGAGTCGAAACGCTCGGTGATCACGCTGAGCTGCTCGTCGATCGCGTCGATCTGCGCGATCACTCTCTTGGCCTGCTGGCGTTTCGCGACCAGCGCCGGCGCCGGCGACGTCGCCCCGGCCGCCGGCGTGAGGTAACCCGCGATCGCGGCCACCAGGAAGAGACGAATGAGAAGGTTCGAGCGCATCAGCGAAGACACCTACCGCGAGCCCGGACCCGCCGAGCCGAAGAGTGCATCTGAATCTCTACGTGCCAGACCGCCACTCTCCTTTCGCCTCTCGACCTCAGCGTCACGTCGAGACGATCTCGTCGTCGGCTCCCGTCCCGGCGTTGCCCTGCGTCACAGGTTGGTGCCTTCCGCAAATGGGCCCGCTTGGATTCGAACCAAGGCGCGACGGATTATGAGTCCGCTGCTCTAACCAGCTGAGCTACGGGCCCCGGAGTGCACGCTACCGCACCCGTTCGCGGACGCTCGATGCCCTGGCTAGACTTCCCCCCGTGAAGGTGCACCAGCAGGAGCGTCACTTCCGGACGCAGGGCGGACTTCACGTCAGCGACATCACCGACGAGGTCAACGCGATCGTTCGCGCGTCGGACGTGGTCGACGGGATCTGTTGCGTCTACTCGCCGCACACGACCTGCTGCATCCGCGTCAACGAGCTCGAGGCCGGCTTCTTCGAAGATTTCGCCCGGCTGCTGCGACGCCTGATCCCCGACGACACCTACTACGCGCACGACGACTGGGACCGTCGCACCGAGAACATCGATCCCGACGACACCGGAATCGGGAACGGGCACGCCCACTGCATGTCGATGCTGCTCGGCTCGGCCGGCGAGTCGATTCCCGTCGCCGACGGCGAGCTGGCGCTCGGCCAGTGGCAGCGGGTGCTCTTCATCGAGCTCGATCGCGAGCGCGACCGCCGCTGGCTCGTCAAGGTCGTCGGCTCCTAGACGCTCCACGCGACCATGACCTACCTCTTCATCCCGCTCTTCATCATCCTCGGCGTCGCGCTCCTGTTCGGGATCGTCGTCGTGCTGGGACGGTTCCGCGGCGGGAAGTACCTGCGGCCGATCATCGCGACGCTGTCGAAGGTCGGGTTCCTGCGGCGCTGGTTCCAGAAGGTCTCGACCGCTGCGCTCGAGCGCCAGAATCCCGAGCTCGCGACAGCGCTGCGCAAGATGCAACGGGCGGGCACGAACCCCGATCCTCAGAAGGCGCAGCAGGCGCTATCGACGCTCTCGGCGGCCGAGCGGCGTGCCTATCTCGACGCCGTCCAGGAGCAGGGCGCGATGCCTGAGCCGGCAAACCGCCAGCAGCGGCGGATGCAGCAGAAGCTCCAGCAGGGAAGCCGCCCGAGCGGCGGCGGCGCCAAGAAGAAGCGGCGCTAGCAGCTAGCCCAACGCCGCGGCGAGTGCCGCCGCGAGGTCGTCCAGCGCAGCGCCGGCGCAATCGATGATCGGCGGGCATGCGCAGGAAGCCGTGGATCATGCCCTCGTAGCGGACGAGCACCGTCGGAACGCCCGCCTGCTCGAGCCTCCGCGCATACGCCTCGCCCTCGTCCCGGAGCGGATCGAGCTCGGCAGTCGCGATGAAGGCGGGTGCGAGCCCGGCCAGGTCGGGCTCGCGACTCGGAGAGGCGTCGGGGTGCGCACCATTGGCGTCACCGAGATAGTGGTTCCAGTACCACCGCATCCCTTCCCGCGTGAGGCTGTGCCCCTCGGCGAACTCGCTGTAGGAGCCCGAGTCGAAGCTGTGGTCGACCACGGGATAGACGAGCAGCTGGAACGCGAGCTGGACCCCGGCATCCCGGGCACGCCGCGCGACCGCTGCGGCCAGGTTCCCGCCGGAGCTGTCACCGCCGATGGCGACCCGGGTCGGGTCGATCCCGAGCTCGCCGGCGTTCGCCAGCACCCAGCAGGTTGCCGACCACGCGTCGTCGAGTGCCACGGGAAACCGGTGCTCGGGTGCGACCCGGTAGTCGACCGAGACGACGACGCAGCCCGAGCGGTTCGCGAGCGCCCGGGCGATCCCGTCGTGGGTCTCGATGCTCCCGACCACCCAGCCGCCGCCGTGGAAGAAGACGAGGGCCGGAGCAGGCTCGCCGGAGTCCTCGGGCCGGTAGATCCGGACCGGGACGCCCGTGTCGGTCTTGCGATCCTCGACCGAGAACACAGGATCGACGGGCCCGAAGAGCGGATCGATGCTGGCCGCGAAGTTGGCCCGCGCCTGCTCGGGCGTGAGCTCCTCGATCGGCGGCAGGCCGAGCGCCTTCAGCTGCTCGAGGTAGCGCTGGACCTGCGGATCGATCGCCATTGCGACCGGAAGGTACTGAAAAGGGTCAGGCAGCGGACGAGAGCTCGACGAGGCGATGACCCCGCCGCGACGCGCCAATCGTTTCGATCAGCCGCAGGACGGAGTTCGCGGACTCGAGCCGGAACCACACGACGCCCCACTCGCTACCCGAGCTCTCGGCGAGCTGGGCCTCGAGCGACTCGATCGTCGTCGAGAACGCCGCACGCTGTTTCTCGACGATCGGCGCCGGGAGAATGCCGGCCCGTTCCGCAAAGAGCAGCTTGAGTAGGAACAGCGGCTGCATGTCCCGCGTGTGTTCGACCGGCTCGCTCAGCCACCGCTTGAACTCCCCCTGCCCCAAAGGTGTCGCACGAAACACCGTGCGATGTGGACCTCGCGTACCGGCTTCGATCCGTGCCGGCTCGATCAATCCACGCTGCTCGAGAATCTCGAGCGCCCTGTAGACAAGCGGCCGGCTGAGCGGCCAGATCGCCCCTACATCCCTGTCAGAGCCAAACTCGCTCGCCAGCGTCCAGCCGTGTGCCGGCTCGCTCGTGAGGAGTGCCAACACACACCACTCGCCAGGAGTCAGCTCTCGTTCATCCCCCACGCGCCGTTTCACCGCGTTCGAAGACCGCTTCGAAGAGTTCGACACCCTCGCGAGCCTAACTCCCAAACCTGGGAAATCGCTGGGAATTCCCCAGCTAGACCGAAATCCCTGCGTGTGCGCGGGATTCGACCGCGAGCGGCAGCGTGATCGTGAACGTTGCGCCCCGGCCCGGCTCGGACTTCACGGAGGCGGCGCCACCGTGCGCCTCTGCGAGCGCCGACACGATCGCCAGGCCGAGCCCGGCGCCGCCGCTCGAGCGCGCGCGGGAGACGTCCGCGCGGTAGAAACGCTCGAAGACGTGCGCCATCTCGTCCGGGGTCATGCCGGGCCCGGAGTCCGAGACCGAGAGCACGGCGCTGCCCTCGGTCCGGGTGAGCGACACGCGCACCGGCGCCCCCGCCGGCGTGTGGGCGCGGACGTTCGCGAGCAGATTGTCGACCAACTGGCGCAGGCGGTCTCGATCGCCCATGACGATCGCAGACTCCGTCGAGGTCGTGAACGGCCGTTGCGGCTCGACCGCCTGCGCGGTGTCGACCGAGTCGTTCACAACGTCCTCGAGATCGACCGCCTCCCGGCGAAGCGGGCGGCCGTCGTCGAGGTGGGCGAGCAGGATCAGCTCGTCGACGAGGGCCGACATCCGTTCGGATTCGCGCGTGATCCCGAGCATCGAGCGCTCGAGGTCGTCAGGACGGCTGGCCGCGCCCCGCGAGAAGAGCTCGGCGTAGGCACGAACCGCCGCCAGCGGCGTCCGCAGCTCGTGCGAGGCGTCGGCAACGAACCGCCGGAGCTTCTGCTCCGTCGCCTCGCGGGCCCGGAACGACGACTCGATCTGGCTGAGCATCGTGTTCAGCACGGCCCCGAGCCTCCCGACCTCGGTCTTCTCGTCCGTGCGCTCGATCCGCTGGGAGAGATCGCCGTGCGAGATCGTCGCCGCCGTCCGTTGAATCGCCTCCAGCGGACGCAGCCCGATGCGCACGACCCAGCTACCGAGGACGGCCAGCGCGAGCAGCACGGCCACGGTCACGATCAACTCGATCACGAGCAGGTGGTGAAGCGTGCTGTCGAGGCCCGTCAGAGGTGCCGCGATCAGGATCATCACGCTGGGAGCGGCCGGCTCGATCGAGGCCCGCACCCGGTACTGCCCCCCACCGACCGCGGGCACGGTGAAGTAGCTGACCCGCTGGGCGTCGCGCCTGGTGGTCGTCTTCGGCACCGTGACCTTCGTCGGCCATTCCGGCGCCGGCGGGAGCGGCGTGTTGTAGACCTGCGGCAGGCACTGCGTGCTCGAGACACCGACGCCGTTCGTGCTGCGGATCTGCACGCAGTACCCGGCACTGACGAGGGTCGATGCCGCAGGGCCCCCGGCGGTCGTGTTGTTCCCGGCCGTCTCGACGTTCGGCAGGTTCAGCGCGATGCCGGCGTCGGCGGCGTCGACGGAGTCGTCGGCGCGGGCGAGCAGGAAGCTCTGAAGCGAGGTGTAAGTGACCGCGTCGGTGGTCGCGAGACCGACGGTCGCGAGCAGGATCACGCCGAGCAGCAGCCGGGCTCGGAGGGAGAGCGTCCTCAGCTCGGCTCCCTCGGCGCCTCGAGCATGTAGCCCGCCTGCCGCACCGTCTTGATCAGCGGCGGCCCGGCCGCATCGAGCTTGCGGCGCAGATAGCTCACGTACGTCTCGACAACATTCGGGTTGCCCTCGAACGAGTAGTGCCACACATTCTGCAGGATCTGCCACTTCGACAGCACCCGGTTCGGGTTGAGCAGGAAGTAGCGCAGGAGCGAGAACTCGGTTGCCGTGAGCGGGACGGCGTCTCGCCGCGATGGACCTCGTGCCGCTCCTCGTCGAGCACGAGATCCGCGAACCGCAGCACCTCGCCGGGGGCGACGACCGCCTGTGCGGCGGAGGATCGCATGGGCCCGCGCGACGATCTCGGCAAGGCTGAACGGCTTCGTCACGTAGTCGTCGCCGCCGGCCCGCAACGCGTCGATCTTGTCGGCGACCGCGTCCTTGGCGGTGAGGAAGAGGATCGCGGCGTTCGAGCCCCGCTCGCGCAAGCGCCTGCTGACCTCGATCCCGTCGATGTCCGGGAGCATCCAGTCGAGCACGATCAGGTCGGGCTCGTTCTGCGCGACCGCGAGCAGGGCGTCGCCGCCGGTCGTCGCCTCCTCGACCTCGAATCCGTCGTAGCGAAACGCGGTCGCCACGGCATCGACGATCGACGGCTCGTCGTCGACGACGAGCACCCGCTTTCCCTCCCCATCAGGCGAGTTGACCATGCAACCGTGAAGTATCGTCCTCGCGGCAGGCCGAGGAGACTCGGACGCTGCGTAGCGAGAGCTAACCTCTCGCCGCCATGCGCATCTACGTCGCCGGACCACTCTTCTCGGAAGCCGAGCGCGCCTGGCTCGACGGGCTGGCGGCGGCCTTGCGGGCCGAGGGCTTCGACTGCTTCGTCCCGCACGAGAACTTCGACCGCATCGTCCGGCTGACGCCCGAAGAGGTCTACCGCGTCGACGGCGACGGCCTCCGCTCGTCGAACGTGCTCCTCGCGTGGCTCGACGGCCCGATGATCGACGACGGGACCGCCGCCGAGATCGGCGCCTTCGCCGAGCTCGTGCGCGCCGACCCCGCGCACTACCGCGGCATCGTCGGGATCGTCACCGACCTGCGCTTGCAGCGCCGCCGCGGCCATGCGGTCGGCGACGGGATGAACCTCTTCGTTACGGGCGCGATCGCTTCCGCCGGCCGGGTTTGCTGGACCGTCTCCGAGGCCGTTGCGGCCCTCCACGAGCTCGATCAATAGACGACGACCCGCGGGCGAGCGCGGGCCGTCTTCAGAGCAACTGCACGGCCTGCGGGAACAGGCTGATGTGCAGCCGCCTTCAGGGTAGATGATCGATCTACCCTGAGAGGGGGAAGCGGTAGACGTGCGCGTCGTGCGGGCCGAACCAGTCGCTGAAGCCGCCCTCGCTGACGTCGATGCTCCGGAACGTCTGCTCGCCGGCCTGAATCGGCGGCGGAGGCGGATCCTGGACGTATTCGAACAGCGCCTGGCCGCCGCCGATCGGCTGCCCGTCGTGGCGCAACGGGAGCCCCGAGAAGCTGACGTTGCTCGTGGTCGTCGCGCTGCGGCGGACCGCGATCACGTAGACGAAGCTGCCGTCCTGGCGAGTCACGAGCTCGACGTCCGAGGCCGAGGACTTGACGACCGCGGCCGAGCTCGCGGCCACGAGGGCCGGGCCGACCGCGGTCGAGGTCAGCTCCGCGACGAGGGGGGCGAGGACGAGCGCCCAGAACGTCCAGTTCCAGCCCGCGAGCGCGTCGGCCGGTTTCGTCACCTCCGTCAGGTGGCCGCCGAAGAAGTTCAGCCCGCGCGCGCCGTTGCAGATCGCCTGGTAGGCCATGAACCGCTCCTGGTGCAGGGTCGGGAACCGCGGCACGATCGCCGGGCTCGTCTGCGACGGCGTGGTGCCGCTCCAGGCGATCTGGAGCGTCATCCAGACCGGCTTGCCGCCCGCGGCCGCGACCATCTTCTTCGTCGTGTCCCCCACCACGCTGATGTCGTGGTTGGAGCCGTCGCCGTGGATTCCGGGCGGATACGAGACCGGGTAGATGTCGGCGCCCGTGATGTCGAACGCAGGCTGGTAGGGCGCCAGGTCGGCGGCCGTCCCGGTGGGCGCCTGGATGATCACGAGCGGATGCCCCGCGTCGAGCGCCCTCAGCTTCGTGTGCGCGCGGGTCAGCGCGGCGACGGGAATGCGGCTCGCGGGCGGCGCATTCGCCGGCTCGTCGACGCCCTTGTAGGCCCCGAGCGCGGGATGGGCGCCGACCGCGCTCACGATCTTCGTCAGCAGCTGCTCGTTCGCCGAGCCGGCCGCGACCGGCAGGTTGGTGAGCGCGCCGAGCCAGAGCCAGCAGAGGAGGCCGTGCGCCTGGGCCTGCGCGAGCAGCGCCTCCTCGGCGGCGATCTGCTGGTCGATCTGTGCGGCGCTCCAACTCGCGATTCCGGTGCGGATGAAGCTCACCCCGCCGGCGGCAACCTCGGCCAGCGCGTTGCGCCCGCTCGGAGCCGTGCCGCCGGGCGGCGGCGGGTTCGAGAGCACGATCGGAAAGAGCCGGTTGCCGCCGACCAGCAGGCTCCCCGTCGCCCCGTCGATCGTGACCGAGCTCACGTCACGCGAGTATTGCACTCAGCGGTGGAATGCTTGCGATCGGCTACACATGACCCTACGATGAGGACCGGGATGGTGGGAAGAAGGGGGAACGTGCGGGTGGGTCCGCGGTGGGTGCGGGCGCTCAGCGGGCTTGCCGTGCTCGCCATCCTTTCGCTCGGCGCCGGCGCCGCACATGCTGCCGACAAGCTGCCGGCCCATCTGGCCCCGATGGAATCGATCCCGAACTGGTCCGGCTACGTCGCCACCCACCAGCCCGGCAAGAAGGTCGTCTACAAGAGCGTGACCGGGACGTGGACCGTGCCGAAGGCGACCTGCTCGAAGAAGCTGGGCGCAACCTCCTCGGCAGCCTGGGTCGGCATCGGCGGCTACACGACGACGAACCAGGAGGAGGTCGGAACCAACTCGAACTGCTCCAAGCAGGGCAAGCCGGTCTACTTCGCCTGGTTCGAGCTCGTGCCGTACCTCTCGTACCAGACGTTCCCGAACATCAACCACAAGGTCTACGCAGGCGACACGATCACCGGTCTGGTCAGGATCCTCAACTACCGGTTCGTCAGGCTCGAGGTGAAGAACGTGACGCAGGGCTGGGACTTCGTGAAGACGATCAACTTCTCCTCGCAGGACACGAGCACGGCCGACTGGGTGATGGAGTCGCCCGCGACGTGCGTCCTCTACACCTGCCAGGAGGCCTCGCTGACGAACTTCGGCGCGATCACGATGCGGAACATCTCGGCCGTCGGCAACGGAGCGACAGGGAACACTCACCTACCCGAAGTGGAAGGTGATCCCGATCCGGCTCGTGCCGACGAAGCTGACCGTGCCCGACATCGATCCGACCGCCACCGCGACCGACCACAACGGGAAACAGGGAATCGCCGCGTCACCCGCGGGCGCGACACCCGGGAAGTACTCGGCCGACGGCTCGAGCTTCGCGATCAAGTGGATCCCCGCGGCGCGGAAGAAGGGCGTCTGAGGCTCTCGCCGCGGCGGGAAGCTCCGTGCGAGAAGAACGGCACGAAGATGTGCGCGAGCGGCCCGATCGCCAGACAGATAGACGACGCGTCCCGATCCCGACCGTGCCGCCGAGCAGCCAGCCGAGCACGAGCACGGTCGCCTCGAGCGCCGTGCGGACGAGGCGAAGCGACCGGCCGCTGCGGCGCGCGAGGCCCGTCATCAGCCCGTCGCGAGGGCCCGGGCCCGAGCCCGGCGCCGATGTACATCCCGGTCGCGATTCCGTTCGCGAGCACGCCCACGAGGCAGCAGGCCCAGCGCAGCACCGTGCCGTGCGCATCGGGAACGAGCCAGAGCACCAGGTCGATCACTGCGCCGATCACGATCGCGTTCGCGAGCGTGCCCAGCCCAGGCCGTTCGCGCAGCGGGATCCAGAACAGCAGGACGACCACCCCGACGAGGATCGACCAGGTACCGATCGCGATTCCGGTTTGCCGCTCGAGGCCCTGGTGGAGCACGTCCCACGGCACGAGCCCGTGCCCGCCGATCACGAGCAGCGACGAGCTGACGCCGTAGAGCACGAGCCCGGCAAAGAGCTGCGTGAAGCGCAGCGGGCGCCGGTCGGCGGGCACGCGGAGAACAAGCCCTGGCATGCTCCGACGCTACCGGCGCACGTACCCTGATGCGCCATGACCGCGCAGGACCTCGGCTTCCAGCACGTCTTCGAGCCGGGCACGACCGGTGCGACGCTCCTGCTGCTGCACGGAACGGGCGGCAACGAGCACGATCTGGTGCCGCTCGGCCGGCAGCTCGCTCCGGGCGCGGCGCTCCTCAGCCCGCTCGGCAAGGTACGAGAGGGAGCCGCGCCGCGCTTCTTCCGCCGCCTCGCGGTCGGTGTGCTCGACATTCCCGACCTGCTCGTGCGCACCGATGAGCTCGCGGAGTTCGTCCGCGCGGCGGCCGCCGCCTACGGCCTCGACGCGGCCCGCATCGTTGCGCTCGGCTTCTCGAACGGCGCGAACATCGGCGTCGGCCTGCTCCTGCGCCACCCGGCCTCCTGCGCGCAGCCGCGCTCCTGCGCCCGCTGCTTCCCTACGAGCCGGAGCAGCTCCCGGACCTCAGAGGCACCGACGTGCTCGTCGCGGCAGGGAGCCACGATCCGTACTCCTCCGAGCTCGACACCGAGCGCCTCGTGCAGACGCTCGAGCGCGCCGGAGCCACCGTCGCCGCACACACCGAGCCCGGCGCCGGGCACGGGCTCACCCAGAACGATCTCGACGCGACCGCGCGCTGGCTCGCGGGAGTCATTGACGCTGCTCCGCCTACGGAGTAGGTTCGCGCGCTCAGAGACGTTTCGTGCGCGGGGCGCACACTCGACCCGGGGAGGGCCACATGACCAGCGTCAGCTCACCGAACGACCTCGCGCGAGCGCTCGACGGCTTCGCCGCGGCTGTCGGCTCCGAGCACGTGCTCACCGACGAGGCGAGCCTGCGCGACTTCCGCGACCCGTTCGCCTACGAAACCTGGGACGACTACACGGCCTCGGCGATCGTGCTGCCGGACTCCGTCGAGGAGATCCAGGAGATCGTGCGGGTCGCGAACCTGCACAAGATCCCGCTCTGGACGCACTCGACCGGCCGAAACAACGGCTACGGCGGCCCGGCGCCGCGCGTCAAGGGCTCCGTGATCCTCAGCCTGCGGCGGATGAGCCGCGTGCTCGAGATCAACGAGGAGCTCGGCTACGCCGTCGTCGAGCCGGGCGTGCGCTGGTTCGACCTCTACGAGGCGATCCAGGCGGGCGGGCACAAGCTGATGCTCTCCTGCGCCGACCTCGGCTGGGGCAGCGTCGTCGGCAACACCCTCGACCACGGCATCACCTATCTGCCGCAGGGCATGGACATGGCCGCCCAGTGCGGGATGGAGGTCGTGCTCCCGAACGGCGATCTGATGCGCACCGGGATGGGCGCGATGCCCGGCAACCGCTCCTGGAACGTCTACAAGCGCGGCCTCGGCCCCACTCCCGACCAGCTCTTCATGCAGTCGAACTTCGGAATCGTGACGAAGATGGGCGTCTGGCTGATGCCGCAGCCCGAGTGCTACATGCCGCTCTGGCTGCGCGTCTGGCGCGACGACGACCTCGGCCCGGTGACCGACACGCTCCGCCGACTGATGCTGGACGGGACGATCCGGATGGTGCCGCAGATCATCAACACCGTCCTCTTCGCCTCGGTGCTCTCGAAGCGCGAGCTCTGGTACGACGGCGAGGGGCCGATCCCGGACGCGATCATCGACAAGATGGGCCGCGAGCTCGAGGTCGGCCGCTGGATGATGCGCTTCGCCCTCTACGGCGACGAGAACGTGGTCGATCTCCGCTTCAAGAAGATCAAGGAGGCCTTCGAGCGGATCCCCGACGCCGAGGTCTGGGGCACGAAGTACGCGCCGGAGCAGTTCGGCGACATCCAGCACCCGATCGAGCAGGTCCAGGCCGGGATCCCGAACCTCGACCTGAACCAGATGACCGGCTGGTACGGCGGCGAGGAGGGCGGCCACATCGGCTTCTCGCCCGTCGCCCCGCTCACCGGGCCCGACGCGCTGGCCCTGCGCGACCTGCTCCGCGGGATGATCGAGCAGCAGGCGGGCCTCGACTACATGGTCGCGATCATCCCGACGAACGCGCGCAGCTTCGTCCACGTGACGCTCGTCATCTTCGACACGAAGAACGAGGCCCAGGCACGCGGCGCCTACGACACGGCGAAGCTCCTCGTCAGCGAGGCCGCAAAGCAGGGCTACGGCGAGTACCGCGCGCACCTCGACTTCATGGATCTCGCGGCCGACCAGTACAGCTTCGGCGACCACGCCTACCGGCGCTTCAACGAGACGATCAAGGACGCGCTCGATCCGAACGGGATCCTCTCACCCGGCAAGCAGGGGATCTGGCCGCGCGCCCTGCGGGAGCTTCGGAACGGCACCGGCTGAGTCGACGTCCCGACGCACGACCGGATTACACGGATGCGAGCGAGCGGGCGCGCAGGCCGAGGGCGAGCGACGTCGCGAGCCCGACGACCGCGGCTACGGCGGCGGTGCCGCAGAGCAGCAGCCCGGAGGCAAGCCCGAAGTTGATCGCGGGTCCGCTGTGGACACCGAGCGCGAGCAGCACCGCAGCGGTTGCGCCCACGTTGGCGACCGCACCGCCCGACGCGATCGGGATCAGCGAGGCGGCGGCCGAGAAGCAGAGCACGACCAGCGCCAGCGTCGGCGAGAAGCCGACTCCGAGCGCAGCGAGCAGCAGCGTGCTGCCGAAGGCCCGGGTGCTCCAGCAACCCAGCAGGAAGAACCAGGCAACGATCGCCTCGCGCGTCGTTCCGCGCGGGTGATCCGCGACGCGCCCGACGAGCTTCGACAGACGTGCACGGCGTGCGATCAGCGGCACCCGCAGCAGATGCTGGCCGCCGACGAGCAGGCCGCAGGAGCCGACTCCGAAGAGCACGACGAGGATCAGCGGCGCCCGGAAGGTCGACGAGCTCGTCGCGGTGGCCGAGATCGACAGCGGCAGAAACGCAACGGCGTCGACGAGGCCGAGCGAGATGATCGAGAGCGCGATCGCCTCCAGCCCGAGCTTGACGCCGCGCATCCGGCGCAGCGTTCCGATCTTCACCAGGTAGTCGAGCCGGAAGGGCAGGACGACGCCGCTCGCCGCCGCCGCGCCGCACGCGGCCAGGCAGCGTGCACGGTCGGGGCGCTCGCTCGCCGGGAAGAGCTTCTGCCAGCCGAGCGCGCGGAAGATGTAGCTGGCGAAGTAGAAGAAGACGGCGGCGCCGACGAGACCCATGTGCGCACGCTGGAGCGGCCAGCTCGTGTGCGTGAAGCGGTTCCCGAGCAGGACGCAGGCACCGATCGTGACGAGGGCGAACCCGATCCCCACGGCCACGCGAAGGCGGCTGCGTCCCGTCGAGGAGGCGAGATCGGCCGACCGGAGATCGGGAGCTGGAACCATGAACTTGTTGTCGGTCGCGCAGCCGCCGAAATAATCACCCGATTGCCCAGGAGTCGCAGCGCGCGGAACCGAACCAGCGTAGCGGTCACCGCCGGGACGGCGTGGGCGAGGGCGGCCGGTCACGGGGCGCCCCCAATAACGCCCCGTGACCGACTCGAGCCCTGCTAGCTGCTAACCCGCGGAAGAGGTCTTGCCGGCCCCGGCGAGCGCCTTCACGGCGTCGCGGGCCTGCTGCGCCGCCGTATGGACTGCCTGCAGCTCTGCCTGGTTCGCCGTGCGGGCCGTCTTCAGGGAAGCCGCGAGCTCCTTCGTGCCGAGCTTGGCGGTCTTGACCGCCTGGAGGTCGGCCTTGACGGCCGTCCGGTCGCCCGTCAACGTGGTGACGGCTGCCGCGCGGTCGGTCCGGAACTGCTTCAAGTCGGCCTTCGCCGCCGCCTTGTCACCCTTGCCTGCGTCGGTCGTGACCTTCGCGAGGTCGGCAAGCAGCGTGTCGTGGACGGACGAGATGTCGGTGCCGAGCTGCGCAACATCCGTGTTCAGCTGCGCGACAGGATCAGCGCCGGCCAGCGCGACAACGGGTGTCGCGAAGCTGAGTAGTGCGGTGGTGCCAACAGCGAGTGCAAAGCGCGACTTCATGCCGCCTCCCCGAGTCGTGGTCAGATCGTGACGGGAGCATCGACGAGCATCGTCACACGGCTGTCTGAGCGGTGTAAGCCGCAAGTAAAAGAGGATCTGGTGCTCACCAGGTGCTGTGCGTCAGCACGCCTCCGTCGACGACGAGGTTCGCGCCCGAGATCCAGCGCGCCGCCGGCGAGGCGAGAAACAGCACGGCGTCGGCCACATCGCCCGGAGTGCCGAGGCGTTCGAGCGGCGCGGCCGCATGCCACCGTGCGACACCTTCGGGCCACGCCTCGTCGAGCCCGGCGACGTCGATCAGCCCTGGTGAGACGCTGTTGACCCGGATCCCGGCCGGCCCGAGCTCGAGGGCTGCCGCCCGCGTGTGCATGATCACCGCTGCTTTCGAGGCCGCGTAGTGGCTGTGGCCGGATGCGGGCTGGAGGCCCTCGATCGAGCTGATGTTCACGATCGCGCCTCCGCCGGCCATCCTCGTGGCCGCCTCGCGGGTCATCGCCGCGACGCCGGCGACGTTGACGCGGAACAGCTCGGCGAGCTCGTCGTTGCCGATCGCCGGAAGCGCGGCAACGGGCTGGACGGCGGCGTTGTTGACCAGGATGTCGAGCCCACCGAAGGACTCGACCGCGACGGCGCAGATCGCTCGGGCAGCGCGCTCGACATCGGCGACCGCGGTGACGACGCGGTCGCCCAGCTCGCGGGCCAGCGAGTCGACCGCGTCTCGATCGTGGCCGGCGTGCGCAACCACCGACGCGCCCGCCTCATGCAGACGACGGGCGATTCCACCGCCGATATTTCCGCTCGCCCCGGTGACGATCGCAACCAGACCGGTTAGATCGAGCAGCCGTTCGACCGGCGGCGGCGAGGAGGATTGGCTCATCCCGGTGACGCTACCGGCTCCGGTAGCTTCCGCTGGATCGACGCGACGGCGAAACTCCTGATCGAGCGCCTGGGCCTGACGCGCCTGCCCGTCGAGGGGACGTTCTTCGCCGGCACCTACCGGAGCCGGGCGGAGAGCGCGCCGGGCGTTCCCGCAGGCTCGGCGGGGATCGGACTGTACTGCGACGATCCGCCGAGCCGTTCGCTCTTCCATCGCCTCACGTTCGACGAGGTGTGGCACTTCTACGGCGGCGATCCGATCCGCCTGGTGCTGCTGCACCCCGACGGCTCGGACGAGGAGGCGATCCTGGGTAGCGACCTGCTGGCCGGCCAGCGGGTGCAGTACGTCGTCCCCGCGGGCGTGTGGCAGGCGGGCGAGCTCGTCGCCGGCGGCCGTTGGGGGCTGTTCGGGTGCACGATGGCCCCCGGCTTCACGGGCGCGTGCTTCGAGGGCGGCCGGGTCGCCGACCTGCTCGAGACGCACCCGAGCCGCGCGAGCGACATCGAGCGGCTCGGCCTTCCCGCCGATCGCGCCGCGACCATGCCCGCGGAGCTCGCGAACTGACCGTCGCGCGCACGCCCCTCAGGACATCAAACGGGCGTGAGGAGCACGACGGGAATCGTGCGGGTCGTTCGCGTGGCGTACTTCGCGTAGCCGTTGTAGCCGGCGGTGAACTGCGGCCAGAGTCGTTCGCGCTCTTCCGGCGAGGCTTTCCGGGCCGTGACGTTGATCCGGTGGCGGCCGAGCTCGATCTGAGCCGCCGGCTTGGCGCGCAGGTTCAGCCACCAGGCCGGAGCCGAGTCGCTGCCGCCGTTCGAGGCGACGACCGCGATGTCTGTGCCGTCGCGCAGGAAGAGCAGCGGCGTCGTGCGCGTCCTGCCGCTCTTCCGGCCCGTCGTCGTCAGGAGGAGCACGGGCATTCCTTTGATGCTCCCGCCGACCTTCCCGCCGCTGGCGCGGTACACGGCGCTGTGCAGCCCTCCCACGGTCTTCAGGAAGGTTCGCCGGGCGCGCTGACGGGCTGAGGCGGGCATCGCCTGAACTCTAACTGGGGGTCAGGCGTGCAGCGCGCCGAGCACCGACACGCCGACCACGATCGTGACGACGCCGGCGACCTGGATCGGCGCGAGCCGCTCGCGCAGCGCGAGGAAGCCGACGACGGCGGAGATGGCGGCGAACTGCGACGCAAGCACCGCGCTGACCGCGAGCCCGTGCCGGGCTCC
This sequence comes from uncultured Actinomycetes bacterium, assembly GCA_963759085.1. Taxonomy (GTDB): domain Bacteria; phylum Actinomycetota; class Thermoleophilia; order Gaiellales; family Gaiellaceae; genus PALSA-600. Next base: position 283,358 of record CAVWXR010000012.1, read on the forward strand.
GAACGCGTACGAGGCGAAGCCGACCACCTCGCAGATCCCGCAGACGACGATGTAGGGCAGCGCCTCCCGGGTCATCCGCCAGCGCCGCGAGACGGCCATCGGGATCGCGATCAGCGCAACGCCGACGACCCGCGGCGGCAGCACGGCCCAGGCGATGCCGAGGTTCTGCCCCACTCTGGCGGTCGCGTAGAGCCCGAACCCGAAGCACACCGCCGCGCAGGCCGCGAGCAGCCCCGCCTCGATCTCGAGGCGACGCCCTTCGCCCTTCCCGGGCGCCGCGGCCGCCAGCGCCACGCCGGCTGCGATCGCGATCAGCGGAATCCCCTCACTCGGCGCGAGATGCTCGCCGGCGACGACGGCGATCAGGGCTGCCACGGCGCCTTCGGTCGAGGTGATCGGCGCGACGAGCCCGACCTTGCCGATCCGCAGCGCGGTGTAGGCGAAGAGCAGCCCGACGACGTTCCCGAAGCCCGCGACGAGGAGCCAGGTCGTCGAATGCCGGTTCAGCCCCGCAGGGACCCCGGCGATCACCGCGGTCGGCGTCGCGACGATCAGCCCGACGACCATCACCGTGGCGACCATCGACCAGGAATCGATCAGCTTGGACGCGCGTGCCGCGGTGAGCGTCGTCATCGTCCAGGCGAGGGCAGCCCCGAGCCCGCCTAGGATCGCCAGCATCTGCGCAGGCTATGCGAGCGTGACCCGGCGCGAGGGCTGCAGGTTCACCCGCTGTGAGAGCGCCGGCCATGGCTATCGTGTCCGAGCCCGGCGATCGTGAGCCTTGCTCGATTCGAGGTTCGTTCGCCGGGTTTCGCTCGCGCCGCCTGTGCGAGCACCCAAGCCGAGTCGTCCCAAAGCACAGACTCGCGTCCTGTCCCCGATCGGGAGGTCAAACCCTGCGGTACCTCGCCTTCATTCACGTCCTTGTCACCGCGTTCGTCTCCACCACCACCGCGAACGCTCACCCGAGGATTCCCAGCTGGTGGATCGGAAAAGCGATGTGCATCCACCGTCACGAGTCCGTCGACTGGCATCGCACGACAGACTGGCGTGGCTATCCCTCCGTCGATCGCGGGGGACTGCAGATCGACGTCACAACCTGGAACAGCCTCGCCCCCGCCGGCTATCCACGGAACCCTGCCAGCGCGTCACCTCACCAGCAGCTCGTCGTCGCCTACCGGATCTGGCTCGCAAACGGGCGCCGGTTCGGAGGCCACCAGTGGTACTACTCGGCGGCGAGCTGCGGGGTGGCGTGAGCCGGCCCGGCGAGCTTGCAGCGGGGATCAGATCCGCTCGAGCACGACGACCGGAATCTCGCGCTCCGTTCTCCTGGCGTACTCGTCGTAGTGGCGCCAGACCTCGTTCGCCTTGCGCCAGAGCCGCTCGCGCTCCTCGCCCGTCGCGGTGCGCGCCCGTGCGGGAAACACCTCGTCCTCGATCTGCAACTCGACGCTCCGATTCTGCGCGAGGTTCCGGTACCAGCCGGGATGCTCGGGCGCTCCGCCTTTGGACGCGACGATCACGTACCGATCGCCGTCCTGCGCGTAGATCAGGGGCGTCGTGCGCGGCTCACCGCTCGTGCGCCCGGTCGTGGTCAGGAGCAGGATCGTCGACCCCTCCTTCCAGATGTGACCGACCGCGCCGCCGGTTTCCCGATAGCGGCGGACGTGCTCGTCGCCGAAGAGACTCTCCGCTTCCGTTTGTGACATATCCGCACCTCCTTGGTCGAGGCATTGTGGCAACCCGGAGACGGCCTCGGTCGGCGCGCTAGTCTCGGCCGCGTGGGAAGGGAGCTTCCACCTTCACAACGCCGGCGCCTGGAGCGCGAGCGGACGCTGGGACTCGACCCGGACGACGAAGCCGCGAAGTGGATCGACGAGCACGATCCCGCACCGCCGCCGCCCGAGCCGAAGGCGGGCCGCAAGTCGAAGACGCTGCACCGCTGGCGGCAGGCGCAGCTTCGCAAGCCGCGCTAAGAAGCTCTAACGGAATGACGCTTCGCCGAGCGGCTCATGCTTCGTTTGGTCAGAGCTTCTAAGGGCGCTCGAGCACCCCGACATCGTTCCCGGTTTCAGATGCCGATCTCGTCGACGGTGCCGCGCCCGCAGACGGCGGACGGACGACGCCGTGCTTCGACCTGTACATCGCGTGGTCGGCTTCGGTGAGGGCGCGCGTGATGTCCGCAGGCGTCGCGGCAGCACTGTCGGAGAGACCGACGGAGAGGGACAGCGGCCGACCGTCACGGAGCGTCAGCCCCTTGGCAGCGGCCCGCAGCCGTCGGACGAACGCCCGCGCGTCGCGCTTGGACGCGACCGTGATCAGGAGGCAGAACTCGTCGCCTCCGATCCGCGCGGCGACATCGCTCGCTCGAACGTGCTCGAGGAGGAGCGCCGCGACCAGCTGCAGCGCCTCGTCGCCCGCGTGGTGACCGAGCTCGTCGTTGACGCTCTTCATCTCGTTGATGTCCACGAACGCGAGCCACGCCTGCTCACCTCGCCGAGCGGCCGCTTCGAGCTCGTGGTGCGCGAGCAGGGTGAACCCGCGGCGGTTGCGCAACCCGGTCAGCTCGTCGCTGATCGCAAGCTGCTCGAGCCGCGCGTTCGCCTCCCTGAGCCGCTCGGACAGGCGCAACCGCTCGGTGATGTCGCGGAAAACGACGCACGTATGGAGTCGGCCGTCGCGCCCTGTGAAGATCTGCGAAGTGACCTCCACGGTCACGGTCGATCCGTCGCCGCGGAGCATTCGAAGGTCACCGCGGAACCGGCCGGTACGCGCACGCTCGGCAACGCCGACTGCCCAGCGCTCGTCGCCGGGATCCGCGAGCCCACCGCGTCCGAGAGCGCAGATCTCGGACTCCTCCATGCGCAGGATCTCGCAGGCCGCCGGATTCGCCTCGAGCACCGCACCGTCCGGGCTCGTGAAGAGCACCCCGTCCATGCTCTGCTCGAAGAGCGCGCGGTAGCGGTCGTGGTCGTCCGACTCCTTCAAGCCGGTCGGGCCGGTCAACCTGACCACCACCCAGGCACGTGCCGCCGCATATCGAAACAGTACTGCGTCCGGACCAGCGTACGGCGTCGCGCTCCTCCCTCTTTCCGCACGATTTCCGAGCCGGTCGCGCGCGCAACGAGGTTCGGGGTTCGGCTCTCAGCGAGGCGGCGAACGCAGTTCACGCGGCGGAGGGGCAACCCTCGTAGCATTCCGAATCGAATGCCAAAGAACGGAGCGCATTGAACCCCGAGGCAACCGTCGCAGAGTGGATGACGACAGATCCGCAGACGGTCGACATGGACGCCCCGCTCTGGGCCATCCGTGACGTGATGTTCATGCACGGCTGCCATCATGTGCTCGTCGTGGAGGCCGGGCACGTCGTCGGGGTCATCTCCGATCGCGACGTTTTGCGCAACCTCAGCCCGCGCGCCGACAAGGAGCGCTTCGCGACCGCATCGGATCTGGCAACGCTGAACAAGCGGGCGCACCAGGTCATGAGCCGTGCCCTGAGCTCCGTGCGCCCATCGAGCAGCCTGCAGGAGGCAGCCGCACTCATGCTCGAGCATCACATCAACTGCCTACCGGTGATCGACGACACGGGCTGCCACGGAGTGCTGACCACGGCGGACGTCCTCCGCTGGTCGGCCGGCGCGACCACGTAGACCGTCGATCCTCGCGTCTGACTTCGCAGAGTCGCGGATCCTGGGCGGTCAGACACCGCTGTGGCATTCGGTAGTTCTCCCGCCGTGCACCGCACGGTTCACGGATGACGGTTCGAGGGGGACCTGATGCCATTCGGGCGTGGCAAATCTCCGCAATTTCAAGCGCATGAGAGTCGGGTGGGCTCTGGCTCTTGCGGGAGCGATCGTTTGTTGCGTTGGCACTCCCCTCGCCGCGCGCGCTGCGGCGTCCGCGCCGACACTCACCTCCGCGACGGGGGACGCGGACGGGTACATCACCGCCGCCTGGACTCCGCCGCCAGACACCTCGTCCTTCAGCTTCATCGCCTTCTGGACCAGCACGAGCTCCCACTGCGACTCGCAGGGGCCGGGTCAGGGATGCATGATCTTCACGACAACGGGAACGAGAACGTCAACGTCGGCACGACGACGCACAAGAGCGTCGGGACCTATGAGGCTGGAACGACCGAATGGGTTCAGGTCTGCTACTTCGAGGGCGGCGTCGGCTACTACTGCTCGAACGCGGTCTCGGTGCTGATGCCGGCAGCGCGCGCCACCACCACCACTACCACCACCACCACCACGACCACCAGCTCCGGCGAGACCGGGACGACGGGTGGTATCCCGATCACCCCGCCGGCGTCCAACGTGACACTCTCCCGGACGGCCACGCTCGTCCACGCCGACGGAACGACGGAGACCGTCGTCAAGGGAAAGACGGTCGGCCTCGTCGTCGGCGAGGCGCTACGGGCCGGCGCCAAGGCGCTGCATCTTGCGATCGCGGAGGGTCGCCTCGTGATCGCTCCGGGCACCGACCTCTCGCCGCTCGGAGGAGGGACCTGGTTCGTCAGCCCGTCGCCCTCGTCAACCGGCGCGGAAGCGTGGTTCCAGGGCAACGGCTCTCTCAAGCGCTATCTGGTGGTCGACGTCGGCGAGTGGAAGGTCACCGCAACCGCAGCCGTGACCTTCGTCGTCGAGAACCAGGGCCACCGCGACGAGATCCAGGCCCTCTCGGGCAAGATCGACGTGCAGTCGACCGCGACTGGCGCGCCGAAGAAGAAGCTCGTGCTTCTCCCGGGTTTCGAGACCTTCACCATCAACACGCAGTACTTCCACGCGCCGACGACCCCGACGAAGTTCAAGCCGCCGGTGAACCCGTTCTGGAAGTGAGGCCGCCGGCAGGCGACCTGAGCCGCGTCGTCGTACTATGCTCGCGTCCGTGAGCCCGAGCGCGGGTCAGACGAAGTTCCTGCTGGACGAGTCGCAGCTGCCGAAGCAGTGGTACAACGTCCGCGCCGACATGCCATCGCCCCTCCAGCCTGTGCTGCATCCGGGCACGGGGCAGCCGGTCGGGCCGGACGATCTGGCGCCGCTCTTCCCGATGGCGCTGATCCTCCAGGAGGTGAGCGAGGACCGCTTCGTCCCGATCCCGGAAGAGGTGCTCGCGATGTACCGCCTCTGGCGGCCCACCCCGCTCTACCGCGCGCACAGGCTCGAGGCGGCGACCGGGACGCGCTCGCGGATCTTCTACAAGTACGAGGGCGTCAGCCCCGCCGGCAGCCACAAGCCGAACACGGCGGTCGCGCAGGCGTTCTACAACAAGCAGGAGGGCCGCACGCGCCTCGCCACCGAGACCGGCGCCGGCCAGTGGGGAAGCGCGCTCGCGTTCGCGTGCAAGCTCGTCGGGCTCGAGTGCAAGGTCTACATGGTGCGCGTCTCGTACGACCAGAAGCCGGGGCGCCGCTCGATGATGCACGCCTGGGGCGCCGAGGTGGTGGCGAGCCCGTCCAGGACACGAACTCGGGCCGCGCGACACTGGCGGAACATCCGGACTCGACGGGTAGCCTCGGAATCGCGATCTCGGAGGCGGTCGAGGACGCCGCGACGCGCGAGGACACCGCCTACTCGCTCGGCAGCGTCCTGAACCACGTCTTGCTGCACCAGACCGTAATCGGCGAGGAGGCGATCGCCCAGATGGCGATGGCAGACGCCTTCCCGGACGTCGTGATCGGCTGTGTCGGCGGCGGCTCGAACTTTGCGGGCCTCGCGTTCCCGTTCGTGCGCGAGAAGATCGCGGGCCGCGAGATCGAGTTCATCGCCTGCGAGCCGGCCGCGTGCCCGACGCTGACTCGCGGCACGTTCACCTACGACTTCGGCGACACGAGCAAGCTGACGCCGCTCGTTGCGATGCATACGCTCGGCCACGACTTCGTCCCGGCCCCGATCCATGCCGGGGGGCTCCGCTATCACGGCGCCGCGCCGCTCCTGTCGCAGCTCGTGCGCGACGGCATCGTCCGCGCCGAGGCCTACCTCCAGAACGACGTCTTCGCCTCGGCGATCCTGTTCGCGGGCACCGAGGGCATCCTGCCGGCCCCCGAGTCGTCGCACGCGATCCACGGAGCCCTGCGGGCGGCGAAGCAGGCCGACGAGGAGGGTGTCGAGAAGACGATCCTCTTCAACCTCTCCGGGCACGGTCACTTCGACATGACCGCCTACGACAAGTACTTCGCCGGGACGCTCGAGGACGTCGCGCTCGACGAGGACGAGCTCCAGCGCGCGCTGCAGGCGCTCGACGCGCTGCCGACGCCGGCCTAGGTCGACCTTCGGCCTGAGCCGCTCCGATGAAGCTGCTCGTGCTCGGAGGGACGGTCTTCCTCGGCCGCCACGTCGTCGCCGAGGCGCTCGCCGCGGGCCACGAGGTTACGACCTTCACACGCGGCCGGACGAACCCCGGCCTCTTCCCCGAGGCCGAGCAGCTGAACGGCGACAGGGACGGAGATCTCGCTGCGCTCCGCGGGCGAACGTGGGACGGCGTCGTCGACACGTCCGGCTTCGTCCCGCGGATCGTCCGCCAGTCGGGCGAGCTGCTGCGTGACGCGGTCGGACGCTACGTCTTCGTCTCGTCGATCTCCGCGTACGCCGATCTCAGCCGACCCTACGACGAGGGGGCGCCGACCGGAGAGCTGGACGATCCGCGCTCCGAGGACGTCGGGCTGAACTACGGGCCGTTGAAAGCGGCCTGCGAGCGCGTCCTGGACGAGATCTACGACGAGCGGACGACGCTCGTCCGCGCCGGGCTGATCGCCGGACCGTACGACCCGACGGACCGGTTCACGTACTGGGCCGTGCGGCTCTCCGAGGGCGGCGACGTGCTGGCGCCCGGCACGCCGGACCGCCCGGTGCAGCTCATCGACGCGCGCGACCTCGCCCGGTGGATGATCGAGCTCGCGGCAGAAGGCCCAGGCGGACCGATCAACGCCACGGGCCCGGCGACCCCACTCACAATCGGCGACCTGCTGGACAGGATGATCGCAGCAATCGGCACCGACTGCCGGCTGCGATGGGTCGACAGCGACACGCTCGTCTTCGAGGGAGTCGAGCCATGGACGGAGCTACCGCTGTGGCTGCCGGGCCCCGAGTACGCAGGCCTCCCTCAGGCGAACATCGGGCGCGCACTCGACGCGGGTCTCGATCTGCGACCGATCGAGCAGACCGCGGTCGACACCCTCCACTGGGCCCGCACCGCCGGCGAGCAGCGCGAGACCCTCAGCCGCGAGCGGGAAAAGGAGTTGCTCGCGAAATACGCGAGCACGAGATGCCCGGCTTGGGCCTGAGGGCCGGGGCCCTGACGCTTGAGCTCAGGACTTCCGCGTTCCAGTGTCAGACGCCGAAACACCACGAACGACGATCCATCCGCCGGATAACGCACCGAACTTACGGACGAGTGCGCTAGCTGCGGGGCATCGGCGATTAGGGGTTGGCCGAAGGTGGCTTCGGTGTCGTGTTGGCGACTGGGCTCGGCGTCTGAGGGGTCACACTCGCCCCCGGTGTCTTCGGTACTTGTACCGCAGCGATCGGCTTGGTACCGCTATAGCCGCCTCGCTTCTCGACCGGACGTGGCTTACTCACGACGCTTCCTCCTCCGCATAGACCTCGAGAAACTCTACCTCGTCCCATCGGACCAGCAGAGCCGTCCCCACATCGGTCGGGCCACCGTCCGCGTCAATGACGAAGGATCCGTCTTGCTGGTTCATGGCGAATGTCCGTTCAAGGTAGATGTCCTGGGGCTGCTCTGGATAACCCGCAGCGTATGACTCCTCTCCGAAGAAACCTCCGAGCCACGGGCCAGCTTTGAGCTTCATCCTCACCGCTGCTGAGGGGCTCGAGGAAAAGAGATAGTCCCACGCGCGGGGAGCAGGGTCGCGGCCCGCCATTGCGCGCCCGATACCGCGCCAAAATTTATCGCGAGAGCGGACTGCGCGGCCAGCGGCGGTTCCGATCATCGCGGGCAGCAGGGCGTAGAGCACCGGCACCGCGAAGAGCCACCAGGGAAGCGATCTCGCGTCTGCGATCCTGTTCTCGAAGCTGACAATGCCTTGCGGCGACACGACCCGGTGATGAAGGTACGCAGCCCGAAGGTAGTACAGCGGCGCGCTGAACACCGCGAGAAAAGCAGCCGAGACGGCGGTGAAACGTAGGAGGCGGTCCGAGAGGCCGATACCCCAGCGACCCACTACGCGTTCGAATGACCACACGTAGACCGCACCCGGGAGGACCGCCAACAGGAAAATCCAAAGAGCCTGAAGCGTGTCTGGCACTTCCTCGAAGTTAGCGCGACCGCAGGACGTGTGCCTGTTCCACGGCGTTGAAACGACGCCGTTCGGTGTCAAGAAACCGGAACTTCTTCTCCACAACCGATTCGGAGCAGAAATGGAGGGCGGGAATCGAACCCGCGCAAGATTCCCGCTACTCGACCCTCTCGAGGCGTTGACTCGTGCTACTTGAGAAGACCAATCCCCCGCCCGTAATTGCCAAGCTTGGTCAGGACGTAGTTGGCGATATCCGCGCGGCCGGTCGTGCTTCTCCACATCACCTCGATGCGCACAGGTTCACCCAGCCGCATCACGGCGAGATCACTTATGTAACTGAGGTCCGTTCCGAGCGGCTTCTCAATGTCAAATGAGGAGATGAGAGCCGTCTCCTGAAGCGCGCGGCCAAGAGCACGGTTGCAGAGACCATCGTTGGTACGGGCGATGTTCGCAAGACCTGCGAAGGCCGTCTTCGTCCCCGGCCCTGGCTTCGACCCGCGTTTACGAGTGCCGAGCGATGCCCCGGCCAGGAGAAGCCCGAGTTCGCTCCCATGGAGTCGACCCTCGGCGGAAGCGTCGGGGCTTGTGGACATGCCCGCAGCCTTCATGTGATCGTGGAGTGCCGTGTCCCCGTATTCGCGAGCGACAGCCAGGGCCGTGACCATGTCCAGATGAATGACGCGAGTGTCCAACACACTGGCGAGAATCCCGATGTCCTCTGGGTGCTTCTTCAGCTCTTTGACGATGTTTGCCCCTGTGGAACTCATCAAGCGATCTATGTCAGCCAGGCCGTACCCACCACGCGTGAGAGCAGCGACGTCGCCCTCAGGATCGTTCCCGGCAGCCACGATGATCCAAAGTCGAAACTGCTCGGTCTTGAGGAGCTCGCGCACGCGCGCCCCGTTCCTAAGGAGCGCATCTCGTACGAGTGCGAGGTACTCGCCAATCGTCACTGCTCGAGTCGCCAGGTCGCGTGCGAGTTCCTCGGAGATGCCGAGGGCGTACAGGGAAGCTCCCTGGTTAAGCGCCGCGACCGTCCTTTCTGCGATCCCGACGAACTCGGCATTCGGAGGACCGAAGAAGCGCTGGACGGAATCGCCGACCCCAAGAAGGGCCTCCCCACCGAGCGACTCGGCCACATCCCGAATAAGGGTCGTGAGATCATCGGTGTTGGTCGGCCAGACGACTAGAGTGTCCTGACCGTTCGCGGCACGCACGAACGCGTTAATGGCGTGAAGGTCCGCTTCGATCGCGGCTCGCGATACCTCACCAAGTGCCTCTCTGCCTTCAAGCACAACGAGCCTCGGAGTTGTCGTCGGCTCGAGCGAGCGGAGCGTCTCGGGGACATCATCCCCGGAGGAGATGCGCTCAGTCACCACGTCGCGTCTGAAGAGGCCTACGGTGTCGAGAAATGTCGATTTGCCCGCTCCCGTGTCACCACGAAGGATTGTAAGACCGCCGCGTCGAGCTGCGCGCATCTCGACGAACCGGTCATCAAGCGCGGAGAGTGCCGACTCGACCGCGATGACAATGCTGCGGAGAGTGCCGCTTCCCGCATCGCGGAGCCCTTCGAAGCGGTCCGGAACGTAGAGAGCTTCGCGTTCGAAAACCAGCTGTTCGCTCATGCGCGGAGTATCGCACTCCGCCGTTGAAGGTCCGGAGCAAGGCCTCCGAGCTCTCCGGCCCGCTGGTTGGAAAACGGTACGTCGTCCGGTACGACGTACCGTTACACGCTATCCACACTCCTCTCGGCGAGTCTCCTGCGGTTATCCGGGCGGCGTGGGGAGAAGTCGTGACACTCTCGCGCTCGCGTAACACTCGCGTTCCCTGACTGCCACGTCAGCGGCCGACGATTTCGCTGCCGCGCCCGACATGGCGGGCGCGGCTCACAACGGCTCTCGGAAGGCAACATCACGGCCGGAAGTCCTGCGGACTTCCGGCCGATAATGGAGGCGGCGGGAATCGAACCCGCGTCCGCGGACGCACCGACAAAGCGTCTACAAGCTTAGGTCGCGCTTGGGATTCGCTCGAGCGGCTGGTTCACGACCGACCCACCGCCGAGCTAGCCATCCTGAAGTCTCGCGCCGCCGACGATTGGCTCTTCTTTGGCACCAGCCTGCTTGTTGATGCCGCCATCCGGGTCGCAGGCTTGCCCGGGGCGACACGCTGCTCTAGGTGTTTAGGCTAGGCAGCGAGTGCGAGGTTAGATTCCGCACTTGCGTTGTTTTTCCGGTTGTTTTAAGAGGCCGACCGGAGACCTCTGCTTGCAGCTCTGCCGGAGAACCGACCACGTCGAAACCATGGCGCCCCCGTATGTGTTGTTCGCAACCAGTCTAGCCGCCAGCCGCAGCACGGCGATCAGGCCGGAACCGGCTGCCGATCGTCGAGGAGCGAGATCGCGAGGCTCTGAACCGCCGAGGCGTCGATCGGCTCGAGCGTTGCGGCTGCCCGCGCGTGCCCTGTGACTGCGGCAGATCGGGGGTTTCCCGCGGGTCGATCGGGGCTGGCACCGATGCGGGCGCCGGCGTCCGTCATGACGATCGAGCGTGGCTACTGAAGGAGGAGAGATGATCGGTGAGATCGCCGTGGTGCCGCAGGTCGACGGCTCTGCGCGTGAGTTGATCGCCAAGCTGCTCGCCGAGATCGCGGACCAGGGGCTTCGCTATGAGGTCGGCGCGCTCGGAACGTCCGTCGAGGGCGAGTTGGAGGCGATGTTCGGAGCGGTCCGCGCGATCGAGAGCCGGCTACGCGCCGAAGACGTCCAGCGGGCCGTGATCGAGCTCCGGGTCCAGCTCGAGCCGCATCAGGAGACGCTCGAGCACCAGGTCGCGGGGATCGCGCTGACGAAGGGATCGACCCCGTGAGCACGGAGGGGACAGTTGCCGCATCGTTCGGGCTCAGTGCGCAACGGCTCCGCGAAGGCCTCGAGGAAGCGCTCCTCCGCACGATGCGGGCGGAAGGGACGCGCCGACGATTCACGCGATCGCGGCCAGCATCGCGCGGATCATCGTCCTGACCGCGCCTGGGAGAGCATTGCTCGCACACGCTCGAAGAGGTCACCGAGCACCGAGCGGCGCCTCGGCCTCGGTCAGGCGCCGGCCTGTGGCTCGATCAGCCCGTAGTGGCCGTCGTAGCGAAGGTGGAGAACGTTGCCGCGTCTGGTCTGGGCCTCGACGAAGAACACGAACGGCTCGCCGGTCAGGTTCAGCCGCTCGATGGCCTTGTCGATCAGCATCACCGGCGCCGGGGTGGGATCGGCTGCGAACGGAAGAGGCTCGCCCTGCGCGGGTGTGACCTGAGCCAGGGCGGTCGTGCCGTCGGATCGACGGTAGACGACGTTCTCCTCGCCGGTGTCGGCGTTCGTGAACAGGTGGAAGTCGAAGTCCATGGTGTCCATCTCCCGCGCCGCGTGCTCGGGTGTCAGCGCGGAGAGCGCGAAGGTCTTGCGGCGGATGAGCTCGCGCTCCTCGGGCGGTCGCGGGAAGTGCTCGGGACGGGCGGTCGGCAGACTGCCGTGGCGCCACTCCCCGGGCGGCGCCGTCCCGGTCTCGTGCCGGTGGGCGCGGGTGCGCTCGTCGAGATTCTCGAGGTTGCGGCGCAGCCGCTGATCGAGCAGATCGATCGCCTCCAGCATGTGGCGGGCGGCGACGTGGGCGCGGACAGTTCGGCCGCTCACGTCGAGCGAGGCCTTCGCGACGGCCGGCCGCTCGAGCGCCGGATCGCCGTGCAGGCGCAACGCGAGCCGCGCCTCGAGCACGGGCCGCGGGGCGACGGCGGCAACCCGCAGCACCACCTCACGCGCACGATCCTTCACCTCTTGCGGAAGGCCCGCGTCCGCGAGGACGCTGACGGAGAGCTCTCCGGTTGCCGAGTCGTTCATGTCAGGAGCATTGCGGCCCCCTTCGCTCGACGCATCCGGGCCGAGCCCGATCCTGCTCGCGGACAAGTACGGCTCGGCGAGTGGGACGCGCAGGCACGATGAGCGCGGCGATGGACGCAGATCGATCAGCATCGGAACCGCGCGAGCCCGAGAGGCGTCGCGTGAAGCTCGGGCTCGCCGGCGACACGATGCTCGGGCGCAGCGTGGCGTCGGCGCTGAGGTCGGCCCCGGCCGCGACACTGTTCGCCCCCGAGGTGGTGGACGCGGCGCACGAGGCGGATCTGCTCGTGCTGAACCTCGAGTGCTGCGTGTCCATGCGCGGCACCCCCTGGCCCGACCCCGACAAGCCGTTCTTCTTCCGCGCGCCGCCGATCGCCGTCGAGGCGCTCTCCCTGCTCGGCGTCGACTGCGTCACGCTCGCGAACAACCACGCTCTCGACTTCGGCGCCGAGGCGCTCCTCGACACGTTCGAGCTCCTGGACGCGGCGGGGATCGCCTGGGTCGGGGCCGGCGCCGACCCCGAGCGGGCGCGAGCGCCCGCCGTGCTCGAGAGCGGCGGCTTCCGGCTCGGAGTGATCGGGCTGACCGACCATCCGCAGGAGTACGCGGTGACCGCCGATCGTCCCGGCGTCGCCTACGCAGACCTCGGCCGCGGGCTGCCGGACTGGGTTAGTCAAGCACTGCGCACGGTCTCGGCGGACGCGGTGCTCGTCAGCCCGCACTGGGGCCCGAACATGGTCAGCGAGCCGCTCCGCCGGGTCAGGCGCGCCGCCGCCGAGCTCCTCGATGCCGGAGCGACCCTGGTCGCGGGTCACTCCGCGCACGTCTTCCACGGGGTCGAGCGACGGATCATCTACGACCTCGGCGATTTCATCGACGACTATGCGACCGACCCCGTCTTGCGCAACGACCTCGGGCTCTTCTTCCTCGTGACGCTCGAGGAGCAGACGCCGGTACGACTCGAGGCGCTGCCGCTGAAGCTCGAGTACTGCCGTACCCGCGCAGCCGACGGCGAGGACGCCGCGTGGATCGCGCGCCGGTTCCGCGAGGCATGCTCCGGCCTCGGCACGGACGTCGGCGAGGAGGATGGCCGCCTCGTCGTCACGTGGACGACCTAGAAGAGCTCGTTCTCGCCTGCGAAGAGCTCGGAGACGGACCCGTCGCCGAAGACGCGCCGGATCGTCTGGGCGAGTAGGGCGGAGACGCTCAGCACGGTCAGCCCCGGGAAGCCCTCCGGCGAGTCGATCGCAACGGTGTCGGTGACGGCGAGCTCCGCGAGCCCACCGCCGGCGAGGGCCTGAAGCGCTCCCGGGGCGAAGAGCGGGTGGGTCGCGAACGCGCGCACGTCTCGTGCGCCGGCGGCCCGCAGCGCCTCCGTCGCCGCGAGGATCGTGCCGCCTGTGACGATCATGTCGTCACCGATCAGCGCGATCTTGTCGCGCACGTCGCCGATCACTTGCGTGACGGCGGCGACCTCGTGCTGCGGCCGCGTCTTGTTGGCGACTGCGAGCTCGGCGTCGAGCATCCGGCTCAACCTCCGTGCAAGCTTGACCCGGCCGAGATCGGGCGAGACGCAGACGACTCCGCTGCCATGTAGGCCCTCTGCCCGGAAGTGCGCGGCGAAGAGCGGCAGGGCTGTCATGTGGTCGACCGGGATCGAGAAGAAGCCCTGGATCTGGCCGGCGTGCAGGTCCATCGTCAGCACGCGGTCGACGCCGGCGGCCTGGAGCAGATCGGCGACGAGCCTGGCGCTGATCGGCTCGCGCGAGGCCGACTTCTTGTCCTGGCGGGCGTACGGATAGAGCGGGATCACCGCCGTGACCCGGTGGGCCGAGGCGAGCCTGGCCGCGTTCGCCATCACGAGCAGCTCGACCAGGTGATCGTTGACGGGCGGCGAGCCGGTCTGGACGATGAATACGTCGGCGCCGCGGATCGACTGCGGATAGCGGCAGTAGACCTCGCCGTTGGCAAACGTCTCGAGCTCGGCCCGGCCGAGCTCGCACCCGAGCGTGGAGGCTATTCGCTCCGACAGGCCCAGGTTCGAGCGCCCGGCGAAGAGGAGCAGGCGAAGGTCGGGCCGCCGCGTGACGGTGGCCCGACGCCGGCCCAGGCGCAGCCACGGCAGCCGACGCGCCGACGTCAAGGCTCCTGCGAGACCGGTTCCGGACCGGTGCTCAGTTGTCAGTGCCACGGCCCGCACTCTCGGCCGGGGCGCTCCCGCACGCATCCGGGCGCTTTCTGAGCGGGATTCGGGTTACCCGCAATCTCCGCCGAGCCGTGGAGACGGGTCGGAGCTTCTGGGTACGTTCCCGCAGGTGGGATCGGCGCACTCCCGGATGCGGAGCGCCCCGGCGGCACGGACGATCGCAACAACCAGCCAGGAGGCTGATTCGATGGTGACAGAGACGGTCTCTCGGGACGAGCTTGAGGCGATCGTAAGTGAGCACCGGCACCTGCTCGAGGAGCACCGGCGGGCGCATGCAGACGGGACGGTGAGACGTCACATGGAGGCTCGCCTGCATGAGCTCGAACAGCGGTTCGACCAGCTTCTCGACGAGTGGGCCCCTGACGAGGAGCTGCGAGAGGCGTGGGCCGCGCATCTCCGTCACGGCGCTCCCGCGCCCGCACTGCCGGCTCCTGCGCGGCCACTGGTCTTCCGAGGTCGGGCGGAAACGGGGTCCGTGGTCGAGATCAGGAAGCGAACGGACGGCGACTATGACGTCGAGGTCGACGGGGCCGTCGTCGAGCGGGCTCAGCTGGAGCTCGACTTCGCGGGCACAGAGGCCCCACGCATCTTCATGCTCGACGAGCTGGGCTTCCAGGAAACCTTCTCTGCCTCCGCGCCCGCTCTCGAGGCGCTCGCCGAGTTCGTGGCCGAGCGCTCCCCGGCGCCACCGTGGGGCTTCGCCGTCGAGCTTCGCGCCGACGGCCTGGTCGACCGCCACTTCAGCCTTTCCCCGCGCGGCCATCGGGCCCTGAGCCAGCGAGCACGATGAGTCTCGCGACCAACCGCGAGCAGGTCGCGGTACTGCTCGCGGTGCGAAGAATCGTGGTCTGAGCGGAGCCCGGCGCGTCAGAAGGTCACGAGCGCGCCGATGCCGCCGCTCGCATCGAGGTCGCTCTCCCGGCGGATCGCGCGCGCCGTCCCCCCGTGGGCGAGTGTCAGCCTGACCACGAGCTCGAGAGCGTCAAGCGCCGGCTCGAGCACCTCGTCGTCAAGCGGGCAGCGGCCGCCGGCCACGCTGCCACGGCCGCAGGTTGGGCACCCGAACGCGGCCCCTGTTGCGTGCTCGCGGAAGAGCAGTGTCTCGACACGGCCGTCCGACGCGGCGGCGAGCGTGTCGGGCCAGCCCCGAACGGAGCTCTCGCTGCGTTCGACCCAACGCGCTACGAGGTTGCGCTCGTCCTCGTCCGCGGCCCGCTCGAGTACGGGGACGACGAGCTTCGCGAGCTCGGCCGGGCCCGCATGGGCTTCGGGGTGGACGGCACCTGCGATCGCCGCGCGTGCCGGCCCCGACAGCATCTCCTCCAGCATGGAGGTGTGCTCCTGGTCGCCGGCGAGCACGAGCAGCGGCGCGTCGCCTCCGGTCATGAGCGGCTCGAGGCGGTCGGCGACCGTGCGCAGATGCTCGCGGGCGAGCTCGTCGACATGGCGTTCCAGACGTTTTTGCTGCCACGCCTCGGCGTCGCGGTGGCGTCGCGGCTGCTCCTCGGAGAGGTCTGCCAGCTCCTCGATCCGGCCCGCGCGCAGCGTGTAGATCTCGCCGCGCTCCCGGCTGACCGCCGCGACGAGCACGTCCTCGTCGGCGGGGGCAGCGACGAGCGGAAGCAGGTAGGGACGAGGCCCGACTCGAACGAGATCGGGCAGCGGCGCACGCACCTCGATCAAGCGCCAGAGCCCGTCGGTCGAGTCTGCGAAGCAGGCCACGCTCGTCGGGCCGAGCCGGCGCACGATCTCTTCCTGCGCTCGCTCGAGGTCATGCTCGAATGCCGCTCGGGCTGCGTGGCCGAGCCGCTCGACGGGCTGCTGACCCGCTCGCCTCGCCTCCTCGACGAGGGATGCAAGCCGGGTCGCCACTTCCTCGCCCGTGCGGGTATACGCGGGATCGAAGCCGAGGAAGACGCTCACCACGCATCCCTCCCGAGAATGGAACGCGGCCAGCTCGCGTAGGCCTTGCTGTCGACTCGCCAATGTGGCCATCATTGGTGCCAGTGTCGCGCGAGCCGCAGTCGCCGGACATCAGTGGTTCGCCCGATTCGGCGGCGGCTTTCCCGCATCTGTGCGGTCAACCCGTAGCCGGTTCGGTGAGAACGCCGACGCAGCCGGACGCGATCGACGCGAAGATCCCGTCACACGACGAAAGGAGGGCCGTCATGGGACAGCTGACGAGCAGGTGGAGGCGGATCTGGGGCCTGCGGCCCGGCGATCTCCGCCGCCCGCTGCGCCTGATCGGCCAAGGACGCGCCTTCGGCGTTCCCGCCTCGGGCCCACACGGCCGCGGCTGGGGGAAGCGGCACCGGGAGACGCCGCCGAAGTGAGCCTTCAGCACGGCTCGTACATCGCCACGACGCCGGATTGGACGTGAAGCCCGCCGCCTCGATCGGTTCGATGATCTTCTAGCGGCGTTCTTTGAGCGCGCGCTCGATCTGGCGCTTCGCCTCGCGGTCCTGCACCGTGCGGCGCTTGTCCTGCACGTTCTTGCCGCGGGCGAGCGCCACCTCGACCTTCACGCGCCCGTCCTTGAAGTACAGCTTCGTCGGAACGAGGGTCAGGCCCTTCTCGCGGACCTGGGCGTAGAGCTGCTCGATCTGGCGGCGGTGCATCAGCAGCTTGCGGTCGCGCGTCGGCTCGTGATTCGCGCGGTTGCCGTTCTCGTAGACCGAGATCTCGGCCCCGATCAGCCAGACCTCGCCGTTGCGGATGTCGGCGAACGACTGCGCCAGCGTCGCCCGGCCGTCGCGCAGCGACTTCACCTCGGTTCCGGTCAGCTGGATGCCCGCCTCGTGGCGCTCGAGCAGGGCGTAGTCGTGCCTCGCCTTGCGATTGTCGGTGATCAGCTTCTCTGCCATCTCTCAGGTCGATTGTAGGCTCGCACCAGGGGTCTTCCGGATCGACGAGCTAGCGGCGCTTGCCCTGCTTCTTCTTTCCGCCCTTCTTCGGTCCGCCCTTGCGCGGCGTCGCGGGGCGGCGTGCCACCGGCTCTGAACCGAGCTCGAGCTCGACCTTCCCTTCGTGGCTCGCAATCGACTCGACGCGAACCGAGATCGCGTCTCCCAGGCGGTAGCTGCGCCCGGAGCGCCGGCCCAGCATCGCGGTGCCGGTCGCGTTCAGCTCGAAGTACTCGCCCGGCAGCTTCCGTGCCGGAAGCATCCCCTCGAAGACCTCGCCGAAGCGGATGAAGAGCCCGCCGCCGATCATCCCGATGATCTCACCTTCCCACGGCTCCTCCCACCCACGCTCGTGCAGACGGTCGGCGAGCAGCCAGGCGAGGCAGATGTCGTCGGCTGCGTATTCGATCTTCGCCGCCTCCCGCTCGCGCGCCGAGGTGTGCTCGGCGAGCTCGTGCAGGTCGGTCGGCATCGGGTCTTCACCCTGGCCGATCTCGCGTAGCAGCGCGCGGTGGACGATGAGGTCCGGGTAGCGGCGGATCGGTGAGGTGAAGTGGCAGTAGGCCGTGCTCGCGAGCCCGGTGTGACCGAGGTTGCGCGGGTCGTAGCGAGCCTGCCTCAGCGATTGCAGGACGAGCGTCGGGAACGCCTCCCGCCCACGCCCCGACTTCGCCGAGTACTCGGCGACGCGTTTCGAGATCTCGCCGGCGAGCTCGGCGGCTGGCCTGCGCTGTGAGGTTGTCCGGTGCCGGCGGCGTCGGAACCTTCAGATCCGCCAGCTTGGCAAGCAGGAGCGAGATCGACTGCGGCTCGGGCTTCTCATGGACGCGGTAGAGCGCCTTGCGGTTGCGGCCGGCGAGGAACGAGGCGACGTGCTCGTTGGCGAGGATCATCAGCTCCTCGACCAGCATGTGCGCCTCGGGCTCGCTCTCGAGCCAGGCGTCGGCCACGCGTCCGCCGTCGAAGCGGAAGGCGACCTCCGGCGTCGTGATCTGGAGCGCGCCGCGCTCGAACCGCCGGCGGCGGAGCTCTCGCGCCAGCTCGTCCGCGAGCTGGAACTGCTCGACGAGCTCCGGCGATGCTTCGCGGCGCTGCGCCTGCCCGTAGGTCAGCCGCGCCCGTGAGCGGATCACGGAGCGGTAGAACCGCGGCTCGCCGCGCGGCGGGATCTCGACGGTGACGGTCAGCCGATCCTCGTTCGGCCGCAGCGAGCAGAGATCGTCGGCGAGCCAGTGCGGGAGCATCGGCGCGACGAGCCCCGGCACGTAGGTCGAAAACGACCGCTCGGCGGCGCCGGCGTCGAGCGACGACCCTGCGGGGACGAAGTACGAGACGTCCGCGATGTGCACCCAGGCGCGGATCCCGTCCGGCTCGCGGCGGAAGGAGAGCGCGTCGTCGTAGTCCTTCGCCGTCTCCGGGTCGATCGTGAAGCTGATCAGGTCGCGCAGGTCGACGCGACCCTCGATGCTCGGCTCGGGCGGCGTGTGCGGCTCGAACTCGACACGCGCGCCGCGCTCGACGAGCAGCCCTTCGAGCACGTTCTCGATCCGCGTCGCGGGCCCGAGCCGTCGCTCGACCTGGGCGCGGCCTCTTCCTGTGCGGACGACGGCGAGGTCGCCCGGCTCGATGTGGACGATCCCCTTCGTGTCGAGCACGATCGGAACGCCGGGCGTGAAGTACGGCTCACCGCTGATCAGCTTGCGGCGCCGCTTGACCTCGACGACGACGCGTTTGGGTGGGGTGAGCTCGGCCACTGCCGCGTCAGCGTACGTTCGGCTTGCCTTTCGACCGTGCCGCTACCGCGCGAATCGACACGAAGTTGGCGCAAAGGCAGCACGGACACGTGACACCTGCTCGCGTATCGTTCCGAGTGGGGTTCGCTCGCCCCCCATGGGGGGAACGGCCGTGGAGCCGGCGGCTAAGCGCGGACCGACACGGCGGCAGGTGGCTGCTGGTCAGACCCGCAGGAACCGGTGCAGCGTCACGCCCGAGCCGAGCGCCCCGAGGCCGAGGCCCATGCCGACCAGGATCAGCGACGTGAGCGGAAACGCGAGCGCGTGCACGCTCGCGTCGCTCGAGAGCGAGTTGTGAAGGATCGCCGGCAGCGCGATCTCCTTGCCGAGGACCAAGAAGAACACCGCGAGCAGCGAGCCGCCGAGCCCGCAGAGCAGGCCCTCGACCATGAACGGGCCGCGCACGAACCAGTTCGTCGCCCCCACCAGCTTCATGACCTCGATCTCGCGGCGTCTCGAGAAGATCGAGAGCCGGATCGTGTTCGCGATCAGCAGCGTCGACGCGATCAGGAGCACCAATGTCGCCACGGTGAAGACGGCCTCGATCACGTGCGCGACCTGCAGGATCCGCTTCGAGAGCTGCTTTCCGTCGCTGATGCTCTGAACGCCGGCTGGAAGCTTGTGGTGAGCCCCGTAGAGACTTTGCGCGACGGACTGAACGTACTCGCCTTTCGTCGGCGTCACCTCGAACGAGTCGGGCAGCGGGTTGTAGGCGAGCCCCTTCGTCAGCGCCGACTCCGTCTTCTCCATCTGTTTGAAGGCGACGGCCTTCGGGACGTACTTGATGGGCGCCTTGACCTGCGGGTTTCGGTTGAGGAGGTTCGCGACGCTGTTCTCCTGCGCGCGCGTCGCGTTGACCTTGAAGTAGACCTTGACCACGAGCTCGCGTTTGACGTGGTTCGACCACGACACGGTCCAGGAGCCGAGCGCGATGAAGAGCCCGAGCAGGAACATCCCGACGAGGACCGTCATCGTCGCCGCGATCGTGGTCGAGATGTTGGCGCCGAGGGAGCGCCACGCCTCGGAGACGAGGAGCCGGAGCCTCATTCGCCCGTGTACCCTCCGCGCCGCTCGTCGCGGGCGAGTCGCCCGTCTTCGAGCTGGATCACCCGCTTGCGCATCTTGTCGACCATCTCGCGGTCATGGGTCACCATCAGGATCGTCGTGCCGCTGCGATTGATCCGGTAGAGCAGCTGCATGATCCCGACCGAGGTGTCCGGGTCGAGGTTTCCGGTCGGCTCGTCGCAGACGAGCAGCGGCGGGTGGTTGACGAACGCGCGCGCAATCGAGACGCGCTGCTGCTCGCCGCCGGAGAGCTCGGTCGGAAGGGAGTTCATCTTGTGCGAGAGACCGACCATCGACAACACCTCGGGCACCTTCTTGCGGATCGAGGTGCGACTCTCGCCCTGCACCTTCAGCGCGTAGGCCACGTTCTCGGCGGCGGTGCGGCTCGGGAGCAGCTTGAAGTCCTGGAACACGCAGCCGATGTTGCGCCGCAGCATCGGCACCTTCGAGCGCTTGAGACGAGAGAGATCGCGGCCGCCGACGACGATCTTGCCCTCGGTCGGATCGATCTCCTTCAGCAGCAGCTTCACGAGCGTCGACTTGCCGGAGCCCGACGCACCGACGACGAAGACGAAGTCGCCCTTGTCGATGTGGAACGTGACGGCACGCATGGCGACCACGTTCGGTTCGTACACCTTGGTCACGTTGTCGAACACGATCATCGACCCCGCCGTCGAGCGCTCGGCTTCGACCGGCGGCTCGGCCAATGCTGTCGCAGATTCTTGGGTGAAGTCGGGTTCCTGCACGATCAGGGGGTCGGCGCGGCCTACCCGGCCGGCCTGGTGCGAAGGTGTTCGAGAAGTGTAACTCACCGGCTAGATGGTTGATTCCACGAGATCGTCTGAACCGGGGCGCGAGCTGGGTGCTCTGGGACGCCGCGGCGGCTCCTCGGCGATGCTGGCGGCATCGGCGAGGAGACGACGCGGTGAAGCGCAGGCCTGAAGGGAGACGGCTCCGCCGGCTCCCATAAGGCCGAAGCGGCCCAGGGCGGCCAGATCGCGCAGCCGGGCACGCGAGATCGTGGAATCAATCATCTAGACAACCTTCCCGGTGGCTTTCGCGAGCAGGAACTCGTGGATGAACGGATCGAGGTTTCCATCGAGGACGCTCTGCGCGTTGCCGATCTCATGACCGGTGCGACTGTCTTTGACGAGTTGGTAGGGATGAAGGACATAGCTGCGGATTGACTCACCGCCGAATCCGGTGTCGGCTGCGCTCGCACCGCCTCTCTCCTTCGCCAGCTTCGCCTCACGTTCCTCCTCCTGGCGCTCGACCAAACGCGCCTTCAACACACGCATCGCCGTCTGCTTGTTCGCGGATTGCGAGCGCTCGTTCTGGCACTGGACGACGATCCCCGACGGGAGATGTGTGATCCGGACGGCGCTGTCGGTCTTGTTCACGTGCTGGCCGCCGGCGCCCTGGGCGCGATAGGTGTCGATCTTCAGATCGTCTTCGTTGATCTCGACGGCTGCGTCGTCGGGGAGGAGCGGCGCGACGATCGTCGTCGCAAACGCCGTGTGGCGGCGGTGGGCGCTGTCGAACGGCGACTGCCGGACGAGCCGGTGCTTGCCGCGCTCGGCCTTCAAGATCCCGTACGCGTTCTCCCCGACGACCGTGAAGGTCGCGCTCTTCAGGCCCGCCTCCTCCCCCGGGCTTGCCTCGAGCAGCTCGCTCTTGAAGCCTCGGTTCGCGATCCAGCGCTCGTACATCCGCAGCATCATCTCGGTCCAGTCTTGCGCGTCGGTGCCGCCTGTTCCCGACTGAAGCGTAACGACAGCGTCGCCGCCGTCATATTCGCCGTCGAAGAGCGCGGCCTCCTGCAGCAGGCTCAGCTCGTGTTGGAGGGGCGCGATCGAGCGCTCGATCTCGTCGGCCATCTCGGGGTCGAGCTCGAGCAGGCTGACGGCGTCCTCGTACTCACGTGTGACGCGCTGGAAGAGCGCGAGACGTTTCGCGACACGGGAATGCTCCATCGAGATCTTCTGCGCGGTCTCCTGGTCGTCCCAGAAACCGGGCTCGCTCATTGCCTGCTCGAGCTCTGCCGCGCGCGCTGCTAGCCGGTCCGGGTCAAAGGTAATCACGGACCCAGGCAAGCTGGACCCTGATTTCCTCGAGCTGATCTTGGAGCGTTCCCGTCGGTTCGGCCATATGACGATCCTAGATGATCGAGCCGCTCCTACTCAGGAGCGTGACGGCGGCTCGCACCGAGCTCGCCCGCTCAGGCGCCGTGGCAGCGCTTGAACTTCTTGCCTGAGCCGCACCAGCACGGGTCGTTACGGCCGATGTTCTCGTGCCCGGACTTCACGACCGGTCGAGTCGCGACCGAGCCGCCGCCGGCGATCCCAAGCGTCGAGGTGCCGCTACCAGCCGCCGCGATCGCGTCGGCCCCGGCGAGCGACTCGTGCGCGTAGCTCAAGACGCGTTTTGCCCGCCGCCGTTGTGCGGAGCAGGGGGCGCAGGCAGCGGCCCGCCCGCACCGCTGCCGTTCGACCCGCCGCCGGTCGCCTCGACCTGCGCGTGGAAGAGCAGCGCGATCACCTCTTCGCGGATCACACGGTTCAGCTCGAGGAACATGGCGTGCCCCTCATTGCGGTACTCGACGAGCGGGTCTTTCTGCGCCATGCCGCGCAGGTGGATGCCCTCGCGCATGTAGTCCATGTTCTCGAGGTGCTCGCGCCAGCGGACGTCGACGGTCTGGAGGACGATGAAACGCTCGAGGTCGCGCATCAGCCCCTCGCTGGATCTTCTCGATCTCGGCCTCGCGCTCGGCATACGCCTCGCGCGCGTCGTCCAGGAACTCGTCGATGATCGCCTCCAGCTCGAGCCCCTTGATCTCCTCGAGCGTGACGCCCGTGCCGTAGAGCTGCTCCATCGCGACGATCAGCCCGTCGAGATCCCAGTCCTCGAGGACGTCGGTGCCGATGTAGCCCTCGACGACGTTCGCGATCACCTCGGGAAGCCAGTTCTGCTTGATGTCCTCGGAGAGGTCCTCGCCCTCGAGCACGCGGCGGCGCTGCTCGTAGATCACCCGGCGCTGCACGTTCATCACGTCGTCGTACTTGAGGACGTTCTTGCGCTGGACGAAGTTCTGCTCCTCGACCTTCTTCTGCGCGTTCTCGATCTGGCGCGAGAGGATCGACGCCTCCATCGGCTGGTCGTCCGGGAGCTTGAAGCGCTCCATGATGTTCTTGATCCGGTCGCCGGCGAACAGGCGCACGAGGTCGTCCTGGCCGGAGAGGTAGAAGCGCGTCTCGCCCGGATCGCCCTGGCGGCCTGAACGGCCGCGGAGCTGGTTGTCGATCCGCCGCGCCTCGTGGCGCTCGGTGCCGAGGACGTAGAGGCCGCCGAGCTCGCGCACCTTGTCGTCGATCTTGATGTCGACGCCACGGCCGGCCATGTTCGTCGCGATCGTGACGGCGCCGACCTGGCCCGCGTCCTTGATGATCTCCGCCTCGCGCGCGTGCTCCTTCGCGTTCAGCACCTTGTGCGGCACGCCCTGCCGCTTCAGCAGCTCGCTCAGATACTCGGAGGTCTCGACCGCGATCGTGCCGACGAGCACCGGCTGGCCCTTCTGGTGGCGCTCCTTGATGTCTGCGACGACCGCGTTGAACTTCGCATCGATCGACTTGAAGATCAGGTCGTTCTTGTCGAGCCGCGCGACGTCGACGTTGGTCGGGATCGGCACGACCTCGACGCCGTAGATCTCGACGAACTCCTTCTCCTCGGTCTTCGCGGTGCCGGTCATGCCGGCGAGCTTCTCGTAGAGACGGAAGTAGTTCTGGAGCGTGATCGTCGCGAGGGTCTGGTGCTCCTCCTGGATCGGCACGCCCTCCTTCGCCTCGACCGCCTGGTGGAGACCCTCCGACCAGCGGCGTCCCTCCATGATCCGGCCGGTGAACTCGTCGACGATCTTCACCTCGCCGTCCTGGATCACGTAATCGACGTCCCGCTTGTAGAGCGCTTCGGCTTTCAGCGCCTGGATCAGGTGGTTCACGAGCTGGACGTTGCGGGTGTCGTAGAGGTTCTCGACCCCGAGGGCGCGCTCGACCTTCGCGATGCCGGACTCTCCGGGCGAGATCGTCTTGTGCTTCTCGTCGTAGAGGTAGTCGTGCTCGCGCTGGAGCACTTCGTCCTCGACCTTCGTGCCTTTCGACTGGGCGCCGTCGAGGTTCTTCACGACCCGAGCAAAGTCGTAATAGAGCTGCGCGGCAGTCGTCGGCTCACCGGAGATGATCAGCGGCGTCCGCGCCTCGTCGATCAGGATCGAGTCGACCTCGTCCACGATCGCGTACGGGTGGCCGCGCTGAACGACGCCCTCGAGGGCGATCGACATGTTGTCGCGGAGGTAGTCGAAGCCGAACTCCGAGTTCGTGCCATAGGTGATGTCGGAGTCGTAGGCCGCCTTGCGCTCCTCGTGAGTCATGTTCGTCTCGATGAACGCGACACTGACGCCGAGCCGCTCGTAGACGCCCCGGTTCCACTCGGCGTCGCGCTGGGCCAGGTAGTCGTTGACGGTGACGAGATGGACGCCCTGTCCGAGGATGCGGCCGTCGCGGGTCTCGACCGTCGGCAGCGCGTTCAGGTAGAGCGCGAGGCTCGCGACGAACGTCTTGCCCTCGCCGGTCTTCATCTCGGCCACGTCGCCCTCGTGGAGGACGATGCCGCCCATCATCTGGACGTCGAACATGCGCTGGTTCGACTCGCGCAAGCGAGCCTCGCGCACCGCGGCGTAGGCCTCGAAGAGGAGGCTGTCGAGCTCCTCGCCGTTGTCGAGCCGCTGCCGGAACTCCGCGGTCTTGGCCTGGAGCTCGGCATCCGAGAGCGCCTGGAACTCCGGCTCGAGCGTGGCGATGTACGCCGCCTGCTCCTGCAAGCGCTTCATGCGGCGGCCTTCGCCGATGCGCAGAACCTTCTCGAAGGAGCCGAGCTGAGGCATGACGACAGGTTACCGCCCGCGGCGCTCTCGGACGATCCGGCCTTCGCCGGCGCGTTAGAGCTAGAGCTTGTCGACCGTTACTTCCCAGAGCGCGCCGTCGATGCGCCGTGCGCGCACGACATGGTCCGGCCGCTCGAGTTGCGCGATCGTGCCGAAGGACGGTTCGCCGTCGACGACGAGCGTCCGCTCCCCGCCGTGCATCGTCAGCTCGATCTCGTCGCCTGTGACGCCCGGGAGGTCGAGCACGACCACCGACCTCGCTGCGACGGCCCAGAGGCCTCCTGCACGGCGTACCGCCTCGGCGCGGAACGGCGCTGCTAGCTCGGACTCGACGGCGGCCGCGAGCTGCTCGAGGTTGTCCGGCCCCTCCTCGACGATCAGATCGCCGCCCTCGAGAACCACGAAGACGGCCTTCTCGGCGTCGATCTCGGGGGCCTCGACCGTGATCACAGCATCCCATTCGCGCGGCCGTTGGAGACCATGGATGCCAGCCGTGTCCCACGCTGGGCGCGGCGGAGCGGCCGTCTCGCCGTCGAGCGAGATGCCGCCGGCACGCGCAAGGCGGACGTGCAACGGCTCCTGGCGGCGGAACAGGCTCAACGCCCACCCGCCTGACCGAGCGTACGCCGTGGCCGGCGAAGCCGGGCTCTGCCCGGCGGGAGCCGCAGAACGCTCGGCGATCGCAGCGCCAGAAGGCGGGGGCACCACGGGGAAACGGGGAAACATGGTTTCCCCCATGGCTAGATGGTTGATCGGTAATTCCGGCGGCGCCGGATGGTGGCCCTGACACGGCGCAGGCCGGCACGCTCGCCGGCGGCCCGCACCCACCGGTGCGAACCACCGCCGATCCCACCGCCCTGCTTGGTCATGGCCATCCCCGACACCACCCCAATTACCGATCAACCATCTAAACGCCGTGATGCGGTACGTGCCTGCGAGGCTCGAGGCGGCGCTTGTCTCGATAGCGCCTGACCTGCTTCTCCAGCTTCTCGACAATCGCGTCGATCGACGCTTGCGCGCTGGCTGCGACGGCATGCGCTCGCAGCGTCGATCCTTCGGCGAAGATCGTCGCGTCGGCGACATACCTGTCCGCGATCGACGGGTTCGATTCCTCCGAGAGCTCGAGCACGACCGAGGTCGACTCATCCAAGTGCTTCTCGAACACCGCGAGCCTCGACTCGGCGTACTCGCGAATCGAGGTTTCCACCGGAACGTTCTTGCCCTTCACCTGAAGTCGCATCTGCTCTTCTCCTTCCGTGATGGTCAACGTTCACCTTGAGCGTACCGAAGGCCTACCTGCATCCGAACGTACGGGCACTGCGCTAGCGAACGGCCCGTGCGAACGTCACGACCTCGACCTGCCGGGCCCCGCCGGCACGCAGGGCCGACGCGGCGGCACCGACCGTCGCTCCTGTCGTATAGACGTCGTCGACGAGCACGACGCGAGCCGGCACCGGCCCGGTCGCCGCGAACGCGCCGCGAACGTTCCGCCGCCGCTCGACGAGCGACAGCCCTGTCTGCTGCGCAACCGTTCGTGTCCGGCGGAGCAAGGCACGCTCCTCGAGTTCCCAGCGGATAGCCAGCTCGCGCGCCAACCGCGCAGCCGGATGGTGGCCCCGCTTCAGACTGCGGTCTCCGTCAGGCGGGATATACGTGATCGCGTCTGCCGCCGGCCGCGGCACGGCTGCGACGACGAGCTCGGCGGCGAGGGTCGCAAGCGGGCGGAGCCCGCGCTCCTTCCACGCGCGCATGAGCACGCGCGTCGAACCTGTGTAGACGACCGCGGCCCGAGCCGAGGCGAACGCGAGCCGGCGTCCCGAGCACTCGACGCAGCGCAGCACCGGCCACTCGGTCGGCGCCCCGCAGCACGCGCACAGAGGCGCCCGCACAGGGAACACCGAGCGCAGGCAGACGTCGCAGACGAGAGCGCCCGAACACGAACAGACGACGCAGCGCGAAGGCAAGACGAGCTCGAGAATCCACTCCGCTCACGGTACGGGGCAACCCGTGCCGTGTCTGTGTCAACTCTGTGTCAAATGCGCGCCGGCTCTCAGACAGCCGCAGGGACGTACACGTCCCGCTCCGGCAGGCCGGCCCGGGCGCGGTACCGGTTGTCGGCCTCGAGCAGCTGACGGTGATCGCCGATGTCGAGCCAGTCCTCGGCGAACCTGAAGCCGTAGACGGGCTCGCGTTCGTAGAGCCAGGCGATGAACCGCCCCGGCGGGTCGGGCGGATTGCCGTCGTCGAGGTAGCGCTCGAGCTCTGCGAGATGGGCGCGAGAGAACAGATACGTGGCCGTCGAGACGAGGTCGCCGCGCGGCTGCTCCGGCTTCTCCTCGAGCGACACCACACGATCGTCAGCCCCGAGCTCGACCACGCCGTAGAGAGACGCAAGCGACGGATCCGCCAGGCGATGGACGGCGATCGCGCTGCCCTCGCCCTTCGCGCGCCAGAACTCGACATAGTCCACGAGCGAGAAGCCGAAGAGATTGTCGCCGGCGATCACGAGCAGGTCGTCGTCGCGCAGACCGGCCCGATCGACGACGAAGCGCACATCGCCGATCGCGCCGAGTCGATCGTCGTTCGACGTCGTCCCGTCGTTGTGCAACGTGACGTCGCGACCGACGGCCCAGGCTTCGAACGCGCCGATCTTCGTCGCGTTCGTGACGACGTGGATCTCGTCGATGCCGGGCACCTCGGTCACGCTGTCGAGGATCCAGTCGATGATCGGCCGACCACCCACCGCCAGAAGCTCCTTCGGCAGCTCGTCGGTCAGAGGACGGAGCCGCGTGCCGTACCCGGCCGCGAGCAGCAGTGCCTTCAAACCGTCACCACCGCCCGCGCGAGCGACTCCTCGTACGGGCCCTCATGGACGCCGTGCTCGGTGACGATCGCCGTGATCAGCTCGGCGGGCGTCACGTCGAATGCCGGGTTGCGCGCAGCGAACCGCGCGGTCACCTCAGACGGGGCGCGCTCCTCGATCGGGATGTCCGAACCGCGCGCCGTCGCGTGGTCGACCGTGGAGCTCGGCGCGACGATGTAGAACGGGACACCGTGGTAGCGGGCGAGGACCGCCAGGCCGTAGGTGCCGATCTTGTTGGCCGTATCCCCGTTGGCCGCGATCCGGTCGGCACCGGTGAAGATCACATCGACGTTTCCGGCCGCCATCAATGACGCCGCGGCCGAGTCGGCGATCACCGCGAACGGGATGCCCGCAGTCTCGAGCTCCCAGGCTGTCAGGCGTGCGCCCTGCAGCAACGGCCGGGTCTCGTCGACCCAGACGTGCTCCAGCACTTCCCGCTCCCAGGCGGCAAGCAGCGCGCCCACGGCGCTCCCGTAGCCGCCCGTCGCGAGCCCGCCGGCGTTGCAGTGCGTGAGCGCGCGTGTACCCGGCTCGAGCAGCGCCGCCGCGTGCGCCGACATCGCACGGCAGCGCTCCACCTCGTCGCGATGGATCGCGCGTGCGTGCTCGCCCGACGGATCGGCGCGCATCTCGTCGAGGGCCCAGCCGAGGTTGACCGCCGTCGGTCGCGACTCGCGCAGGGCGCGCTCGGCCTGGACGAGGTCTTCACCCTGAGCCGCCGCGAGCGCATAGCCGTACGCGGCCGCGATCCCGATCGCAGGCGCGCCGCGGACGACCATCGTCCGGATGGCGTCGGCGACCTCGGCCGCGGACCGGCACTCGACGTCGACTTCCTCGACCGGCAGCTTGCGCTGGTCGAGGAAGACGACGCGGTCGGCTTCCAGACGCAGGATCCGTTCAGGTTCGAGCACGACCATCAGGCCCGCGTCACAGGCTCAGGTGCCTTCGTCCCACGAGGCCAGGTACTTCGCCTGCGCCGCGGTCAGACGATCGATCGTGGCACCCATGGTCGCGAGCTTCAGGCGCGCGATCTCCTCGTCGATCGCGGTCGGCACGGGGTACACCTTCTTCTCGAGCGAGGCGGCATGCTCGATCGCGTATTCGGTGGCGAGCGCCTGGTTCGCGAACGACATGTCCATCACGATCGCGGGATGGCCTTCGGCGGCCGAGATGTTCACGAGCCGCCCCTCGGCAAGCAGGTAGATCCGCCGCCCGTCGGCGTACACGAACTCCTCGACGAACTGGCGCGCCTCGCGGGTCGAGACCGCCAGGGCACGGAGCGCCGGAATGTCGATCTCGACGTTGAAGTGGCCCGTGTTGCAGATGATCGCGCCGTCCTTGAGCACCGCCAGATGCTCGGCGGCAATGACGTGCTTGTCACCGGTCGCCGTGCAGAAGATGTCGCCGATCGCTGCGGCCTCGAGCATCGGCATCACCTCGTAGCCGTCCATCAGCGCCTCGAGCGCGCGCATCGGGTCGACCTCGGTGACGATCACGTGCGCGCCCATGCCGCGCGCCCGCATCGCGACGCCGCGGCCGGTCCAGCCGTAGCCGGCGACGACGAAGCGCTTGCCGGCGATCAGGACGTTCGTCGCGCGGATGATCCCGTCGATCGTCGACTGGCCGGTGCCGTAGCGGTTGTCGAACAGGTGCTTCGTCCGCGCCTCGTTGACCGCGATCACGGGGAACGCAAGTGCGCCGTCGGCTTCCATCGCCTTCAGGCGAATCACACCGGTGGTCGTCTCTTCCATGCCGGCGATGATGTCGCCGAGCTGCTCGCGGCGGGCACTGTGCAGGACACCGATCACGTCGGCGCCGTCATCCATCGTCAACTGCGGCTTGTGATCGACCGCGGCCTCGATGTGCTGGTAGTAGGTGTCGTTGTCCTCGCCCTTGATCGCGAAGACGGAGATGTCGTACTCGGCGACGAGTGCGGCAGCCGTGAAGTCCTGCGTCGAGAGCGGATTGGAGGCGCACAGCACGACGTCGGCTCCCCCCGCCTTCAGCGTCCGCATCAGGTTCGCGGTCTCCGTGGTCACGTGGAGGCACGCCGCGATGCGGTAGCCGGCCAGTGGCTGCTCGGCCTCGAATCGTTCGCGGATCGCCGCCAGGACCGGCATCTGCCGGTCGGCCCACTGGATGCGCTGGACGCCTTCGGGCGCGAGTGCCAGATCCTTTACGTCGTATCGTCTCGTCGTCGCCATGATCCTCTTCAGTTCGTCAGGTCGTTGGACAGGTTATGCGGCGAGCAGCCGTTCCTGCTTACGCTGCTCCCACTCGATCCAGGAATGAACGTCGGCCGCGGCGGCGAGCCAGCCGTCGACCGCGCCCCTCAGCTCGGGGTCACGGCGCAGGCGTGCTGCGAACGCGACCTCGGCGGGGTCGAGGCCGAACCGCTGCCGGAGCTCTCGCAGCACGTTCAGCTGGTTCAGCTCCCCGAGGCCGTAGGCGCGATAGCCGGCAGGCGTCCGTTGTGGCACGACGAGACCCTGGCTCTCGAGATACCGCAGCATCCGCGCCGACCAGCCGGTGCGCGCGGCTGCAACTCCTACCGGCGTGCCATCCATTCGCACAACCTTAGCAGACCCGTGTGAAGGTTAGAGACGTTCCGTCAAGGCGCAGACGTTCCGGCGCGACCGTACGCGTCTTCGATCCGGACGACGTCGTCGAGGTGCGGCGTCGAGACCTCGAGGATCGTCGTGTCCTCGATCGCCGTGACTCTGTGGACGGTCCCCGGGGGAAAGTAGAGCGTGTCCCCCGGCTCGAGGATCCCCTCGGTCAGCTCGGCGTCCTCCGTGGTTCCGAGCTCGACCTTCGCGCGGCCGGACTGGACGAACCACGACTCCACCTTCCGAACGTGGTACTGGAGCGACAACGAATGGCCGGCCGCGACGAAGAGCACCTTTCCGCAGTAGGCCTCGCTCAGCGCCCAGATCAACTCGTAGCCCCACGGCTTGTCGACCCGGCGCGACTCGAACCGCCAAGGGGAGATGTCGCTCACGGCGGCGATCCTATGCGTCTAGAGGCGTGATGTGCATTAGACATGTGTCGCGATGCACATCAAGCCTCTAGCCACTCGGGATGGGCGGCCACGTGCTCTGCGGCGAGGCGAAGCTCCTTCGGCGTGTTCACGGTCAGCCAGAGGCCGTCGTGGCGGTAGGCGTACAGCCGCCCCTCTGAGACGAGCTCCGGGAACGTCGTCGTTTCGTGGTCGCCTCGGTCGGGCAGGCGGGCGATCGCCTCGGGACTGAAGACGTAGATGCCGCAGTTGACCCAGTAGGGATCGTGGCCGGTCTCCGAGAAGCCCTCGATCACGTCGTCGGGGCCCAGCTCGACAACGGCGAAGCGCGACTTCGGCCGCGCGACTGCGACGGTTACCGCTCCCCCGGCTGCGCGGTGGCGTTCGAGCAGCGCGGCGAAGTCGACGGCGACGAGCTCGTCGCCGTTCAAGGCGTAGACGTCCCCGTTCTCGACCCGTGCTCTGGCCGCGAACTTGATCCCGCCGCCGCGGCCGAGCCGCTCCGGCTCCTCCACCGCGACGATCTCCGGGCCGAGCCCGGCCAGCTCCCGCTCGAACAGCTCACCCTGGTCGAGGGCACAGGCGACGATCACGCGCGTGACACCGGCCTTGGCAAGCCGTCTGACCTGGTAGGAGACGAGCGGCCTTCCGGCAACGTCGACGAGTGACTTCGGGCGGCCGCCGGCCGCGTCTCCGAGCCGCTCGGCCTTCCCGCCGGCGAGGATGATCGCCTCCATTAGTGGTTTCTCCGGGAAATGCGGTGCGCCGTCGCGGGCGAAAACCGAGCAGGCCTAGGACGCAGGGAGGCCGCATACCCGAGAGGTATGTGGCCGACTGAGGACGACGGCATGCGAAGCGTTTGCAGCCGCGCGAGGTGGTGCCGTATTTCCCGGAGAGACCACTAAAGTCGCCCGATGCCTTCGTAGACGAAGCCGTTCGCGCGAGTCTCGGCCGGGTCGAGCAGGTTGCGGCCGTCGACGATCAGCGGGTTCGCCATCGCCTCGCGCACCTCGTCGCGCGCGAGGTCGCGCAGCTCCGCCCACTCCGTCACGATCACCGCGGCGTCGGCGCCTCGTACCGCGTCGAGGACGGACTCCATGATCCGGACACCTTTCGGCAGCTCGGTTCCGGGCGCAACCGGATCCCAGCCGCGCACCTCCGCGCCCTCGGCGAGCAGCCGGCTTGCGAGCACGATCGAGGGAGCCTCGCGCATGTCGTCGGTGTTCGGCTTGAAGGCGAGGCCGAGCAGCGCCACCTTGCGGCCGCGCAGCTTCCCGAGATGCTTTTCGAGCTTGCCGATCACGCGCCGCTTCTGGAGCTCGTTCACCTCGATCACCGCGGTCAGGAGCTGGAAGTGGTAACCGGAGTTCGAGGCGAGCTGCTTCAGCGCAAGCGAGTCCTTCGGGAAGCAGGAGCCGCCGTAGCCGATCCCGGCGCGCAGGAAGTGCGGCCCGAGGCGATGGTCGAGCCCGACCCCCTTCGCCACGGCCACCACATCGGCGCCGGTCGCCTCGCAGACGTTCGCGATCTCGTTGATGAACGAGATCCGGGTCATCAGGAACGCGTTCGCGGCGAGCTTGATCATCTCGGCCGAGTTGACGTCGCAGCGCACGATCTCGGTGTCGAGCGAGGAGTACAACGCCGCGACGGCATCGCCGTCCTCCTCCTGGAAGGCTCCGACAACGACCCGGTCGGGGTGCATGAAGTCGTCGACCGCGTTGCCCTCCGCCAGGAACTCCGGGTTCGATGCGTAGCCGACGTGCGCGAGCCCCCGTCCGTCGAGCCCGGCCCGCACCTTCTCACCTGTGCCGACAGGCACGGTCGACTTCATCACGAGCACAGGTCGACCAACGAGTGCAGGCAGGTCGTCGACCACACTCCAGACGCGGCTCAGGTCCGCATCGCCCGATGACGTCGGAGGCGTGTCCACACAGACGAAGAGGAGCTCACAGCCGGCGACGTCGAGCGGATCGAGCGTGAAGGTCAATCGCTCGGCGTTGCGTTGGAGCAGATCGAGCACGTCCTGCTCGTGGAACGGCACCTTGCCGGCCTGGAGCGCCTCGACCTTCGCCGGCACCACGTCGCGGATCACGACCTCGTGCCCGAGCTCGGCGAAGCAGACGCCCGTCACGAGGCCGACCCAGCCGGCGCCGAAGATGCCTACCTTGGCCACGGCAGGACTCTACTAGAAGCTCAGAATGAATGACGCTTCGCTGATCGGGTGCGCTGGGCGGTGCGAGGCAAGGACGCAGGGAGAGTCGATAGTCAACTATCGGCTCGACTGAGGACGCAGCATCGCGTCGTCCAGCGCGGCCGGGCAGCTCAAGGCTTCGTTCATTCTCAGCTTCCCACAGTTGCGATCGGCTTGAGACCCTTGGCGATCGCGATCATGGTCTCGTTCGACAAGTCGTTCAGCAGCGAGTTCACGACCCAGTAGGTCGCCCCGTTTGCGTGCAGGACGACCATGTGCAGGTCGGGCCCGGAGTAGTAGAGGTCGAACTCGCGGCCGCCGAGGTCGTGCTGGAAGCTCTTGTCGGCGAGGATCGGCGGGTTGGGATCGTCTGTCTCCTCGATCCCCCAGAAGCTGTCGCCGTTGTGGAAGACGAGCCGGATCGCCTTGTTCTGCTTCGTGATGTGGTAGAGGCGGACCGGCACGTCGGTCGGCAGCGTGTCCGGCTCGGAGTTCTGTTCGAGCACGGTCGGCACCTCGAGCGGGAACGGCACGCGGTGGATGAGCGGCTTCAGCAGCTCGAGGCCGGGCGCGCTGTCGAAGCGCACGACCGGAGCCGTGTGCGGCGTCACGGTCGGCGTGACCGGCGCGGGCGTGATCTGGTTGTGGAAGGTCTGGCCGAGGACGACGACGACCATCGCTCCGGGGTCGAGCGCGTGCAGCTTCGGGACCTTCGGCAGCGGGCCTACGTCGGAGGGCACGACCAGCTTCTGGAGGGCCTTGGCCGCCTCCTCGGAGCCCGGATACTTCAGGTCGTAGTAGATCTGGGTGCGGAAGTAGTTCTGAAGCGGCGCGTTCGGCGACACACCCCCCGGGGGCTGCACCGTCAGGTACCCGCGCTGCCCGAGCGCGTACGACGCATTCGCCGCCGCGCCCGGGACCCCGTTGCCGTTCAGCGCCAGCACGGTCGTCTTGTCCGCCGGGGGAGCCTTCGTCTTGATCTTCGTCCCCAGGGCGGCCGCGTTCGCGACCTTCGACACACCTACATCCGGGTTCTCGAACTGGCTCACAGCCTGTTCGATCGACTGGCTCGACGCCGTCAGCTGGCTGTAGCCGGTCACGTTGTCGATCGTCACCTGGATCACGTGACCGGGTGGAAGCGTCGCCGCCAGGAGCGCGTACTGGAGCACCGAGCCGAAGGACGGATTGCCGCCCACTTCGATGTTCTGCGTGATCGTCTTCACGATCTTCGGCAGGTCGAACGGGTTGAAGTGCTGCGCCACGTCCTCCTTGAACGCATGCACGAACTCCTGCTGGCGGGCGACCCGCACGAAATCCGAGTCCGTGTGGCGGAAGCGGACGAAGTTGAGCGCGGCGCCGCCGGTCAGGAGCTGGTACCCCGGCTGGATGTTGATCGCGGCGTACCCGGTGCCCGGCGGGTTGTAGTAGCGGCGGTCGATGTCCACCCAGACGCCGCCGAACTGGTCGACGATCTCCTTGAAGCCGTGGAAGTCGACGGTGACCAGGTAGTTGATCGGGATTCCGGTCAGCTCCTTCACCGTCTCGAGCGAGCCCTCCGGCCCGCAGTTCGCGAACGCCGCGTTGATCTTCGAGTAGCCGTAATCGTGGTGCTTGCAGTAGATCGGGACGAGCAGGTCACGCGGAAACGACAGCAGCGAGATCGTCTTCGTGTGCGGATCGGCGCGGATCAGCATCATCGTGTCCGAGCGCGACCCGACCGCCGTCTGGCCCGGCCGCTGGTCCTCGCCGAGGACGAGCGCAACGGCGGCCTGTCCCGGGAGCGGGATGTCGAGCTCCTTCTGGGCGACCTTCACCGCCGTCGAATGAGCCTTCACGGCGTTCAGCGACTGGTGGAACCAGAGGTACGCGCCGCCGCCGATTCCGAGCGCGAGCGCGAGGATGACGAGCAGCGTCCCGATCAGGATCCGGCGCAGCAGGCCGAGGCCCGAACGGCCCGGGGGTGGCGGTTGACGGTACTGCGTGACCGGGCCGACCGGTCCCGGCGGGAACACGGCATGGCCGTTTCCGTTCGCTCCGGCGCCGCGCCCGACGCCTCTCTTCAATGTCGTCCTCATACGAACGAAGCGGCGCCCGAAGGCGCCTGCGACAGGAAACGATACCCGACCGGACGGCCGCGATGATTAAGAGGATGGTAAGGAACTGAGGTGGCTACGAGAGATTCGGCCGCAGCCAGCGCTCGGCTTCGGCCACCGACACGCCTTTGCGGGCCGCGTAGTCCTCGAGCTGGTCGTTTCCGATCCGTCCGACCGCGAAGTAGCGGGACTTCGGATGGGCGAGGTAGATCCCGCTCACGGCGGCCGCCGGCGTCATCGCGAAGCTCTCCGTCAGGTCCATCCCGAGCGAGCGGGCGCCGAGCAGGTCGAACAGCTTCGTCTTCTCGCTGTGGTCCGGACAGGCCGGATAGCCGAACGCCGGCCTGATGCCCCGGAACCGCCCCGCGTGCAGATCGCCCTCCGCGAGGCGCTCGTCGGGCGCATACCACTCGCGGCGCACAC
This sequence comes from uncultured Actinomycetes bacterium, assembly GCA_963759085.1. Taxonomy (GTDB): domain Bacteria; phylum Actinomycetota; class Thermoleophilia; order Gaiellales; family Gaiellaceae; genus PALSA-600. The sequence continues at coordinate 318,987 of CAVWXR010000012.1, forward strand.
GCTCGTGCAGCCACTCGGCGGCTGCTTCCGCCAGCCGGTCGGCCAGCGCCTTGACGATGATCGCGTGGTAGTCGTCATGAGCGGCGACATGGCGGTCTGCGAGCTCTTCCGCGCCGTGCACCGAGACGGCGAAGGCCCCGCCGTGATCGCCGGCCGGGGCAACGTAGTCCGCCAGGCAGCGGTAGGAGCGATCGTCGCCGTGGTCGGCCTGCTGGCGCAGGAAGCAGAAGCGCGTGTCGCCGACGACCACGTCGTCGCCCTCCGCGTGGGCGGGCCAGAAGCCGTAGATCCCGCGGGCCTGCAGCGTGCCGTCCCGCACGATCTGCTCCAGCGCGGCGATCGCGTCGTCGTAGAGCTCGCGCGCTGCGGGCTGCTCGAGGATCGCCGGGAACTTCCCCTTCAGGTCCCAGGCGTGGAAGAAGAACTGCCAGTCGATGTAGGGGACGAGCTCGGCGAGCTCCGGCTCGACGGTGCGGGTCCCGATGAACGGGGGCGTGGGAAGATCGTCGTAGCCGAGCTCGCTCGCGGCGCTCGCGCACGGTTGCAAGCGGCAGCAGCGGGTGGCGGATCTTCTCGGCGTGGGCGACCCGGAGCCGTTCCTGGAGCACGCGGTTCTCGGCGTCGAGCCCGGTCCGCCGCTCGGCGTCGAGCACGCCGGAGACGACGTCCACGACCCGGCTCGCGTCGAGCACGTGCACCGTCTCGCGCGAGTACTCGGGAGCGATCCGCACCGCGGTGTGCTGGCGGGAGGTGGTCGCGCCGCCGATCAGCAGCGGCAGCTCGATCCCGCGGCGCTCCATCTCCTTCGCGACGTCGACCATCTGGTCGAAGGACGGTGTGATCAGACCAGACAGCCCGATCACGTCGGCGCCCTCGGCGATCGCGGTGTCGAGGATCCGCTCGGCGGGGACCATCACGCCGAGGTCGATCACCTTGTAGTTGTTGCAGCCGAGGACGACCCCGACGATGTTCTTGCCGATGTCGTGCACGTCGCCCTTCACGGTCGCGAGCACGACCGTCCCCTGGGCGCTGCCACCCTCCTTCTCCTCCTCCATGTAGGGCTCGAGATAGGCGACTGCGCGCTTCATCGCGCGTGCCGACTTGACGACCTGCGGCAGGAACATGCGGCCCGAGCCGAAGAGGTCGCCGACGATCCTCATGCCGTCCATCAACGGCCCTTCGATCACGTCGAGCGGACGCGGCAGCGCAGCGCGGGCCTCCTCCGTGTCGACCTCGATGAAATCGACGATCCCGTGCACGAGCGCGTGCGCCAGGCGCTTCTCGACCGGCGCCTCGCGCCACGAGAGGTCGCGCTCGCGTGTCGTCACCTCGCCCTTGGCGCGTTCGGCGATCTCGATCAGGCGCTCGGTCGCATCGGGCCGGCGCGCGAAGATCACGTCCTCGACGCGCTCGAGCAGCTCCTTGTCGACGTCTTCGTAGACCGCGAGCTGGCCCGCGTTCACGATCCCCATGTCGAGCCCGGCGCGGATCGCGTGGTAGAGGAACGCGGCGTGCATCGCCTCGCGGACGACGTCGTTGCCGCGGAACGAGAAGCTCAGGTTCGAGACGCCGCCGCTGCAGCGCGCGCCCGGGCAGCGCTCCTTGATCGGGGCAAGCGACTCCAAGAACCCCTTGGCGTAGTCGATCGTGCTCCTCCATGCCGGTCGCCACGGCCAGGATGTTCGGATCGAAGATCAGGTCCTCGGGCGGGAAGCCGACGACCTCGGTGAGCAGGTCGTACGCGCGCCCGCAGATCTCCACGCGCCGCTCCACGCTCGTCGCCTGGCCTTCCTCGTCGAACGCCATCACGACGACCGCCGCGCCGTAGTCGCGGATCCGCCGCGCCTGTTCGAGGAAGGCTGCTTCCCCTTCCTTGAGGGAGATCGAGTTCACGATCCCTTTGCCCTGGATCGACTGGAGGCCGGCCTCGAGCACCGACCAGCGCGAGCTGTCGACCATGATCGGCAGCCGCGCCACCTCCGGCTCGGTCGCGATCACGTTCAGGAAGGTGCGCATCGCCTCGACGCTCTCGAGCAGGTCGGCGTCCATGTTCACGTCGAGGACATTCGCGCCGCCGCGCACCTGTTCGAGCGCGACCTCGACGGCGCCGGTGAAGTCGCCGCCCTCGACGAGCCGGCGGAAGCGCGCGGAGCCGGTGACGTTCGTGCGCTCCCCGATCAGGACGAACCCGGTGTCGGGGCCGATCTCGAACGGCTCGAGACCGCTCCAGCGCGTGCGCGGCGCGCGGCTGCGGCACGCTGCCGTGGCGGCAGCCCTTCGACCGCGGCGGCGATCGCCCGGGTGTGCTCCGGCGTCGAGCCGCAGCAGCTCCCGGCGATGTTCAGGAAGCCGGCCTCGGAGAACTCGCGCAGCAGCGCGGCGGTGATCTCCGGCGTCTCGTCGTAGCCGCCGAACGCGTTCGGCAGCCCTGCGTTCGGGTGGACGCTGACGAGGCACGGCGCGACCCGCGCGAGCTCGGCCACGTACGGCCGCATCTCCTTGGCGCCCAGCGAGCAGTTGATCCCGACGATCAGCGGCTCGGCGTGCTCGACGGAGGCCCAGAAGGCCTCGATCGTCTGCCCGCTGAGCGTGCGCCCGGAGAGATCGACGATCGTGGCCGAGATCCAGAGCGGGAGCGTCCGGTGCGACCTCGCGCGCCGCGACGATCGCAGCCTTCGCGTTCAACGTGTCGAAGATCGTCTCGAGCAGGAGCAGGTCGACCCCGCCTTCGGCGAGCGCCGTCGATCTGCTCGGCGTAGGCGTCCTTGACCTCGTCGAAGGTGCGGGTGCGAAACGACGGATCGTCGACCTTCGGGCTGAGCGAGAGCGTCACGTTCAGCGGCCCGACCGAGCCCGCGACGAACCGGTCGCCGGCGGCTTCACGCGCGAGGCGCGCGCCTGCGACGTTCATCTCGTAGACAACGTCCTCGAGCCCGTAGTCGGACTGGCCGATCGAGGTCGCCGTGAAGGTGTTCGTCGTCGTGATGTCGGCCCCGGCTGCGAGGTAGCGCGTCGTGGATCGAGCGCACGAGCTCGGGCCGCGTCAGGTTCAGGATGTCGGGGTCGCCGGCAACGTCGATCGGGTGGCCGCGAAAGCGATCGCCGCCGTAGTCCTCGGGCGCGAGCCCGGCGCCGTGGATCATCGTTCCCCAGGCGCCGTCCAGCACGAGGATGCGCTGCTGCGCCAGCCGCGTGATCTCCGCTGCTACGTCTCGCTTCGTCGTCGCCACGTTCCGCCTCCGTGCCTGAAGAGGATCCCGAACCGAGCAGCCGGATGGACCGCGAGCGGGCTCTTTAGGCGTTTGGTAACCCGGTCGCCAAGCTGCCGTTCAAATCTCTCCGGGCCGGAGAAGCGTACCAGCGCCCCTCCCGGAGCTGCCACGCAAATTGGCACAGAATTGGCACAGAATTGGCACAGACGCGGCACAGATACAGAGCCGCCGCCCGGGTATCGTCTCCGCCGAGGGCGGAGGGAAGCGGTCCCCACCCTGGGTGGGGGTGTGCCCGAACGGACGGCGGACGCGGGCGAGTCGAGCCGCGGCGGCTCAGCCGCGACCGGCGACGGCGAGCTGGTTCTCGGCGTGCCGGATGCGCTGCTCGATCGACCAGCGATCGGCCGTCGACTCGCCCCGCTCCAGGGCTTCCAGCTCAGCCTTCGCTGCCTCGAGCTGCGCCTGCGCCTTGTCGTTGTCGACGGCCATTGCATCCACCGCGTCGTCGACCAGCGCGATCGCTCGGTCCTGGAGCACCTGGAAGAAGCCCGCGCCGGTTGCGAACTCGCGGACGTCGGCCCCGTCGCCGGGATGGATCCGGGTCGAGCCGGCCTTCAGCGTCGCGACGAGCGGCGCATGCCGCGCGAGCACGCCGATCTCGCCGATCGCGCCGGGCACGATGATCATCTCGGCCTCGCCCTCGTACGCCGCGCCATCTGGCGTGACGAGCGAGACGCTGAACTTCTTGCGGCCGTCCGCCATCCCCGGCCTCTACGCCGCGGTCGCGGCCATCTGCCGGCCACGCTCGACCGCAGCCTCGATCGGGCCGACCATGTAGAAGGCCTGCTCGGGCAGGTCGTCGTGGAGGCCGTCGAGGATCTCCCGGAAGCCGCGGATCGTGTCCTCGAGCTTCACGTACTCGCCCGGGGTGCCCGTGAACACCTCGGCGACGTGGAACGGCTGCGAGAGGAAGCGCTGCACCTTGCGCGCCCGGGAGACCGTCAGACGGTCCTCGTCCGAGAGCTCCTCGATGCCGAGGATCGCGATGATGTCCTGGAGGTCCTTGTAGCGCTGGAGCGTCTCCTGCACCTGCGTCGCGACGTCGTAGTGCTCGTCCGAGACGATGCCGCGGCCGAGGGCGCGCGAGGTCGAGTCGAGCGGGTCGACGGCGGGATAGATGCCCTGCTCGACGATAGCCGCGTGAGAGCACCGTGGTCGAGTCGAGGTGGGCGAACGTGTTGGCCGGCGCCGGGTCGGTGAGGTCGTCGGCCGGGACGTAGATCGCCTGCACCGAGGTGACCGAGCCCTTGTTCGTCGAGGTGATCCGCTCCTGGAGCTGGCCCATCTCGGTGGCCAGCGTCGGCTGGTATCCGACAGCACTGGGCATCCGGCCAAGGAGCGCCGAGACCTCGGAGCCCGCCTGGACGAAGCGGAAGATGTTGTCGATGAAGAGCAGCACGTCCTGGCCTTCGTCGCGGAAGTACTCGGCCATCGTCAGGCCCGAGAGGCCGACGCGCAGGCGCGCTCCGGGCGGCTCGTTCATCTGGCCGTAGCAGAGGGCGACCTTGTCGAGCACGCCCGACTCCTCCATCTCGAGCAGGAGGTCGTTGCCCTCGCGCGTGCGCTCGCCGACGCCCGAGAAGACCGAGACGCCGCCGTGCTGCTTGGCGATGTTGTGGATCAGCTCCTGGATCAGGACGGTCTTGCCGACGCCGGCGCCGCCGAAGAGGCCGATCTTGCCGCCGCGCACGTACGGGGCGATCAGGTCGATCACCTTGATTCCCGTCTCGAAGATCTCGACCTTCGCGGAGCAGGTCGGCGAACGCAGGCGGGTCGCGGTGGATCGACCAGCGCGTCGCTTCCGGCGGCCGCCGCCGGCTTCTCGTCGACCGGCTCGCCGAGCACGTTCCAGACGCGGCCGAGCGTGATCTCGCCGACGGGCACCGAGATCGGCGCGCCGGTGTCGATCACTTCCGTGCCGCGGGCGATGCCGTCGGTGGCGTCCATCGCCACTGCGCGGACGCGGTCGTCACCGAGGTGCTGCTGGACCTCGGCCACGATGCTGGTGCCGTCGGCGCGCATGATCCGCAACGCCGAATAGATGGCCGGGAGGGGTTCCGGGAAGACGGCGTCGACGACGACACCCTTGATTTCGATCAGCTTGCCGACGTGCGCATTGTCCGACATGAGTCTCCTGAGAAGTGGCGTCCGGTGGCAGCAAACGGCGCGCCGAAGGCAGCCGCCTGCAAACGAGGAGTGAGTCTACCGAAGCGCCCGCTGCGAGAAGGCGGGTACCTCCACTAGGAGCATGCTTGGATCGACGCTGGCGAGGAACGGCTCGAGGCTCAGGTGCTTGCTCTGCGCAAACGTGATCTCTTCATGGGTGCTCGTGAAGCGGAGCGCGCTCGACTGAACGAGCAGGCCGGGCGGCCCCGGGACCGCGAGAATGGCGACCGCCGAGGCGACGCTCGCAGCGATGACGGCGGCGAGAGCGACCCTGCGGGGCCGCGGTCGGACCGGGCGGACGCGAGCACCCGAGACGGAGAGCGGGCGCTCTGGCTCGTCGAGAGGCGCGGCGCGCAGAAGCCTGGTGAACCCTCCGATCTCGGCTGCGCGACCTGCACAGCTCGCACATCGCTCCAGGTGACGCCGGAGCGCGGCCTCTTCGAGGTCGGACGTCTCCCCGTCCAGGCCGAGCGAGATCCAGCGCCCGGAACGCTCACATGCCGTCGTTCTTCGCCAACCCCCCATATGACGTTCCGACGCGCGCGGGAGGAGCTTTGTTAGACGGCGGCCTCAGCCGGATGGGTGCGGCGCAGCTCGTCCTCGCCGATCGGCCAGCGCTCGACGGGGAAATGGCAGGCGGCGGCATGGTCGCCCTCGAACCGGGTCGGGCTCCGGGAGCGCGACGTCGCACAGGCCGGGCTTCGGCGCGAGGGCAGCGTGGGTGGAAGACGCACGCCGAGGGTGGATGCACGGGCGAGGGGACGTCGCCGGCGAGGAGGATCCGCTGCCGGACGTGCATCCCGTTCGCCGCCGGGCGCGGCACCGCCGAGAGCAGCGCCGCCGTGTAGGGGTGGCGCGGATGCTCGTACAGGAGCTCCGACTCGCCCATCTCGACGATGCGGCCGAGGTACATGACCGCGACCCGGTCGGAGATGTGGCGGACCACGGACAGGTCGTGCGAGATGAAGACGTAGGTGAGGCCGAACTCGCGCTGGAGGTCCTTCAGCAGGTTCAGGATCTGCGCCTGCACCGAGACGTCGAGCGCCGAGACCGGCTCGTCGCAGACGATCAGCTTCGGCTGGAGCGCGAGCGCGCGCGCGATGCCGATCCGCTGGCGCTGGCCGCCCGAGAACTCGTGCGGGTAGCGGTTGTAGTGCTCGGGGTTGAGGCCGACGCGCTCGAGCAGCTCCTGGACGCGGCGCCTTGACGTCCTTCGCGGTGCGGTGGATCGCGAACGGCTCGCCGACGATCTGCGCGACGCTCTTGCGCGGGTTCAGCGACGAGTACGGGTCCTGGAAGATGATCTGCATCTGCTGGCGGAGCGGCCGCAGCTCGCGCTGCGAGAGGTGCGTGATGTCGTGGCCGTCGAAGCGCACCGTGCCGGACGGTCGATGTCGAGCAGCCGCACGATCAGCCGCGCCGTCGTCGACTTCCCGCAGCCGGACTCGCCGACGATCCCGAGCGTCTCGCCGGCGTGCACCGTCAAGCGTCACGTCCTCGACGGCGTGGACGACGTCGCTTGCCGCGCGCGAACACGCCCTGCGTGATCGGGAAGTGCTTCGTCAGATGCTCGACCTCGACGAGAGCTCGCCGCGTCCGACGCCGGAGCTCATCGTCACCTCCGTTGACGCTCGCGATGCCGTCCGAGCGCCGCTGGACGCGTTCCGCCAGATCTCGCGCTTCTGCTCGGGCGACGAGGTGGCACGCGTCGGGATGCCCGTCCGGGATCGCGCCGGAGCGGCGGGCGCTCGGTGTCGCACGGCGCAGAAGCGGTACTGGCAGCGCGGATGGAACGGACAGCCCGGACGGCGGATGGAGCAGCGACGGCGGCGTGCCCTCGATCGGCACGAGGATCTCGAGGCGCCGGTCGACCGTCGGCATCGACTCGAGCAGCCCCCACGTGTACGGGATGCTGCGGCGCGTTGAAGATCTCGTGCGCGGTGCCGTACTCCATCGCGCGGCCGGCGTACATCACGATCACGTCGACGCGGTCTCGGCGACGACGCCGAGGTCGTGCGTGATCAGGATCACGCCGATGTCGAACTCCGCTTGCACGTCGTCGATCAGCTCGAGGATCTGCGCCTGCACGGTCACGTCGAGCGCGGTCGTCGGCTCGTCGGCGATCAGCAGGTCGGGGTTGTGCACGAGCGCCATCGCGATCATCACGCGCTGGCGCATGCCGCCCGAGAACTGGTGCGGGTAGTCGCCGCGCGCGCTGCGTCGGCGTTCGGGATCCCGACGCGCCTCGAGCAGCTCGACCGCCCGGGCGTTCGCGCGCCGGCCTGCGAGACGTCGCGGATGCGCGCGCACCGCCTCGGCGATCTGGTGCGCCGACGCGGTACATCGGGTGCAGGCACGCGAACGGGTCCTGGAAGATCATCGCGACGTCCCGGCCGCGGATCTTGCGCAGCTCGCGTCGTCGAGCAGCGTCAGCAGGTCCGTGCCCTCGAACAGCACCTCGCCGCTCGATGTCGGCGTGAGCCCGGTTGAGCAGCCCCATGATCGCGCAGGCTCGTGACGCTCTTGCCCGAGCCGGACTCGCCGACGATCGCCGAGCGTCTCGCCGCGGCGAGCGTGAACGAGAGCCGAGACGGCCTGGACGACGCCGTCCCGCGTGCGGAAGTGGACCGTCAGGTCGCGGACGTCGAGCAGCGTCGAGCCGCCGTCGCGCGACATCACGTGTACCTCACGCGCGGGTCGAGGAACGCGTAGAGGATGTCGACGATGAGGTTCATCACGGCAACGGCGGTCGCCGTGCAGAGCGACCACGCCGAGCACGTCGGCAGGTCCTGGTTGAGGGCGCCGTTGATCGCGAGCCAGCCGAGGCCCTGCAGGTTGAAGACGGACTCGGTGATGATCGCGCCGCCGACGAGCAGGGCGATGTCGAGCCCGAAGATGGTGACGATCGGCGTGAGGCTCGCGCGCAGCGCGTGGCGGAAGATGACCCTCCGCTCCGGGAGCCCCTTGGCCCGCGCGGTGCGGATGTAGTCCTCGCCGAGCGTCTCGAGCAGGTTGTTGCGCATGATCCGCGCGTAGATCGCCATGTAGAGCAGCGCGAGCACGCACCACGGCAGGATCAGGTGCGAGACCCAGTGCGCCGACGCCCTGGTCGATCGGCGCGTAGCGCCGTGCCCGCCGTCAGGCCGAGCTGCTTCCAGAAGATGAAGAGCGCCATCAGCCCGAGCCAGAAGACCGGCGCAGAGATCCCGAACAGCGCGAAGCCCATCGCAGCCGGTCGATCGGGGTGCGTCCGCTTGACCGCCGAGAGGACGCCGATCGCGACGCCGAGGGTGAGCCAGAGGAACGCGGCGCCCGGCGATCAGCCAGAGCGTTCTCGGGGCCCGCTGGATGATCTCGCTGCGGACCGAGACGCAGTTGCCGTACGAGTAGCCGAGTCCCGGCCAGCCGTACGCGTCGCCGGCGGCGAAGGTCTTGACGAAGTGCCCGAACTGGATGTACCAGGGCTTGGTCGAGATGGAGCTCCGCCGGATCTGGGCGAGCATCTGCGGGGTCGGCGACTTGCCCGCGAAGCGCAGCGCCGGGTTGCCGTTCGGCAGCAGGAAGAAGACCGCGAATGTGATCAGGAGGACCGACGAAGACGACGACGACCGTCCAGGCGAGTCGGCGGGCGATGTAGATGAGCATCCTGGTGTGAGAAGGATCTCCGGGGCGCCTGGTCGGCACCCCGGAGACGTCGTTCCTTCGCCTTGCGGTTACGAGCTCACCGCGACGTGCGCGTAACCGATACCGCCACTGAACTGGTCGAACTGCCACTTCGTGACGTTCTTGCTCGATGATGTGCGTGGCCTTCGACCAGAGGTACGGAACCCAGGGCACGACCTTGGTCATCAGGGTCTTGTCGAGGTTCTCGTAGCAGCTGCGCCGCGGCTGACCCGTCAATGCTGCGCAGGTGTCGAGCTGCTTGTTGACGCTCGGCACGCCGACGCAGTTACCACTGATCTTCAGCGCCTTGCACTGGGCAGGCGTCACGCCGACCAGCGAGTAGTTCGTGTTGCCGTTCGCGATGATCGTGCGTCCGTCGAACAGCGGCGGTGAAGAACGTCAGCGCGTCGGCGTAGTCCTTGCCCCAGCCCGGCCGCTCGGCGATCGGGATGTTCTTCGACGGCGTCTGGATCGTCGGATACGCACCCTTGATCGTGCGCACCTTGAACGTGATGCCGATCTTGGCTGCGTCGGCGGTGATCACCGGCAGCATCTTGGTGTCGACCTCACGGGCATCCGCGAGCATGAGGACGTTCTTGCAGGCGGCGGCGTCACACATGCCGTTGTTGCTCGTGTCGTACTTCGAGCCCTTCATCGCGGCCATCGCCTTCGCGACGCTGCCGTGATTCGCCGGGCGTCTTGTACGGCGCGTACTCCGCCAGCTGGTTGTTGAACATCGAGTCGGGAACGATGTGGTTCGCGACGCTGCCGATCGTCGGGCCGCCCCACGCCTGGACGAGGGCTGCCTTGTCCATGATCCAGTTCATCGCCTGGCGGACGTGCAGGTCGTCGAACGGCGGCTGCGTCAGGTTCATCGTGATGTACCAGGTGCGGTCGCCCGAGTCGCTGTGCAGGTACTTCTTGAGGCTCGAATCGGTCGCGTACTTCTCGCAGCGTCTGCGACGGGATGCTCGAGATCTCGTCGTCGAGCACACCGGCGGAACCTTGTTGAAGATGTCGTCGGCGTTCGCGTCGACGATGAACTGGAACTCGTCCGGCAGGTTCTGGCGCGCGGCCGTGGTGTCGGTCTTGGGGTCGTAGTTCGGGTTGCGGACGAGCGTCAGGTTCGAGACGCCGTCGATAGCCGCTGGCCGGCTCGAGGGGCTTGCCTTGGAGCTGATCAGCTTCGAGCACGACGAGATGTCGATCTTGTCGATGCCCTCGATCATGTACGGCCCGGTCGAGATCAGGTCGCGACCGTAGGCGCCGGGAACGCCTGCGAAGCACCTCGCGACCTCAGCGGGCTGCGGGCCCGGTGGCGGGCATGCCCATGCGGAGAGTGAAGTCGCCCGTCGGGCGCGGTCAGGTTGAAGATGATCGTGCTGTCGTTGGGCGTCTGGATGCCCGAGATCGTCTTCGCCTTGCCGGCTGCGTAGGCGTTCCAGCCCTTGATCACGGTGTAGTAGAACGGATATTCGCCACCGTCCTTCGGGTTGGCGAGCCGTTCCATCGCGAAGAGAACGTCCTTGGATGTCACGTCCCGGTTCACCGGCGGGCTGAACTTGATCCCCGACTTGAGGTGGTAGGTATAGGTCTTGCCGCCGTTCGTGATGCCGCCATTGGCGACCGACGGCACCTCGGTCGCGATGTCCGGAACGGGTTTGTTGCCGGCGGCGCCGGCGACGTGGTCGTACCCGATGAGCGTGCGCACCTCGAGGTCGGAGAAGATCCCGAACGCCTCGGCGAGGTACTCACCGGTCGGATCGAAGTTGTCGGTCAAGCCGAACGACCCTTCCCAGCCGACCTTGAAGATCCCGCCGGCCTTGGCGGACGAGCTGCTCCTGGGCGCCGCCGAAGCGGTGAGCGTCACCGCGAGGACGCATGTAGCGACGAGCCCCCCGATCACTCCCAGAGCAGCGAGCCTGCGATGTGGTTTCTTCACGATGTGTGTCTCCCTCCTTGCCCCGCACCACGGATTGGCACGGGGATTGCAGTAACCGGACGTATTGACGACAAACGACGGTCGCCGGTTAGTTTCTCTCACCTGTCGGCCCGCACGTCGAGCGCGTCTCGAAGGCCGTCGCCGAGCAGATTGAACGCGAGCGTGGTCATGACGAGGAAGAGGCCGGGGAACAGCATCAGCCACCACGCCACGTCGTAGTAGGTCTGGGCGTCGTTCAGGAGCCCTCCCCACGACGCCGTGCTGGCCGGAACGCCGAGTCCCAGGTAGGACAGGGCCGCCTCGAAGAGGATGCTCTGCGGGATCAGCAGCGTCGTGTAGACGATGATCGGGCCAATCAGATTCGGGAGGATCTCGCGGAAGATGATCCGCGTGTTGCTCGCTCCGAGCGAGCGGCTGGCCTCGACGAACTCCTTCTCGCGCAGGGACAGCGTGAAGCCGCGCACGATCCGCGCGATGTAGGGCCAGGAGAAGATCACGATCACCGCGACCACGATCTCGATCCCCGGCTGAATCGAGAAGATCCAGATCTGGCAGCCCTGTTTCGTCGTGCTGCACGCTGCGACGATCCCGATCGAGATCAGGAGCTGGGGCAGCGCGAGCATCACGTCGCCGATGCGCGAGAGCCCGGTGTCGACCCACTTGCCGTAGTACCCGGCGATCATGCCGACCACGAGGCCGATCAGGACGGCGAGGCCAGAGGCGAGAATCCCGACCTCGAGTGAGGTCCGTGCCCCGTAGAGCGTTCGCACGAAGAGATCGCGCCCGGCACCGTCCGCCCCGAACCAGAACTGTGCGTTCGGGCCCTTCGGCACACCGAACGAGTCCTCCATGATCTCGGGGTAGGCCACGCCGTTCGGATGCCCCGTGACCCACGCGGCGAGTGGGCCGCCGATCAGCGCAATCACGATCAACGCCGCGATCACGATCGCGCCGAAGAGCGCCGCCTTGTCCTCCTTGAAACGCATCCAGAAGAGGTTGAACGCCGACCTGGTGACGACACCGGCTTCGGAGGCATTCAGCGGGACCGCGGTCACCGGCGCGTGCCCTTCCGAGCTCGGATCGGGGCGAGCATGAGGCGGAAGTATAGGGTGTTTGCGACGATTTGCAGGGACTACTGCGTCAGCGCGTCTGCGCCGGCGACGATCTCGAGGATCTCCTGCGTGATTGCGGCCTGGCGGGCCCGGTTCATCGCCAGCGTGATCGTGTCGATCAGCTCACCGGCAGCCTTCGAGGCGTTGCGCATCGCGGTCATCCGGGCGCCCTGCTCGGACGCCGCCGACTCGAGCAGCGCGCGGTAGAGCTCGGTCTCCACGTACACGGGCAAGAGGCGCGCGAGGATCTCGCGGGGCTCGGGCTCGTAGAAGAAATCGACCGGATAGGTCTTCTCGGCGGGCGCCTCTTCGTCGGTCCCGAGCGCCGCCAGCGGCACCGGCAGGATCTCCTGGACCGTCACCCGCTGCACGAGCGGCGAGACGAACGCGTTGTAGACGACGAGCACCTGGTCGACGGCCCCGCTCGAGTAGGCCTCGGCGAGCGCGTGCGCGATCGCCTGGGCGTCGGTGTAGGCAGGCTTGTCGCTGAACCCGGTCCAGGCCTGGACGAGCGGCAGGCGGCGGAAGCGCAGCGTCGACTGCGCCTTCTTGCCCGAGCTGAAGAACTGGACCTCCTTGCCCTCGGCCTGCGTCTCCCGCATCAGCGCGAACGCGCGCCGCAGGATCTGGGCGTTGAACGCGCCGGCCATGCCGCGGTCGCCCGTGATCGGGACGATCGCGACGGTCCGGATCTCGTCTCGCCGCTGCAGCAGCGGCAGCGGCACGGCGCCCGCGGCCTTCGCCGTCCCCGCCATCAGCTCGCCCATCCGGTCGGCGTAGGGCCGCATCGCCTCGATCCGCTGCTGGGCCCGGCGCAGGCGTGCCGAGGCGACGAGCTCCATCGCGCGCGTCAGCTTGCGCGTGTTGGAGATCGACCGGAGTCGCCGTTTGAGATCCTGAACCGAGGCCATGCGTTATGTCGTGGCGACCGTGGCGGTCGGGTTGAAGATGCCCTTGTAGTGCTCGATCGCCTTGTTCAGGGCTTCGGTCGTCTCGTCCGACAGGTCCTTCGACTCCCGGATCGTCTTGTAGAGATCGCCGCTGCGCAGCTGCTCGCGCAGCTCCTCGTGGAAGCGCGGGATGTCGATCGTCGGGATGTCGTCGAGGTAACCATTGACTCCGGCATAGAGCGCGACGACCTGCTCCTCGACCGGCCACGGCTGGTACTGCGGCTGGTTCAAGGTTGCGACCATCTTCTCGCCGCGGTTGAGAGCCTGCTGGGTCGCCTGGTCGAGCTCCGAGCCGAACTGGGCGAACGCCTCCAGCTCGCGGTACTGCGCGAGGTCGAGGCGCAGGCGCCCGGCGACCTTCTTCATCGCCTTCGTCTGCGCCGACGAGCCGACGCGTGAGACCGAGATCCCGACGTTCACCGCCGGCTTGACGCCGGAGAAGAACAGGTCGGACTGCAGGAAGATCTGCCCGTCGGTGATCGAGATCACATTCGTCGGGATGTAGGCCGACACGTCGCCGGCCTGCGTCTCGATGATCGGCAGCGCCGTCAGCGAGCCGCCCCCGAGCGCGTCCGAGAGCTTGCAGGCGCGCTCGAGCAGCCGGGAGTGCAGGTAGAAGACGTCGCCCGGGAACGCCTCGCGGCCCGGCGGGCGGCGCAGCAGCAGCGAGAGCTGCCGGTAGGCGTCGGCCTGCTTCGTCAGGTCGTCGTAGATGACGAGCGCGTGCTCGCCCTTGTAGAGGAAGTACTCGCCCATCGCGGCGCCGGCGAACGGCGCCATCCACTTGATCGGCGCGGCCTCGGATGCGGGAGCCGTGACGATCGTCGTGTAGGCCATCGCCCCTGCCTCGCGCAGCCGCTCGTACACCTGAGCGACGGTCGAGGCCTTCTGGCCGATCGCGACGTAGATGCACTTCACGTCCTGGTCGTGCTGGTTCAGGATCGTGTCGATCGCGATCGCCGTCTTCCCGGTCGAGCGGTCGCCGATGATCAGCTCGCGCTGGCCGCGGCCGACGTTCGTCATCGCGTCGATCGCCTTGATGCCGGTCTGGAGCGGCTCCTTCACGGGCTGGCGCTGGATGACGCCAGGCGCCTTGAATTCCAGTGGTCTGCGCTCCTTGGAGTCGATCGGGCCCTTGCCGTCGAGCGGATTGCCGAGCGGGTCGACGACGCGGCCGAGCAGCGCCTCACCGACCGGCACGGACGCCACCTGGCCCGTGCGGCGGACGGGATCGCCTTCCTTGATCTTGTCCCACTCTCCGAAGAGCGCGACACCGACGTTGTCCTCCTCGAGGTTGAACGCGAGGCCGACGACGCCGTGGTCGAGCTCGAGCATCTCGAGCGCGACGCAGTTCTCGAGGCCGTAGACGCGCGCGATGCCGTCGCCGAGCGAGAGCACGGCTCCGACCTCTGCGAGGTTCGTCTCGACATCGAACTCTTCGATCCGCTGGCGCAGGATCGAGGTGATCTCTTCGGGCTTGAGCTTCACTCTTCTAACTCCTTGTCGTTGCGAGCTGATGTCGTAGTCGTTCGAGGCGGCCGCGCACGCTTGCGTCGAGCCTCATGGATCCCGCTTGGAGGACGATTCCCCCGATCAGATCTGGATCGACGCTGCGCGTCGCCTGCACCTTGCGACCCGACGCCGTTTCGATCCGCGCGAGGATGCTGTCGAACTCCTCGGCCGAGAGCTCGTGCGCCGTCGTCAGGTCGACGTCGAGCACTTGATCCTCAGCGGCGACGAGCGCGTCGAGCTCGCGTGCGATCTCGCGCACCTCGGTCGCGCGGCCCTTCTCGACGAGCAGGCGCACGAAGTTCCGGACGAGCTCGTCGGAGCCGGCCAGCACCTTCTCGACGACGCCGTCCTTCACCCGCGAGTCAGTCTCCTGATTCGCGAGCAACTCGGAGAGCTCAGGGACCGAGTCCAGCGATTCGACGAAATCCGTCAAGTCCGCGTGGACAGCCGCAACCCGGCCCTTCTCCGTGGCAGCCTCGTAGAGCGCGTGTGCGTAGATGCGGTGCGCGGCGGCTATGAGCGGCTCGCCTCCAGCTGTGAGAAGTCGATCTCGGCGAGGGCCTCGTCGATCAGCCGCTGCTGGTCGGCACTCGTGAGCGTCTTGCGCGTGATCTTCTCGGCTGCGAGCAGCGAGAGGCTTGCGACCTCGTCGCGGATCTGGCCGAGGGCCTGGGTCGTCGCCTGCTCGATCTGGCGCTTCGTCTCCTCGAGGCGACGCGTGCGGTCCTCTTCGGTCTCCTCGCGCATGCGCTCCTGCTGGGCGGCCGCGATCTTCCGCGTTTCGGCGAGGATCTCCTCGGCCTGGCCCTTCGCGTCGGCCACCAGCTTGCGATGCTCCTCGAGCAGGCTCTTCGCCTCCTCGCGTGCGCGGTCGGCCTCGTCGATCGTCTGGCGGATCCGGTCGCGCCGGTCGTCGATCATCTTCTGAACGGGCCCGAAGGCGTACTTCTTCAGGATCACGAGCGTGAGCCCGAACGCAACGAGCGTCCAGATCATCAGACCTGGGATGACTTGGATCAGTGGGTTCGCAGCGACCAGCATTCGACTAGACCAGGACGTACCCGAGCAGGCCGCCGAGGAAGCCGTAGAACACGACGGCCTCGGTGAGCGCGAATCCGAGCCACATGAGGCCCTGCAGCTCGCCGCGCAGCTCGGGCTGGCGGGCGACCGACTGGATCATGGAGCCGAAGATGTTGCCGATGCCGGCGCCGGCGCCTGCGGCGCCGAGGCCGATGCCGGCAGCGAGCGCGATGGCCTTGCCGGCGTGGACGACACCCTGTTGGCTCGCCGGAACAGCAGATGCGATGATGCTGATCATTCCGTAGTTCTCCTTAGTTGTCGGTGAAAATCAAGGTTCGGGCTCGATAGATCAATGTTCGGGCTCGATGGCCGTACCGATGTAGATCGCGGACAGCACACCGAAGATGAACGCCTGGATGCCCACGACGATCACCACTTCGAAGACGTAGAAGAGCAACGCAGCCGGCAGCCCGAAGGCGCGGTACGGCCAGCTGTGGATGATGAACATCAGCCCGATCATGGTGAGGATCAGGATGTGACCGGCGAGCATGTTGGCGAAGAGCCTGACCGAGAGGCTGACCAGGCGCATGAACTGCGAGAAGACCTCGATCAGGATGATCAGCGGCAGGATCGCCTTCGGCACGGGCGGGATCCAGGAGCGCAGGTACTTGATCACGCCGTTGTAACGGATCCCCTCGACGTGCGTGAAGATCCAGGTCATGGCGGCGAGCGCGAGCGTGATCGAGATCTGCGAGGTCGCCGCGTAGATGCCCCAGACCGGAACGTGGTGGTAGGTCTGGCCCGTGAACGGCAGGGGCAGGAAGCCGAGCAGGTTGATCGTGAAGATGAAGAGGAACAGGGTCGCGACGTACGGGAACCAGAGCGAGATCGCCTTCGACGGCAGGCTCTCGGCGATCTGGTTCTGGGCGAGGTCGTAGAGGATCTCGCCGACCGTCTGGCGACGGCCGGGGGCGTAGCTGAGGCGCCAGCGCATCAGTCCGATCCCGAGCAGGCAGGTGCAGGCGCTCCCGACGAGCAGGTAGACGACGGCCCGGTTGATCGACAGGTCGAGGCCGCCGATGTGGATCGGCACCCAGTCCTTGAGCGCGAACTCGCTCGATGGGTCGAAGCTCGCCGCCGAAGCCGAAGCCGGCGCCAGGAGCGCCAGGCTGACCAGTGCGACCACGAGCCGGTTGAACTTCGACCTCAAGATCCTGCCTCCCCTGTGAAGAACGTGAGCAACGACAGCCCGAACTCGACCGTGAACGCGATCCCGTACACGACGGCGGCGGGAAGCCCGAGGGAGGAATCCGAGACGGCGATGACGATCAGAACCGTCACCAAGCCCGCTGCTCGAAACATCCTGCCGAAGGCGACCACGCCAGCGGAGGCGAGATTACCCATCCCGAGCGGAAGCCGCTGGAGGAGCAGTCCGATCGCCAGGTTGACGGCCCAGAGACCCGCCGCAATCGCCCAGGCTTCGAGGCGCCAGCCAGCTGCGAGGAACACGGGGAGCGCGACCAGAACGACGAGCGTGCCGCCGATCGCGGGCACACGGCTGTCCGGGACGGGGCGCGGTGTGGACATGACTCCGCCCATTACGAGAAGTAGCTGCGGTAGCGGCGATAGACGACGAAGATCCCGGCCGGGATCCCGATCACCGCTCCGGCGACGAGACCGGCGACGGCAGAGCCCGCGATCCAGCCGACGAGAACGCCAAGGCCGATCACGAGAAGCGTGAAGCTGACAAGCAGAGCTCCTGCCTCGATCGGAGGGAACGGCTCGCGGGCAGCGGGCGCCATCGGCGGGAGCATATCGCACACGCGGCCGTCGTAGCGGTGAGTTCGTGACAGCGTAAGCCGCCTGAGTAAGCGCCTTTTGGGGTGACTTTGTAGCTACGCGGACTTGCGGGCGGCTTCGGCCCGGGCCTGCTCCTCGCGGCGGCGGATGAACGGATTGGCGAGCTTCACGATCTCGAGCAGGTAGACGACGTAGACCGACGAGCCGAGCGCGAGCGCTCCGATCGCGGCGTCGAGCGCGACGCTCGCCGGGTGCCAGCCGTGGCGGTGCGGATGGACGAAGCGGGTTGCCAGGGCGGCGAGCGCGAGCAGCGCACACCAGATGTAGAGATACGCGACGGCGCGGCGGTGGGAGAAGCCGATGTTCTCGAACCGGTGGTGGAGGTGATAGCGGTCGGCGGAGTAGACCGGCTGGCCGAGCTTCAGTCGCTTGGCAACCACGAACGACGTGTCGATCAGCGGCACCGCGAGCACGAGCAGCGGCAGCACGAGCGTCGCGAGGGCGGCGGTCTTCAGGAGCCCTGCGACCGAGACGGACGCGAGCGTGAATCCGAGCAGCAGCGCGCCGGAATCGCCCATGAAGATCCGGGCCGGATAGAAGTTGTGGCGCAGGAAGCCGAGGCACGATCCGAAGACGATCGCGGTCAGCACGGCATCATCCGCGCGGCCGAGCGACAGGTCGATCACACAGAACGAGGCGGCTGCGATCGCGCAGACGCCGGCGGCCAGGCCGTCCATCCCGTCGAGGAAGTTGACCATGTTCATCACGGCGACGATCCCGAGCACCGTCACCGGAGCGCCGATCCACACAGGCAGCGCGTGCGCGCCGACCAGCGGGAACGTGAACCCGTGCACCCAGACCCCGAACCAGGTAGGGATCGCGGCCGCGAGGATCTGGCCACCGAGCTTCTCCCACCAGCGGAGGCCGCGGAAGTCGTCGATCGCGCCGACCGTCGTCGCAACTGCTGCGCCGAGCAGGATCCCGCGCATCTCGCCGCGCAGCGGCAGGAATGCCAGCGCCGGGACGAGCATGCCGAGGAACATCGCGAGGCCACCGAGCCGCGGGATGCCTCTCGGATTCGGCCGGCGGCCCCCTTCCGGGCGATCGACGACGCCGAGCGCCCGGGCCATCTCGCCCACCGCCGGAGTCAGCAAGACGACGATCGCGAGCGCCACGACGGAGCCGTAGACGACTTGGAGATGGTCGCTGAGCTCCGCCCACACCATCGACATCGCCCCCTATTTCGTCCCGTAGAGTCGATCTCCCGCGTCGCCGAGACCCGGGACGATGTACCCCTTCTCGTTCAGGTGGGAGTCGATCGACGCGACGACGATCTTGACGTCCGGGTGGTCGTTCTGAACGTGGGCGACGCCCTCGGGTGCGGCGATCAGCGCGATCAGCGTGATCTGGGTCGCACCGGCTCGCTTCAGCGTGTCGACGGCTGCCACGGTCGAGTTGCCGGTCGCGAGCATCGGGTCGAGCAGGAGCACTTCTCGATCGGCGATATCCGACGGCAATTTCACGTAGTACTCGACCGACTCGAGCGTCTCCTCGTTGCGGTAGAGGCCGATGAAACCGACACGGGCGACCGGGATCAGCGAGAGCACGCCGTCGAGCATCCCCATCCCGGCGCGGAGGATCGGGCAGACGGCCACCTTCTTGCCCGGGATGCGCTGCGCGAGCGTCGTCTGGAGCGGCGTCTCGACCTCGATGTCCTCGACGGCCATCTCCTTCGTCGCCTCGTAGCTGAGGAGCAGGGTCAGCTCGTTCACCAGCCGCCGGAACATCTCCGTGTTCGTGTGCACGTCTCGGAGCAGGCCGAGCTTGTGGCGAACGAGCGGGTGCTTGACCTCGGTGACGCTCATCGCGCACCCTGTGGACAGTCTGTGACGGTACGTCGTCCCGGACGACGTACCGTCACAGGAGCGTGACGAACGATCCACAGGCGGCCCGCGGCGGGCTCGAGCGCGAGCTTCGTCGCCGTGTGGCTCACGCGACGTACGTCGTGTAGCCGCGGAAGCCCGGGTACAGCGGCCGCTTGTCGCACAGCGCCAGGGAACGCGCCGGCGAGCGCGGCGACATCTGCGTCCTCGGCGAGCGCGCCGACGATGATCGACGACACCTCGCGGAAGTCGTCCTCGTCGAACCCGCGCATCGTCGCGGCCGGCGTCCCGATCCGCACGCCGGATGCGACCATCGGCGGCCGCTCGTCGAACGGAACCGTGTTGCGGTTGACGGTCAGCTTGCACTCCTCGAGCCGCTCCTGCGCCGCGAGGCCCGTCCACTCGGTCGCCCTCAAGTCGAGCTGAACCAGGTGCGTGTCGGTGCCGCCGGTCAGGATGTCGAAGCCGCCCTCCATGATCCCGGTCGCGAGCGTGTCGGCATTCGCGCGCACCTGGCGCTGGTAGTCCCTGAACGCCTCCGTCGCGGCGATCCGGAAGCACGCCGCCTTCGCGGCGATCGTGTGCAGCAGCGGCCCGCCCTGCATCCCGGGGAAGTTCGCCCGGTCGACCGCGGCGGCGTGCTCTTCGCGGCAGAGCACGAACCCGGCACGCGGGCCGGCCAGCGTCTTGTGGGTCGTCGAGGTGACGAAGTCGCAGTGCGGCAACGGGGTTCGGATGGAGCCCGGCCGCCACCAGCCCCGAGACGTGAGCCATGTCGCACATCAGCATCGCCCCGACCTCGTCGGCGATCTCGCGGAACCTGTCGGCCTCGACCGTGCGCGGATACGCGGAGCCGCCGCAGACGATCAGCTTCGGCCGCACCTCCTTCGCCTTGGCGAGCACCTCGTCGTAGTCGACCATCATCGTCTCGCGCGAGACGCCGTAGTGGTGGAACTCGTACAGCTTCCCGGAGAAGTTGACCTTCAGGCCGTGCGTGAGATGGCCGCCGTGGTCGAGCGAGAGCCCGAGCACCCGGTCGCCCGGATCGAGGACGGCGAAGTAGACCGTCATGTTCGCCTGCGCGCCCGCGTGAGCCTGGACGTTCGCGTGCTCGGCGCCGAAGAGCGCCTTCGCGCGGTCGCGTGCGATCTCCTCGATCTCGTCGACGATCTCGCAGCCGCCGTAGTAGCGCTTGCCCGGCAGGCCCTCGGCGTACTTGTTCGTCGGCACCGAGCCGACGGCTTCGAGCACCGAGGGCCAGGTGAAGTTCTCGGAGGCGATCAGCTCGATCTGGCCGCGCTGGCGCTCGAGCTCCTGCCCGAGCAGCGCCGCGATCTCGGGGTCGACTCGGCCAGTCCCGCGGTCTTCAGGTGCTCGAAGGTTTCCTGTGCGATCGCCATCTCTGCGCTCCTTGCCGGGGGACGTGATGCATCGTAGTCTTGCAGGAGGTCATGAGCTTCTTCGCACCCCCGCCTCCGCCGGCGGAGCCGGCGGAGCACCCGCCACGCCCGCCCTGGCTCGGGCCGCCCGAGAACGAGCTCGGCGAGGCAGTCGCCGCAAGCGTCGTGCTCGTAAAGCGCTCGGAGCTCGCGATCGCCGTGACGGATTTCCGTTCGTACTCCTCGGGAATCGCCGGACGGCTGATCCTTCGCACCCGGGAGCACGAGCCCGGCGGACGGATGATGTATCCGCTGCACATGATGATGCGCGGCCGGGGAGCCGACGCGACCGAGCTTCCGCGCGAGCTGCTTCGCTTCGGCGTCGAGTTCGCCGACGGGCGGCGCGCGACGACGATCGAAAGCCGTCACAGCCGGGGCGACGAGCCGCCCGAGATCGTGCTCATGCAGCGCGGCGGGGGCGGCGGAGGAGGCGGCTGGGAGTTCAGCTTCTGGATCTGGCCGCTGCCGCCGGAGGGACCCCTGACCTTCGCGGTCGAATGGCCTGCAGAGTCCGTCGACCTGACGACACGCGAGCTCGATGCTGCGCCCTTGCTCGCGGCAGCGACCCGGTCCGAGGCGCTCTGGGAGCCGAGCGAACGGGGAGCAGGGACAGCGGTGGACGACGTTCAGCAGCAGATCAGCTCGATGCACACCCGCGCGGCGCCGCCCGAGAAGCCGTCAGCGAGCTGAGGCCGAGAGCGCGTCAAAGACGCGCGCGAGCGCCGCTGCCGACGACGCGGCGCCCTCGCGGAGCACCGCCGGGGTCGGGCTGCTGAAGTCGATCACCGTCGAGGGCGTCCCGGCAAGCGGTCCCGCGTCGAGCTCGGCCGCACAGACCGCGCGGATGCTCTCCGGCACGTCGGCAAGCGTTACCGGATCGCGTCCACCCGCCTCGTTCGCGCTCGTCGCGATCACGGCGCCGACAGCGTCGAGGACGCGCTGCGCCGGCTCGGGCAGCGCGGCGACGCGCACGCCGACCGTCATCGGGCTCGCTCTGTTCAGCCACGGGTAGCGCCCGGCGGGATTCGGGAGGACAAGCGTGTACGGGCCCGGCAGCAGCGTGCGCGCGATCAGAGCCGGGCGGCCCGCGAGCTCCGGGATCAGTTCGAGCAGCCGGTCTGTGCTGGCGGCGATCAGCGCCAGCGGCTTCGCAGCGTCACGCCCTTTGAGAGCCGAGAGCCGCTGGGCCGAGGCCTCCGTGAGCGACGCGCAGAGGCCATAGACCGTGTCGGTCGGGCAGGAGCACCGGCTCGCCCGCCTCGATCGCGTCTATCGCGCGTTGGACGTCGTCGGCTTCCATCGTCCCTCCACCACTCGCTCGCGCCCGGCGAGGTCGGGAGTGATCCTAAGCTCGGCGTATCCGGCCGCTTCGAGCGCCGCAACGACTTCGCCGGCGCGGTCCTCGTGGCATTCGAGACGAGCGCGCCCCCTGGCGCGAGAACGTCCCGCGCGGAGCCGACGAGCGTCTGCGTCTGACCCTCATCGACGAGAGCGAGACGTGGCTCCCAGTCGCGCACCTCCGCCGGCAGGCCTTCGATCTCGCCGGCATCGACGTACGGCGGGTTCGAGATCACGAGGTCGAACGGCCCCGCCAGGCCCTCGAGAAGATCTGCTTCGACAAGGGCGATTGCCAGCCCGAGGCGCTCGGCGTTCTCCCGCGTGAGCTCGAGCGCCGCCGGAGAGACGTCCGCGGCCACGACCGTCGCCTCCGGCCGCTCCTGCGCGATCGCCAGTGCAATCGCACCGCTGCCCGTGCCGACGTCGACGACACGGGGTGCGGCGATCGCGGCGATCAGCGCCAGCGCGCGCTCGACGACGATCTCCGTCTCGGGCCGGGGGACGAGCGCGCGCGCGTCCGTGCGCAGCGTCAGCCGCCGGAAGCCCCACTCGCCGAGGATGTAGGCAAGCGGCTCCCGCCGGCCGCGCCGCTCGACGAGCTCCCGCGCCGTCGCGCGCTCCGCCGCGTTCAGCGGGCGGTCGTGCTGGGTGTAGAGCTCGAGCCGCGACAGCCCGAGCGCGTGCGAGAGCAGCAGCTCGGCGTCGAGCCGCGGCGAGTCGACGCCCTTGCGCGCGAGGAATTCGTCGCTCGCCCGCAGCACCTCACCTAGCGTCACCGCTCTAACGCGCGGCGGCGCTCCTCGGCGGTCAAGCGTCTCCGTGAACTCGTCGAGGTCGCCCTGCAGCACCTGGTCGAGGCGGTGGACGGTGAGCTTCACGCGGTGGTCGGTGACGCGGTTCTCGGGGAAGTTGTAGGTGCGGATCTTCTCCGCCCGGGAGCCGGAGCCGACCTGCGCCAGCCGCGCCGCCGCCTGGGCGGCTGCCTGCTCCTCGCGCTGCGACTCGTAGAGCCGGGCCCGCAGCACGCGCATCGCCTTGTCGCGGTTCTGCAGCTGCGAGCGCTCGTCCTGCATCGCGACCACGATCCCGGAGGGAACGTGCGTGATCCGCACGGCGGAGTCGGTCGTGTTCACGCGACTGGCCGCCCGGGCCCGAGGAGCGGAAGACGTCGATCTTCAGGTCGCTCTCGTTGATCTCGATGTCGATGTCCTCGACCTCGGGCATCACGGCGACCGTCGCCGTCGAGGTGTGGATGCGGCCCTGGGACTCGGTCTCGGGCACACGCTGGACGCGATGCGTGCCGCCCTCGTACTTGAAGATCGAGAAGGCGCCGTCGCCCTTGATCGCGTAGGTGCCCTCCTTGATCCCGCCGGACTCGCTCGGCGAAACCTCGATCTCCTCCCACTTGAAGCCACGGCGCTCGGCGTATTTCTGGAGCATCTGCGCCAGGTCGGCGGCCCAGAGCTTGCCCTCCTCCCCGCCTTCGCCGCCGCGGATCTCGACGATCACGTTCTTGCTGTCGGCGGGGTCGTGCTCGACGAGCGAGAGCATCAGCTCCTCTTCGAGCCGCGCCACCTCGGCCTGGTAGTCGGCGACCATCTCCGAGAGCTCGGAATCGCTGCGAGCCGCATCCAGGTCGGCGCGGGCCTGCTTCCACGCCTCGGCGAGCTTCCACGGTCCCTCGAGCTCCTTCAGCCGCCGCCCGACCTCCGCCGCCTCGCGGTGGTCGTTGTAGACGGCCGGATCGGACATCCGCTCGCGCGTCTCCCCGATAGGAGCGCTCGAGCTCCTCGACGAGTTTGTCCAGATCCGCCATCGGCGGGGCTAGTGCACCCGTCCGTAAGTACGGCACGCTCCCGGCGGCGTCTCGCCGCCCATGGCTGCGTCCTCAGTCGCCTCGATAGCTACAGCTATCGAGGCTCCCTGCGTCCTTGCCACGAACGACGATCCATCCCCCGGATAACGCACC
Source organism: uncultured Actinomycetes bacterium (assembly GCA_963759085.1). Taxonomy (GTDB): domain Bacteria; phylum Actinomycetota; class Thermoleophilia; order Gaiellales; family Gaiellaceae; genus PALSA-600. The sequence goes on from CAVWXR010000012.1 coordinate 343,053, forward strand.
GAACTTACGGACGGATGCACTAGTCGGCGAGTGCGGCGTCGAGCGAGATCGGGACCGCCGCCAGCGCTTTCGACACCGGGCAGTTCGCCTTCGCCCCCTCGGCCGCTGCGGCGAATCCGTCCGCATCGAGGCCGGGGACGACACCGCGGACAGTCAACGCGATGCCGGTGATCCCTTCGCCGGGCTGGAACGTGACCGAGGCCGAGGTCCGTAGCTCGGTGGGCGGCGTGCCCGCATCGGCGAGGCCGAACGAGAGCGCCATCGCGAAGCACGACGCGTGCGCCGCCGCGATCAGCTCCTCGGGGCTCGTCTTGCCGTTCGGCTCCTCGGACCGCGAGGCCCAGGTGACCGGAAGCTGCGGGAGCGCGCCGCTCGTGTTCGAGACGATCGTGCCGCTGCCGTCCAGCAACCCGCCGTTCCAGACGACAGCTGCTGTGCGAGTCGTGGCCATTACGCCATCACCTCCACACGCTCGTCGGCCGGGGCCAGCCGGCCCTCGCGCTCGAGGACTTCCTTCAGCGCACGGATGGACACCTCGAGCTGGTCGAGCGTCGGCTCGCGCGTCGTCAGCCGCTGGAGCCACAGCCCCGGCGAGAGCAGCGTCATCAGCAACTTGTTGTCGGCGTGCTTGCCGGCGAAGCGGATCAGCTCGTAGGCGAGCCCGGCGATCAGCGGCAGGAAGGCGATCCGGCGTCACGATCAGCCAGTACCAGGCGGGCCGGCCGAAGAGCGCGAAGACGAAGACGCCGATCACCATCACCCAGAGCAGGAACGCGGTGCCGCAGCGCGGGTGGATCAGCGAGTGCCGCTGCGCGTTCTCGGGGGTCAGCTCGTCGCCGGCCTCGTAGGCGTTGATCGCCTTGTGCTCGGCCGCGTGGTACTGGAAGACGCGGCGCAGCGAGGGGATGAGACTGAGAATGCCGAGGTAGGCGACGAAGATCGTGACGCGGATCACGCCTTCGACGATCACGAACCAGCCACCGCTCGAGATCGGCAGCAGGTCGGTGAGCAGCGCCGGGCTGACCTTGAAGAGCATGACCGCGAAGCCGATCGCAACGGCGAACGAGAAGAAGAGCGCCCAGCGGCCGATCTCGGCCGGCTCGCCATCGCCTTCGGCCTCTTCGGCGGCGGCGTAGCTCGCCGACACCGAGAGCGCACGAAAGCCGATCGAGAGCGACTCCCCGAGCGCCACGATGCCCCGCACGATCGGCAGGCGCAGCGTCCAGTTGCGCGCCATCAGCGGGTCGACGACGCGCGCGACGTGCGCGATCTCACCGTCGGGCTTGCGAACCGCGACCGCCCAGTTGCGGGGTCCGCGCATCATGACCCCCTCGAGGACGGCCTGGCCGCCGATCGCAGACGCCATTAGTCCGCCAGCGCCTTACTCGGCAGCAGAGCTGGCGGCCTTTTCGAGCCGACGCTGGAAGCGCTCGACACGGCCACCCGTGTCGATGAGCTTTTGCTTGCCCGTGTAGAACGGGTGGCACTGCGCGCAGACTTCGACGTTCAGCTCCGCCTTTGTCGAGCGGGTGACGAACGAGTTTCCGCAGGCGCAATGCACGGTCGAAAACACGTAATCCGGGTGAATTTCGGTCTTCATCGAGCCGCCAGAATAGCAGAGGCAGTTTGGCTTGCGACGTTGCCGCCACTGACGATCGCGACCGGATTCCTGGCTTCGACCTTGCCCGCGAGCAGGGCTGCGACACCTGCTGCGGCGGCCGGCTCGCAGGCCAGCTTCGTCCGTTCGTAGATGAAGCGGAAGGCGTCCTCGATCTCCGCCTCGGTGACGAGCACGAGCTCGAGCTCGCGGCAGATCTCGATCGGCAGCGCGCCGGCGAACGGCGCGTTGAGACCGTCGGCGATCGAGCGCGGCGTGACCGGGGTCGGGCGGCCCGCGGCAATGCCCGCGTGCAGCGCCTGGCTCGTCTCCGGCTCGACCGCGACCACGCGGACGCGCGAGCCGATCGCCACCTGGATCCCCGACACGAGCCCGCCACCGCCCACGGGAACGAGCACGACGTCCGCGTCCGGCGCGTCCTCCTCGATCTCGAGGCCCACCGTGCCGGCGCCGGCGATCACGATCGGGTCGTCGAAGGGATGGACGAGCACGCGTCCCGTCTCGGCCAGCAGCACGTCGAGTCGCGCGAACGCCTCCGCGGGGTCGGCGGCCTCGAGATCGATCTGCGCGCCATAGCCACGGGTCGCCGCGAGCTTCAGCTCGGAGGCGCCCTGCCACATCACGACGAGCGCGTCGACGCCCTCTGCGGCCGCCGCGAAGGCCGTCGCCTGCGCATGGTTTCCGGCTGAGATGGCGATCACGCCGCGCCGCTTCTCGGCGGCGCTCAGCGAGCTCGAGCTTGTTCAGCGCACCACGCGCCTTGAACGAGCCCGTGCGCTGGAAGAGCTCGCACTTCAGCCGAGCGCCGAGCGTGCGTGAGGAGAGCATCGGCGTCCGCGTGAGGCGGTCGCCGATCGTCGCGCGGGCGCGCAGGACGTCGTCGCGGTCAACCACGCTGGCGCACCGCCTCGAAGAGCAGGATCGCGGCCGCGGTCGCCGTGTTCAGGCTGTCGGTCGAGCCGTCGTGCATCGGGATCGAGACCTCGAGATCGGCGGCGGCGCGCCAGTCTGCCGCGAGCCCGGCGTCTTCGGAGCCGACGACGAGCGCGGTCGGCCGCGCCAGATCGGCCCGGGTGTACGCCGTCTCGGCGTCGACCACCGCCGCGACCAGTTGCAGATCGAGCGCGCGCACCTCGTCGAGCGTCGCCTCGACGACCGGGAGCGCGAAGATCGCACCGGTGGAGGCGCGGATCGCGTTCGGATTCCAGATGTCGGCCTCGGCGTCCGCGACGACGAGGGCGTCGGCGCCTGCCGCGTGGGCCGAGCGGGCCATCGCGCCGAGGTTGCCCGGCTTCTCGATCCCGACCGCGACGAGCAGCAGCGTCCCGTCGCGCGGCAGCTCCCGCACGGGCGCCTCGACGATCGCGAGGACTCCTTCGGGACTGCCTCGGTAGGACATCCTCTCGAGCACGCGCGCGCTGACCTCCTCGCCCTCGGGCCAGTCCAGCAGCTCCGGCGCGTAGTAGATCGAAACGAGGCGCAGCCCGGCCGCCGCCGCGCGCTCGACCTCACGCGGCCCCTCGGCGATGAAGAGCCCGCTGCGCCGGCGTTCGCGCCCCTTGCGCAGCCGGAGCACCTCCTTCACGCGCTGGTTGTCGACCGAGGTGATCACGTCAGCGTGTACTCCGGGCCCGAGCCGCCCTCCGGAGGAGTCAGGCGGCCGCCCTTGGCCGTGATCGCGCCGCACTGGACGCAGTTGGACGGGGAGACCCGCACGTCGACGGTGCCGTCTCCGTGCTCGGCGCCGACCTCGTAGACCTGCGCGGGGCACATGCGCGTCCAGAGCTCGGCGAGCTCCCGTGGCACGGGCGTCGCGACCCGGAGGTGATTCGGCTGGTCGTCGCGCGTCCGGTTCCCGGACAGGAACACGGAGGAGAGCTTGTCGAAGGTGAGCACGCCGTCCGGAGCCGGATACGACGACGCCCGATTCGTCCGGAAGAGACTCTGCTCGGCGTCGCGCTCGGTCGGCCGGCTTCCTGCCGGCAGCCGGCCGCGGCGTCGCGGTGATCGCAGCGGCGCGCGCGCCGCCCAGCCAGAAGCCGCTGCCGAAGGCCTGCCGCATGTTGCGAACCTCGTGCAGCTCGCGCCACAGAAAGGAGTCTCGCAGCGAGGAGTCGTACGAGCCGAGGCCCTCGCCTGCGAGCGAGCGCCAGGCCGCCTCGGCCGCGAGCCGGCCGGACTCGATCGCGTAGTGAACGCCTTTCAGGGCGGGAACGTTGACGAGACCGACGCCGTCGCCGCAGAGCAGGAGCCCGGGTGCGTGGAAGCGGCGCGGCAGGGCGACGAAGCCGCCTTCGGGAATCGTCTTCGCGCCCCACTCGACGCGCTCGCCGCCGTCGAGGATCGGCCGGATCCGCGGGTGGGTCTTCAGCTCCTGGAGCAGGTCGTGCAGCGAGAGCTCGGCGTCGCGGTAGTCGAGCCCGACCACCATCCCGATCGCGACCAGGTCGTCGCCGAGCGGGTAGACGAACGAGCCGCCGAACTCCCGGAAGCGGCGGCCGGCCCGCAGCGGCCAGCCGAGCGTGTGCAGCACACGGTCGAGCGGACGAGTCACCTTCCAGACCTCCTTCACGCCGAGCGCCCACACCTGGGGACTGTCCCCGGCGAGCCCGAAGCGCTCGAGCGCCGCACCTGTGAGGTGGCCCTGCGTTCCCTCGGCGAGGATCGTCACGCGGGCCGTCACGTCGGACCCGGGCTCGAAGCGCCCGAGCTCCTCACCGTCGCGCCCGCGACCCTTGTCCCCCGTGTGGACACCGACCACGCGGTCGGCTGCGACGAGCAGCTGCTGCGCAGCGGTCTCGGGGAGCACCGCGACGCCGAGCCCCTCGGCCTCCATCGCGAGCGCGCGCCCGAGCCGAGAGAGCGAGACGACGACGTTGCCGTGGTTTCGCATCGTCGGCGGGGTCGGGAACCGAAAGCTGCGGCGCTTCGTCAGGAAGAGCACCGACTCGTCCGAGACGTCGCCGAACGCCGGCACCCGCTCGCGCCAACCCTCGCCGAGGAGCCCGGCCAGCGGCCCCGGATCGATCACGGCGCCGGAGAGCAGGTGCGAGCCCGGAGTCTTGCCCTTCTCGAGCACCGCCACCGGCACCTCGCCGAGGCGAGCAGCCGTCTCGGGATCCTCGGCCGCGAGCTGCCCGAGCCTGATCGCCGCCGCCAGCCCCGCCGGCCCCGCACCGACGACCAGCACGCCGACCTCGATCGGCTCGGGGTCACTCGGCTCCGCGATCGCCTCGGCCGAGCTCCACGGAGGCGGATAGTCGGACGGGCGCGTCACTCAGCCCTTGCGCTGCCGCAGGAGCTCGATCAGCCTCGGGACGATCGCGTTCAGGTCGCCGACCACGCCGAGGTCGGAGTAGTCGAAGATCGGCGCGTAAGGGTCCTTGTTGATCGAGACGATCACGCCCGAGCGTTGCATGCCGACCTTGTGCTGGATCGCGCCGGAGATCCCGACGGCGACATAGAGCTTCGGCGCGACGGTCTTGCCGGTCTGCCCGACCTGCGCCGAGTAGGGGTACCAGCCGGCGTCGACCACGGCGCGGGTCGCGCCGACCGCGCCCCCGAGCACCTCCGCGAGCTCCTCGACGAGCGCGAAGCCCTCGGGCGCACCGAGGCCGCGGCCACCCGCGACGACCACGTCGGAGTCCGCGATCGAAGGGCCTGCGGGCTCCTCGCTCGACTGCTCGACCAGCTCGGCCAGCAGCGAGTGCGGCTCGGGCTCGAAACGAGCCTGGCGAACCGCCGCGGAACCGCCGGTCGAGATCGCATCGAAGGCGCCGGAGCGAAAGACGGCGAGGCGCGGCTCCGACGTCCACCCGACCTCGACGGAGACCGAATCGGCGAGAGCGGCCCGTTTCCCGACCAGCGCGCCGTCCACGTGCGACAGATCGAGCAGGTCCCAGTTCAGGCCGGCCTCGAGGCGCGCCGCGAGACCGGCGGCGACGTCGGTGGCGAGCACGGACTGGGCGAACAGGACCGTGTCGAAGCCCTCGTCGCGCACGAGCTGCGCGAGCACGTCGATCCTCGGCGCCGGCAACGGCGACGCCAGGCGAGCGTCGTCCGCGACGAACACCTCCCCCGCTCCGTATCGCCCGGCCTCGCTCGCCAGCGCCTCGATCCCGGAGCCGGCGACGACGCCCGCCACCTCACCGCCGAGCTGCGCCGCCTTCGAGAGGACGCCGAGAGCAGACGCCGTGACGGCGTCGCCGTGATGCTCGAGGAAGACGAGCGTCTTCACACGAGCCGCCGCTCGACGAGGAACTCGACGATCGTCTCGGCGGCGGTGCCGTCGTCCTCGATCTTCCGGCTCTCTCCCCGTGCCGGCGGCAGGCCCACGGCAAGCACGGCCGTCAGGGGCGCGGGCGCCCCACCCACCTCCGCAGCCGAGAGCACCTCTTGCGGCTTCGACTTCGCGCCCATGATCCCCTTCAGCGACGGATAGCGCGGCTCGTTGATCGCATCCGTGACCGCCACGACCGCGGGCAGCGGCGCCCGGATCGTCTCGTAGCCGAACTCGGTCTGGCGCTTGCCGGTGACGCTGCCGCCGCCGACCGTCAGCTCGGCGACCTGCGAGATCGCCGGCCGCCGCAGCCGCTCCGCGACCGCCGCCCAGAGGCAGGCGCCGTCGCCGTCGGCGGACTGCTGTCCGAACAGGACGAGATCCGGCGCCTCGCGCTCGAGAACCGCCGCCAGCACGCGTGAGGTGCCGACGAGGTCGGAGCCCTGAAGTGCGTCGTCCGAGACGAGGACCGCGCGGTCTGCGCCCATCGCGAGCGCCTTGCGCAGCGAGTCGCATCGTCTTCGCCGGCCCCATCGAGACGGCCACGACCTCCCCGCCGCCCGCTGCCTCGCGAAGCCTGAGCGCTTCTTCGAGCGGGTGGGTGTCGTAGTCCGAGAGCGCCAGCTCGGCGCTGCGGTCGAGACGTCCCGTTGCCGGATCCAGCCGCCTGCCCGTCGCGGCATCGGGAACCGCCTTCACGCAGACAGCGATCTTCATCGCCGCAGACTCTATGCGGCGATCCGCGCTCTGAGGAACTCGACGATCTCGCCCGTCGGCGCACCCGGGGTGAACACCTCCGCGACTCCGGCTTCCTTCAGCTCGATCGCGTCGTCGCCCGGGATCGTGCCGCCGACGACAACGAGCACGTCGTCGGCACCGCGGTCGCGGAGCAGGCCGAGGATGCGCGGGACGAGCGTCATGTGCGCGCCCGAGAGGATCGAGATCCCGATCGCGTCCGCATCTTCCTGGATGGCGGTCTCGACGATCTGCTCCGGCGTCTGGTGCAACCCCGTGTAGATCACCTCCATCCCCGCGTCGCGCAGCGCGCGCGCGATGATCTTCGCCCCCCGGTCGTGACCGTCGAGGCCGGGCTTCGCGATCACCACTCTGATCTGTCGGGCCATTGCGCTGGACAGTAGAGGAAGGGAGCTGAAGACCAGTGCGCTGGCCGGACCGATCGGGGCCCGAGCGGCAGCCTGCCGCAAGCTCACATAACTATCGATCTCGAGTTTACATTTAGTGTTTCCCTCCGGGGTTGCATCCGGCGAGCGACCCGCGCCCCTGGCTCGTGAACGCCGGGGCGTTGTGCCTACGATCAGCGGCGGTGTTCGAGTTGCTTCCCGCTCCTGTCGCCCAGCCCACGCGTCATTCCCTTGCCGTCGCGCTGCGCGTCCCCTGGCTGGCGCTCGCCAGCTGCACCCTCGTCGCGGGAACGGGGTTCGCCGGCGGGGGCTACTTTCCGTCCTCGTGGGGCTGGCCCACACTGGCGGCAGGCTGGGCGGCGGCGCTCGCGCTCCTCGCCCGCTCCGAAGCGTCCCTGAGCCGGGCGGGCGCGGCCGCCGCCGCTCTCCTGGCAGGGCTCGCCGCCTGGACCGCTCTCGGAGCGATCTGGACGCTGAACGTCACCCAGACGGCCCTCGCAGCCGAGCGGACGGCGGTCTACGCCGCTGCGCTCCTGGCGGCACTCCTGTGGGCTCGCCAGCACCCGGAGCGGCTCCTGCACGGGGTCTGGGCCGCCGCCACCCTTCTCTGCGGCTGGGGACTGACGACGAGACTCATTCCCGACCGCTTCGGCGTCGTCGACCCGATCTCCGGCTACCGCCTCTCCGAGCCGATCGGCTACTGGAACTCGCTCGGGCTGCTCGCGGCGATCGGCGCGCTCCTCGGGCTCGGGCTCGCGACGCGTGCCACGTCTTTGCTCGGTCGCGCCGTCGCCGCTGCGTCCGTCCCGGTGCTGGTCGCGACGCTCTACTTCACCTTCAGCCGCGGCGCCTGGATTGCGCTTGGAGCCGGCCTGCTCGCTGCGCTCGCACTCGATCGGCGGCGACTCCAGCTTCTGGCCGTGCTGGGCGCTCTCGCACCGCTGACAGCCATTGGCATCTGGCGCGCGGCCGTCTCATCGGCTCTGACGACGTCGGGCTCGCCGCTGCCCATGATGGCGCACGAGGGACACCGGCTCGCAGTCGTGCTCGCCGCCGTCGCACTCGGAGCCGCCGCGCTCACGCTCGGCGTCGCGTGGCTCGAGCCTCGGTTCGCACTCCCCGCGCGCACGTACAGGCTGATCGAGCTGGGACTTGCGGCAGCGGCCGCCGTCGCCGTGGTGGCGCTGCTCGCCAGCCAGGGCTCGCCGGTGAGGTTGGCCCAGCGGGCGTGGGACGGCTTCTCGACGAGCGGCCCGGCAGCATCCGCCAACCTGAACTCTCGGCTCCTGCACATCTCCGGGACCGGGCGGACGGTCCTGTGGAGCGTCGCGTGGCGCGACGCCAAGGCGCATCCGCTGCTCGGCTCGGGCGGAGGGACCTTCCAGCAGGTCTGGAATCGCGAGCGGCCAGTGGGAAACACGGTGCGCAACGTGCACAACCTCTACCTCGAGACGCTCGCCGAGCTCGGACCGCTTGGGCTCGCGCTGCTACTCGCCGTGCTCGTCCTGCCGCTGGTCGCCGCCGTTCGTGGCCGCGACCGCCCGCTCGCATTCGCGGCGTTCGGCGCCTACATCGCCTTCGTGCTGCACGTCACGGTCGACTGGGACTGGCAGATCGCCTCGGTGACGCTGGCCGCCTTGCTCTGCGGCGCGGCGCTCCTCGCCGCGCCCGGGCGGCCGCTCGGCGCGGCGGCGAGACAGGTCGCCCTCTGGGGCGCGATCGCCCTCGCGGGCGTCGGTGTCTACACGCTCGCCAGCCAGATTCCGATGTCTCGCCTCCGCTCGGCCGCAGCTCACAACGACTGGCCAGCCGCCGCACGCGACGCACGCCACGCCTCGGAGCTCGCCCCCTGGTCGGAGGAGCCCTGGGTCACACTCGGAGAGGCCGACCTGAACGCCGGCCGGTTGCCGCAGGCGCGCGTGGCCCTGCTCGAGGCGCTCGCGAAGAACCCCAGCAACTGGGCGACCTGGCTCGACCTGGCACGCGCCAGCACAGGAGCCGAGCGCGCCAAGGCCCTTGCGCGCTCCCGCGCGCTGAACCCGCTCGGCCCAGAGATCCAGTGATCTTCGGCCGCCGCGACCCGCTCGCCGACCCCGAGCCGCTGATTCGCCGCGTCTACGCCTATGTCGCGTACGTGGTGGGAAGCGGCCCGGACGCCGAGGACCTGACGAGTGACGCGATCGAGCGCGCGGTTCGTTATCGCGACAGCTACGACCCGGCGAAGGGAACCCCGGCGGCCTGGCTGATCGGGATCGCGAGGCGCTGCATCGCCGATCGGCACGGCGAGCCGGAACCCCTCCCCGACGACGTGCTCGAGCAAGTCCCCGACCCCCGCGGCGACGTGACCGAAGCGGTCGATCGGCTCGCCGTCCAGGCCGCCGTCGCCACTCTCGCACCGCGCGACCGCGAGCTGATCGCGCTCCGCTACGCAGCCGACCTGACCACACGCCAGATCGGCGAGCTGCTCGGCCTGCAACCGAACGCGGTCGACGTCGCCCTGCACCGCGCGCTCGCCCGGCTGCGAGACGCACTCGCGGGAGACTTCGCGGCGTAAGGTTTTCGCCCCCAGGCCGGTATTGATCGTGTGGGCATGAAGAGACCGAGCGAGTGGAAGCGGATCGAAGACCTCCTGCGGCGCAGCAGCCCGGAGGCGCCGGACCAGCTCGTCGAGGCTCTGGCCCGACGGACATCATTGCGAGCCCCTCGCCTGCTCTCGCTCCGAAGCGCGCTGCGCACGGTTGTGCTCACGGCTGCGCTGCTCGGCGCGCTCGGCGCCGTCGGCGGGGTCGGCTACGCGATGACGTTCGCCACCGACGCCATCGTCAAGCTCACCTCGCACAAGACCTACGCGACGCACCAGACGATCCAGACGGTCAACGGCATCGCGGCCGACGATCAGTACAGCACCACGACGACCACCACCACCACCACCACGACTACCAGCACGAGCACCACCACGACGACGACGGCCACAACGACGACGGCCACGACCACGACGACGGCCACGACGACGACCGTTCCCGCCGGCTCGCAGACCGTGACCCTGCCGGCGAACCCCACGGCGCCCGTCGTCGTCCCGGCGGTCTCGCTCCCGCCCGCGCTCCCAACGAGCGGTGGCGGTGCCCCGGCCCCCGCGGTCACCGCGTCCGTCTCGATCCCGGCGGCCGCGCTCACGGCCTTGGCTGGCGCAGGGACGGTGCCGGCGTCCGTCGTCGTGTCGCCGGCGACCGCGCCCGCGCAGGGCGCGTTCGGGTCGAGCTCGAGCGCGATCAGCGTCGTGGTCACGGATTCGAACGGCAACGCCATCCACTCGTTCACCACGCCGCTCGCGATCGCCTTCTCGAACGTGCCCACCGATTTCAGCCCGACGACATCGGATAACGGCACGACCTGGAGAGCGGTTCTTGCGTGCACCGGCAACGCCGCGCCCACGACGCTTCCGGCCGGGACCGACTGCTACACGCGCAGCGGGACGACGCTCACGATCTACACGGTCCATCTCTCGTTCTTCGCCGTTCAGCAGCAGCTCGTCGTCTTCACCCCGCTCGCGATCCAGTCGGCGGCGGTCGTTCAGCCCGCGAACAAGCTCCTCGTCGTCACGCTGAAGACAACGGCAACCTCACATGTGAACCTGACGCTGCGCCACGGCTCGACAACGCTGAAGACGTGGCACCGCTGGCTCCTCACGTCGGGCAGCCACACCTTGAAGCTCTCGGTGGTCGGACTGAAGCTGCCGGCCTCCGGGCTCACGCTCGGCGTGGTCGGAACCGGCGAGGGCACCACGATCCGTCAGACGATCAAGATCCCGGCGACGGCCCCGGCCACGAAGCCGGCTGCGAAGGCGAAGACGAAGACGACGACGCCTACCGCGCCCAGCGCGAAGAAGCACGCGCCGGCCGTACCTCCCGCGCCGGTGGTCGGTCAGAAGGTCTCGTTGGGCCCGCTGAAGGCGACCGTGAGCAAGCAGCTCCCGGTGAAGGCGAACGGCGTCGCCGCAACGGCCACCGCCTCGCAGGTGTTCGTCGTCGGCGGGCACGGCAGCTACCAGGTGCTCGCAGGCACGAGCGCGACCTCACTCCACCGGATTGCGAGCCTCCCGGAGCGACTCACCTCGGCGATCGCGATCGCGATCCCGGCGAGACAGGCCGTCTACATCGTCGGCGGCAAGCGCGGCACAACGCCGAGCTCCCGGATCTTCCGCATCGACCTGCGCAGCCACAAGGTGACCGAAGTCGGCAGGTTCGTCGAGCCGCTCGCCGAGGCGGCCGTCGTCCAGCGAACGAACGCTGCCTACATCATCGGTGGCTGGACCGGCCACAAGTACGCCACCGCGATCCTGTACTTCACGGCCCCGAATCAGGTGTCGCTGATCACCCGCCTCCCGGTCGGCCTGCGAGCTCCGGCGGCTGCCCTCCTCAACGGCAAGATCTACGTCGCCGGCGGCCGCTCGGCGAAGGGCGTGTCGCGCAACATCTATGTCTTCAACCCGAGCACGCGCACCGTGAAGCGCATCGGAACGCTGCCACAAGCGGTCAGCAACGCGACCCTCGTCGCATCCGGGTCGCAGCTCTACCTGCTGGGCGGCAAGACGGCGAAGGGCAAGCAGCTCGCGTCAGTCGTCCGCATCAACCCGACGACCGGCCATGCGACGACAGTCGGTCAGATGCCGCGGCCGCTGGCGGACGCAGCCGCGGTTCCATTCGGGAACGAGGTGCTGATCGTGGACGGCGCCGGCAAGACGGTTTACCGGCTGAAGCGCTAGCGTCCGCCTCCCGACGGAGAACGGACTGCCGGAAGCTCCCGTTGCTACTCTGCCGCCGAGCGGCTTGCCGGCAGGGATTCTGGCGAGTCGTCTGAAGTCGGCGATCGAGTTGGCATCCTTTCAAGCCCCAGTCATCATGGGTTGACCGCAGGCGGTCACTCCACGGTCACGGCAAAGGCCTCGCCCTTTCAACGGCACTGAAACACACGATTCCGGTGACACAGCCACCAGCAGACACACTGCCGACACGATCTGGTCGACTGACGGTCGTCGATTCCTCGTACGGAGCACGCTTTTTCGGGCTCGCGGAGCTCGCGTCGTACCGGGAGCTGCTGTTCATGCTCGCGTGGCGCGATGTCAGGGTGCGTTACAAGCAGACCGTGATCGGCGCCGGTTGGGCGATCATCCAGCCCCTGCTGACGATGGTCGTATTCACAATCGTGTTCAGCACCGTGGCACACGTCTCAGCGCACGGCCAGCCATACGCCGTCGTCGTCTTCGTGGGCCTGCTGCCGTGGCAGCTTTTCTCACAGGCCCTCGCCCGAAGCACGTCCAGCCTCGTGTCGAGCACATCCCTGATCAGCAAGATCTACTTTCCGCGGGTGATCATCCCGGTCGCGTCGTTGGGAGCGGCCCTGTTCGACTTCGTGATCTCGCTCGGGGTGCTTGCGATCCTCATGGCGGCGTATGGCGTGGCACCTGGATGGGGTCTCGTTGCACTCCCTTTCTTCGTCGTGATGACGCTGCTGATCACGGTTGGCGCCGGCCTCTGGTTGTCGTCGCTGAACGCGCGTTACCGCGATATCGGCTACGCCACGCCCTTCATTCTCCAGCTCCTGATGTACCTCTCGCCGATCGCCTACCCGCTCTCCGCCGTGCCCCTGCGCTGGAGGACGTTGTTCGAGCTGAATCCGCTCACGGAGATCATCCAGGGATTCCGCTGGGGTTTGATCGGTGATCCGGCGCCCAACTTCGCGCTGCTGGGGATCGGCATGTCGATCGTCGTTGCCGGCCTCGTTTCAGGCCTCTGGTATTTCGCCAATACGCAACGCACTGTCGCGGACGTGATCTGAACTGGACGCCGCGATTCGAGTCGTCGATCTCTCGAAGCAGTACGCCATCGGTGGCGTGCGTCGTCACGACACCGTCCGCGACTTGGTCGTCGACCGGGCACGTCACCCCTTCGTTCGCCGGACGGAATCCGCCGATGGCAACCGAATCTGGGCGCTCCGCGACGTGTCGCTGGAGATTGCACCCGGCGAGATCGTCGGCATCGTCGGCCGCAACGGCGCCGGCAAGTCGACCCTGCTGAAGATCCTCTCGCGCATCACGGTGCCGACGAAGGGGCGCGCCGAGATTCGCGGCGTCGTCGGATCGCTGCTAGAGGTCGGTACCGGCTTTCATCCGGAGCTCTCCGGCCGAGAGAACGTCTTTCTGAACGGCGCCATCCTGGGCATGACGCAGGGCGAGATCAAGCGCAAGTTCGACGACATCGTCGCGTTCGCCGAGGTCGAGCGTTTCATCGATACGCCCATCAAGCGGTACTCGAGCGGGATGGCCGTACGACTTGCCTTCTCCGTCGCGGCGCATTTCGAGCCCGAGGTGCTGCTCGTCGACGAGGTGCTGAGCGTCGGGGACCAGGAGTTTCAGGGCCGCTGTCTCGGGCGCGTGCGGGAGATGTCGGAGGGTGGACGCACGGTGCTGTTCGTGAGCCACAACCTCGCGGCCGTATCGAGCCTCTGCTCGCGCGCGTATTTGCTGGAGCGCGGTCGGCTCGCGGCGGAGGGTGACGTCAACGACGTCCTCAGCCGCTATGCCGACTCAGTGCGTCAACACACGACGACCTCTCTCGCGGAACGGGACGACAGGCGAGGGAACGGCAAGCTGCGCTTCACTGCGGTTACCGTCGAGGGCGGTTCCGGGGCAATTCACGTCGGCGATCCGACGACGATCGTCCTCGAGTACGCGGCCGAGGCCGATCGTCGCGGCGTCGAGGTCGCGCTGTCCCTCCACGGTCCTCTCGGTGAGTCACTGTTCCGCTGTCAGAGCAGCTCCAGCGGCCCGTCCTACACCATCCCGCGGGGTCAAGGGGCGGTCGCCTGTCACATTCCCGAGCTGCCTCTTCTGCCCGGGAACTACACGATCAACGTCTTCGCCCACGTTGGTGGCGATCCCGCGACCGCTGCCGTCGAGATCCTGGACTGGGTTCAAGACGCAGCGAGCTTCGAGGTCTTCGAAAGCGATTACTTCGGCACTGGCCGGCTACCGCCGAAGTCTCACGGCTACTTCGTCGTGCGGCAGTCGTGGTCGCACCACCCCGGCTCGTTCCCGAGCGCGGCGACGAGTGTCTCCCACCGACGAATGTGACATCCTTGCGCGGTTACTCTCGAGCGGTCGCGCGGATCGTCCGACATCTCGCCCGGCGTGGGCGACGGGTACGCCTTGCGTCTAGGCTCGCTCGCTCGAGCGTCCTTCGAGCCTCGGGCCGCGGACTCGTGGCCGCAGGAAGCCGGCTGCTTGCTCCGCCGCAGCTCAACAAATCCGTCTCGCTGCCGAGTCCGCTGTCCGCGGGCGGCAGCACCTTCGACATCGTGGCGGATCTCGTCGAGTACACCGGCCTCGATCGCCCGTCTGTCGAGGCCCTCCTGCTGCGCCGGCCAGAGAACTTCCGGACCGAGTGGCACGCGTTTCCGCGACACCTCCGGCGTGACCGCTGGTTCTACCTGTCGTCCCGCATGTACTTGTTCGGGAATGCGGTGCACGTGCACGACAGACCGAAACTGCTCGATTTCCTCGAACAGCACGCCGCCCCGGGGCTTCCCGTGCTTGACTTCGGTGGAGGAACTGGCAACGTCGCACTCGCGCTGGCTGCTCGCAACCGCGATGTCGACTACCTCGAGCTCTCGGCGCTCCAGAAGGATTTCACGCGCTTCCGGGTCGCGAAGCACGGCATGGAGGCGCAGGTGCGAATCCTCGACGAATGGCAGCCGCTGCCGCCGTCGCGGTACGGGCTGATCTGCGCGATCGACGTGCTTGAGCACGTTCCGGAACCGGGGAGAACAGCAGGCCGGCTAGTTGACGCCCTCGCGACGGGCGGCGTGCTCGTCGAGAACACCGTCTTTGGGAGTACGACGCACAATCCCATGCATCTCGAAGACGAGGGCGACCTCGGCCGCGTATTGCGGGCACGGCTCGAGCTCGTCGAGGACCAGGAGGGCCGGAGAGTCTGGAGGTCAAGGTGAGGATTCTGATCACCGATGCAGCGGGGACTCCGACGTCAACCAGCAGTTGTGCGCCTCGATCACCCAGACAATGCTGTTCTCGACGGTGCGACTTGCCCCGTCGAGTATCCGCCGCTCGAAGCCGTGAGTGTCGAGCTTGACAAGGAAGGGTGACCGAGCGACTTCTGATCTGTGAGGATTTGATCCTCGCTGAAATGGAGGTCGCTGTGCCGAAGGTGGGTGCCGCCTTTGGTCAGGCGGCGATCGTTGCTTCGTAGCGCCAGGTAGTCGTCTAGCGTCTGGACTTCGCGCCCGTTGTAGGTCGCATATGGGTACGGTGGATAAGTCATTGCGCGGATAAAGCGCTCGACAGTGCCAAGATCCCATTCGTCAGCGATTGCACCGCCATAAGGTGCACCACGGCGGTGGTAACACGACTCCCCCACCTGTGGCAAGCCAGAAAAGTCTTCCTTGACAAGGGCGAACGCGTCTGGCCATTGCTCGCTTGCTCGGTGCATACACCGCTCGAAAAGCGAGGCTTGTGTCTCATCAGACCGGATTTCAAGAACGGATTGAACAATGATGGGACCAGTGTCGATTCCCTCATCAATGTAATGAAATGTGACTCCCGTACGGGTATCACCTTCGATGATCGCCCAGGGAACAGAAGAGCAACCGCGGTGCCGCGGGAGCAACGATGGATGAACATTAAAGATTCGGCGGTCGCACGTGTCGATGATCTTCGGAGAAATGATCTTTCCGTAATAGACGCTGGCCACGATGTCGGGACTGAATGGCAATGCGGCTTGACTGACGCTCTCAGTTGTCCAGAAGATCCCAGCGCGGTCAGCAACTGGGCCAAGGGCAGGCGTACCGCCCTCCGGGTCATGTGTAAACAAGGCGACTTCAGCGATGTCGGTTCGTGAAAGGACATGTTCGAGCACGCTAAGTCCGGCTTGTCGATACGCGCACAAGAAGAGTCTTACGCGTTCCATCCGTCTACGCCTCCATTCTGAATAACATGGCAGATGTAGGAGACGTCTTGAACGCTCAAAGAGGTGGACATCGGAAGGTTCAAGCCGGTACGGCTAAGCGCGTCCGTCACGGGCAGTTCCTCGCCGCGGGCACGTGAGCCCTCCCGAAAGGGAGGAAGATGGTGCAGGCCGAGGAAAAAAGGCCGCGTTTCAATGCCGTTATGCGCGAGGACTGCGATGAGCTCGTCCCTGTTTACCCCATACTTGGCGGCGTCCACGGTGATGCAGAAGAGCCACGGCGCAGGATCCGCCCAGGCCGCGACCGGCTGGAAGCCGATGCCGGGAACCCCTTCGAGGCCCTCGCGGTAGAGCGCGAAGAGAGCATGACGCTTCGCGATGAGCTCGTCCCGTCGCTCAAGTTGCGCACAAAGCAGCGCGCAAGCGACGTTCGTGAGTCGAAAGTTATAGCCTGTCACCGGGAAGTAATAGCGTCGCTCCGGATCCATGCCCTGGCCGCGGAGCGTCCTCATACGCAACTCAAGCTGTGGATCGTCAACCGTAATCGCGCCCCCCTCGCCGCTCGTGAAGATCTTGTTCCCGTAGAACGAGAACGTCGAGACTCGCGCCAGACTACCTGTGGGTCGGCCCTTGTATCGAGCGAGCGGTGCTTCTGCTGCGTCTTCGACGACCCACAAGCCGTGAACGGCCGCGACGTGATTGACGGCGTCCATATCGGCGGGATGACCGTAGAGGTGAACAGCAATAATTCCCTTCGTTCGGGGAGTGATGCTTGCTTCAAGGCAGGTCGGATCGATGCACCAAGTTGCCGCGTCGACCTCGACGAAAACAGGTTCCGCGCCAACGTACCGGACCGCATTCGCGGTTGAGATGTACGTCAAGGACGGGACTAGAACCTCGTCCCCGGGGCGTACGTCGAGACCAAGAAGCGCGAGGTGCAGCGCGACGGTTCCGTTGCACACGGTGATTGCCGTTCGCGAGCCGCATGCCTGACCAAACTCTCGTTCGAAGCGTTCGACGAAGGGTCCTGTAGATGAGATCCACGTGCTCCGAATCGCTTCGACGACGTAACGCTCCTCGTTTCCGGTGACGTCAGGCGTCGCGACACGAATCCTGATAGATGACTGAGAAGGCGTGGGAGTAGGATTCAACACTTCTTCGCGCATGGATCTCCAATGTCAAACGTCGCCATGACCAGAACGTACTGCCTGATCCGTCCTACCGAATGGACGGCAGGCGTATCCGGCAACCCAACGATTCCCAATGCCTGCAGACATGCTCGATTGGCAAGCACGGAGTCTACTGTCTGGGTGTGCAGTCAAAGACTCGGCGTTCAGAGTCGGCGGCCGGGATCCGAGCCGAGCGGCGAGAGACCTCGCCCACAGGCGGCATGGTGAACGGCTGAGAATGTCTGCGCCGCTGAAAGTCGCGATTGCCGCTGAGATCGCTCCGTCAGAATCCGGAGGGGTCTTTCAAGCGGCGCTTGGTCTCATTCACGCGCTTGGAGAGCTCGATGGACCGGAGACATACGAGATCGTTGTCGCCGCGGAGGATGCTTGGAGCATCCTCGAACCCCATCTCGGTTCGAATCAAACCATTCAACTGCGGTCGCATGATAGGTCGACGAACAACCCAGTGAGCTGGAGATCGCCGAAGCGGAAGATCAAACAGCGCGTCGCGCGGGCTGCAGTCGCGGAACTCTCCCCCTGGCCGTCGGTGCCGATCTCGGATGGATTCTACGAGGGCCTCGGCGCCGAGGTCCTGCACATCCCGATGCAGAACTTCGTTCTCTGCGCTTTACCGACGATTTATAATCCGCATGACCTCCAGCACCGGCACTATCCACAATTCTTCTCTGCGGCGGCCCTCGCGAGACGAGATGTTCTTTATTCGGCCGGTTGCCGCATGGCGCATACGATCGCCGTTGCTTCACGTTGGGTGAAAGATGATGTTGTCGATCAACTGGGTGTAAGCCCGCGAAGGGTTCAGGTCATCCCGTGGGCGCCACCGACTGAGGCGTACAGCGAGCCGACGGACGCGAAGATCGCTTCGGTGCGAACCAAATATGAACTGACAGGGCAGTTTCTCCTGTACCCAGCTTGGACATGGCAACATAAAAACCATGGCGCTCTGTTCGAAGCTCTCGCCGTGCTAAGAGACTCGTACGGGCTAACCCCAGACCTAATCTGCACGGGCGGGATCGATGAAGTCTCATGGCCAGAGCTCAAGCGACGGCAATATTCGCTCGGACTCGAGCACCGAGTCCGCTTTCTCGGCCTTATTCCAGAGGACGAGATCCGTTCTGTGTACCGCCTTGCGGCTGCACTCGTCTTGCCAACTCTGTTCGAGGCAGTCAGTTTCCCAATTTTCGAAGCCTGGTTAGACGGGGTACCGGTGGCGTGCTCAAACGTGACGTCCCTTCCCGAACAAGCAGCGAACGCGGCCCTGATATTCGATCCAGAGCCGGAAGCAATCGCACGCGCACTCGCGGAGCTGCTTCGCAAACCCTCGCTTCAAAAAGAGCTGGTCGATAACGGGCGAACGCGGCTTCGCGCATTTAGCTGGGAACGCACGGCGAAGGCGTATCGCGCGACCTACCGTCGCGCAGCTGGCCGTCGGCTGTCGGAAAGCGACGAGGCGCTTCTCGCTTGGAACTGGATGCTAGATGAGTAATTCCGCCGCCGGGGTGGTGGTTCGGCGGTAGGGACCGGTGGCAGTCAGGCCGAAGTCGGCGGTGCCTATTCGCACCGTCGATCTTGGGAGGACACGATGCTCGCCGACCTCGACGTGTCGCTGATTGCTGCGTTCTGTACCGCGAACGATCTCCTGCCTGAACCGGTCAGGAACGCCAGACGGATCCTGACTGACGCGGAGGTCGTGACCTCTGCGTGGCTCAGGCGATCATGGGGATCCGGATCCCGTCCGATGCTCGGTTCCTCAAGACCGCTCGTCTAACGCTACTTCGATGCACGTCTTGAACGCGTAGCGGCGACACGATCGATGAGCTCAAGCATCCTCAGACCATACGTATGCTCGCGCAGGGTGCGAGCCCGCCCCGCTTGCGCCAACTCTGTCGCGGCCCTTCTATCCCGCAGGCTTCGCTCGATCAGCGCGATGCACTCGTCACTGTTCTCGTACTCAAGAAGCTCCTTCCCAACGGTGAAGATCTGTGACAGACCGGCTCTCGCATCGGTTACGAGCAGCGCGCCACAGCCTGTCGCTTCATAGAGTCGACAATTGTTCGCGAACGGCGGGATGTCCCCATGGTGGTTAAGGACAATTCGTGACCGACTCAACACCTTGAACATTTCGAGCCCCCAAGCCGTGCCCGCATAGCGCGCCCGGATCGGAGAGGACGGCGCTAGGCCGTCAATCGTCGAGCTCCAAACCCTCATGCCCTCGAAGTGTTCGCAGAGCGTCTCGATCAGGCGAACACGTGAGTCGTGCACGCCCGGAAAAAAGTTGCCGACGAACGCGATCTCATAGTCGCGCTCCGGAGCCCCAATATGCTGCAACACATCCGGATCGAACCCCAGCCTGAACAGCTCCGCCGTAACCGCATTGCGGCGGAGCGCATCGACGGTCGGGGGGAAAGACGAGAGAAATAGATCGTAACAGCCCAGCCGGCCGATATTTGGAAGCGCCGTCGCGGCATGTTGGCCAATCGCAAGATCGAAGGATCCTCTCAGCGCGGACACAAGCTGCGGGTCGACGAGGACGGGGCTGAGACACATGAAAACGTCGGGAGCGAACCGGCGCACTTGCGCGGCGAGTGTCTCCTCGAAGAGTCCAGTACGGCGCATTCCGGGCATGCGCCTGACAAGTTTCCACGCGAGTTGCGCGGCCGCAGAGTCACCGCCGGCCAGTGCGCGTAGGCGAGCGGGGCCATATTCACGCGCCCATGCGCGCTGGGCGCGCTCGTTGTTTGCATAGACGACGGCAGTCTCGTATCCAAGGCACGCGAGGTGCGTGGCATACGACTGGGCGATTCCGAAGAACTGCTGGCTACGAACATCAGTTTGCTCCGAGTAAGCGGCTGCCTCGAGACCCGGATATCGGTCGTAGAACTCGTCGAGAAAACTGTCGTAGTCGCAGTCGACGATGAGAATTCTCACGCCTCAGCCGTTCTGTTCAGCTGGATGCTCAGAGCGCGAGCAGTTCGGAAACCGTGACAAACCTGAACCCCCGTGCAATCAGAGCAGGAACGATCAACTTGACTGCTTGGACCGTAGGCCAGCGATCGTCCCGACTGAAGCCGGCGGCGTGAGGCGGATCGTGCGGCGGCCGTCCGTCGTGTAGATCGATGATCGAACCCGCCCGGACCTGCGGAATGACGGCCGCAGCAATCGCCTCTCCGGACTCGAGTTCCCAGTCGTTCGTGTAGACCGACGCACAGACCGTCTGTGAGAAGCCGCAAGCGGCCGCGACCTCGAGCACAGTTCGGTTGTAGCCGAAGTACGGCGGGCGGAAGACGGTCGGAGCGGCACCGACCGTCTCTCGGATGCGTGCGCTCGTAAGGGTCAGCTCGTCCTGAACGTCCTTGCGACGGAGGGTATGGAGCTTGGGATGCCGGAGGCTGTGATTCCCTATCTCGTGTCCGTCCTCGACCATTTGTTGGAGGGTCGGTTCACGGCCTGCAATCGCATCCCCCACGATGAAGAACGTCGCCGGAACACCGACGTCGCGCAGCGTCTCGAGAATAGGGACAGTGCACTCGGACGGCCCGTCGTCGAAGGTCAGCGCGACGACGTCCTCGTGCAGACCATCACGATTAGCGATCACGCTGGAAACTGGAACCGAACCGCTGATCGTGCGCATGCAGCGGCCGGGCGCACGGCGCAACGAGCGACCAAGCCCCGCGATCACGGGGCCAATCGTTCCGGTATCCGGCCGATGAGAAGCCCCTTCCCGATCAGGTGAATGCCCTCCACAATGAGCACTGTTCGTCGCGCCACCGCCGTGCGGCGAGAAGCTCGCTGTCGCGGAGCGCATCGTCGAGCAGCACCGTCGTCCCGGGCCTCAGATACGGCTGCAGAAGTCACAGAGCAGCGAACGCGCCAAGCCCGGCCGCGCGACGGGCCGTCGATGAGGACGAGGTCGGGCGGTTCCGGAACGGTGATCGACGCAAGCACTGCCTCGTCGAGCTCATACATCCCCGAGCGCGGCCGTCGGGATGATCACTCGACGAGAGTAGATCTTGCTGATCAGCGAGGTGTTCGTGACGAGGCGGATCGTGCTTCGTGCCGCGACTGTGGCGAACACTGAGAGGGCAGCAGACCCACGAAGACGACGACCGCATACGGATTGCCGCCCGGTGAGACGCGCGCGACCGTTCGAGAAGACGACGGTGAATATGACCATGGCCAGGAGCGGCTGGATGATCGCCCAAGCGACTCCGATCAGCGTCTGCTTGCAGCGCACCTTCACGTGCCGCCACGCCAAGAGGAACAGCAGTTCGCGGAACGCAGGCAGCTCGCCCAGGCCGAAGAGTCGGCCGCCGTAAGACGGATCGACTACGGTCAGCCCTTCGTCTCGGTGGCGCATGGGTTCCGCCAGTGGGAGATGTTGTGTCACGGAGTTGTAGATCCTGGGCGAGATGGCCATCCAGATCGGTTGCGAGCGTGCTCAAGCCGCAAGCCCGCAACACTTCCCACAGTACCGTGGATCCTCGCACCCTGGAGAAACTAACGGTGTAGATGCAGTTCTGTTCTCTTTGCCTCACTAGAGTTCCCCGCTTCGCAGACAGGTTTAGGGGTTGGTGATCGGGTGTCCGTCGTGGTGTTGTGCCTCGCTCCCCGGTCCCGCGTTACAGGCTCTTGGGTTAGAGCGCCGGGCAGTCCCGGAGGCGCGGAGCGCCACCAACCGGGTCCCTAACGAATACCGACCAAACTTCGGGACGCGCCTACTAGCTTCGTCGAGCGCGCGGCCTGTACTGTCAACGCGGGAGGGAGCACGTCAGCGAATGAGCCCGAGATTCTTGATCGTGACGCCGTCGTACAGCCAGGCGGCGTACCTCAAGGATGCGCGCCGTTCCGTGGGCAGCCACACTTGCTCACCGGCTGATCCGTGGGGCCGGTGATGCGCTGCCCGAGCATCGATGAGTTGCCACCGCCGCCACCGGGAAAGACGGGTTGGCCATGGACAGCCGAGTCGGCGCACGTCTCGGAACGACGGCCCGACGCCGGAGCATGGCCTCGAATCTCGATCGTGACGCCGTCGCTCAACCAGGGTCAATTTCTTGAGGCGACGATTAGATCTGTCCTGCTCCAGGGCTACCCGGATCTCGAGTACTCCATCATCGACGGAGGCAGCGACGATGGCAGCATCGACATCCTGCACCGGTATGAGCCGTGGCTGGCGCGTTGGTCGAGCGAACCCGACGATGGTCAGTTCGACGCCATCAACAAGGGGTTTACCAATACCAGTGGTGAGATTCTCGGATGGCTGAACAGCGACGACATGTACTTTCCCGACGCGTTCTGGCGCGTCGGTGCCATCGTCACCGATCTGCCGGGAACTGTCGAGTGGCTGACCGGGGTGCCGGCACATTGGGACGAGGACGACCATCTGATCCAGATCGGTGTCTCGCCGAGCTTCCCCCGCAGCTGGCTTGCTGCGGGCTACTACGAAGGCCGCTTGCTGGGCTGGGTGCAGCAGGAAGGGACATTCTGGACACGGAAGCTCTGGCAACGGACGGGTGGACGGGTCGACGAAACTCTGGAGTTCGCCGGCGACTTCGAACTCTGGCGGCGCTTCGCCGCCGAAGCAAGCCTCTATCGGGTTCCTGCCGCACTTGGTGGCTTCCGGTTCCAGGCGGCCCAGAAGACAACACGCGCACCCCATGCGTATTACGCAGAGATCGATCGCGTGTGGGGTAAAGCAAGACCGTGGTGGTTCCCCCTCGCGCAGCGAAGCCGGACGCTGAGCGTCCTTCTTGATGGCTACTCGGAGCGGCGTGCTCACTGCACGCGGCTCCGATTTGACCGTGATCGCGGTCGGTGGTCGACACCAGGTGGCTGTTAAACGTGTCGTCGTCCTGAAGCAACAGCCACTTGTCTCGATCGTGACACCCTGGAGTGCCCCCGGTTTCTTGGACACCGTGCGCACGCCAGGCTTTGTGCGACGCTGCGACGGTGGCACGCGTCGTCATCGCCCACGACTACCTGACGCAGCGCGGAGGCGCGGAGCGCGTCGTGCTCGCGATGCTCCAGGCCTTCCCCGACGCTCGCCTCGTCACGAGCATCTACAACCCCGGAGGCACATATCCCGAGTTCCGCGCCTATCCCATCGAGACCCTCCTCCCGCCCGTCCCGTTCGTACGCAAGGATGCGAGGCTAGCGCTACCGGTCTTCGCCGCGGCGTTCGGGCGACATACCGTCCGCGATGCAGACGTGGTCGTGTGCAGCAGCAGCGGCTGGGCGCACGGCATCGGAAGCACCGCGCCGAAGATCGTGTACTGCCATACGCCGGCGAGGTGGCTCTACCAGCCAGACGAGTACAGGCTTGGACACCGCTGGCCGATGTCGCTCGTCCTGACCGCGGCGAGATCCACGCTTCGCGGCTGGGACGCCCGAGCCGCCGCGTCCGCGCATACGTATGTGGCCAACTCGACGACCGTCGCCGCGCGCGTGCGGCGGGTCTACGGACTCCCCGCCGTTGTCCTGCCCCCACCAGTGACGCTGGACCCTGAGGGGACCCCACGGCGCCCTCGCGGGCGTCGCGCCGGGCTTCCTGCTGACGGTCGCCCGGGGCAGGGGCTACAAGAACGTAGAAGCGGTAGCCGAAGCCGCGCGACTCCGCGGCGTCCCGCTCGTCGTGGTGGGCGGCGCGGATGCGCGGGCACGGGGCGTCGTGAGTGTCCGCGACGTCGACGACGCGTGCCTCCGCTGGCTCTATGCGAACTGCCGGGCGCTCGTCGCTGCAGCCTACGAGGACTTCGGACTGACGTCTGTCGAGGCGATGGCGTTCGGGAAACCCGTGCTCGCTCTCGGCGCCGGCGGCTACCTCGACACGGTCGTCGACGGCCTCAGCGGCCTCTTCTTCGAGACACCGACCGCGCCCGCGATCGCAGACGCGATCGCCAAGCTGGAAGCAACCCCGTTCGATCCAGATGCGATCCGTCTTCACAGCGGGCAGTTCTCCCTCGAACACTTCGTTTCCGGAATTCAGGCGATCGTGTCGGGCGTGCTCGGCGAAAGCTCAGACGGATGAGGAAGGCCCGCATCGTCTTCGTCGACCACGTCGCCCGACTCTCAGGCGGCGAGATCGCTCTGCTCCGTCTCCTGCCAACCCTCTCGCAGCACGTTGACACCCACGTCGTGCTCGGCGAGGACGGCCCCCTGCGCGAGCGGCTCGAGCAGCTCGGCATCGAGACGGAGGTGCTCGAGATCGACACCCGACTGCGCGACGTCCGCAAAGCCACGGTCCGGCCAGGCGCGATCGAGGTGCGGGCGCTCCTGCCGCTGCCCGGGTACATGCTCCGGCTCGCCAGGCGTCTCCGCGTGCTCGAAGCCGATCTTCTGCACACGAACACGCTGAAGGCCGCCCTCTACGGCGGCGGTGCCGGCCGGCTCGCACGGGTCCCCGTCGTCTGGCACGTCCGCGACCGCATCGCGCCGGACTACCTACCGAAGAGCGCGGTGCACCTTGTCAGGACAGCCGCGCACATTCTCCCGACCGCCATCGTCGCAAACTCGCTTGCAACGCTCGAAACCTTGCCGCCGATCACACGCAGCAGCGTGCTCTACAACCCGATCATCCCCGACTCGGTCATCCCGGCGGTGTTGCGGTCCACCCGCAGCGAAAGACCGATGACGGTGGGAATCGTCGGCCGGCTCGCTCCGTGGAAGGGACAGCACGTCTTCCTCGAGGCGTTCGCAGCCGCCTTCTGCGGCGAGAACGTTCGCGCACGCGTCGTCGGTAGTGCCCTGTTCGGCGAAGACGCCTACGCGCATTCGCTCGAGCAACAGGCCAAACGGCTCGGAATCGCAGACCAGGTCGACTTCCGCGGCTTCCGTGAGGACATCTGGCACGAGTTGATGGAGATCGACGTGCTCGTGCACGCGTCCATCTCCCCGGAGCCCTTTGGGCAGGCCGTGTTGGAAGGCATGGCCGCCGGGCTGCCGGTCGTTGCAAGCGCGGCAGGAGGCCCGGCAGAACTCCTCACCGACGGCGTCGACGGACTGCTGACTCCGCCGGGCGACGTCACCGCGCTCGCGGGAGTCCTCCGCCGCCTCAGTGCCGATCGGAGCCTGCGCGAGCGCCTCGGCGCGGCGGCGACGGAACGCAGCCGTGAGTTCACGCCGGAGCGAAGCACGAAGCAGCTGCTCCAGGTCTACCGGGGCATTCTGGGGCAGGAGCTGATTCCGGAAAGCCCGTAGCCGGGGTCGAAGCTCGGCCCGCTATGCCCAGGCAAGCGGAGGGTCGTTGGGGCCACTCGGGCGGTGCCATTCCAAAGGTTGGCGTGAATCCGGCGCGTCTGGGGGATCCCACGACCTCGTCGGCCTGGCGGAGCAAGTGGCGGCGACGTTTGTCGGCGACGAAACTGACTTTGAGCGCCGGCGCAACGCTGGAACTACGCTGAGCGCGACAAGGACATGGCCCCACGTAGCCCAACGTCAAGTGGCGCTCTACGAGCGTATCCTCGACGAACTCGCGGGTCAGACGCGCCTGTCATCTCAGACGCGCCTGTCATCAGGGCGGAAGCATCGAGCAGCGGCTCAGGTCGAGCTCGGTTGTCCGGCCAGGACACCCAGCCTTCGTACAAGACTTGTCGGTCGTAGGCTCCGGCGATGCGAATCACGGATCGCGAACCGCACCGGATTCTTACGGCGCCATTCCGCATCAAACACTGGCGCGCGTTCATCGGGATCGCGGTGACGTTTCCGAATCCGATTGGTGCTTTCAGCCGGTATGTGACGAACCGCGGACGCTACCCGTGGCACACGAAGCTTCGAACCCCGCTTGGGCTTGTTGAGATCAGGCTGGATGATCGGCACGACCTTCTCACCGTGAACGAAATCTTCTGTCGACGCGACTATGGCGCGGGCGCACGCCTGGCAGTCGTTGACATCGGGGCCAACGTGGGATTCGCGACTCTCTTCTTCCTCACACGCGCCCGCGATACGCGCGTTTGGGCGTTCGAACCTGATCCGCGCAACGCTGAACGCTTCCGTGAGAATCTCCGTGGCTTCGAACACCGGTTCTTCCTAACGGTCGCTGCGGTAACAGCTGAAGAGCAGTCCTCAGTACGGTTCGCGCCTGCTGGACGGTACGGACATCTAGCTTCCCCTACCGAGCCGGGGATGGTCGTTCCCGCGGTCTCGATTGGGCGAGCCCTCCGCACAGTCGCCAGCGAAGCCGGGAGCATCGACTTGGTGAAGATAGACACCGAGGGCACAGAGGTGAGCCTCATCCGACATATTCCGCCTGACGTATCGATCAGAGAGATCCGCTATGAGGACGCTGGCGGTCATGTCGCGGTCATCCGGCAATAACTACTCTTGGCGAGAAAGGACCGCCGCGGTCGGCCGAGTCGGTGGTTAAGACTGATGCTGCGGCGAGGGCGACGGATCGTGCGCGGATGCGGATTGCGAGGCCGTGGAAGGTGCCGACCCCTACGTCCCGGCTGCAGGAAAGTGGCAATGGCTGTCGGATAAGCCCCGGTCCATCCCTCGTTGTGCCGGGCCTCGTCTTTGTCTACCGGGGCATCCTTGGAGCAGCCAGCTAGCCCCGGCCGGCGCCCAGACGAACCCGAAGCTCGGCCGCTGCGTCGATGAGCGTCGCGAGCCCGCGTACGACAAGGTCTCCGCGCCGCAGAAGCGGCAGCGCGAAGGGCCGGGCGCCAGCCGTGGTGGCTGCAGCGGGCCCGAACTCAGCGCGTGCAGCGGCGCGGCTCGCCCGAGGCGAGCTCGGCAGCGATGCGAAGTGCAGCTCGCCTCGCTGGGCCACGCTGTACAACTCGGCCTGTCGCAGCGCGACCGAACTCCACGTTCGCTTGGATGCCTGGGCGATCCCCACGCCGCGAAGCCGTACGAACTCATCCCGATCCGAGACGAGCGACAGGACGGCGCTACCGAGAGCATCGACATCGCCGGTTGCAACAAGCACACCGCCATCGCCCGCGACCTCCGGAATCGCACCGCTCGCGTAGCCCGCGACGACTGCGCCGCACGCCTGCGCCTCGACGATCACGCGGCCGAACTGCTCCACCCAGGTCCGCGTCGGCTGGCTGGGGACAAGTACAACGTGGGCGGTGCGATACACGTTCGCGAGAGCGGGCGCGTGCTGCCACGGTCGTAGCTCCAGGCGGTCGGCGACGCCGAGAGACGCCGCAAGCGCGCGGGCGCGCCCTTCCTCGGGGCCGCGGCCGCTCACAACCAGCCGCGCGGGACGCCTCGCGTTCACGCGGGCGAGGACACGGACAGCGTCATCGACGCCCTTCTCCGGAACGAGCCGCGCGACCAGCGCAAGCACGATCTCCTCGTCGTCGTGCGACTGTGTGCCCTCGTGGAACACCGTCTCGTCGTAGCCGAGCGGCAGCACTTCGATCGGGCCTCCGAAGCCTTTGCCCCGAAGGACGGAGGCAGCCTGGCGGCTGCACGGGTAGAAGGCCGCGACACTTCGGAACGCATCGCGCTCGAACCACGAGAACGGCGGCGGGTAGCGCTTGTCGATGTTCTGCGCGGTGTACATGACTACGGGGAGATCCGGAGGTGCCGCGGTCAACCACTGCCGCGCGGCGAGGCTCACCGGCTCCTCGTGGATGTCGAGCACGTCGGGGTGGACGTCGGCGATCAGCTGCCGTAGCCCGTTTGCGTCACGGTACGCGTGCCGATTCACGTCGCCCGCACGGCGTACGGGGAGCTCGACGACCTGGAACGGCTCGGGGGAAAGCCGAGCTTCAGCCGCGCCGTCGGGCCATTCGCGCGGCACGACGAGCGTCACGTCCAACCCTTGGGCCGAGAGCGCACGTTCGCGGCCACGGTGCGCGCGGTCGCGACCGCCGTGATAGATACGAAGCACGCGCATCGCCGCTCCTCAAGGTAGAGGATCCGCTGAGGCCGCTCTCCTCATCGCACAGCCTCTGGCACCCTCCAAGCAAACAATTGGGCGCCCTACTCGACGTTCCCGATCGGCGCAGGTAGCGTCGAGACCGGCAAACCGGTGGAAGCGGGGACGATGCGCAAGGGATTTCGCGGTTACGTCGAAGAGGCAGAGGAGCGGTACGCGTACGTGCGTGAGCTCGTCGTAGGCATGGCGCCGCCGCCCGCGAAACTCGTCGACCTCGGCGCCGCACCTGGCGACCAGTCGCTTGCGTTCGCGGCGATCGGCTACGGCGTCACCGCTGTCGACCTCGGCGCCGCCGAGTGGAGCGAGCGCCCTAGCGGCGGGATGGAGACGCGGCTCGCCGAAGGTGGCGTCGTATTCGCCCGCTACGACCTCGACACGACGCCATACCCAATGGCGGACGCATCGTTCGACGTCGCCGTGCTGACCGAGGTGCTCGAGCATCTCCGCGAGTACCCGCTGCAGTCGCTCCAGGAGGTCGCGCGGATCCTCCGCCCCGGCGGCACGCTCGTGCTCACGACACCGAACGCCGCCTACGTCCGGAACCGGCTGAGGCTCGCGCTCGGGCGGAGCGTTTACACCCCGCTAGACGACTGGTTGTACGGGGAGCCGCATGCACGCCACGCCCGTGAGTACACACTCGCGGAGCTGGACGCCCTCGTGCGCGGTGCGGGGCTCGAGCCCGTGCTCATGACGGGCAGGCATTTCTACCGCCGCACAGGAAGGCAGACGCTCGGCTCGCGCGTCGCGAAGGAGCTGATCAACCTCGTCGCGCGGCAGGCGCCGACGTTTGGGCCGTCGCTCGCCGTGGTGGCCCGCCGCCCCGCCTAGTTAGCTGTCGTGACCACAGAGGTGTGAGACGCGGCTGATGGGTGGCCGGGCTCCGATTGAGCTGTGGGGTCTGCGTCGGTTGTACCAGCGGAGGTAGCCGGGGAGGGCCCGTGCTCGGTGGGTGCTCGAGCGGTAGCTGCGGGCGTAGGCCCACTCGGTAAGCAACGTTTGGATCAGCCGTTCGGCCTTGCCGTTGGTCCGTGGCCGGTAGATACGGGTGTAGCGGCGTTCGATCTTGAGCCGCTGTGTCGCTTCGATCCAAGCCCGTGAGTGGTAGGCCTTTGCGTTGTCGCTCAGGACGCGTTCGATGGTCACGCCCTGGTCGCGGTACCAGGTGGCCGCTCGCTCGAGGAACTGGATGCAGGACTCGGCGTCCTGGCCGGACAGCAGCTCGGCGTAGGCCAGTCGCGAGTGATCGTCAATCGCGACGTGGAGGTGTTGCCATCCCAGGCGTCGATTGCGATGGGGCCGTCCGACCTCAGCGCCGAGTGCGCGCTTGCCTGGCTCCCAAAAGCGACCGAGCCGCTTCGTATCGATGTGGAGCAGCTCGCCTGGCCGCTCGCGTTCGTAGCGACGGGCACAGCGGGCGTCGAGTCTGTCGGGGCGCGGCAGCCGAGAACAGCCATGCCGACGCAACACCTTGCCGATCGTCGAGGGCGGGTGTGGCACAAGACCCGCCAGTCGAACCGGACCGTACGCAGACCGCTGCCGAGCTGCCAGGATCGCCTGCTCGGCTTCTGGGCACAAACGACGCGGCTGCCGGCGTGGTGTTGAAGGCCGGTCTCGCAACGCTGCCCAACCACCAACCTGATAACGGCGCCAAAGCCGATACGCCGTCGCACGACTCGCTCCGCCGCTGGCAGCAGCCAGCGGCGGACTCACACCCGCCTCGATCCGAGCAACGATCTCACACCGCGACTCCCACGACAACCGCTTCCGTCGCGGCCGCTCCATAACCTGCATCACTCCGGGCCTCCTCACTGAGCTTGGGTCTCGACAACCCGCAAGCTCGTAGGAGGCCCGGACGGATCAACTCCGTCTCACAGGTCTGTAGTCATCACAGCTAGCGCGCATGGGCGCGGCACGCAAGCACGACGAGCGTGCCTCCGAAGTCGCAGGCCTGTGCGAGCAGCGGAGCTCGGCCGTCGTCGGCCCCGGTCACGATCTGCGAAGGTGAGCCGATGCGCGTCGTCCTACTCCCCAGCGCCTACGCGCCCGTGGTCGGCGGCGTCGAGGAGCTGACGGCACGACTTGCGCAACACCTCGCTGCCGGGGGGACGAGGTCGAAGTGCTGGACGATCCGGCATCCCGCGGCGCTGCCGGCGGCCGAGGAGGTCGACGGCGTGCGCGTCCGCCGCTTTGCCCTGCCGCTGCCACGCCTCGCGCCCGGCCCGCTCGCCCGCTTCGCCTTCGACGCCCGCCGCGCGTCTCGCCCGCTGCTCCACGCCGGAGCTGCATTCACGCCCGACGTCCTCCACGTCCAGTGCTTCAGCGCGAACGGCGTCTACGCGACCTGGCTCGCCCGTCGGCTGCGCGTGCCACTCGTCGTCACGCTGCAAGGCGAAACGGTGATGGACGACGCCGACATCTACGATCGGTCGCTGACGTTGCGCACATCGCTCCGGTGCTCACTCGGTCACGCGGCCGCGGTCACTGGATGCTCGCGGTTCGTCCTCGATGACGCAGAGCGGCGATTCGGGCTCCGTCCCGGGCGCGGTGTCGTGATCCCGAACGGCGTCGATCTCGACGGTGTGATGCACGCCACGCCGCTCGAGCTTCCGTTCACTCGTTTTGTACTCGCGGCCGGGCGTGTAGTCGAGAAGAAGGGCTTCGACCTGCTACTTGCCGCGTTCGGGCAGATCGCCCCCACCCACCCCGATGTCGGACTCGTCATCGGCGGAACCGGCAGCGCGCTCGACGGGCTCATGCGGCAAGCCGCCGCGAGCGGCCTTTCTGAGCGTGTCGCGTTTCCGGGGCTGCTCTCCCGGGCGCAGATGGCGTGGGCGATGGCGGCCGCAGAAGCGTTCGTCCTGCCCTCCCGTATCGAGCCGTTCGGGATCGTCGTCCTCGAGGCGCTCGCGGCCGGCTGTCCGGCGATCGTCTCAGCGCGAGGCGGAGCGACGGAGATCGTCCGCGATGCTGTTGATGGGCTCGTCGTTGATCCACTCGACGTCGGTGCGCTCGCAGGCGCCGTCGCGCGTCTGCTCGACGATGCCCCGTTCCGTGAGCGACTACGTCGTGCCGGCCCGCCGCGGGCGGCAGAGTTCGAGTGGGGCGCGATCACCTCGCGGTACCGCGACACATATGAGCGCGTCGCCTGATCGCGGGCCCGTCTCGAACAAGCCCTGCGTCGCGCGGGATGTTGGAACACCTCCGGTCTTGATTGTCAACCGGCTGCTTGGGATGATCCGCGCAGTTCGGGCTCGGTGGTGACTTGGCGGCGGGCGCAGATCGTGTTGTCGGCGGCGCAACGGATGCCGGCGCCGCGGATCGCCGAGGTCGTGTTTACGGACCCCGACACGGTCCGCGACGTGATCCACAACTTCAACCGGGATCGGAGCGCGGCGGGGATCCCCTCGGAGGTCATGCCGCTCGAGCCCCACATCCGCTACCTCCGGAAGGCGACGATCCATCCGGGGAGCTCGACCTTCGTGCGCTCGCCACGCGCCCTAGATACGTCGTCCTTCTGAGTCGGCGACTGCGCGCGCTGGACCCGGACATCGTGCATGCGAACTCGCTCAAGTCCAGCTTCTTCGCGGGGATGGCAGCGTGCATCGCCGGTGTTCCCGTCGTGTGGCACGTCAGGGACGGGATCGCGGAGGATTAGCTCCCGTCGAGCGCTGCGCGCCTGGTGCGGATCGCGACACGGCTGTTGCCGGTCGCTGCCATCGCGAATTCGCACACGACGCCGAACACGCTGCCGGTCCCCAGCGCGGCCGCGTCATACGCGGAGCGGACGCGGGGTCGACACGCCATACCGGCGAGAGTAGTTGCGTCTCGTTGTGCGAAAGTGGACACGTGCAGATCGTCTTGTTGCCGAGCGCCTACGCCCCTGCGGTCGGCGGCGTCGAGGAGCTGACAGCGCGGCTCGTGCGACGCCGGCTCGCCGCCGGCGATGAGGTGGAGGTGTGGACAATCCGGCAACCGCCCGACCTGCCCGTCTATGAGGAGATCGACGGGGTCCGCGTTCGCCGGTTCGAGCTGCCGCGACTTTCGGCCCGGACGCTGGCCCGATTCCCCCGCGAGGCGCTGCGGCCCCGGCGACGTTCGCGCTCGCGGCCGCTGAGCTACTGCCCGTCGTCGTCCACGTCTAGTGCTTCGGCACGAACGGGGTCAACCCTCGCGCCTTCACCCCGCCGTCGCGGCGTCGATGATTCCGTACGGTAGACGCGTGGCGCTTACCTTTTTCACTGTACCCAAGAGCTTTGAAGGGCGCACCGGCGTCATCCAACGCAACGCGCTCAGAAGCTGGAAAGAGCTTGGCCCTGATTGCCAAGTGATCGTTTGTGGAGATGAGGTCGGAATTGGCGAGATCGCAGCCGAACTCGGGGTCGACCAAGTTCCATTGATCGCACGAAACGAGTTCGGCACTCCGCTGATTGGCTCAGCCTTTCATCTCGTCGAAGAGATCGCGATGCACGATGTGCTCTGCTACGCCAATGCTGACATCGTGTTCTTTCCCGATCTGCTCGATGCCGTTCGCCGAATAGCGACGCGAAAGCGACGGTTCCTCGTTGTCGGCGAGACCTGGGATCTCGAAGTCGAGGACGAGCTTCCTGTCCAGCAAGAGGACTGGGAGGCCAGTCTTCGCCGGCGCGTGGCAGCGGAAGGGGTTGTTCGCGAGCCTGAGGCCATTGACTTCTTCGCGTTTCGTCGAGGCACGATCGGGCCCTTACCCGAATTCGCGGTCGGTCGTCCCGGCTGGGACAACTGGCTGATCTGGCGCGCTCGTTCGCTGCGGATTCCGGTCGTCAACGTATCTGCGTCAGTTCTCGCCATCCATCAGTCGCACGATTACGGGCACGTCACCGGCGCGTATGGGTTCAAGTGGGAAGGACCAGAAGCTAATGCGAATCGAGCCCTTCTCGGTTTCAGCCAAGGACGCTTCTCGTTGAACCACGCGACGCATGAGTTGACAGCGTCTGGGCTCGTTCCCAATCGGGGTGGCGGCCTTTACCGCCGACTTCGGGCAGACGAGCTTCTGCTCCGGCGTTGGACGATCCCGGTTTACCGTCTGCTTCGAGGTATCCATCGATCGTTCCGGCATTGAATCGTCCGTGCGGGTGGACGCACCACCACGCCGGAGTTCGACCCGTCCTCCTGACCATGACGCTTCGCCGACCTGTCCAGGTTGTGTGACCGGCCCCGCTTGTCGGACCAGCCGTTCTGAGAATTGGGCTCTTGTTACGGGGTCCCTACAGGACCCAGGACGGCTCAAAGAACGACGACAACCACCTCGCACTCCGACTCGCCAGCGGCATCATTGCCTTCAAGTAAGCCCGCCTCGCCACACTGGCCGCAGCCCTACTTGCATAGGCTCTTAGTTCGCGAGCTCACCCGTTGCCATCGGGGACGAAGCCGTAGCGCGATGCGCCAGGCCGTCCGCGCGAGCGAATCCCGGGCTCGCTGGCGCAACGCAAGCTCACGCGTCTCTGCGAGCGCGTCTCGATATAGCTGCAGGTACGCGGCCGCCATGGTGCGACTCTGCCAGCGGAGCTCGACCTCGCGCCGACCGGTCTCGACCACGTGCGCCCTGAACACGGGATGCGCGAGTCGTCGTAACGCGCCTGCGGCTCCCCGGGCACCATCCGCGCGGGCGTATACAGCCGCGTGGACGCCATCGACGAGGTGGGCGAGACCGGGGAGGTCCGGCGCTACCACTGGGCACTCACAGGCGAGCGCCTCAACGATCGAGAGATTGAATCCCTCGGAGCGGCTGGTGTTGACGAGTGCGCCTCCAGAAGCCCCGGCCAGCCGATACAACTCGGCCATCTGCTCGGGGTCGAGGAAGGAGGCACGGCGGATTCGAGCGCCGAGGCGGTCGAGCCGCGCGCCGAGGTCTGCAGCGGGCTTGTCCGCAGCGTCGACGAGGACCGCATCGTAGTCGGGTGCCAGCTCGACGAGGTCGAGGAAGAGATCCACGCCCTTCACCGGATCAAATGACCGCCCGACCCAAACCAGCACCGGCCGCTCAGCGTGTGGAGCTGGTCCAGGACCGAAGACGATCTCGTCGTAGCCGCTCGGGACTACCGCGACCGGTCCATGTGCATCCTCAGCGAGCACCTCTGCCGCCGCCTCGGATTCGGCGACATATCGGGTCGCATGCGTCGGCCCTGTGAGCTCTCGATATCCGGTGGTGCCGGACAGGACAATAGGTCCGCGGAAGCGAGCTCGACGAACCCACGTCTCGATGCCCCACGGCGGCGAGTAGACACTGTGGACGCACTGCAGGAGGTCGTAGCGGCCCGACATCAGCACTTCGGCGAGCGTCACCTCTCGGCCGTCGATCAGCTCGTCGCAGAACGTCCAGAGTGTGTCGGAGCCCCAACCGTCGAAAGCGAAGGCCGAGAAGCGGACGCCCTCCGAAGCAAGATGTCTGGCGCGCGCACGATAGACCGTGAGAACGCCGCTTTGGGGATCCCAGGCGCTCGCGATCAGGACACGCACGAGGACCTCAGCGTGTCGACCATCCGATCCACGAGACGCAGCCGTGAGCGCCTTCTTCCAGCCAAGAGCGAGCCTCGCGAGACCGACGAACGGCGTACATCGAGACAGACTTCCACAATATGGAGCAGCGGCAAGTGGCTTCGAAGCCAAGCAAGAAACCCTTCGAGCTGAAGTAGCTCCGCCCAACACACTGAGTGCCTCCCTGAGTCTCCCGAGACGGTCCTGCCTGCCTTTTCGGGAAGCTTCATCGCTAGGCTCGCGATTCGAGGAAACCAAGCGACGCGTTGACGCGGGGGTAACAGACGGCGATAGACCTCTGCCGCAGCCGTTTCTCGGGCCGGATCTGTGGAGAGCGGAATCTACGCAATCGACGACACTTGATCCAGCACCTCGCTATCCGAGAGACGCGCATGCGTGCGCGCCGCACGGCGCGCACGCAATGCCGCGCGGCAGCGAGCGAGCGCATGCAGGAAGCCCACGATCGTCGCCCAGTCGCCCTTCGCCATTGCCACCGCGAGTCGCGGCGGCAGCAGAAGCGCATGCTCAAAGATGAGCCGACGATCCGTGACGTCCTTCCACACGATGAGATACTCGTTCTGGCGGACGAACGAGCGCAACTGCCTCGGCGTGAACACGCGGCTGCTGCTGTGCCCGCCGCGGTGGTGCGCTACCGCGTCGGGCGCGTAGCGGACTCGCCAGCCGCGCTTCCACGCCCTGTAGGAGAGTTCGACATCCTCGTGGTACATCGGCGCCAGGAGCGGATCGATCGATCCGATCTCCTCGAGCATTTCCCGTCGGAAGAAGCTCTGCCCACCTACAGCGAAGAAGCAGTCGGTCGGCTGCGGGCTGTGCGGGAGCGATGAATAGAAGATGAGCCCGCGATGCCAATATCCCGCCGTGCGGCTGCCCTGGTCGCGCCCTTCGCTCGTCAGGATGCGCGGGCAGACCGCAAACACATCGCGCCCGTCCTCGAACCTCTCGATACATGCCTCGACGAAGCCCGGCTCCACAACGATGTCGTTGTTCAGAAACGCGACGTATCGCCCGCGAGCGACTGCGAGGCCGTTGTTCAGGCCGAAGATGTACGCGTTCTCCGGAAGCCCAACGAGCCGGATGCCTCGCTCCTGTTCCAACATCTCGCGGCTTCCGTCGGTCGATGCGTTATCGACAACGATCAGCTCGTCTCCTCCACCAGCCGCGGCTCGAAGGCTGGCAAGGCACGTCTCGATAACGTCACGACCCTCGTAGTTGAGGACGATCAGCGAGGCGCGGACGCCGTCGACCGCGTTGCCCTCAGAGAATGTCAAGTGCTTTGCCTCAACTCGACCACGAGGTGAGCCGCGAGTATCTGACGCCTACCACCCTCGCTCGCCGAGCGTACCATGGCCCGGTCCACCCCCAAATCTCAATCACTATATGAACTCAGACATACACGTTCTTCTCTGGGGGCCCACAACGTCTCCGTTCGGAGGGCACGTAGTTCAGATGGAGATGACGTCGAGACATGTCGCCGAGCTGGACGGCATCGCCGTTAGTACAAGTCACGAGAAGCACCCGGACTGGTCGCAGATCGATCTCGTCCACGGATTCGGGCTCTCACTGGACGATGTTCGTGCCGCCCGGCGTCGCGGAATACCCGTCTGCCTTTCAGTTATTTACTGCAGCAAGGCCTATCGCACGGGACTCTTGCGAAAAGAGGCATGGTGGAACACCGCTTCGTCGCGCGTGCGCCTAGCGGCCGTCCTCGGGCTCGCCGCGGCGCGGGGTCAACACATCTCGAAGTGCGAAGCGTTCAGCGTGTTCGCGATCGGAACGACGGCGCTCTACGAGGCGGTCGATCTGCTCTTGCCGAACTCGGCGCTGGAGGCAGAGAGCCTGCGACATGACCTCGGTGTTTCGACGCCTGTGCGGATCGTGCCGAACGCCGCAGATCCGTCCCTCTTCCAGCCCGGCCTCCCTTGGAAGCAACGGAGCGGAGTGCTGTATGTCGGCAGGCTCGAGCCGCACAAGAATCAGTTGGCACTGATTCAGGCACTCCGCGGCACCGGAATCCCGCTCACAATCGTTGGCAACGACCACCCGGATCATCCGAAATACGCGCGAGCAGTGCGAGCGTCCGCAGGACCTGATGTGCGGGTCGTCGGCTACGTACCGCATCGAGAGCTCGCTGAACACTACGGTAGTGCCCAGGTCCATGCCCTCCCCGCCATGTTCGAAACCACCGGTCTCGTGAGCCTCGAAGCAGCGCTGTCGGGATGCAATGTGGTGACGACCGAGGTCGGCTATGCGCGCGAGTACCTCGGCGACCTCGCGTGGTACTGCGATCCTCACGATCCGAAGAGCATCCGGTCCGCCATAATGGCCGCGCTTGCAGCAAAGCCGTCGCAATCCGAGCTTCGTTCACACGTGCTTGCCCGGTACACATGGGAGCACGCCGCGACCGCTACGGCAACCGCGTACCGCGACCTGCTCCACCACCAGCTGTAGCCGGGCCGCGAGCGCTACCCCGCAGTCAGCCCACGCGTTCAATGCCACGCTGCGCAAGTTGAAACGCGACTCGCCCGGCTCCGCACATGAATTCGTCGCGGAGATCGCCGCCGCGACTGTGCAGACAAACGCCCCGCCGCGCGCAGAGGCCAGCGCTCGTCAAGCGCTTCCTCGTACACCTTCATGTCGGCCGTACGCTGCCGCGGTCTGGAACTCGGCGGAGATTCTCCGGCCGCAGCGACTCATGTCTACACCTCCGTCCGATCCGCTCCGGGCACGCGAGCAGTAACGATTCCAGTGATGCGCGGCACAGTCGGAATGCTCCGTCCTCGTTCGAGTCCAGTAACACCCACTGAAGTCAACATCGTTCGGCTGGGGCCCAGCCGATACCGAGCGCTAAGACGCACCCCGGCGGGTCTTGCAGCCGAACGATCTCACCGTAGTGGGCTCATTCGCACACCGATTAGCCATCACGCCTCCGGATGAATCAGCTCTCCTCAATTGACCGTCTTTAAGTCCGTCGCGAACCGCCTGCAGCCAGGCATGCCCAAAACGCAGGTCGGGTTCGAGATGCGCCCCTTCAGCCCATTCGTTCCACGCATTGATGAAGATGAAATCATCCCCACCCCGGAATGGGCTCCCGGCAACTGACGCCGCGACCCATTGCCTGAAGCGCTCTGGAGTGCTGTTGCGGAGGATTAGTGCATTGCGGCGAGCTCGAGGACTGTTATCCCACGACGGACAGACTCCGGGAAACCGTGGATACGAGGCGGGTGGCCGCGCGAGCGACCGCGCGACGAGGTAGTCGTAATCCATAACCCGATTGGGGTAGATGTTCAGGCGCCATTCAATATGACGACGAATCTCTTGGATCAGATTCGTCGGCTGCCACGCAACCTCAAAGTCGGGGGCAAAATCGACCGCCGCATCGAATCCAAGCCGTCGCGGGTCTTGCTTTGGCTCTCCTCCGCCCTCTACCCTTACAAGATACGGCTCTGGTTTACCAGCGCTCAGGGACTCCGCGCGCCACCGAGCTGTAGTTGATTGGCTATCGGGTAGCGCGCTAGCGCGATAGACAAGGAAGAGCGGCCGACCAGAGACTCTGATATAGCGTGGATCTTCGAAGACGGAGAGCAAGAAGCGCCAGTGCGCGACGTCGTCCTTCGGCGAATATGTCTGCTCGATGAAGACCTCGTCATCTCCTCCGTCCCACCTGCGCGTCCATGGCTCATTCGCCCAACATAGAGCGAACGGGAAGTCGGGTGATTTTGCCTTGATAATCTCCTCGACCGGCAGCTCCAATACCCGCCGGCCATTGAACCAATAGTGGTAGTAAACGAAACCGGCAATTCCGTATAGGGCAGCCAAACTAGCTTGCTGGTCGCGGATCTCTGGCAGCCGCAAATCGTAAAATCCCAAATCCCGAGGAAGATGTGGCTGGTAATGCGACCGGAAGCGCGGGGCAGCGGCGGCGACGTTACGCCATTCTGTGAATCCGGCACCCCACTCATGATCATTCTCCGGAATGGGGTGAAACTGCGGCAGAAAAAAAGCCAATGCCCGCGTCTGTGCGTTACCCACCAAGCCCCCTTTCAGCGACTACGCCATCGCTAAGTATGTCATTGGCGGATGCGCCAGTGGAAACGCTGTCGACACCCTTGTCATGGGACCGAGGAGGTCGTCGACGCCAACGATCTCGACTACCATTTCGGCCAGATGGGCGAGCCAACCCGCAGAATCCGATGTCGACCGAAGGAGTACTGACTGAGCTTTACGAACCACTCGCGAGGGTAGGGCTGGACGCGGGACGGTCGTTCCTCCCCCACGTGACCTGAGCTGTTACTAGCATCCCGGCTGAGACGACTCCGCCAAGCACGTGCCCTTTTCCGCTGTGGTTTCCAACGACCAGCCCTCCCTCTATCTTGATCTGCTCAAGCGTCTGCTGACGCGGACCCTCTTTCCGGAAGAGCTCCTTCCTGTTGAGCCGCAGACGCGATTTCGCAAGTTCGCATCTGCGCCCCTCAGAAGCGCCGCCTCCATTCTTGGTGTCGAACTCGTTCGGCGCGTGCCGGTTCAACCCGGGCAGCGGGAGGAAGGCGGCGAATGGCCCCGCACCGCCGAAACCATGATCGGCATTCGGCGACTCGACAATATCCAGGAGGCGATCAAGACCGTCATCGCCGAAACGATCCCCGGCGACTGGCTCGAGACAGGTGTCTGGCGCGGTGGGGCGTCGATCTTCGCCCGCGCTTGCCTCGCCGCCTACGGCGACACTAGCCGCACCGTTTGGTTAGCTGACTCGTTTCAAGGGCTTCCGAAGCCCTCGTTACCGCAAGACGATGGTGACACCCTCTGGAGTGCGGAAATGCTCGCTGTCAGTCTTCAAACCGTCCGCCGCAACTTCGAGACGTACGGGCTGCTTGATGACCGGGTAAAGTTCCTTCCCGGCTGGTTTGCTGACACTCTCCCCTCCGCGCCAATCGAACAGCTTGCCGTACTTCGCCTCGATGGCGACATGTACGAGTCGACGATGGATGCGCTGGTCGTGTACCCGAAGGTTTCCAAAGGCGGATACGTGATCGTTGACGACTACAACGCCGTCAAGGGATGCCGTCTCGCCGTCGAGGACTTTCGCGCCGCGAACGGAATCACGGCCGCGCTCGTTCCCATCGACCGCGAGGCTGTCTACTGGCGCAAGTAAAGGCCTCGTCGCTCCTCGTAAGTCGTGCGGTGACCATCTCGCGCTTCCCGCTTGCCGGAGTCGATTGCAGCGACAACCGGCCTTCATCGCCGCTCGTGCTCGTACAGCGCGTCGCACCACAGAGCGACGCCCTTGCGGATGAACGGGTGGCGAGAGCCCCGTGAGCACGAAACCGGCAGCCGTAACGCGCGCGTGAAACTCGGGAAACAAGATCTCAGCCTCGTAGTGGCAGGAGAAGTTCGGCTCGATCAGGAGCCAGCTGGTCTAGCCGAGTGTCTGCCTTGCTCCTTCGAGCACGGCCCACTCAATACCCTGCACATCGATCTTGAGTAGCGAGACCTCGCGGAGGTCGCGCGTCAGCTCATCGAGCGTCGCCAGCGGGACGGGCGCTCGACGCGTTGTGGCTGTGGGACGTGACGTTGAAGGTCGTCTCGCCGACCGCGCTCCTGACGACGCGCACCGGCCCGTCACGTTCCGGCTCGCGCCCACGGCGCGACACGCACAGCGATTTGCTCAGGCCGGTCCCATTGGTGCACGACCGCCGGAACGCTTCCGTCTGCATTCCGAAGGGTGCCGTCAAAATCCAGGTCGTAGGTCGTCATCTTCCCCATCGTTAGGACGCGCCCGTGCCCGTTGGGCACGATCGTCGGAGAGCCGAATCGCCCCCGGTGGAGCAGCATGTTGTGCACGCCCTGGTCGTGCGAGCCCATCGGCCTGCGGCGCCAGACGATCTCGCCGACCATCTCGCCGAGGTAGCAGATGATTGCGTCGCGCGTCCCAACGACGGTCCCTGAGCAGGAGACTGGCCGACCTCGCAGCCGTTCGAGCTCAGACGCTCCGTAGAGGTGACGGATCCAACGCGTGTTGAAGATCTCGTTCCCAATCCGCACGGAGTTGTCCTCCAGGTAGAGCTCGAGTCCGGAGACCGGCTCGTCGAACGGGTCACGCTGGAAGACGACGTCGCGCAGGTCGGTGAGCATCACGACGTCTGGCTCGGGATCAAGCGCCGCGAGATGACGGCGGTAGTGGAGATAGCGCAGCGCCTGCAGCCCCTCGAGATGATATTCGAGACTGCTCCACCGCCGGAAGGACGCGCGTTTGGACCCGACTCGCGCCAAGGCCTGGGATGCGACGGGGTAGGCACGGCGGAAACCGCGCGTCGAGCGGAGGAAGCCGAGCAGCCGGAGTGTCCCCGCCGCCGGTGCCGGATACTCCGCATCGAGGTCGACAACGATGTCGGCGAGTTCCCGCAGGCGCGCCTTTTCCTGATCGCCGCAGAGGCCGGCGAAGATGACGAACGTCCCCTTGAAGCCGGTCGCGCGCAAGGATCGCGCGAATGGCTCGACGAGCCGGGCGGGAAGCCCAGTGTGTACTCCGATGACAAGCGAACGCTCGGTCGAGCTCACTGACTCGCCCCGGCGGCCCGCGCCTTCAGGTGGCGCGCCGCGGCGCGCCACATCTCCGGCTGTGTCCACTGGCGCGCAACGCCCGTCTCGCCGCCCTCGATGACCTCGCGGCAGAGCTCGACGACACGGTGGAACCAGACGTCGGGAGCGAACCACATGTCGTAGACGTGTTGCGCCGCTTCGGCCATCGCGGGCCAATGCGACTCGATCGTTTCGAGGCGTTCTCCGACGGCCTCCGTCTCGTTCTCTGCGAGCCGCACGGAGCAGGCGCCCCAGTCGATCCCGGCCGGAGGAACCCACTCGTCGCTGATGACGACCGGGACGCGACCCGCGGCGAGCACTTCGAAGAGTCGGATCGACGCCGTTCCCGCGCCCCGCGGGCACAGGACGAACTTCGACCTGCCGAGAACAT
The DNA here is from genome assembly GCA_963759085.1 of uncultured Actinomycetes bacterium. GTDB lineage: Bacteria > Actinomycetota > Thermoleophilia > Gaiellales > Gaiellaceae > PALSA-600. The sequence goes on from CAVWXR010000012.1 coordinate 384,640, forward strand.
CGACGTATCTCCGCCGCGCGACCGCGAGCGCCGGAGATGCACCGGCGAAAAAGTCGTAGTCGGATGTGTCCTGAACGACCGCACACGGGTGAGAGAGAGCGAGCACGGCATCTCGGAGCGGCCCCGCCCGGCGACCCTGGAACGAGAAGAGCAGGTCGGGCTCTTGGCCGCGCACGCCCCGTGTGTCGGTAGCGAGCCGGTAGTAGCTGAACGCCCGCTGTCGCAACGGGTTGAAGCCCTTCCGAGGCATCGAGACGTAGACGCCGGGAAGCAGGTCGCGCGGGAGATCGCGCTCGTCGTACACGAAGGTCTTCTGGGGATATGCACGCACGAGCTCGTGGTTCCTGATCATCCTCATCGCCCAGTCCGACGGGTACTGATGGACGTCAACGAACAGAATCACGTCAGCCTCATCCGCCGCCGGTACGAGATCGTGCATCCCGAAACGGTCGGCACGCGCGAGCTCGGTCACCTCGCCGAGGAGCTGTCGGCTCCACTGAGCATCTATGCCGGTGACAAGCTTGACCTTCACGGCGTCCCCTTCACCATACGAGCGGCTCACGCCGCACGCGGGGCCGGGGATAGCCGCGGGCATAGCGCCACGCGTAGACCGGGAGCCGCGCCGCTTCGCCTGCGGCCGTCACCAGGCGACCGCGAGCAAGAGCCCGCATGGTCGACGCCGTGCGATCGATTGCCATGCGAACCTGATAGGCGCGCCACCCACGCCGTGCGATGTCCCGCTGTGATTCCGAGTTCTCGGGCGAGTGGAACCCGATGCACCTCACGAGCCAGGCCTGCCGCGGAACCGACATGTTCGCACCGAGGTTCGTTGCGTGCCGGCGATAGTGCAGGATGACATCGTTCACGAACTCCAAGTCGCCGAAACGGCTCAGGCGAATCAGCATGTCCCAGTCCTCAGGGCCGTTGAGCGCCTCGTCGAACGGCCCGGCAAGCTCGTAGGCGCGACGGCGGGCGAGCAGCAATCCGGGTGGGAAGAGCACGTTCCCGTTGATCAGCACCGAAAATGTGGTCGGCCGGTCGAGCGGCCAGCGAATCAGCCGGTGCCCTTCGACCCCAAAACGGTTTCGGCCGGCCTCTGCCCAGGCACCTGGGGCCAGCGGCTCTCCGGCGGCGTCGATGAAGTCGCCGAGTCCATGACTTCCGATCGCGCGCCCGTTGCGAGCGGCGGCGAGCAGGAGCGTCTCGAGTGCGTGTGGAAGCCAAACGTCGTCGCTGTCCATGAAGGTGACGTATTCCGCGCCCGCGGACGTGCGACGGAATCCCTCGTTCCGGGCGTGAGATGCGCCGCCATTTTCCACGCGGAAGACGCGGATTCTGCTGTCGCTCAGCTCATATTCCGCAGCCACGGAGTATGTGTCATCGGACGAGCCGTCGTCGACCACGATGCACTCCCAGCGCGATTCTGTCTGCGCGATGATGCTTTCTAACGTCGCGGGGAGAAACGGCGCGGCGTTGTACGCGGGTACGACGACCGAGATCAGCGGCTCGCTCACTAGCCGGCCTGCCCAGCCGAGGCGAGCGCAGCTTCGAAGGCGCGCGAGCGTTCTTCCCACCCGACGGGCATCTGCCGCGCGCGCTGCGCGACGCGACCGTGGAGGACGTCGGCGAGGCGCTCAGCAAAGCCCGAGGGCTCGACGACCTCGAGTACGAGGGAATGCTCGCGAAATCCAGCGACCGAGGTTGCCACTGTCGGCGTGTCGATGGCTAGGCACTCATACGCTTTGATCGGGTCGAGGCTCTCCGTGAAGGGAGATATGCGATGGGGCACTATCACCGCGTCTGCATGCTGGAGATACGCCGGAACGCTCGAATAGGGACGCGGCCCGAGCAATCGGACATTCGCCAACCGAAGCAGGCGCTCTCGCGAAGAGCTCGAGAGGGCGTCCGGCCCGACGAAAGCCAGAGTGACGTCAGGGAGGACGCTCGCGACCGTGCAGACGAGATCGACGTCGAGACGGGCTTCGTGCAGAGAACCGACATAGACCGCAACCGGCGACTCGGGGAGATCCGACGGGCGCGCCTGCGGCGAACGAAGATGACCGACATCGACGCCGTTTGGTATCAGCGTCACTCTGCGATCGGCGCCGCGGCTGGCCGCGAGCGCCGGCGAGCAAACCACAACCTCGTCCGCGTGCACGAGTGCGAGGTGATCGAGCCGCTGCAGCCGCGCGCGCTCGCGAGCGGAAGTCGGAGCAAGAAGCCAGTCATCGGTCACGTCGTACAGCGAGGGCCAACCGGTTCTCGCGATGAGCGGTGCATAGGTCACGTCGTTGATCCAGAGGATGGGTTGCGCGATCCCAAGGACGCGAGTAGCGGCAAGGAGCTGCAGACGGATCGCCGAATCCACGAGAGGACCGCACGCCCGAGGAAGGGGCTTGAGCGGGCGCATTGTCCAAAGACGCCCCTCGTGGGACAGTCGGCGCAAACGCGGAAAGGGCGGCATGCGCCGACTCCAAACATCGAAAAGCGGATCGACGGGGGGCTCGACGAAGAGCACACGCAACCGTGGATGTCGTCGCAGCAACGCGTCGACGAAGAACTGATTGCGTCGCCAGACGTCGTCCCAGGCCTCGAGCGAACAGACAACGAGATCCCGGAGCGGGAAGATTCCGGCGACATCGGTGTCTGGCTCGGTCGAGATCGCGCTCACGAGACGGTCGCGAGCGCAGACGCGGCAGAGACGTCAGTTCGAGACGAGAGCGGTTTGACAGCGCGGGCGAAAACCGTGTTGCCGTCGCGAAACGCGCTCCGCCGGTCGAGACGAGCGCAGATGTCCGTGACCGGCACCGACAGCAACCGGAGGGCCAACGGATGCTCCAACCGCGCATAGACCGTATGCGCGAGGACGCCCCAGCGTCCGACCCAGGTCTGCGTCTCCATGACCACGAGGCCGGCACTCGTCAGGAGTTGCCGCAGCGCCTCGGGATCGTAGCCCTGACGGACGTGCCCCGAGTTGATCCGCCAAGCCTCCGTGTCCGGCACGCGATGAACGACGCCGAACCAGGTCCGCCACCGATCGCGGGGAACATGAACCAACAGCGTCCCACCCGGCCGAAGAGCACGCCCGAGGTCGACGACAGCGGAGCGGTCATCCTCTATGTGTTCGAGCACGTCGAACGCCGTGATCAGATCGAAGGCGTCCGACTCGAGCGCAGAGAACGTGCTCTCACGGAAGCTCACCCGCTGCGCATAGGACGAAGGGATCGTCGCGCGGCACGCCGCGATCGCATCTGCGTCGATGTCGACGGCCGTCACGGATGCCGCTGGGTAGAGGTCTGCGAGCCAGTAGACAAAAGCGCCGTCTTCGCATCCGGCGTCGAGGATGGCTGACGGCTTCAGCCCGAGCGGCGGCAGCAGCTTGCTCAAGCGCCGCATCTTCAACCGCTTGCCGACGTATGGCTCGCCGATGATCCGTCGAACCGCCTGCTTCACGTATTGCTTTTTCCGAGAGCGATCCATGTCCGACCAACTACGACCGAGAAGCGGGAGAGCAGAGATCGTACTGCGCAAGGAGCTCATCGACGTGCCCGTCAAGCGTGAAGCGATCGGCAACGAGGCGGCGGCCGTCGCTCGAGAGGTCGGCGCGGGCGGCGTCCGGAAGCAACGAGCGCAGCGCCACCGCAGCCTCCGCCGCGTCGCCGGGCGGAAAGAGCGCGGCGTTTGGCAATAACCCGACGGTTTCGAGATGACCGCCTGCGCCGCACGCAACAACCGGCACCCCGGCGGCCATCGCCTCGACCACCGCGAGCCCGAACGGCTCGGCGGGCGCGGAGGCCAGCAGAATACCGGCGCGCTCCAACTCGGCTCGCACGTTCGCCGTCCAGCCCACGAAAAACACGCCGGCAACGCCCTCGCCTGCGGCCCACGACTCGAGCGACTGCCGCTGCGAGCCTTCGCCGACGACACGAAGCGTCCAGCCGTCGTCAACGAGCTGCGACAGCTGCCACGCCCGCAGCGCTGTCTGAGTCTCTTTCTCGGCCTCGAGCCGTTGCAGCACGACCACGACACGACTCGTGCTCCGCCAGAGGCACGGCGATGACCGCACACCGCCGACCAGCACCACGCTCGGCGCTCGCTCGAGATGCCTAGCGACGAACTCGCTCATTGCAATCTCGCGCGCAAGACCGGCGGCGGTCCAGGGCGCGACGATTCGCCCAGCCCGACTCGCGCCTCTCGGGGCGGCGAAGTGACGCGTGCTGACGACGCTGGCACGGTGCACCCGCCGCGTCGCGACCCCAACGGCCTCAGCGATCGTCATGTGTGCGTGGCAGACGTCACGGCGCCCGACCCGCGCGACGGAGCGGGCCGAGCCGAGCGCAGTCGCTCCTGGCTCCCATTGCACCTCGCCACCGAGCGCCGCGAGCATCCGCTTCGGATGGCCACCGACGACGGCCACCTCCCAGCCACGGCGGGCCGTCTCGGTCGCAACATCGCACACGTAGCGCTCCACACCGGCGAAGTTCGCCGTCGTGACGACGTGCACGACGCGTGGCACCGCTACTCCGGCCTGAGCGCCGCGCAGCGGCACGGCCCCCGCAGGTACAGCAGGGCACGGCGTCCCGCCTCGCGACGACGCTCGTGTGTCAGCACGACCGCGCGCACAGCGGCACCCGTACAGGCGGCGAGGCGGTAGAGCCACCAACCCGCCGGGCCGTACCATTTCCTGATGTAGGTCTCCTGCGCAGCGTGAAAGAGCGCCTCGCGCCGCAGTGGGTTACCGCTGGTGCCCGCGCCGATGTGATGGGCGGTCGCCTCGGTGCAGACAGCTGAGGTCCATCCTCGGCCGCCTGCCCGGCGCTGCCAGTCCGCCTCCTCCGCGTAGAGAAAGAATCGCGTGTCGAAGAGACCAACGTCGCGGAGCGCCTCGCCCCTCAGAAGGAGCACTGCACCGATCGCGAACACACGCCGTGGCCGCAGCCGCCCGAGCCCGACCGCCTCGACACACGCGCGGAGCGGGGTCGGGAACGGCCACGCGACGCGCTGCTCTGCGCCATCCGGACCGAAGAGGCGAGGAGCGAGGGCCGCGACGCGCTCGTTTCCGGGTCGACGAAGGTATGCGGCGAGCACCCGAACCGTGTCCGGTGTCACGACAGCATCTGGGTTGACGAGGAGAACGTCCTCCGACTCGCTCTGCTCGAGCCGGCGGAGCGCGATGTTCACGCCTGCGGCGAAGCCTTGATTGCTGCCGGCGTCGACGTAGGTCGCGCCGTGGCTTCTCGCCACGACTTCCACCCCTGCCATAGACGAGTTGTCGATGACCGTGACCGGAAGCTCCTGTGTCAACGCAGCAAGGCAGCGGTCGAGCTGCTCCGGGACGCGATAGGCCACCACGATCGCATGGACAGGCGTCATCTCAGGCTTCAGCCCTAGAGCGCTCGCGCCAGGCCACGCCGCAGACGATGCCCGCGAGAAGCCAGCCCAGCACCGGGGTGCCGCGTACCCAGTACACATCGACGAGGCCGTGCGCGAAGGTTGCGACGAGCACCGCGATGGCGGCAGCAGCCAACTCGATGTGCCGCAGGCGCCAGAGCGCAAGCACCGCTCCGAGCAGCAACACCACGAAGCTGACGGCAAAGAGGTAACCACCCTCCGCCGCCTCGAGCAGGATCACGTCGTGAGGATCCGTGGTCGGAGTGCCAGCCGCGGGGGTACCGGCGAGGTAGTTTCCGACACCGACGCCGACCCACGGATGCGCGGCGATGAGGCGCTCAGCATCGTGCTGGTACTGATCTCGGATGTAGATCGGATAGCCGGCCGCGCTGCTGGCGTTCGCGCTCAGGTCCGTGATGTGAGCGCGAGCGCCGGTCGGCAGCCACTGGAAGGCCACGAGCGCTATGAGCGCGATCGGCAGGGTGCGGGCCGCAGCGAGCCGCAGATCCCGACCACTTTGCACGATCGCGATTACGGCGACACCGACGAGAAGCGCGAGGATGGCGCCGCGGCTTGCAGTGAGGAAGAGGCCGACAACCAGCATCGGCATGCACAGGAGCAAGGGCCGAAGCGCGCGAACTCCGATCAGGAGCAGCATCGCGTTTGCCAGCATCTGGCCCGTTGGATTCTTCTGCAGCTGCCCGTGGATTTGAAACAGATCCAGCGGCCAAGCAACCGCCAGCACGGTGGCAGCGAGGATGTACCCCCGAAGGATGAGCATCTCGTCTCGTCGGATTGCGGTATACGCCCCGACGAGCAGTGGCAGCAAGAGCAGCTCGAGCCGCTGCGAGCCCTTGAGAATCGAAGCGATGCCCGGGTGAACGGCAAGGAGAAGCGCGACGAACCAGGTGTACTGGAGCGCCGGAAAGCGCAGAGGGCGCAACGCTTTCAGCACGTATGACGTCCGCGAGAGAGCGGCGTCACCGAGAATCCGCGCCGCGAATACGACGAGCACGATGTCGCTCGCCGTGAGGTGGAAGGCGAGGCGGCCGCCCGTGAGGTCCTGCATTGCAGGGATAGAAGCGCCCAATGCGATGGCTGCAAGCCACGGCGAGGTGAACAGCAAAGCGGTCGCGATCGCCCCGATGAGAGCGACGAGCATGAGATGCGAGTGGTTCGCGTGACCAGCAATCGCGTACCCAACCGCGGCGGCCGGGACGACTCCGAGTACGATCTCGGTCGCGATGATGCGAGTCCTCGTCGCGATCTCCGAGTTGCGGAGTCGCGCGCCGCTACTCGCGAGGAGTCGCCTTTGACGGCGAGGCAAGACGTCAGTGCTGCCTGAGATCACTGCCTTTGCGTTGCCGGCGGCAGTGGCAGAACGGGCACGGCTGCGAGCGCGTCGCGGTCGATGACCCCGCTCAAACCTGCAACCTGCCCTCGCGACGATCGAGCCCAACGGCTGCGGGCGGGGGCCGGTAGTAGTCGTCGTACCGACTGTAGCCATAGCCGGCCTCGCGCTCGGCGCCTGTGATCACGAAACCAAGCTTGGCAGCTGGCGAAGCGTCGAGGATACGGCGCGCTTCGCCGAGCAGCGGCGGCCGCAGCATGCCGAGGCGGGTAACCACGATGATGCCGTCAACCACGCTGCTCAGGGACGCGGCGTCGCCGACGCCGAGGAGCGGAGGAGCGTCGAGCAGGACGATGTCCGCCCTTTCGCACAGCCGCTCGAGCACCTTGCGGACCGCGGCTGTACCGACGAACTCGCCCGGGTCGCTCGGCAGCGGTCCGCATGGCAGCACCTGCAGCATCGCGCCGCCGTTCTCGGTGCTCGAGCTCGGGCGGCCTTGACTCGATGTCCCGACCGGTAGATAGGCGATCGCGAACTCGAGCTCGACCTTGCCGAGCGCCACGCTCGTCAGACCCTGGGCCCAGCGGTCACCCTGGAGCCTGAACAGCTTGTGGAGGGACGGATCGCGCAGGTCGAGGTCGACGAGCACGACGTCCTTGCCAGCCTTCGCGAGCGCCACGGCGAGGTTTGCCGCGGTGGTCGACTTGCCCTCGCCCTGGAGCGGGCTCGTGATCATGATCAGCTTCGCGTGGACATCGACGTTCGCAAACTCGACGCTCGCTCGGAGGTGGCGGAAGGCCTCGGCCTCAGGGCTTTCGGGGGCATCGAGCATCACCGAGCCCCCCTTGCGACGCAGCTTGCGCGGCGGGGTGGAGAGCCGTCCTAGCAGCGACTCACCGAGCATCGTCGAGATCTCGTGCGCCGAGCGAACGCGCGTGTCGAGCACCTCCCAGAGCAGCGCCAGCGTGAAGCCGAGCACGAGGCCGACGCCGAGACCGAGAGTCCCGTCCCGCATTGGCCTCGGTTGCACTTGACCCGCACCGCTTGCTGGGGTGAGCAGGACCGCGCTCGCAGTCTGAAGCGCGGCGGCCTCGAGCAGGTTCTGGTCATTCTCGGCGAGCGCGGTGTAGACGGCGGACTTCTCCTGACCGGTGGCCCGCAACACCGCCATGCGCGCCTCGATTTGCTTGCGCGTGCTGGCGATGAACGACGTGCCGAGCTGGCGGCGATAGATCATGTACTGATTCGCGTAGGCGTTCGCGAGGGTCACGGCGACGGCAGGATCAGAATCCGTGATTGAGATCTGCATCACGTCGGCGTTGCCAACCCCGCTGAAGCTCGCTTCGGAAAGAACCTGCCCCGCGCTGCGGTCGGTTATGCCGGTGACCGCGACAACGCGTTTCGCTATCGCCGGCGACCCTGCAATCTCGATCTCTGTCTGCGTTGCGGGGAGGTACCGGCAAGCGGATTCGAGACGCCCGTGAGCGAGCTTGTCAGCAGAACGTGCGCCGACGCCGCGTAGAGCTTCGGCTTCGAGGCCGCCAACTCATAGGCGACGATCGGCGCGACGATGATCGCCAGCAGCACGATCCACTTGCGCCGCCGGAGCACGACCAGGTAGTCACCAAGGCCCTGATCTTCTCGATGATCCAAGACTCAGTCCTTCCCGCAAGGCCTGCATAGCGAGGGCATGTCCGCAAAAAACATCGTAGACGATCTTCAAAAATCCTCTGCACGAATTGACAAATGCCACGGATCCGCACAGAAAGTCGCATCTGGCAACTCCTCGCTTCGCTGGGATCGCCTCGAGAGCGGGCGCGCCGCGTCTCCGCGCACGCGCAAGCTCGACTACTGCGCCGGGTCGGCTTCGAGGGAAGAAGCCGAGGAGGCCGCTCCCGACGAGGAGGCTGCGCCCGAGGCGGAGTACGTCGCCGACGGCCTCGAACTGTGCTTTACCCGCCGAGCAGGGTGGCGTGGCGGGAGCCACCGAGCGCTCGTTCGCGGCCGGTAGAAGTAGTCGTAGCCGGGCTGATAGTCGCGTTCTTCGCGCTCGGCCTCCGTGATCACGAAGCCGAGCTTCGTGGCGGGCGTCGAGTCGAGGATGCGACGGGTCTCGCGAAGGAGTGGCCGAGAGGCAACCCCGAGGCGCGTGACCACGATGATGCCGTCGACGATCGCGGTGAGGGCGGCCGTCTCGCCGATCCCGAGCAACGGCGGCGTGTCGAGCAAGACAACGTCGGCCTGCTCGACGAGCCTGGCGAGGATCGACCGCACGGCCGACGAGCCGGCGAGGTCGCCTGGTTCGGATGCAAGAGGCCCGGACGGCAGCACTTTGAGGATCTTGACGGCTCGATGATGACGGTCTCTTCCGTTCGAGCTCGCCCCGTGTGCCGCGATCGGCACGTCCACGATCGCTTCATTCAACGTGAGCCCATCCAGCACCACGCTCGAGAGGCCTCGAGAGCTTGCGGGAACGCCGAAAAGCCGGTCGATGGCGGGACGGCGAAGGTCGAGGTCGACGACGACGACGCGTCGACCGTCGCGGGCGAGCGCGATGCCGAGGTTCGCCGTCGTCGTCGACTTGCCCTCTCCCTGGACCGCGCTCGTGATCATGATCAGCTTCGCGCGGCGGTCGGCGTTCACCAGATTGAGGTTCGAGCGCAACACGCGAAACCCCTCCGCCTCAACGCCTCCCGTGTCCTCGAGCATCACCAAGCCCTGCTGGTTGCGCAGCCGCCGGGGAGGCGCGGTCAACCGGCCGAGCAAGGGCTGGCCGAGTGCCTCTCCGATGTCGTCCGCTGTGCGGATACGCGGGTCGATCGCGTCCCAGAGAAGGGCCAGGGCAAAGGCGAGAACGAGGCCGACACCGAGGCCGAGAATCCCATAGTCGATCGGCTTCGCCTGGATCTGCGCCACACTGACGGCACGACGCAGCACGACTGCGCTCACTGTCTGAAGCGCCGAGGACTCGAGCAGGGTCTGAGACTCCGACGCCAGAGTCGCGTATGTGGCTGACTGTTGCTTACCGGCCCGGCGGAGCGCGGCCATTCGCGCTTCGAGCTCGTTGCGCGTACTGGTCAGAAACGACGTGCTGAGCTCGTGCTGGTAGGCGATGTACTGGGTTGCGTAGACATTGGCAAGCTTGATCGCAAGCGACGGATCGTGATCGGTGACCGAGACCCGAAACACATCGCCGCTACCAGGGAACGTGACCGATGCCTCGGAGATCAGCTGGCTGACGGTGCGTGTCTTCACGCCACTGGCGCGGAGCACGCGTCGAGCCAGCACGGGCGAGGAAGCGATCTCGCCTTCCGCCTGCACAACCGAGATCGCGCCGGTGGCCAGTGGGTTCTGCACTCCGGTCGCGGCGTCAGTGAGCAACATGGTCGCCGAGGCGGAGAAGAGCTTCGGCTGCGAGAGGGAGACCTCGACGGCAACCGCCGGAGCGAGAATCAGCGCCGCCAGCACGATCCACTTGCGGCGCTTGAGCAGCGTCAGGTAGTCGGCAAGTGTGCGCGTGGGAGGTTGTTCCATGAGACTAACGAGTGCTCGCCGGGTGGCTCACCTCCAAGTGCCGATCCTAGAGGAGAAGAAGACGATCTTCTAGCGGAATCCGCCGCGTGGATCTCGTTTGCCCGCAAACAGCACGAAGCCGCGCCTGATCAATGTGTTTCGCGCTTGGCGAACACCACCGGGAGCGTGCGGATGAGGAGTCGCAGGTCGCCCGGGAGCGACCAGCTCGTCACGTACCTGTAGTCGAGCTTGACCATCTCCTCGAAGGTGATGCTGTCGCCACCGAGCACCTGCCAGAGGCCCGTGATGCCCGGCTTCAGGTCGAGTCGGCGCTCTGCCCAGTCGGTCACGTGCGCGTGCTCTTCGAGAATCAGCGGGCGCGGGCCGACGAGGCTCATCTCGCCTCGCACCACGTTCCAGAGCTGCGGGAGCTCGTCGATCGAGAATCGACGCAGCCAACCCCCGACGCGCGTCACCCGGGGATCGTCGTCGATCTTGAACATGCGCGGATCTCCGCCTTTCCGCGCATGCTTGTTCAGGTGCGCGAGCATGGCTTTCGTATCCTCTGCGTCGGGAGACATCGTGCGGAACTTCAGGATCGAGAACGCGCGACCCCCAGACCCCATCCGAGCCTGACGGAAGATCACCGGGCCTCGGGAATCGAGCTTGATCGCGAGCGCGACGATCGCGAGGAACGGCGCCAGAACGATCAGGCCCACACTCGCCACGATCAGATCGAACGAGCGCTTCAGGAACCTGGAAGAGCGTGACAGCTGGGGCGAGCGCAACCCGATCAGCGGCAGCCCTTCAACCATGTTCACGTCGACGGAGGTACTCAGAATGTCGAAGAACCGCGGGACGACATCGATCTGGACGCCGAGCTTGTTGATGTCTCGAATCAGCTCGACGATGTTCTCGCGGCGATCGTTCGAGAAGGCGATGATCACTCGCTCGACATCGAGGAACTCGACGAGCGCCGGTACGTCGACCAGATCGCCGAGCAGTGTCACACCCTCGAGGTCTTCGCCACGCGTTTTCGGGTGCGCATCCACGAAGCCGACGAGGTTGATCCCGTACTCGGGATGCTTGGCCAGCTTCCGCGCGATCAGCTGCCCGACGTCGCCCGCGCCGACGATGATCGTGTTCTGCAGGTAGTTGGGCCGCCGCCGGCAGTAGGCACGGGCCCCGCTGCGTGCTGCCGGGATTGCGACAATCGCCAGCATCCAGAACACCAGCAGCTTCGGCACGCTCGGGTCGATGAGCCTCGTGAGATATGCGCCCACGAGGAGCAGCCACGTGCCGACCGTGACCAGGTGGAAGACGCCTGTCGTCTCGTCGGCCGCAGAGTGAGCCGCACGCTCCTCGTCGCGGTCGTAGAGGCCGTACAGCTTCGCTGCAACGACCCAGGCGGGTAGACAAGCCAGGAAGACGAGCAACTCCCCGAACTGGCCAAACGCACCGACGACTTGCGAATGGTCAGGGTAGAGCTGCGCCGACACGCCGAACGCGACCGCCAGCCCGACCACGTCTGCTGCGACGAGCGCCCGCCGAACCAGCCAGCCCCGGCCCTTGTGAGCGTCGACGCTCCCGTGGCGCCGGAGGAGCTCGAGCGTTCTCTGATCGAGCGTCTCGTGCAGACCCTCGACGTCGGCGACCGTCGTCATCGGACCGCCTCCTGCGGGAGGATCTCCCCGATGCTTGCGCGTGCACCTGTGCGCTCAGGCCGAGCACGATCCCTCTTCACATACGGAACTGCGCCGCATCGGTTGTTGCTGTTCGCCAACCTGGGTTCTCCCCCTGTGCTTCACCGCTGTCGAGATCGAACGCCTAACTCCGCCCGGGCACCGCAGAGTGTTGCCTCGCCCGTTTCCAGCCACCGTACTCCTGAATTCGACAGAGCAAAATCACTCGCTTGAGGGAATTCAAGAGAACGACATCGCTCGCTTGAGCGGGCCTTACTATGAGGCCCAGGTAGGTCAATTGTCAAGCCTCCCGGCGACATTGAAACCTAATCGAAACCTGACCGCTTCGGCCATGGCCTCGAGCGCACGATCCGAGCCCTGTTTCCGCCCTGCTAGCGACGCCAGGCCGACATGCCGGTACGCCGAACGCGCCGGTGCTCCGGTCGTCTCGGAATCGGCCCTGCGTCGAGGATCGCCGCAGGGACGTCGACCGTGAGCCAACGGGCGAGCTCTTCGTCCTTGACCACCCGCGCTGCTGCGCTCATCCCGATCGCACGCACCGTCGGGGCGTGCGCATCGCTCGCGATCAGGTGTGCGAGCTCGAGCTTGAGCAGCCGGAGGGCGCAGGACCGTGCTGCCGGGCCGAGACGCCCGTCGAGCGAGCCGGCCGTGAGCTGGACGAGCGTGCCCGCAGCGACGAGCTCGGCGAGCACGGCCGGCCGTTCCTGGACCGACAGGTTTCGTTCGGGATGCGCGAGCACGACCGTGATGCCGTGCTCGCGCAGGTGCGCGAAGCGAAGGGCGAGGTCGAGCGGCCAGTTGAGGTACGGGGTCTCGACCAGGAGGTAGGCCGGGTTGCCCGCGAGCCCGAAGCGCCGGAGCTCGTCCAGGGGCCGGTCGAGCTCCGGCAGAGCAAGCTCGCCCCCCGGCACGAGCCGCACGAGATCGCCGGCTGCGGCTTGCAGCCGCTCGAGCGCTTCGCCCATCTGGTCGGCCGTGGTCGGAAAGTCGTCACGCACGTGCGGCGTCGCCGCCAGCACCTCGATCCCGTCCGCCTTCGCGGCACGACAGATCTCGACGGCTTCGGCCAGGTCGCGCGCGCCGTCGTCGAGCCCGGGCAAGACGTGGCTGTGCAGGTCGATCACTGCTAGTGGTTGCTCCGGTAAGTCCGGTGCCCTATGGCCGAGCGAAGATCGAGCAGGCCAAGGACGCAGGGAGGGGCAATAGTCGGGACTATTGGCCCGACCGAGGACGCCGGCATGCGAAGGTTTGCAGCCGGCCAGAGGGTGCAGAGACTTGCCGGAGCGACCACTAGGGCCCGCTCTTCGCATCCGCCCGGCCAGATTCCAGCGGGAGCGAGTCGCCTGCGAGGCCTTGGTGTCCGGGCACCCGGGCAAGGTTAGCGCCGACCCGGCCAAGGCGCTTGGCGGCCGGCGGCGAAACGTCCCCTCGTGCACAGCCAGTTCTCCGGCGACCCGACCGGAAAGGCCAAGGTATGAAGCCGGGAAGAATTCAGGATGGCGCAGGCAACTGCTCGTTTATCGACCCGCAACCTTGTTACACTTCGGCAGGTCAGGTTTCAAAACCGTTCTTATCGGCTGAACCCGTTCCGATTTGAGCGATTCTGATTCCGGCTCATCGATTGGCACTGCGGATCTACGCCACTCGACGGTTTTTCCAAATTCATGCGGCCCTCAGCTTGAACCACCTCAGGTTCGGATTCTGACTGGAGCAAGCCAGGCTCTCCGGGGACGGCCCCCAAATAAAGGAGTGGATGAGTGATGTCAAGAACGAGTATCAAGAGATATCTGATGCTGTTGGGGGCCATCGGACTCGTGGCCTTCGCAAGCGGAGGCGCCGGAACGTTCGCCTCGTTCAATGCCCAGGTCACGAACAGCGGGAACTCCTTCGCCACCGGGACACTCATCCTGAACGACAACGGCGGCACGAACACGTGCACGTCGGAGGGTGGGCTCGTGAATACCGGCGCCGGCGACTGCGACACGTTGTTCAAGCTGACGAAGTTCTCGTTCGCGAGCACCACGCTCAGCGGCAGCCTCGACAACACGGCTGGAGACGGTGCGGTCATCACGGTCGCCGCGACCACCGGAGCCGCCATCTACCCGGGCGACACGCTGACGATCTCGCAGGGCGCCAACACCGAGACCCTTGCGGCGGAGTCCTATGCCGCGGTCGGGGCGACCTCGGTCACCGTCGACGCGTCAGGACTCGCCATGCCTACACATCGGCGCCAAGATCACCGACAACAACGACACCTACCTCGCCAACCTGACCTTGACCAACGCCGGCACGATCGACGCCAACGGGGTCAAGTTCCAGGCGGGCGGCACGCCCTGCACCTCGCAATACACCGAGGGGCAGTCGACCCTCAACATGGGCACCGTCACCCTCGGCGCCTCGTCGGGCACGACGCTCACGTTTGCGAGCACGACGGCCGGTGCGTTCCACGCTGGTGACCCCGTCGTCGTGAGCGAGGGTGGCCACGCCAACACGTTCATCGCCACGGGCACGTCGACCACGACCCAGGTGACTGTCGCCGCGGCGCAGAAGTGGAACTACGCGTACGACACCTCCGCCGTGATCAGCGGGCCCGAGTTCAACGGAGGGACTTCTCAGGACCTGTGCAGCAACCTGACGTTCTCGGTCACTGAGACGACGGCGAGCTTCAGCCCCGATCTGACCGGCGCCGTCCACTGTTCCTACGGAAGCACGACGGCCCCGGTCGCAACCAACGCCTGCGACTTCGGCAACAGCACCGCGCTGTCCGGGCTTCCCAGCTCCCTGACGGCACTCACGCTCGGAACGGGCGCCGGCGCAGGCAACACCGGCACGCTGCTCTCGGCGGGAGGCAGCAGGTACTTCCTGCTCGCCGTGCACTACACAGGGTCATCGTTCGACAACACATTCCAAAACACCGAAGCGACGGCGTTCAGCCTCACCTGGCACATCGACCAGGCCTAGCCGAAACGTCCTGGCCGACAGGAGCGTGAAGCAATGAGCGTCACCAAGAAGCCCCTGTTCGGTCTGAACCGGAACGGTGCCGCCGCCTCCAACGGGCGGCGGCACCAACCCTTCCCTGAAGTGACACCCCACGCCGCAGCGCCGTGGCCTCCGCCGGAGCTGGAGCTCGGCGCGCCGCCTCCGCGGCGTCCCGAGCCCCAACCCGAGCCGGCCGCAACCGCTCCTGCGCAGCAGGCGGACGCCCTGCGCACGCTCAAGCGAAGCCTGATGGTGATGCTCGCGATCGGGATCGCCTCGATCTTCGCCGGCCAGGGAACGTTCGCTTCCTTCAGCGCCGAGACGTCGAACAACGGCTCGTCCATCTCTTCCGGCACGCTGACCTTGAGCAACCAGGTCAACAGCGCGAGCGCCTGCGTGACCACGAACGCGGCGACGGCGAACAACATCAACCCCGCCTGCGGTGCGGCCCTGACGCTGACGAACGTCGCGCCAGGTGTCTACGGCGGCTCCGCCCAGATCACGCTTCAGAACACGGGCAGCATCGACGCGTCGAAGCTCTACCTCTGGGCCTCCTCGGTCAACTCGACGCTCGCCACGGGGATCAACAGCGGCGCCACCGTGACGAGCCTCTCGATCGCCCCGCTCGAGGGGAACATCTCGATCGGCGACTCGATCCAGGTCTCCAACGACACCCACACCCAGACCTTCGTCGCGACCGCCGCCGCGGGCGGCGGGGCGACCTCGATCACCGTGACCTCGCAAACCGCCAACTACTCGTACCCGAGCGGCGCGACGGTGACCGACACGAGCAGCAACTCGAGCACCGGCCCGACGCTGACCACAGCGCTGACGAGCGGAAACGCGGTCACCAGTCTCGTCCTCTCCTATCTCCCCGGGAACATCGCGATCGGCGAATCGATCGTGCTCACCTCGGGGGCCCACACCCAGACCTTCGTGACCAGCGCCACCGCAACCGGTAGCGCGAGCGCCAAGACGATCAGCGTGACCTCCCAGACCGCGAACTTCTCGTATCCGATCGGGACGACCGTGAACGACATCAGCAGCGCCGCGACCAACGCCAACATCGACTGCTACGACTCGAAGACAACGGTGGGCGGCACGACCGGGGCGACCTACGGCACCAATCTGAACTTCAACCCCCTCTGGGGCAATCCGCTCTGCGGCACGTTGCTGCTCTACATCCAGGAGATCAGCCAGCCCGTGAATCTCAGTAGCGCGCTCAGCACCGGCGGCCCGATCACCTCCCTGCCGGTGACGGCGCTGACCACCGCCGTCGCGAGCGGCGACCTGATCATCGTCACATCGGGCGCGCACACCCAGACGTTCACCGCCTCCGGCGCAGCCGCGGTCGGGGCGACGGCGATCCCGGTCTCCTCCGCGACCCCGAACTTCGCCTACCCGACAACCTCGACGGTGCTCGATCCCTCCTCCGGCAACTACTGCTGGGTCGGCAAGGCCTCGACCGTGGCGCCCGCAGCGTGCGACGCGCCGATCTCGGTGAATCCCAGCAGCGCGCTCGAGCACCGGCGGCGCGATCACCGCCCTGCCGGTGACGGCGCTGAACGGCGACGTCGTGACCGGCGACACGATCCAGGTCAAGTCCGGCACGAACACGCAGACGTTCACGGCATCAGGAACCGCCTACGTCGGAGCCACCTCGATCCCGGTCTCGTCACTGACCCCGAACTACGCCTACCCGACGAGCTCGACCGTGACCGACGTCAGCGCCAACACCAGCCTGTCGGCCCTGAACTCCGACACGACCGACACGATCTCGAACTTCGACACGTCGAAGAGCGTGAGCAATGGCAAGGTGGAGCTCATCCCCGTGACGTCGAACGGCACGACCACCGCCTCGACGGTGGAGCTCGCCCACAACGCCACGCGCACGTTCGAGGTCGGGGTGTACTTCCCGGCACCGACGGGCATCAACCAGAACCAGCTCCAGGGCCTGTCGTCCACCTTCGGGATCACCTGGCACATCGATCAGTAATGGGCAGCCAGGCGCATCGGCTGATCCACGGGCCCGCGGGCCGCACGTCGAAGACGTGGCTGCTGAAGAAGGTCCTCGCGACGATGATCGCGATCGGAGCCCTCAGCCTGCTGACCGTGGGCGGCACCTATGCCGTGCTCAGCACGCAGGACGCGAACAAGGGCTCGACGATCGCGACGGGCACGTTGACCTTCAGTAACACGGTGAACGCCGGCACCGCGTGCACGTCGTACGGCTCCGGCAGCAGCGGCAACGTGAACGCGGCGTGCACCGCGCTGATCACCTCGTCGACGCTCGCATATCCGGGCGTCCCGGTCACCGAGAAGGTGACGATCGCAAACAACGGCTCGCTCGACGCCAGCGACCTGTCCGTGTTCATGCCGAGCTGCACCGCGAGCGCCACGACCGGGGCCCCGACCCCGGGCGGCGGCAACCCGTGCGCGGCGAGCGGCGATCAGCTCTACATCCAGGAGACCAACTCGTCAGGAACGGCGACGGCGTGCTGGTACCCCACCACTGGAACAACCTGCGCCTTCTCCGCCAGCACGCTCTACGTCTTCAGCGCGAACTACAACTCCAGCCCGTCAGCCCTCGACCTCGGCGCAGGCCCCACCCACAGCCAGACGCGGTACTTCGTGATCGGCCTTCAGGTGCCCTCCACCGACACAGGCTCGCTGCAAGGCGAATCGGCCACATTCCCGCTGACATGGCACATGACATCGTGAGCGTTCAACGTCATACTGCTGCACCACCGGCTCCTTTGGAGGGAAGCGCTGATGACGGGCGAACGCTAATGACAATGGACACCACTGCGAACTCACGAACACGATCGTCGGGATTGGTCTGGATCTCGAGAATCCTCTCCTGGCTGCTCATAGCCGCCGCGTCAATCATCGTCCTCGGCCTGCTTGCAGTCACCGTCGGGCCGCGGTTTCTGCCCTACCAGGCGCTCGTCGTGCGGTCGGGGAGCATGGCGCCCACCATCCCGACCGGGTCGGTCGTCTTCTACACCAAGGTCAAGGCTTCCGAGGTCAAGGTGGGCCAGGTGATCGTCTTCAACAGGCCGGGCGTTTCGAACGAGAAGGTCACCCACCGCGTCTACAAGATCGAGACCGGCGCCACGGGCCCTTACTTCGTCACCAAGGGTGACGCGAACAACACGCCCGACGACTGGCAGGTCCCAGCCGTCGGCAACGGCTGGGTCGCCAGATTCCACATTCCGACGCTCGGCTACGCACTCGCGGATCTCCAGTCGACAACGGCGCGGCTGCTGTTGTTGCTGATCCCGGCCCTCGCGCTGGGAACGATCACGCTCTACGAGATCTGGCGAGATCGCAAAGGAGGCGCGAAGGCGTGAGAATCAGGGCCCTGCGGCGGGCCTGCGCACTGTGCATCGTTCTCATCAGCGTTTCCCTGCTGCTCTCCGGAATCCCAGTGCTCGGCACGTTCGCCTTTCTCGACGGCCAGACGGTGAATGCCGGCTCGGTGTTCGCAGGCGGCTGGATCGGTCCCGCGACGGGAGCGACCGCGACTGCGAGCGGCTACGACACGAGCCTCGCCTGGACGGCAGGCACCCACGGTCCGGTGACCGGCCAGAAGCTCTACGGTGTCGACAACACCACCACCGCGAACTGCACGGGGGTGACCTACTCGCTGCTCGCGACGCTCGCGAGCGCCTCGACCGCGGCGTACACCGACTCGAATCGCGGATCCACCGCCAACGGCGATTGGTACTGCTACGAGCTGCTGAGCACGTCGGCATCGTCCTGGACGGCGGCGACGGCTCTCCCGGCAGTTCAGCTCGGGCTCGCCGCCACCGCGATCTCGCTCACCAACGGCAACGGCACGATCGCCAACGGCGACACGATCGTGATCACCTTCAACCAGAAGACCACCGTCACCGCAGGCACCGTCAAGGTCTGCGGCTGGGCAGGCACTGGAACGGCGGGCTCGATCGTGATCGGCGACAGCGCCGCCGGCAACTGCGCCGCCTCGGGCGATGCCTACTCGGTCGGCAGGATCACGAACATCGCGGTCGGGACGAGCCGGACCTATCCGACGTCGACCGCGGCCGTGTCTGCGTCGGCGCCGTGGACGGTGACGATCACCCTGGCGGATCGTCGGGCTCCTCGACGGAATCGGGCACGCCAAGCTCACGCCGTCGACGACCGTCAAGTCGTCTGCCACAACCGATCAGGCAACCGCCTGCACCGCCGCGACGACGAACTGCCAGCCGACCACGACGTCGACCTTCTAGATGGTTGATCGGTAATTGGGTGGTGTCGGGGATGGCCATGACCAAGCAGGGCGGTGGGATCGTCGGTGGTTCGACCGGTGGGTGCGGGCCGCCGGCGAGCGTGCCGGCCTGCGCCGTGTCAGGGCCACCATCCGGCGCCGCCGGAATTACCGATCAACCATCTAAGGTTCGCCCGAAGTGGTTGGACTACTCGAGCGCCGGACGGCTGAAAGCATCGACGTGCAGCGAAGGCGGCCGACCCGCTGGTACGCGAGATCGTCGCTGCATCTGATCCTCGGCCTGATCGTCGCCATCCTGGCGGTGTTCTGGGCGGGCCAGCGTGCGACGCAAGGCGTGCGCGACAACCTCGACGCGCGGCTTCGTAGCGCCGGCGCGGGCACCAACGCCGGGCTCGTGGCCCTGGAGTCGGAACAGCTCGCGGCGCTGCGCTCGATCACCTTCACGCAGAGCATCGGGCCCGCCCTTGCCGCCAAGGATGCCGCCACCCTCAATCGCCTGGTCACGCCGCTGCAGGCGAACGCGGGCGTGCCGATGGTCGACGTCGTGCTGCCGAACGGCCAGGTCGTGCTGGCGGTGCGCTCGAAGGGAGCGCCCGCCCCGGTTGCCAGCCGCGCAGGCCTGCCGGCGATCTCCCAGGCCATCCACCAGGCGAAAGGCTCGCGCGGCGGCCGCTTCACCGAGCTCGTGATCTTCCGGAGCGGCCCGACGATCTTGACGATCGGGCCGGTGCTGGACGGCCGAAAGCCGGTTGGCGTCGTCCTCGTCATGACGCCCCTGGCAGACGCGCTCGGACAGATCTCGCAGGTCGTCGGGGCCGACCTGACGGCGCTACGACACCGACGGTGTCCCGATCGCCACCACGGTCGCCTTTCGTCCACGAGCGGTCGACCGCACCACCGCCCGGGCGCTGATCGGCGGCGCCGCAGTCGAGATGCGCTACGTCTACGGCAAGCACCGCGAAGCGCTGGGCCGTCTGATCATCGACCACCAGCCCGACGCAGTGCTCGGGGTGTCGCTTCTCGACAACAGCAAGATCACGGGACGCGCGGTGACCATCTACGCGGCGCTCGGGCTGATCGGGGCGGTGCTGATCTTCGGCGCGCTGTGGATCCGCGTCGCGAACAGGCGCCAGTCGCGCGTGGAGGATTCGTGGTCGCTCCTCTAGTGGCAAGGCTGATCCGAAGCTCGATCGTCGCTGCTGTGGTGGGCCTCGGAGCCCTGTACGGGGCCGCGGCCGTGCTGGCGGCCCCGATCGCACGGCCGAACCCCGCTCTGATCGAGATCCACCTCGACTACGTCAACCCGCTGCAGACACCGTCGGGGGCGACCGCCTCCTTGCCTCCGCTGGCTCAGGCCGTGATCGCCCAGGCCGTCCTCGACAACGTCGACCTCGCGAATCAAACCCACACAACGCTCGGCGGCTTCGCCGTCCCCGGCGCGAGGGGGACGCTTCAGCCTGACCGGCGCCGGCCACAACATCGTCGGCCTGACGACGCGCACTGCGCAAATCCCCCACTACGCCGAGGCGGCCGGCGGCAAGGTGAATGTCTTCGCCTACACCGGCGCGGCGCCTGCCTCAGGGAAGAGCGCGAGCCCAGGTGCGGCAGGCCCCGGGCCAAGCTCAAGCTCAAGCTCAGGTTCAGGTTCCGTCACGACACCTCCCGAGCAGGGCCTGCAGCCGGTTCCAGGACTCGGCGTGCCTCCCGCCGTCGTGCCTCCGACCAACTCGAACACGGTTCCCCCGCCCAACCAGGGGTTCGGCGGAGCCGGTTCACCAGGCGGGGAATCAACGACAACGACCACGACCACGACGACACCGGCTGAAACAACAACGACGGTACCGGCAGGGACGACAACGACGACCCCGGGTGAGACGACGACAACTCCAATGCCGGGAACGGCCTCGACAACGACGGTGACGACGAGCCCGGTGACGACGACAACTACGACTACGACTACGACTACGACTACGAAGCCGACGACCACGACCACGACGACCACGAAGCCGGTGACGACGACCACCCCCGCAACGACACCGACGACCACGACCACACCGACCACCACGACCACACCGACCACCACGACCACGCCCGCACCGGTCACGACAACAACGACTCCTTCGCCGCCGCCAACAGTCACCGGCAACGGCGGATCCTGCGGCGTCGCCGGCCTCACGATCAACAGCGATCACGCGACCTGCCACATCCACGTCGAGAACATGGCGCCCGGCGGCTCGGCCTCCGAGGTGATGACGATCACCAACGATTCCAGCCAGCCGTTCACACTCTCGCTCCGGGCCAGCGGATCGCAGAACCAGCTCTGGAACGACCTCACAATGGGGGTCTGGGAACAAGGCACGGCGGCGCCGGTGCCCTTGCCTTCGCTACTCCTCTGGACGACCCAGTCGAACACGCTCGTGACGCTCGCGGCGG
Source organism: uncultured Actinomycetes bacterium (assembly GCA_963759085.1). Lineage (GTDB taxonomy): Bacteria > Actinomycetota > Thermoleophilia > Gaiellales > Gaiellaceae > PALSA-600. Next base: position 406,262 of record CAVWXR010000012.1, read on the forward strand.
GCGCGTCGATCCGCTACGAGATCGAGCTCTACCTCCCGACGAGCGCAGGCAACGACGACCAGGGCCTGGTCGCCTCGATCGCCCTCACCTGGACCGCACAGGGCTAGATGCTCGGTAGGAAAGCCGTAGGAATGTGCTTCCGGCGGTTGACAGAGAGCGCGCTTGTCGTTAAACCATCGTGTGGGGCTTTCCTGCGGATTCACCCCACACTAGGTCCACGGCAATCGTGGGCGGCACTGCGGAAGAAGTGATTCGCCGCTCGACGAATTGAGGTCACGAAGGTGCTTCACCATGCGGCTCGACTGATGCGCTCGCGGCAAGCGACTGGGCTCTTTGCGGCCACGGTCCTCGTGATGCTGTGCGCGGGCCTCGGCTCGGGCGCCGCCTCCGCAAGCTCGAGCAATCCGGCCACCAGCACGACGGTGACGGCCAACCCCACCGTGGCGAACCTCGATGAGCCGATCGTGCTGACCGCGACGGTCACCGGAGTCGGCGGGAATCCCACCGGGACAGTGAGCTTCTACGCCAACGGGGGCTCCGCATGCGGCACCGCGACGCTCACCTCGGTGCCCGGGTCGACCACCCAGTCGCAAGCGTCCTGCACGGTTAGCGGGTGGGCTGCCGGGGTCTATGCGATCACGGCGACGTTCAAGAGCAACGACATCTTGGACTACTTCAACTCGACGTCGGCCAGCACGAATGTCTCGGTGTCGGCAACACAAGTCTTCGATACCGCGCTGGTGCTCACGAGCACGCCTGCCGACTCCATTTCGTTCGGGCAGAACGTGACCTTCGTGGCCAGCGTCTCCGAGACCGGCGGGGGCACGACGATCCCGACCGGCACGGTGACCTTCTCCGACATCACGGGAGGCGCCAACAGCCCCGTCCTGCTCGGCAGCGCACCGATCGACTCGTCCGGCAACGCGACACTCGTCGTTGGCGGATTCCTGACCGGCAGCCACACGATCAGCGCGTCCTATGCCGGCGACAGCATCGACCGCCCGGCCAGCGGTTCGCTCACGCTCCAGGTGAATCCGGACACGAGCCAGCCCGTGGCGACGACGGCCACGCTCAGCGCCTCGTCGACATCGCTCACGGCCGGCGACTCGGCCACTCTGACTGCCCACGTCGTCCAGACGGGATCGTCGACGACACCGGCCGCGGGTGAGCTCGTCACCTTCACGGCCAACGGCGTCCTCCTGGGCCAGGCGCCGCTCGATGGGAACGGGAACGCCGTCTTGACGATCAGCGGCTGGACTGCGGGCAGCTACGACATCCAGGCCTTCTACAACGGAGATGCGGGCTTCCTTGCCTCATCTGCCGACGACATCACCCTGATCGTCGCTCCGGCCGCGAGCCAGGCGGTACAGACGACCACGGTCGTGACGGTTACGCCTACGCCGATTACAGCAGCGCAAGTGGTCACCATAGTCGCAACCGTTTCTCAGGTCGGCACGCAGACAGCGCCACCCCAGGGCGAGTTCGTCACGTTCACGGCCAACGGCACCTACCTGGGCGTGGCCCCACTCGACGCAAACGGCACCGCGACCCTGGTGATCGGAGGCTGGATCGCGGGCACCTACGACATTCAGGCTTCGTATTTCGGCGACATCGCCTACCGGGGGTCGGCGGGAGACGTCACGCTTCCGGTCGCCCCGGGCAGGCCGGGCCCCCCTGCGCCGCTGACCGTGACTGCGCCGTCGGCCGCTTTCACCTATGGCGGGACGCTGCCGACCCTGGCGGCCCCGACGTATTCCGGCTTCGTCAGCGGCGACACGGTGGCGTCGCTCAGCACGCCTGCGACCTGCACGACGACCGCGACCAGCAACAGCCCGGCCGGCACCTACCCGGTGACCTGCTCGGGCGCAACTGACGTGAACTACGCGATCGCGTATGTGAGCGGGTCGGTGACGGTCAATCCTGCAGCCCTGAAAGTCACGGCCCCGGCGTCGACCTCGATCACGTATGGCAGTGCTCTGCCGGCGCTCACACCCACCTACTCCGGCTTCGTGAAAGGCGAGACGACTGCATCGCTCAGCTCGCTCGCGACCTGCACGACGACCGCGACGAGCAGCAGCCCGGCCGGCACCTACCCGGTCACCTGCTCGGGTGCTGTCGACCCCAACTACACCATCACGTATGTCACCGGCACTCTGACGATCAAGCCCGCCGCACTGACCGTCACCGCACCGTCGGCCACGATCACGACCGGTAGTCCCGTGCCGACGCTGACGCCGACATACTCCGGCTTCGTGAACGGCGACACAGCGGCGTCGCTGAGCGCGCCTGCGACCTGCACCACAACCGCGACGAGCAGCAGCCCCGCGGGCAGCTACCCCGTCACCTGCGCAGGCGCAGTCGACCCCAACTACACGATCACGTATGTCGCCGGAACTCTGACCGTCGGCTCGGTGCAGCCCGCGAAGCCGACCACGCTCAAGTACACGGGCGATACCAGCGGATCGTACGGCGACCCAACGACCCTCTCCGCCACGCTCACAACGAGCGCCGGATCGCCTGTCGCGGGAGCGATGGTCACGATCTCGCTGGGGTCGCAGAGCTGCGCCGCGGTTACGAGCTCGTCTGGCCGGGCGACGTGCTCGATCACCCTCGCACAACCCGTGGGCACGTATCCGGTCAGCGCATCCTTCGCCGGCACGAGCCTCTACAAGGCGAGCACCGCGTCCGCGACCTTCAAGATCGTGCCGGAGACGACCCAGATCTCCTTGCTCTACTCGGCCCCGGCTCTGCTCGGGAGCAAGGTGACACTCAGCGCCCTGCTCACGCAGGACGTCTCCACCCCGGTCCCGAACGAGACCGTGACGCTGTCGCTCGGCTCGCAGCACTGCACGGCCCTCACCGACTCGTCCGGCCTCGCCAAGTGCAGCGTCACCGTTTCCGGCCCGCTCGGGCCCACGACGGCGAGCGCCGTCTTCGCGGGCGACAAGTCGTACGCAGCGTCCTCGGACACGGACACGGTGATCGTCTACGCCAACGCCCCGAGCGGCTGCACGTACGTGATCGGCGACCGCAGCTCGTCCGGGTGGGTGAACTTCTGGGGACCGCAGTGGTCGAAGCAGAACAGCCTCAGCGGCGGCTCGGCTCCGTCCTCGTTCAAGGGCTACGCGAGCCAGTCGAACGGCGGCTCGTGGAACAGCGGGCCCGGCGACAGCAACGGCCCATCCGGCTCGCTCCCGGCCTACATGGCCGTGTACGTGGCCAGCTCGATCGGCAAGTCCGGATCCTCGATCTCCGGGAACATCGTTCATCTCGTGATCGTGAAGACTGACCCCGGCTCGAGCGGCACGCGGCACCGTCGTCGGAAGCGTCTACTAGCCCGTCCCGGGCTCGGGCTCCCGCGAGCCGCCCGGCAGCCAGAGCGTCTCCTCACCGGCGCGGTTCGCGGCACGGGCGAGGATGAAGAGCAGGTCTGAGAGACGGTTCAGGTAGACGGCCGCAAGCGGGTTCGCCGGTCGCTCGCGGGCGGCCTCCAGAACCTCTCGCTCGGCACGACGGCAGGCCGCACGCGCGACGTGCAGCCTCGCCGCAGCTTCGCTCCCGCCGGGCAGCACGAAGCTCTTCAGCTCGGGAAGGGCCTCGTTCGCCTCGTCGCAGTCGCGCTCCAGCCGATCGATCAGCGCCTGCGTGACGCGGAGCTTGCCGTCTCCCTCCACGTACGGCACCGACAGATCGGCGCCCAGGTCGAAGAGCTCGTTCTGGATCCGCCCGAGCCTTGGATCGGGCGCCTCGACCCGGGCCCAGCCGAGCAGCGAGTTGAGCTCGTCGACGGCGCCGAACCCACGCACGAGCCCGTCGAGCTTCGACACGCGCGTCCCGTCGCCGAGCGAGGTCTCGCCGCCGTCGCCGCTGCGCGTGTAGATCTTCGTCAGCCGCACCGGCTCGTGCCGCTCGCGGCTCACCGCGCCGCCTCCGTCCGCGGGTCGAGAATGTGCCGCGCGATCACGAGCCGCTGGATCTCGCTCGTGCCCTCGTAGAGCTCCGTCACCTTCGCGTCGCGGTAGTAGCGCTCGAGCGGAAACTCCTTCGTGTACCCGTAGCCGCCGAGGATCTGGATCGCCTCGGCCGTCTGACGGCGCGCCATCTCGGAGGCGAAGAGCTTCGCCTTCGCGCCTTCGGAGGTGTGGGGGCGGCCGGTGTCCTTGGCCCAGGCAGCGCGGTAGACGAGCAGCCGGGCCGCGTCGATCTCCATCGCCATGTTCGCGAGCTTGTGCTGGATCGCCTGGAAGTCCGAGATCCGCTGTCCGAACGCGTACCGCTCGAGCGCGTAGGCGCGCGCAACGTCGAACGCCGCCTGCGCGATCCCGACCGCCTGCGCCGCGATCCCGATCCGGCCTCCGTCGAGGGTTGCCATCGCGATCCGGAAGCCCCTGTTCACGTCGCCGAGCAGCCGGTCGGCGGCGATCTCGGAGTCGATCGCGAGGTCGGCTGTCGACGACGAGTTCAGCCCGAGCTTCTCCTCCTCGCGCGTGACGCGAACGTCGGCGGCGTCGAGGATGAAGGCCGAGATGCCGCGCGGCCCCTTGAGGTCGGGGTCGCTGCGCGCGAAGAGGAGGAACGTGCCGGCAAACGAGCCGTTCGTGATCCACTGCTTCGAGCCTGTGATCCGCCAGCCGCTCTCGATGCGCTCGGCGCGCGTGATCACGGCGCCGGCGTCCGAGCCCGCCCCGGGCTCGGTCAGCGCGAAGGCGCCGATCGACTCGCCGCGCGCGAGCGGCGGGACGAACCGCTCCCGCTGCGCATCGGTCCCGAACGCGAGGATCGGCAGCGTGCAGGCCGACGTGTGCACCGCGACCGTGACCCCCACGCCGGCGTCTGCCCGCGAAAGCTCCTCGAGCACGAGCGCGTAGGAGAGGAAGTCGGCGCCGGCGCCGCCGTGCTCCTGCGGCACGCAGACCCCGAGCAGCCCGAGCTCGCCGAGCCGCTCCAGCAGCTGCGGCGGAAAGCCGTGGGCGCGATCCCAGTCGCCCGCGTGCGGCGCGATCTCCGCCTGCGCAAACTCACGTGCGAGCGTCTGAATCTCCCGCTGCTCACCCGTCAGCCCGAAGTCCACGCCGGGACTATAAGCGGCGCCGTACCCGCTTGCGCTTGCCGGTCATCGAGTAGGCGTTCCGAGGGTCGGCCGGAGAGAGGCCTGCCCGCTTGAACTGGATGGTCAGATCGTCGTGACTCGGCTGCCAGCGGTCTGCATGAAACAGATCCGCAACAGCGGCGACGATGGGATCGGAGAGTGGCGCAACGGCCATCAGATCACCTGTCTTTCTCAGGTTCGTGTTGACGTGAACCAAGGAGCATCGCATCGTCGTCGGACGACGCCGTGCTCGGTATGCGACCACTCTTGGTAATGGCCTCACTCCGCGCGCGGCCAGCGACGTTCGGCAAGCCGGTACGCTCGTTGGCTCGCCCGCTCGGCAATCGCGTAGATCGTCGCCCTCGCGGGAGCCCCCTCGTCGGGCTCGAGCCGATAGACGATCCGGAAACGCTTGTCGCCCGCGTGCCGGCCGTAGTAGCCGTCTCGGTCGAAGTAGACGTGCCGGCCGTCAGCGATGTGCGTGCTCCCCGTGCGAGCACGGTTCTCCGCTCCCGTCCACGGATTGTCCCGAATCGCCACAAGAGCGTTGATCGCGCCGCGCTGCACAGCAATCACCAGGGCATCGTCCTCAAGCTCCGCGAACTCGCCCGAAAGCGGGCTGCCATGACGTGCGCGCAGATGGTCTCGCAAGCGAAGCAGGTCATCCCGAGCGGCATCTATCAGCGCGACCTCGATCACGCGATTCGGCCCGCGCGCCGGGAGGACACGTCAGCCGTCGAAGTAGTCAGCGGTCGAGGAGATCGTCGGCGCCGAGCTCGCGCGCAACGTCCTCGAGGGAATGCCGCACGCCGTTGTCGCTCGCAGCGCGCTCACGCAGAAGCAACAGAGCGTCGAGCGACTCGATCTCTTCCTCAAGCTCGCTAATGCGCTCGAGAGCGTCTTCATAGGTGGTCGGTTCCCTGACTGCCATGATCGTCTCCTCCGAGGTTAGCTCATCAGGTCCGCGTAGTCGATTTCCGTCTCGCCGACCATAACGCAAGAGGCTCAATTGGAGGAGCCTGCCTTGCGCGAATCCGGTTCAGTCTTCGGCTGAAAGGCCCTGAGCCAGCGCGGCGACAATCTGGCCCATGGGGCTCACGGGGGAGAACCGGAGGTGCTCCCCCGTCCTACTTGGGTTCGGCTTCGAGCTTGTAGCCGACGCCGAACCGCGTCTGGATGAAGGAGTGCCTCGGGGCGATCCGGTCGATCTTCTGGCGCAGGCGGCGGACGAAGACGTCGACGGTGCGGTCGCGATGCGTCTCGCGGCGGCCCCAGACCTTCTGGAGCAGCTCGTCGCGGGTGACGACGCGTCCCCGGTCGAGTGCCAGCGTGTAGAGGAGGCGAAACTCGGTGGGCGTCAGGCCGGCGCTCTTGCCGTCGACGAACGCCTGCACCTCACGGGGATCGATGCGCAGCTCCTCGATCTCGACGGGGTCGCCCCGCTTCTCCTCGGCGGGACGGACGCCTCGCCGTGCGGCGGCGCCGACGCGGGCCACGAGCTCCCGCATCGAGAACGGCTTCACCAGATAGTCGTCGGCGCCGATCTCGAGTGCGTGCACCCGGTCGTGCTCGGTCCCGCGTGCGGAGACGACGACGATCGGCGTCCCGATCCCTTCCGAGCGCGCCATCTCGATCAGCTTCCAGCCGTCCAGCTCGGGCAGCATCAGATCGAGCACGCAGACATCCGGGTTCTCGTAGCGCAGCCGCGTGAGCCCGAGCTCGCCGCGACCGACGACCATGGGGTCGAAGCCGGCCGCAGAGAGGTGGCGTGCCATCCCGTCGGCGATCACGTTGTCGTCCTCGACGATCAGGATCTTCGCCATAACCATACGATAGTGCGACAGTCGGCTCAGAACGGGTGACGGGGTGGTGACGATCTGGTGAAGGGATTCTTTGGCCGCAAGGACGATCCGGGCGACGCCGAAGAGAGCAGTGTGCCCGTCGAGCCAAACCCGCCCAGCCCGGAGCCCCGCTACGACGCGTCGTTCGACGAGCTCCGGACCGGCTTCACGGCCTCGGTTTCCCACGAGCTGCGCACGCCGCTCGCGCGGATCCTCGCACTCCTCGACTCGACCGACCTGCCCGGCGCCGATGTCCCCGCGTTGCTCGACCAGGCGCGCGCGGAGGTCGTGAACGCCGGCACCCTGATCGACGAGATCCTCTTTCTCTCCGAGCTCGAGAGCGGCAAGGAGATCGTCGCGCTCGGGCGGACGACCGCGCTGCCGGTGCTCGAAGGGGTGGTTTCGGAGCTCGAAGGGCCGGCAACTCGCGCCGGTATCACATTGCACGCGGTGGGCGATCCGTCGATCGACCTGCCGCTGCGTCCGCGGATGCTGCGCGTGATCGTCGAGAACCTCGCCGAGAACGCCATCCGCTATGCGGGCCACGGGGCGACACTGACGCTCTCGGTCGAGCGAAGTGACGGAGAGACGATCCTGACCGCGCGGGACGACGGGATCGGGGTGAGCCCGGGCGATCTCGCGCGGCTCTTCGAGCGCTTCTGGCGCGCCGACGACGCACGCACCTCCCGCGGCACGGGCCTCGGGCTCGCAATCGTCAAGCACGTCGTCTCGGCCGGGGGTGGCACGGTCGAGGCACGCGGCGAGCCCGGCAAGGGCCTCGAGATCCGCTGCGCGTTCCCCGCCTAGTGCTGGCGAAAGACACGAGGGGCGCCTTGCGGCGCCCCTCGTGTACCCCGGACATGAGGGAGGGGGGGTTTACGTATTCGGCTGGATCTGGTCGAGCGTCTTCTCGGATGCCACGAGGACAACCTTGGGGATCGGTGCGAACCACAGCTTCGCTGTGTACTTCGCCTGCTGGCCCGTGGTCAGTGCCCAGAACACCATCTTGCGAAGCGCGACGGCGTTCGCCGACTTCAGAGGCAGGATGATGTAGGTGTAGGTGGCGATCGGATACGCCGTCGGATACTTCGCCGGCGGGTTCACGATGTGCAACTCGTTCCCGGACGGCACGCTCGTGATCGTGCCGCCGGCCGCTGCGATGTTCCTGATGCTCGGAGTCGATGAACTTCCCGGCAGCGTTCTCGATCGAGGCAAAGTGCAGGTGGTTCGCAAGCGCGAACGCGGTGTCGACGTAGCACAGCGCCCCCGGGGTGTTCTGGACGACGCCCGCAACGCCGGCCGAGCCGCTCGCGCCGGTGCCCGTCGGCCAGTTGACCGACTGTCCCGTCCCGATGTTCGACTGCCAGCTGGGGCTCACCGACGAGAGGTAGTCGGTGAAGTTGTACGTCGTGCCCGAGTTCCCGGTGCGATAGACCGGCGTGATCGCGAGCGAAGGGATCGTCGCCTTCGGGTTGAGCGCCTTGATCGCCGGGTCGTCCCAGTTGGTGATCGTGCCCATGTAGATCTTCGCAATCACGCTACCCGACAGATTCAGGTTGGTGTTCTTCGGCACCACGAGGCCGGGGATGTTGTACGGGATGGACGTGCCTGCGAGCGCCCACGGAATCTGGACGCAGCCGTTGCACGCGGTGAACTGGTTAGCGGTCAGCGGGGCATCGGAGGCCCCGAAGTCGACCGAGCGGTTCGTGATCGCCTGGATGCCGCCGCCCGAGCCGATCGCGCTGTACTGAATGGTGTAGTCGAACGCACTCCCAAGCGCCGGGGTCCACACCGACACGAGCGGCGAGACGAACGTGCTGCCGGCGCCGTTGAGGACCGTAGTCGAGTGCCGAGCGCCTGCCGCGGCGGTCGCGACGAGGGCGATGAGCCCGGTCACCAATAGCGCGAGTCCCTTCCTATGCATTGAGTTCACTCCTTCTTCCTTTGTCCATGGGGTTTTTCAGACCTACTGCGTCAGCCTGCCCCTCGGAGCCCTCCGCGTGGGCTGCGATGGTGTGGCGATCGGGTGACGAAGTGGTGACCGGGGTCGTTACTCGGTCTGCCCGAGCTTGCGCCGGGACCGGTCGAGCATCATTCGCGCGATCAGACTCGACACGAGGACGAACGCGATCAGCACGAACGCGGCCGCCCACGCCTGGGAGTTCAGATTGCGATCCGGCGACTCCGAGTACTCGAAGATCACGACCGGCACGGACGCGAGCGAGATCGACGGGTCCCAGTTCACGATCTGGCCGAAGATCGAGCAGGTGAAGAGGAGCGGTGCGGTCTCTCCCGCCGCGCGGGCGACGGCAAGCGTCGTCCCGGTGACGATTCCGCCGAGCGCCGTCGGCAGCACCACGCTGAGCACTGTTCGCCATTTCGAGACGCCGAGCGCGTAGCTCGCCTCGCGCAACTGGTTCGGCACGAGCCTGAGCACCTCCATCGTCGTGCGCGCGATCAGCGGCACCATGATCACGGCGAGCGCGAACCCTCCGGCCCAAGCGCTCTGGTGATGGCCGAGGCCGAGGATCGGGATCTTCGTCTGCACCATCAGCTCGAACACGAAGATGCCGATCACGATCGACGGGAAACCGTTCAGAACGTCGAGCCAGAGGCGAACCTGCGAGGCGAGCGAGCGCGGGGCGAACTCGCTGACATAGATCGCGATCAGGACGCCGACCGGTACCGCCATCGCCGTGGCGATCAACATCAGCAGCGCCGTGCCGACGAATGCGGGCGCGATGCCGCCCCCGGTCTCGCCGAACACCGCCGGCCCCTTCGTGAACAGGTTCCAGCTGAGGCCCGGGAGAGCCTTCATGAGCACCGAGCCGACCAGAACGGCAAGCAGCCCCACGGCGAGGAGCGCCGACAGGACAGCTCCACTCACCGCGCCGTGATTGACCATGAGCCGGCGCCGTGACCGCCCTCTGGCCTGGAGCGAGACCGGCTCCATCATCTCCCTCCGGGGTGCTGGCCCGCGAACCGGTGAACGATGCGCTGCGCGATCAGGTTGGTGATGAACGTGATCACGAGCAGGATCAGCCCGAAGTAGACGAGCGACTCGAGCTCGATGTTCGTCGGGGCGCTCTGATAGCTGCTCGCAAGCTGGCTGGCCAGGGTGTTGCCGGTATCGAAGAGCGAGAGATGGAACGGCTGCAAGCTGTTCCCGATCACCTGGGTCACGGCGATCGCCTCGCCGAGCGCTCGGCCGAGCCCCAGGGTGATCGCCGCGACGATGCCGCCCTTGACGTACGGGATGACGACTCCCCTGACCATCTCCCACCGAGTGGCGCCGAGGCCGATCGAGGCCTCCTTCACATCTCTCGGCACGCTGATGAAGAGCTCGCGACAGATCGACGACGTGATCGGGATCGTCATCATCGTGAGCACGACGATCGCGATCAGCACGCCTGCCTGTTGCGGCGTCCCACTGAAGAACGGGATCCAGCCGAAGTAGTGGTGGAGGAACGGCTCGATCTGGACGCGCATGAACGGCCCGAGCACGAAGATGCCCCAGAGGCCGATCACGACACTCGGCACGGCGGCAAGCATCTGGATCAGCGCCCCGACCGGGCCGCGAATGAGCGGCGGCGCGAGCTCGCTGAGAAAGAGACCGATCGCGATCGAGACCGGCGCGGCGAGCAGCATCGCGCCGAACGACGTCACGAGCGTGCCGATGATGAACTCGCGCGCACCGAAGATGCCCCGCACGGGGTTGTACGTCTTGTTCCACACGAAGCTGAGACCGAAGTGCCTGATCGCCGGCCAGGCTCCGTCGATCACCTTCCAGACGATCGCGGCGATGATCAGCATCACCAGCAGCGAGGCAAGCGCCGTCAGGGCGTAGAGAGCCCTGTCGCCGAGGCGATCGAGCGCGCGGCGCGTACGACGCAGGCCGAGGACGGGAGCAGCTGAGGCTTCCACAGCGCGCAGCTTTGCGGTAACCGGCCGGCACCGAAAGGGTCGGTCACCACTCCGTCACAGAACGTTCACATCCTGTGTACCCCGCTCGTCCTACGCGATGTGGGAAACTCGTGTCGGTGAGCATCGTCGAGCCCCCAAGTTCCAATCCCCCTGCCGTCGCGCCGCTCACCGTGAGCGCCGCCCCTGTCGCGTCCGAGCTTCGCGAGACCGTCTTCGACATCGACAACCTCGCGGTGTCGTACGGCCCTGCTCTCGCTGTCAGCGGTGTATCGCTCGATATCTATCGCCACGCGATCACGGCGCTGATCGGGCCCTCGGGCTGCGGTAAGTCGACCTTCCTTCGCTGCCTGAACCGGATGAACGACCTCGTTCCGAACGTGAAGGTCGAAGGCACGCTGCTCTACCACGGGGCCGATCTCTACGGCGCCAGCGTCGACCCGATCGAGGTGCGGCGACGGATCGGGATGGTCTTCCAGCGCCCGAACCCGTTCCCGAAGTCGATCTACGACAACATCGCCTACGGCCTGCGGATCCTCGGGATGAAGGACAACCTCGACGATCGCGTCGAGCAGGCGCTGAAGCGCGCCGCGATCTGGGACGAGGTGAAGCACCGGCTGAAGAAGTCGGCGCTCGGTCTCTCGGGTGGACAGCAGCAGCGCCTCTGCATCGCTCGCGCGATCGCCGTCGAGCCCGACGTGGTGCTGCTCGACGAGCCTGCCTCCGCTCTCGACCCAATCTCGACCCAGGCGATCGAGGACCTGATGCAGGAGCTGAAGAAGGACTACACGCTGATCATCGTCACGCACAACATGCAGCAGGCCGCCCGCGTCGCCGAGATGACCGCGTTCTTCAGCCTCGAGGTGCACGACGACGGCAGCCGCCACGGCATCCTGGTCGAGTACGACGCGACCGAGAAGATCTTCACCTCACCCGCCGACGAGCGCACAGAAGGCTATGTGACCGGGCGGTTCGGATGAGGGCCAGTTTCCATGACGAGCTGGTCCAGCTCGAGGCGTCGCTCCAGGAAGAGGGCGACCTCGTCCTGCGCGTCCTGCGCTCGGCGCTGAACGCGCTGGCCCGCGGCGATGAGGAGCTCGCCAACGAGGTGATCGGCTTCGACGACGAGATCGACAAGCGCTACCTCGCGATCGAGACGGGCGTGCAGTCCCTGCTCGCGCGCCAGACGCCGGTGGCGGTCGACCTCCGGCTCGTCCTGGCCGTCCTGCGCGTGAACCTCCACCTCGAGCGGATGGCCGACTACTGCGTCACGGTCGCCAAGCTGACGAAGCTGATGGGCAACCTGCACGTGACCGACGACAAGATCATGCGCTCGCTCGAGGACATGGGCCAGCGCGCCGAGCAGATGATCCGCGTTGCGCTCGACTCCTTCGCCGACCGCGACGCGGAGAAGGCGAAGACGCTGAACGACCTCGACGAGCTGATCGACCGCGCGAACCGCCACGCGATCGAGGACGTCCTCTCCCTCGGCGACTCGCTCGAGGAGCGCGAATACGGTCTCCGCATGCTCGTCGTCTCGCGCTGCGTGGAGCGGATCGGCGACCACGCCGTCGACATCGGCGAGCAGGTCGGCTATCTCGTGACCGGTGAGTTCCACGAGCTCACCGACGCCTCGCACCCCGTCTAGCACTCGCCCTCCGACGTAGGCTGAGCGGGTGGCCCTCACTGCCTGGGACATAGTCGGCCTGGCGGCGCTCGGGCTGGCCGTCGGGACCTTCGGGACGCTCGTGGGAGCCGGTGGCGGCTTCATCCTCACGCCGATCCTGCTGCTGCTCTACCCGCACGACCCGGCGAAGGAGATCACCGGGATCAGCCTCGCGGTCGTCTTCTGCAACGCCGCCTCGGGCAGCGCCGCCTACGCGCGGCTGCGGCGGATCGACTTCCGCAGCGGTCTCCTCTTCGGGGCTGCGACCTTGCCCGGCTCGATCGCCGGCGCGCTCGCCGTCGCATATGTCAGCAGAGGCGTGTTCGACCTGTTGATGGCCGCCGTGCTCGCGTTCGGAGCGGCCTGGCTCGTCTTCGGCCGCGCCCCGCTCCTGCACCCGGACGACGAACGCGGCACGAGCCGGGTGCTGCGAGATGCCAGGGGAGTCACGCACCACTACCGCGTCCCGCTCGCCCGCGGCGTGCTCTACAGCCTCGGCGTCGGATTCGTGTCGTCGTTCCTCGGGATCGGCGGGGGCGTGCTGCACGTGCCGCTGCTCGTGCGAGCCCTCGGCTTCCCGACCCACATCGCGACGGCCACGTCGCATTTCGTGCTCATGATCATGGCCGGGTCGGCCACGATCACGCATCTGGTCGCGGGAAGCCTCGCTCCCGGCCACGGGCTGCGGCGGGCCCTGGCCCTCTCGGGCGGCGTGATCGTCGGAGCCCAGATCGGAGCTCGCGTGTCGTCCCACATCTCTGCCAAGACGATCGAACGGCTCCTCGCTGCGGCCCTGACCCTCCTCGCGGCGCGCCTGCTGATCGGCGTGGTCTAGAAGGCGAAGTACGCCGAGGCGGCGACGCCGGCGGCGAAGCAGTAGATCGCGAACGGCGTCAGCGTCTTCGTCTCGAAGTAGCGCATCAGGTACTTGATGGCCAGGAACGCGGTCGCCGCCGAGCAGAGCGCTGCGACGAGCGCCGGCCCGCGCACCCCGTCGCCGGTGTGGCCGAAGAGCTCGGGAAGCTTCAACACCGCAGCCGCACCGATGATCGGCGTCGCGAGTAGGAACGCGAAACGCGCCGCGTCCTTGTTCGAGAGCCCGACGAGCAGGCCGCCGCCCATCGCGGCACCCGAACGCGAGAAGCCGGGGATCAACGCCAGCGACTGGACAGCGCCGACGAGGAACGAGTCACGGAAGCTCACCTGCCTCGCAATCCGCGTGTCGTCGTCGGTCTCCGTCTGAGGAGCGCGGCGGCGCAGCAGCTCGGCGGCGTAGAGCAGCACGCCATTCGCGATCAGGAATCCCGCCGCGATCGAGCCGGACGCGAAGGCCTTGCGGAGTGTGTCCTGCAACAGCAGACCGATGATCCCGGCCGGGATCGTCCCGACGACGAGCAGCCAGCCGAGCTTCGCGTCGGCGTCCGCCGGATCGATGCCGCGGTCGCGCAACGACCGGCCGAGCCCCTTGAGAATGCGCACCCAGTCGTGCCAGAAGAAGAAGAAGAGGACGATCGCGGTCGCGAGATGCGTGGCGACCAGGAAGGAGAGGAAGTACGAGGCGTTCTGGTGGATGTTCCAGCCGAGGAGTCGCGGCAGGATCACCGTGTGGCCGAGGCTCGAGATCGGAAACAGCTCCGAGACGCCCTGCAAGAGCCCGAGGACGATCGCCCGCGGGTAGGAGATCAGCGCGGCGAGGATCACGGGGCGGCGGGTGCGGAGCGCTTCGGCCCGCTCCGAAACCACGAGAACACGAAGCAGGCGAGGCCGACGAGCAGCGCCGCGATGCCGTGCTTCACGTGATGGTGCGCCGAGCCGGCCTGATGACCCGGAAAGAAGCTCGGGAGCGACTTCGCGGGCTCCGCGAAGTAGACGATCGAGATCACGATCAAGACGACGCCGGCGACGATGCCGAGCGCGACGAGAAGCCGGTCATTCCGCATCGGCCAGAAGCATAGTTCCGGCCCCGGCGTGCATGCGGCGGCACCGGTGGAGGCGGAGGGCCCCGCGGCCGAGGCCTGCGAGACCCTCCGACCGTGCTCGGGCCTAGACCTCAGCGGTGACGCGCGCGACGGTCTGCGCGTGCAGCGGGTGGAACATCACCTTCGGCTCACCGTGGAAGCCGGGGACCTCTTGCGTGGCGGGCATCAGCCGCTCCCGGGCGAAGCGCTCGTACTCCTCTTGCGAACGCCACACGTCGACGACCTTCAGGCCGTCTTCCGTGAACCAGGCGGTGTGCGTGATCGGACCCTCGGGCGTGTCCTCGCCGGACCGGATCAGCTCGTTCACGGCGTCGTATTCCTCGGGGGTGACATGGGGCCAGCTCATTGACACGACGATCGACATCTCGGATCCTTTCGTGGACGACTCAGGCATAGCGAGTGTCGCCACCGTCAGACCCGGCGCGCGCGTCCGAAGCGGTGGTAATGCGGCGACGGTCTGGTGAAAGCTCTTGCGGCCGCGGCCGCGACAAAGCACACTGGCCGAGGTCGCTCGTGACCGGCCGGCAAGAGGTTCGTCCGCCACCCGAGAGACTTGCACCACTGAGGAGGGACGCATCCCGCGCGCCCCTCCTCTTGCGTTCTGGATGGTCGATCTAGAGCGCGAGCTCGCTGGCGAACCGCGGCCACGCGTCCAGCATCCACGTGTGGCCGCCGGCGAGCGTCAGCTCCCGGTAGCGAGCGCCGATCAGCCCCGCGATCGAGCGGCAATGGGCGACCGTGACGAGCGTGTCGCTGACGCAGCCGATCACCGTCACCGGGATCCCGGCGGCGCGAACCGCCGCCATCTCGGCCGACAGATCGGCGTCGTGGACGTCACAGGCGAGCCGGTAGGCGGCGCGCGGGGCGCGAAACGTGAGCGCGAGCGATCCCGCCAGCTCTGCGAGCGGGTAACGACCCTGGCTCGCGTCGCGGAAGAACTGGACCAGGCTCTTCCCCATCGGCTTCGAGAGCGGCAGGCCGGCCGGGGAGATCAACACGAGCCGGCTGACGCGGTCGGGACGTGCTGCTGCAGCAGCGATCGCAAGCGCACCCCCCATCGAGTGGCCGCCGAGCTCGACTGCGTGGGATCTTCGGTCGAGCTCGGAGACGATCCACCCGAGATGGGTGCGCAAGCAGCCGGCGTCTCGATGGAAGCGTGGCGGCTGAAGCGCCGTCCAGTCCGCCGGTAGGCCTGGGCGATAGAGCCGGCCGCGGGCGCCCCAGCCGGGTAGAAAGAGCCGTTCCGGCTGTTCTGACATCCGTGCAGGGTGCCACAGATGTCGAAGTGAAGTCAGGCTGCGTGGGCCTGCTCCTGCGCCGGAGCTTCCTGCCAGGCGACCGCGAAGCGGTACGCGGCCTGAAGCTCTTCGAGCGATCGAGTCCAGTTGCGCTCGCACGCGGCGGCGCGCGCTGCCCGGCCGATCCGCTCGCGCGCGAGCGGCGAGATCGCAAGCGTGTGGAGCGCGTCGCGGAACGAGCCGACGTCGTCGGGGGGCACGAGCAGGCCGGTCGAGCCGTGCGCAACGAGCTCGGGCGCGCCGCCGACCGCGGCCGCGACGACCGGCAGCCCGCTCGCGCCGGCCTCGAGCAGCACCTGGCCGAAGGTGTCGGTGGTGCTCGGGAAGCAGAAGATGTCGGCGCTGGCATAGAGATCGGCCAGCGCATCGCCGTGCAGCTCGCCGAGGAACGTCGTACCGCTCGGAGCGCTCTGCTGCAGCGTTTCCCGGGCGGGGCCGTCGCCGACGACGACGAGCCGCACGCCGGGAAGCTCGGCGCGAAGGCGCCTGAACGCCTCGAGCAGCACGTCGACGCGCTTCTCGTTCGAGACGCGGCCGACCGAGAGCAGCAGCACGTCTCCCCCACCCAGCAACTCCTCGCGCAGCTCGGCGCGACGGCGAGCCGGGTTGAAGTGCGTCGAGTCGACGCCGCGTCCCCACACCCGGACCCGGCCTTGCAGGCCGCGGCGCTCCAGATCGGCCGCAACCGCGTGGGTCGGCGCGAGCACGAGGTCGCACTGCCGGTAGAACCAGTCCACGTAGACGGCGAAGCTGTCGGCCACGAGCGCGTCCTTCGTCAGATGCAGAGCGTACGGGCCGAGCTCCGTGTGGTAGGAGCCGACCAGCGGGAGCCCGAGCAGCTTGGCCGCTGCGAGGCCGCAGAGCCCGATCGGGCCGGGCGTCGCGACGTGGATCACGTCGGGTGCCTCGGCCTCGACCCGCGCCAGCACCTTCGTCAGCAACGGGAACCGGAGCTCGATCGTCTCGTAGACCGGGAGCTTCAGCGTCCAGTTGGTGTCCAGCGAGATCACTCCCGGCAGGTCGCGCGTCCCGGCGTGCGCAGTGACGACGGCCAGCGATGCTTCGTCGGCCGCCGCCGCCCCGGCCAGCCAGCGCATCGTGCCGGCCACGCCGTTCGTCTCGGCCAGCGTGTCGGTGAAGACGAGGCTGCGCGGCTCGCGCTCGTGGCAGCGGAGGCCGAAGAACGCGGACTCGATCTGCTCGACGTCGCGCTGCGTGCCGGTGTGGTGGCGCATCGACGCGAGGAAGGGCACCTCGAGCGCGCCCGCGAGCAGCAGCGAGCCGACCCGTCCGCCCATCGACGACAGCGTGTCGAGCCCGATCCCGCCCTCACGCGCCCTCTGGCCGAGCGCACTCGCGAGCAGCGAGCTGACGGCCATGATCTCCTCGTGCCGTGACGACGAGTCGGAGCCGTTGTCGAAGAGCGGTGCGACGTGCTCGGCGAGGAACGTCGGCAGCACGCGCCCGTCCTGGCGGTAGGCGTTCAGCGCGAGCGATCCGACGGCGTGCGCGAGCTTGACCGTCGAGCCGTGCTCGCCGCACGGGGAGCCGTGTCCTGCCATGACCGAGGCGAGGAACTCCTCGACCGTCTCGCCCGCAGCTTCCGTCCACGTCATTGCGATGTCGAGGGCGCCGTGATCGTCCGAGCCGCCGGTCAGCCCGATCCGGCCCGTGTGCCCGGGCTCGAAGTTGTGGCGCTCGGTGAGCTTCGCGAGATAGTCGGGCGTGACGGCAGCCGCCAGGCGGCAGGCCAGGTGATTCGAGCTCTCGGGACGCGCGCCGTTGCGGCCCTCCCAGGTGCCGAAGAGCAGCATCATCCGCTCGACGTGGGAGACGGTCAGCGGCGGGCCCATCCGGTAGAGCGGATGGGCAAGCGCATGAGGAAGACCGCGCTCGCGCAAGAACGCGGCCAGCTCGTAGACCGACGGCCGGTAGGGCTGGAGGTCGCGATGGTCTTCCTCGGAAAGGTTCCAGACGAGCACGTGCAGCGGCGCGTCGTCCTCGGGAAAGCGCGTCGTCACCTCGACCGAGAGGAACGTCCCCGGCCTGTCGGCGATCCGCAGTGCGCCCTCGACGGTGTTGTGATCCGAGATCGTGACGAAGGTCATGCCGCGCCGGCGGCAGGCCTCGTAGACGCGCTCGGGCTCGGTGAAGGACTCCCCAAGCCTCGCCCGCCGCAGCGCGTAGTTGCCGCTGTCGGTCGAGTGGATCGAATGGACGTGGAGGTCGCAGCGCGCCATCGAGCACCTTGTACTGGCGCCGGCGGACGATCCCTGCCGTTTTCGGCCGATCGACACCGGATCGCCACCGGATCGCTGCAATGTGTCTTTATGCAGGGCTTCTTTGCGCCATCAACCCCTCCACCCGGCTGATCACGGCGGGTCCCGCCTGATCCCGCAACGCGAGTGTCGTTCGCCGTCGCACCACGTCCTCGGCCTTCAGCGGGTTGTGACGGACTCTGAATCCGGTGGTCACGGTTCGAGTCCTTGTCCCGCTGAAGACCGGCCACAACGTTCCTGACAGATCCCGACCCGGCGCCGCTCGGTCGTTGCGTCCGGTGGCAAGGTATGGCGACGGTTCCGGGACTCAGCGCGCCGTCGGCGGGGGTCGCCGCGCGACGACCACAGAATCGGCGAGAATGCGCAGGGCGATTCGATCGCCGAGTTTCAGGTGAGCGCTCAGGCTGGACGATTCGACCAGCACCTTCTGGCCGGAGTCCTCCAACGTCACCTCCAGGCGCACGGCGGATCCCAGGAAGGTGCGATCGGTGACCGTTCCGGACCCAGCCGAATCGGGCGCTATCTGGAGCGCTTCGGGACGTAGCAGTGCGTCTACCACCTCGCCGGGCTGTTGGCCGTTGGGGTTCAGCAGCGTCAGGCGCTGACCAAGCACCTGTACCTCGTGGTTGTCTCCGATGCGACCGGGCAGCCGGTTCATCGCGCCGACAAACTCGGCTACGAACTGCGTGGCGGGGCGGCGGTAGACGTTCTCCGGAGTGTCGAGCTGCTCCAGGCGGCCGGAGTGCATAACGCCGACGCGATCCGCGATCGACAGGGCTTCGGACTGATCGTGGGTGACGAACAGGGTGGTTATCCCGAGCCGCTGCTGAAGGGCGCGGATCTCAGCCCGCAGCTGGGCGCGGACGAGGGCGTCGAGCGCCGATAGCGGCTCATCGAGCAGCAAAACCGTCGGCTCGATCGCGAGCGCACGGGCGATCGCCACGCGTTGCTGCTGTCCGCCGGACAGCTGGTACGGATACCGGTTAGCGGTCTCTGAGAGCCCGACCAGCGCCAGCAGGTCATCGGCGCGCTTGAAGCGCGTTGCCTTGTCCTGGCGCCGCATCCGCAGGCCGAACGCGACGTTGGTCCGCACATCCATGTTGGGGAACAGGCTGTATGCCTGGAAGACCATCCCCATGTCTCGCTTGTTCGGCGGTACGTTCGTGATGTCGCGGTCGTCGACGAGCACTCGGCCCGCGTCTGGGCGGTCAAATCCGCCGAGGATTTTCAGTGCCGTCGTCTTGCCGCAGCCCGAAGGGCCGAGCAGCGCGATCAATTCGCCATTCTCGATCTCCAGGTCGAGGCCCGCGAGCGCGGTCACCCCCGGGAAGGTGCGTTGCACGCCTTCGAATCGGATCATGAGAGGAGTCCAGCTGCGACGTCGCCACGTCGGCGCTGTGCGAGGAACGACAGGAGGAATAGGAGCAGGAACGTGAACACGAGCGTGATCATCGAGAGCGCGACCGATACGCCGACCTGGCTCTGCTTGCTCAAGTTGATCATCTCAACCGGGAAGGTGTTGTACAGCAGGAGGGTCGCGATCACAACCTCGCCGAGACACAGCGCCACCGTCAGGAACAGCGCTCCGAGGACGGCGGTCTGAACGTTCGGCAGCACGACCCGCGCGAGGGCAGCCGGCCATGAGGCGCCGAGGTTCCGCGCGGCATCGACCAACGTGTGAAGGTCGATCGCCCGCACGCCGGTGTCGATCGCGCGGTACGTGAACGGCATCGCCAGCACCACGTAGAAGGGAATCAGCCCGGTTAGCGGGTGGTTGAACACGAGTTTGATCATCCACTGCGGTGCGTTGAGCTCGAGCTCCTCCAGGCCGGCGGCCATCACGACCGGCGGGATCACGATCGGCAGCAGCGTGACGAGCTCCATTCCGGCAGTCGCCTGGGGCTTCTTCAGCCTCACCCAGACGACAGTCGGGAGCACCAGCCCGATCACGATTCCGGCGCTGATCACGGCGATCTCCAGCGATGTCAGAAGCGGCGACCGGACCGCCTTGTTGTTGATGATCTCGCCGTAGTTCGCCAATCCATAGCTGCCGTTGTCCTGCAGCAGGCTGTACTTGAAGGCGGCCACCAGCGGGACGATGAAGAAGATCGCGGCGAGCACGAAGATCACGACTCGCCAGATGCGCGGCCGCCCCCGCCGACTCGCAACGACAGTCGACGGCGTTGGACCCCCGACCAGCTCGCGGGCGAGGCTCCCCTCGCCGACTGGGTCCATGCCCGGATTGACGGTGGTCATCGCAACCACCGCCGGGCGCGGCGCTGCACGAGCCAGTAGCCGACCATCACGATCAGGATGACGATGATCATCTCCGTTCCGAGCGTGAGGCCGAGACGGTCGGCGCCGACGAGCACGTTGCCGTTCAGAGCATCGTCGATCTGCGCCGGGACGATCGAGAGCGTGCTCCCGACGAGGGCCAGCGCGGTCGCATAGGCGGAGAAGGCATTGCCGAACAGAATCAGCGTGGCGCCGACGAACGATGGGAGCACCACGGGTACCGCTACGTGGCGCAGGTAGCCGAGCTTGCTTGCGCCCAGATTCAGCGCGGCATCCTGCCACTCGGAGCGGAGACCCTGGAGCGCAGGGGTGATCAGGATGACCATCAACGGGACCTGGAAATAGACGTAGCAGAGGCCGACGCCGACCATCGAGGAAATCGTGAAGCCGTCGGCGTACAGGTCGATGCCGAGATGCTTGAGCAGCACCGTGACGACGCCCACCTGGCCGAGCGCGGCGATGAAGGCGAATGCCAGGGGTACGCCTGCGAAGTAGGCGAGCACGCCGGAGCCGCTCTGGACGACCCGGTGCAGGACGCCCCCGGGTTTTGTCGTGACGACCGCCACCGCAAGCCAGGTCCCGAAGACGGCGCCAACGACAGAGGTCCAGAGAGACAGGATCAGGCTGTTCTTGAACGCGAGCCTGAACGCCGGAGATGACCACGTCATCTTGAAGTTCGAGAACGTGAATTGGTTGCTTTCGGTCGTCAGCGACCCGTGGATCACCACGTACAGCGGGATCCCGAGGAACACGATCATGTACGCCGCAAAGGGCATGATCCCGGCCCAACCGCCGAGACTGGACACGATACGAGAGCCGATCCCGCGGCGCCGAGGCGCCGCGGGATCCGCGGTTGCTGCGAAGGCTCTGTCCTGTACTGCGATCGCCTACGACCAGTGGTTGGTGACGTACGTGCTTGCGGCCGTGGCCTGCGCTGTGTTTGGAACGACCGCCTTTGAGAGGTTCGCGACAGTCGGCAGGGACTTGTACGCCGCCTTATTCTCTGTGCCGGCCTTGACCATCGCGGCGAGTTCGACCGGGCGCGCACCACCCTCGAGCCAGATGTTTTGGCCCTGCACCGAGTAGAGGAACTCCTCCCAGAGGCGAGCTGCCGCCGGGTGCGGAGCGTACTTGCTCACGGCCTGGTTGTAGAAGCCGCCGAACGGGGTCCCGCTCGGGTCGACGACCGTCCAATGGGTGGTGCCAGACAAACCCCAGGCCTTGGCCGAGTTCAGGTAGTCCCAGTTGATCGTGATCGGGCACGACGTCGCAATCACCGAGGCGGCGTTGCAGTCGGTCGAGTTGAAGTTCCCCGAACTCTCGAGCTGCTTGAAGAAGCTCACGCCCGGCGCGATGCTGTTGGCGGAGCCGCCGTTGTTGACCGCTGCGGCCCAGACCGCGGACAGCGCCGCGTTGGCCGACAGCGGGCTGCCGTTGAGGGCGATGTCGTTGTGATAGCTGGCCGACGTGAGCGCCGACCATGAGGTCGGGCACGGGGTGGTCCCAAGCAGGTTCATGTTGCAACCGAACGATATGAACCCGCCGTAGTCCTGGTAGTAGCTGCCATTCGAGGCCTTCTGATTGGCCGGGATGTCGTTCCAGGTCGCGACCTCATAGGGCGCAAACAGGTTCTCGCTGGCGCCTGCGGACGCGAACGCGCCACCGACGTCGACGACGTCCGGTGCGGATGAGCGACCGCGCGAGCTCTTGATCGCCTGGATCTCCTGGGCGCTTGAGCCGCTCGGATTTTCGCTGTTGATCTTGATGCCATACAGCTTCTCGAAGGCGCTGATCTCGACGCCGTAGTTGGCCCAGTTGTTCGGCAGCGCGATCACGTTCAGCGTGCCTTCCTTCTTCGCCTCGGCGATCAGGGCGTTCATGCCGCCGCCCGCGCTGGCGGATTGCACGGTGGACCAGTTGACCGACGCTGACGTTGCACCTGACGCCAGCGCCACGGTTGCCAGCACTCCGGTTGCGCCGAGGGCGCCGACAGCGACGAGCGCACCCCTAGCGCGGTGCGAAGCGGACCAGCGCGCGAGTTTGGACAGATGAACCCTCACAACATCCTCCTCCTGGTGATTGCATTGATTTCGAGAGCCCAATCTGGCACGACCCCACACTCCTGTCCACCATTGCGCGACGGTGGACGCCAGATCGTCACATTTTCGCAACCAGCGTGCAAGGGATCGCTGTCTTGGACGAAGACTCTTGATCACCCGAGCCGATTCGAGGCGCGGGGATCGTCAGAGCCTGTTCCCGCTGCCGGTGGGCAGCCGCGTCGTCGCGAACGTGCCGCGCGAAGGGCTGCGGCTGCTCAGCCTCCCGGCCGAAGGCACGCAAGCGCCTGCCGGGGACGGTCGGTGAAGATGCCGGTGACGCCCAGTGCCGCGAGCTCGAGCATGCGCGCCTCGTCGTTCACGGTGTAGACGGTCGTCGCGAGCCCGAGCCGCTGAGCTGCCCGGATCGCCCGCGGGGTCGCGCGGCGGTTCTCGATCCCGACCGCCCAGCAGCCGCGCGCCGCCGCGAGTCGCATCGGGACGAAGGCGACGTGCTGCACCGTCCGCAGCTCCGGCCGCAGCGCCCGCACCCGGGCCACCGCACCGGCCTCGAAGCACACCACGACCGCGTCCTCGTCGAGCAGGGCCAGCGTCCGCTCGACGATCCCGTAGCGGCGATAGCGGTAGGGCGTCTTCAGCTCGACCATCACGCCGATCCGGCCGCGGCAGAGGTCGAGCACCTCTGCCAGCGTCGGCAGGCCCGTGCGCGCTTTGGGCGGGTCGTGGGCGACGACGAGCTCTCCGTCAGGCCGGGCATGCACGTCGAGCTCGACGAAGTCCGCGCCGAGCTCGATGGCGCGCTCGAAGGCCGGCAGCGTGTTCTCGGGCAGCTCCGACGAGGCGCCGCGATGGGCGATCACGATCATGGCCCGAGCAGACGGACGATCGCGTCGGTGTCGATGCCGTCGATCAGCTCGTCGGCCGCGGCGAGCCGCCGCGGCGCGAGCGTTCCCCGGACGGCGATGCAGCGCATTCCCGCCCCCTTTGCAGAGGCGATTCCCGACTCCGTGTCCTCGAACGCGACCGCCTCGGCGGCGGGGACTGCGAGCCGCTCGAGCACCTCGAGATAGCTCTCCGGGTCGGGCTTGCCGGCGCTCACCGCGTCGGAGGAGACGATCGTCTGGAACAGCGATGCGAGCCCTGCGGCTTCGACGACGGGCTCGATCTCCTCGAGCGCCGCCCCCGAGACGATCGCGACCGGCACTCGGGCCGCTGCGTAGCGGACAGCCGCACGGACGGGCGGCTCGATCGTGGAGCCGTCGGCGACGAGCTCGCGATAGCGCCGGATGCGCTCGGCAACCGCGCCCGGCACGTCCGGGTAGTCGCGCCCGAGCCACAGCGCCACGATCGCCTCGTCGGAAAGCCCGGCCAGCTCGTCGAAGTATTCCTGCTCGGACAACGGCCGGCCGCGCTCGTGGAAGAGCCGCTGGAAGATCCCGCACAGGACCGGCTCGTCGTTCGACAACGTGCCGTTGAAGTCGAAGGTGATCGCGGAGACGGCGGCCAACGTCAGTCGAGCTCAGTATCGCGTTCGAGCGCGTAGACAGTGTGTGACGAAGTGGTAGCGAGACCACCAAGCGGCAGGCTCGAGCGCTAGACATTCGGGCATGGAAACCCAATCGCCATTCGACCGAGAAGGAATCTGGCTTCGGTGCGCGCTCCACGCGCACACGACGAACTCGGACGGTGAGCTCGCTCCCGCCCGCCTGGCCGCGCACTACCATCGCGCCGGGTACGACGTGCTCTGCATCACCGACCACTGGGTGCGAACGGAGGAGGCCAGCACCGAGATCCTCGTCATCCCGGGGATCGAGCTGAACGCGACGCTCGACGAGACCGAGAGCGACGCCCACGTGCTCGCGATCGGCGTCGAGTCCGACCCGGTCGAGCCGGGCCGCCGCTTCCCGAACCTGCAGCAGACCGTCGACTGGATCCGCGAGCACGGCGGCCTCCCGTTCCTCGCACACCCGCACTGGAGCGGCCTGCGCGTCGAGGAGCTCCTCGGCTGCGAGGGGCTGCTCGGGCTCGAGATCTACAACGCCGGTTGTGAGCTCGAGATCGGCCGCGGGCTCTCGACCGTCCACTGGGACCAGGCGCTCGAGGCCGGGACGCACCTGCTCGGGATCGCGGCCGACGACTCGCACCTGCCCGGATTCGACAGCGGCTTCGCGTCGGTCTGGGTGCGCGCGGCCGCCCGGACCGCGGACGCTGTGCTCGACGCGCTCGGGCGTGGCCACTTCTACAGCTCGACCGGCCCGCGGATCGAGTCGGTCACGCTGCGCGCCGATGCCGTCGAGGTGCATTGCAGCCCCGCCCGGAGCGTAGCGCTCGTCAGCCGGCGCTACGTCGGCGCGAACGTGAACGCAGGGCGGATGGGCTACCGCAGCCGGGGCACCGTGCTCGACGAGACGCCGGCCGGGGAGATCGTCGCCGCCACCCTCGAACGGTGGCCGACAGTGCCCTACGGCCGGGTCGAGGTGACCGATGCCGCCGGCCGCCGGGCCTGGACGAACCCGCTCTGGTTCTCAAACCCAGACGGCTAGTCACCAAATAGCCACCTCGCGTTCACCAGATTCAAGGCATCATGGTTGGAGGTGGCAATCTCTCAGAGACCGGTCCATGACGAATCGATGGAGACGCTCCTCAATCGGGAGCTTTCCTGGCTGGACCTGAACGCCCGCGTCCTCGATCTCGCCTCCGATCCGGACCAGCCGCTGCTCGAGCGCGTGAAGTTCTGCGCGATCTTCTCCTCCAACCTCGACGAGTTCTTCATGGTCCGGGTCGCGGGCCTGCTCGACCAGCTCGCAGCGGGGCTTCCGGTCCGGTCGCCCGACGGACGAACGCCCCAGCAGGCGCTCGAGCGAAGTGCGCGAGCGCGTCCTCGCACTCACCGGGCTCCAGTCGGAGCTCTGGCGCAAGGATCTGCTCCCCGCACTCGCTGCCGAAGGGATTCTCATCGGGACGGTCGACGATGCGACCCCCGAAGAGCTGACCGAGCTCGAATCCGTCTTCGCGAGGCAGATCTACCCGGTCTTGACACCGCTCGCGGTCGGGCCCGGGCAGCCGTTCCCGTACATCTCGGGCCTCTCGCTCAGCCTCGGCGTGATCGTCCGCGACCGCGAGTCGGGCGAGGAGCGGTTCGCGCGCGTGAAGGTCCCCGAGGGCCTGTCGCGCTTCATCCCCGTCGGCACGCGCGGCCTCCTGATCCCGCTCGAGGACGTGATCGCCCACTTCCTCGCCTGGCTCTTCCCCGAGATGGACGTCACCGAGCGGGCCGCGTTCCGCGTCACGCGCGACGGCGACACCGAGATCTCCGACGACGCCGACGACCTGCTCGAGGCGGTCGAGACCGAGCTCCGCAAGCGGCGCTTCGGCGCGGTCGTGCGACTCGAGGTCTCCAGCTCGATCTCACGCGCCATGCTGGCGCGCCTCGAGGAGCGGCTGCCCGCGCGGCCGCAGCTCGTCTACCCGATCCACGGCCCGCTCGACCTCGCAGACCTGTTCCAGCTGAACGACCTCGACCGCCCCGACCTGAAGTTCGAGCCCTCGGTGCCGTACACGCAGCGGCGGCTCTCGACACCCAAGGACGGCGACATCTTCGCCGAGATCGCTGCCGGCGACATCGTCGTCCAGCACCCGTACGACTCCTTCGGGACGAGCGTCGAGGCCTTCGTCCGCGCTGCGGCCAAGGATCCCAGCGTCGTCACGCTGAAGACGACCGTCTACCGGACGAGCATCGACTCGGCGCTCGGGCCGGCCCTGATCAACGCGGCCGAGAACGGCAAGCAGAGCGTCTGCCTCGTCGAGCTGAAGGCGCGCTTCGACGAGGCCCGCAACATCGAGTGGGCGCACTCGCTCGAACAGGCCGGCGTCCACGTCGTCTACGGCTTCCCCGACCTGAAGATCCACGCGAAGACGACGCTCGTCGTCCGGCGCGAGGGGGACGAGCTCCGCCGCTACGTGCACATCGGCACCGGCAACTATCACGCCACGACCGCCCGTCTCTACGAGGACGTCGGCCTCTTCACCGCCGACCCGGAGATTGCGGCCGACGTCGCCGACCTCTTCAACTTCGTCACCGGCTTCGGCCGCCCGCGCGCGTTTCGCAAGCTGCTCGTGGCCCCGTTCGGCCTCCGCAAGCAGCTGGTGGAGCACATCCGCGCCGTCGCCGACGCCGCGAGCGCGGGCGAGCACGCCCGCATCCGGATCAAGATCAACAACCTCACCGACCCGGCCATCGTCGAGGAGCTCTACCGCGCCTCGCAGGCCGGCGCCGAGATCGACCTGATCGTGCGAGCGGTCTGCGCGCTGCGGCCGGGCGTCCCCGGAATGAGCGAGCGAATCCGCGTCCGCTCGATCCTCGGCCGCTTCCTGGAGCACAGCCGCCTCTTCTGCTTCGAGGCCGGCGACAAGAAGACCTATCTGCTCGGGAGCGCCGACCTGATGTCGCGCAACCTCGACCACCGGATCGAGGTCGTGGTCCCGGTCGAGGCAGCGCACGTCCGCGCCGAGATCGAGTCGATCTTCAAAGCCTTGCTCGCCGACAACTCCCAGGCCTGGGAGCTGCACGGTGACGGCACGTGGACGCGCGTCCTGCCCGAGGGCAACGAGCGGCGCCGGCCCGCACAGACCGTCTTCATGCGCAGGCGCGAGCGCGCCCGCAGGTTCCCGAGGCCCAGATGACCTTTGCCGACCTGCGACGTCGTCATGATGGTGCGATGCTCGTCGGGGTCATCGATGTGGGCTCGAACACGGTCCGCCTGGTCGTCACGCGCGAAGACGAGACCGTGCTCCAGCGGCGCGCCCTCCTCCGGCTCGGCGAGGGGATCGAGCGCACCGGCTCGATCTCCGAGCTGAAGCTCGTCGAGACGGCTCACACGGTCGCGGAGTTCGCCGGCCTGGCGCGCAAGCAGGGCGCCGAACGGATCGAGGTGCTCGTGACGAGCCCCGGCCGGCAGGCCGAGAACGGCGCCGATCTGCTCGAACGGCTCACGACCGCCGCCCGGGTTCCGGTGGTGAGGCTCCTCTCGGCCGACGAAGAGGGACGGCTCGCATTCCTCGGCGCGGTCGAGAAGGCGAATGTGGAGCGGGACCAGATTGTCGCGGTCTGCGACGTCGGCGGCGGCTCGGCCCAGATCACGATCGGGGTGCGCGACAGCGGCGCCGCCTGGACGCGCTCGATCGACATCGGGTCGATGCGCCTGACGAGCCGGCTCCTGCCGGGCGACCCTCCCGGCGAAGCGGCTGTGGTCGCCGCGCGGGCGGAGGTCGCACGCTACCTCGAGACGGTCATGCCGCCGCTCCCGCAGTCGGCGCTTGCCGTGGGCGGCAGCGCCCGCGCGCTTCGCTCACTCGTCGGCCCCGACCTCGGGGCGCAGGAGCTGGAGACGGCGATCGCGCTGCTCACGCACACGCCGACGAGCGAGCTGATCAGCCACCACGATCTGAACCCGGATCGGGTTCACACGCTCACCGCGGGGGCGATCATCCTCGCGGCGATCCAGGAGCTGCTCGGTGTCCCGCTGCGCGTCGTCCGCGGTGGGATTCGCGAGGGCGCAGCCCTCGAGGTCCGCTCCGAGCTCGCAGCCGCCTGAGAGCGGTCCCGACGCGCCCTCGCCGGGTTTTGACAGGCGTTCACCAGTCTGTCACGACTTGGAAACCCCAAGCGCCCTAGCTTCACACACGGGCGCCCAACACAATCCAGGCTGATGCGGCGATGAAGAACACGTGGATCGCGATCATGGCCGGCGTCGCCGCCCTTGCCGCAGTCGGCGGCATCGTCGCGGCGACGCGGGACGGCACCGGAGGACCACCTCGAATCGTGGTCTCGGACAAGGGCTGCGCGCCCCACTGGTCCGTCTCCGGCTCAGGCCGGACGATCTTCAACGTCCAGA
The DNA here is from genome assembly GCA_963759085.1 of uncultured Actinomycetes bacterium. Taxonomy (GTDB): domain Bacteria; phylum Actinomycetota; class Thermoleophilia; order Gaiellales; family Gaiellaceae; genus PALSA-600. Next base: position 434,581 of record CAVWXR010000012.1, read on the forward strand.
ACACGAGCCCCCACACCGTCTTCAGCGTGCAGCTGCTCGGTGCCGCAAATGCGGAGGTGTACGGCAAGCTCGTGATGATCGCGCCGCAAACCGAGGTGCCGCTCGACGTCGTCCTGCCGCCGGGCCGCTACTCGTTTCGGTGCCTGGGGAGTGACGGCTACACCTACAACTCGCCCGTCGAGCAGGTGAGCGGGCCGCCCGTGCCCGGCGTCCACCCGGAGACGCCGGTGACGCCGCTCGAGCTCGCCGCCGCGATGCAGACCTACCGTCTCAGCCTGATTCCGGTGATGAGGCGCCTCGTGGCCGATACCGGCCGGCTGACGCGCGCGGTCCGGGCAGGCCGCCTCGCGGCGGCACGCACGCTCTGGCTTCCCGCCCATCTCGACTATGCGCGTCTCGGCGTCGCGTACGGCACGTTCGGCAAGTTCAACGACGAGATCGACGGCCGCCCGCTCGGCCTCGTCGGCGGCGTCCACGATCCGAGCTTCCAAGGCTTCCTGCGGCTCGAGTACGGGCTCTGGCACGGCCAAACCCACGCGACGCTCGGCACGGTCGCAGCGGCGCTCGACGGCGCCGTGCACAGCCTTGCGCAGCAGTTCCGGACGTTCGCGACGCTGAACTGGGCGAACACCGATCTTCCGCTCCGCGCCCACGAGATCCTCGAGAACACCCTCCAGTTCGAGCTCACGGGCGAGACGAACGAGGGCAGCAACACGAACCTCGCGACCGCGTGGGCGAACGTGCAGGGCACGAGCCTCGCACTCGACGCGCTGAAGCCACTGCTGCGGCGCCGCAACCCTCGTCTCCTGGCGACCGTGACGAACGCCACCGCACGACTCGCGTCGTCGCTCACGGCCTACAAGCGGCCGAACGGGCGCTGGACCGGTCTCGACGCGCTGACGATCCGCCAGCGCGAGCGGCTCGACAGCTCGACGAGCGCGCTGCTGGAAGAGCTCGAGCGCGTCCCGGACGAGCTCGAGCTCCAGCTGGCCGTCCCCTCGGGAGCAGACAATGGCTGATGACCGGCGCCTCTCTCGGCGCCGCTTCCTCGGCGTAACCGCAACCGCCGGCGCGGGCGCCCTCGCGGTGACGAGCGGCGTCCGTGCTGCCTCCGGCGCCTTCGCCGACGGGGCAACGACGACCCCGGCCGAGCAGGCGCAGCTCGCCTCGTTCGACGGCCCGCACCAGGCGGCAATCCTCAGCGAGCCGACGGCCGCGACGGCCTTCGTCGCCTTCGACGTGACCGCCGGATCGAAGGCGGAGCTGCGCGACCTGCTGCGCACGATCACCGATCGCATGCGTCTCCTCTACCGCGGTGGCCTGCCCGAGAACCTCGGCCCCGCCTCGCCCACTGACGACAATGGCGTCCTCGGGCCGGTGCTTCCGTCGCAACAGGTCGCCTTCGTCTTCGGCATGGGCTCGACGCTCTTCGACGACCGGTTCGGCCTCGCGTCGAAGCGCCCGGCCATGTTGACGCAGATGCAGAGCTTCCCGAACGACAACCTCGATCCGGCGCAGTGTGGCGGCGACCTCGGCATCCAGATCTGCGCCGAGGACTCGGACACCGTCCTGCATGCGCTTCGCGATCTGACGAAGCACACGCGGGGCGGAATGCAGCCGCGCTGGCGGCTCGATGGGTTCAAGAGCCCGCCACGACCCTCCGGAACGCCGCGCAACCTCCTCGGGTTCAAGGACGGGATCGCGAATCCGAGCACGGCGGACGACGCGGAGATGAACAGCCTCGTCTGGGTGAAGCCCGGCGGGCCGGAGCCGGCCTGGACCGCGGGCGGGACCTATCAGGTCGTTCGCGTCATCCGGATGCTCGTCGAGTTCTGGGATCGCGTGTCGCTCGACGAGCAGGAGGCGATGATCGGCCGCCGACGCGCCAGCGGTGCGCCGCTCGACGCCAACGGCGAGTTCGACCCGCCCGACTACGCAGCGGACCCGCAGGGGACGATCATCCCGCTCACCGCCCACATCCGGCTCGCGAACCCGCGCACCGCCACGACCTCCGGCAACCGGATCCTGCGCCGCGGCTACAACTACGACCGCGGCATCGACCCAAATGGGAACCTCGACATGGGGCTGCTCTTCACCTGCTACCAGCAGGACATCGAGCGGCAGTTCATCGCGACGCAAACGCGCCTGATCGACGAGCCGCTGACGGACTACATCAGCCCGACCGGCGGCGGTTACTTCTTCTGTCCCCCCGGGCTCAACGACGAAGCCGGCTACTTCGGCAGCGCCCTGGTCTAGCAGTACTAGCTAGAACTCGCGCGAGGCCGCGCGTTCGACGCGTTTCCAGAGGCGCGGCAGCTCGGCCCGCGCTTCACGCCGGCGGGCCCGCTCCAGCTCGATGATCCTGCCGGCCGCCAGGAGCGCCTTTCCTCGGGCGAGGGCGCGAACCCGCTGCTCGGCGACGACCGCGTCCTGGTGGGCACCGATCAGATCCTGAAGCTCCTTCAGCACTTGCACGAGCTCCGCCGCGCGCCGACCCTCCGCCTGCGCTGCGAGCTCCGCTGCGTAGCGCGCCCGCTTCGCTCGGATGCGCACGACATGGACCGCGGTGTCGGGCGGCTCAGGGCCGAGTGCCGCGTACGCCTTGCGAAGGCGCTTCGCCTCCGCGTCGGCGAGCGCATGCAGCTCGGACTGGGTCGCATCCGTGCGAAGCAGAGCGGTCTCCGCCGCGAACAGGTTCAGCAGCTCGAGGTAGCGGTCGCTGCGAAGCGCTTCGAGCAGCAGCTCGCGTGCCTCGGCGCGCTGGCCCTCGAGCAACCCGACGATCGTCTCGCCGCCCGCCCGGTCTTCGCCAAGCTCATCCAGGAGACCGCGGAGGTGCTCGATGAGCACGTCGAGGTCGCGCACCGGCCCGAGCGCCCCGCCCAGCCAGCGGAGCTCGTTCGCCGAGCGCTCGAGCTGGGTGCCGAGCAGAGACTTCGAGGCGCGAATCAGCGCGCGCGCACGGCGCGTCGCCACGCGAAGCTGATGGAGATCCTCGGGATCGGCCCCGAGGCGCACTCCGGGATCGTGCCGCTCGAGCTCGAGCAGCTGGTGCTCGAGCAGGAACCGGAGCTGCTCGGAGGCAGCCGCCTTCTTCGGCGGTGGGTGCTCGCCGTTCACGTCGAGCACCCGCATCAGCTTCGGCAGGCCATTCGATGCGTGCGCGCCCGCGCGGCGCAGCTCCCGCGAGAGGCGGTCGAGGTCGCCTTCGTCGCCTTCGATCAGCTCGACCTCGATCTCGCTGAACCCGCTCGTCGCGTGCCCATCGTCGAGGACGTCGACCGCGTCGATGACGACGTCCGCGACCGGCCGCTCACCGTCGAGGACACGCACACCGGCCCGTCGCGTCCGCAGGGTCGCCACCGGCGCGAGCGCGCCGTGGCGAAGGTGCGCCGCCAGCAGCGCCTCCAGCTCGGCGGGAGGCCCCGACGGCCCACCTGCTGCTTCGAGCTCGGCCCGCGCCCCGCCGCGCGGCAGCTTCAGCTGCCACAGCGAGAGACCGTCCTCGACGCGGCGCCGCAGCGTGAGGCCCGAGCGCGCGAGGCTGAGCGGCGGCGTGTCGAAGTAGGTCGAGGTGAAGACGCGAGGCTCGAGAGGGGTGCCGGATAGATCGGGCAGAACAAAGCTCTTCTCGAGCTCGAGCTTCAGTTCGCGTTCAAGCGTCTCGCGCACCCTTCGATCCTAGACTCTGGAGTCGGGCTGCCGATCGTCACCGCTGCCGTTTACCAAGCCCTCACGGTTCGGTCACATCTCCTCTACCCACGGCCGGCGGGCGCGCTGAGAGACTCCGTCCGCCTCGGTGACGCGACGCGGCGCACCGGATTCAGCCAACACTCGATTTGGAGGGTTTTATGTTGCGCAAGCGCGCATTGGTAGGCCTGCTCGTCGTCGGCGCCACCGCCGCCATCAGCGTCAGCCTCAGCGGAGGAGCAGGCGGCGCATCGACTCGTGTCTCCGCCGCCGGCGCCACCAAGACGCCGATCAAGCACCTGGTCGTGATCTTCCAGGAGAACGTGTCGTTCGATCACTACTTCGGCACGTATCCCGTCGCAGCGAACACCGACGGCTCACCGTTCGTCGCCGCGCCGCGGACCCCGGCAGTCGACGGGCTGCTCCCGGCCACCGCGTCCTCGATTCCGGCGAGCCTCCAGCACACCGACAGCCTGATCGCCCGGAACCCGAACAGCGCGCCGCCGGTACGGATGGACAGCACGCCGACCGGGAACGCCTGGAACATCAGCGGCCAGCTCACCTGCGACCAGGATCACAACTACAGCGACGAGCAGAAGTCGTTCGACAGCGGCGCGATGGACCAGTTCGTCCAGGCCGTCGGCCAGGGCAACGGGTCGGCGCCCTTCGGCGAGCTCTGCCGGGCCTCCACCGTCATGGACTACTACGACGGCAACACGGTCACGGGCTTCTGGAACTACGCCCAGCACTACGCGATGAGCGACAACTCCTTCGACACGACGTTCGGGCCCTCCGCGCCGGGCGCGATCAACGTCGTCTCGGGCAACACCGGCAACGTCGACACGACGAACGAAGCGGGCAACGTCACAATCGCCACCAGCGCCGCGCCGAACGCCGACACCACGGCCGACGGTACCGGCGGCTATTCGCTGACCGGTGACGCGCAGCCGTTCTACGACGACTGCTCGACACGTGATGCAGTTGCCATGAGAGGCCAGAACATCGGCGATCTGCTGAATCAGGCCGGGCTTTCCTGGGGCTGGTTCCAGGGTGGATTCGATCCCACGGAGAGCTACACGGCCGCGCTCGCCGCGATCGGCAAGACCGGCCAGCCGGACAGCACCTTCATCCCGGACGAGTTCGCGACAGCCGGCTTCCAGACGAACGTGGCGCACTCGTCCAACCAGGGCCTCTGCGACGCGGTCCACCCGGTCGGCGTCGCACTCGGCGGTACCGGCCAGTGGGGCTACAAGGACGACTACATCCCGCATCACTCGGCGTTCGAGTACTACGCCACAACCGCGAACCCGCACCACCTGACGATCGCGACGAGCGGCGCAACGGCCGACGCGGTCACCGGGCCGAACAGCCTCTCCACCGTCGGCAAGGACACGCAGACGTTCACCGGCGGCTACGGCGTCGGGCCGCAGTTCAACACGCCGAACCACAACTACGACACGAGCGACTTCGACCAGCTCGTCGCCGCAATCAGCGCCGGAGAGCTTCCGGCAAGCGATCTGCCGGCGGTGACCTACCTCAAGGCGCCCGGGTACGAGGACGGTCATGCGGCCTATTCCGAGCCGGCCGACGAGCAGGCGTTCATCGTCAAGGAGGTCAACGCCTTGATGAAGACGCCCGACTGGTCGAGCACCGCGGTGATCATCAACTACGACGACTCGGATGGGTGGTACGACCACGTCTACTCGGGAATCGCGAACTCGTCGGCGTCGCCGGCGGACAACCTGACGAAGACCGTCACCGGCACGATCTCGGCGTCGAACCCGACCTCGGGCCTCTGCGGGGTGTCCGGCTCGCCGGTGCCACTCGGAGGCGAGCAGGGCCGCTGCGGCTTCTCCTCCCGCCTGCCGATGGTGGTCATCTCGCCGTGCGCGAAGCAGAACTACGTCGATCACAACCTGAGCGATCAGGCCTCGATCGTGAACTTCATCGAGTACAACTGGGGCCTGCCGTCGATCAGCGGCTCGTTCGACCAGGCACTCGCGGCGACCGACAAGAAGGAGGGCATCCCGTTCGACCTCGCGGGGATGTTCGACTTCACGAAGTGCGACGCGCCGGCCGTGCAGCTCGACCCGGCGAGCGGCCGAGTCGACCTGACCGGCGCGAACCTGAAGGGCAAGGACCTGAAAGGTGCGAACTACGCGGCAGCGCTGCTGTCGAAGGCGAACCTCGCGGGTGCGAACCTGACGGCCGGTTTCCTGCCGGCGGCCGACCTCGAGAACGCGACGCTGACGGGCGCAAACCTGACGCGGGCGAATCTCCGGGGCGCCGACCTGAACGGAGCCGACCTCTCGGGCGCCGACCTGACCAAGGCGAAGCTGCAGGGTGCCACGACAAGCGGCACGGTCTGGACGAATGCCACCTGCCCTGACGGCACGAAAGCCGGCAGCGGCGGCTGCGCGGGACACCTGTAGAACGGCTCGACCCGGCCGCGGCTCGCGATTCGGCGAGCCGCGGCCGGCCCTCCCTACTCGTACGAGTAGAACCCCTGGCCCGACTTGCGGCCGAGGCGGCCTGCGGCGACGTGCTCGACCAGCAGCCTGCAGGGCGCGTACTTCTCGTCGCCGAGCCCGCGCGCGAGCACGTGCATGATCGCTTCGCACGTGTCGAGGCCGATCAGGTCCGCAAGCGCCAGCGGCCCCAGCGGGTGGCCAAAGCCGAGTCTCGCCACCGTGTCGATCGCCTCGGCGTCGGCAATGCCGTCCTGAAGTGTCGCGACGGCTTCGTTGATGTACGGCATCAGGATCCGGTTCGAGACGAACCCGGGCCCGTCCCGCACCTCCACCGGCTCCTTGCCGAGGTCACGCGCGAGCCCGAGGATCGCGGCGACCGTCTCGTCCGAGGTCTGCTCCGCCCGGATCACCTCGACGAGCGCGAGCACGGGCACCGGGTTGAAGAAGTGCATGCCGATCACTCTGTTTGGATGGGAGGTGGCCTCCGCGAGCGCCGCAATCGGGATCGAGCTCGTGTTCGAGGCGAGGATCGCCCGCTCGCCGAGGACCTCGTCGGCCGTGCGGAAGACCTCCTCCTTCGCGCCGATCTCCTCGCTGACCGCTTCGATCATCAGATCGGCGTCGACGAGCTCGTCGACGAGCTGCACACGGTCGAGCGTCTCGGCCGGATCCGCGCCGCCCTTGGCTGCGAGCTTCGTCAGGCTCAGGAACATCGCCTCGAGTGCCCGCTCGGTCGCGCCCGGGAGCGGATCGTGCAGCGAGACGTCGCGGCCGGACGCCGCCACGACCTGTGCGATGCCAGTGCCCATCTGGCCCGCACCGACCACGAGCACGTGCTGGAGCTCCATCGCTCACGAGCCTACTCTTTCGCAGATGAACGTCCGGATCGCGAACGGCGCGGATGCCGAGGCTGTGGAGCGGATCAGGATCCGCGGCTGGCAGGCCGCGTACCGGCACGTCTTCCCTGCCGAGGAGCTCGACCGGCTCGTGGTCGACCCAGCGCGCTGGCGGCGTCAGATCGAAAGGCCGCCCACGGGCTGGACGGTCTTCGTCGCCGAGGACGACAGGGACGAGGGCCGCATCGTCGGCTTCGTCGCGGTCGGGCCGAGCCGGGACGGGACGCCGGGTGGCGAGGTGTACGCGATCTACGTCGACCCCGATTCCTGGTCGACCGGCGTAGGCCGGGCGCTGATCGAACGGGCCGAAGCACGGCTCGCCGACGACTACGACGAAGCGACGCTGTGGGTGCTCGACGACAACGCCCGCGCCCGGCGCTTCTACGAACAGGCCGGCTGGAAGCCGGATGGACGGAGCAAGCTCGAGGAGCGGCTCGGAGTCTCGGCGCTCGAGGTGCGGTACTACAAGCGGCTCAGCAAGTCGACGTCGCGCTCGTAGGTGAGCAGCGCGGCCGCCTCCTCGAGCGCCACCCAGCGCACCTCGTCGATCTCGTTCTGCGGAAACGCGTCGCCGCCGCTCGTCATCCGGAAGTAGCGCACCTCCTTGTCGCGCCCGCGGTCGTCGATGTAGCGCGTCCGGCCGACCTCTTCTCCGATCTCGCAGCGCAACCCGGTCTCCTCCTCGACCTCGCGCAGAGCGCCCTCCTCCCAGGTCTCGCCGGGGTCGAGCTTGCCCTTCGGGAGCGTCCAGTCGTCGTACTGCGGCCGGTGGACGACTAGCACCTGGCCGTCGCGGACGACCACGCCGCCTCCCGCCCGCACCGGCTCGGAGATCACGCCTCGACCAGCAGGGCGTCGCCCTGCCCGCCGCCGGAGCAGATCGCCGCGAGCCCGATCCCGCCGCCGGAGCGCCGGAGCTCGTGGACGAGGGTGCCCACGATCCGCCCGCCGGAGGCGCCGATCGGGTGCCCGAGCGCGATCGCGCCGCCGTTCACGTTCACGGTCTCCTCGTCGGCGCCGAGCAGACGGGTCGAATGCCACGCGACCGATGCGAATGCCTCGTTGATCTCCACGCGAGCGACGTCGCCGATCGTCTTGCCGGCCCGCTCCAGCGCGATCCCGGCGGCGCGCGCCGGCGTCCGCACGAGATAGGCGAACTCGTCTGCGACGAAGCCCTGAGCGAGGATCGTCGCGAGCGGCTCGATCCCGCGGCGCCGCGCCCACTCCTCGCTCGCGACGACGACGCACGACGCACCGTCGTTCACACCCGGCGCGTTGCCTGCGGTCGTCGTACCGGCGTGATCGAGCAACGGCTTCAACGCTGCGAGCTGCTCGAGCGAGGTATCGCGCCGCGGCGCCTCGTCGCCGGCAACGTCGCCGACGGGAACGATCTCGTCGGCGAAGCGACCGGCGTCGATCGCCGCCCCGGCCCGTTCCTGCGAGCGGTGGGCCCACGCGTCCTGTTCCTCGCGCGAGATCCCGAGCTCGGCGGAGACGAACGAGGCCTGCTGGATCATGTGCCGGCCGTCGAAGGTCGAGGTGAGGCCGTCGTGGACGAGGAGGTCGATCAGCGTTCCGTCGCCGAGCCGGTAGCCGAACCGGGCCCGGTCGAGCGCGAACGGCACGTTGCTCATCGACTCCATCCCGCCGGTGACCACCACATCCACGTCACCCGCCCGGATCATCGAGTCGGCAATCTCGATCGCCCGGATCGACGACGCGCACACCTTGTTGATCGTGTCGGCCGGAATCCCGGCCGGCAGCCCGGCGCCGATTGCCGCCTGCCGCGCCGGCGCCTGGCCGGCGCCGGCCTGGAGCACCTGGCCCATGATCACGTACTGCGGCTCGTGCGGCTCGATTCCGGCTCGCTCCAGGCCCGCACGGATCGCGATCGCGCCGAGCTCGGTCGCCGAGTAACCCGCGAGACCGCCGCCCAGCCGGCCGAACGGCGTGCGCACGGCGCTGAGAATGACGGTACGACTAACGGACAAAGCTCTGATCGCGCCGAAGGCGGCGCGCGAAGCTCGCGATCAGCGCGATCGCCGCCTCGACGTCGTCGAGCGAGCCGAGCTCGCAGGGCGAGTGCATGTAGCGCAGCGGGATCGAAACGAGCCCGGTCGGCACCCCGGCGCGCGAGATGTGGATCTGGTCGGCGTCGGTCATCGTGACGCGCGTCGCCACCTCGATCGTGTGCGCGATCTCGTCCTCCTCGGCTGCCGCGACGAGCAGGTCGAAGACATGCGCGTTGATCATCGGGCCACGCGCGATTGCCGCACCGGAGCCGAGCTCGAACTTGCCGGCGAGCTTCGGATTGCCGCCTGGGACGTCGGTGGCCCAGGTCACGTCGATCGCGATCGCCACCGCCGGCTCGAGCGCGAACGCGGCTGTGCGCGCTCCGAAGTAGCCGACCTCCTCGCCCACGGCCGCGACGGCGACGACGTCGAACTCGCTGTCGCCTGCGTCTGCGATCCGTCGCGCCGCCTCGAGTGCAACGTAGGCGCCGAGCCTGTTGTCGAGCGCGCGCGAGACGATCCGGCCGTTTGGAAGCTCGAACGGGGCGCCGTCCCAGACGGCCGCGTCGCCCACACGGACGAGACCCGCCGCGTCGTCGCGGTCCTTCGCGCCGATGTCGATGTGCAGGTCGGAATGCTCGAGCTTCGATCCCTCGCCGCGAGCCGTCTTCTCAGCCGGCCGGCGGCGACCGACAACACCTCGTACCTCGCCGTCGCGAGTCGCGATCCGGATCCGCTGCCCGACGAGCGTCTCGGCGCTGAAGCCGCCGATGGTGGCGAACGAGAGCAGCCCGTTCTCGCCGATGTTCGTGATCGCGACGCCGATCTCGTCGATGTGGCCGACGAGCGCCAGCGTCGGCGCACCGTCCCCGGGCCCGACTCGGGCGAACGAGGTACCGAGCGTGTCGCCGTGCACCTCGGCGAACGGCGACGCGGCGGCGCGCCAGACGCGTGCCGCTGGCTCCTCGTGGCCGGACGGGCCGGCGGCCTCCAGGAGGTCCCGGAGCAGATCGGGAATCGGCATCGGCTTGCGGATTGAAGCAGCAGCGCCTATCTTGGTGCGTGATGAATCTTCCTCTCCGCATGATCTGGTGGGCCTGGCGCGCCGAGCGGAGCGGGAGCCTGCGCCTGAGCTAGGACGCAACACAGCCCGTTAGCCGCTCGAACAGGAGACCCGCAGAGGGTCTTTTTTCTTGCCCACTACGTCTTTCAAAACCATGACCACTTCAGCCGTTCTCGACACCGATCTCCTCACCCCGCTCGGGGCCTACCTGCAGCTGCGCTCGGCCGGGCGGGCGAGCTTCCTGCTCGAGTCGGTCGAGCGCGGCCGGCTCGGGCGCTACTCCCTCGTCGGCAGCGGCTCGCGCCTGATCACCTACGAGGAGGCCGAGCAGGCGGGCAAGCCGGTCGTCGGGTACCTCTCCTACGACTTCGTCGCAAAGCTCGAGCCGACCGTGCCATTGCCGGTTGCCGGTCGCGGGCTGCCGGAGAGCCGCTTCGTGGTCGCCGACATCCTCGTGCGCTTCGATCACGGCCGAGGCGTCGCGGAGGTGCTCTACGGCGACCCTGCGGAGGTCACGCGCCTGCTCGAGTCCGACGTGCAACGTCCCCCGCGCGAGCCCGTGGCCGGAGCGGCGACCACCCGCTACCCGACGCAGGCCGAGTATGAGCGCGGGGTCGAGATCTGCAAGGAGCACATCCGGATCGGCGACGCCTTCCAGATCGTGCTCTCGCAACGAGCAGAACGTCCTACTGCGGCGTCCGCGATCGCGCTCTACCGCGCGCTGCGCACCGTCAACCCTTCGCCGTATCTCTTCCTGCTCGAGCTCGACGGGCTGGCCCTGATCGGCTCGTCGCCGGAGACGCTCGTCAAGTGCGAGGGCTCGCGCGCCTCCCTGAATCCGATCGCCGGCTCGACCGAGGCCGGAGAGGGCGACGCCGAGCGGCTGCTCGCCTCCGAGAAGGACCGCGCCGAGCACGTCATGCTCGTCGACCTCGGCCGCAACGACCTCTCGCGCGTCTGTGTCGCCGGGACGGTGAAGGTCGAGCGGTTCCTCGAGCCGGAGCGCTTCTCGCACATCATGCATCTCGTCAGTCTGAAGTCGGCGGCGAGCTCGCCGAGGGGGTCACGCCGTTCGACCTGCTGCGCGCCTGCTTCCCGGCCGGCACCGTCTCCGGGGCGCCGAAGGTGCGGGCGATGCAGATCATCTCCGAGCTCGAGGGCTACCGCCGCGGCCCGTACGCGGGCGCCGTGCTCTACTCGCTGCCCGGGGGTCAGATGGATGCCTGTATCGCGATCCGCACGATCGTCCTCCACGAGGGCGTCGCGCTGCTCCAGGCGGGCGCCGGGATCGTGGCCGACAGCGACCCGCGCGCCGAGCACGAGGAGTGCCTGCGCAAGCTCGCCGCGCTCGAGGCTGCAATCGACCTGGCGGAGGCTCCCTAAACAAGCATGCTGCTCCTGATCGACAACTACGACTCGTTCACGTACAACCTGGCGCATCTGTTCGCGGAGCTCGGTGTGGAGGTCGTCGTGAAGCGCAACGACGAGATCACGGTCGATGAGGCGGAGCGGCTCGCGCCGTCCTACCTCGTCATCTCGCCCGGCCCGGGTCGCCCGGAGGACTCGGGCATCTCGATCGAGGCGGTCACGCGATTCGCGGGCACCGTGCCGGTCCTCGGGGTCTGCCTCGGCCACCAGGCGATCGTGGCAGCCTTCGGCGGCGAGATCGGCCAGGCCAAGGCGCTCGTCCACGGGAAGGCGACGCTCGTGTCGCACGACGGCCGTGGGCTCTTCGCCGGCTTGCCGGAGAGCTTCCCCGCGGGCCGCTACCACTCGCTCGCCGCGATCTCCGTGCCGGACTCGCTCGAGGTCTCGGCCACGTCGGCCGACGGCGAGGTGATGGGAGTGCGCCACCCCAAATTGCGCATCGACGGCGTTCAGTTCCATCCGGAATCGGTGCTGACGCCGGTCGGGCCGGAGCTTGCGAAGAACTTCCTGGGAGCGAGCTGATGCAACAGGCCCTCTGGCAGCTCCTCGAGGGCAAGGACCTCTCGCGCGCCGAGGCGCGGCGAGTGATGGAGACGATCATGTCCGGCGAGGCGACGCCCGGCCAGATCGGCGGCTTCCTCGTCGCGTTGCGAATCAAGGGGGAGACCGCCGACGAGATCGCGGGCTGCGCCGAGGCGATGCGAGCGCACGTCCTGGCGGTGCGGCCGAAGCGCGACGACCTCGTCGACACCGCGGGCACGGGCGGCGACGGCGCCAACACGTTCAACATCTCGACCGCGGCGGCGCTCGTCGCGGCAGCCGCGGGCGCGGCGGCTGCCAAGCACGGCAACCGTGCCGCCTCTTCCTCCACCGGCGCCGCCGATGTCCTCGAGGCGCTCGGGTTCCGGCTCGACCAGCCGCCCGAGCGGATCGAGCGGTCGATCGACGAGCTCGGGTTCGGCTTCCTCTTCGCCCAGGCGCATCATCCGGCGATGAAGTACGCCGCCCCCGTGCGCCGCGAGCTGAACACTCGCACCGTCTTCAACGTGCTCGGGCCGCTCACGAACCCGGCTGGCGCCCGTGCGCAGGTGATCGGCGTCTATTCGGCGACGCTCGTGCCGACGATCGCGCACGCGCTCGTCGCACTCGATGCGCGGCGCGCCTACGTCGTCTACGGAGCGGGCGGGATCGACGAGCTCTCGCCGACAGGGCCGAACCTCGTCGCCGAGGTCGAGAACGGCGCCGTCCGCGAATACGTGCTCGACCCGCTCGATCTCGGCGTGGAGCGCGCCGACCCGGCCGACCTCGTCGGCGGGGACTCCGCCTTCAACGCGGCGGCCCTGAGAGACGTCCTCCGCGGTGGAGGCAGCCCCGGGCATCGCTCTGCCGTCCTGCTCAACGCGGCGGGAGCGATCGCGGCCGGAGGCCATGCCGCCGATCTGCGCGAAGGGCTCGAGGTGGCACGCCTCGCAATCGACTCCGGCGTCGCCAGCGACCGCCTCGACCGGCTGATCGCCTTCTCCCAGGAGCCCTGGTGAGATTCGCCGACGCACTCGCGGCCCCGGGCTTCGGCGCGATCGCGGAGTTCAAGCGCCGCTCGCCGTCGGCCGGCGACCTGCGGCCCGACGGCGACGTCGCGCAGGTCGCGCGGGGATACGAGCAGGCCGGCGCGCGGGCGATGTCGATCCTCGTCGACGAACGCTTCGCGGGCGCCTGGGACGACCTGCGCGCCGCGCGGGCGGCCACGTCGCTACCGCTGCTCGCCAAGGGCTTCTTCGCCGAGGTGGACGACCTGCGGACGGCCGCGCTCGCCGGCGCCGACGCGGTGCTCCTGCTGCTGCGCGACCTCGACGACGCGCGGTGCGCGGAGCTGATGCGCGACGCCCACGAGCTCGGCCTCGACACGCTGGTCGAGGCGCACAACCTCGAGGAGCTCCTGCGAGCAGTCGCACTCGATGCGCCGACGATCGGGATCAACGCCCGCGACCTCTCGACCTTCGAGATCGACCGCCGCGCCCAGCTCGAGCTGCTCGCAGCGGCGCCGCGCGACCGGACGATCGTGGCCGAGTCGGCGATCGCGACGCGCGCGCAGGGCGCAGCGGCAGAGGCCGCCGGGGCAAGGGCGATGCTGATCGGCTCGACCTTGATGCGCGCCCCCGACCCCGGTGCGAAGCTCGCCGAGCTGCTCTCACGGCCGCTCGTGAAGGTCTGCGGGCTCACACGCCAGGAGGACGTCGACGCCGCGGTCGAGGCCGGCGCCGACCTCGTCGGCTTCATCCTCGCGCAGGAAAGCCCGCGCCGCACCGATGAGCTCCTCGCCGCGCCCGATACGGTCCTCCGGGTGGCGGTCTTCGTCGGCGAGGAGCAGGACACCGACGCGGATCTCGTCCAGTTCTACGAGCTCGAGGACGGGCACCGGGCACGCGACGGGGTGCTTCGGCGCGGTCACGAGGAGGTCGCGACGGTGATCGACCTCCCCTGGGAGCAGACGGACGCGACCCAGTTCGACCGCGCGCGCGCCCAGAAGGGCCGGGTCATGCTGGCCGGCGGGCTCGGGCCCGAGAACGTGCGCGCCGCGATCGACGCGGTGCAGCCCTGGATCGTCGACTCGGCGCGCTCGACCGAGAGCGCTCCGGGGATCAAGGATCACCAGAAAATCCGCGACTGGGTGGAGGCTGCACGATGACGACACGAACGTTTGGCGCCTACGGCGGGCGATACGTCCCCGAGACGCTGATCCCGGCCCTCGACGAGCTCGAGGCCGGCTGGGCGGCCGCGAAGGCCGACGACAGCTTCCACCGGGAGCTGCACGAGCTGCTCACGAACTACGCGGGCCGGCCGACCCCGCTCACGCTGGCGGATCGCTTCGCGCCGGACAAGCGCATCTATCTGAAACGCGAGGACCTGATGCACACGGGCGCGCACAAGATCAACAACGCACTCGGGCAGGCCGTGCTCGCCCGGCGGCTCGGCAAGCACCGGATCGTCGCCGAGACGGGCGCCGGCCAGCACGGCGTCGCCGCGGCGACGGTCTGCGCGAAGTTCGGTTTCGAGTGTGTCGTCTACATGGGCGCCGAGGACATCCGCCGCCAGGCGCCGAACGTCGAGCGGATGCACCTGCTCGGCGCCGAGGTGCGCGCCGTCGAGTTCGGCACGAAGACGCTGAAGGAAGCGACGAGCGAGGCGATCCGCGACTGGATCACGAACGTCGAGACGACCCACTACCTGATCGGGTCCTGTGTCGGCCCCGCCCCGTATCCCGAGATCGTGCGCGACCTCCAGCGCGTGATCGGCGACGAGGCGCGCGAGCAGATGCTGGCCGCCGAGGGCCGGCTGCCGGAGGCGGTCGTCGCCTGTGTCGGCGGCGGCTCGAACGCGATCGGCGCCTTCTACGCCTTCATCGAGGATGCGGCTGTGCGGCTCGTCGGGGTGGAAGCGGCGGGCGCCGCGAGCCTCGGCACCGGACGCCCGGCAGTCCTCCACGGCGCTCGCTCGTCGGTGCTCGCCGACAGCGATGGCCAGATCACCGACGCCCACTCGATCTCGGCGGGCCTCGACTATCCGGGCGTCGGGCCCGAGCACGCGGCGCTGCGCGACTCCGGCCGCGCCGAATATCTGCCCTGCACCGACGACGAGGCCCTCGCCTGCTTCCACCGCCTCGCCGAGACCGAAGGGATCATCCCGGCGCTCGAGAGCTCGCACGCGCTCGCCCGCGCGCTCGACATCGAGGAGGAGCTCGTCCTCGTCTGCCTCTCCGGCCGCGGGGACAAGGATCTCGCCGAAGTGCTCGCTCGTGACACGCGGGGTCACTCGTGAAGAAGCTCGTCATCTACCTCGTCTGCGAACCGGAGACGCCGGAGCTCGCGGAGGCCGCGGTCGAGGGTGGCGCCGACCTGATCGAGCTAGGGATCCCCTTCTCGGATCCGCTTGCCGAGGGCCCGACGATCCGCCTCGCCTCGGAGCGCGCGCTCGCCCGCGGCATGCGTACCGCCGAATGCATCGCGTGCATCGCCGACACCCGCGCCCGGGTCGACGTGCCGCTCGTCCCGATGACCTATGCGGCGATCCTCGAGGCGTACGGGTACGAGCGCTTCGTCACCGACACGCGGGCTGCCGGCGCGACGAGTGCGATCGTGGTCGACCTGCCGGTCGAGGAGCACGGCGAGGTGCCGAGGATCCAGCTCGTCGCGCCGACCTCGACCGACGAACGGATCGCGCTCTGCGCTGCGAACACCGACGGGTGGCTCTACCTCGTGAGCCTGACCGGAACAACCGGGGCCCGCGACACGGTGTCACCGGCACTTGCCGGACTGGTTGAGCGCGCCCGCGCCCTCACCGACGCGCCGCTCTATGCCGGCTTCGGCATCTCGACCCCGCTGCACGCAGCGGCAGTGGCGAGCCTGGCTGACGGCGTCGTCGTCGGCTCGCGCGCGATCCAGGTCGCTGCCGACGGCCCGGCTGCTCTCCAGGACTACGTGCGCAGCCTGCGCAGCGCGATCGACGCGGCGTGAGCACTGCGATCGTCGTCGGCGCGGGCGTCTTCGGCGTCTCCACGGCGCGTGAGCTCGCGAGCCGCGGCTGGGACGTCACGGTCGTCGAGCAGTACATGCCGGGCACGGTCAGGTCGGCCTCGGGCGGCGACACACGGCTGATCCGCTTCGCCCACGGCGATGTCGAGTGGTACTCGCTGCTGGCACGCCGGGCGCTCGGGCTGTGGCAGGAGCTGGAAGCCGAGACGGGGACACGCCTCTTCGAGCCGGTCGGCGTTGCGTGGTTCGACAGCGGCGACGGCGACTTCACGGAACGCAGCGAGGCGACGCTGAAGCGTCTCGGAATGCCCGCCGAGCGGCTCACGCCCGAAGCGGCGCGGCGGCTCTTCCCCTCGCTCGGGGGCGACGATCTGCGCTCGGTGCTGTTCGAGCCGGAGGCCGGCGTCCTACACGCGCGCCTCGCAACGCAGGCGCTCGCGCGCGGGCTGCACGTCGAAACCGGCCGGGTCGCGCCGGCGCAGCCGCCGCAGGCCGACGTCGTGATCTGGGCGTGCGGCGCGTGGCTGCCGAAAATCTTCCCGGGGCTCGTCGAGCTGCGAATCTCGCGCCGCGATGTCTTCTTCTTCGGCGTCGACGGCTCCTGGGCCGGCACGCCTGGCTTCTGCGACTACGACGCGCCGGCCTACGGCCACGGCGAGCTCGGCGGGCTCGGGATGAAGATCGCCCCCGACGGCCCCGGCGAGGAGGTCGACCCGGACTCGCTCGACCGCCTCCCGCTCGCCTCGAACGAGCAGATCGCCCGCGAGTACGCCGCGCGCCGCTTTCCGGCGCTCGCGAACGCGCCGCTGATCGGCACGCGCGTCTGCCAGTACAGCCTCACCGGCGACACGCACTTCCTCGTCGACCGGCATCCCGAGCACGCGGGTTGGTGGCTGCTCGGCGGCGGCTCAGGCCATGGTTACAAGCACGGCCCCGCGCTCGGCGAGTACGTCGCCGACTGCGTCGAAGGCGTGCGAGAGCCGGAGGCGTTCCATGCGCTCGGCCCGCGCAAGGGAAACGCCGGTCTGCGAACCGGAACGATCGAGACGTGACCGCACCAGCCACGTCCGGTGTAGCCATGCCCGGTGTCAGACACCGGAACGAACCTGTGCCAACTCTGTAAGAAATGAAGAACAACGGCCTGGAGACCATGGCCCATGCCGTACGTTCCACTTCGGCCTCGATCGCCGAGACAGGTCAGCGCTCACTGCTTCGAATCAGTCTCGGTGCGGGGAAGACCGGGCAACAGCGTCACGTACCAAGTCTGCAGCCGCCCGGCGGCTACGACTGCTCGAACGTCGGAGCTCGAAATCGGATATGTCTCAT
Source organism: uncultured Actinomycetes bacterium (assembly GCA_963759085.1). Classification (GTDB taxonomy): domain Bacteria; phylum Actinomycetota; class Thermoleophilia; order Gaiellales; family Gaiellaceae; genus PALSA-600. The sequence goes on from CAVWXR010000012.1 coordinate 451,996, forward strand.
CTCGCCACGTCGTAAACCGCCGCGGCCTGGTGTCAGACACTGGCTGGGCTGTCCTCGGCTGCCTCCCTCTGCCTGCAAGTATCGAGCGCGTGGACGAGCGTGGACGTAACAGGCTGCAAACCGAACCGCCACCGGCGACGAATGAGCCCTGTGGAATGATCGATGCGATGCTGAGCCTCAAAGCGCCGATGGACACCTCTGACGCGAGCGGCCTTGCCGAGTCGCTGGCTCATGCGCGCAGGCGCACGCTCGAGCTGCTCGCTCCGCTCTCCGAGGAGCAGCTCCTCGCGCAGGTGTCGCCCCTCATGTCCCCGCTCGTGTGGGACTTCGCTCACATCGGCCATTTCGAGGAGCTATGGCTGCTGCGCGAGCTCGGCGGCCAGCCACCCTCGACGGCCGAGCACGACGACGTTTACGACGCCTTCGCGCACGAGCGAAGCGAGCGCGGCGAACTCCCGCTCTTGCGACCACGTGCGGCCCGTGCGTTCGTCGCCGACGTACGGCGCCGGGTGCTTCGTTTGCTCCCCGATCTCCGGCCGGACGGCGACAATCCGCTGCTCGAGCGGAGCTTCGTCTTCGGGATGGTCGTTCAGCACGAGCTGCAGCACATCGAGACGATGGCGCAGACCCTCCAGCTCGGCGGTCTGCCAGCGCCGACGCTCGGTGCCCCGCCGCCGGTCACGCTGGACGGGGACGTCCTGATCGAGGCGGGACCCTTCCGGTTCGGGGCAGGGGATGACGAGCCCTGGGCGTACGACAACGAACGGCCGGCGCACGAGGTCTTGTTGCCGGCCTTTCGCATCGACCGCGCGCTCGTGACGAACGGCGGGTACGCGGCGTTCATCGACGCCGGCGGGTACCGCGACCGCAGCGTGTGGAGCGAGGAGGGCTGGGCCTGGCGGCAGAAGGAAAGCGCCGAGGCGCCGCTCTTCTGGCAGCAGGACGGCGACCGCCGGCTGCGTCGCCGCTTCGGCGCGCTCGAGGCGCTCCGGCCGCATGAGCCCGTCCAGCACGTTTCGTGGTACGAGGCTGACGCCTATGCGCGCTGGTCCGGCAAGCGCCTGCCGACCGAGCCGGAGTGGGAAAGAGCCGCGGTCAGCTCAGACGCCGGGCTCGAGCACGTGCGGGGAGCGGTCTGGCAGTGGACGTCCTCGCCCTTCTCCGCTTACCCGGGCTTCCGCGCGTTCCCCTATCCGGAGTACTCGGAGGTGTTCTTCGGGGGCGACTACCGCGTGTTGCGCGGCGGCTCGTGGGTGACCGATCCGCTGGTCGCCCGGCCCACTTTCCGCAACTGGGACTACCGACAGCGACGCCAGATCTTCTCGGGCATCCGCTGCGCAGCCGATGTCTGACGACGCCGTCACCGAGCCCCGGATCCGCGTCGACATCCTGCTCGACGACGCCGACCGGCGCGCAGCGCTGTACGACGCGACCTTCTGGAGCCTCCGCAGCGAACCGAAGGAGATCCCGGCGGTCTGGCTCTACGACGAGCGTGGTTCGCTGCTCTTTGACGAGATCACCCGCCTCCCCGAGTACTACCTGACCCGGAGCGAGCACGAGATCCTCGGAGCGCGGGCGCCCGAGATCGCCTCTCGCACCCGGGCGCGCACGCTCGCCGAGCTCGGCGCGGGCACGGCCGCGAAGACGAAGCTCCTGCTCGACGCGCTCGACGACGCCGGCACGCTGGAGCGGTTCGTCCCGCTGGACGTGAGCGAAGAGATGCTTCGGGCGAGCGCCCACGGGATCGCCGACCAGTATCCCCACACCGGTGTCCACGCGATCGTCGGCGACTTCGAGCGTCACCTGCATGCGTTGCCGGAAGGCGAGAACCGCCTGGTCGCATTCCTCGGAAGCACGATCGGCAACCTCGACCGGGAGCGGCGCGCACATCTGCTCCGGGCCGTGGCGGGGACGCTCGAGGAGGGCGACGCGTTCCTGCTCGGGGTCGATCTCGTCAAGGACCCTGCCAGGATCGCGGCTGCGTACAACGACGCTCGTGGCGTCACCGAAGCGTTCATCCGCAACGGCCTGGATGCCGTGAATCGCGAGCTCGGCGCCGACTTCGACCAGAGCCGCTTCGAATTCGTCGCGCGCTGGGACACTGACCACGAGTGGATGGACATCGGCTTCAGCGTCCGTGAACCCCACGTCGTGACGGTCGCCGAGCTCGAAATCGAGGTGCCGTTCGCCGGCGGCGAGCTACTGCGCTTCGAGATCAGCGCGAAGTTCCGGCGCGAGAGACTGGAACGGGAGCTCGCGGCTGCAGGTCTGCACCTCGACGCGTGGTGGACAGACGCCGCCCTCGACTTCGCCCTTCTGCTGGCGAGTCGAAACCCTGCCGCCTCACAGTAGGTCGCGCGGCAAGCAACGCCGCAGCAGGGATCAGGGCAGCGACGCGCCCCAGGCGCGCGCGATCCCGACGCCCGCGACAAGCAGCACCGCCGCCAGGATCGCGAACCAGGACGTGATCTCCCGCACCGCGGTGTGGCGCCCGATGCTCGAGCCGAGCGTGCGATAGACGACGTCGAGAGCCTTCGCATTCTGCGCGCTGAAGGCCTGCCCGCCGGACTCCTTCGCGAGCATGTTGACCGCCGCAGGATCCGGGGGCACCGGGATCGACTGCTGGTAGAGCCCATAGCCGTAGGTCACCTTGCCGTGGTTCGTGCCAAGCGCGACGCCATAGATGCGGACACCCGCAGCCTTCGCAAGCTTCGCGGCCGATTCAGGTGTCGCCGTGCCGCGGTTCTGCGCACCGTCCGATTCGAGCACGATCGCGGCCGGCAGGTACTCACCGGGCTTGTGATGAACGCCGGCGGCGGCGAGGCTGGACACTGCGAGGTGGATCGCGCCGACGACCCCGTCGCCGAGCGCCGTCCCGGCCTCGGGGCTGAGGAAGTCGAGGCCGCTGTCGATGGCCGAGTGATCGGTCGTCGGCGTATCGAGGACCTCGGTGTCGGAGCTGAACGCGACGAGACCGACCTTGACGCTCTCCGGCAGCTTGTCGAGGAAGATGCGCATCGAGTCGACGGCTGCACCGATCCGCGTCGGGCTCACGTCGGTGGCTCGCATCGAGCCGGAGACGTCGACGAGCAGGATGATCGTCGCATTCCGGTCGGGCGCGACCAGGTGAACCTGCGGCCGCGCGAGCGCCGCCGCGGCCGTCGAGAGCGCGAGCACGATCAGGATGATCGGGACCCCGCGCCGCCACCAGACCCGTCGCTTCTCGACGATGGCAGCGAGCACCTCCATGTTCGTGAACGCGACCATGTACTTCGAGCGCTGACGCCGGATGAGAGCCATGAACAGGAGCAGCAGCGGAACGACGAGCAGCGCAAACAGGTAGTGCGGCGCAATGAAGCTGAAGTGATGGATCGTCCCGAGCTCGCTCACGACGCGCACACCGCGCCGATCTGGGCCTCGGCTTCGTCCGTGAGCGCCAGCGAGCCGCCGGTATGAATCGTGGCCTTCACCGAGCCGCCTTCGACCGATGTCTTCGTCGTCACCATGCCGAGGACCGCGGCCACGTCGCCGGGCGGGTTCTTCGTGTTGAACGCGAGCCCGTTCCAGCTGCCGACAAGCGTCTCCTTCTTCGGACACGCCTGGCTCGTCGTCTGCGTCGATCCCGCCTGGAGGACAACGTCGGTCCCCCGGGGATCGAGCGGCACTCCGACCGGCGTCCCAGGAATCGCTGCGATGCGGCGCGCCGAGAGCGTCGAGCGGCTGCTGCTCTGCTTCTTGATCGGGATGCAGCCGAGCAGCGGCTCGAACGAGCCGACCTTGCCGTCATCCGAGATCGCGTGGAAGAGCAGGAAGCTGCCCGTCGTGACTCCCTGCCCGATCGGCGCGCCGATCTGGCCGTCAAACCAGACGTGCACGTGGACGGAGCTGGCACGGGCGTCGGTGCCGCCGACGGAGCCCTGGCGCTTCGGGCACTCGAGCAGCCAGGTCGCCTCGCCGGCCGCGGGCACAGCAACCCACGGGCCGACGACGTGGACGCAGACCTTCACCTTGTTGCACTCCTGCGTCGTCTGCGGTGCGGCCGACGTCCGCGCCAGACTTCCAGCGGAGAAGGCGGCGGCGACGAGCGCGAGCAAGCCCGCGACGACCGCTAACAGCCTGAGCGAGCGCCTCATGCGAGCCTCCGAAACCAGAGAGCGGAGAGAACGACTCCGGCGAGGATGAAGATCAGCGCCACGCCCGTCGCCAAGGCGCTCAGCTCATGCTTGCTCTTCGCCTGTGAGGTGTGCGAGCCCAGGTTCTTGTAGACCTGGGTCAGCTGCTGGGCCGAGAAGGCCTTGAAGAACTGGCCGCCCGTGAGGTGCGAGACGACCTGAAGCGTTGTCGGGTCGACCGGAACAGGGCTCTTCTTGGTCTCCTTCTGACCGCCCTTGAGCGGGATCTGCTGAGTCACCTGGCCGTTCGCCGTCCCGACGGAGATCGTGTCGACCGGAATGCCGGCGAGTCGCGCCTTCGCGGCAGCGTCCTGAGGCTTCGTCCCCTGGGCTGTCTGTGCTCCGTCCGAGATGAGCAGAATCGCAGCAGGTGGATGCGGATTCCCCGGATGGCTCTTGCCAACAGCGCGAACGGCCACCGCCAGCGAGCCGTCCACCGCATCGCCGATCGCCGTTCCGCCGAGCGGGGTGACCGTGGTGGGGATGCCGGCGATCACCTTCGCGCGGTTGAAGGTCGGCGCGACGGCCAGGTTCACCTTGTCTGCGAAGGTGACGACCGCGACCTGGTACTTCGAGGGGAGCTCATTCAGAAACGCGATTGCGCCGTTGTGCGCCGCCATGATCCGTGTGGGCTGGACATCCGTCGCCGCCATCGAGCCCGAGACGTCGAAGGTCAGGACGACGGTCGCCCCGCTGCGGACGCTGTTCAGGACCCGCTGCGGCCGGGCAAACCCGACGAGCAGGAACGTCAGGCCGATCAGCATCAAAGCGGCGGGCAGGTGGCGCAGGCGCTCCGAGGGCCGGCGCACGATGTTCGGCAGCATGGCCCGGGTCGACCAGGCGGCCGCACGCTGGCTGCGCCGGCCCTCCAGCACCCAGTAGCCGACCGCAGCGAGCGGCACGGCGAGGAGGCCGAAAAGCATGTACGGCGCAGCGAATGTCACCGACGGTCGCTCCGGCTCAGGAACGCAGCCAGCGGCCTGAGCCAGTCACCCTGGGTCGAGAGCGCCACGTGCGGCACGCCGACCGAAGCAAGCATCGTCACGAGCCCGCGGCGCTCCTCCTCGGCGGCCACCGCGAAGCGCTCGCGCAGAACGCGGTCGCGCGTGTCGACCCGCAGCTGACGCCCCGTCTCGGGATCGACCAGCCGCAGCTCGCCGACATCTGCCAGCTCCTGCTCGCGCGGGTCCCGGATCTCGACGGCGAGCGTCGGATGGCGGGCGGCCACGCGCAAGAGCCCGTGCCGCCAGTCGACCGGGCCGCGGAAGTCGGAGATCACGACCACGAGCGACCGCTGCACGGCGAGGCCGTCGACGAGCTTCAGGGCCTCCTCGAGCGAGCCGCTGCCTTCCGGCGCGTTCCGGAGCGATCCGAGCGCGAGGAGCAGCCCACGGCGTCCCTGACGTGGCTTGCGGAAGTGGGGCTCGTCTGGCCCGAAGGACACGATCCCGAGCCTGTTCCCACGCCGCGTCGCCGCATGCCCGACCGCCAGCGCCACGCCTTCCGCGACGTCGGCTTTCCGCCGGTCGGCCGTGCCGAACTGCATCGAAGCGGAGGCATCGAGCACGAGCCAGGTGACGAGCACCCGCTCGGCGAGCTCGACCCGTACGTGGGTCTCCCCCGTCCGCGCCGTCACGTTCCAGTCGATGCGACGCACGTCGTCGCCCGGCTGGTAGGCCCGCACCTGGTACAGCTCGGTACCGACACCGGCGAACGCCGAGCGGTAGTCCCCTGAGAGCAGGCCGCCGACACGCCGGCCGATCGCGAGGTCGAGTGCCCGCAGGCTCTCCGACGTCAGCGGTCCGGGCCCCGGCTCCGCGGGCGTGCGGACGCGGTCTAGGACATCGACGAGACTCGCCATGCCGTACCCCTCCCCTTTCCGAGCGTCGTTTCCCTGCTAGACGTCACGCCGCGACGGGTGCGCGGTTCAGGTCGATCTGTGGCGCCGGTACCGCCTTCAACACCTCCTCGAGGACACTGTCAGCTGTCACCTCCTCGGCAAGCGCCTGATACGAGAGCACCAGACGATGCCGAAGCGCATCCCGAAGCACAGCCTCGATATCCGGGACGATCACATAATCCCGGCCCCGCAGGAGCGCCATCGCCCGCGCCGCAGCAACCACGCTGATCGGCCCGCGCGGCGAGGCCCCGAACGAGATGTACGGCGCCACACTCGCCACCCCATGGTCAGCCGGACGCCGAGTCGCAGTTGCGATATCGACGACCCAACTGATCAGCGCCGGATCCACATAGACCTGCGACACCCGACCCTGCAGCAGCTTCAAATCCTCCAGGCCGAGCACCTGATTCAACACCGGCACCGGCTCCAACGACCGCGCCACGACAGTCAACTCCTCGTCATGCGACGGATAGTCCGTCAACACTTTCAGCATGAACCGGTCGATCTGCGCCTCGGGCAGCGGATACGTCCCCTCCGACTCGATCGGGTTCTGCGTCGCCAGCACCAAGAACGGCGACGGCACCGGATGCGTCGTGTGACCGATCGTCACCTGCCGCTCCTGCATCACCTCGAGCAGCGCCGACTGCACCTTCGCCGGCGCACGGTTGATCTCGTCCGCGAGCAGGAAGTTGCAGAACACCGGCCCGAGCTCCGTATCGAAATCCGAATGATCCGGCCGGAACACCCGCGTGCCCACGAGATCCGACGGCACCAGGTCCGGCGTGAACTGCACCCGCTGGAACGTCCCACCGAGCACCGAAGCCGTCGACTTGATCGTCAACGTCTTCGCCAAGCCAGGCACACCCTCGATCAAGAGATGCCCACCCGCGAGCAGACACACCAGCACCCGCTCCAGCATCACCTCTTGCCCCGCAATCACGCGCCGAACTTCAAACAACGCCTCCTCGAGCTTCAACAACAACGGATCAGGCGGAGAAACACGCTGCTCAGACATCAACTCTCCCTCATACTCGTTCGGACAAAGGTAGATCGCGCCCATGAACGCGGCCTAAAACTTTCGGTGCCTGCAGCTCGGCCCAGTCTGGGCCTGAGTCGGTCGCCAGCGATCTTACCGCGAAGAAACGGGCCCCACGGCGGAACCGTACCGCGCAGGTGCGCTGCGCCGGCTCTCGTCATGCCCGTCTACCGTAGAGTCGAGCAGGGGGTCGGGCCGGAGAATCAGGATCTCGTGTGGTGCGTGAGTCAACATCCAAGCCAGATCCTTGGGTGTGAAGCCAGGGGCCCGGCCTACCGGGGCCGGGACGATGATCCGATCGAACTGTTCGACGGCCCAGAGGCGCTGGAGCGCATGGATCGGCGTCCGACCGCTTTCGACCCTCGCATCGACGGGAACTCCGGCACGCAGCGCCGCGTGCTCGACAGCCTCGAGCAGCGGCATCGCGACACCGACCTGCTGCGCCATCGGCGCGCCGGCGCCGAACTCGAACGGGACGACGATCAGGTAGGCCGGAACCAGTGTCGCCTCTTCCGCCCGCGCGATCCGGATCGCAGCGGCGAGCACGGTCGGGTCGAGCGCGCCGTGGGCGAACGGCACGAGGATCCGCTTTTTGCCGGGGGCGGGTCGCGTCGGCGGCCTCCGCCTGCGTATGGCGACGAGCGCGACGATCAGTGCAACGGCCAGCGCCCCGATGAGAAACGGCTCGATCACTCGCGCGTCTCCTCTCGCAGCGCCCGGTCTGCGACGACCCGGATGTCGATCCCCGGCAACTCGCGCACGAGCCTCGAGACGAGCGAGCCGTGCAGGATCTCGCGCCGCCGCGACTCGTCAGGAGTGCCGACGAAGACGTACGTCGAGCCGCGCTCGCGCGCGAACTCGCGGACCGTCTCGATGAAGTCGTCCCGCTCGAGCTCGATGAAATGGGTGCCGAGAATACTCGCGAGGCGGCGCAGAGCGGCCAGTGACACGGTCTCCTGCTCGCTCAGCTCCTGGCCGGGGCGGCGGACCCAGAGCGCGTCGAGCTCGGAGTTGAAGCGCTGGGCGGAGCGCCAGGCACGGCGCAGCAGCCGCTGCGACCTGGGCTCCGGCGTGACGAGGGCGAGAATCCGCTCGGCGACCGCGTACTTGCTGAGCGGGTCGAGGATGGTCAGATTGCGGCGCGCTTCGACGTCCTCGGCAAGCTCGCGCAGCACGAGCTCCCGCAACGCGGCGAGGTTGTCGAGCCGGAAGAAGTTCTGGAGTGCGACCTCGGCCCGGTCGGGCGCGTAGATCTTCCCGGCCCGGAGCCGCTCCTGGAGCGCCTCGGGCGTCAGGTCGACGAGGACAACCTCGTCAGCCTCGTCGAGGATCCGATCCGGGAACGTCTCGCGCACGCGCACGCCTGTGATCTCGAAGATCGCGTCGTTCAGACTTTCGAGATGCTGGACGTTGACGGTGGAGGTGACGTCGATCCCGGCTTCGAGGATCTCCTCGATGTCCTCGTAGCGCTTGGCATGGCGCAGCTCCTGGTTGTTCGTGTGCGCGAGCTCGTCGACGAGCGCGAGCTCGGGCTTGCGGGCAATCACCGCATCGACGTCCATCTCCGGCAGCTCGACATCGCCAAGGCGGCTCCGCAACCGCGGCACCTCCGGCAGGCCGAGCGCAAGCACTGCGGTCTCGGGGCGGTCGTGCGGCTCCAGGTACCCGATCACGACGTCGCGCCCCTCGTGGAGAGCCTGCTGCCCCTCCTGGAGCATGCGGTAGGTCTTCCCGACTCCCGCGGCCATTCCCAGCAGGATCCGGTACTTACCGCGCGAGCTAGGCCCCGAGGACGTTGTGGACGATCAGGTCGATCAGCTTGATCCCCACGAATGGCAGGATCATCCCGCCGAGACCGTAGATCAGCAAGTTGCGGCGCAGGAGCGCCGTCGCGCCGATCGCGCGGTACTTGACGCCCTTCAGCGCCAGCGGGACGAGGGCAGGGATGATCAACGCGTTGAAGATGATCGCAGAGACGATCGCGCTCTTGGGGTCGCCGAGATGCATGATGTTCAGCGAGTTCAGCGGACCGCGCTGGCCGGCCTTCGTCGCGTAGGTGAAGGCGAACATCGCCGGCAGGATCGCGAAGTACTTCGCCACGTCGTTCGCGATCGAGAAGGTCGTCAGCGCGCCGCGGGTGATCAGCAGCTGCTTGCCGACCTCGACGATCTCGATCAGCTTCGTCGGGTTCGAGTCGAGGTCGACCATGTTGCCGGCCTCCTTCGCGGCGGACGTGCCCGTGTTCATGGCCACGCCGACGTCTGCCTGCGCGAGCGCGGGCGCGTCGTTCGTCCCGTCGCCGGTCATCGCGACCATGCGGCCCTTCGACTGCTCTTCCTTGATCAGCGCCATCTTCGTCTCCGGCGTCGCCTCGGCGAGGAAGTCGTCGACGCCCGCCTCCTCGGCGATCACGGCGGCGGTGACGCGGTTGTCGCCGGTGATCATCACCGTGCGGATCCCCATCCGGCGCAGCTCGTCGAACCGCTCGCGCATGCCGCCCTTGACGATGTCCTTCAGGTGGATCACGCCGAGCACGAAGTTGTCCTGCGCGACCACGAGCGGCGTCCCGCCGGCGCGCGCGATCCTGTCGACCTCCTCGTCGAGCCGCGCGGGGATCCGTCCGCCCTGCTCCTCGACCCACTTCTTGACGGCCTCGGCGGCGCCCTTGCGGTACTGCTTGCCGTCGAAGTCGACGCCGCTCATCCGCGTCGTCGCCGAGAACGGGATGAACGTGGCCTCGTGGTCGGCGAGCTCGCGGCCGCGTAGGCCGTACTGCTCCTTCGCGAGCACGACGATCGAGCGGCCCTCGGGCGTCTCGTCGGCGAGCGACGAGAGCTGCGCGACCTCCGCCAGCTCGTCGATCGGCACGCCCTCCACCGGGACGAACTCCGCGGCCTGCCGGTTGCCGAGCGTGATCGTGCCGGTCTTGTCGAGCAGGAGCACGTCGACGTCGCCGGAGGCCTCCACCGCGCGCCCGGACATCGCGAGCACGTTGCGCTGGACGAGCCGGTCCATGCCCGGCGATCCCGATCGCCGACAGGAGGGCGCCGATCGTCGTGGGGATCAGCGCGACGAGGAGAGCGATGAGCACGGTCTGCGAGAGATGTGTTCCCGCGTAGATCGCGAACGGCCGCAGCGTGACGACGGCGGCCAGGAAGGTGATCGTGAGCCCCGCGAGCAGGATGTTCAGCGCGATCTCGTTCGGCGTCTTGCGCCGCTCGGCGCCCTCGACGAGCGCGATCATGCGGTCGAGGAACGACTTGCCGGGCTCCTGCGTGACCCGCACCACCAGCTGGTCGGAGAGCAGCCGCGTGCCGCCGGTGACGGCCGAGCGGTCGCCGCCGGCCTCGCGGATCACGGGCGCGGACTCGCCGGTGATCGCCGACTCGTCGACCGAGCCGACGCCTTCGACGATCTCGCCGTCGGCGGGGATGACCTCGCCGGCGATCACGACGACCGTGTCGCCGCGCTGGAGCTCGGCCGCCGGAACGCTCTCGAACGCGCCACCGTCGAGGCGCCGCTGCGCGAGCGTCGTCGTGCGCGTCGCCCGCAGAGCGTTCGCCTGCGCCTTGCCTCGGCCCTCGGCGATCGCCTCGGCGAAGTTCGCGAACAGCACGGTCAGCCAGAGCCAGATCGGCGATCACGCCGACGAACCAGAGCGAGCCCGTGTGGCCGCGTGCCAGGTCGAGGACGAAGATGCCGGTCGTGATCACGCTCCCGAGCTCGACGATGAACATGACCGGGTTCTTGAGCTGGAGGCGCGGGTCGAGCTTCGGGAACGAGTCCTTGATCGCTGCCAGGGTGATCTCACGCGAGAAGATGCTTGCCGACTGCCGTGCCATTACTGCTTGCCACTCTCCTTGTCGAGTGCGATGTTGAGCTCGAGCACGTTCACGCCCGGCTCACCGAAGAAGCCCCACGAGCGGCCGGTCGTGTTCTGCTTGATCAGCGTCTCCACTGTTGCGAGCGGCAGCTTCCGCACGGCTGCGACGCGGTGCGCCTGAAGCTGCGCGTAGGCCGGTGAGATGTCGGGGTCGATGCCCGAGCCCGAGGTGGTGACCGCGTCGACCGGGATGTCGTGGATCGTCAAACCCGGGTTGTACGGGCCCTTCGAGCTTGAGGATCGCCTGCGCCGCGGCTGCGACGTTCTTCGCCAGGTCGGGGTTCGTCGGACCGAGGTTGGCGAACGTGGTCGCGCCGGCGTTGTAGGCGGGGGAGGTGCCCGACGGCCGCTCGTGGAAGTACTTGGGGCTGGTGAAGCTCTGCGCGGCGAGCTTCGAGCCGACGACCTTGCCGTCGACCGTCGATCAGGCTCCCCTGCGCCTGGCCCTTGAACGCGACCTGCGCGAAGCCGGTCATCACGAGCGGGTAGGCGAAACCGAAGACCGCGGTGATGACGACGATCGCGAGCGCGGAGCTGAGAATGTTCTTCATCAGTGCATCAACCCTTCGACGATCGGGCCGAGTGTGAGTGCCGGGAAGATCATCAGACCGGCCGTGAGTGCGATCACGCCGACGAGCAGGACGACGAACGTCGGCCCGTCGGTGCGGAACGTCCCGGCGGAGGCCGGCACGGTCTTCTTCTTCGCAAGCGCGCCGCCGAGGGCGAGCGCCGCGAACATGGGCACGAAGCGCCCGAGCAGCATCGCGATCGTCCCGAAGTCGGCGCTGAAGTTCGTCAGCCCGAAGCCGGCGAACGCGCTGCCGTTGTTGTTCGACTGCGAGTCGTAGGCGTAGAGCGTCTCCGTGAAGCCGTGGACGCCGCTGTTGTAGATCGAGGCGAGCCCGCTCTTGGTCACGATCGAGAGCGCGGCCAGGGAGAGGACCATCGTCGGCACGAAGAGCGCGCCGAGCGCGGCGTACTTGATCTCGCGCGCCTCGATCTTCTTCCCGAGCCACTCCGGTGTCCGGCCGACCATCAGGCCCGCGACGAAGACGGCCAGGACGATGTAGAAGAACATCCCGTAGAGGCCCGAGCCGACGCCGCCGAAGATCACCTCGCCGAGGAAGAGGTTGACCAGGGGCACAGCTCCGCCCAGAGGCGTTTGCGCGTCGAAGCCGCCGTTCACCGAGCCGTTCGACGCGTCGCTCGTGGCAACGGTCCAGTTCGCGGTCGCCGCCTGGCCGAAGCGGACCTCCTTGTCGGCCATGTTGCCGCCAGACTGGCCGTGGCCCTGCGTGATGTTGACGCCGGAGGCGCGCAGCACCTGCCGAGCCGTGCTGCTCGGCAGGCAGGTTGACGCCGATGACCGAGCGCAAAGACGATGAACATGGCGGCAAACACCGCCCAGGCGTGGCGGCGCGCGAACACCATCTTCCCGAACATGAAGACCTGCGCAGCCGGGATCAGCAGGATCGCCAGCATCTCGATGAAGTTCGAGAGGCCGGTCGGGTTCTCGAACGGAACCGCCGAGTTCGAGTTGTAGAAGCCGCCGCCGTTCGTCCCGAGCTGCTTGATCGCGATCTGAGAGGCCGCCGGGCCGCGCGCGATCGTCTGCGTGGCGCCCTGAAGTGTCGTCGCGGTCGCGTGCCCGCTGAAGGTCTGTGGCACGCCCTGCCAGATCAAGAGCGCCGTCACGACAATCGCGAGCGGCAGCAGGAGGTAGACGAGCGTGCGGTAGAGGTCGACCCAGAAGTTGCCGATCGTCCCGGCCGAGCGCCGGGAGATCCCGCGGACGACGGCTGCCACGACCGCGATCCCGACCGCCGCCGAGACGAAGTTCTGCACGGCGAGGCCGGCCATCTGCGTCAGGTACGACATCGTGTACTCGCCGCCGTAGAACTGCCAGTTCGTGTTGGTGATGAAGCTCGCTGCGGTGTTCAGCGACAGGTGCGCCGGCACGGCCTTCATGTGGTCGGGATTCAGGAACAGATGGCCCTGGAGGCGCTGGATCGCATAGAGCAGGGCCATGAAGAGCACGCTGAAGACGAGCACTGTCGTGCCGTAGCTCTTCCAGTCCTGCTCCCGGCTCGGGTCCGTGCGGACGATCCGGCAGAAGCCGTTCTCGATCCTCGCGAAGAAACGCCCAACCGGGCGAGGAGTCGTGTACATCCGCGCCATCCAGAGACCGAGCGGATACCCGAGCGCGACGAGCGCGAGCGCGTAGAAGACGATCTGCGAGATCCCCTGCCCGGTCACCTAGAACTTCTCCCCGCGAAAGAGCGCGTAGACGAGATAGCCAAAGACGAGCAGGGAGACGACGAGCCCGAAGACGTCGGAAGCAGCCATCAGACGCGCTCCAGGATCCAGAGCAGGCCGTACACGAACGCGAAGCACGCGGCCGCGATGCCGATGGCGGCAAGGTCGTACATCAGCGCTGCCCGCTCCTCACACGCCTCGCGACCAAACCGTCACGGTAGGCGAGTAGGACACGGAGCGACCCTACCAAGACACAGGCGGACACGAGCGCGAACGCGAGACCGGCCGGCAGGAACGTCGAGGTCGCACCGGCGACGAAGACGAGTGCCATCAGGACAAACGGGAGCGCGGCCTGGCGAGGCCCGCGCGTCTGGCTGCGCACACGGTGGCTGTGTCCAACCGCATTCATTGCCTCGAAGGTAGATCCCCTGTCCTGAAGCCAGGCTGAAGATCGCTGCGCGGCGTCTGAAGAAATCCTGAAGATGGTCGGCGGCCGCGCGCCGTCAGATGCGCGTCAGCTCGACGACGACGAACACGAGGTAGAGGACGATCAGCGCGGCGCCGCCCACGCGTCCCAGCCCCCGCCGGCGCGCCAGGAGTGCGAGGCAGGCAAGCGTCATCACGACAAGCCAGGCCAGGTCGAACTTGGCCTCATTGGTGAGCGCCGCCACCGTAACGAACAGCGCGGGCAGCACGAGGCCGGCGACGAGGTTGATCGTGTTGCTGTTCAGCGTCTCGCTCACGAGTGCCGCCCCCCGCTCGGCGAGACCGAGGCGGAGCGCGGTGAACGCATTCGGGATGCTCGTCAACGGAGCAAGCACAAGCACACCGATCGCGACCGGAGACGCGTGCCATTGGTCGGCCAGTGCCAGCGCGGCCTTCACGAGCCCGAAGCTGCCCGCGACGATCAGAACGATGGCGACCGGGATCAGCGCAACCGTACTCCTCAGGCTTGCGCCCGCTACGACCGGAAGATGCTCGCGCTCGCGCTCGCCGAGTGCCCGGCCGAGGCCCGTGCGGAGCCTTCGCGGCAGCGGCAGCCCGAGCGTGGTCACGCCTCCTCCCCGGATGAGCAGGAAGACGTAGGGGGCGATGATCGCGGCCAGCAGCAGGGCCGCGGCCGGCGCAGGGAGGTATCCGGCGAGTAGTCCGGCGGCAACCAGCAGAACGAGCAGCCCGACTGTGGCCTCGAGTAGGAGCGACTCCCGGCGGAGATGGACGTTTCCGGCCAGCACGGCCGTGAGCCCGATCATGGCGGCGAGGTTGAACACATTCGATCCGACGAGGACACCGAAACTCGCCCCGTTCGCTCCCTCGCCGAGCGCGACGAGAGCGGAGACGATCTCAGGTGCGTCCGCAGCGAGGGCGGTGAGCAACCCGAGCAGCGCCTCCGGCAGACCGAGGTGCACCCCGAGCGCGTCGAGGCGGCGCGCGAAGGACGCTGCAGCCGCGAGCGTCACGACAAGCGAGCCGAAGAAGACCGGCAGCGCGATGCCCGGTGACATCAGGGAATGCGGCCGTTCGATCGGTCGTCAGGGGAACGGATCGTGGGAGCGGCAGGCATGCGGCGGCGGTCGCCGACCAGTCTTCCCGGCACACCTCGGATCGAGCTGACCGTACCAGCGCCGAGACGCCGGCGCTCATGTCACCGCGGCGCCGCCGAACCGGACGCGCCGTACCCGCGATGAGGACGATGCCGACGCTGGCCGACCCGGTGGGGGTCAGCGGCGGAGAGTCACGCGGCGGCGGCCAGCGGGACGGGGTCGAGCGCCGCCAGGATCTCGCTCATCGCCTGTGCCAGAACCTGGTCGGGGACATCTGAATAGAGCGGGCTCTTGGGCTCGGTGAGCAACCGGTCGACGAGCACCATCCCTTGCACGGAGACAGGTCGGGCGCGATCCTCGAGCCGCTCCTCGAGGGCGCTGACCAGGCCGAGATGAGCCCGAAGAGCGCCGTCGTTCAAGCGCACAGGTCCCGGCGAGGCCTCGCCCAGCACCTCCTGCTCGATCTTCCGCAGGTGGTGTGCCAGCGTCGACCGCAGTCGCCGCGACGTGAGCTCGCCCGATCGCCAGCCGAAAAACGCCGACGACGGACGCGGAGCACCACCCCAGAGCAGCCAGGTATCGACCAAACGGGAACGCCGCCGGGACTCGAGCACCGCCCGGCCAGCACCGACGAGTCCGCGAGCAACCGCACGGCCCGCAAGCACGAGTGCCAGCGCGACGAGAGCCCAGACGGCGAAGATCGAGATGAGCAGCCCGAGGCAGGCTGTTCCAAGCGCCCCTCGCCGTTCCCGCGAGGGTGTAGACGGGACGGTCGTGCTCCGAACCGATGCCATGTCGCGTCAGGCGGCGGCTGCGACCGGCGCAGGCTCGAGCGCCGCCAGCGCGTCGCTCAAAGCCTCGGCGAGCACGTCGTCCGGGGTCGATGAATAGAAGGGGCTCCCCGGCTCGGTGAGCAGCCGGTCGACGAGCAGGATCCCGCGAATCGAGACCGGGCGGGAGCGATCCTCGATCCGGCTCTGCAGGACGCAGAGCAGGCCGAGGTGGCGATGAAGGGCGCGCTTGTTCAACGGCACCGCCCCCGGAAGAGTCTTGCCGCGTGTCTCGCGCTCGATCCGCAGCAGGCCGTGCGCCAGCGTCGAGCGGAGCCGTGGCGACATGAGCTCATCCGCTCGCCAGCTCAGCAGCGCGGACGAAGGACGGGCGGTCGCCCCCCAGAGCAGCCACTCGTCGGCCACTCGGCGCCGTCGTCCCAGTTCAGTTGCCGCCCGGACTGCCCGTGTAAGGGCTACCAAGCCCAGGGCGCCTGCGACAGCCAGCGTCCATTTCCAGCCAACCGAGGCACCAAATCCGATCGCAATCACGGCCAGCGCAAAGCAGGCTTCTGGCAGCGCGGCCGCCAGCGGACGTACCGGGACAGCGGGATCGCGATGCCGACGCCAATGAACCGAGGAACCCACGAGATGCTTCATGACCCTCACGGTAGGAACCGCGACCTGAAGCCCGCGTGAAGATCAGCGCGCCCGGCCTGAAGAAACCCTGAAACCGTTCAGGGTTGCAGCGTGGGATCGACGAGCCGGTAGCCGGCGCCGGGCTCGGTCAGGAGATACCGGGGCCGTGCGCGGTCGGGCTCGATCTTGCGCCGCAGCTGGGAGACGTTCACGTGCACGAGATTCGACTCGCTGCCGTAGCCGGGCCCCCACACCTCCTGGAGGAGCATCCGGTGGGTGAGCAGCTTGCCCTCGTTCAGGGCGAAGAAGCGGAGCAGCTCGAACTGATGCGGCGTCAGCCGAACGGGCTTCCCGGCGACACTGACCGCTCGCTTCTCGAGATCGACGACGAGCTCGCCGATCGTGACCACCGGCTCGCCCGAGGGCACAGTTCGCCTGAGCACAGCGCGCAGCCGCGCCAGCAACTCGTCGATCCCGACGGGCTTCGTGACGTAGTCGTCGGCACCGGCGTCGAGTGCGGCGACCTTCTCGCGCTCTTCCCCGACGGCGGAGAGGATGATCACCGGCGCCGTGCTCCAGGTGCGGAGCTCGCGACAGACGTCGAGCCCCGTGCCGTCAGGCAAGACCAGGTCGAGGATCACGGCCTCCGGCGGGCGCATCGCGGCTGCCGCGAGCGCGCCTGCTGCCGTGTCTGCGGTCTCGACCTCGTAGCCGGCACCGCGCAGGCTCGTGCTCAGGGCCCGCAGGATCTGCTGCTCGTCGTCGACGACGAGCACGCGGGCGCCCCTCACGTCAGCGCGCCTTGCCCGGCAGGGGGAGCCTCCCGGTTCCCCGCGACCCGCTCCCCTTGTCCGCTCTCGCGGACGGACGGCTTGGCCGTCGGCAGCGAGAGGACGAACGTCGCGCCCTGGCCCGAGCGCGACTCGACCGACAAGTGGCCGCCGTTTGCCTCTGCGAAACCGCGTGCGATCGCAAGCCCGAGCCCCGCCCCGCCGACGTCGCCGCGGCGGGCGCCGCGCTGGAACGGCTCGAAGATCCGCTCGCGCTCGTCGAGCGGGACTCCCGGTCCATGGTCGATCACCCGGATCACCGCCTCCGACGGGGTCGCCGCAATTTGCACCCGGACCGCCTCGCCGGGCGGTGAGTACTTGATCGCGTTCTCGACGAGGTTCGCGAGCACGCGCTGAATCTGATGTGCGTCGACACGGACGGCGGGCGGCTCGTCCGAGAAGGTCACCTCGACCCGGTTTCCCTCCTCGCCGAGCTCGTCGAGCGCCTGGACGATCAGCTCGTCGACTTCCCAGAGCTCCTGGTCGGGCTCCGCAGCCCCCGCCTGGAGCCGGGACAGGTCGAGGAGGTTGTCGACGAGCCGGTCGAGCCTGTCGGAAGCGTCGAGAATGGTCGCAAGCAGCTCGGCCCGGCCGGCGTCGTCGATCGTCAGGTCAGGCCGCGCGAGGGCTCCGGCCGATGTCGAGATCGCCATCAGAGGCGTCCGCAGGTCATGACTCACTGCGCGCAGGAGCGCCGTCTTGATCACGTCGCCACGCCGGAGGGCTTCCGCTTCGAGCGCCTCGTGGGTGAGCCGCTCCCGGTCGATCGCGACGCCGAGCAGCGAGGCGAGCGCCGGAAGCAGACGGCGGCGTGCCCCCGCCTCGCCGTGTTGCCAGCCCTCGAGCACGATCGTTCCCACGCGGCGTCCACCGACGCGGAGCTCGTGGGCCTCGCCCGACGGCGGGTCGCCGACAGGCCGATCGCCGACGTCGATCCGCGCGCGCTCGACCTGAAGCGCGCGCGCTGCCTCGGCGGAGATGCGCTCCAGGTCGGCGCTGACGCTGCCGTGCTCGAGCAGTGTCGTCGCGATCTCTGCGAGTAGAGAGGCTTCTCGCGCCCGGCGGCGGGCACGTGCCGCGAGCTCACTGACGACGATCGCGGTGACGACGAAGACCGCGAGCGCGAACCAGTTCCGCGTATCGCTGAGCGTGAACGTGTGCGTCGGAGGCAGGAAGAACCAGTTGAACGCGAGCATGCTCGCCACCGAGACCGTGACCGCGTACGTCAGACCCCAGACGACGGCGATCGGCAGCACCGCGAAGACGTAGAGGACGCCGAGGCTGAGTACGGGCACGTAGGGCTTCAGGGCCGCGATCACGCCGGTGACGAGAGCGACCGCGACGATGCTTGCAAGCAGGCCGGCGGGTCGCGTCGGCGCCGCCAACTCCGACCGGAGCCGATCGGCTATTCGACGGACGTGCATGGAGTCATGATCGCACCGGGCGCGTCCCGTCGGAACAACGTGGCCCATGTGTACCCATGGGCCACTTTTCGAGCAAACTGGACGTTTGGCAACTAGTGCACCCGTCTGTAAGTACGGACGAATGCACTAGCCGATCGCAATCATGCGGTCGATCGCCCCCCGCGCGCGCTGCGCGATCGCCGGCTCGACCGTCACGACGTGCTTGCCGGCGCGCAGGGAGTCACGAAGCTTCTCGAGCGTGATCATCTTCATGAACCGGCAGACGGCCGCTTCCTGCACCGCTTCGAACCGTTTCTCCGGAACCTCGCGGCCGAGGCGGTGGAGGATTCCGACCTCCGTCGCGATCACGAACCGCTCGCGCGGCGACTCCCGCGCGAACTTGACCATCCCCTCGGTCGACAGGATGTGCGTCCGCTCGTTCCCGAACGCCATCGCCTGGCTCGCACAGCCGCATTCGGGGTGGACGAGCAGCTCCGCGTCCGGAGCCTCTGCCTGCCAGCGCTCGATGTCCGCCGGTCTGATGCCCGCGTGGACGTGGCACTCGCCGAGCCAGATCTGGAGCTTGCGGCCCGTGACGCGCTCGAGCCAGAGGCCGAGGTACATGTCCGGCAAGAAGAGGATCTCGCGGTCGGCCGGGATCGCCTCGATCACGGCTTTCGCGTTTCCCGAAGTGCAGCAGTAGTCGCTCTCGGCCTTCACCTCGGCCGTCGTGTTGACGTACGAGACGACCACCGAGCCCGGATGCTCGGCCTTCCAGGCGCGGAGCTCGTCGGCCGTGATCGACGATGCGAGCGAGCAGCCGGCATCCGGGTCGGGGATCAGCACGGTCTTGTCCGGCGCGAGGATCGCCGCCGTCTCCGCCATGAAGTGCACGCCACAGAAGACGATCGTCTCGGCGTCGGTGGCCGCCGCCTGCCGCGAGAGGCCGAGCGAGTCGCCGACATAGTCGGCGGCGTCCTGCACCTCGGGCACCTGGTAGTTGTGGGCGAGGATCACCGCGTCTCGCTCGTGGGCAAGCTCGCGAACCTCGTCGTGCAGCGAAGCGATCTCCGCCGTCGTCATGCGAGCTCCAGCGAGACGTCCAGCGACCGGGCCGAGTGGGTCAGGGCACCGATCGAGATGAAGTCGACCCCGGTCTCGGCGTAGGCGCGGACCGTCTCGAGCGAGATCCCGCCCGAGGCCTCGAGCTCAGCGCGGCCGGCGGCCAACTCCACGGCGGCGACAATCCCGTCCGGCGTCATGTTGTCGAGCAGGATCCGCTCCACTCCCGCGTCGAGCGCCTCGGCTACCTCGTCGAGCGTCTCAGCCTCGACCTCGACCGCGAGCGGTTGCGAGCCGTTCGCCGCAACCCGGAGCGCCGCGAGCGCCGGGCCGATTCCGCCCGCCAGGCGCAGGTGGTTCTCCTTCACGAGGATCGCGTCGTCGAGGCCCGCGCGATGATTCGAGCCGCCGCCGCAGCGCACCGCGTACTTCTCGAGCGCACGCAGACCGGGAGTGGTCTTGCGCGTGTCCAGGATCGTCACGCCGGTGCCCTCGACGAGATCGACGTAGCGCCGCGTGAGCGTCGCGATCCCGCACAGGCGTCCGAGCAGGTTCAGAGCCGTCCGCTCGCCGGTGAGGATCGCGCGGGCCGGGCCTTCGATCTCGGCGAGCGTCGCCGCGCCGGTCACCCGGTCGCCCTCGTCGAGCAGCGAGTCGACGTTCACGGCGGGGTCGAGCAGCTGGAAGACCGCGCGCGCAGCCGCGATGCCGCACACGACACCGGGCTCCTGCAGCAGCAGTTGCGCGCGACAGCGAGCCCCGGTCGAGATGATCGCGTCGGTCGTCCGATCGCCGCTCCCCACATCCTCCGTGAGCGCCGTCCGGACGATCCGGTCGAGCGCCTCGGCGGTCAGCTCCATCGTTCGAGCACCGGTTCGTACCCTGCCCGCAAGACCACGTGCCCGGCAAAGGCGTCGTCCTCGGTCGGGTAGTCGGAGCGGAAATGCCCGCCGCGGCTCTCGCGGCGGGCGAGAGCGCTTTCGGCGACGAGGCGGGCAAGCAGGTGCGGCGCGCTCCGCAGGCGCTCGAGCCCTTCGGCGCCGCGGATCACCCCTGCGTCACGCCAGAGCGAGCGGCGCAGGGCCGGCGTGACCTCGGAGCTCGCCTCGGGCAGCTCGGGCTCGCCGAGTGCGGGCAACACCGGCTCTGCGGCAGCCGCAACCGCTGCCCGGCGCCCGAAGACCAGGCACTCGAGAAGCGAATTGGACGCGAGCCGGTTCGCGCCGTGCACGCCGGTGCAGGCGCACTCGCCGGCTGCATAGAGACCCGGTAGCGTCGTGCGGCCGTCCAGATCGGTGACGATGCCGCCGACCGTGTAGTGCGCGGCCGGCGAGACCGGGATCGGCTCGAGCGCCGGGTCGTAGCCGGCCTGCTCGAGGGTGGCCATCAGGCCGGGGAAGCGCCCACGCTCGATGCCGCGCAGGTCGAGCCGGACACGCCCGCGCGCGGTGATCGCGCGCGTCACGACGTCGCGCGGCGCAAGCTCATCGGTGAACCGGCCGCCGTCCTCGTCCACGAGCAACGCCCCTTCGCCGCGGAGCGCCTCGGAGAGCAGAAAGCCGTCATCGAGCAGGGCGGTCGGGTGGAACTGCACGAACTCGAGGTCGGCCAGCGCGGCGCCGGCCCGGTAGGCGAGCGCGAGACCCTCGCCAACCGCACCCGCAGGATTCGTCGTCCGCTCCCAGAGAGCGGCATAGCCGCCAGTGGCGATCAGCGTCGCGCGGGCCCGGATCGCGCGCCGCTCGGTGACGACTCCCACGCAGCGCCCGTCGGACTCCCAGAGCGCGATCGCCCGTTCGCCCTCCACGATCGTGATCCGCTCATGCGCGCGGGCGCGCGCGGCGAGTGTCTGCGCGATCGCCTTCCCGGTCTCGGCGCCGCCGGCGTGGACGACCCGGCGCCGCGAATGCCCACCCTCCTGCGCGAGGCCGTCGTCGAACTCGACCCCGAGCTCGACGAGATCCGCGATCCGTGCCGGCGCCCCCACGGTAAGCGCGCGAACGGCGCTCTCCCGGCAAACCCCTCGCCCGGCGCGCACGGTGTCGAGCGCGTGCAGGCTCGGATCGTCCCCGTCGCCGATCGCAGCGGCGACGCCGCCCTGCGCGTAGTAGCTGTTCGACGAGAACACCGGCCCCTTCGACAGCAACAGCACGTCCCGGTCGGCAGCGGCGCAGAGCGCAGCGTACAGCCCGGCGACCCCGCCGCCGATCACGATCAAGTCTGGCTGTTCACCGACGGAAACCTTCATCACTCCCGAGGTTTTCTCCTCAAAGTCGATAACCTGTCGGCAGTCTACATGGTTTACGACCCAAAAGCGAAAACAGAAGCCCCCGCGCAGACCGCCGTGGCGGTTGTCCTGCAGGTGCGAGCGAGCCGCCTGCACGTGCTCCTCTGGGAGCGCGCGCTGGCGCCTTTTGCCGGGACCTGGGCGCTGCCCGGCGGGGAGCTCGAGCCGGGCGAAACGCTCGAACAGTCGATCCGGCGCCATCTCGCCACCAAGGTCGACGTCCGCGAGCTCTCCCACCTCGAGCAGCTCGAGACGCGCAGCGAGCCTGCGCGCAATCCCCTGCGCTGGGAGCTGACGACCGCCTACCTCGGCCTCGTCCCGAGCGACCTCGATCCGGCGGTGCCCGACGACACGCGCTGGCATCCCGTCGACGAGCTGCCGCAACTCGCCTTCGACCACCGGCCGATCGTGCTCGCCGGCCGTGAGCGGCTCCGCGCCAAGCTCTCGTACACGAACGCCGGCTTCGCCCTGGCGCCGGACTCGTTCACGATCTCGGAGCTCCGCGGCCTCTATCGGGCAGCACTCGGCCACGATGTCTCAGCGACGAACTTGCAACGGATCCTCCTGCGCCGGCACCTACTCGTCTCGACCGGCGAGCGGCGCGAGCCGGGACGCACGGGCGGACGGCCCGCCGAGCTGTTCCAGTTCGCGAGGCGCGAGCTCGAGGTGACAGATCCGTTCGCGGTCCTGCGACCGCCCGTTTAGCTCTTGCGCAAGCGGCCGACGAGCTGCCAGGCACCGGGCAGCGCAGCTGCGGCCAGGTACACCTTGAGGATGTCGCCCGGAACAAAGGGATAGAGACCGTCGTCGAGCGCCGTGCTCCAGCTCACACCGAGCACGTGGTGCAGCCAGACGACGCCACACAGGTAGATGACGACGCTGCCCGTCAACATCGCCGCAATCGACGACGAGAAGCGCTTGTCCCAACTCCGCTCGGCAAGCCAGCCCGTCAGCGCGGCCGCGACCACGAAGCCGACGATGTAGCCACCGGTCGCACCGCTGAAGACCGACCAACCGTGCCGATGATCCGCATAGACGGGAACACCGACGACACCCACCGCGAGATAGAGCAGAAGACTCAGCGCACCCCGCGTCGAGCCGAGAGCGGCGCCGACAAGCAGGACGGCGAAGGTCTGGCCCGTCAACGGTACGGGCGTGAACCCGAGCGGGATCGAGACCTGCGCGGCCAGTGCGACGAACGCAGTCCCACCCGCGACGAGCAGCGCGTCGGTGACCACGCCTGCGCGCGGCAGAACGGCGAGACGGAGAGTTGCGGCTTGAGTCTGCATCAGGTTCTTAGACCTTCCTGTTCGGATCGCGGTTGCATCGCACTCAGCGGCATCTTCTCAGACGCAGAGAGACATCCTTCCGACCCTCGAGCGCCGGGCGCGTCCCGCCCGTGCGAGCGGCCCGCCTCGGACGCCGCGCGCTACGCTGTTCTCGTAGGAGGTGCAGCGGCACTGACGTATCGGATTTGACCTGGTGCGCGCCTTTCAACTACGGTCAGATCACCCGACTCAAACCACTCGGAGGGGTTCTCATACTGATGAAAAAGATCCGGATTGCCACACTCGGTGTCGTCGCAACTGCCGTTCTGCTTGCCTGGGCGGTTCCCGCGCTGGCAGCGCACGCTCGTCCCGCCGGGACGACCGTTTCCGTGACGGCCGGTAAGCCCACCGAGCTCTCGTTCACGCTCTCGGCGAAGTCGGTGCCGCATGGCACCGTGACGTTCAACGTCGTGAACAAGGGCGTCCTCGCGCACGACTTCTCGATCAACGGCAAGACGACGCCGCTGCTCAAGACCGGCGCCAGCGCGACGCTGACGGTCACGTTCGCGAAGGCCGGTAGCTATGCGTACTTGTGCACGGTGCCCGGACATGCCGCGGGCGGGATGAAAGGGACGTTGAAGGTCACCTAGCCAGGCGACTCGAGGCCCACTCAGGGTGACACGGCCCGTCGGCGCGCTTCAGCAGCGCAGCCGGCGGGCCGTTCGCGTTAACCGGCTCCGAACACCCGGCCCGTACCCTCTCGGGGGAGCCGTGTCCACCGAATCGCCTAGACCTGCGCGTCTCGCAAGATCGCTCGCCGCCGCGACATGCGCGGTTGTCGCGCTCTGCGGCGCCGGGAGCGCCGGGGCCGAACCGGGATCCGCGGGATCGACATCTCGAACTGGAACAGCGCGATCCCGATCGACTGGCTGAAGGCGGCCAACAGCGGCATCAGCTTCGTCTTCGCGAAGGCAACCGAAGGCACGACGTTCATCGACGCCACCTACGGGCTCAACCGCGCCGGCGCGGAGCTGTACGGCATTCGCGTCGGCGCCTACCACTACGCGCGACCCGCGGGATCGAGCATCGCCACGATCACCGCCAGCGCCATCGCGCAGGCCGACTACTTCACGAACGTGGCGCAGCCTGCACCCGGGGAGCTGCCCCCTGCCCTCGACCTCGAGGTGACCGGCAACCTCTCAGCCGGCCAATCTCACGCTCTGGACGCAGAGCTGGCTCGACGAGGTCGAGACGCGAACCGGCGTGATGCCCTTCGTCTACGCCTCGCCGAAGTTCTGGGAGCGATACCTCGCCGACACGGACACGATCGCAGCAGGGGGTACGCCGCTCTGGATCGCCCACTGGACGAAAGACGGCTCGCCGCTGCTCCCTGCGCTCAGCTGGGACGGCCAAGACTGGACGTTCTGGCAGTGGTCCGACTGCTCGACGGTGCCCGGCTTCGCTCATTGCGTCGATGCGGACCGCTTCAGCGGCACGAGCCTCGCCCCGCTCCTGATCGCGGCCACCCCCGCCACGCCGCCTGCCGTCTCCACCGCGCCGAGCATCGTCGGGGCGACGCAGGTCGGCAAGGTCCTGGCGGCGATTCCGGGACGCTGGACCGGCCAGAAACCGATCTCGTTCACCTATCAATGGGAGAGCTGCGACGTCGCAGGCGCGGGCTGCCAGCCGATCGCAGGCGCGACGAGCGAGAACTACAAGCCGACCGGCGCCGACAGCGGCCGCACGATCGTCGCGCTCGTGACGGCCGTGAACGCCGTCGCGTCCGCGACCGCAGCGTCGCCCGCGACGGTCGCGATCACCGGCACCGGCCCCGTCGTGCCTACGCCTACACCTTCGCCCACTCCCGGCACCGCGCCCGTCCCGGCGACACCGCCGGAAATCCAGGGCGCTGCCGTGGCCGGCGAGACACTCTCCGTGCTTCCCGGTGACTGGAGCGGCTCACCGACGGCCTTGACGCATCAGTGGGAGCGCTGCGACAACGCCGGCGATGCCTGCACCCCGATCCCGGGCGCGACCGGCACGGAGTACACGCTGACGCCCGGGGACATCGGGTCGACGATCGGGGTCACGGAGACCGCCACGGGTGCCGGCGGCACGGCCACGAGCGACGCCGAGCCGACCTCGGTCGTCACCCCGCAGCCGCTCCCGACGCCGGCCGTCCGCTCGACCACCGTCGTGGCCGGCGCCGCCGGCGCCGTCCGGACGCTCGACGCGGCCGCCACCTTGGACTGGCAGCCGGCGACGATCCGGGCCGGAGCCACGGTCTCACTCGTGCGGGCGAGCGTCGGCCTCGCGATTCCGAGATCGGCGTTCGCCGTGACCATCGTCCCCTCCCGCGCCCGGTTGCCGTGGCCCGTGGAGCTCGACTACGCCGCCGCGCCGAAGGGCGGCGTGCTCGCGTTCTCGACCGACAACCGCATCTGGACGCCGGTGACGAGACTCACAACCCGGTCGCTTCCCACCGGCGAGATCATGGGCTGGTACAGGGACGGCTCCGGCGGCGTCCACGTGCTCAGCCTCGAGCAGGGCCGCTTCGCGTTCTTCGCCGCCAACCAGTGGGGAGACCCGCGCCTGATCGCGAACGGCCCGGCGCTCGTCTACGTCCGCAACCGCCCCGCCTTGCACGGCTCGGTTCAGAAGGACGGAACGCTCCGGATCATCACGGTCGTCTCGCTGCGCTCGCAGGCCCATCTCCATGCGACGCTGCTCGGCCCGGGGGGCAAGCAGCCGCTGATCGTCCAGAAGGGAAGCCGCCTCGGCGCCTGGCTGCACGGCGTGCCGAGCAAGACGGTGCAGTCGCTCGTGCTGCGGCCCGGAACGGTCCCGATCCGGCTCAGCGTGTACGTCAAGGCGCTGACGCCGAAGACGACCTACAGGCTCGAGATCGGTGCGGTCGATCCGGTCGGCCGGCGCTCGACGGTCGTGCTCCGCGTCCGTTTCGGCTATTGAGAGCGGCTATCATCTGTCCCGATGCAGGCGACGGGCTGGACGGAGGAGACGCTTCGCTCGCTCCGCGGCGGCGGGTACCGAAACGGCGTCGCCCGGCAGGCCGTCGTCGAGCTGCTCGGCCGGCAGGACTGCTGCCTGACCGCGCAGGAGATCTTCGACCAGCTGCGCGCTGAGGGCAGGCAGGTCGGGATCGCGAGCATCTACCGCGTCCTCGAGCTCCTGACGGAGAAGAGCCTCCTGCAACGGATCGATCTCGGCGCCGGGACGGCCCGCTACGAGCCGGTTCACGCGAGCGGACAGCATCACCACCATCTCGTCTGCGCCTCCTGCGGGAAGGTCGAGGCCTTCGCCGACGAGAAGCTCGAGCGGGCGCTGCACGAGGTCGAGGGCAAGACCGGCTACTCGGTCGCCGGCCACGACGTCGTGCTGCGCGGCACCTGCAGCAGCTGCACCTAACCGCTCAGCCGGAGATCGCCGCAGCTTCGAGCTCGGCGACCGAGCCGACGACGGCATCGGCCTCCGCGACCGCGTCGCCGGGCGGGAAGTGCGAGTTCGGAATGGCGATGCAGCGCATCCCGGCCGCTTTCGCCGACCGGATCCCGTTGTGGGAGTCCTCGATCGCAGCGCACCGCTCCGGGTCGACCCCGAGGCGGCGCGCGGCCTCGAGGTACACGTCGGGCGCAGGCTTGCCGCGCGCGACCTCCTCCGACGAGACGGTGGCCCGGAAGAGCCCGGCGATCCCGCCCGCCGAGACGACGACGTCGATCAGCTCGCGATTCGAGGACGACGCGATTGCCAGCGGCCAGATCGCGGCGATCCGGCGAACCGCGTCGATCGCGCCCGGCAGCCAGGGCGGCCCGTCGGCGTACCGCACGAGCATCTGCGAGACGACCTCGCGGTTGATCTCCTCCGGGCTCTCCGAGAGACCGACCTCGTCGTGCATGTAGCGCGACCACTCGGGCGAGCTCATCCCCATCATCGCCCGCTGCGCGCCCGCGTGCCAGCGGCCGCCACGCTCGCGCGCCAGCCGCTCGCGGACGTCGTCCCAGACCTGCTCGGAGTCGATCAGCACCCCGTCCAGGTCGAAGATGACGGCCTCGATCGCCGCGGCGCCCGCGCTCAGTGCGGCGTGCACTGCGGGTCGCCGAGCGCCAGCAGATCCGCGTTGTCGGGCGCCTGTGCCATCTTGTCGTACGGGCCGGGCGCGGGAACGGTGACGCTCACGTCGGGCGTGACGCCGGGCCCGAGGATGGTCAGCCGGTACTGCGTGCCGACGCCGGCCGGGTGCGACCCGTGCGGGTTGACGCTGTAGCACCAGGAGCCGGCCGGCTTGTGGGTCAGGAAGCTGTTCTCCCTCTTCCAGCCTGCGCCGTAAGCCGAGTTGAACGTGTCGACGTAGAGGTTCCGCCCGAAGGAATCGAGCGGTTCGCCGCCGGCGGTCGAATGGAAGCCGAAGATCCCGCTGCCGTCATAGGTGTAGGTACCCCAGAGGTGGTTCCACTGCCCGCCGTATGCCCAATCGGTTTGGACGGTGAGGACCGGCAGCGCCCCGGTCCAGTGCGCCAGGTGCACCTCGATCTGCGACTGCGCCGTGGTCGGCGTGACGCCGTAGTCGGGGAGATCGCGGTCCCACGACTGCACTGCCCAGTAGCTTCCGTCGGGCGCCTTGCAGGCAGCCACCATGTCGGCGAGCGCAGGTCCGTCGTAGGCCGGGCAGGTGAACGTCGTCCAGTAGGCCTCCGCGGCCAGGCGCAGCTCTGCAAGCTGGGCGAAGGCGGCCTTGATCTTCGGGCCGAGCGAGTACCGGAGCTTGTTGTTCTTCGCCGCCGTTGCCTTTGCCATCTGGTCCTGGAGCAGGCGCAGGTTCAGAATCGCTTCCTGTGCGATCGGATTGTTCGTGTACTGCTGCTCGTAGCCGCCGTCGTAGGAGAGATCGAACTTGACCTGCTTGCCGCTCGCGATCGGCGCGATCGCGTTCACGGCGCCGGAGGCGAGCACGTGGACGACCCTGCCGTCGCTCTTGTAGTTGATCATCGCCTCGCCGCTTGCGTTCACGCCGAGCGTCAGACCGGTGACCGTACTGGTGGAGACGACCTGAGACGCGTTCGCGGTTCCGACGACGACGGCTGCCGCGAAGGCGATCAGGGCAAGGACGAGCTGGCGCACAGAGAAACCCTCCTGGATCGACGAGTACGGAGCCGCCCGTTGTACCTGGTCAGTCCACCGGCTGCAAGAGCTCACACCCGTTCCCTTAGAGTTCCGGAGAGCCGCAGTCCGAGCTTCGCCCGCCGCCGGGAAGGGAATCCACGTGCAGGCGATCTTTACGACTCCGCGGCGCCGATCGGCCTCACGGCGGCGCCGAGCAGGCGAATCAGGTCGCGCGGATCGAGCTCGATCTGGAGCCCTCGCCGGCCCGCGCTGACCAGGATCGTCTGAAAGCCGAGCGCCGAGTCGTCGACGACCGTCGGCAGCCGGCGTCGCTGTCCGAGCGGGCTGATCCCGCCGACCACGTAGCCGGTCGCGCGCTCGGCGCGGAGCGGCTCGGCAAGCTTGGCCCGCTTGCCGAGAGCCCGCAGGTCGAGCGCCCGATCCGAAGGCACCACGAAGACGCGCAGCTCGCCGTCGACCGAGGCGACGAGCGTCTTGAAGAGACGAGCCGGGTCGACGCCGAGCTTGCGTGCCACCTCGGCCGCGTGATCCCTCGTCCCGTGCTCGATCGGGGCGTATTCGTGCAGGGTGAACGGGATCCCGGCCTCGCGGGCGACTTCGACCGCCGGCGTCACTCGCCGAGCTCCATCAGCAGCGCGTGCTCGGCGTCCACACCAGCTAGGCCGTTTGCGCGTGCGACGAGCCGCTCGTTGCGAGCCCGAGCCCGAGCAGGCCGACGCCGAGGGCGAGGTGCAGCCAGTCATCCGCTGCGTTGACGGGAATCCACCTCCCGGCGTTCGCGATCCCGAGCACCCACAGCACGAGACAGACGACCCCGGCGCCGATCAGATACCGGCGTGCGCCCGACGCGGTCCTCGCGAACGCAACGCCGGCCAAGCCCAGGAGGAGGTGGGCGAGATTGTGCAGGATGCTGACCTGGAACACGCCGATCAGCTCCGCACTCGAGCCCGGCCCGGCGAAGGACATGCCGGCGTCGTTCGTCGTGACTGCCGGGATGAAGCCGAGGACGCCGAGCGAGCCGAGCACGAGCCCGGCGCGCAGTGCGACCGATTGAGCTGGATTGCCGTTCATCTGTTCTCCGGCGGCGCGTGAGCAAGCGCTCGACGCCGGCTCTGGATTTCAAGCGGTCGAGTCTCAGTCCTCCACCGGCTGCGCGCCCAGGTCACGGCGAGCAGCGCCACCAGAGCACCGCCCACGACGTCGGAAGGGGTGTGGGCTCCGCTCACGACGAGGAAGACGCAGGCGCCGGCAGCCCAGACCCCGGCCGGCCAGGCGAGGCGAGGCCACACCGACGCGAGCAAGAACGCGACCAGCAGCGCGCGGGCGGTGTGGCCGCTCGGAAACGACGCGTCGAAGCTCGCCACGTGCACCGGAACGCCGTTCACCACGGTCGAAAGCGCCGGCCGGTGGAGCAGGCCTTTGCCGGCGACCTCGATCGCGTTCACGGCGACCCAGGCGACGATCCAGGCGACGGCTGCCCGGCGCCTCCCGCGGCGCTCGAGCACCGCCCAGCACAGTGCGAGCAGCGCGCCCGAGACGAGGACAGACCCGGGGAGCGTCCACACGTTGAACGCGATCTCGGAGGCGCTCCCACCGCTCGGATACGGCCGAACGGCGCTCGACAAGGAGTTGTGGGCCGGGCCCGCACTGACGTGGGCCATCCAGTGATCGATCCCGTACTGGTCGAGTCGCGTGCATGCCCCGGCGACCACGAGCCAGCCGAGCGCGGCGAGTGCCGCGCCGAGTGCGAGTTGCACACCGAGAGGCGTGCGCAGACGCTGCGCGATCATCCGCGGCTACTAGACGATCCGCTGCTGCTTCTGCTTCTCGAGCGCCTCTCGCTCGTCGTTTCGCCGGGCGGCGCGCATGAACGCGAAGCAGATCACGATCACGATCAACACCGGGACGACGGCCGAGGCGAGCAACACCCCGTTCCAGACGATCGAGCCATTCGTCGCGGCGAGCATGCCGCTCACCTTACTCGGCTACCTTCTTTCGCGGAGCTGATCGTCAACAACGCGGGCTCGCGTTCGTGCTCGACCTGAAGCGTCGTGTGCTCGATCCCGAAGCGCGCGCCCAGGACCTCCTCGAGCTCCCGGCGAATCGCGTGGCAGTCGTCGCCCGGATGCACGAGCACGTGGGCAGACAGGGACGGGAAGCCGGAGCCGATCTCCCAGACGTGGAGGTCGTGGACGCTCGTGACATGCGGGTGGGCAACGAGTGCCCGGCCGATCTCCTCGACGCTCATCCCGCCGGGCGCCGCCTCCAGGAGCACGCGGCCCGAGGCCCGCAGGAGCCCGTACGACGAGCGCAGCATGATCGCGGCGATCGCAAGCGCGGCGATCCCATCGGCGCGTGAGAACCCGGTCGCCAGAATCACCGCGCCCGCGATCGCGGTGAGGGCGAACGCGAACAGGTCGGTCAGCAGGTGCTGGTACGAGCCTTCGACGTTCATGCTGCCGCGATCGCCCTGTGCAAGCTGCCGGGTCGCGAGCAGGTTGACGACGACGCCGGCGAGCGCGACAGCGAGCATCACCGCGCCGGCCGGCTTCGGCGGCGAGACGAGGCGATTGACGCCCTCGTAGACGATCAGCGCTGCGAGCACGAGCAGCGTGAAGCCGTTCGCCTGGGCCGACAGGACCTCCGCACGCTTGAGGCCGAAGGTGAGGTTGCCGCCGCTCGGCCTCGCGACCAGCCTGATCACGGCGAGCGAGAGACCGAGTGCGAACGCATCCGTCAACATGTGGGCCGCGTCCGAGACGAGCGCGAGCGAGTGGGCGAGAATCCCTGCGACCACCTCGAGGCCCATGAACCCGACGATCAACCCCAGCGCGATCGCGAGCCGGCGAGCATCCGTCGTCGCAGTGACGGCATGCGAATGACCGGCGTGATCGTGGGCAGTAGCGGTCATCTCACCCGTTGAGGCTACCCCCAGGCGTGGTCGGGAGCACAGCTCCGGCGCGCCGCGCCTCGGTTGCTACGGTATGACCACATGTCGGCTGGCCCGAACGTCAGCCCGGAACAGGAGGTCGTCATCATCACCTCTCTCGCTCAACTGACGGGGAAGATGCTGCTCACAATCGCGCTGGCGCTGCTGCTCACGGCAACGGCGATGGCAACGACGAACGGCAAGGTTCTCGCCAAGGGCGCACTCTTGAAGGACGGCAAGACCGGCTACGCCCAGGCGACGGCCGCGAAGCCGAAGACGCTGTCTGTGCTGGTCTCGACGACGCCCGCAGTCAAGGTGAAGATCCAGTACTCGGTCATCTGCACGAAGGGCGGCACGAGCTCCGCAGCCAACGACGGCGCGAACTCCTCGACGACACCTTTGTCAGGGACGCTCGAGGTGACGAGCCCAGCGACGCAGCAGCTGAAGCTGCCGTTCGCAAGCCCGACGAGCTGCTCGCTGACCGTCTACACGACACTTCCCAAGAAGGGCCCGAAAGAGACACTGGAGATTCTCCAGACTTAGACGTTCGTCTTCCGATCGATGCGGGGCCTCGGCTCCGTTTCCATCGGTTCTGGGGCCGATGGCCAACACGAGGGATTGCGTTCTTTATCCCTCCTTCGAGGGATTTATTCCGGCGAAGCGGCGCGCGCCTCCCGGGGGCCGCTATGTTCACCTCATGAACGCCGCCATCCGCGCCTACGCCACCCTCGGGGTCGACTTCACCGC
The DNA here is from genome assembly GCA_963759085.1 of uncultured Actinomycetes bacterium. GTDB lineage: Bacteria > Actinomycetota > Thermoleophilia > Gaiellales > Gaiellaceae > PALSA-600. The sequence continues at coordinate 483,861 of CAVWXR010000012.1, forward strand.
CTCCGAGGCCGAGGTCAAGCGTGCCTACCGGGCCCAGCTCCAGCGCTACCACCCGGATACCGGCGCAGGCGACGTCCAGGCGCTTCAGTCGGTGAGGTCGGCCTACCGGACGCTCCAGGCCCAGTACGACGGGCCGTACCTCAGCTCCGCGCGGTGGGCAGACATGAAGCCGGCCGTCGGCAGCCTGCTCGACGTCTACGCCTGATCGATCGCTTCCAGGCTCGAGCTCGCGCGCCCGGTCACCGCAAGCTCGACGAGCCCGGTGTCGGTAGCCGACGCCGGAGCGTGGTCGCCGACCGGCTGGCGCAGGAAGGTGTCGATTGCCGGCATCAGCTCGATCGCGCGGTCGATCCGTTCGTCGCTCCCTGAGCTGTAGGCGCCGATCGAGATCAGATCCTCCTTCTCGCGGTAGAGCGCGAGCAGCTCGCGAACGTGCGCTTCGGCCTGTCGCACCTCCGGCTCGGACACTTCGTTCGCCAACCGCGACACCGACTGCAGCACGTCGATCGCCGGGTAGTGGCTGCGGTGGGCGAGCTCGCGCGTGAGCACGACGTGGCCGTCGAGAATGCTGCGCACCGCGTCGGCGATCGGGTCGTTCATGTCGTCGCCTTCGACGAGCACCGTGTAGAGACCCGTGATCGAGCCCCGCTCCGAGGTGCCGGCGCGCTCGAGCAGCCGCGGCAGGAGCGCGAAGACGCTCGGCGTGTAGCCGCGTGCAGCGGGCGGCTCTCCGATTGCGAGGCCGACTTCGCGTTGCGCCGTGGCCAGCCGCGTCACCGAGTCCATCATCAGCAGCACGTTCTGGCCGCGGTCGCGGAACCACTCCGCGATCGTCGTCGCCGTGAACGCAGCCTTGATCCGGACGAGCGGAGACTCGTCAGACGTCGCGACGACCACGACCGAGCGCTCGAGCGCATCGCCGAGGTCGCGCTCGACGAAGTCGCGCACTTCGCGACCGCGCTCGCCGACAGAGACAGATCACGTTCACGTCGGCGGAGGTCGCGCCGGCGATCATCCCGAGCAGCGTCGACTTCCCGACTCCGGAGCCGGCAAAGATCCCGAGCCGCTGGCCCGTCCCGCACGGCTGCAAAGCCGTCCAGCGCGCGCACGCCGAGCGAAAGGCGCTCGGTGATGCGGGAGCGCCGTAGGGGCGGCGGTGGCAACGCGACCGTCGAGCGCAGCTCCTCCGTCCGCGGCATCGGCAGCTCGTCGATCGGGCGGCCGAGACCGTCGAGGACACGGCCCAGGAGATCCTCGCCGACAGGGAGCAGGAACGGCTCGCCGCTCGCGGTGACCGGGTTTCCCGGACCGATCCCCTGCAAGGAGCCGAACGGCATCAACAGCGTTGCCCCGTCGCGGAACCCGACGACTTCGGCGGCAACGGGCTTGGCATTGCGGCCTGCTGCGATCGAGCAGAGCTCTCCGATCTCGGCGCGAAGGCCCGCCACCTCGATCACGAGGCCGATCAGGCTCTTGACCCGCCCACGCCGAACCTGCAGGTCTGCGCTCTCGATCGCCCGCACGTACTTGTGGAGCACGACCGCGTTCACGCCGTGGCCGACTCGGCGAACACGCGCCGAAGCACCTGCTCGGCGCGCGCAAGCTGCTCTGGAAGCGTCGCGTCGATCTCGCCCTCCGTCGTGTGCACCACGCAGCCGCCGCGAGCGACGCGACGCTCGGCCCGGACCGTGATCGACTCGGCGCGGTCGTCGTCATCGCGCTCGCCGAGCCAGGCCCTGATCACGTCGACATCGTCGGGGTGGACGTCGATCACGAGCCGGCCCCGGGCGAGCGCCCGGCGCAGAGCGCCGCCGACGACCTCGCACACGAGCTCCGGCCGGACGGCGAGCGCCGCCCCGAGGATACGCTCGGCGATCGCGATCGCGAATTCGATCGTCCGCAGCTCCACCGCAGCCGCCAGCTCGTCCTGGGCCGCGTAGACCGCGTCCGCCGCGGCGTAGATCGCCTGACGCGGAGTCTCGATCTCCGCGGCCGCACGCTCGATCATCTCGGCGCGGCCCGCCTCGTAGCCGGCATCTCTCGCCCGCCGCTCGATCTCGGCCGCATTCGCCTGCGCGATCGCGATGATCTCGGCTGCGCGATCGGTCGGCATGGAGATCTCGCCGATCGATTCGAGCTGCTCGAAGACGAATGGCGCGGTCAAATGACCATCTCCGCTTCGGCCCCGCCCCGGGCAACGATGATCGACCCGTCTTCTTCGAGACGGCGCACGACGGCGACGATCTTCGTCTGTGCCTCCTCGACGACGCGCCGCAGCTGGGGCGGCATGAACTCCATGTCCTCGCGGAGCGTGTCCGCCGCGCGCTGCGACATGTTGGAGAGAATCCGGTCGGTCACCTCGACGCTGGCGCCGCGCAGGGAGAGCGCGAGATCCTTCTGGTCGACTTCCTTCAGCACGAGCTGGATCGTGCGGTCGTCGAGCTTCAGGAGATCGTCGAAGACGAAGAGCAGGGCGCGCACGTTTTCGGCCAGCTCGGGATTCGTCAGGCTCAGGTAGTCCAGGATGTTCCGCTCGGTCGGGCGATCGGAGTTGTTCAGGATGTCGGCGAGCGAGGCGATGCCGCCGGCCGGTGAGTACTCGGCCTGCACGACGACGTCGAGCTTCGACTCCATCACGCGGGCTACCTCCTTCACGACCTCCGGCTTGAGCTGGCCCATGAGGGCGATCCGAAGCGCGGTATCGGACTGCTCCTCGGGTCCGAGCAGCGCCATCACGCTCGCGGCGAGCCCCGGCTCCGGAAGGTTCGCGATCACGAGCGCCGTCGTCTGCGGATGCTCACCGCGCAGGAACGCGTGGATCTGATCGGGTGAGGTCTTGCGCAGGAACTCGAACGGAGTGGTCTCGATGCGATTCGCGATCCGGTTCAGCGTGTCGCTGGCTCGCTGCTCGCCGAGGGCGCGCGTCAGGACGTCGCGCGCGAAGCGGACGCCCCCGTTCTGCATGGCGCCGAAGCCGAGTGTGTTCTCGATCATCTCGATCTGGATCGCCCGCGCCTGCGCCTCACCGACCTTGGTGGTCCGCACCATCTCGACCACCAACCGGTCGAGGATGTCGTCCGGGAGATGCTTGAAGACCTTTGCCGCACTTTCGGGACCCGAGCGCGACACAGAGAATCGCAGCCTTCTGCTGCGGTGTGAACTCGCTTACTCGGTCATCCATTGCGCGACCTGGCTCGCAATCGCCTCGGGCTGCTCCTCGGCGATCTGCTCGAGCTGCTCTCTGACCTCGTCGACAACCCTGGCCGGGGGCAGCTGGTGGACCGTCGGCATCGCTTCGAGCTCGGCCACCGTGACGCCGCGTTCGAGCTCGCGCAGCCACGTCGGCGTGGGCACCGAGTCCTCGTCTTCCCGTCGCTTCAGGGAACGCCGCATGAAGAAGAGAAACAGCAGCGCCGCGAGGCCGAGGAGGGCGTCCTTGGCAAGCGAGATCGGGTTGCCGAGCATCGCGAGCGGGCCGGCGGGCGCCGTGGGCGTCACCGACGGCGGCTTGGCAAACGAGATCCGCGAGACCGCCATCGTGTCGCCACGCTTCGGATTGAAACCCACGAGGCTCGCGACCGACTTCTGAAGCGACGCCACCTGAGCCGCAGGAACGGCGCTGTCGATGAGCAGCGCAACGTTGATCGTGTTCACCGCGCCCGGAGCGACGATGCTGTGCTCGACGGTCTTGTCGACACCGAAGGCCGAGTTCGAGGTCGTGTTCGAGTAGTTCGACGTGCCGTTTGTGCCCACCGTCGCCGCGGCGGCGGCCGCGTTGCTGGACGTGCCCGCCGGAAGCACTGCGCCGCCGCCCTTGCTCTGAAGCGACTCGCTCTGGGTCTGGGTCGTCAGGGGCACGCCCTTCTTGGCGTAGCTGACCTTCTCGACGGTCGTCTGGTCGGCGTTCAGGTCGGCCTGGATGCTCGCCAGCGCCTTGTTCGGGCCGAGCGTCGAGGTCAGGAGCGCGTTCACCTCGGCCGAGAGCTGCGACGAGTAGAGGTCGTCGGCCTGGAGCTTCGACGAGGCGTTCACCGCGCCGCCCGACGCGGCGGTCGGCCAGAGGAGCGTGCCGGTCTGGTCGGTGATCGTCACGTCCTGCGCGTTCAGGCCCTTCACGCTCGAGGCGACGACGTGGGCGATCCCCTGGATCGTCGTCGGGTCGAGAGTTGCGCTGTCGTTGATCAGCACGGCCGCGGTCGCCCTGGACGACTGCGTCGAGAACAGCGTGTCATTGGGGATCACGAGCTCGACGTTCGCGCTGTTCACACCCTGGATCTGCTCGATCGTCTGCGCGATCTCGGTTTGCAGCGCCTGCTGGTACTGCACCTGCTGCTGGAAGTCGGTCGCGCCGAGGCTCGTCTTGTTGAAGGCGGAAAAGGTCGTCTGGTTGTTGCCGAGCACGCCTTTCTCGGCCAGCGAGATGCGAGCCTGCGACAGCTCGCTCGCCGGGACGTCGAGCCCGGTGCCGCCCGTCGTCACCTTGTAGGTGATGCCCGCGGCGGCGAGCGTCTGCTCCCACTGCCCCGTCTCGGAGGGGTCGAGACCGGTCGCGAGCGTCGAGTAGCTCTGCTGCGACGCAAGGCCGTAGATGAAGTAGAGCGTGCCGAACACCGCAACCAGGCCACCGATCAGGGTTACCTGGCTCCGAAGCTCCAGCCCAGCCCATGCTTCGCGCAACTGGGTCGGATTCAAGGCCTAGACCTGCATCTGGAAGATGGATTGGTACGCACCGACTGCCTTGTTGTCGATCTGCGAGGCGAGTTGCACTTCGAGACTCGCCTGCTCCACCGACATCACGACCGAGGACACGTCCGACGTCTGGCCCGTTGCGAGCGCTTGGGTCTGCTGTGCGGCCTGCGCCTGCGCCTGGTCGAGCTGGCCGATCGAATCGGCGAGCATCTTGCCGAAGCCGCCGCCGCCCGAGGAGGAGGGGCTGGTGGGCGGAGTCGGCTGGGTGAGCCCGCCGAGCGACACCGGGTTGATGGAGCTGATCGGGAGCACCATCAGCGCAACACATCCAGGGTCTTCAGATAGAGGTCCTTGGCGGTCGTCATCGCCTGCGTGTCCGCTTCGTAGCTGCGGCTCTCCGTGATCAGGTCGGTCATCTCGGTGACCGTGTTCACGTTCGGCATCGTCACGTAGCCCTGCTTGTTGGCATCCGGATTGGTCGGGTCGTAGACCAGGCGGTCAGGTGTCGGGTCGTTCACGATCGCGGTCGCCTCCACACCCGCCTGGACGCTTCCGAGCGCGTCCGAGAAGCTCTGGCCGCCGGTCTGGAGCACGACCTCCTGGCGCTGGTACGGAAGCCCGTTCGGGCCCTTGGTCGAGTCTGCGTTCGCGAGGTTGTCGGAGGTGACGTCCATCCGAAGCCGCTCGGCCGCCATCCCGGACGCGGCAATGCCGATCGCACCAAACATGTTGCCCATCGCTAGCCTCCGATCGCGCTCGACAGCGTTGCCACCCGTGTCTTCTCGATCTCGGCCAGCGTCTGGTATTCGACCGCGTTCGAGGTCAGGCTGGACATCTCCGTGTCCATGTTCACGTTGTTCCCGTCGGCCTGAACGGCCGACATCGTGTCGACCTGAGGCGCGAACGAGACGTTCTCGAGGTTGGCGCCGGGATCGGGCGATCCGAGCGCGGCAGCGAGAGTCGACTCGAAGTTCACGTCCGAGCGCCGAAAGCCGGGAGTGTTCGCATTGGCCAGGTTGTTGGAGAGGACCTCCTGGCGGAGAGATGCACCCTCGAGGCCGCGTTGAACGACGAGGTCAGTGAGATCGAAAATCCCCATGTGACGTTCGCTCCTAAAGGTTCGGATTGCGCCCGTCGTGGGCTTCTGCAACCTCGTTCCGTCGAGGTCATCCAGGTTGTCGGCCGGGACCGGCCCGACTTGAGCGTCAGGCGCGCGCGTCGACGCTGCCGCGACGGTTCGTCCTGTACGAGCTCATGGCGCGGCGTCCAGCCCGGAGCCGTTCGAGCAGCCCCTGTGTCTCGGCCAGCGAGGCGAAGAGCAGCTGCTGCGTGCTGCGGCAGCGCTCGAGCGCGCGCTCCAGCAGCGCCAACGCCTCGCGAGGGAGCGAGTCCGGCAGCGAGTTGAGCAGCTCGAGCTGCTGCTGCTGAATCTCGATCAGCGCTTCCCAGCGGCGGCTCTCGACCGCTTGCTCTTCCCGGTCGAGGAGCTCTGCGAGATAGTCGAAGCTCACGCCGACTGAACCGAGGAGCCCTCGATCTCGGCCCACGCCTCGCGAAGCTCGGAGAGGAGTCGCACGACGACGTCGATGGTCGGCGCGTCGGTCTCGACGTTGGCTTGGATCAACTGGCGCTTGCAAAAGAGGTAGATCGAACGCAGCTGCGACGGAATCTGGCCCTGGTTCATGTCGAGGGCGCCGTTCAGCTCGTCGATGATCGCCTCACCCGAGCGCATCCGGTTGCGAGCGCGCTCGCGCTCGCCCTTCCGCATCGCGTCCGCGGATTGACGCAGCGAGCGAATCGCTCCGTCGTAGAGCATCACCACGAGCCGCTCCGGCGACGCAGTCAAGATCGTCGACTCGGCGTAGGCCCGGCGGGCGCTCGAATAAGGGGTCGTCATCTGCACGTTGGTCACGTAGGGGGACGCCTACGATCGTGTAGTCGGCCGGAGGGGCGGCCGATTGAGGGTCGGAGCTCTTACCCGCTGGTCTTGGTCAGCGACGCGATCTGGCTGCTCAGCTGCGAGCCGACCGACTGCGCCTGCGAGAGCGCCGTCTCCATGTTCGTGAACTCGGTCTGGAGCATCTGCTGCTTCAGGGCGAGCCGCGCATCCCAGTCGGTGACCTGGCTCTGGAGCTCGGTGATCGCGGTCGTCTGGCCGTCGATCGCGGAGTTCAAGTAACCGCCCGAGATCGCCGGCTCCGTGTACTGGTTCAGGATCCCGTTCAGCCGCTGGCCGAGCCCCTCCGTCGCGTACTTCCCGGTCGCGTTCGTGAACAGGGCCTTCACCGAGTCGAAGTTCGTGTTCAGGGCGCTCTCGAAGGCGGTCGTGTCGAGCGTGAGCTTGCCGTCGAGCGAGTCCTGGCTGATCGAGCCCGTTCCGACTGCCGCGCCGGTCGAGAGGCCGACCTGCGCGAGCGAGGTGAAGGCGCCAGCACCCGTGATCAGGTCGGAGAACGAGTTGCGCAGGTTCGAGACGAGCCGCTCGAGGCCCTGGTCGTTGTAGAGCACGCCCGTGGCGTCGTCCGTGGGATTCGACGGGCTGGGAACAGGCTGCTGGTTCAGTCGCGTCTGGATGTCGCCGAGCACGGTGTTGTACTGCGTCACGAACGCGTTCAACGCCGTCTCGATCGTGGAGGTGTCGGGCGTCGGCTCCCCGATCGAGATCGTCGACGAGGCCGTCTTTCCCGAGAGCGTCAGCGTCACGCCGGCGAGAGCCGAGGTGACGATGTTCGAGCCGCTCGTGTACGGGGTGCTGTTGATCGTGAACGCCGCATTCTGAGCCGTCTGGGTCTCGGAGAACGTCAACCCGGAGGTGCCGTCGGTCGTGATGCCGGTGATCGCGTTCGCCGTGCCGGTCTGCTTGTTCGAAAGGACGAGCTGTCCGTTCAGCAGGGTCGCATACACGGGCGATCCCGCGGTCTGCGTGATCTTCGTGGCAATCGTGCTGAGCGAGTCGCCGGACGAGATCTTGATGTCGGTCGTCCCGGCAGCGGTCGCGATGTGGATCGTATCGTCGGCGGCAGCGGTCGCCGCGCCGCCGGCGGTGAACTGGTTCGCGCGCGCAAGCTGCGTCACTCCGATGTCGTAGGCACCGGCCGCCGCACCACCGGTGAGCGTGGCGGAGACCGTGCTCGCATCGGTCGAGTTGACCGCTTGCGTGGGCGCCCAGGTGGTGACGTCCGTGAGCGACTGGTACGCGGTCGTCAGGCTGTTCAACTCGGTCAGAACGGACTGGTAGGCGGCTTGGCGGTCTTGCGCAATCGTGATCTGGTTCTTGATCGCCACCTCGGGCTGCGACGCGACCGCCATCAGCGCGCTGATGATCGCCGAGGTGTTCAGGCCGGAGGCGAGGCCGTTGATCGTCTGGAGCGGAGTACTGCTGCCGCTCGTCGTCGTGTTCTGGAGCGAGCTCATGCGCGTTCCTCGTTCGTGCCGAGACGACGCGGCGTGGGGCTCATGCGTCGAGGTCGCCGACGGGAAGCTCGCCGCTCAGCGCATCGAGCCCCTGCGCCGGCGAGTAGGCCCGCACCACGGCGCCGGTCTCGTCGAGCACGGAGACGCGGACGCCGCCGTCCGGCTGCACGTCGAAGGACACGTTCAGGCCGCGCGAGTGAAGCTCCTCGTGGAGCCGCGCCGCGCTGTCCAGCCCACTCAACACGTCGGCCGGGGGGCTCGCCGGGAAGTCCGACGGCTCCTCGAGGAGACGGAACTTGGCCGTTCGCTCGGTGGCCCGCACTTGACGAGCGGCTCCATAGGCATTGATGTCGACCGCAGGGGCGAGAGGAGGAGTTTTTTCGATCATGGGTGCGTCGAGCTCGTGTCTGACAGGCGTTTCATCGGCTGCTTCGCTTTGTTCTTTATCGCCGCTCATGATTCTCACCTTCTTTCAACGTGCGTGCGCCAGGTCGGGTGCCTGACGCAGGCGCGTGAGTAGCTCGTGGGCGAGCCGAGAGCCGGCGCCGACGGTCGAGGCGAGCCCTGCCGGAGCGTCGCCGAGCTCGAGACAGCGCTCGAGCAGGCGCTCGGCCTCGCGCCGGTCGCCGATCTCGATCGCGCACGCCGCCAGCTCGAAGACGAGATCCGTGTACCCGGGCAGCCGCTCGAGCGCGTGCTCCAGCACCTCCCGCGCATCCTGGACGCGCCCGCATTCACGGCGCGCGCGCGCCGTCCGCAGCGCGAGCAACGGCGCAAACCCGATCGAGGGCCAGGCTTCGTCTTCGCAGACCGCCGCCCAGGCCGCGTCGAAATGCACTGCGGCGGTAGCGAAGCGTCCGAGCCGCAGATACTCGCCGCCCAGGTTGAACGACACGTAGGGGCCGGGCGCCTCCTCGGCTTCGAGCTCGAGCAACCTGAGGTTCCGGGCCGGCTTTCCGCGCTGCTCGGCGATCCGGTCGAGGTAACCGAGGTGGAGCACCCGCACCCCGGTGGGCTCGAAGCGTTCCGCCAGGAAGGTCGGCATCGCGACGTTCGCCTCTTCGTGGACGCGGCCGGTGAACCGATACTCGGGACGGTTGCGAAAGATCCGGAGCGCCGGGTTCACGACCGCCGCGCCCTCGCCCTCGGTGCCGGTCAGGTTCGTCAGCTCCAGGAAGAACCCCTCACGCCAGGTGCGGCCGAGCAGCTCGCGGATCTTCGGTGCGTCCTCGGGGATCAGGTGCTCGTCGGCGTCGAGGTAGAGCAGCCAGTCCCCCGTCGCGGCGTCGAGCCCGACGTTGCGCGCGTCGGAGAACGAGCCGTTCCACGGGACGTGGAGGACACGCGCGCTGAAGTTCCGCGCGATCTCGACCGTGCGATCGGTCGACCCGGTGTCGACGACGACGATCTCATCGACCGCCGCCTCGACGGCCTCCAGGCATCCCGGAAGCAGCTCTTCCTCGTCCTTCACGATCATGCACAGCGAAAGGGTCAGATCGGGGGTCGGGTCGGCGCTCGCGGCGACCTCACAGAGACGCCGTGCGAGCGCACGATCCTGCGGACGCCCGAGCAGCCCCTGCCGCCGGCTGGAGTCGAGTGCGGCAGCGAGATTCGACTCGGCCGCCGGCAGCAAGGGGTCGAGGGCAAGCGCACACTCGAAGACGACCGCCGCAGCGTCGTGCTGGGTCAACTCATAGAGCAGTGTCCCTGCGACATTCAGCAACACCGGCTCGGAAGGCGAGCGCTCGAGGACGTCGGCCAGACCGTCGGCCGTCTCGGCGTAGAGCTCGATCCAGACCGGCCTCGGGAGGGAAGGGCCGGTGTCGAGGACGAGTTGGCAGAGCCGCCTGACCGCCTCGTAGCTGCGCTGCGGGTCGGGCCAGTCGAGCGGCTCGCGCAACGCTCGTCCCACTGCGGCTGCCTCCCCCGCCAGGGCCAGATCGCGCCCACGGGCCAGGAACCGGGCCAGCCTTCGCTCCGCCGTCATCTCCGACTGTCGTCGGCAGCAACACCGTCGTCTTGAGATAAAGACCGCGGCGGAACTGACGACTACGCGAGCATGTCCCCCGCTTCAGGGTCGCAGCGCGTGCTGCCGCTGGTCTGGCGCGGCCCGCTCGAGGACCCCTCCGGCTACGCCGACGAGGCGCGCGCGTACCTGCTCGCGCTCGAACGGGAGGGGGCCGGCATCGCAGCGCGAGTCATCCCCTGGACAGCGCTCAGCGCGGATCCACCGCCGAGTCATCGTGCTGCGATCGCGGCCGCCCAGGCGCGCGCGACGCCACCGGAGTTCGTCTGTCTCTACCACCTCGTCCCGGGGGCGAAGCTCACTCCGAGCGGCGACGGCCCGACCGTGATCCGGACGATGTTCGAGACCGACCGGATCCCGGCGGTCTGGCTTCCACGCCTTGCGGAGGCCGACGAGATCTGGGTGCCCTGCACGTTCAACCTCGAGACCTTCGCGCGCGGCGGCGTGCCACCCGAGAAGCTCCACGCGCTTCCGGAGACGCTCGATTTCGAGCTCTTCTCGCCGATCGAGCGCAGTGATGAGACCGGGCCGTTCACGTTCCTCACGAGCTTCGACTTCACCGACCGCAAGGGTTGGGATCTCCTGCTCGATGCCTGGGCGGATGCGTTCGAACCCGGAGACGACGTCCGGCTCGTCCTCAAGTACATCTCGCTGCACGGCTTCTCGCTGGAGGAGATCAGAGCCCGGATCGACCGTCACCTCGGCGGCCGGCAGACAGCGTCGATCGAGCTGAACTCGACCCTGCTCCCCATGTCGGAGCTGCCCCAGCTCTACGCGGACGCGGATGCGTTCGTGCTCGCGAGCCGCGGCGAAGGCTGGGGGCGCCCGTACATGGAGGCAATGGCGATGGGGCTGCCCACGATCGGCACGAGGTGGAGCGGCAACGTCGACTTCATGAACGACGGAAACTCCTGGCTCGTCGACGGCGAAGTGGTGCCCGTGCGGGCAGGCGCGCAGGAGCATGCGGCTCCTCTCTACGCCGGGCAATCGTGGTTCGAGGTCGATCGCGACGGCCTCGTCGCCGCGCTCCGAGAGGTCGCGGCCGGAGGCCCGGACGTCGAGACACGCGCGGCATCTGCACGGCCGGAGCTGATCGAGCGCTTCGGCTCCGAGCCCACGGTCGCCCGGCTGGCCGAGCTGAGCGAGGCAGCTCTCGAGCGCTGGCGCGACCGGCGGTCGCGCCCGATCTCCTGCACCTGGCGCGGCGACTGGGGCTCGATTCACTCGCTCGCCGTCGTCAACGAGGCGCTCACCGGGGCGCTCCTGGCGGGTGGCGCGACGAACGTCCTGCGGCGCGGAATCGACGGCAACCCACTCCTCGAGGAGAACGTCGGCATCGCCCAGCAGTGGCCGCCGGTCTTCGAGCCGCCCTCCGCCGGGCCGTTCGTTCTCTACCAGCCCTGGGAGTTCGGCGAGATCCCGGCAGCGTGGGTCGAGACGATCCGAACCCGAGTCGACGAGGTGTGGACACCCTCCGAGTACGCCCGCCAGTCGTTCGTCGCCGCCGGCCTCTCGCCGGAGCTCGTACAGGTGGTCCCGAACGGCGTCGATCTCGAGCGCTTCTCTCCCGACGGCCCCGCCTACCCCCTGCCCACCGGCAAAGGGACGATCTTCCTCTTCGTCGGCGGGACGACCTACCGAAAGGGCATCGACCTTCTGCTCGAAGCATTCGGCGCGGCGTTCGACGCCGGCGACGACGTTGCGCTGGCGATCAAGGGCTTCGGCGCCTCGACGATCTACCGCGGGCAGACAGCTGAGGCTCTGATCGCCGCCTTCCGCGACAAGCCGGGCGCTCCGGAGCTCGTCGTTCTGGAGGACGACCTGGCGTTCGACGAGATTCCGTCGCTCTACCGTGCCGCCGACTGCATCGTCCAGCCTTACCGGGGCGAGGGGTTCTGCCTCCCTGCGCTCGAGGCGCTCGCCTGCGGCAAGCCGGTGATCGTGACCGCAGGTGGGCCGACCGACGACTTCACGAGCGACGCCTGCGCGTGGCAGATTCCCTCGCGCTCGATCGGCCTGCAGGCGAATGCGCTCCCCGCCGCGCTTGCGCCTGCGGGTACGGGCTTCATGCTCGAAGCGGACGTCGCCGCCCTGACCGGCGCGCTGCGCGAGGCCGCCGACCCGGCGGCCCGCTCCGCGAAGGCCGCGCGGTCGCGGGAGCACGCCGAGCGTTTTTCCTGGCCTGCAGCCGCGGAGCGCGCGGACGCGCGCCTCCAGGCGCTGCACGGACGCAGGCCGATCCGTCTCGTCGCGCCCGCGTCACTCGCCGAGCGCCGCCGCGTGCTGCTCGCTGTCGACCCGGACTGGACCCTGCGCGAGACGTGGGCGCCGGCCGTGCTCGCCTTCGCCGAGGCATTCTCGGCCGACGACGAGGTGACGATGCTGCTTCCCGGCAGCCCGGCCGAGATGGGGCCGCTCGTCGAGCGCGAGCTCGCCGCCTCCGGGATCCACGATCTCGCCGATCTCGTGATCGCGAGCCTGGCCGAGCTCGACCCCGACTCGCTCGCACTCGCTGCCGACGCCTTCGTGTGCGCAAACGGCCGCCGACCCCCCCGCGCCCGGCAGATCGTCGCAGCCGAGCCGATCGCCCTCAGAACCTTCCTCCAAACACACTAGGAGCCGAACATGCCTCTGCGAATCGCGACGCTCGGGACCGCCGAGCGCCAGGACATCCTCACGCCCCAGGAATGGCGCGAGCGCGTCGCCCAGCTGAAGCGCAGCGCCTCGTCCGCCGCCGCCGCCGGAAACGTCGGGGAGATCAGGGCCGCTCTCGCCTCGATCGCCTCCTGGACCGACGCGCAGCGCGCCTTCCAGGCTCGCTGCGCGATCGCCGAGGCGGCCCTCTCGACCCCCGCCGCGGGAACCGCGTGGCTCCAGGTCTTCCCGATCGTCGCCGAGGCGCTCCTCGAGGCACTCGAGACCGACCCGTGCGAGCCGGTGCTGCTGAACACGGTCGGGATCCTGCTGCACGAGCTCGGGCAGCCGGCGGCAGCCGTGGCGCTCTTCAAGGCCGTCGTCCGCCTCGACCCCAAGCTGCCTCACGCCGCCTCCAACCTGCGCGAGGCGCAGGCCGCGGCCGGCAAGCCCTCGCCGAAGCTGCCTCCCCTCGTCACGGCGAGAACCAGGCCGCTCGCGGTCAAGGCGCAGCGGATCGCGACGTCGGTGCGTCCTCCCGAGGGCATGACCGTCTCGCTCTGCATGATCGTGAAGGACGAGGAGGAGATGCTGCCTGGATGCCTGGAGGCGGTCGCCTCCGCGGTCGACGAGATCATCGTCGTCGACACCGGGTCGACCGACCGGACGGTCGAGATCGCCAAGAGCTTCGGCGCCCGAGTGATCGACTTCCCCTGGAACGGCTCCTTCTCCGACGCTCGCAACGTCGGGCTCGACGCCGCGACGGGGGACTGGCTCCTCTATCTCGACGCCGACGAGCACCTGATCCCCGAGGACGCGCCGAGGATCCGCGAGCTGCTCAGCCGCACCTGGCGTGAGGGCTTCCACCTCGTCGAGACGAACTACACGGGCGGCGACGACGCCGGCACGGCCGTCACGCACCTCGCGCTGCGCCTGTTCCGCAACCGCCCGGAGTACCGGTTCGAGGGCCGGATCCACGAGCAGAAGGCCAGCCGGATGCCGACCTATCTTCCCGAGCGGTTCGAGGCGACCACGATCCGCATCCGTCACTACGGCTATCTGAAGAGCCGCGTCAGCGCGAGGGAGAAGTCGCGCCGGAACATCGAGCTGCTCGAGATCGAGGCTCGCGAGAGCCCGAGCGCCTTCAACTCGTTCAACCTCGGCTCGGAGTACCTGATGCTCGGCGACCCGGCGACTGCAGCGAGGCATTTCGACGCCGCGTGGAACGACCTGCGCAGCGCAGGCAACTGGACGAGCGCCGGCTATGCGCCGATCCTGGCCAGCCGGATCGCGCTCGCCCGCCGCGAGTCGGGCCGGATCGACGATGCGCGCGCGGCACTCGCGATCGGGATCGAGGCGATGCCGGATCACACCGACCTGCACTTCGAGCTCGCGCTCTGCGCCCGCGCAGAAGGGGATCTGGAAGCCACCGAGCGCCTCGCCCGCGTCTGTCTCGAGCTCGGCGACGCGCCTCCCCGATATGCCTCCGTCGTCGGCTCCGGGACCTATCTGGCGCTCTCCCTGCTCGGCGAGACCGTCGAGCGGCAGGGCCGGCGGGAGGAGGCCGAGGCGTACTACCTCCGCTCGCTCCGCGAGCACCCCGAGTACGTCCCGCCGGTGCTCCAGGCGGTCGGGCTGCTGCTTGCCCGCGGAGCCAGTCTCGAGCAGCTCCGGACGGAGCTCCCCCTCGACCGGCCGAGCGCCGCGCTGCTAGCCGCGACCGCCTGCCTCGAAGCGCAGCACCTCGAGGAAGCCGAAGAGCTGTTCCTCGAGGTGCTCGATCGCCAACCCGCAAACGACGCTGCCCGGATCGGTCTCGCAGAGGCACGCCTCGCGCGCTGCGCGTGGGCCGAGGCGGTCGAAGCCGCGCGCGGGATCGAAACCGGGTCACCGCTCGCAGCTGCCGCACTCAGCGAGATCCTCTTCGCGCACGCCGCCGCAGGCGACGAGCCCGCGCTCCGCGCGGCGCTGACCGAGAGCGAATCGGTGGGCCTTGGGCTCGGCGACCGGCTCCTCTACGGCGCCTGGGCCGACGGGATCGCCGGGCAGGCATGGGCCTCTTCCCTCCCGCCTGCCGCCGCGCAGCCCGCTGCGACCGCGCTCGAGGCACTGCTTCGCGTGCGGCAATTCGACTCGTTCGAGCTGCTCGCCCGCATTGCGGAGTCGATCGCAGTCCCGCGCGACGAATGGCGGGAGGTGCTTGCGCGCCTCTACCTCCGCCGCGGCTTTCTCGGCTCGGCCGCCGACGAGTGGATCGCGTCGGTCAACGAACAGCCGACCGCACGCGCATTCGTCGGGCTTGCGCAGGTCGCGTACGCGCGATCGCTGCCCGACGACGCGGCCGCCTTCGCCGAGCACGCGCTCGCGCTCGATCCACACGCCGACGAAGCGCAACGGCTCCTCAGCGCGCTCCGTAGCCGCGCCGCAGCCTGACGACCAGGGGATTGGCGAAGGCCGATCCCCTGCTCAACGGCTCAATTCGCAAACCAGGCTGCCGAAGACCACGGCTGGAAGGGCAGTCCCCGCCCTCCCACCCATACCCAATGGATCGTGGCCTCTACATCGCTGCGTCAGGCATGCTCGCCGAGTTGACGCGCCAGGACCAGATCGCAAACGATCTGGCCAACGCGTCGACCCCCGGCTACAAGCCTGACAACTCCTCCCAGGAGTCCTTCGGCGCGCTCCTGCTCCAGAACAATGCGACCCTCCAGCCGATCGGCACGATCACGGAAGGCGCTCGCATCAGCGACACGTCCACCGACCTGGCGCCTGCGGCGCTGACCCAGACCGGGCAGCCGCTCGACCTGGGCCTCGACGGCCAGGGCTTCTTCACCGTCCAGACGCCGGCCGGCAACCGCTACACGCGGGACGGCCAGCTCACCGTCGACGGCTCGGGCCGGCTCCAGACCTCGACCGGGTACCTCGTGCTCGACAGCGCGAACAGGCCGATCCAGGTCGGCTCCTCCGACGGGCTGACGATCGGCACCGCCGGCACGGTCAGCCGCAACAACAAGGCGATCGCCACGCTCGGGATCGTTTCGCTCACCAATCCGATCAAACAGGGCGACACGCTCTTCGCCGGCACCGCCGGCACGCGGCCCGTAGGCACCGACGTCCGCCAGGGCTACCTCGAGGGCTCGGGGATCAACCCGACGAGCGCGATGGTGGCGATGATGACCTCGCTGCGCACCTACCAGTCTGACCAGCAGGCAATCCAGGCAATCGACGAGACCCTCCACGAGGGAATCCAGGCGGGCGGCGCCTAAAGACGAGAGGGCTCCAGTCGATCACCGGGACCGTCAGAGAGGGGCCCCAGGCCGGACTGCAAGCGCAGAAGCCCTGGGAGACCGCCGATGTCGGCCTCCCACCCCTCGAGTCACAAACGAAGGACAGAGGCTTCATGGCGAATGGCATTTATGCCGCAGCCGCCGGTATGGCGGCTCAGCAGACCAGAATCGATGCAATCGCGAACGATCTCGCGAACACCGACACGACCGGCTACAAGACCCAGCAGGTCGGCTTCGCCGATCTCCTCTACGGCAGCGACGGCGGCGTTCCCGTCGGTGGCGGAGCGGAGGCGATCAACCTCGGTCCGGAGATGCAGCAGGGCGCCATCGCAGCCTCCGACAACCCGATCGCCGTCGCGATCGACGGGCCCGGCTTCATCCAGGCCCGCGCCGCCGACGGCAGCACGACGTTGACCCGCGACGGCGACCTCCAGATCGATGCAGCCGGCTCGCTCGTCACGTCGGACGGAAGCCGCCTCGTGCCGCCGATCAGCCTCCCGGCCGGCACGACGGCTTCCGACGTCACGATCTCGGCCAACGGCACGGTCTCCGCCCACGGCAAGTCGGTCGGCCAGATCGTGCTCGTGAACGTCGCCTCGCCCTCCGGCCTCCAGGCCGCAGGGTCGAGCACGTACCTCGCGACGCCTGCAAGCGGCGGCGTGACTCCGGCAACCGGCTCGACGCTCGAGCAGGGCAAGCTCGAGCAGTCGAACGTCGACATCGCCCAGACGATGTCGAACATGCTCGACGCCCAGAACAACTACTCCCTGCTCAGCCACGTGATCACGACCCAGGACCAGCTCCTCCAGATGGCCAACCAGCTGAGATCGACATGAGCGAAGGCCTGCCCCCGATCGACCAGACGCTCATCCCCGCCGGCGTTCGCGCCGGAGGGACGAAGAGCGTGGAGCTGTACGAGGCCGCGCTCTCGTTCGAGAGCATGCTCACCCAGCAGCTGACCCAGTCGCTCACCGACACATTGGCGCCGACCTCGGACGACTCGAGCGACTCCGGCGACGGATCCTCGAGCGACGCCGGCACCTCGCTCACGCTCTCGATGCTGCCGCAGGCCCTCTCCCAGGATCTCGAAAGCGCCGGCGGGCTCGGCCTCGCTCCGCAGCTCTACGAGGCGCTCGGCGGCACGATGACCCCGACGACCGGAGCGGGCGCGAAGTCGTGAGCGCGCTCCTCGACCACCTGCAGCGCCAGCTCGAATCCTCACGGCGGCTGCTCGGGATCGTGCTCTCCCAGAGCGCGGCGATCCGCCGGCGCGACGTCGAGACGGTCCTCGCGAGCCTGGGCGACGTCCAGGCGGAGATGAACTACCGTGGCCGCCTCGAGATCGAGCGCGAGGCCCTGCTGCGATCGGCCGCTGCGACCCGCGGCGTCGCACCCGAGACGCTCGACCTCGAAGCGATCCTGGTCGGCGTCCCGGAGGTCGAGGCGAACGAAGCCCGTGTCCGGTCTGCGGAGCTGATCGGACTCGTGACCGAGACCGGCCGGATCCACGAGCAGAACCGGATGCTGCTCCGCCAGGAGCTGACCTTCCTCGACCATCTGATGCGGGTGCTCTCGGGCACTCCGCAGGCGGGCTATTCACCGTCCGGCTGGGTGAAAGCACCGACCGGGATGAACGCCGTGGACGCGAGGGCCTAAGCGATGGGAATCTCGACCTTCACCGGCCTCGAAACTGCGCTGCGCGGCCTGGTGGCCCAGCAGCAGGCTCTCGACATCACGGGCCAGAACATCACGAACGCGAGCACCCCCGGCTATACGCGCCAGACGGTCTCGCTCGCGACCACGCCGTCGCTCCAGACCGCTCCGGGAGTCCAGCTCGGCACCGGGGTGACCGTCACCGGCTACCAGCGGATGCGTGACGCCTTCCTCGACGTGCAGTTGCGCGCCCAGACGATGCTCCAGGGCTCCGCGCAGGCGAGCGAGGACGGCCTCGGCCAGGTGGAGAACGTGATCAACGAGCCTTCTTCCACCGGTCTCAACTCCTTGCTCTCGGCGTACTGGTCGGCCTGGCAGTCCGTCTCGAACTCTCCGCAGGACATGGCGGCCCGGCAGTCGCTCGTCGAGGCGGCAACGAGCCTCGCCCAGGGATTCACCGGGATGTCGAGCCAGCTCTCGACGATCCAGAGCCAGACCTCGCAGAACATCGACTTGACGGTCCAGCAGATCAACGCCGACGGGACGAAGATCCAGCAGCTGAACGGCGCGATCGCAACCCAGACCGCCGCCGGCAACACGCCGAACGACTTGCTCGACCAGCGCGACTTGGCACTCGACGACCTGTCGAGCCTCGGCAGCGTCAGCAGCGTCAGCAACGCCGACGGCACCGTCACCGTCTCGATCGACGGAGTCACGCTCACCGACGGAACGACCGGCTACGCCGTCTCGGTCAGCGGCAACACGATCTCGAACGACAACTCGACCCCCGAGACGGCGACCGTCGCGAGCTCCGCCGGCAAGCTCGGCGCGCTGATCTCGCTCAACTCGACGACGATCCCCGGCTATCAGGCGCAGCTGAACACGATCGCGTCGACGCTGATCGCCCAGACGAACGCGATCCAGGCGGGCGGCTTGGACGTGAACGGCGTCAACCAGCCGGGCGGCGTCGGCCTCGACGGCTCGACGAACGTCGCGTTCTTCAGCGGCACCGACGCGACCGATATCGGCGTCTCCGTCACCGCGGCGCAAATCGCCGCCGCCTCGACCGCGAACGCGCCGGGCGACAACTCGAACGCGCTCGCGCTGGCGGACATCCAGAGCGACTCGACGCTCACAGGGCTGAACGGCGCAACGATCGACGGAGCCTACGACCAGCTCGTGACCACGATCGGCTCGGACTCGCAGTCCGCGCAGCGCTCGACGACGAACGCGAACGTGATCGTCCAGTCGCTTCAGAACCAGCGGGACTCGGTCACCAACGTCTCGCTCGACGAAGAGATGACGAATCTCGTCATGTACCAGCAGGGCTACCAGGCGGCGGCGCGGGCGCTGACCGCGATGGACGACGCGCTTTCGCTCCTGATCACACGGACCGGAAGGGTGGGCCTCTAAGTGGTCGCTCCGGCAAGTCTCTGCACCCTCTGGCCGGCTGCAAACCTTCGCATGCCGGCGTCCTCGGTCGGGGCAATAGTCCCGACTATTGCCCCTCCCTGCGTCCTTGGCCTGCTCGATTTTCGCTCGGCCATAGGGCACCGGACTTACCGGAGCAACCACTGATGGACAGGATCACCAACTCGATGACGACCCGCACGGTGCTCGCAAATCTCGAAGGCGCCTTCAACCAGATGAACGCGACGCAGACCGAGCTCTCGACCGGGGTCAAGCTCACGAAGCCTTCCGACGACCCGTTCGCAGTGAGCCAGGCGCTCGCGTACAAGAGCGAGCTCGCGGCGAACGCCCAGTACCAGTCGAACGTGTCCGACTCGACGGCGTGGCTCTCGGCGACCGACACCGCGCTCAGCTCGATGAACAACGACCTCACGACGGCGCGGAGCTTGGTCATCCAGGGGTCGAACGGCGCGCTCTCGCAGAGTGACATGAACGCGATCGCCGACCAGCTCGACCAGCTCGCCGAGTCGGTCAAGTCGGAGGCCAACACCCAGTACGCCGGCAGCTACATCTTCTCCGGCACGCAGACGGGGACGGCGCCGTTCACCATCGGCGGAGCAGACACCTACAACGGCGACTCGTCGACGATCTCCCGCGAGATCGGCCAGAACGTGAGCATGCCCGTGAACGTGACGGGCGACACGGTCGTCTCGCCGATGCTCGCGGCGATCCGGCAGGCGGCGGTCGACCTCCGGGCTGGTGGCACACCCGCGAACCTCGGCACGACCGACCTGAACGCAATCGATGCGGCGGCGGACACGTTGTCCCAGACCCAGGCGACCGTCGGGGCGAGCGAGAACCGGCTCTCTTCCGCAGCGAGCCGCCTCCAGCAGCTCCAGCAGGCACAGACGCAGCAGCTTTCCAACGTCCAGGACACGGACGTCGCCCAGGCGATGATCAACTTCTCCCAGGAGTCGTCGGTGTACCAGGCCGCGCTCCGAGCGGGGGCGAGCTTGATCCAGCCATCCCTCATGAATTTCCTCAGCACAGGCTAAAGGCCGAAAGGAGGCCAACGCAATGCAGATCCAAAGCACGAGGTTTGGGCCGATCGAGATCCGCGAGGATGCGGTTCTCATCTTCCCAGACGGGCTCCCCGGCCTGCGTGGGCAGCAGTGGGCCTTCGTCGCCAAGAGCGACGACTCACCGTTCTACTGGCTCCACTCCCTGGAAGATGCGGACGTCGCGGTTCCCGTGACCTCTCCGTGGCTCTTCTTCCGGGACTACGAGGTTCGGGTTCCCGAGGGTGAGGCACGCAGCCTCGGCCTCGACGATCCGAACAACGCCTACATCGTCTGTGTCGTGCGGGCGACCGAGAACATCGCCGACTTCACGATCAACCTGGCGGGTCCGTTGATCATCAACGCCGCCACCCGAATCGGACGTCAGGTGCTGAACGACGCGGGCGGGTACTCTGTCCGGCATCCCCTCTTTTCCGAGGTGGAGCTGAACGAGGTGCCACCCAACCGCTCCGACATTCCCGTGACGGCAGCGGTCAGATAGAGAGCAGACGATGCTGGTGATCTCCCGAAAGAGTGGCGAACGAGTCTGTCTCGGTGACGAGATCACCGTGACCGTGCTCGAAGTCGTCGGATCGACGGTCAGGCTCGGTATCGATGCGCCTGCCGAAGTCCGCGTCTTCCGTCACGAGATCTGGGAAGCCGTGAAGCGAGAGAACCTCGCGGCGGCGGAGACAAGCATCACCGCTCTTCCAACCTCGAACGACGAAACCCCAACGGCTCCGTAGCGGGCCACGTCCCCAGCTCTACGCGGAAAGGAATCCAATCACCATGGGTCTCAGTATTCAAACCAACATCGCAGCGATGGACGCTCACCGCAACCTGGTGAACACGTCCGACCAGTTGACGCAGTCGATGGAACGGCTCAGCTCCGGTTACCGGATCAACTCGGCCGCAGACGACGCCGCCGGGCTCTCGATCAGCGAGAAGCTCAGCGCGCAGGTCTCGAGCCTCCAGCAGGCTCAGGCAAACGCGCAGGATGGTGTGTCGCTCGTCCAGACTGCCGACGGTGCCATGAGCGAGGTGCAGTCGATGCTGCAGCGCGTTCGTGACCTCGCGGTCGAGTACAACAACGGCACCCTGTCCTCGTCGGACAAGGCGGCGATCACGAACGAGGTCGCCCAGCTCTGCGCCGAGATCGCACAGATCGGCGGGCAGACAGCGTTCAACGGGATCGCCCTGCTCAGCGGTGGTGCCACGATCACCTTCCAGGTCGGGGCCGATGACGGCGAGGTCGTGTCGGTGAACGCGCTAAAGCTGTTCGGCAGCGGCGCAGGGTTCGCCATCGATTCGGCGGTCTTCACGTTCACCGGCGCCACGATCACGCTGGCATCGATCGACTCCGCAATCAACTCGGTCTCGACGGCCCGCTCCACCTTCGGAGCCGTTCAGAACCGTCTCCAGCACACGCTCAACAACCTGGCGAGCTACCAGGAGAACCTGAGCGCCTCGGAGAGCTCGATCAAGGACGTCGACATGGCGTCCGAGATGGTGAACTTCACGAAGCTGCAGGTCCTCCAGCAGGCCGGGACGGCGATGGTCGCCCAGGCCAACTCGGACCAGCAGTCCGTTCTGAAGCTGCTCCAGTAATCGTGCACACGCGAGAGCCCGAGGCGCCGAGGCCTTTCGACTTCGGCGCCTCGGGACGTGTTCCAAACGCTCAAGAGCAGACCTCTTCGGTCGATTACCGTCCCTGACGAATGTCGATCGCCGACGTCATGTCCCGCGTCACGGCGCTCCAGAGCTTGATCGGTCAGTCCAACGCGCCGGCCCAGGCACCTACGGCTTCGGCGCAGACGGCGGCACCGACGACGTTCGGAGACGCACTCACCGCCTCGAGCGCAAGTCCCGGTTCCGGCTCCGGCGTCAGCCAAAGCGAGCTGCTCTCCCTGCTCGAGCAGTCGAGCGCCGGGCAGACGCTCACCGATGGGCTCGGCAGCGACGGCAGCGACAGCTCCGGCTTCTCGCTCCCTGCGCTACCGAGCCTGTCCGACACGCTCGCCTCCGTGCTCTCGCCGGCCACGCCGACTGCGATCGATCCCGCTTCCGGCAGCACCGGCGCGCAAGGCGTCCTCGCGGCGGCCGCAAGCCAGGTCGGCGTGACCGAGCAGCCGCCCGGATCGAACGACGGGCCGCAGATCTCCGTGTACCGAGACGCCGTCGCCGGCGCCGCCCCAGACGAGCCGTGGTGCGCATCCTTTGTCTCCTGGGCGGCCGCCCAGGCCGGCGAGCCGATCGGCTCCTCAGGCCAGGGCCTCGACTCGGTGAAGGAGATCACCGACTGGGCCGCCTCCACCGGCCGGCTGCTGCCGCCGACCGCGACGCCGGCGCCGGGCGATCTGATCCTGTTCCACGATCGCCACGTCGGCATCGTCGAATCGGTGAACACCGACGGCTCGCTGACGACGGTCGAGGGCAACTACGGCAATGCCGTGCAGTACGTGCAGCGCTCGCCTGCCGAGGCGACCGGCTACGTCCAGATGTAGCACTGCTCTCGGGGCCCTTCGCGCTGGAAGTGCAGCTCCGCTGCGGTGCCGGCTCGCACCACTCTCGACGTCCTGAAGGCGCCCGCCGCCCGGGCCGCCCCGTTCCATGAAAGCGATGGGGCCGCCTATTGGCGGCCCCATCTGTCCCCTTGATTGTGACCTGCGTGTCGTGCAGAGGTGCTTACTGCAACAGCTTGAGAACAGACTGTTGCTGCGTATTGGCCTGGGCGAGCATTGCCGTCCCGGCCTGCTGCAGCACCTGCAGCTTCGTGAAATTCACCATCTCCGACGCCATATCGACGTCCTTGATCCCACTCTCCGAGGCGCTCAGGTTCTCCTGGTAGCTCGCCAGGTTGTTGAGCGTGTGCTGGAGACGGTTCTGAACCGCCCCGAAGGTAGAACGAGCCGTCGAGACCGAGTCGATTGCGGAGTCGATCGACGCCAGCGTCACCGTGGCGCCGCTGAAGTTGAAGATCCCCGAATTGATCGAGTAGGACGACGAAGCGCCGAACAGCTTCAGCGCCGAGAGCGAGAGCGTCTCGCCATCATCCGCGCCGACCTGGAACGTGATCGCGCCCCCGCCGCTCAGCAGGGCGATCCCGTTGAACTTCGTCTGCCCGCCGATCTGTGAGATCTCGGCGCAGAGCTGGGCGACCTCGTTCGTGATCGCCGCCTTGTCCGACGAGGACAGGGTGCCGTTGTTGTACTCGACCGCGAGGTCCCGAACGCGCTGCAGCATCGACTGCACCTCGTTCATCGAGCCGTCGGCGGTCTGGACGAGCGAGACCGCGTCCTGCGCGTTCTGCTGGGCCTGCTGAAGCCCGGCGACCTGTGAATCGAGCTTCGTGCTGATCGCGAGCCCGGCTGCGTCGTCTGCGGCCGAGTTGATCCGGTAGCCGGAGCTGAGGCGCTCCATGGACTGCTGCAGCGCGTTCGACGTGGCCACCAGGTTACGGTGGGCGTCCATTGCTGCAATGTTCGTCTGAATGCTCAGGGACATGCTCTTCCTCCTTGAAGAACGTTCGTTAATCCCTCGACCTACATCCGTGTAGGCCGATATGTGACGTGCCCCGCCTTGGTGGCGGTTACCGCCGTGCCAGCTTCATCGGCTGGCGGGCCGGAGACTTTAGCCGCAGTTTCGGGTCACGCCAGGACGTCGACGTGCAGACCGCCGTCGTCCTCGGAATCGTCGTGCTCCTCGGGCGTCTCGTCCGAGTGCTCACGCTGGCGCCCCTGGTCTTCCTTGTCAGGACGGCGCATGACGCGCCTCGGCGCACTCACCGGCTCGATCCGCACCGACCAGACTGGGTCGAGAGGCGAGCTCATTCAACTCACGCGCCTGTCGGCCTGCGGCGGGCGCGGGCGACTGCCCCGACCTGAGCGATCAGCAACCGCTTCCATACGAGCACCGCGGCTGCCCACGCGACGGTCTGGCTGGCGATCCCGACTTCGAGCGCCCGTAGGATCAGTGCGGCGAACGGCGAACCTTGCTCGAGCCCCGTCAGCACCGCCACCGCGAAGCCGCCGAGGCCACCGGCTGCTCTGACGCGGCGGATCGCCGGACCGGCAGTCGGATGGCTCCGCAGCGACGTCAGCCGCGACTCGGCCGTCGTTGCCGGAGCCGCGCTGTCGTCGCCGGACTTCTTGCTCACTTGAGGACCAGCTTGGCGAGGGATTCGGCCTCAGCCGGGCGAAGGCGGCCCATTGCCGAGCCGCACGAGACGAACGAAACCGGGATGCGGTGCGTGACCGCGAGCCCGACCGCAGTGCCCGTCCGCAGCTCGTCGTCGGTGTGAGAGATGATCAGGCGGCTCGGAAGGGCGTGCGGGACGAGGGCGTCCAGGATCTGCTTCGCGTCCACAGGGGTCATGAACGCGGGGAGCACGAGATGCGTCTCGTCGGGCCGGAAGGCCTCGAGGAGCTTCAGCGTCTTCGTCAGACGGCCCGGGTCGAGACTGTCGAGCAGCGGTGGCACGTCGGCAACGATGACCTGCGCCTCGTCGAGCCCCGCGCGGATGAGGCTGACCACCTCCGGCGAGCTCGCGATGTCGAACTGGATGTCGAGATCGCGCAGCAATCCGGCCAGACGGATCGCGTCGAGCGCCGGCTCGAGGCTCATCGCGGCCACCGCGCGTCCGGCCTGCGCAAAGGCGGCGCAGAGAGACGCTGTCGCGAGCGTGCGGCCGACACCGCCGACGCCGATCACCGCGATCATCGTCCGATCCGAGCTCGCCGGCCGAACGACCGGGATCCGCCGAATGAGAGCGCGCCGCACCAGCTCGCGCATCGGGGTTTCCGGGTCGAACGGCCGGAGTGAGAATCGCGCCTCGGTGAGGATCTCGTCGGCGAGCTTCTGGGAGACGGAGGCCGCGACCAGCTCGTCACGCAACGCGGTGACTTCGTCTTCGGCGAGCACCGCCACCGGCTCCGGGGCCGCGGGTTGCGGCGCCGTGGCTGCAGGCGGGGCGGTGGCTGCAGGCGGGGCCGTGGCTGCAGGCGGAGCAGACACCGTCGGCTCGGCTGCGAGCGCGTTCGAGAGCGTCGTCGCAAAGGGCTTGCTCTGCTCGAGCATCGCCTCGAGGCCGTTGCGCGAACGCCCCGCCGGCTCCTGCTCGGGAGCGGAAACCGATTCGTACGGGATGTACATCGGCTCGAATGGCTCGGCAGGCTCGAACGGCTCCGCAGAGTCGAACGTCCCCTGGCTGTCATAGGCATCGACGACGGCCCGACTCGGCATCGTCGGCACCTTCGGGATCACGGCCGGCCGCGCGTCCACCTCGATGCACTTGCGGCCGAAGAAGCCGCCGATTCCGCCGAGCACGCCTTCGCGTTGCCGGATGATCAGCGCATCGGGGCCGAGCTCGGTGCGGATCTGGGGCAGAACCTCGTCGAGGGACTCGCCGAAGTAGGTCTTGGTCTCGGTCATTAGGTTTGTCATGCGCTCACCAACCCTGCTGTCTCAACTCGGATTCCGGGGACGACTTCGTTGTACGAAACGACTGCGAGCTGCGGGAAGGCCTGCTCGACGAGCTGGCGGATGTGCCTGCGGATGCGGCTCGAGCAGAGCACGACGGGCCGGCGGCCGCCTGCAGTCGCCCGCTCCACGTGCTCGGCGAGGGACGCCAGCACCGCGCGCACCCGGACAGGATCCAGGCCGAGCACCTCGCCCTCGGGAGTCAGGGCAAGGGAGTCGGCGACCTCGTGCTCGAGGGCCGAGTCGAAGGAGATCGCGCGCAATGTCTTGTCACCGTCCAGGAACGAGGCCGTGATCGACCGCCCGAGTGCCTGGCGCGCGGACTCGGCGAGCTGCGCAGGGTCGCGGGTGATCAGCGCGCGGTCTCCGATCGCTTCCAGGATCGTCCCCAGGTCGCGAATCGAGACGCCCTCGCGAAGCAGATGTTGCAGTGCGCGCTGAACCTCGCCGACGGAAAGCTTCTCGGGGACGATCTCCTCGACCGCAGCCAGGTTCCGTTCCTTCAGCTCGTCGAGGAGCTTCCGGGTCTCCTGGCGCGTGAGCAGCTCGTCGGCGTGGCGCCGGATCGTCTCGGTCAGGTGCGTGACGATCACCGACTCCCCGTCGACGACGGTGTAGCCCTTGGCCTCCGCCTCTCCCTGGGCGCGCTCGTCGATCCAGACGGCAGCCAGCCCGAAAGCCGGCTCGATCGTCGGGATCCCCGCCAGGCCCTCGACGGCGTCGCCGGGGTTCATCGCCAGACGGTGAGCAGGGAGCACCTTGCCGCGTGCAACCTCGGCGCCCCGCACCTTCATCACGTACTCGTGCGAGTCGAGCGCGGCGTCGTCGTGGATGCGAACCGGAGCGATCACGATCCCTAGATCGGTCGCGATCTGCCTGCGCACGAGACCAACCCGCGCGAGCAGCCCGCCACCGGCCCGCTGATCGACCATCGGCACGAGGCCGAAGCCGATCGACAGCTCGAGCGGATCGATCTGCAAGGCGCGGGCGAGCGGATCGATCGGGACCGCCTCGGAGTCGGCGGCGGTCTGCTTGGCGGTCGCCAGCTCGAGGGCCTTCTGCCTGCCGACCGTGCGACCGAGCACGATCAGCATCCCGCCGACGAACAGGAACGGCAGCATCGGCAGGCCCGGAACGAGTCCCATCGCCGCGATCACCGCTCCTGCAAGCGTCATGGCGCGTGGCTGCCCGAGCAGCTGACCGGTGATCTCAGAGCCGAGGTTGGTCTCGCTCCCGGACCGGGTGACGATGACACCGGTTGCGGTGGAGATCAGGAGGGCCGGGATCTGGGCGGCCAGGCCGTCGCCGACGGTCAGGAGCGAGAAACGGTGGATGGCGTCCGTGAACGAAAGGTGGTGCTCGACGACGCCGACGACGATGCCGCCGATCAGGTTGATCGAGACGATCAGGATGCCGGCCATCGCGTCGCCCTTCACGAACTTCGACGCACCGTCCATCGCACCGTAGAAGTCCGCCTCGCGGCGGATCTCGGACCGGCGGGCGCGCGCTTCGGCGTCTGTGATCTGGCCGGTGTTGAGGTCGGCGTCGATCGCCATCTGCTTGCCCGGCATCGCATCGAGGGTGAAGCGCGCCGCCACTTCGGCGACGCGCCCGGCGCCGTTCGTGATCACGACGAACTGGATCACGACCAGGATGAAGAAGATGACGAGCCCGACGACGATGTTGCCGCCGACGACGATCGCCCCGAACGCGGCGATCACGCCGCCTGCGTTCGCGTGCAGGAGGATCAGACGGGTGACGCTGACGTTGATCGCGAGTCGCAGGAGCGTCGTGAACAGGAGCAAGGAGGGGAAGGACGCGAACTCGACCGCCTTCGGCACGTACATCGTCGAGATCAGGATCGCGAGCGCGCCCGAGATGTTCACGGCGATCACGAGATCGAGCACCGGTGCCGGGAGCGGCACGATCATCATCACCACGACGACCACGACCAGAAGGGCCGCGGCCACGTCGCTGTGCTTGAGGAGCCGTTTCAGCAGGTCGTCCACTAATGGCTCCGATTGGAGAGGAGGGCAGAGCCGCGCGCGACAGCGCAACGACGCTGGCCGGGGACGGGCCGAGCAGCCACCTTTGCGTCATCGGCACCCTGCGAGATGACTTGAGTGGAACGGCGCGGAGGAGGACTAGGCGACATGCCGCCGCCTCCCGGCCGTCCTGAAGACGAACGCGAGCACCTCGGCGACAGCGTGGAAGAACTCCTCCGGGATCATCTTGCCGAGCTCGACGTCCCTGTAGAGCGCGCGGGCAAGCGGCGGCTGGTGCACGATCGTCACTCCCGCCTCCTCGGCGATCCGCCGGATCGTCCGCGCAAGCTCGTCGACGCCCTTGGCGACGAGCTCGGGTGCGGCCTTGGTGGGGTCGTAGCGCAGCGCGACCGCGTAGTGCGTCGGGTTGACCACGACGACATCGGCCGTGGGAACGTCGGCGATCATCCGCCTGCGCGACGCCTCGGTGAGCTTTCTCCGGATCTGGCCGCGCAGCTCGGGCGGCAGGTCGGACTCCCGGGCCTCGCGCTTCACCTCGTCCTTCGTCATCTTCAGCGACTTGTTGAGCTTGTGCCGCTGCCAGACGTAGTCGATGGCGGCGATCACGAAGAGCGCCGCGCCGACCCGGATGCCGATCGAGAGCACGAGCTGTGAGATCCCGATCAGCAGGGCGGCCGGAGACAGCCCGACGAGGCTGCCGAACGTGGACATGCGCGACCAGAACGCCGTGCCCGCGACCGCTCCGACGATCGTGACCTTCGCGATCGACTTCCCGAGCTCGACGACCTGGTTCACGCCGAACATCCGCTTCAGTCCGGCGAAGAGGTTCAGCTTGTGGAAGGACGGCGTGAGCGCCTTCGAGCT
The DNA here is from genome assembly GCA_963759085.1 of uncultured Actinomycetes bacterium. Classification (GTDB taxonomy): domain Bacteria; phylum Actinomycetota; class Thermoleophilia; order Gaiellales; family Gaiellaceae; genus PALSA-600. The sequence continues at coordinate 512,380 of CAVWXR010000012.1, forward strand.
GAAGTGCACGCCGACCTGGGCCACGCTCGCGACGATCCCGGCAGAGGCGGCGGCGATCACGACCGGAGCGATTGCCAGCGCGAACTCGCGCATCGAGGTCATGGTCAGCGAGCTGAGCCCGACCGCGCTCACGGCCACACCGGGAGTGGCGGCGCGGGAGAGCCCGGTTCGAAGGATCTCCTCCGTCGCGGCCAGGAGCCTCGGGGCGTCGATCGCGAGTGCCGCCAGTGTCACCAGGAGCACGGCGGTCGAGTTGATCTCCATCGACTTCGCGACACGCCCCTCGTGCCGACTCTTGCTTCGTCGTTTCGGTGTTGCTTTCTCGGTCCGGTCGGCGCCTGGAGAAGCCATTAGTGCACTAGTGGGTGAACGCCTGGAGGGCGCTGCCGAGGGTGTGCGAGAGGTCGTCCTCGAGATGCAGGCCGACGAAGGGCAGCGACGCGCCGATCACGGCGAACGCGAGCAGGACCTTCGCGGGCAGGCCCAGCACGAGCACGTTCATCTGCGGCACGGTGCGCGCGACGATGCCGAACACCGCATCCGCGACGACGACCGCGAGCAGGACGGGAGCAGCCAGCTCCAGGCCGATCAGCGGCACCTGCTCGATGCTGTGAAGCGCCAGCGCAGCCAGCGCGTTCGAGGAGGGGAACGTTCCGAGCGGGATCAGCGAGTACGTCTGTGCGAGGCCCATGATCATCAGGCCCATCCCGCCGAAGACGACGAAGATCATCATCGCGAAAAGCGAATAGACCTGGCCGAGGATCGCGTTCTGGTTGCCGGTCATCGGGTCGACCAGCGCCCCGAACGAGAATCCGACGAGCGTGTCGACGAGCGAGGCGCCCGCCGTCACCGCCGCGGCGAGCGCGCCGAGCGCGAGTGCGAAGGCAAGGCCGATCCCGACCTCCCGCGCCAGGGTCAGAGCGAAGAGGAACGGGTCGACCGGGATCGTCCGTCCCTGGGAGGCGATCGGCGTCAGCGCGACCGCGATCGCGGCCGCGGCGAGGAACTTCGCGCGCTGGGCGAGGAGCTTGGCCGAGAACACGGGCGCGAGCAGGAAGAGCGGCGCGACGCGTCCCAACACGAGCACGAAGGCGACCACCTCCGTGCCGGCCTCCTGCGGCAGAGAGAGCCCGCCCGGCAGCGTGAAGTTCACGGGCCGACGAGTGCCGGGATGCTCTGGAACAGCTGCTGGGTGTAGCCGACGAGCTGGTCCATCATCCAGGGCCCGCCGACCGCGATCACGATGCCGGTGACGATGATCTTCGGGATGAACGACAGCGTCTGCTCCTGGATCGAGGTCGCCGCCTGGACGATCGAGACGATCAGGCCGACGGCGAGGCCGGCGAGCAGGAACGGCGCAGAGACCATCAATGCGACGGTCATCGCCTGGACGGAGAGATGAGTGACGGTTCCTTGGTTCAAGGTGGGCCCCCTCCTAGATGGTTAGTGGAAGCTCGTGACGAGCGATTGGACGACCAGATGCCAGCCGTCGACCAGCACGAAGAGCAGGATCTTGAACGGCAGCGAGATGAGGACCGGGGGCAGCATCATCATCCCCATCGACATCAGCGTCGCCGAGACGATCATGTCGATGATCAGGAACGGCAGGTAGATCAGGAACCCGATCTCGAACGCGGTCGTCAGCTCCGAGACGATGAACGCCGGAACGAGGACATGCGTCGGGACGTCGGCGCGGGTGCGCGGACGCTTCGAGTGCGACAGGCCGATGAACAGCTCGAGGTCGGAGTTGCGGGTCTGCTTGAACATGAACGTCCGCAGCGGCTGGAGCCCCTGCTCGATCGCCACGCGCCCGCTGATCGAATGGTGCTGGTACGGCTTGATCGCGACGTCGTCGATCTTGCGCAACGTCGGCGCCATCACGAACAAGCTCAGGAAGAGCGCGATCCCGACCAGGACCTGGGTGGGCGGGCTCGTCTGCGTGCCGAGGGCGTTGCGTGCGAATCCGAGCACGATCAGGATCCGGGTGAACGGCGTCATCACCATCAGCACTCCCGGCAGGAGCGCGATGCCGCCGAGCAGCAACATGATCTCGACCGGGTTCGAGAGCGAGACGGCGGACTGGGTCGTGAAGACGATCACCGGGCGGTCAGCCTCCTCAGGGACTCGACGAGCGCCTTCCCGAAACCGGGGTTGCCGCTCACGCGGCGCCCGCCGCCGATCTGCGCGGGCACCGCGTCGACGCCGAGGCGCTCCGCCTCCTCCGCGCCGTAGACCCGGACCGGTGTCACGCTCTGCTCGCTCGAGGCGAGGAGGACGACTTCGTTCCCGACCCGGACGAGATGCAGCGACCGGGATGGTCCGATCGGCGTCGACGAGACCACCTGCATCCAGCCGTCGTCGCGCACGGTCTTGTCACCCTTCGCGGCAGTGCGCTTCAAGACCTTGTAGAGCCCGAAGATGAGCGCCGACACGACCGCGAGTCCGAGCAGCATGTGCAGGGCTGCGTTGCTCGCGCCCGATGCGATGTGAGAGGTGGCGCTCACGTGGCCCGGCGCTCTGACGGCGGCGGGCAGGAGCGTGCGGTCGCGCTGGAAGCCGAAAGCTTCCGACGGCGCGATCAGGAGACCGGCGCAGACGCCGACCAGGCCAAACATGAACCGCCCGGGGAGGCGGGGACCACCACACGACACGGCTCGATCATCGGCCGAAGCTCGTCGGGGTTGAGCCAACGCCTCCGTTGAGCCATTCGGAAACGAGATCCCTCGATCAAGGGATCCAGTGGCCAATTGTCCAAGCCCGATAGGGGGAGTCCCCAATACCCCCTGCGGAGGTGTTCCTTGCAAGTCACAACCCCGACCCAAAGGCTCACGCCAGAACAAGCTGAAGCCCTCTGGCTGGCGTGGAGCTCGAAGAAGGACAAGATCGCCCGCGATCGTCTGGTGCTCGCGTATTCGCCGATGGTGCGCTACCTCGCATCGAAGAAGATCCGCGAGCTGCCGTCGCAATGCGAGCTTGACGACCTGGTCTCCTACGGGCTGATCGCGCTGATCGAGGCGATCGACCGGTTCGACCCCAACAAAGGCGCGTCATTCGAGCAGTACGCGTGGACCCGCGTTTCGGGCGCGATCATCGATGAGCTCCGCCGGCAGGACTGGGCCTCGCGCTCGGTCCGGCGCACGGGCCGCACGATCGAACGCGAGCGCGACCAGTTCTATGCCCGCGAGGGCGTCCTCCCGACCGAGGAGCAACTCGCGGAGTCGATCTCGCTCACCGTCGCGGAGATGCGTTCGGCCTTGCTCGAGGTCGAGCGCGCCGACATCGCGTCGCTGAACACGACCACCCGGTCGGGCGACGAAGCAACCTCGGTCGAGGTGATCGACACGATCAAAGCACCTCGGGGCAAGCACGATCCCGAGTTCTCCCTGCTCGGCCAGGAACGGGTGAAGGTCGTCAGGAAGACGATCGCGCGGCTCTCGGAGCGCGAGCGCGACGTCCTCGCACTCATCCACGTCCACGAGCTGCCCGGCGCCGCGATCGGCGAGCTGCTCGGCGTGAGCGAGTCGCGTGTGTCGCAGATCCTGAGCGGCGTCCGCGCAAAGCTGCAGGAGCAGCTGCGCCTCTACGACGCCGAGTCGGCCTCTGCGGCCTAGACGGTTTCGGATCCCGGCGGCCCGTTCTGCGGCGGGCCGCCGGGATCCAACAGGCTTCTTGCTCGACCCGTCTAGTCGCTGCTGGTAGCGGCGTCGAACGTGCGCTCGGGAGCGGTCACCTCGGTGATCCGGAGCCCGAACTCCTCGTCGATCGCAACGACCTCGCCGCGTGCGATGCGCCTCCCGTTCACCAGGAGGTCAACCGGCTCACCTGCCGTGCGATCGACCACCACGACCGAGCCGGGAGTCAGCGCCATCGTCTCGCGGATCGTCATCCTCGTCCGACCGAGCTCGACGGCGACCTCCACCTGCACGTCCAGTACGAGGCTGAGATCGGAGCCGGAGCCGGGTGGCCCCACCTCTGCGGGACCAAGCTCGGCGAGCGTTGGGGTCTCTGATACGGCCTCACTCATCGGGTCTGATTCCTCCCCTCTCTACTGGACTGCGATATCGGTGAACAGCACTTCAGTCACCGGCTCGTCGGTCGATTTCTTGAGGTCCCGGAGGATTTCGGACTCCAATTCCTCCCTCAACCCCCGGACGGTGAGATGATCCGAGCTGAGCCCGGTCAGATCGTTCGTGATGATCGCGCGAACCGCGTCGTTCTCGGGCAGCGTGATCGTGTTGCCGCCGCTCGAGTCCGGTGCCGGTGCAGGAGCGGTCGTCACCAGGAGCGCGACGCTGACCCGCCCGTAGTGGCCTCCCGCGAGGTTGACGGTGAACGGATCGGTGAGCTCGACAAGCGTGCCCTGGATCTTCGGAGGCGCAGCTTTCACCGGCGCCGCCTTCAGCACCTTCTCGTACGCGCCTGCTGCGCCCAGGAGCACGACGACCAGCAGTACGAGCCCGATCTTCTTCTTCTTCCCCTTCTTCTTTCCCTTCTCTTTTGCCATGGTGGCGAAACCCCTTTCTCAGCCGAATGAACGGCGCAGGATGATGATGTCGACTCGTCGGTTGGCCGCGCGTCCGGCGGCCGTAGAGTTGGATGCGAGTGGGTTCACGTCGCCGAAACCCGTCGCCGAGAGGCGCTTGGCCGAGACGCGATCGCTCAACAGGAATTCGAGCACCGCGTCCGCCCGCGCCGACGAGAGCTCCCAGTTCGACGGGTACCGGGACGAGCTGATCGGCACGTTGTCGGTGTTGCCCTCGACCCGCACGGGATTGACGATGTCCGGCGCGGCGAGCAGATGCGCGATCTCGGTGAGGAGCGGAACGGCTGCCGGCTCCACGGTCGCCTGGCCGCTGGCGAAGAGCACCTTGTCGGTGAGCAGGCGCAGCACGAGGCCCCGCTGGTCGATCCGGGTCTTCACGATCGCGCTCAGCCCGTGCTGGCGGGCAAATTGCCGGACGAGTTGCTGGATGTGCACGAGGTTGTCCTGGTCCTGCGCCACTGCCTTGGCCGCGATCGAAGCGGAGATCCGAGCCGAGATCTGCTGCTGGACCGACGCCACACTCAGGATCTGCGAGGTCGGGGCCGGCGTGGTGATCTGCTGGACGGGCGATCCGTTCTGATCGAACGGCGACTGCTGCCCTGTCAGGATCGAGTTGTTCGAGGGCAGCACCTTGGCCGAGAACGCGGACTGGAGCGAGACCTTCAGCTGCTGGAACTTCGAGATGTTGACGCTCGAGATCGCCCAGAGGACGATGAAGAGCGCCATCAGCAGCGTGATCATGTCGCTGTAGGTCAGGAGCCAGCGCTCCTCGTTCTCGACCTCCCCTCCGCCGCGCTTGCGTCCACCGCCCGCGCTCATCAGGCGGCGACCTCCGCGGGCTGCGAGAGCCCGCCGGACACCGTTTCAGACTCCGGTTCCTCCTGCGGCCCGCGGCGCTGCGGCGGCAGGTAGGTCTCGAGCTTCTCGGCAAGCATGCGCGGGTTGTCACCGGCCTGGATCGAGAGGATCCCCTCGAGCTGCATCTCCCGGAACAGGAGCTCCTCGCCCGCCAGCTCCTTGAGCTTGTTCGCGACCGGGAGGAAGATGAGGTTCGCGCTGCCGACGCCGTAGAGCGTCGCGATGAACGCGCCGGCGATCGAATGCCCGAGCAGCCCGGGCGTCGAGAGGTTCGCGAGCACGTGCACCAGGCCGAGCACCGTGCCGATGATCCCGAGGGTCGGCGCGAAGCCGCCGGCGACCGCGAACAGGTGCGCGTTCGTCTTGTGGCGGGCGGCCATGCCGTCGATCTCCGAGTTCAGGATCGCTCGGACGAGGTCGGAATCGGTGCCGTCGACGACGAGCTGGACGCCCTTGCGGGTGTAGGCATCCTCCACCGCCTCGAGCTGGTCCTCGAGCGCGAGCAGACCCTCGCGGCGCGCCTTGTCGGCCATGACGACCATCTGCTTGATCGCCGCATGGTGATCGAGATCGTTGCCCCTGAAGGCCTTCTTGTAGAGCGCAGGCACGTGCTTCATCTGCGCGAGCGTCGTCGAAGCGAACGTCGCGCAGCCCGTCCCGCCGATGACGATGATCATCGCCGGGATCTCGAACAGGGCGGCAGGATTGCCTCCTTCGAGGATCACCGACAGGAGCACGCAGACCAAGCCTGCGCCGATGCCGATCGCTGTGTTCGCCTTCAACTGGTTCCAATCCGTTGGATTCGAGAGCGACCGTCCGTGGTCGCCTGCCTCGTTATCGGCAGCTACCTGCCGAGCATGAAGGCTCTTCTGAGAAAAAGTTCTAGTCGGTGACCGCTTCGGGACGACTGCCGGCGAGATGGACGATCTCCGCCAGTGCATCCGCCTGAGCGGCCGTGCTTTCGAGAGCGGTCGCGACGATCCCGGCTCGCCACGCCCGGATCAGCCCGAGCACCTCCCACGGCTTCTCGATCACGAGCAGCTTCGAGGCGTTCGTGAGCGAGACGACCGTGTCGGGCGTCGCCTCGATCGTCTGGATCAGGTCGCAGTTCAGGAACACGACCTGGTCTGGGTGGGTGAGCCGATGGAGGGCGATCATGCGCGAGGTTCAGTTCAAGGGGGGTCGGCGGCCGATGGAAACACCGCCGACCCCGTTATCGGCAAGTCCAGGCCAGAGATTAGTGGCCGAGGTTGATCAGATCTTGCAAAATCTGATCGGAGGTCGTGATCATGCGGGAGTTCGCTTCGTACCCGCGCTGGGCCGTGATCATCGCCGTGAACTCGTTCGCGAGGTCCACGTTCGACATCTCGACCGCTCCTGCGGTCACGGTCCCCATCCCGTTCGCGATGTCGCCCGGGACCGTGTTCGTGACCGCTCCCGAGTCGTTCGTCGGCTCGAAGAGGTTGCCCGCGACGCTCTGGAGGCCGTTCTCGTTCGGGAACTTGGCCAGGCTGATCTGGGCGAGCTGCTGGAGCACGCCGGTCGAGTCGGTGTAGGTGACCACGCCGTTCGAGTCGATGCTGACGTTGCTTCCGCCCGCCGGAATGGTGATCTGCGTCTCGTTCGCGGTCGTCGCCGGGAACGTCTGCGTCCCGGCGTCGTAGGCGTAGCCGACCACGAAGTCGCCCGTCTGGGTGACGAGGTTGCCGCCCGAGTCGAGCGTGAAGTTGCCGGCCCGGGTGTAGGCGTACGCACCCGTGCCGGCGCTGCCGATCGCCGTCGAGGGACCGACGCGGAAGAAGCCGTCGCCCTGGATCGCCAGGTTCAGCGGGTTGCCCGTCTGCTGGATCGCTCCCTCCCCCATGTTGTTCTCGATCGAGCCGAGCGAAACGCCGAGCCCGATCTGCATCCCGTTCGTGCCACCGAAGGTCGTGGTCGGAGACGACGCCCCGCGCAGAACGTCGGAGAGCGCGTTCTGGAAGTTGGTCGTCTGGGACTTGAAGCCGACCGTGTTCACATTGGCGATGTCATTCGCCGTCACGTCCAGCATGGTCTGGTGAGCCTCCAGCCCGCTGATCGCGGAGGACAGTGCATTCATCATGTCGGGGTTCCTCGTACCTTTCCGGCCTGTCGCCCCCCTCGCGGGTCCAGCGTCGGCCTGATGTTTGGCTGTCTGTGTCGTGCGGTGGTGTGTGTGTGTGTGTTGGTGCTCGGGTTTAGGCGATCAGTGCGCTGTCGATGTTGGTGAACACCTGCTCTTTCATGTGATCGCGGTCGACCGCAGTGATCACGGTTCGGTTGGGGACGGAAACGACGAAAGCGCTTTGGTCGACGAGCACGAGCGAGCTGCGGCAACCCTTGGCCGCCGCTCGATCGACCCCGCCTTTGAGCCGCGACATCGTCGCGGGGTCGAGGTCGATCCCCCGCTGCTCGATGCGCTGGAGCGCGTGACCGCTGAACTTCAGCGGCGCCGTCTCCAGCTTGCCGGCGAGGACGTCGCCGAAGCTGGCGCCGCTCGCCGGCTGCGCCGGCCGGGTGGGAGAGGTGGCGGGTATCCCGCCGACGGCACCAGGGCCGCCGATGGCCTTCGGATCAGCCACCGGTTGCGGCTCCCGTGGTGGTCGTGGTGCTGCTGCTGCTCGGCAGCGTGACCTGGTTGATCGACGAGAGCGCGACGTTCGCGCCGCCGACGCTCAGGGTGACCGCCCCGCTCGAGCTCGCGACCGCCGAAACGATGCCGCTCGCGGTCGAGCCGTCGCTCGCGGTGTACTGAACTTGCGTCCCGATCAGGTTGACCGCGCTGCTCATCTGCTCCTGCGCGCTCATCGCGGTCAGGGTCGACTGCATGCTCGTGATCCCCTCGACCGTGGAGAACTGCGCCTGCTCCTGGATGAACGACTGGGTGTCGGTGGGGCTCATCGGATCCTGGTACTTCAGCTGCGCGACGAGCAGCTGCAGGAAGTCCTGGTTGTTCAGGTTGGTGCTCGGATTCGCCGCAGCTGACGAGGTGCTGGTCGTTGACGGGGTCGGATTGACGGTGCTCATCTGCTGGTTGCCTCCTTAGGCAAAGACATCGATTTGGGTTCCTGGGGCGGGTAGGTGAGCGGGATCGAGCGCGACCCCGGCCGGCGCAGTGGTCTCGTCGTGCGGCTCGGCCTCGGTGCCGCCGCTCCCCGAGCCGCGCCGCTGGCCCGTCGGGTCCCCGTCGGCCGGCTGGCCCGAACGGTCACGCACGTCGAAGCCGAGGAGCGACATCCCCTGACCCTCGAGCGCGCGCTTGAGATCGGGGGCCGCTTGATGGAGGATCTGCGCCGCTTGCGGGCTGTCGGCTCGCACGGTCGCCGAGATACCGTCGGGCCCATAGCGCAGGTGGATCTCGACGCTCCCGAGCTCATCCGGATGGAGCGTGATCCGGGCCAAGGTCTCGCCGTTTCCGGACGTGACTCTGATCGCCGCCTGCGCGGCCTGCGCGAGGTCGGCGAGCCGGACGGGCGTCTGGGGCTGCGGCGTCGCCGGCACGGCTCCGACATCCTTCGCCGGAGGCGCGTCCTGGACTGCCGTCGTCTGCCCGGCTGACTGCTGGTCGGCGGCCGGCGCAAGGCGGGGGGGCTGCTCGGCTGCCCCCGCCTCGTCGCGCGGCCGCCGGGTGTCGCCGCCCGTCTTGGACGACGTCACGTCGCTGGCCGGAGCCTGGGGCGGCGAAGCCGCCACGGCCGTTTGGGCCGGCACAACCTGGGTGGGCGCCGCAACCGCTGCCGCGGCAGGAGCGACGCCAGGGGTGTTGCTGGGCGAGGGCCCCTGCTGGGAGTCCGCTTCCCTGGCCGCAGGCGCGGCAACGGGAACGCTCGCCGCCGCGGGGGCCGGATCGGCCGTCGCGCTCGTCGCAGGCTGGGGCGCCGTTGCCTGCGGAGCCGCGGGCACCGGCGCAAGGGCGGCTGCGGGCGCAGGTGGGCTCGTGGTCGGCTGCCCGCCGGGTGGTGGCGCTGCCGTGACGGGAGTCGCCGCGTCTGCCGCCGGTGGGGCCGGCGCCGCGACGACCAGATCGGGCGCAGTCGCCACCGTCCCGACGGTGGCGACTGCGGGGACGCGAGGGGCCGGTGGGAGCGCAGGAGCCGGCGGCTCGCCTGTGACAGGCAAAGCAGGTACGGGGGCAGGTTCCGCCGGCTGCTGCGACACGGCAGCAGGCACCGAGACCGGAGCCGGGGACTGCTGACCCGACGCGGGCACAGCCGGCGCAGGCGCCGAGACCGGAGCCGGCAGCTGCTGACCCGGCGCGGGCACAACCTGCGCAGGCGCCGAGACCGGAGCCGGCAGCTGCTGACCCGACGCGGGCACAGCCAGCGCAGACGCCGAGACCGGAGCCGGCAGCTGCTGACCCGACGCGGGCACAGCCAGCGCAGACGCCGAGACCGGAGCAGGAGCCAACGCCGCAGCAGGCGGCTGCTGGCCCGACCCGGACGCGAGCGCAGGCGCCACGGGTGGCTGCACCACGCTGAGAGCCGTCGCAGCCACCAGCGACTGGTTGACCAACATCGCGATCGCGGCGGCGTTCGGGTCTTGTGTCGGCGTGGAAGAGTCGCTTCCGGCCTGATCACCCTCCGCATGAGCGGTCCGGGTGGGGGTCTTCGCCTGGCTCCCCGGCGGCCCTTGGGCGGCCGCGAGCAGCGGGGCGAAAGCCGTGTCCGGGGGCGGCGCCCCGCTCGGCTCGGCCGAGGCCGCGACGCTCGTCGGGTCGGCGGGAGGTGCTGGGGGCGGAGCGAGCGTCGAGCTCACTGAGCGTTCCTCTCGTTGACGAGCTGTTGGTAGTGGCCGAGGACCGACTGGACGTAGTTCTGTGTCTCGGGGTACGGGGGAATCCCCCCGTAGCGAGACACGGCGCCGCCGCCGGCGTTGTAGGCAGCGAGCGCAAGCGAGGTGTTGCCGCCGTAGCTCTGGAGCTCGCTGCTCAGGTAGCGGGCGCCGGCGTCGATCGACTGGTACGGGTCATACGGGTCGGTGACCCCGAGCGAAGCTGCGGTCGACGGCATGAGCTGCATCAGCCCCTGCGCTCCGGCCGAGCTCGTCGCATTCGGGTTGAAGCCGGATTCCTGTTGGATCACGGACTGCAGGAGCAACGGGTCGACCCCGTAGCGCTGGCCGGCAGCATCGATCGCCGCGCTGTACGTGTCGGCGGATGACCCCGATCCGGTCGTGTCGGAGCCGCTCGCGACACCGAGCGCATCAGCGAACCCGGTCGGATCCGATGTCGCCGGAGCGTCCGGGGCCGGAACCTGGGGCGAGAGCTCCTGGATCCTCGTCAGGACCTCTTGGAGGGCCGACGTCACGACGCCTCGCTCGAGTGGAGGAAGCTACGGAGAACGGTCTCGTTCCCCTCGATCGCGTCAGAGCGTCGCGTCTCCACGTCATGGGCAGCGCGCCGCCGGTCCGCGAGCCGGTCGAGCATGCTGCGGTGCTGCGTCGCAGCGGCCAGGCGCTGCCGGGTGTGCTCGACGTTCTGCTCCTGCCGCTTGACACGGGCTCCCGCCTCGGCGCACTGGCGCTGGATCAGCTCCGCATACAACTGACGGGTCGCGAGCTCGCGCGCGGTCATCGATCCTTCCGGTGGCCGGTGGGCGGCCTCGAGCCGCCCTTCGACGGCCCGAAGCTCCCCGCGCAGCTCGTCGGCACAGGCAAGCTCGCCCGCGAACTCCTTCATCACGGACCGCTCGGCCTCCTTACGCAAGGTGCGGATCGGTTCGAGCCTGAAGTGAAATGTTTCGTCTGCTCATCGTCACAGGGGCAGGACGGGCCCGATTGGTCTATCGGCGGGGCGGTAGCCGATTTGAGCCAAATCCGCAGGACTCGATTTCCACGCGAGCCGGCCGATGACGATGCAGATGTCGCGAGGTACGTATCTCTCGATCGGCGCGATCTTCAAGGACGAAGCGGAGTACCTTCGCGAGTGGATCGAGTTCCACCGCCTCGTCGGCGTCGAGCACTTCTATCTCTACGACAACGAGAGCACCGATGACCCGGCGCGGATTCTGGCGCCGTACGTCGACAGCGGTCTGGTCACGCTCTATCGCGCACCTGGCCCCATGGCCCAGATGCCGGTCTACGCGCACTGCACGGCAACCCACGCGGCGCACTCGCGCTGGATCGCGTTCCTCGACGTCGACGAGTTCCTGTTTCCGACCGAGCCCGTCGATCTGCATTCCGTCCTCGCCGACTACGAGCCATACCCAGCGTTGGTGGTCAACTGGGTCTCGTTCGGTTCCTCCGGTCTCATCGACCGGCCGGCGGGCGGCGTTCTGGAGACATTCCGGCGCCGCGGAGCGCTCGACCATGTCGTCCCCTACCCTCATCTCGTGCTGCCGGGCGGCGGCTACCGGCCGCTGAACACACACGTCAAGAGCATCGTCGACCCGCGGCGAGCAGTCGGTTGCGGCAACCCCCATTTCCTCGACTATGCCGGCGCCGACAGCGCCGTGGACGAGCAGGGTCGGGAGGTGCGTGGGGCGTTCAGCTCAACTGTCTCTGTCGAGCGGCTGCGCCTCAACCACTACTGGAGCAAGTCGCGGTCGGAATTCGCCCGCAAGCTGGCGAAGGGTCGTGCGGACTCGACGAGCCGCCGCTCCTGGGAGGAGTTCGAGCTGCGGGACGGGCTCTGCAACGGCGTGCAGGACGAGCTGATCATGCGCTACCTCCTGGAGCTCGCCGGTGACGGAGCGCGCCCCGACACACAGCCCGGCCACTCGGACGGCCGCGGTACCTCTGACCCGCGGTTGACATCCCTTTCCGCGTAGCGGAGCACGGCTCAAGAGTCCCGAAGCCGCGCCGATGACTCGGCCGTGCCCTTGTCCGCAGCAGCGGTCGCGTCCGCATCCGCCTGAGAGGAGCTCCGGTGCCGCCGACCGACTCGATCGCCACTTCGACGTCCGGGCTGGACGACCTCGTCCTGTACCAGGACTCGGGCGTCTATGTCCTCCCGGAGGCCGGCACTGCAGTCTCCTACCTGGACGGTGCCGAGCGATACCTGCTCGAGGCACTCATGAGCGCCTCGGACGTGGGGGTCTTCTCACCCGACCTGCGCGCCCGGGTGAGGGACTGGGCGAGCCTCTACCACCTGACGCCGTACCGAGCGACGATCATGGACGCCCTCGGCTTCGCGAACACTTCGGCCCGCGTGCTCGAGCTGGGCGCCGGTTGCGGCGCCGTCACGCGCTGGCTCGGCGAGCACTTCGACTCGGTCGACGCGGTCGAGGGCAGTCTGGCCCGTGCCCGCGTGGCGCGCGAGCGCTGCCGCGACCTCAAGAGCGTCCGGGTCGTCGCCGCGAACTTCTTCGACCTTGACTTCGGCCGCGCATACGACATCGCGACGCTGATCGGCGTTCTCGAGTACAGCCACCTCTACCACCCCGAGTACCCGCACGATCCGGCCCGTGCGGCCGCCTCGAACCTCGAGCTCGTCCGCAACAGCCTCACCGACGACGGGCTGCTCGTGCTCGCGATCGAGAACAAGTTCGGGCTCAAGTACTGGAGCGGCAACCACGAGGACCACTCGGCGCGCCGCTACGACGGGCTCGAGGGCTATCCGACCGGCACGTCCGCCGTGACCTTCAGCGCCGCCGAGCTCGATCGGCTGATCGCCGCCGCCGGCTTCTCGGGCTGCGACTTCTACCTGCCGTTCCCGGACTACAAGCTCGCGAGCACGATCGTCGACGCGACGGCCGCGGATCCGTCCACCTACCCGGCGAACTGGATCGAGACGCCGTTCCCCGACCGTGCCGGGGCGCAGCACACCTCGCCGTTCAACGAGGCGCTCACCCTGCGCGAGCTCGTCCCAAGCGGGCTGCTGCGCGACCTCGCCAACTCGTTCCTGATCCTCGCCTACAACGGTGATCGTGAGCGGGTGCGCGAGCGGCTCGGCGTCGAGGGCGGCTGGGCTGTCCGGCACTACTCGCTCGACCGCCGGCCCGCGTTCTGCAAGCGCGCCTCGCTCGAGCGCACCCCGACGGGCGCGCTCGTGGTGCGGAACGCCGCTGCCGCGCCCGGCTCGGAGCAGCTGCCGGCCGGGCTCCCGCTCACCCAGAGGCTCGCCGAGCAGGAGTTCCGCCCCGGCCACCAGATCCAGTTCGCGCTGCACGAAGCAGCCGCAACCGGGCGACTCCACGATCGGCTGCCCGTCCTGCTGGAGCAGCTGCGCGTCTTCCTGCTCGACAACTACGGCACCGGACAGGCCGACGCCGACGCCGTTCCACTGCTGCGCAGCGAGGCCCTCGACGTCACGTGGTCGACCGTCGTCACCGATCCAGACACCGGCGCGTGGCGGTCGACCGACCCGGAGTGGAGCTTCGGCGGCCTGCTACCGGTCGACTTCGTGCTCTGGCGGGGCCTGCTCCACGTCTTCGCGCGGCATCGCCGCCTCCTCGCCGGCTCCGGCACGGACAGCCCCGAGGAATACGCGCTGTCCGCGGTGTCGAGCCTCTTCCCCACAGCGGCGGAGGGCCGCTCGGTGCTCTACCACGAGCTCGAGCGCTTCGTCCAGAGAGCCAAAGGGGCTGATCCGGCCGATCGCGCCACGCTCGAGCCGGGCCGCTATGTCGAGTCGCTCGTCGCGCTTGCCCAGGCGCCGCGCAGCTTCCAGGTGCTCGCATTCGCGGCGGAGCTCGTCGAGCAGCCCGAGCTTCTCTCGACCTACGCCGCCGCGTTCGGTGCCGGCGACCCCGTGCGGCTGATCGCCTACGCTCCCGACGCCGACGTCAACGCGATCGCCTCCGAGCTTCAGGCGACGATCACAAAGGTCGGGTGCGACCCCGATGTGATGCTGGTCGCCGTTCGCCGCGAGGCCGCGGCCGAACAGCGGCTTGCCGAGTCCACGCAGGCGCTCCTGTCAGGGCGAGCTGCTGCCGAGCCGTTCGCCGGGATGCCCCGGTTCTCTGCCGGCGACGGCGAGCGCCTGCGGGTGCTTGCCTTCTCCGCGTAGCCCGTCCGACCCACTGGGCTTGACGCAGAGGGGCAGAACCGGCGCTGCGCCATCAGTGAGCGAGGCACGAGCCACCGCTGCGCCGGCCCGGGCAGCGTACCGAAGTAGACCGGTCCAGTTTCACACAGGCCGCGAGCGCGTTCAAGACGCGGAGCTCGGCGTCGATTACGGCTTCTACCAGGTCACGTCCCCGACCATGGAGTGTGCTTCCGCATGCGCAAAGTGATCGCGCCGCTCGCCAAGACGAACGTCCCCGCCACCACGGTCTTCGACCGGCGGTTCGCGCTCGAGTGCGGCGAGCGGTTCCACGTCCATTGGCGCAACGTCCGGCTCGAGCTGGCGGCCGACAACTGGATCGCGTTCGTCCACACGTTCGAGCAGGCAATCGCGACCTGGCGCGCAAACGGCTCTCCGCGCGAGCACCAACAGTTCGAGCTCGCGCGCTCCCTGATGGATACGAGCGAGATCGTGAATCCGGTCGGCGTCGAGATCGAGCTCTGCGAGAACGTCCACAAGACGTTGGGCGAGGCTGATGGAACCGATGCAGGGCTCTTGGACGACGCCCTCGTCCAGTTCAGCTACCGCGACCTGAGCGTCGAGCTGTCGATCGAGGAGTTCCTCGCCTTCTCCGGGGCCATGAGCGACGCGCGCGATCGTCTGCAGACGATCGCCTATCGGCCGATCGACCAGCTCTTCGAGCAGCTGAACGCGCACAACATCCTCTACACGGTGCCTCGCAACTGGGAGGGTCTACTGGGCGGCGTCGCGGTCGGCCCCCACTCCGGGCTCGACCTGCTCGTCCACCCCGAGCACGTCGCGAAGCTGGACAAGCTCTGGAACACGTCGCTGACCCAGCCCGAGCCGTACCGCGTGCAGCGCAAAGTACCGGTGCTCGGCCCGAACGGCGAAGCCACCTACCTCCTCGCCAACGTGCGAACGACAGGCGACGGCTACCTGCCGGAAGACTTCTCGCATCGCCTGCTCGCGCGCCGCGTCCCGCACGAGATGTTCTTCGTGCCCCCGCCGCCGGAGCACTTCCTCTCGCTGCTCTACCACGTCGTCGTGCACAAGGGCGTGATGAGCGCCGACTACGCGCACAAGCTTCGCTCGCTCGCCGCCGAGTCGGGGATCGACTTCCCGGCCTCGAAGATCAACGATCTCGGCGCTCACCTCGACCTCCTGCGCGAGCACGGTGTCGCTCCCGTTGCACCCGACGATCTCTCCGTTCTTCCGAAACTGCCGTTCACCGAGCCCGTCGAGACCGTGCTCTCGAGCCGCCTGCTCGACATCCACGAGGGCCGCGCCTACCACAGCCGCGTCTATCTCCTCGCGGCGGCGGACGGCACCCGATTCGTCAGGAAGCAGACAACGTTCGATCTCGCGGAGCGCGAGCGGATCCTGCTCGGCAGGCTCGCCGGCCGCCATTTCCCCCGCGCACGCGCCGTCGCCCCGGGGCACGGCTTCACCGCTTGCGACCTCGAGTACATCGACGGCTTCACGCTGACCGACACCGCCCGCTTCGCGCAGGAATGTTCGCCCGCGCAGGCCAAGCAGTTCGTGCGCGGGTGCCTCGATGCGCTCGCCGAGCTCGCCGCGGCCGGGATCGTGCACCGGGACCTCAAGCCGGACAACATCCTCGTCCGCGACCGGCAGCCGGTGCTGATCGACTTCGGCTGGGCAACCGCCGTCGACCTCCCGCACGTCACACCGGCGGGCCTCGGCGACTCGGGCCGGCCTGCCGACGGCTTCTGCGACGTCTACGCGCTGGGCATCGCGCTCAGCGAGATCGGCGCGCTCTACCCTGATCTGCTGCCCGCGATCGAAGCGATGAGCAAGCCGGCCAGAGCAGAGCGGATCACGGATCTGGATGCGCTGAAGGCCCTGCTCGACGCCGGGGCGCCTGACGCGGCATCCGTCGCCGCGAACGTGGCGGCGCTCGTGCAGCGGCTCGTCGCTGCCGGCACGTTCGAGATTGCAGCGCTCGCCCTCGAGCGCGCACTGCCGCACGCTCCCGATGCGCCCGCCCTCCACGCAGCCGCCGGCGCGCTTGCGCTCGTGCGCGGCGAGACCGGGGAAGCTCGGGCCGCATTCGACCGCGCCTTGGCGCTCGACCCGAGCTTCAACGCAGCCCGCCGGGGCCTGGCCGATCTCGCGACCGACCTCGGGCGGATCGACGAGGCGGCCGACGCCTACGCTGCGGATACACCGCCGGCGCCTGTGACGATCGTGATTCCGGTCTTCAACCGGCTCGACCTGACCAAGCAGTGCCTCGAAGCCCTGCGCCGCACCACGCCGAGCGGGCTCTACGACCTCGTGGTCGTCGACAACGCCTCGACCGACGGGACCGCGGACTACCTCCGCCGCGAGCGCGCCGCCGGCCGGCTGAGAGCGGTCATCAACGAGACGAACCTCGGGTTCGGGCGAGCCTGCAATCGGGCAGCCTCGCTCGCACGCGGCGAGTACGTGCTCTTCCTGAACAACGACACGATCCCGCTCCCCGGTTGGCTCGAGCCACTCATCGCGACCGCCGGCGATCCCTCCGTCGGCGTGGTCGGGAGCCGGCTCCTCTACCCGAACGGCACGCTCCAGCACGCCGGCATCGCGCTCCCGAACGGAATCCCGATCCACGTCTACCGCGCTCAGCCCGGCGACTTCGAACCGGCGCTCGTGAAGCGCGACTACCCCGCCGTGACGGGCGCGAGCATGCTCTTCCGCCGCGATCTGCTCGAACGGCTCGAGGGGTTCGACGAGCTCTACGAGATGTACGTCGAGGATGTCGACCTCTGCCTGCGCGTCTGGGACGCGGGCTTCCGCGTCGTCTACGAGCCCGCGAGCGCGCTGGTCCACCTGGAGTCGGCGTCGATCCGCGACGTCGCGCGCCGGGACGAGCAGGTCAGGACCGGCTGGGCGATCATGCACGAGCGCTGGGGCGGCCGCTGGCCGGAGGCACTCCCGGGAGGCGCTCCGATGCTCCCGGTCGCCGAGCGCGGCGCCGAGCTGGAGCTCGGTCAGCTCCGAAGCTTCGTCGCTCTCGCCTTCGCGGACGAGCTGATCGCCAACCCGGAGCTGCTGGCGGCGTTCGCAGAGCAATTCGGCGCAGACGACGATCTGACGCTCGCGATCTACGCTCCCGATCGCGACCCGGCCGTCGTGGCCGAGGAGCTTGGCCGGGCGATCAAGGAGGCCGGGATCGAGGATGCCCAGTGCCCGGACCTGCTCGCGATCTCGACCCCGGGCTCCCCGGACACCGAGCTCCAGCTCGGCAGGCGTGCCGACGCCATCTTCTCGAACCGGACGAGCCGTGCGCCGTTCCACCACCTCACGCGGTTCGGTCCAAACGACCTCGACGAGCTGCGTCGCGCAGCGCTTCCGACGGCAGGGACGGCGGAGCTCGTTCGCCATTGAGTTGTATGAACGAGGTGTGTGGTCTTTTGTCCGGTATCAAGCTGGCGAACAGCCTGCCGATAATCGTGTTCGTAGCCGGCCGGAGTGGCCGGATCTTAAACGGAAACAGCAAGGAGGCTGGAAATGATCCGTTGGAAAGCAAGTGCATTTCGGGTAGCAATGGTTCTCGGCACGCTCGCGACGCTCGCGATTGCGGCCGGCGCCGGCACGCGCTGGGACTAGGCACGTAACGAGGCCGAACGCATGCGACGTCTCTTAGGCGTCGGAGGCGACTACCCGCTCCGACTGGTTGGCTTCGTTCTGGCGGTTTGCGCCGTCGGTTCGGGGCTCGCCGTCGGAGCGGGTTTCGGTCTCTTCTTCGACCACGGACAGCTCGGCTACGTCGGGCTGATCGGCGTCGCGACCTTCCTGGCGATGACGCTGCTCGCGGAGCTGCGCCCGGTCCCGGTGGACCTGAACGGCACCCATCTCGTCTCGGTCGCCTTCGTCTTCGTCGTGGCAAGCCAGATCCTCTACTCGTGGCAATGGTCGGTCTTGATCGGCGCCACGGCGATCGCGGCGGCGCAGGTGCCCTCGCGCGTGCCGTTGTTCAAGCTCAGCTTCAACACCGCCGTCTACGCGGTCGCGGCAGGTACCGCCGCGCTGCCGGAACTGCTCGCGCACGAGGATACCCACCACATGGGCAACGGCGAGCTGACCGGCTTCGTCTTTGCGTCCGGCGCAGTCTTCGTGATCACGAACGTGCTCCTCGTCTCGATCGCGGTCGCACTCGCGACGGGCTCATCCTTGCGGGAGATCCTGAACGAGTACCTCCACCACTCCCTGATGGCGTTCTCGATCATGATCTTCCTCGCGGCGCAGGTCGTCATCTTCTGGCGCCTCTCGCCGCCGCTCGTGATCCTCGCCGGCGCGCCGCTCTTCACGCTCAACCTCTATCAGCGCTCCAGGATCCGCGGTCGTGCCGCGACCCTGGCCGCGACGACCGACAGCCTCACCGGCCTGAAGAACCACCGGGCCTACCAGGAGGAGGTCGAGGATCTGCTCGCGGCCGCAGCCGAGACGGGCATCCCGCACACACTCTGCATGATCGATGTCGACCGCTTCAAGCAGGTGAACGATCGCTACGGCCATCCGGCCGGCGACGCGGTCCTGCGCCTGCTCGGCACCCTGATCGAAGAGCTGGCACCCGGCCAGGCCTACCGCCTCGGCGGCGACGAGTTCGCGCTGCTGCTGCCGGGGGATTCAGAAGACGGCGGGACGCTGATCGCCGAGCTGCAGGCCCGGCTCCGCGTCGCGGCGGATCTCGACGTGGTGGTGGACCGGCCGACGATCTCGTCGGGCATCGCGACCTACCCCACACACACGACCGAGCCTGCCGAGCTGAAGAAGCGCGCCGACCTCGCGCTCTACCAGAGCAAGCGCAACGGCAAGGACCGCGTCAGCATCTACACCGGCGTGGAGCTCCACGGCGACAGCTTCGGCGATGACGCCGTCGTCCATGCGGCGCGGGACATGCGGCTGCAGACCGCCGAGCGCCTCGTCGCCGTCGTCGATGCTCGGGACGCCTACGTGGGGAGGCATTCCGCCAGTGTCGGCGCCCTCGTCGAGTCGATCGGCATGGTGCTCGGGCTCGATCCCGAGGCACTGCGCAAGCTACGACTCGCCGGCCTGCTGCACGACCTCGGCAAGATCGGGATCCCGGACAACGTGCTCAACAGCTCGGGCCCGCTCTCGCCGGAGCAGCAGGTGATGATGCGCAAGCATCCGGAGATCGGTTTCGAGCTGCTCGACGGGCTCGATCTCGATCCCGTCGACACCTGGGTGCTCCACCACCACGAGCACTGGGACGGCAGCGGCTATCCGCACGGCCTCGCCGGCGAGCAGATCCCGTTCGGGTCGCGCATCATCCTCGTCGCCGACGCGTTCGAGGCGATGACGACGCACCGCACCTACCAGCGGGCGATCTCCGTCGAGGCGGCGATGGCCGAGCTGCGCGAGAACGCGGGGAAGCAGTTCGACCCCGTCGTCGTCAACGCGCTCGGGCTCCATCTGTCGACGACCTACGGGCCCGAGGAGTCGATCGGGGAACCGGCCGAGGCCGAGCTGTCGACATGGTCTACCTGAACTTCACCATCGTCGGCCTCGCCTGCGGGCTCCTCCTCGGAGGCAAGCTCGGCACGCTCGGCCGGCTCCCGGTGCGGCACCTCGAGCTGGCATATGCCGCGGTGGCGCTGCAGATCGCGGCGTTCCCGTCGGATGTGCTCCCGTGGTCGACCCCCGGCTGGGCGGCGCGCGCGCTCTGGCTCTGCTCGTACGCGCTGCTGCTGACGCTTGTCGCGGCCAACCGCCGACTAACGGGCTTCGTCCTGGTCGGCGCCGGAATCGTCTCGAACCTGATCGCGATCCTCTCGAACGGCGGGTTGATGCCTGCGAAGCCGTCGGCCCTGCGTGCGGCCGGCGTCTCGTTCAAGCTTCACAACAACAGCGTCACGACCGCCCAGCCGCACGTGGCGTGGCTCGTCGACCGCTTCGCGTGGCCCAGGTGGCTCCCGCTCGCGAACGTCTTCTCGGTCGGCGACATCCTGATCGGCCTCGGCCTCCTGGCGATCATCGTCGCCGGGATGCAGCCGCGCCTGCTCGCCCGCGTGCCAGGTTTCGCGCCTCGCACGGCACGTGTGTAAGTCCGCGGGCGTCGTCCGGATCGTCCTGGCGTCTACGGCAGGGCGAGGCTCGAAGCGGAATCCACTTCGGTGACCGGCAATCCCACTTCGTTTCTCACGCGCTCCGCGAATGTTCGCGCGTCTTCCCATCCGGCTTCCCCGCCGCTCCGCATGACGACCTCGGTCGCATGAAACTGTCGCAGGCCGTCGAGCAGCGAGTGCATCGGATCGCCGACCTCCAGGTGTCCATCCGCGGCGATCCCGCTTGATCGCAGTGTCGCCAGCGCGCTATCCAATCGCTCCTGAGCAATCCCGAGCTCGGAGTCGATGTCGTCGGTGAGCTTGTGCAGCGGCGATGAGGCGACGACAGGCGCGATGATCATCGCCTCGGTCTCGCCTTCTGTCCCGCGTTGACAGACTTCGGCGCAGAGCGCTGGGTCGTCCAAACCGGCGTTGGCGATCACGAGCACCCGGTGCCGGCCATCGGCCGCTCCGGCTGTGATCCCTTCCATGGTCTCCGGAGCATTGCGCCCCTCCAGGGTGAGGAACAGGCCGAGCAGCGCGCCCGCCAAGACGATGAAGACGAAGCCGCCGAGGCTACCGACGAAGTAGAACGTGCCGATGCCCGCCGCGAAGATCGCGAGAAAAGCGAGGGTTATCGGCACGCCGAGCAAATCGGAGTGCAGAAACACGTGCACAAAGCGTGACCGCCGTAGGGCGCGCATCCGTTGGGTTGGCTGAGAGCTGGACATGCAGCACATTCTGAGCGGCCTTTCGGTCCGGCCCATCCGTGCCGACACCGATCATCGCTACGGCTAAACACGTAACGGGGCATGTTGAGCCCGGGGTCGCGCGGGCCCAACGGCTTCGGGATCGGTACGTCGTCCGGGACGACGTACCGTTACGAGAGTGTGACGCGCTCTCCACAGGCCGCCGTTCAGCCACGGAAGAGATTCTCGCCGAGATGACTTCTAGCGGCCCGCAGACTCCAGAGCCCACCTGACGCGGGAGATGTCATCGCGTTCGCTTTCGTCCAGAGCGAGATCGAGGGTGGCGAGTGCATGCTCGTGCTGCGGAATCCAGCGGCGCTCGATCGCGCGCAGGCGCCGATTCGTCGCGCCGAGCTCCATGCCGATCGCTTCCTGGGCGGTCCGGAGCGCGGCGAACGTCGAGGCCGCCTCGAGCGCCTCCCTGTGCGCGCTTGCCGCAATCGCCACGGAGGGCCCGCCGAGAGCGACCAGGTCGAGTGGCTCGGGGAGGCGCAGGGCCACGCTTTGCGGCGAGCTCGTGCCGAGAACGTTCTGCCAGACGACCTCGAGCTCGGCGGGGTCGTGGCAGTGCGCTATCGCCAGCCGAAGCCGCCGCTCACCGACGATCGTGAGCGCGCGAGCATTCGCTTCGCTCGCGGCGTGTGCGCGTCGCGCCCATTCGTCCTGCGCGACACCAAGTTGCCTCGCGAGCCGCTCGTGCTCCCGCAACAACGCCCGCCGCTTCTGGTCGAGGACGTCGGCGCCTCGTCTCGCGACCTCGAGGCGACGCACGAGCCAGAGCCGGCCGGCCCGACCCGGCGGCGGCTTAGGCGCCATCGTGGCCCTGTTCGTAGTAGGAATCGATTGTGTCGTCCGAGACCATCGTCAGCTCGCGGCGCGGCATGGTCGAGGCCACCTTCCAGGCACGTTCGAGCGTGGACTCGAGCGACCTGAGCTCATCCGGGCCCTGGGCGACGAACCCTCTCTCGAACGCGCTCCCGAGCTCGAGGTAACGCCGGTCACGCTCGCCGAGCGCGTCGGCGCCGACGACCTCTGCGAGGTCGGCGATCCGCCGTGCCTGAGCGACCAGCGCATAGAGCTGCGCGGCGATCTCGAGGTGATCGCCGCGCGTCTTCCCCGCGCCGGCGCCGAGTCGCATCAGGCGTGACAGGGAGCGCAGCGGGTCGAACGGCGGGTAGACGCCGCGGACGTGCAGCTCATGCGCAAGCACGAGTTGACCCTCGGTGATGTACCCGGTGAGATCGGGGACCGGATGGGTGATGTCGCCGCCCGGCATCGTCAGAACCGGCACCTGTGTCAACGATCCGGCCCGATTCTTGATCCGGCCTGCGCGCTCATAGAGGCTTGCGAGGTCGCTGTAGAGGTAGCCCGGGTAGCCGCGGCGGCTCGGAATCTCACGGCGCGACGCTGCGATCTCGCGAACCGCTTCGCAGTAGCTCGTCATGTCCGCCATCACCACGAGCACGTGGCGCCCCTCGTCGAAAGCGAGCTGCTCCGCGACCGTCAGGGCGATCCGCGGCGTCGTGATGCGCTCGACGAGCGGATCGTCGGCGGTGTTCAGAAACAGCGCGAGATCGGCGTCGCCCGAGCGCTCCTCGAGCCGGTCGCGGACCATCGCCGCGTCCGCGTTCGTCAGCCCCATGGCCGCGAACACGACGGCGAAGGGCTCATCCTGGACGGTCGACTGTGCGGCGATCTGTGCCGCGAGCTCGAGGTGTGGCAGGCCGCCGACCGAGAAGATCGGCAGCTTCTGGCCCCGGACGAGCGTCGCGAGGCCGTCGATGACCGACACGCCGGTGAGGATCGCATCCGAGGGCGTCGCCCGCTGCGCAGGGTTGATCGGCCGGCCCCCGATCTCGCGGAGGTCGCTTCCACGCACCGGCGGCCCGCCATCGAGCGGGTCGCCGCGCCCGTTGCACACGCGGCCGAGCCAGCCCTTGCCGACCGGGATGCGCATCGGGCCGCCGCCGAACGACACGCGGAGCTCGTCGAGGGCAATCCCGTTCGTGCCTTCGAACACCTGAACGACGGCGAGTTCCCGGTCGACTTCGAGAACCACGCCATGCCGGGTCTCGCCGGAGCCGAGGCGGAGCTCTACGACCTCGTCCCAGCCGACGCCGCTGACGCCCTCGACGACGACGAGCGGGCCCCGAATCGAAGTGATCGAGGCATATTCGATCGGGGCAGTGCCGCTCATCTCAGCTCCGCGAGCCGCTCGAGCTGCTCGTCCTTGATCTTCCGCACCGCGTCCGCCCCGTCCGGAGGTGTCGTGTCGCGAGCGCGGATCACGTCCGAGAGGTCGACTTCCTCGATGCTCGAGGCGGAGACGCCGGCGGCAACCAGGTCGAGGCAGCGCCGGTGGACGCTCAGGACGAGGTCGAGCAGCGCCTGCTGCTTCTCGGGTGAGCAATACGTGTCGTTCCCGCTCAGGCTGCTCTGCTGGAGGACGCCCTCGCGGAGGAGCCGGCCCCCGGCGAGCACCATCTGCTCGTGGTCGGGCAGCGACGTCCGGCCGACGAGCTCCGCAACCGACTCGAGGCGGTCGGCATCCGCGAGCAGCGCGAGCGCAGCCCTGCGGCGCTCACCCCAGCCCGGGTCCCGTGTCGGCCAGGTGCCAGGCGGCGATCGCCTCGGCGTCGCGCGAGATCGAGTCGAGCCAGCTGACGGCCGGGTAGTGGCGAGCGTAGGCGAGGTCGGGATCAAGCGACCAGACACAGCGGACGAGCCGCCGCGTGTGGGCGCTGACAGGCTCGGTCATGTCTCCTCCGGCCGGAGAGACGGCACCGAAGATCGTCACCGACGCCTCGGCACCCGACAGCGTGCCGACACAGCCGCTGCGTTCGTAGAAGGCGGCGAGCGCCGAGGCGAGGCTGGCCGGATACCCCTCCTCGGCAGGCAGCTCGCCGGTGCGGGAAGCGACCTCGCGCTGGGCTTCTGCCCAGCGCGAGGTCGAGTCGGCGATGACGACGGTGTCGTGACCCATGTCACGGTAGAACTCCGCCACGGCGACCCCGGTGTAGATGCTCGCTTCCCGTGCGAGCACCGGCATGTTCGAGGTGTTGGCGATCAGGATCGTTCGGTCGAGCAGAGGCCGTCCCGTGCGGGGGTCGTCGAGCCGCGAGAGCTCCTGGAGCACGTCGGCCATCTCGTTGCCCCGCTCACCGCAGCCGACGTACACGATCACGTCGGCATCGCACCATTTCGCGATCTGCTGGAGCAGCACGGTCTTGCCGGTGCCGAAGCCGCCGGGAATCGCAGCGCTGCTGCCACGCGCGATCGGGAAGAAGAGGTCGAGCGCCCGCTGCCCGGTCACGAGCGGCTCGCCGGCGCGGACGCGCTCTCGGATCGGTCGGGGCCTACGGACCGGCCAACGGTGGCACAGCGAGATGTCGCGACCCGCAACCCGCGCGACCGGCTCGACGACCGTGTAGTCGCCCGGGGTCGCAATCCACTCGACTGTCCCGGCCACACCTTCGGGAACGAGCGCCCGGTGGACGATCGCAGGCGTCTCCTGCACCTCGCCGATCAAGGAGCCCGGGCCGACAACAGAGCCCTCTTGCAGGCTCGGCGCAAACCGCCACCGCCTCGCATGATCGAGCGTGCCGAGCCGCGAGTCGCCGCCGAGCACGTCAGCGGCACCGTCGAGCCTGCGCAGCAACCCGTCGTAGACGCCACCCAGCAGGCCCGGGCCGAGCTCGACCTCGAGCGGAGCCCCCGTGGCCGAGCGCAGGGTCGCCGGGACGCAGGCCGCCCGTGTACTCGTACACCTGCACCGTGGCCGTCCCGTCGACGAGCGAGATCACCTCGCCCGGAAGTCGTGCCGCGCCGACCTCGACGAGCTCGAGCATGGCCGCGTCGAGCCCGTCGACCTCGACGACCGGGCCGTTGACGCGGCGGACACGAGGGCCGCTCAGCGCCAAAGCTCCTCCAGACCTGCGCCCAGCTCCTCGATCGTGCGATCGAGGAGAGCCGGCAGCGTGTAGTCGACCGAGCGGCTGCCGGCCCGGGCGGTCAACCCGCCGACGCCGGGCGGGTCGCGCACGAGCTCGGCCTCCGGGCCGAGCTGCAGCCGAGCTTGCCGAGCGAGGCGATCCAGCAACCTGTCGTAGCGGGGATCGGAGCGGAGCT
Organism: uncultured Actinomycetes bacterium; assembly: GCA_963759085.1. Classification (GTDB taxonomy): domain Bacteria; phylum Actinomycetota; class Thermoleophilia; order Gaiellales; family Gaiellaceae; genus PALSA-600. The sequence continues at coordinate 537,709 of CAVWXR010000012.1, forward strand.
CCTGGATGGCGTCACCGGCGCGCGAGCGCAACTCGTCGACCAGCGCCCGCTCGGCGCGAAGGCGCGACTCCCGGACCTGCCGAGCCGCGGCGGCACGGACCTGTGCGGCCCCGCGTGCCGCGGCGCGCTCGCCGGCAAGCCGCCCCTCCTCCACGAGCCGCGCAGCCTCCGCGCGGGCGACCGCGAGAGCTGCCTGCGCCGCCTCGCTCTCGTGCTGTCGCCGGCTCTCACTCTCGGCACGCACCGAGTCGAGGAGCGCGTCGCGTAGCGGCGCGAGATTCACTCCGGAAGCACCACCCAGAGCGCCCTGCCCTCGGGCCGGTCCGGCAGGGCCTGCCTGGCCTCCGGTGTCAGAAGGACGAGCCCCACGTCCGGGTCGAGCTCGTTCCAGGCGAGCCGCACCTGCTGCTCACCGGGAGCCTCGATCAGCTCCGCGCCGGCGAGCGCCCAGCCCAGCAGCTTCTCGGAGGCGCCGATCGCGACGACGCGGGTCATGCCTTTCCGATCAGGATCACGGCGACCACGAGACCGTAGATCGCGATCCCTTCGGCGAGACCGACGATGATCAGCGAACGGCCGAGCATCTCAGGCTTCTCGCTGATCGCCGCCAGTGCCGCCGATCCCGTGTAGGCGACGGCAAAGCCGGCGCCGATCGTCGACCCGGCAACCGCGATCCCGGCCCCGAGCAGCGCAGCCCACGAGTCGGAGTGGACGGCGGCACCGGTCGCCGCCTGGGCCGGCTCGACCGCGCCGAACAGCAGCATGGCACCGAGCAAGAGCCCGGCGAGCACGACGAGGCCGTTGAGAAACAGAAGGCGCCGAAAGCCGCGAGCGGGAGCGCGCCGCAGCGCCGCCGTCGTGACGAGAAAGACCAAGGCAACTGCGGGCAACGCCCAGAGAATCGAAAGCAACATCACTCCTCCTCGCTTGAAAGGACGGGCAGGCTCCAGGGGCTAAACGCGTGGCCCTCCCCGGAAAAGACTCGTGAGAACAGCTCGTAGTACTCGAGCCGAAGTGCTTGGACGGTCGTGACGAGGGCCTCGAGGGAAAACGCGACAACGTTGCCGACCACGAACACTACGACGGCACCGAGACTCCCGGCGACACCACCCCAGAGCGCACGGGTGGCTTCGAAGACGACAGCGCCGAGGGCCGCGTGCATCAGGCCGAAGGCCGCCAGCCGTGTGAACGAGACGACGTTCGAGACGAGCCTGATCAGCGCGTCGAAGAGCTCGATGCCGGCCTGCAAGAGAGCCGTGGCGCCGCTGCCCGCGGCCGCGACGAGCCCCGCACCGAGCAGCAGAGTGCCCGCACCGGCGAGCGCGACGCCGGCGATCTCGGCGGCCCGTTGGTGCCACTCGTAGCCGCCGAACAGCACGCCTGCGCCGACGAAGACGGAGAAGCCGGTGATCCCGGACTGGTCGAACATCGCCGCCGCGAGCCCGCCGGCGCGCCAACGGTTCACGATCCCGAGCAGGTAGCTGACGGAGAGGAGGACGGCGCCCGTCCCAACAGCGACCAGGAGCAGCGGGACGGGCCGGTCGAGAGGATCGAGCCAGAGCCGCGGCACGACCTTCGTCGGCCCGAAGAACTCGCCGTAGGCGAGGCCGAAGCACGCGCCCGCGACGCCTGCCGCGAGCACGATCGGCCAGAACCCCCGCAGCGCCGCCAGCCGCCCGTGGCGGCGGCCGCGCAGCCAGAGGGCGAGCGCCGCCAGAACGAGCCCGTGGCCGACGTCGCCGAACATCATTCCGAACATGAGGATGAAGGACAGGGCTGTGAAGGCGGTCGGATCGATGTCCCGGTAACGCGCAGTGCCGTAGGTCGAGACAAGCGGTACGAACGGGCGGGCGACCGCAGCCGGCCTGAAGAGTGTCGGCGGCTCGACCCAGGCGGGTGTGCTCAGCTCGACGACGGCCGCGCCGACCTCGGCGAGGCGGGCGTTCAGCGGCTCGATCCGGTCGGCGGGCGCCCAGCCGACCCACGCCGAGAAGCTGCCGTGATCGAGGGCGAGTCGCGCACGGCGATCGAGCTCGACCTCGCCCGCGAGCAGGTCGACGCGGCCCTGCCGCTCGAGCGCGTCGACCTCCGGGGACAGGTCGGACAGCGCCGGGCTGGGCGACGGAGCGCCGGCCCGTGTGAGCCGGCGGACGGCCTCGACCGCCTCGCCCTCCGGGGCGGGCGGCACTCCGACGAGCTCGACACACCCCTGGCGCGCAACCTCGACCAGTGCGTCCCGCACACGCGCGCGGGACGCAACGAGCGCAACTCGGGTCATCCGCACCGGCAGCACGAGATCAGCAGAGGGCATCGAACACCTCCCGGGCGGCCGGCGCGCCGCTGCTCGTCGCCACCGCGAGTGCGGACGCGACCCGGACGGCGTCGAGTGCGAGCAGCCCGACCACGCCGACGATCGTCCCTCGACCCTGCCACCCCGAGCGCACCATCACCTCGGCATCGGAAGCAAGGGCGGCCCACCACCTCGGCTCCGCCCGCCAGAGCTCAGCCGGCTCGTCGATCCCGGCAAGCGCCCACGAAGCGGCCCCGGGGAGACACCGCCGCAGGTCGGAGACGGAGGAGGCTCCAGGCCAGTCCGCTCCCAGTGCAGCGACTCCGACGAGAGACGGCTCAGGATGGCGGTTCGCGAGGAACAGCTCCGCCGCGAGCACGATCGCCGCCGCCCCCGCAGCCCATGAGCGGGCCTCCGGGACCTGACCCACGACCCGCCGCAACCAACCGAGCCGCATCCCGAGCAGGAGATCTGCGGGTCGATCGCCGCCAGGATCGCCCCAGCTCGAGTTCGCGAGGATCCTGCGCATCTCACCCGGGTCCTGTGCCTGCGCGAGAGCCCCCCACGCGGAGGTGAGCACGCCAAGCGCGAACGGCGGCCGGAGGGCGCCGCCGGCCAGATAGCCGAGCCTGTCTTCGACGTTGGCGAGCTCGAACCAACCGCCGAGCGACCGGAGCAGACCCGCACCCTCACCGGGCAGCCACGCCGCCAGCACACGCATCCGGAACACGACGGAGGAGGCGATCTCACGCTGCGCCTGTTCGAGGCTCGTCGCACCCGCCGCGGAGGCGTACGCCGTCCCTGCAAGTGCGCCCACGCCGTCTGGAAGCGAGCCCGTGTCGGCGATCTCGCGCGCACCCTCGATACCGATGCGCTGCTCGAGCATCAGCCGGCCGCGCACCGCACCGGCGACCCACGCCGCGCTCACCGCTCCTCCCCGACGATGCGGGTGACCACGTCTTCGACGAGCCTCGGCAGACGATCCTTCCCGATCTCCCGGATCGCGGTCGCCTCGTGCTCACCCTCAGCGCGGATCCTCGTCGCGTCGGCTTCCGCAGCGCGGCGGGCGCTCTCGAATGCCCCATCTCGCTCACGGTCGGCCTGCACGCGCGCATCCTCCGCGATCGCGTCGAGATCCTGCTCGAGCTGAGCCTTCCGTGCAGCCCGCTCGGCCTCGGCCTCGCGGCGGACGCTGTCCGCCTCGCTCTCGATCTCGTCGAGCGCAGCGAACACCGGCGCAAGCTCCGACGCGAGGTCGATACCGGCCGCGGCCGGGACACCGCCGCTGCGCCGAAAGCGTTCGAGCAGATTGCCGAGTGGGCCCTTCAGGCCCTGCTGAACGACCGACATCCCCGACCGCTCGACACCGTCGTCGTCGTCGGTCTCCACTCGGCCGCTCGAGCGACGGACGCGCGACAGCGTCGCCGAGTACGCAGCGACGGATTCGTCTTGCTCTCCATCTGGCGATGATCGCACACAGGCATCGAGTTTCGAGCGTCGGCACTTTCCCGCAACGGGCGCGAGCAGCACGTCGGTGGAGGTCGAAGCCGACCTTCGATCCTCCGTCCGAGGGATCGAGGGTCGGCCAGATGAGCCGAGAATTGAGGTGCGCGGTCAGGTCCCCCCTTGTCCTGGCTGGGTCGCTACGAGGTACGTCACAGCCTGCGACTCGCTCCGTCTGAGCGGATTAAGGGGAAGAGGCACTGAGGCATCGTCTTGTTCGGGTGGTTGCGCTTGTGGCGGTTCTGGTCTTGGCGGCCGGGGTGTCGGCGTCGGCGCGAGCGGGCGCAAGTGGCTGTCTGACGGGCGCGAATGACGTGGGCGCGAATCTGTCTGGGCGGAACCTGAGTGGCTGCAACCTCACTGGCTTCAACCTGACGGGCGCGAACTTGCAGGGTTCGAACCTGAGCAAGGCGGTGCTGAGCGGCGCGGAGCTGGATGGCGCGAACCTCAGCGGCGCGAACCTGAGCGAGGCGATCCTGACGGGTGTGAGCGCGAGGAACGCGACCTTCACGGGCGCGAACCTGAGCAAGTCGGTGCTGACCTCGGCGGGTGTGAGCGGCGCGAACTTCAACGGCGCGAATCTGAGCGATGTGGATCTGACGTATGCGCACGCGCGTGGCGCAACGTTTGTCGACGCGAACCTGAGCAGGTCGGCGTTCGACCACGCCGACTTCAGCGATGTCGACTTCACGGGCGCGAACAGCAACCAGTCGACCTGCGCGGGCACGATCGTGAGGGGCTGGACCGGCACGCGGAGCTGTGCGGGCCAGGCGGCGACGGTGCCGGGAGCACCGACGGGTGTGAGTGTTGCCGAGGGCTTCGGTTCGGCGACGGTGAGCTTCAGCGCCCCGCCGAATGGCGGAACGCCGATCACCGGGTACACGGTGACCGCGACGCCCGGAGGGTTGACTGCGAGCGGAAGCTCGAGCCCGCTCGTTGTCACTGGTCTTGCGGGTGGTGTCTCCTACACGTTCAAGGTTGTCGCGACGAACAGTGCGGGGACCGGGCCGGCGTCTGCCGGGGCGAGTCCCCCGGTGGTATCGGTCCCGGCTGACAAGACGGTTGAGGCGACCGGTCCGGCTGGTGCGTTCGTGTTGTTCACGGTGAGCGCCACCGACCCGAACGATCCGTTTGTTGCGGTGCTCTGTTCCGCGTCGGCGGGCCCGGTTTCGTCTCCGGCGGGTTTCCCGCTCGGGACGACGACGGTGACCTGCAAGGCGACGGACGCGCACGGCAACAGTGACAGCGAGTCGTTCAAGGTGACCGTTCGCGACACGACGCCGCCGCTGGTCACGGTTCCGGCCGCAAAGACGGTCGAGGCGACGGGGCCGGCCGGTGCGGCTGTGTCGTTTGCGGCTTCGGCAGCTGATCTCGTCGACGGCCCGCTGACGCCGACCTGCTCGCCGGCGTCGGGCTCGACCTTCCCGCTCGGAACGTCGACGGTGAACTGCAAGGCGACCGACACGCACGGCAATACGGGGACGGCGTCGTTCAAAGTGACGGTGCGGGATACGACGCCGCCGCTGGTCACGGTTCCGGCCGCCAAGACGGTCGAGGCGACCGGCCCGGCCGGCGCGGCCGTGTCGTTTGCGGCCTCGGCAGCTGATCTCGTCGACGGCCCGCTGACGCCAACCTGCTCGCCGGCGTCGGGCTCGACCTTCCCGCTCGGAACGTCGACGGTGAACTGCAAGGCGACCGACACGCACGGCAATACGGGGACGGCGTCGTTCAAAGTGACAGTGCAGGACACGACGCCGCCGCTGGTCACGGTTCCGGCCGCCAAGACGGTCGAGGCGACCGGCCCCGGCGGCGCCGTCGTCTCGTTCACGGCTTCCGGGTCTGACCTCGTCGACGGCCCGCTGGCGGCGAGCTGCTCGCCCGCCTCGGGCTCGACCTTCCCGCTCGGCGCCACGACCGTCACCTGTACGGCGACCGACGCGCACGGCAACACCGGGAGCGCGACGTTCACGGTCACCGTCCAGAACACGACGCCGCCGGTCGTGTCGGTTCCGGCCGACAAGACGGTCGAGGCGACCGGCCCCGACGGCGCCGCCCTCTCGTTCACGGCTTCCGGATCTGACCTCGCCGACGAGCCGCTGCCGGCGAGCTGCTCGCCCGCCTCGGGCTCGACCTTCCCGCTCGGCGCCACGACCGTCACCTGTACGGCGACCGACGCGCACGGCAACACCGGCAGCGCATCCTTCACGGTCACCGTCCAGGACACGATCCCGCCGGTCGTGTCGGTTCCGGCCGACAAGACGGTCGAGGCGACCGGCCCCGACGGCGCCACTGTTTCCTTTGCAGCTTCGGCCACAGACCTCGTCGACGGTCCGCTGGCGGCGAGCTGTGTGCCGGTCGGGCTCGTGTTCCCGGCCTCGGTCTTCCCGCTCGGAACGACCGAGGTCACGTGTTCGGCGACCGACGCGCACGGCAACGCCGGCACCGCGTCGTTCACGGTCACCGTGCAGGACACGACCCCGCCCGCGGTCACGGTTCCGGCCGACAAGACGGTCGAGGCGACCGGCCCCGACGGCGCCGCCCTCTCGTTCACGGCTTCCGGATCTGACCTGGTCGACGGCCCGCTGACGCCGGCCTGCTCGCCCGCGTCGGCTTCGACCTTCCCGCTCGGCGCCACGACCGTCACCTGTACGGCGACCGACGCACACGGCAACACCGGGACGGCCTCGTTCACGGTCACCGTGCAGGACACGACCCCGCCCGCGGTCACGGTTCCGGCGGACAAGACGGTCGAGGCGACCGGCCCCGACGGCGCCGCCGTCTCGTATTCGGCGTCTGCGTCCGATCTCGTCGACGGGCCGCTGACGGCGAGCTGCTCGCCGACCTCGGGCTCGACCTTCCCGCTCGGCGCCACGACCGTCACCTGCTCCGCAACCGATGCGCACGGCAACACCGGCAGCGCGTCATTCACGGTCACGGTGCAGGACACGACCCCGCCCGTGGTGTCGGTTCCGGCCGACAAGACGATCGAGGCGACCGGCCCGGCCGGCGCCACGGTCTCGTATTCGGCGTCTGCGTCCGATCTGGTCGATGGGCCGCTGGCGGCGAGCTGTGTGCCGATCGGGCTCGTGTTCCCGGCCTCGGTCTTCCCGCTCGGAACGACCGAGGTCACCTGCTCGGCGACCGACGCGCACGGCAACACCGGCAGCACGTCGTTCACGGTCACGGCGCAGGACACGACACCGCCCGTGGTGACGGTGCCTGCCGACAAGACGGTCGAGGCGACGGGTCCGACCGGCGCCGCAGTCTCGTTCACGGCTTCCGGATCTGACCTCGTCGACGGCCCGCTGACGCCCAACTGCTCACCGGCGTCGGGCTCGACCTTCCCGCTCGGGCCGACGAGCGTGACCTGCTCCGCGACCGACGCGCACGGCAACACCGGCAGCGCGTCATTCACGGTCACCGTCCAGGACACGACACCGCCGGTCGTGTCGGTTCCGGCCGACAAGACGATCGAAGCGACCGGCCCCGACGGCGCCGCCCTCTCGTTTACGACGTCTGCTTCTGATCTCGTCGACGGCCCGCTGCCGCCCAGCTGCTCACCGGCGTCGGGCTCGACCTTCCCGCTCGGCGCCACGACCGTCACCTGCTCCGCAACCGACGCACACGGCAACACCGGCACGTCGTCGTTCACGGTCACCGTCCAGGACACAACCCCGCCGGTCGTGTCCGTTCCGGCCGACAAGACGATCGAAGCGACCGGCCCCGACGGCGCCGCCCTGTCGTTCACGGCTTCCGGGTCCGACCTCGTCGACGGCCCACTGGCGCCCAGCTGCTCGCCCGCCTCGGGCTCGACCTTCCCGCTCGGCGCCACGACCGTCACCTGCTCGGCGACCGACGCGCATCACAACACCGGCAGCGCGTCATTCACGGTCACGGTGCAGGACACGACCCCACCCGTGGTGTCGGTTCCGGCCGACAAGACCCTCGAGGCGACGGGCTCCGCCGGCGCTGCGGTCTCGTATTCGGCGTCTGCGTCCGATCTGGTCGATGGGCCGCTGGCGGCGAGCTGTGTGCCGGTCGGGCTCGTGTTTCCGGCCTCGGTCTTCCCGCTCGGAACGACCGAGGTCACCTGTTCGGCGACCGACGCGCACGGCAACACCGGCACCGCGTCATTCACGGTCACGGTGCAGGACACGACACCGCCCGTGGTGTCGGTTCCGGCCGACAAGACGGTCGAGGCGACTGGCCCCGCCGGCGCCGCCCTCTCGTTTGCGGCTACTGCCTCCGATCTGGTCGACGGGCCGCTGACGCCGACCTGCTCGCCGCTTTCGGGCTCGACCTTCCCGCTCGGCGCCACGACCGTCACCTGCTCCGCAACTGACGCACACGGCAACACCGGCACGGCGTCGTTCACGGTCACCGTCCAGGACACAACCCCGCCGGTCGTGTCGGTTCCGACCGACAAGACGGTCGAGGCGACCGGCCCCGCCGGTGCTGCGGTTTCGTTCACGGCTACTGCTTCTGATCTCGTCGACGGGCCGCTGCCGACCAGCTGCTCGCCCGCCTCGGGCTCGACCTTCCCGCTCGGCGCCACGACCGTCACGTGTACGGCGACCGACGCGCACGGCAACACCGGGAGCGCGACGTTCACGGTCACCGTGCAGGACACGACCCCGCCCGCGGTCACGGTTCCGGCCGACAAGACGGTCGAGGCGACCGGCCCCGCCGGCGCCGCCCCCTCGTTCACGGCTTCCGGGTCCGACCTCGTCGACGGCCCGCTGCCGGCCAGCTGCGCACCGACGTCGGGCTCGACCTTCCCGCTCGGCGCCACGACCGTCACGTGTACGGCGACCGACGCGCACGGCAACACCGGCACGGCGGCGTTCACGGTCACCGTCCAGGACACGACCCCGCCCGCGATCACGGTTCCGGCCGACAAGACGGTCGAGGCCACCGGCCCCACCGGTGCTGCGGTCTCGTATTCGGCCTCTGCGTCGGATCTCGTCGACGGCCCGGTGACGCCGGGTTGCTCGCCGGCCTCCGGTTCGACGTTGGCGCTTGACACGACGACCAAGGTCACCTGCTCGGCGACCGACGCGCACGGCAACACCGGCACGGCGTCGTTCACGATCAAGGTCGTCGATACGACACCACCGGCGATCACGGTTCCGGCCGACAAGACGGTCGAGGCGACCGGCCCCACCGGTGCTGCGGTTTCGTTCACGGCTTCCGGATCTGACCTCGTCGACGGGCCGCTGCCGGCCAGCTGCTCGCCGGCCTCGGGCTCGACCTTCCCGCTCGGCGCCACGACCGTCACCTGCTCCGCGACCGACGCGCACGGCAACACCGGCACCGCGTCGTTCACGGTCACCGTGCAGGACACGACCCCGCCCGTGGTCACGGTTCCGGCCGACAAGACGGTCGAGGCGACCGGCCCCGACGGCGCCGCCCCCTCGTTCACGGCTTCCGGGTCCGACCTCGTCGACGGCCCTCTGCCGGCCAGCTGCTCGCCGGCCTCGGGCTCGACCTTCCCGCTCGGCGCCACGACCGTCACCTGTACGGCGACCGACGCGCACACAACACGGGCAGCGCGGCGTTCACGGTCACCGTGCAGGACACGACACCGCCCGCGATCACCGTTCCGGCGAACAAGACGGTGAACGCGACGAGCGCCGCCGGCGCGGCGGTGACGTTCTCGGCTTCGGCCACCGACCTCGTCGACGGCCCGCTGCTGGCGAGTTGCTCACCGGCCTCGGGCTCGACCTTCCCGCTCGGCACGACAAGCGTGACCTGCCAGGCAACCGACGCGCACGACAACACCGGCAGCACGTCGTTCACGATCACGGTGCAACCTGTCGTTCCCAACGCGCCCACGGGCGTGAGTGCGATCTCGGGCAACGCGAGCGCCACGGTCAGCTTCACGGCGCCCGCGTTCAACGGCGGCAGCCCGATCAGCTCCTACACCGTGACCTGCGGCACGTTCTCGGCCGGCGGCGTGAGCAGCCCGATCACGGTGTCCGGGCTCGCGAACGGCACGAGCTACACCTGCACCGTGACGGCTAGCAACGCGGTCGGTACGGGAGCCGCGTCGGTTCCGTCGGGCCCGGTCGTCCCGGCGACAGTTCCCGGCGCGCCGACGGTCACTTCGGTCGCGATCGCGAACTCGCAGGCAACGGTCAGCTTCAACCCGCCCGTCTTCAACGGCGGCGCCGCGATCACGAGCTACGCCGTCACCCCCTATGGCCCGGCGGCGACGGCTTCGGTGCCCGCGAATGCCTTGAGCACCGACTCGGGCGTCTCGGTTCCCGCAGGGCACTCGGTGCTGATCAGTGCGACGGGAACCTGGTCGGTCGGAACGCCGTCCGGCTCCTTCAACGCGAACGGCGATACGACCGACGCGACCGAGAGCTGTGTCCGGGTCACGAGCGCGCACATGGGGACGCTGATCGGCTCGCTCAACGGCGGCGCCACCTGGTTCGCGGTCGGCGTCGGCCCGACGATCGTAAGCGGGCCGGGGGAGCTACTCCTGTCATCCAACGACTGCCCACCCGCGAGCAACTTCAACGACAACAGCGGCTCGCTCTCGGTCTCGATCGCCGTCTCCGGCTCCCCGACAAGCGGCGCCGCGAGCCCGATCACCGTGACCGGGCTGACCGGCGGCCAGACCTACGCCTTCACCGCCACCGCGACCAACGGGGTCGGTAGCGGACCCGCGTCGACACCGTCGGCGTACGTGATCCCGACGCAGGCGACGACGACAACGGTGAGCGGTCCTGCCGCGGGTACGAAGAACACGGCGATCGCGGCCTCGTCGATCAGCGCCACTCTGGCGGGCGGGACGGCGAGCCCGGCACCAAGCGGGACGATCACCTTCACCTTGTTCGGCCCCCAGGCCATACCGCCCACGACGTGTACGAGCGGTGGCACCACCATCGGAACTGCGACCGTGAGCGGGAGCGGCACCTACTATCCCGCGGCGGGCTTCACACCGTCGATCGCGGGCACGTACTGGTGGTACGCGAGTTACGGTGGCGACACGCTCAACGGCGCCTCGAACAGCGGCTGCGGCGCCGGTATGGCCTCGACCGCCGTGCAGGGACTCGTGTGGGGCGTGACCGCCACCGTCACGGTCGGCAGCTCCCCGTATGCGGCAGCGGCCAACCCGACCACCAACACCATCTACGTCCCCAACGTCGGCGACAACAGCGTGTCGGTGATCAACGGGCTGACCAACAGCGTCACCGCCACGGTGCCGGTCGGCTCCTTGCCGGTCGCGGTCGCGGTCAACCCGTCTACCAACACGATCTACGTGGTCAACCAGGGCGACAACACCATGTCGGTGATCAACGGCGCGACCAACACCGTGACCGCCACCGTGCCGGCGGGCAACGAGCCGAACGGGGTGGCCGTCAACTCGACGACCAACACCGTCTACGTCGCCGACGTCGGTAACAACAGCGTGTCGGTGATCAGCGGGACGACCAACAGCGTGACCGCCACGGTGACGGTGACCAATGCCTATGCGCTGGCACTCAACCCGACGACCAACAAGGTGTACGTCGCCCAGTACGGCAGCAATAGCGTGACGGTGATCAACGGCGCGACCAACACCGTGGCCGCCACCGTGGCTGTCGGCGTCGGCCCGGTCGGGGTGGACGTCGATACGTCCGCCAACAAGATCTATGTGGCCAACCAGACCGGCAACACCGTGTCGGTGATCAACGGTGCGACGAACACTGTGACCGCCACCGTGGGAACAGGCAAGCAACCGGCGGGGGTCGCGGTCAACCCGACGACCCACACCGTCTTCGTGTCCAACACCTCCGGAAACAGTGTGACGGTCATCAACGGGACGACCAACACCGTGACCGCCACCCTGACGGTGAGCAACCCGAACGGGGTGGGCGTCAACACGACCACGGGCATCGCGTACGTGGCTCTCGGCGGCGGCACCGTCGCCGTCCTCAACCTGGAATAGAAGGGCCGCGGCTCGTGGCGTCGGGTCGGCCCCTGCACTGAGCCTGGATCCACCGATCTGCGCGGGCGGTGCGCCCGTCTGGACTCGCCAGGCCGCTCCCGTCCGGGTTCCGGCCCCAGCGGGGCCTGCGCCCGCACGGTGCGCTCCGGGCCGCCCTGACGGCCCAGCCGAACGCCCCGCGATCACGCATCTCGGTGGATCCAGGCTGAGCACGGCCGCGAGGCTTCGGATCTAAGCTTGCGGTATGGAGCTTGCAGGGACGGGTTCGCGCACCCTGGCATCCGAGCCGAGAGGGCACGACGGATTCCCGATCCGAACCGAGCAGCTCACGAAGGTCTACTCCACCCACAGCACCAGCGTCCGCGCGGTCGACGGGATCGACCTCGAGATCGCCGCGGGCGAGTTCTTCGGGCTGCTGGGCCCGAACGGCGCGGGGAAGTCGACCACGATCGGGATGCTGACCACGACCGTGGTGCCGACGAGCGGCCGCGCTTTCGTCGCGGGCATCGACGCGAGCGACCGGCCCGCGGAGGTGAAGCGGCGGATCGGCGTCGTCTCGCAGTCGAACACGCTCGACAGGTCGCTGACGGTGTGGGAGAACCTCTACTACCACGGCCGGTTCTTCGGCGTCTCCCGGCGCGAGGCGGCCGGGCGCGCCGACGAGCTGCTCGACCAGTTCGCGCTCGCCGATCGCGCCCGGTCGATGGTGTTCGAGCTCTCGGGCGGGCTGGCCCGGCGCTTGATGATCGCGCGCTCGCTCGCACACCGGCCCGAGGTGCTCTTCCTCGACGAGCCGACCTCGGGGATCGACCCGCAGACGCGGATCAACCTCTGGCGGATCCTGAGCGACCTGCACCGGGAGGGGTTGACGATCCTCCTCACGACCCACTATCTGGAGGAGGCGGACACGCTCTGCGAGCGGATCGCGATCCTCGACCACGGCAAGGTGCTGGCGCTCGGCGCTCCAGCCGAGCTGAAGCGGACGCTCGGCGCCGACACGGTGATCACGCTCACGGTGGACGGCGACCTCGGGGGCCTCGAGCAGGCCGCCTCGGCGATCGAGGGCGTCCGGAACGTGGAGCGCGAAGACGGCGTGCTGCGGGTGTTCGCGAGCCGCCCGATGGGCGTCCTCGTGGAGCTCGTGCGGGAGGCCTCGGCGCTCGGGCTCCCAGTACGCGACGCGACGAGCCAGCCACCGAGCCTGGAGACGGTGTACCTCGCGCTGACCGGGAAGGAGTACCGGGAGTGAGGACGTCGCGAGCGATGTACCTGGAGTGGACCGGAACGTTCCTGGCGCTGCTCGCGCGCGACATCCGCGTCCTCCGGCGCCAGCTCGGCCAGTTCCTGATGCGCACGATCATGCAGCCGCTGCTCTTCGTGTTCGTGTTCGCGTACGTGTTTCCGAAGATCGGCCAGGGATTCAGGGGCGGCAGCAGCGGGGTCTCGTTCACGACCGTGCTCGTTCCCGGCCTGATCGCGGTCGCGATCAACTTCCAGGGCATCCAGGCGGTCGCGCTGCCGCTCGTGCAGGAGTTCAGCTTCAGCAAGGAGATCGAGGACCGCGTGCTCGCCCCGGTGCCGGTCTGGATGGTCGGGCTGGAGAAGATCGTCGCCGGCGCGATCCAGTCGATGATCGCCGCAGCAGTCGTGTTCCCGATCGTCTACCTCGTCCACGCGAAGGGCGCTGCTCCGAAGGTGCACATCCACGACTGGGCCCTGTTCCTGGTGGCGCTCGCCTTCGCGTCCCTGCTCGCTGCGGCGCTCGGGCTCTTCCTCGGCACGGTGATCGACCCGCGCAAGATCACGCTCCTGTTCACCGTCGTCCTGCTCCCGATCACGTTCCTCGGCTGCGTCTACTACCCGTGGGCGACCCTCTCGCCGCTGCCCTGGCTCCAGTACCTGGTGCTCCTGAACCCGCTCGTCTACATGACCGAGGGGCTGCGGGCATCGCTCACCCCGCAACTGCCCCACATGGCGATCTGGGCGTCGCTGCTCGCCCTGATCGGCGGCTCGATCGGCCTCACGGCGGTGTCGCTGCGGACCTTTACCCGGCGCGTCGTCACGTGAGGAAGGACGTCCGCGAGTTCATCCGCCGGCTCGAAGCCGCCGGCCTCACCGTCGAGTCGACTCCCGGCCACTACCACGTCCTCCGCGACGGCGAGCCGCTGCGGAAGTCGAACGGGATGCCGTTCACGCTCCCGTTCTCGCCCGACACGACCCGCTGGCGCAAGACGGCCATCCTCGACCTGCGCAAGCTGGGCATCGATGTGTAGCAGGGACCGCGCGACCCGGCCGTCCTCCGCAACGATGTGCAGATGAGCGAGTCGGCCGCACGCGAGCCCGGAGGCCCGGTCCGCGAGCTCGGAGACGGAGTCGCGATGCCGCTGCTCGGCCTCGGCGTGTGGAAGCTCGCGGAGGGACGGGAGACCGAGCAGGCGGTCGAGTGGGCCCTCGAGGCCGGCTACCGCCACATCGACACGGCGACCTTCTACCGCAACGAACGGAGTGTCGGGGCCGCTCTCCGGCGAAGCGGCATCCCGCGCGAGCAGCTGTTCGTCACGACCAAGTGGCTCCCGATCCGGCGCACTCCCCGGGCGGAGATCGCGCGGAGCCTCTCGCGGCTCGGGCTCGACTACGTCGATCTCTATCTCGTCCACTGGCCGCTGCCCGGGCGGATCGCGCGCGGTTGGCGGGAGTTCGAGCTGCTCCAGGAGCAAGGGCTGGCGCGGGCGATCGGCGTGAGCAACTTCGGAGAGGACCGGCTTGCCCGCCTCCTTCGCCGCTCGACCCGGCGGCCTGCCGTCAACCAGGTTCGCTTCAGCCCGCTCCACTTCCCGGCGCGGCTGCTCGCCTATTGCGCCGAGCAGCGGATCGTCCTCGAGGCCTACAGCCCGCTCGACCACGGCCGCGCCTTCGGCAACCCGGTGGTCGCGGAGATCGGGCGGCGCGTCGGGCGCAGCGAGGCCCAGGTGATCCTCCGCTGGGCGATCCAGCACGACACGGTCGTGATCCCGAAGTCGGCCCGGCGCGACCGGATCCGCGAGAACACCCAGATCTTCGATTTCGAGCTCAGCCCGGAGGACATGGACAGCCTCGACGCTCTCGATCGCCAGCCTCGACTTCGCGCACACGATCCGTCGGCGCGGTCGAGCCCGTAATGCACCGAAACGGCATCGATGCAACTCCCCATGTGGACGACCGCTCGTGGCGCCCTTCATGGGTCGCGCTCCTGTCGAGGCGATCGGTTCCTCGCGAGCTGATCGCGGCCTGGCTCCTGTATGCGGTCACGGCGACCGCTGTCTTCATCACCTACGGGCGGCTGCCCGCCCACCAGCTCTACAACGTGACCGGCAGCGGCCTCACCGGCGGAGCGAGCCGCGCGCTCGTCTTCATCAACTTCCCGACCGCGCTCGCGGCGATCGCCATCGTCGCCGTTGTCTTCGAGCGGTTGCCACATTGGGCCTGGCGAGGAGCAGCGATCGCCTCGGTCGGGCTCTGCGCCACGATCTTCTGGCCCGGCGTCGTCAATCAGAGCGATCTCGACGCGCGGCCGGTGAACGCGATCTCCGCAGTCGGCGTCGCACTCGCGCTTGCGCTCACGCTGGCGGCGCGCGGCGCGGACTGGCGCCGCGCGCTCCGCGGTGACCGGCTGCGGGTCGGGATCGGCCTCGTCCTGGTCCTGCTTTCCCCACCGTGGATCGCCGCCGAGCTCGGGTTCTTCCTGAACCGGGTCCCGCTGCTCGGCCGGATCTTCCTCTCAGGCCAGCGCAGGCCCGAGCAGCCCGGCCTGACGGCGGCGGAGCCGGCCGTCCACCACGGTGACCATCACGGCCTGAACGGCGTCCTGCTCGTGCTCACGGCGCTGCTCCTCTCGCGGCTGCTGCCTTCGATCGGCCGAACGGGGCTCCGGCTCGCCACCGCCGCCTACCTCGCGCTGCTCCTCGCCTACGGTCTCGGCAACATCGCCAACGACTTCTGGGCCGAGCAGGTGGTCAAACGCAACTGGACGACCTGGCTCGTGCCCTCGGTGCTCGAGCCGCACCTCGGCTGGGGCTGGGCAACGCTCATCGTCGCGGCGCTCGTGATCTGGGTGGCGTGGTTCAGCCGTAAGCCGGCCTGACGAGCGTCGGTGCCCAGGCTCACGGAGCCGGCACCGAGTCGTCGTGGCCGAGCCGGCGCGGCGTTGATCTGCTGACACAGGGGGGTAGCATCGCGGGATGCGGCGGAGACGGCTTGGGCTCCTTGTCGCCTGCGCAATGTCCTTCGGGCTCGGCATGCTGCTCGCTCTCGTGCCGGTCGCCGGCGGCAAGCCTCTCAGCTCACCCTACGACGGCAATTACGTCTTCTCGTTCACGGTCACGACTTCGGAAGCGGCGCTCGCACGTCCAGGCCAGCGACTCGTAGGCCTCGAGGCGTCTGTCGTGAACGGGCGAATCTCGGGCGACCTGAGCGGCGTCGTCGCTAGCAACGGTCGGTCGCTCGCCGTGTCGACGCTTTCGGACCTCGGGGTCACCTGTACAGGGACGGTCGTCTTCAGCACCTCCGGCTCGTCGGCAACGCTGTCGGGCAGTGGCATCAACTGCAATAGCGGCTACATCATCGGCACGATCGCAGGCTCGCGCGTCTCTGGGGGGCCGTCGACCGAGCCGTTGACATCTACTGGAGCCACGACGTCCACCAGCGGCCACACCACAACGGTAAGCAGCTCTCCGGACTGTGGGGCGCCGGCGGAAGGCCCTCCCAGCGGGAAGTTCGAGAACATCACGTTCGTCAACACGTCGGGCGAGTCGGTCGACCTCTACGAGTTCCTGCCGATCGGCAGTAGCAATCTCGTCAAGACAAACACGATCCCTGCCGGTATGTCACTCACGCTCGACGAAGAGCTGGGAACTGACGCGGTCTTCAAGTACAGCTCTGACGCATCATGCAGCTCGGTCTTTACGCTCAACGGGGCGGCGACGACCTACAAGATCCCGCACAGGACGATCTCAACGACGACGCACCAGACGACCACCGTCCCGCGCACGACGCCCTCGACGACGACCAAGCCGTCGACGACGACGACGCCGAGCGGATTCGGAATCGACTGGCGGATGCCGGCCCGGCTCTCGCGGGAAGCAATGCTCCGCTGGAGCGCGTTCCAGTACGGCTTACCACCGGCATCGTATGTCGACCCGCGACCAGGGAGCTGGAAGGTAACGCTCTTCACGACCAACGGCTGTCCTGCCGGTTACAGCTACCGCTGGAAGGTCAACGGCCACGGGCTATCGGCACAGCTTCCCGAGACGGGCTGTCGGGTGGAGACCACCGTGCCGGAGCTTGGCGCCTACGACGTCACGGCGACGCAGCTGAGAGCGGGAGCCCCGACGGGGGCTGTCGCCCAGAAGAGAGTTGTTGTTCGCGACTGGCTCCTGGTCGGGCTGGGCGACTCGAACGGATCGGGTGAGGGAAACCCACCGTGGATCTTCGCGCAGTGCCATCGCAGCCTTGCGTCGTCGCAGTACCGGCTCGCGCAGTACATCGAAGATCACGACGAGCGATCGAGTGTGACGTTGCTGTTCGCCGCCTGCTCGGGTGCACGCGCCGAACACTTGTGGCAGTACCCCTACGCGGGTTTCGATAGCAAGGCGGCCCTTCTGCCCCCTCAGCTCACTCAGATCGAGCAGAGGCTGGGATCACGTAGGCCTGATGCCGTGATCATGTCGATCGGGATCAATGACCTTGCCTTCTCCTCGCTCGTGACCTGGTGCATACGAAAGATCATCCCTCCCAGCAGTCCCTGCGAGTCGACGCACGTGGTTGCGACGACCAAGGCCGATGGATCGATCTCCTATGGCGGAGGGAAAGCAGCAGACCCCACGCTCGAGCAAGCGACGACGCGACGGCTCAACCTCCTTCCGCGGCGATACGCGACGCTCGCGCGGCATCTCGCCTTGCTTCATCCAAGGTTCGTCTTCCTCACCCAGTATCCGGACTTCGCAACGAATCAGAATGGCGCCATCTGCGATCCAGACTTCGGGCCCTTCCCGCATTTCGCGGAAACGACATGGAAGTGGCTCGAAGAGACAGGCACAGCGCTCAATCAGGCCGTCTTCTCGACGACCGATCTGGGCTGGATACCCGTCGTCGGCATCCCAGCCGACTTCCTCGGCCACGGCTATTGCTCACCATCGTCGTATTTCGTGACAGTGAATAGCGCGATCAACGACTGGAATGTCGCAGGGGCCTTTCACGCAACGGCCGAGGGCCAGCAGATCACGCTCGAGCACAGCATCCCAGCAGTCTGCGCCGCGCTGTACGGAAACAAGGCCTGCAATGGCGAGCCGCCTGCGCCCTGATGCTCAGAAATCGCGTCGGGAGGTGCTCTTTGCCTATCCCCAGCCCATCGCGGGACGGCCAACCTACGTTACGGTGATGCGGGTCTTCCCAGGCCGGCAGGCGGCGTCGAGTCGGTTGATTGTGCGGGTCGTCAGGTAGACGTAGGCGGCGAGATCCTTGATCCTTGCGGGCCGCTGGTCATGCGCGCTCTGTTGTCCTGCGGGCCACACGGGTCGCCCAGACGAGGGTTAGCAGGCTGAAGCCGCCGATGACGGCAAAGCCGACCGCGAGCTTCTCCTCGTCCCAGCCGACGATCATCAGACTCCGCATCGCTTCGAGGACGTAGGTCGTCGGGTTTCCTGCGCTTACGACCCTTAGCCAGCCTTGAAGCGCCTCGCGAGGCAGGAACGTGGGAGCGAGGAAGATCAACGGGAAGAAGATGAACGAGGCGGTCTGGGTCGCGGCGGCGTTGCGGGTGAGGAGCGCCGTGGCAACCGAGTAGCCCGCGAACGCCAGGCCCCAGAGCAGCGCAAACAGCACCAGGACGGCCGCGCCTGCCAGGCCGGTCTGAACGCCCGCACCGAGCGCGCATCCGATCGCGAGCACAAGCACCGCCTGGACAGTCACGATCAGCGCTCCGAACAGCATCGGCGCGAGAACGAGTGCCGTCCGCGAGACAGGCAGCGTGAGCAGCCGCCGGAAGTACCCCGACTCGAGGTCGGCCACGAGCGCCTGGCCCGAGATCGACCCTCCGATCGCAGCGTTGAGGATCACAACCGGGAGGATGAACGTCAGGAAGCTCGCGCCCGTGAGCCGCTCGATCTCCTTCGATCCCCCGAATGCACCCTCGTACACGGCGAGGAAGAAGAGGGCTATGACCAAGTTGATGTACGTCGTCGGCGACCGCATCTGCTGGATGGCAAGCCGCCCGAAGAGAACCGCCGTCTGTGTCTTCACCGCCGGGAACGCATCGGATCCGCGACTCTCGTTCACGCGAACGTCTCCCGCTCGTCGAGGACGAGCCGTTCGCCGGCGACTGCGAGGAAGACATCGTCGAGCGTCGGCTCCTTGAGCGTGACCGAGTGCGCGGCAATGCCGGTCGCTGCGAGCGTCGCAAGCGTGCTCGGGATCGCAGCGCCGCCGTCTGCGACGGTCAGGCGAACCAGCGTCTCTCCCTCCTTCTCCGCCGACAGAACCGCCGCCGCCGCCGTCTGTTGCTCCTTGTTTACCGCAATCGTGAGCACGTTCCCGCCGACCCGACGCTTCAGCTCCCCGGGGCTTCCTTCCGCGCGCAGCGCGCCACGCACCAGGATTCCGACGCGATCCGAGAGCGCATCCGCCTCCTCCAGGTACTGCGTCGTCAAGAGCACTGCCGTACCTGCGTCACGCAGCCGACGTACCTCGGCCCAGAGCGCACGCCTGGAGAAGATGTCCAGCCCCGTCGTCGGCTCGTCGAGGAACACCACCTTCGGCTCGCCGACGAGCGCCAGAGCGATGTCGATCCGGCGGCGCATTCCGCCGGAGTACGTCCTGACCCGCCGGTCGCCCGCGTCGGCCAGGCCGAACTCCTCGAGCAGTTCGTTCGCCCGCTCAGCGGCAGAAGCTTTCCGCAGGCCAAGCAGCCTGCCGTGAAGAGTGAGCAGCTCCCGGCCGGTTGCACCGAGATCGACGCCCGCCAGTTGCAGCGTCACTCCGATCGAGCGCCGCACGGCATCCGGCTCCCCCACGACATCGAAACCCGCCACTGCCGCTCTCCCTCCCGAGGGGGCGAGCAGTGTCGCCAGCACACCGACGGTGGTCGACTTACCCGAGCCATTTGGTCCAAGCAGCCCGTAGACCGAGCCCCTCTCCACCGAGAACGTGAGATCGTCCACAGCTAGCGGCCCGGCGCCATAGCGCTTCGAAAGCTTCGCGACCTCGATCAACGGACCCGTCACGGACTACGCCTCACCCCGTCGACCAGGCTCGCTTTGACATCGCCGACGATCCCGTCCGCTGAAGCCGCAACGAGGATCGACACCCCGGGCGACTCCCACAGCGTCACTTCTAGCAGCGGGCTCATGCGCTGGAGACGGGTGTTTCGTATCTGCCATGTTCTTCACCCGGCGACCGGACACAGAGAAGGGGCTCTCTGCTGGCGGCATCGTTTTGTGAGGAATCGGTGCATCGTCCCGGACGACGTACCGTGACGAGTGTGTGACGCTTTCTCCACACGCAACTCTCCAGCCGCGAAAGAGCCTCCAGCCTGCCGGGGGAGCCGGGCTTCCCCCGGCGGGAGCCGAAGTACACGCGTCGCGACGGCACGACCAGGGAAAGAAGGCCCACGGGAGAAACCGCAGTTGTCCCTGTATCAAAGCGGCCCTTGTGGGACAAGGTTTGAACCCCGACCGCGCATGGTGGGAGCTTGGCAGCTTGCTGAAGTAGGCTTCGACCGCTGCAAGCCGTGCTCTCGCTATCGTTCCGTTGATGTCTGATGAACTCGCGCTGACGATCGTTTCGAGCCTGGCGAGGACGGCTGGGTGGTCGCATCGATCCCGGAGGTAGCCGGTGTCTTCAGTCAAGGCCGCACACGAGCAGAGGCCCGCGCGAACGTGATCGATGCGCTGCGGCTGATGCTCTCGCCGAGCCGACCGGTGACGACGACCAGCGCGAGCGTGAGGAGCTCCATCTGACGATCGCCGCGTGAAACGCCGCGACCTCGAACGTCATCTTCGCGCTCACGACTGCCGGCAGATCGATGAGGGCGCAAATCACACCCGCTGGGCCGCACCCGACGGCGCCCGTTCGGTGATACCGCGCCACCGTGAGATCGACTTCGGTCTCGCCCGCAAGATCTGCGCTCAGCTCGGCGTACCTCCACCGACCGGCAGCCGATAAGGCGCGGATGCGGCAGATGCCGCATCCGCGGGGGCAGGTTCTAACTTCCGACGATCCCCTTACTTCTCAGCGGCGGGGGTGGGATTTGAACCCACGGGACGCTTGCACGCCCAACGGTTTTCAAGACCGCCCCGTTCGACCGCTCCGGCACCCCGCCTCGGCGGATTACGGTAGCTGGCTGCGCCGCCCGGTGAGCTGCGGGTGCGCACCGGGCCGACAGGTGACCGCCTCCTGCCGACCGCTGGCTAGGCTGGCCGCGATGGACGCAGCTGCGACGCGTAAGCAACCGGCCGACGGGGCCGACGCCCGGCTCGACGACCGTAGCTACGACGCGTTGCTCGTCGTCTCGTTCGGCGGCCCCGAGGGGCCCGACGACGTGATCCCGTTCCTCGAGAACGTCACGCGCGGACGCAACATCCCGCGCGAGCGGCTCGCGGAGGTCGGCCATCACTACGAGCTCTTCGGCGGCGTCAGCCCGATCAACCAGCAGAACCGCGATCTGATCGCGGCGCTCGAGACCGAGCTCGCCGCGCACGGGATCGGGTTGCCGGTCTACTTCGGCAACCGCAACTGGGACCCCTACCTCACCGACGCGCTGCGGGAGATGCGCGACGACAGGCGTCGGGCGCTCGCTGGCGTTCTTCACCTCGGCGTTCAGCTCCTACTCGGGCTGCCGCCAGTACCGCGAGGACATCTACCGCGCGCAGCTCGCCGCCGGGCCGGACGCGCCCGAGGTGCTGAAGCTCCGCGCCTTCTACAACCATCCCGGCTTCGTCGAGGCGAACGCCGACCGCGTCCGGGACGCCCTCGCCGAGGTGCCCGAGGCGCGGCGGGCGGCGACCCCGATCGTCTTCACGGCCCACAGCATTCCCGCCGCGATGGCCGAGCAGTGCCGATACGCCGACCAGCTCGCCGAGACGTCGCGGCTCGTCGCGGAGGCCGTCGGCGCGCCGTCCTACTCGGTCGTCTACCAGAGCCGCAGCGGCTCGCCCCAGGTGCCGTGGCTCGAGCCCGACGTGTGCGACCACCTGCGCGAGCTTCGGGCCGGCGGCGCGACCGACGTCGTCATCTCGCCGGTCGGGTTCGTCTCGGATCACATCGAGGTGCGCTACGACCTGGATGTCGAGGCTCGCGATGTCGGCCGCGAGATCGGGCTGAACGTGGTGCGCGCGGGCACGGCCGGCACGCATCCGGCCTTCGTGTCGATGATCCGGGAGCTGATCCAGGAGCGCCTCGACGGGTCGGTCGAGAAGCGCACCGCCGGCCGCTTCGGCCCGAACCCGGACGTCTGCGCGACCAGCTGCTGCCTGCCCGGCACCGGCCGGCCCTCCCCCTGGAACGAGGTCGCGGCGCCGGCCTAGCCCCTAGCCGGCCTCGGGGCCGTCGGAGATCCTCTGCCGGCGCGCCGTAGCCACGCAGCACGTCCGGCACCTCCCCGCGGAAGTTCTCCAGGATCGCGAGCAGCCAACGGTCGGTGACGGCGGTGCCGTTCAGGGTGTGCGGCGTCTCGAGCTGCTTCTCGCCCGCCCGGTAGCGGATGCCGAGCCGGCGCGCCTGGAAGTCGGTCGTGTTCGAGGTCGACGTGATCTCGCGATAGCGCTGCTGCGACGGGAACCACGCCTCGATGTCGTACTTCTTCGTCGCCGGATCGCCCAGGTCGCCGGCGGCGACGTTCACGACCCGGTAGGGCAGGCCGACCGCCTGCGCGAGCTCCTCCTCGATCGCGAGGATCCGATCGTGCTCTTCGCTCGAGGCTGACGGCTCGCAGTAGACGAACATCTCCACCTTGTTGAACTGGTGGACGCGGAACATCCCGCGCGTGTCCTTCCCGGCCGCGCCCGACTCGCGGCGGAAGCACGTCGAGAACGCGGCGTAGCGCAGGGGCAGCTGCTCGAGGATCTCGCCGGCGTGCAGCCCGGCCAGCGCCACTTCGGACGTGCCCGTCAGATACAGGTCGTCGTCGTGCAGCGCGTAGATGTTCCCGCGGTCGGTCGGGAAGAAGCCCGTGCCGTACATCGCCTCCTCGCGCACCAGCACCGGCGGCAGCGCCGGGGTGTGCCCGTGCGCGTGCGCGCGGTCGAGCGCGAAGCGGTAGAGCGCCATCGCGAGCAGCGCCGTGTCGCCGAGCATGAAGCCGAAGCGCGCGCCCGAGAGCCGCGCGGCGCGCTCCATCTCGAAGCGGCCGACCTCCGTGTGCTCGGGGCCCTCGGGCCCGGGATCGCCGAAGCGGCGAAGCTCCTCCGCGTCCTCGTCGGTCGAGCCGTCGGGAGCGGAGGGATCCGGCGGGTTCGGGATCTGTGCGATCAGCGCGTCGCGCTCCCCCTCGGCTTCCGCGAGCTCGGCCTCCGCCACGCGGAGCTCCTCCTTGAACCGGCCGCAGCTCCTCGAGCTGCTCGGGCGTGGGCTTGCCCTTCGGCTTCTGGCGGCCGCGCAGCTCGTCGACCCGTGGGACGAGCGCGCGCCAGCGCTCGTCGGCCGCGAGCAGCGCGTCGAATCGCTCCGCGGCGCCCTTGCGGGCGAGTGCGGCGCGGAACGGCTCCGGATTCTCGCGGGCGGCGCGGAGGTCGATCACGAGCGTGAGTCTAGAAGCGCTTCCAGGACGACGGCGACGCCCTCCTCCGCGGCAGGCGGGCACACCCAGTCGGCCACCGCTTTCACGCGGGGGTGCGCGTTCTCGACGGCAACGCCGAAGGCGCCCCAGCCGACGAGCTCGACGTCGTTCTCGCCGTCGCCGAAGCAGATCGTCCGCTCCGCCGAGAAGCCCACGTGAGCGGCGAGGAAGTCGAGGCCGGCGCCCTTCGTGATCCCGAACGCGGAGAACTCGAGGAAGTACGGCAGCGACTTCGAGATCGTCAGCCGGCCCTCGAAGACGCGCTCCAACCGCACCTCGAGCGCGTCCAGCTCGTCCGGGTCGCCGACGCAGACGATCTTCGTCGGCGGCTTCTCGAGCCAGTCGGTGATCGTCCCCACAGAGAGGATCGTCAACCCCTGGAAGGCCGCGTACGCCTGCGACCACTGCGTCTCCTCGGCGACATAGAGCTCGTCGCCGACGTAGACGTTCGGGGTGTACCCCTCCGCTTCGACGGCGAGGATCGCCTCCTTCGCCAGCTCGACGTCGATCGGAACGTGGCTGAGCCAGGTTCCGTCCGCGTCGACGACGACCGCGCCCTGGTAGCAGATCGCCGGCTCGCCGAGCAGCGACCGCGGGACGACTCGCTCCAGCGACTGCACCATCCGGCCGGTCACGATGATTACGCGGATTCCGGCCGCCTGGGCGCGGCGAAGCACCTCGAGCGTCCGCGGCCGGAGAGCTCCGTCCTGCCAGATCAGCGTGTGATCGAGATCGGTCGCGACGACGTCGATGTCGCGCGGGAAGCCTGCGGGAAGCTCGATCAGCGGTGCGTCGCCTCGGGGCAGTCGGAACTCTGCATCCCGCCCACTGTAGTGCACCCGTCCGTACGTTCGGTGCGTTATCCGGGGGATGGATCGTCGTTCGTGGCAAGGACGCAGGGAGCATCGATAGCTGTAGCTATCGATGCGACTGAGGACACAGCCACGGGCGGCGAGACGCCGCCGGGAACGTGCCATAACGTACGGACGGGTGCACGAACGACCGTTGACTCGGGATTAAGCGCAACGAGAACCACCACGCCGAGCGCTACCATCCGGTGGATGAAACGCAGGAACTACGGACGCGACGCAGGGCTTACGCTGCGCATGATCCTGACCACCGGGATGCTCGGCCTGCTCTACGTGATCTTCGCGGTCGTGCTGTTCTCGGTCCTGAACGTCGGCCTCGCCCCGATGCTCGTGATCGTGGTCGGCCTCGCGTTCTTCCAGTACTACACCTGCGACAAGCTTGCACTCAAGGCGGCCGGCGCGAAGATCGTCACCCGCGAGGAAGCTCCCGCGCTCCACGACATGGTCGAGCGCCTCTGCGCGATGGCCGACCTGCCGAAGCCGCGGGTCGCCATCATGGACACTCCCGTCCCGAACGCGTTCGCCACGGGCCGCTCCCCGAGCCACGCCGTCGTCTGCGTCACGACCGGCCTCTGGAACCGGCTCGAGCCGAAGGAGATCGAAGGCGTGCTCGCCCACGAGCTCTCGCACATCGCGAACCGAGACGTGCTGATCATGACCCTCGCCAGCTTCTTCGCGATGCTCGCCGCGCTGCTGACCCGCTTCGGCCTCTACGCCGGCATGTTCGGCGGCTTCGGCGGCGGAGGCAACAACCGCAACAACAACAACGGCCCGCCCGTCTGGCTGATCCTGCTCGTCGTCTCGATCGTCGTCTACGCGATCAGCTTCGTCCTGATCCGGACGATCTCGCGCTACCGCGAGTACGCCGCCGACCGCGGCTCCGCCGTGATCACGGGCGCCCCCGAGTACCTGATGAGCGCGCTGCAGAAGATCTCGTCGCAGATGACGCTGATCCCGAACCAGGATCTGCGCGCCGCCGAGGGGATGAACGCGTTCTTCATCATCCCGGCGCGCACGAAGGCGTACGCCAGCGAGCTCTTCATGGACCACCCGCCGATCGAGAAGCGGCTCGCCGCACTCGCAGCGATCGCGCGGGAAATGGGCCGACCGGTCGCATAGCGGTCTGACGGGGTGGCTCTGCGCGATGTCCTCTTCGGGCGGAAGAAGCTGGCGGAGCCGCAGGACGACCGCCTCTTCGCGCTCTCGACGGCGACCGTCACCCTCGAGACCGAGCTGGGCCTGAAGCCGGCCGGCGTCGCGGCCGTGACCTTCAAACCGCTCTCCTCAGGCGACTTCACTCGCGTCGACACCGACCTCGAGTCGCTGTTGCAATCTGCGGCGAAGTCAGCCGGCTCCACGATCGAGCGCAAGACCGACCAGTACGGCTTCGAGTGGGTGATCGTGCGCGACCCGGACTTCGAGGACGTCGTCACGAGCGTCCACACGGTGGCCTCCGAGCTCACGGCACAGGGCTTCGGCGCCCAGCTGCTCGCAGCCGCCTTTCGGTTCGAAGGCGGCGCCAATCCCGTCTACTGGATCTACGGCTTCAAGCCGGGGAAGTTCTGGCCGTTCATCCCGAGTGGCGAAAATCAGCGGGACAACGCAACCGAGCTCGAGCTAAAAGCTAAATTGGAGACCGAGCTACCGATCGAGCAGGATCTGACCCGGTGGCTGGCGCTGTTCGACCTTCCAATCTGACCCGTTTCACCTTTCGCGGCTGGCGGCATCCGCTCCCGTGAACTGACCGAAACCGACCACACCCGCGACGCTCGCAAGACCATCCTCGTTCCGGGCGGGGACGAGCGGCTGCGCGAGTTCGTCGCCGCGGAGGCGCCGGTGCCGGTCGACGTGATCTCGAATCCGTCCGCCCCACTCCGGCCCTCGGATCTCGCCGTGCTCGTCATCGAGTCGGTCGATCCGGCCGTGCGTGCGGCCGCGACGCGCGTCCTCACCGACAACGTCCCGTACGTCGTGCTCGTGCGCCGCGACGTCTGGAGCGTCGGGAGCGACGCGATTCATCTGCTCCTCGACGAGGTGCAGCGCGACCCGCGCCGCAAGCTGATCCGCTTCTGGCGCGACCGCGACGAGCTCGAGCAGACGTTGCTCGACGACGTGTTCACCCTCGACGACTCGACGCTGATCGAGCAGTCGGTCCGCGACGGCAGCTTCGTGAAGGTCGGCTCGAGCTTCGAGCAGACCTGGGAGCTCGAGAACAGCGGCTTCTGCGTCTGGGAAGACCGCGCCGAGCGCGAGCTGGCGACGGAGCACCTGAGCGCAGAGACCTCACTCGTGCCTGTCCCCCGGACCGAGCCCGGCCAGCGCGTGAAGGTCTCGGTTCGGTTCACCGCGCCGGATCAGCCGTGCAGCTGCCGCTCGGTCTGGAAGACCGTCGCGGGACAGGAGCAGCGCGTCTGCTTTCCCTGGTCGCCAGGGCTCTGGTGCCAGGTGCTCGCGGTGCTTTAGTGCACCGTTCCGCAAGTCTCGGCACATTCCCGCACCGGACTTACGGAACGGTGCACTAGTTAACCCGCGGCGGGCGGAGCTTCTTCGGCGGGCGCTGCTGGGGCCTCTTCGGGGGCAGGCAGCTCCTTGCTTCCGTCCCCCTGGCCGAGCTCGGCCTTCAGCTTCGCGAGCTCGTCGTCCACCTGCCCGCTCTGCTGGATCTGCGAGAGCTGGCGGTCGATGTCGTCGCCCTGAGCGGTGAAGTCCTCGAGCGTTCCCGAGGCCGTGAGCTCCTCGACCGCGCTCGCGCGCGCCTGCATCTGGGTCGTCTTGTCCTTGGCGCGCTCGATCGCCGCGCCGACGTCAGCCATGTGCTCGCCGATTCCGGTGGCGGCCTCGCCGATCCTGACCTGCGCCTCGGCGGCCGAGTACTGCGCCTTGATCACTTCCTTCTGGGTGCGGAAGGACTCGATCTTCGTCTGCAGCGTCTTCGCGCCGTCCTCGAGCTTCGCCTGCTGGGCCTCGAGCTGCTGCCCCTGCTCCATGATCCCGTCGAGCTGCGCAGCGACGGCCGCTTTGCGGGTCAGCGCTTCACGCGCGAGATCCTCGTGCCCCGCTGCGAGTGCCGCCTTGGCCTGGCCGTCGAGCTTGTCGACCTGCTGCTGCATCGAGGTGTACTGCATCTCGAGTCGCTTCTTCGAAGTCGCGACGTCGGCGATCCCCCGTTTCACGTTCTGGAGCTGGCGAAGCTGTTCCTCGTAGGAGTAGTCGAGCGTCTCGTTCGGGTTCTCGGCGCGGTTCAGCAGCTTCGAGTACTTCGCCTTGACGATCATCGACGTGCGAGAGATCAGGCCTGGCATGTGTCCTCCTGGAGCAAGTTTGTATCGCTAGCGTAGCGGCCGTGCTGGTCTGCCGAAGCATGGATTACCGCTTTCTCTCGAACGCGTACGTCGTCGGCGATTCGCCCGGCGGGACCGCCGTCTTCGTCGACTCCGGAGCGCCGCTCGAGCCGCTGCTGCGCTTCGTCGACGAGCAGGGGCTGACCCCGACGCATGTGCTGCGCACCCACGGTCATCAGGACCACGTCGAGCATGAGCACGAGCTCGGGCTGCCGGTCGTGACCGGCTCGCTCGAGACCGGAGGGTTGAGCGTCGAGGCGATCCCGACCCCCGGCCATTCGGACGACATGGTCTGCTTCGTGATCGGCGGCGAGCTCGTCTTCTCGGGCGACACGCTCTTCAAGGATGCGGTCGGAGGCGGGGACTTCGGCTTGATCCGGCACGCCGTGATGGACATCTACATGGCGATGCCCCACGAACGGCGGCTCCTGCCGGGGCACACCGATGAGACGACGATCGGCCGCGAGTGGGAGCACAATCCTTTCATCCGGGTCTGGCGCGGCGTCGAGCCGGAGGGCACGGAGCGCGTGTCGGTCGTCGGCCGTGACGCAACGCTGATCGTCTGGAGCCCGGACTACGACGGCAAGGGCAAGGCGTGGGTGCGCTTCGACGACGGCGTCGACGCGATCATCGGCGGCTCGCGCGTCGAGCGCAGCTGAACTGTCCGAAAGAGACAGTACGGTTGCGCGGTGCGCCTGATCGTTGCCCGCTGTGAGGTCACCTACACCGGCCGCTTGAACGCCTATCTGCCGGAGTCGACTCGGCTCCTGATGCTGAAGGCGGACGGCTCGGTGCTCGTGCACGCCGATGCCGGGGGCTTCAAGCCGTTGAACTGGATGACACCGCCGACCGTCTTCGAGGAGAGCGGCGACCTGCTCGTCGTGCGCAAGCGCGCCGGCCGCAGCGAGGATCGGCTCGAGATCCGTCTCCTCGAGGTGCTCTCCGACGTCGAGCACGAGATGGGCGAGGCGGCCGGGCTCGAGAAGGACGGCGTCGAGCGCGACCTCCAGGAGGCTCTTGCCGCTCAACCCGACGCGCTCGGCGAGGCGCTCCGGCTGGACCGGCGGGAATGGGCGACCGAGATCGGCCCGGTCGATCTGATGTGCCGCGACGAGGAGGACGGCTGGGTTGCGGTCGAGATCAAGCGGATCGGAACGATCGATGCGGTCGAGCAGCTCGCGCGCTACCTGGAGTACATCCGTCTCGACCCTGCGAAGGAGAGCTGCCGCGGCATCCTCGCCGCGCAGCAGTTCAAGCCCCAGGCGGTCACCCTCGCGGAGTCGCGGGGAATTCGCTGCGCCGAGGTCGATCTCGCGGTGTTGCGCGGCGAGCGCGAGCCCGAGCTCACGCTCTTCGCCGCTTAACGCTTGAGGGCGCAAGCATCGGCTAGACTACCGGCGTGGAGCTCGGCATCTACACCTTTGCGGAGCTGACTCCGGATCCGTCCACCGGACGGACGATCGATCCGGCAACGCGCCTGCGCAACCTGCTCGAAGAGGTCGAGCTCGCCGACCAGGTCGGCCTCGATGTCTTCGGCGTCGGCGAGCACCACCGCCCCGACTTCGCGGTCTCCGCGCCGGCCGTCGTGCTGGCCGCGGCCGCCGAGCGCACGAACGCGGATCCGCCTGACGAGCGCGGTCAGCGTCCTCAGCTCCGACGACCCGGTGCGTGTCTTCCAGGACTTCGCCACGCTCGATCTGCTCTCCGGCGGTCGCGCGGAGATCATGGCGGGCCGAGGCTCGTTCATCGAGTCGTTCCCGCTCTTCGGCTACGACCTGAACGACTACGACGAGCTCTTCGGCGAGAAGCTCGAGCTGCTGCTCGCCCTGCGCGACTCGGAGCGGATCACGTGGGCCGGCAACCTCCGCGCGCCGATCGACGACCGCGGCGTCTACCCGCGCCCGCTCCAGGATCCCCTGCCGATCTGGGTCGCGGTCGGCGGCTCGCCCGAGTCGGCCGCCCGCGCCGGCGCGCTCGGCCTCCCGATGGCGCTCGCGATCATCGGCGGGCTCCCGGAGCGCTTCACGCCGTTCGCCGAGATCCACCGCGAGGCCGCGCGACGCGCCGGCCACGGCCACCTCCCGCTCAGCATCAACTCGCACGGCTTCATCGCCGACACCTCGCAGCAGGCAACCGACCTCGCCTTTCCGCGGCTCCTCGCGACGATGAACAAGATCGGCCGGGAGCGCGGCTGGCAGCCGATGACGACGCAGGATCTCGACGCGAGCCGCACGCTGCGCGGCGCGAACTTCGTCGGCAGCCCGGCCGAGGTGATCGAGAAGATCCTCTTCCAGCACGAGCTCTTCGGCCACGAGCGCTTCCTGCTCCAGTTGAGCGTCGGCACGATGCCCCACCCGGAGCTGCTGCGCGCGATCGAGCTGTACGGGACGGAGGTCGCCCCTGCCGTCCGAGCGGCGCTTGCGCCTGCGCCCGCGCCGCTCGCGGCAGCCTGACCAGGCTCGAGGCTAGACGGGAACCGGTGCGAGGAGGCCGTCGATCTGGCCGACGGCCTGGGTCAGGCCTTCTTGCATCCCCATGCCGAGCATGGTCTCCATCTGCTCGACGCTGACGAAGCGACTGACGACGGTCATCCGGGTACGGCCGTCGGAAGCTGCGAAGGTGACCTCACTGGGCATCGGCTCGACGCCGGGGTGCGGTTCGCCGTCCTCGCCGGCCAGGCCGTTGGCGAACTCGAGCCGGTGCGGCTTGTCGATCGCCTCGATCCGCCACCAGCCGCGCGGGGTCTCGCCGGCCGGCCCGGTCATGAAGTAGCGGGACTCGCCGCCGACGACGAAGTCGTGGCGGGTGAACGTGGCGGGATACGTCGGCGGCCCCCACCAGCGCTCGAGCTTGCGCGGATCCTCCCACACATCCCAGACGCGGTCGGGGCTCGCGTCGAACTCGGCGACCACGGTGAGGGTCAGTGTCGCGGCGTCCTTGGTGCTGCTGATGACGGTCATGCCGTATCTCCTTCCTCGCCGGCGAGCACGTCGGCGATCCGATTGGCGCGTTCGATCCAGAGCTGTTCGTAGGCCTCGAGCAGCGCCGCGGCCGCACGGAGCGTCGACGCATTGCCGGACACGAGCTGCTCGCGACCGCTTCGGCGCTTGGTGACCAGCATCGCCCGCTCGAGCACGGCCACGTGCTTCTGCACCGCGGCAAAGCTCATCTCGTAGCGGCCGGCGAGCGCCGAGACCGACTGCTCGTGCAGAATCGCGCGCGCCAAGACGTCACGCCGGGTCGAATCCGCCAAGGCGTGGAAGACGCGATCCATCTCGACGTCGGCCGAGCTACCTACAACCATTTGGTTGCAAGTTAGCGCACGGCCTGCCCGGGCACAAGAGTTGGCGGCGCGACGTCGCCGCGCCTCTCGCGACAGCCCGACCGCGCTACACTTTTTCCCCGCGGGGCTATAGCTCAGCTGGGAGAGCGCCTGGATCGCACCCAGGAGGTCAGCGGTTCGAGCCCGCTTAGCTCCACCACTTCCTGCTTACTCAAACCACGAGGCCCCCGGGGGTCTCGTGGTTTGTCTTTGGTCCCGGCCTGGACGACCCCGTGGCTATTGGCGGTTCCGCTGGCCTGGAGCAGAAGGTGGAACGGCGGTCGTAGCTCGCCGATGATCTCGCCGTCGTCGGAGATCAGGAAGCGTTCGAAGAGCGATTGGTTGATGAGGCGGCGGGTGCGGGCGTTGGCCGTGACATAGGCGTGGTGCAGGTCAGTGACGAGGTTCAGAGCGCCTTTGAGGTTCCGTTCGACCACGTCGAACTTGAGCTCAAGGGCGTCGAGTCGTTGCTCCACGTAATCGAGTTCGCTGCTGATCTTGTCCTGTTCGCTCCGAAGCTGGTCGAGCGGGATTGCGCCTGCGTAGTGAGCTTCGAGCAGCTTGGCGCGTTTGTCGAGGGCACGGCGCTGACGGGTGACGAGCTGCTGTCGTTCCACACCGGCGTTCTCGCGTAGCGAGGTGATCTGCTCAAGGATCTGCTGCTCGGTCAGGAGGCGGAGGTCTTCGGTGAGTTCGACGTTCTCGTAGTAGGCGGCGATGTCGGCCTCGATGTGTTCGATTAGGAGCGCTCGCTGACTGCAGCTGGTCTTGTCGCGCTGCCGGCCGATGCAGACGAAGTACGGGTAAATCATCTTGGATCGGCTGGTGGCGTTGCAGACGATTAGTCGGCAGCGGCACTGTTCGCCATGCTTATTCGGCTTGCCGCAGAAGATGGAGCCCTTGAGGTAGTGAGGGTGAATGCGCTGCTTCTCGCCCGCGAAGTTGTTGGCCTCGAGTTGCTGCTGAACTTGGTCGAACGTCTGCTTGTCGATCAGGTGCTCGTGCTTGCCCTCGTAGTCGACGCCGCGGTAGCGGACGATCCCGATGTAGTACGGGTTCTTGAGCATGTCGTTGAACGCTGAGAGCGCGATCGGCCCTTCCGGACGTTTCGCCGTTGACTTGGTCGTCAGGCCGCGCCTTGTCACCTCGGCGTGCAGGGTCCGGGTTGTCCATTCGCCAGTGGCGTAGGTCTTGAACGCCCAAATCACGAATGGGGCGCGGTCTGGATCGATCTCGACTGTCCGAAACTCGCGCCCGTCGTCGAACTTGCGAACGTTGAGATAGCCGACCGGCGCTTTGGTCGGCGTCCCGCCGTTCTTGGCCTTTTGGATCAGGCCCTTGTTGACCTCGGTGGCGAGGTTACGGCTGTAGAACTCTGCCATCGCGGAGACGATGCCGCGCATCAGCATCCCGCTCGGCGTCTCATCGATGTTCTCCATGCATGAGACGAGCGTTCCTCCGGCCGTTCGGATTGCAAGGTCGATCTGCACATCGTCAAACCGATTTCTGGCAAGCCGGTCGACCTTGTGGACTATCACGTATTGTACGCCCTCCTCAGCGATGAACGCGAGCATCCGTTGAAGCTCAGGTCGGTCGGCTGTCTTGGCGCTCTCACCGCGGTCGACGAACTCTTCGACGACCGTCGCGCCGAGCGACTCAGCCTTCCGCTTGCAGGCCTCGCGCTGTGCCGGGATCGAGAAGCCCTCGCTCTCGCCACCACGCTCAGCCTGCTCTTTGGTTGAGACCCGCAAATAGAGAACGGCTCTTGCGGAGCCGTTCTCACCGTGCTCGGACCCTGACGCAGCGCCGTTACTGCCAGAAGCTAGGTCGTGTGTCTGCATCTGCCTCCCCCTCCCCCTTTCTTGTTTATCCATCGCGTTTGGTGGACCACTATTTTCCCATCACATCCAGAAGAATAGAGGACCTTGTCGGGTATTCCACAACACCATTTTCGACCCATATTTTACGTGGAGTGACAGTTTTCGTCACATCCGATCTGGGTTGATTGGCGGCCCGGATTGTTGTAAATCCGGGCCGCCGTGCCATCTCTGCGGCTAGGCCTCCGCGTTGAGAGCCTCGATCTTTGCCTTGATCGTGGCTTTGCGCATCGCGGCGCTGCCGCGCAGCTCCTTGTACTCGGCCTCGGCGTCTTCGGCCCGCGTTTTAGCGGCCTCGACGTTCTCATCGATGACCTCGAGCGCCCTGGTCAGAACGCTCGTGGCCTGCTCGATCGGATCGGTCGGGACGGTCTCGCGCTTGCCGCGCGGCCGTGCCGGTGTTCCGCCGAGAGTGCGAGTGTGGGTGTAGTACGCGCCGCGAATCGAGTTGAACGGCTGTCCAAACTCGTCCGCGGCCTGTCGGAAGGCATCAGCCTTCTTCATGCCCGAGGCGACCAGAGCCTCGACTTTCTCGTACACCTCTTGAGCCTTGGTCATGGCTCGTTCCCCCTTTCAGGGCTAGATGGCTTGTCGGTGGGCGCAACCGCTTCTGCGGTTCCATCCACCGGAGGGCCATCCGCGAGAGAACACCGATTGGCGTCGAGGAGGCTTAGGAAAACCCAGGAACTACCGGTCAAGACTGGGCGGCGAAGTGCCGATAGGTGCCACGTGCGTCCGAGTCTTCGATTAGTCTCTCGCCTTGTGCAATGCGGTTGACCTCGAACACATGTTCGTAGTACGCTCAAGGCATTAATGGGGGATACTCGATGAAAGACGGTGCCGAATCCAGTCAGGGCGACATCGCTTTCACGCCGCTCGTCGAGTACGACAGCGGAGAGCCTGAATTCATTCGCGGCGCCGAGGTCGGCTACTTGGAGGCGAAGATCGAGCTGCTCGGCAGTGTCACGATCCGTGAGTTGATGCGTCGCAGCAACGAGGAGATGGTCCGTCGCCTCACGTCTGCCGCAGGTCGAACGTTCCATACCGAGCCGCTGGATAGCGAGTGGATGAGCGTCACGATCAATCCCCTGCCGATTACTGGGGGCAGTGAGATCATCGGTCCCAAAGCGCGTCCGACAAAGCGCTAAGCAGACTCCTCCTCTTCCGCGTCGTCTTCGTCGTCCTCGATTAGTCGCAGTGTCGGAGGATCTGGGTCCTGGAGGTAATACATCCAGCCCAACGACCATGGAAACACTTGGCCCCGGGCGAAACGCACACGCTGCGAAGGGAGCTGGTCGCCTAGTCTGGCGGCAAGGTATATCCCGTCGAACGGAGCTATCTCTCCGGGACGAAACTGGGTCCGCAAGCCTCACCTCCCACGGATTGACGGTAACTAACCTGCTCGTTCCGTCAATTCCTTTTTGCCATTCTACCGATTGGCATGGCGTGAATCCGAAATCCGAGTCGCGCCGACCTACCATCCGACACTCTCCTGCGTCCGGTTGACCCGAAACGCTGCAATACGGTCGTTCGCGAGTCGCACGTACTTCGGGTTGATCTCGATCCCGACCCAGTCGCGGCCGTGCCGTTCAGCCTCGAGCCCCACGGTGCCTGCACCGAAGAACGGATCGAGCACGACACCGGGGCGAGCCGCTGTTGCACACTTGCAGCCCGGCAACAGCGGACCACGCTCGCGGATCACGCGATAGCGGTGACTGTAGTGCCGCACGCGAGGTTCGCGGCGTCTTGGGCCGCGGTCGCGTCCGATTTCTTCCCGCCGCAGCTTGCTCGATCGTCGGAACGGTTGACTGCACTCGTCGCAGATCAGCTCCGGGCAGGTGGTAAGCAGTGGTCGCTCGACGAGGGCGGGCGGGAAGGTGGCGAAGTGCGCGCCGTGGAAGCTGGCACTCGCGATCTGCCAGACATCGCCGGGGTTCTTGCCAAGCTCGTGACCGGTCTCGCCGCGGGCTTTCTGCGCTGCGAGGCCGCGGTTGCTGCCGCCGTGCTGTCGCCAGATCGGGGCGCTTGCGCGCGCTGGCGGGTAGGCGCCTCCGCGTCGAGCGGTTGTCGATGAGCGGTGTGGCAGGCGGATCGCGTCGAGGTCGAAGAAGTAACTCTGGGAGCGGGTCAGGAAGTAGACGACGTCGTAGCTGTTGGTCAGCCGGTCGCCGACCGAGTGGGGCATGGGGTTTGTCTTGAACCAGATGCATTTGTTCCTGACGATCCAGCCGTCATCAGCGAGCGCCAGCAGCAGCCGCTCGGGTGCGAGCAGGAGGCTCTTACGCGTTGCGCCGTACTTGGCATGACGTGAATAGGTGTCGCCGAGGTTCAGCCAGAGCGACCCGGTCGGCTTGAGCACGCGAGCCAGTCCGTTGAGAGCGAGGCGCATTTCGTCGACCCAGCTTCCGATCGTCGGCTCGAGGCCGAGTTGGCCGCCTACGCCGTAGTCGCGAAGTTGGAAGTACGGTGGACTGGTCATCGCACAGTCAACGGTGGCCGACGGGAGATCGGCGAGGCGGTCTCGTACATCGCCGAGCAGGATTCGATTACGCACCAAGCCGCTCATGGCATCTCCCCGATCACCATGAGCGCTCGGTCGCTGGTTGTGATGTGAAACAGGCCAGCCGTGAGTCGCCGATCTGCGGTGACGCTGGTTCGTAGTCGTTCGGCTCGTTGCTCGTCGGGCGTGACCCAAAGCACACGCGGGAACACTCGATCGCGGCGTTGCTCGTTGCCGCTCTTGTAGTAGGTGTTGTAGAGGCGGCACTTCCGATTGATCGCCGGCATGTGTTCGGTGCCGCGGTCGATCTCGATGAACAGCCTGACTTCGTAGTCGCCGATGCCCAGCACGACGAACAGGTCGGGGCGAAGCGAAAGAGTTCCGCCGAGCGTCACCACCTCGCGCCACGAGCTCGGCTCGCTCTGCCATTCGAGCATCTCCCAAGCTCCGCCGCGGCCGTGGACAGCGAGTCCGATCCAAAAGTCGGCGATTGCGAGCGTGTGATCGACAAACCAGGCCGATGGCTCGTTCAGCCGTCGCCGCGGTCCTGTGTCTTCCAGCACGCGCTGACCCACCGTCGTGAGCGCGTAGACGAACGATGCGGAACCTGCTCTCGCGCCACCCACGCGCCGTTCAAGACGCACGAGAAGTCGGTCGCGGGTCAGTCGCTCAAGCACGCGGCGACAACACCGGGCGGCGGTCGCGGGGGTCGCGTGCTGTTCTGCCGGAAAGAGCAGCGCCTGGACGTGGTGAGCGCAGAGCAGTCTCAGTAGTCCGACGTGCTCAAGAATCCGATAGTCACGATCGCTGAGTCGTGAGCGAAGCTCGAACAGCCGAAGCTGGCTAAGGCGCGCGGTCATGACCTGCCTCCGTGCCAGCGAGGGAGATGAAACGAGCTGTAAGACAGCAAGAGAGTCCGCGCCCCTATTCGGTCAAACGCCGCTTTGATAGGCGCGTTGCGCCGTTGGCTCGATGGCTTCCCGACATTGATGCGGATCGCCGATGGCTCGATCTCGGCGTCAGGAATCACGCTTCGCGAGGTTGGTCTCTATCCGCAGCGGCGGACGAGGCGAAGAACGTCTTCAATCGCCTGACAGACTGGGCCGCGACGCTCGGGTTCGTCAAGATTTCGTGGTAGCGACGTCCGCGCTGTCTTACGAAGAGCGTCACTGCACGACTTTTGGTCGGACTGCAACGTGGTTGCCAAAAGACCTTCAAAGACCGTTACGATCGATCGTTCCTTCGGCAACGCGCAGCGTGCGCGTTGCGTATTGCCCGGCCTCCTCTTCGTGCGTCGCGACGAGGCAGCTCGTGCTGTTCGCTGCCGCCCGCAGCAGGAGCTGCCAGACCGCGTCGCGCCACCCGGCATCCTGGTGCGATGTCGGCTCGTCGGCAAGCAGCACGGCCGGGCCGAGGACGAGCGCACGCGCGAGTGCGGCCCGCTGCTGCTGGCCGATCGACGTCTCGTGCGGGGGCCGGTCGGCCAGTTCGGCGAGCCCCAGCTCGTCCAGCAACCGTTCGACGGCCGGGCTGCGCTCCTCGAGCGATCCGAGCAAGCGCGCGGGATACTCAACGTTCTCCCGCACGCTCAGCTCCGGCAGCAGGCCGAACCGCTGGGGCAGGAAGCTCAGCTCGGCCCACGGCAGCGCTGACGGATCCACCGTGCCGTCGAAGAACCGAACTTCACCGGAGTCCGGCGGCTGCCAGCCGGCCAGCAGCGTCAGCAGTGTCGACTTCCCTGAGCCGGACCGGCCGAGCAGGATGGCGATCTCGCCGCGTCGCAACTCCAGGGTCACGTCCCGGACGGCGTGGATCGTGTCCGGGCCGCGGTGGAACGCCTTGCTCGCCCCGCGGGCGTACGCGACAACATCGGCTTCCGCGCCCACGACAGGCCCGACCCCGGCTCGCAGAACCGCCGCCTCGCTCTCCGACACGACGCGGCCCCGATCGAGCCGGAGCACGCGGTCGGCGACGGCGATCACGTCGGGATCGTGTGTCGCAACGACGAACGCGACACCCGCACCGGCGTGGCTGCGGATCGCGGCGAGCAGTTGCCCGGCCGATTCGCGGTCGAGCTCGGCCGTGGGCTCGTCCGCGACGACGAGCGGCGTCCCGCGGGCCAGCGCGAGCGCGAACGCCGCACGCGCCTGCTCGCCGCCTGACAGCTCGATCGGACGCGAATCCAACCTGTGCCCGAGCCCGAAATCCGCCAGCAGCCGGGCCGCCTCCTCCGGCGAGGCTTCGGCGTGCTCGCTGACCGTGAGGTGCGGGACGAAGTTGTCGGCTGCCTTCTGGCTCACGTAGGTGACCCGCTCGCGCCTGTGGTGACGCAGGGCGGCCGGCGCCGCGGCCCCGATGTCGTGGCCGCCCACGAGCAGGTCGCCCGTCGTCGGTCGGTCGAGCCCGGCCAACGCGCGCAGGAGCGTCGACTTGCCGCTGCCGGAGGCGCCGACGACGGCGGTGATCTCGCCGAGCGAGAACGAGGCATCGACCGAATGCAGCGCCTCGATTCCGCCGCTCGGCGTGACGTAGGTCTTCGAGAGAGCGCGGCAGGTGACGAGGGCCTCAGGCAACGCGCAGCGCCTCGCTCATGTCGGTGCGGCTCGCGAACCAGCTCGTCAGGGCGCCGGCGGCGAGCGAGAGCAGGACGAGCGCGCCGGCAGTCCAGAGGATCACGCCCGTCGGTACGGCGAAGACGGGCGCCGGCGGATACACGGGCAACGGATCGATGTGCCCCGTGATCGGCTTCGCGGCGGCGATCGCGATCACGGCGCCCAGCGTCGCCGCAAAGAAGACGATCGCAGCCAGCTCGAGCGACAGCGAGAAGATCTCCGTGCCGCGACGGAGGCCCATCCGCCGCGCGAGCGCCGACGCGATCGCCTGCGAGCGCTGGCGTGCCTGGAGATACAACAGCAGCCCGACGAGCACGAGGATCGCGGCGGCGATCGCAACCGTCCGCATATACGACAGCGTCCGCGTCGCGAGCAGGAAATCAGAGTTGTTCCGGTAGGTGTCCACCGAGACGACGAAGTACGGGTGCAGGGACGTGCCGCCGAACGCCCGCGCGATCGCGGCCGGCGGCCCCTTCACCCAGACGTACGTGGTCGGCTCCCCGAGCAGATCGAACTGATGCGCCTTCGCGGACGCGGCCGCGAGCGCGTGGAACGAGGTGATCACGAGCGGAACGCCCTCGCTCATCCCGGGGAACACCTTCACACGCGCCAGGATCCGCACGTGGACGCGGACCCCCTGGATCCAGAGCACCTTCGTCGTCGCCGGAATATCGGTCGTGACGATCACCGGCAGCGGCGCCGACGCCGACCCGGCGAGCTCCGGCAGAAACGCCGCCGGGCTCGGCCCCCAATCGCTGCTCCAGTGAAGCACCCGCTGGAGGCTCGTGGGATCGACGACCATCACGTCGGCCTGCGTGCCGACCGAACTGCCGAGCGCGCCGTCCCCGTTCGAGTACTGAAGCTCCGTGATCGGATACGGGAACCCGCGTGGCAGCGGCGTCGAGGCCAGCGTCTGGCCCGAGACGTCGCTGCCGGTGGCGATGTAGGCCTTCTCGGTCGTCGTCTTCGCCAGTGAGGCGGCGAGCGTCTCCGCGTAGAAGAAGGCGCCGAAGGCGACCGACGAGACCACCGCGAGCGTCACGAGCACGCCTCTCGCGGCCGCAAGCCGGCGCAGGGCCAGGTAGAGAGCGGGCGGCAGGGCGCGCACGCGGTGGCCCGAGCGCCCGCGCAGGAGGCGTCGCACGAGCCGCGCGGCGAGGCCCGCCGCCGCCGCCACGAGCAACAGCGGGAAGATGAAGACCGCGAGCGTCGGATGATGCGTCCCGGACGTCCCGCTCCCGGCAAGCCCGCCGCCCGACTGCACCCGATGCAGCAGCCAGAACGCGATCGCGAGCAGCGGCAGCTCCCAGGGCAGGAAGCGCAACCAGGGCAGCGGCCGCGAGCCGGTGTCGAAGAGCCGCAGGAACGCCACCGACGCAGTCAGCGTGAGCAATGCGAGCCCGACAGCCACGGCGATCCCTGCATGGGCGAGGGCAGACTCGAGCGTTCCGTTGTCGGTCGAGCCCGACGGCGCAAAGACGCCCGTGAGCCCGAGTGCGATCCCGAACCCGGCCGCAGCGCCGGCCACCGTCGGCAGGAATGCCCCGGTCGCAGTCCGTGCCGCGAAGGTCCCGGCGGCCTCACCGCGCGCGAAGAGCAGCGCCGCCTCCGCACGACGCCGCCGCACGAGAAAAATGCCCGCCGCGGCGGCAACGGCCAGCGCAATCCCTATCCCGGCGTCGGAGAGCAGCGTGATCGCGGGCGAGATCGCGCTCACGTTCTCGTCGGCAAGGATCACCGCAGGGCCGAGCGAGCTGAGGCCGATGCACGACGCCGCGGTTCCGAAGCCAGGGAACCCCTCGCGCGACTGCGGCCTGCAGCCGAGCGTCTTCGCAAACGACGACCGCGCCTGGTGAAGGCTCAATCCGACAAGGCTGAAGCGAGGAACGAGGCCGCGTGCATCCTGAAGCGTCAACCCCTTCGGATCGACCGGCAACTGGTACACCTCGTCGAAGCTCGAGCCTCCGATTTCCCTAATGAGCTGAAAGAGGCGTGCCCGACTCATGAGCACGAACGGCGGGGGCGGCGGTGAGTCCAGACTCTGCGGGTAGACGTCTTCGTAGAAGTTCACCCAGAACGGGCTCTCAGGCTCAAAAGCCAGTGCGCGGTAGATCCCCTTCACACGCAACGTTAATTTGATCGGCCGCGGCACGCGCCCGGGCTGCAAACGATAGCCAGCGAGATCCAGATGGCCTCCCGGCTTCAGGTGCAGCCCCTTCGCCGTCAGATCTGCGATCCAGACACCCGGCCCACTCGTCTGCGCCAGCACATGCACATGCCGAAGCGCACCCGCACTCGCGAAGAAACGGACCGTCGTGTACGCAGTCGGAGTCGTCACAGCCACCGGCGGGCCGCCCCGGGAGGGCACGAGGTCAGCGACAGCCAACTTCCCGGTGAACGGCAGCCCAGCCGCAAGCTGCTGGACAGTCACCTCGCGTTTCTTGGCCTGCGGCAGTGCGTTCTCAAGCTGGGCCGGCGTATAGGCAAAGAGCTTGTCCCGGATCTCAAGCCCGGTCGCGAACGGCGTCAACTGGGCGAGCTTCGTCTTCAGCGCCGCACTCGCAGCCGCCGTAGTCACAAACGGCTCCGCAGCCGCCGCAAGCGCGACGAGCAACGCAGCCACGAACGCCGCCACAAGGACACTCGGATGATGCTGAAGCACGAGCGGCGCCTTCCGCCAAAGTGCGTGCTTCCTACGCGGTGTTACCGGGAAGATAGAAAGCAGCCTACTAGATGGACTTGGTCGGACGTATTCGACATTCTGAGATGCCTCGCATGGCTGCGTTTAGGCACGACCGAAAAACAAACGTCAGCCGCATATAAGGCAGCCTTGGAAAATGCCACAACCTCCTAGACAATTATAAGTGTAAACTTTCAGCTTGGGATCAGTGCATTGGGTTGAGACCTCGCAGCGACAAACCTGGCCAAGTTCAGGCGCGCCAGGCTCCTACCTCGATCTTCGGCACAAAGATCGAGAGCAAACTGTCGCCCGAGTGCTCCATGACTTCTCTAACGAGAGAGATGTTCATGATGCGATTCACCTATTTCCGTTTTTTGAACGATTCTTTAAAAAGTCGAATCTGGGAAAATAGACGCTAGCGACTGTTAGAATAGATGTAAATGGGCCTTTGTGTGATAGCAATTAGCACGTCTGGTACTCCTTCAGGCGTAGGTCTGCCAGGGCAATTAGATCTAGGCTCTAGATGAGTACTACTAATGGTGTTCACTCTATTGACCCGGAGAGGGCGCCCTGGCACTCTTGTGATGTGACGCGCCTTCGTGAGTCAAGACAGAACTGGTTGTGGACGATGCATACGCCAAGTGCTCTGCGCCAGTGTTTTGGGGAGGTCACCCATGAAAGCCCGCCGCGCGTGCCGATGAGATTAGCGGTAACGTTCTGACATGTATCGACTCTTGGTCTCGGTGGCATTGATGCTCGCGTTGTCAGGCTCAGCTTCGGCGGCTCGGCCTTCGCCAAATCCGTGCTCGCTGTTGACCAACGCGCAGGTTGCGCAATTTCTTGGCGGATCAGTGCAATCGAGTACGAGAAGCGGCGACACCGCGTGCACCTGGCTCGGTCATCCGATGGGGTTCATGGCAACACAGGAGTCGCTTAACCTCTCAGTGGCTCGCGTGAGCAGAGCCATCTTCGTGTCGGCCCAGCAGAGGATGCGCATCGCATCGCCACAGTACGGGCCGATTCCGATCGCAGTGTAGGCGACGTGGCTTATGTATCACCCAACGGCGACAGTCTGTCCGCCTGGAAGAGCGGATACGTACTGAGATCGACAGTGGAAATCTCTCTGTCTTTCCCCGCACGGCAAGGCGTCTCGCGCGGGCCGCAATCAAGCGCCTCTGACGAGATAAACAACGGGTTGCACCAGCGTTTCTCTCTTAGGCGCTGGACCGTACGAGGCTTCTGTCGTAAAATGGCTTCAAGTAGGGCGTTTGCGAGGGCTCTACTTCGCCCCGAAC
>CAVWXR010000013.1:0-16523 GCA_963759085.1 uncultured Actinomycetes bacterium
GTCGACGGACAGGTCGGAGGTGTAGAAGCCCC
This sequence comes from uncultured Actinomycetes bacterium, assembly GCA_963759085.1. Lineage (GTDB taxonomy): Bacteria > Actinomycetota > Thermoleophilia > Gaiellales > Gaiellaceae > PALSA-600. Next base: position 33 of record CAVWXR010000013.1, read on the forward strand.
CGCCCGTCTTGCCGAGCTCGGCGAGTCGCTGCTGGGCGCGGAGCGGCAGCTCTCCGCGCTCGAGCGCCGCGAGCGAGGCGGACTGCTCCGCCTCGGCCGCTTGCCGCGCCTCGCGATCGTCGCCGCCGCCGCGGGAGAAGAGGGGCATCGCCGCTAGCCCCGCAGCAGCTGTTCGAGTGCGAGCCGCGACTGCTCGCTCGCTTCGGCTTCGGTCGCGAGCTCGCGCGCGAGCGCCTCGAGCCAGGCCTCGAGCGGCAGCTCCTCCGTCTTCAGTACGACGCCGCGCACGGCTTTCGCGCAGCGGGTCTCGAGCGCGCCGCCCTGCGCGACCGCGATGTAGCGGTTGTCGCCGAGCGCGAGCTCGATGCGCGCGACGCGCCTCTCCTTCGAGAAGCGCCGCACGGCGCGGCGCTCGACCGCGACCCGTCCGGGCAGCGCCTGTTCCAGCTTGTCCGCGAGCACCTCGACGAACGTGTTCAGGTCGCCACTGGAAGCACGAAGCGACGCCGCGAGCAACTCGAAGCCGCCGGCGCCCTCGATCGCGTCGTTCCGGATCTCGATCGAGTCGGCCACGCGCCAAGCCTAGACCTTCGGCTCGCCCGGCCGCGGCTGCTGTCAGATCGGTTGCGCGACGACGAAGCCCCAACGAAGCGCCCGCATATGCGACTCGCTCGGCGCTAGTCGGGTGATGGCGCGCCATCCCGTGGCGGCGAACAGTGCGCCGGCGTCATCTGCGGTCAAGGTGTTGCGAGCAGGTTCGCCCATGGCTGCGACAGCCAGCCGAAACCACGTTCGGCGATCCGAATCGACGCCTGCCGCCGAGAGGCTGATCGCGAGGCGGCTCCCCGAACAGGCGACCTGACGCATCCCGCGCAGCAGCGACTCGAGCACCGGCGGGTCGAGGTAGACGGCCACGCCCTCGCAGATGAGCAAGGAGGGTTTGCGGGGGTCGTAGCCGCGTTCGAGGATGGTCGAGGCGAATCGCCGGTCGCCGAATTCGGCCGGCACGAAGGTGACGTGGGGAGTCTCGATGGCGAGACGATGCAGACGCATCCGCTTGTCGTCTTGCGTGTCAGGGTGATCCACCTCGAACCACGTAACCCCTGGCTTGGCGTACCGCAATGAGCGCCCGTCGTATCCGGCTCCGGCTACCACCACCTGCGTCACCTCGCGGTCGAGCGCGTTCACCACGACGCGGTCGAAGAACGAGGTTCGCGCGGCGAGGTACTTGACCATGCCCCCACCGGACTGGGGCTGCCGCAGCCGGCCGGCGACGTCTCTTGCCAGCTTCTCGTCGGCGTCTGGATCCCCGGTGGAAGACGGTACGCGCTCGAAGGTCAGGCGATGGGCGGCGACTCGTTGCGCGGTGAGCGAAGCCGTTCCGGGCTTCACTTGGACTGTCTCGCGATCTCGAAGTGGATCGTCCAGCGGATCAGGCTCCAGAGGATCATGCTGTCCGCTCGAGCAGCGCGTGCACGCTCTGCCCCAGCGGGCTGTCGGTCCCGCTGCTGGACATCAGCGTGAGGACGTGCGTTCGCCGCTCCGCGCTCAGGGCGCCGACGGCGGCTCGCTGGAGCGCGTCGAGTCCGATCAGGGTCGCCTCCTCGGCGCTGAAGCGGCGGCGCGACAACCAGCGGATCACACCGAACAGGACGACGAAGCAGACGTAGATGATGGCGATCGCCGGCCGGTAGAAGTAGTTCACGTCCTTGGTGACGAACTTGCCCACCTCTTCGATGAACAGGCCGAAGCCGACACCGCCCACAACTGCGGCGACCGGCCTTGCAGCCGGGCCGAGGAAGGCGAGCGTGGCGAGCAGCGCCGCCAGGAGCAGCAAGCCGCCCCAGAGCAGGTCATAGCTGCGGGCCGGCCGCCGCAGCCTGACACCGCCGATCACGGCGGGCTTCTCGTCGTCGGGCACCCGACCAAGCTATAGCGCAGCGGCCGGCCCGGAATCTGCTCGCAACCCGAGCCGCTGAGGCTCAGCCCGCGACGACCCTCGCCGTCTCGATGCGGTCGAGGCGGGGGAAGTGCCTCTTCAGGAACGAGTCGCCCTGCTGCGTGATCTGCTGCTGGTCGGCGCTCGGCCGCCCGCCGTAGCCGCCGTAGAGCTTCTCGACGACGCTCATCCCGCTGGACACCTTGCCGAAGGGCGCGAAGCCCTGGGAGTCGAGGGTGCTGCTGTTGTCGGCGAGGTTGATGAAGACCTGCGTCGTGCGCGTGTTGGGGCCGGCGTCGGCGAACATGATCGTGCCCTTGCTATTCGACGTCTTCACCGGGTCGTCGCGGATCGCCGCTGCCTGCCAGGCGGCCGCCACCGCCGGCGTCGGGCTGATCCCGAACTGGACGACGAAGCCTTTCACGACCCGGAAGAATCTGACCCCGTCGAAGAAGTGGGCGCGGACGAGGTTGTAGAAGCGGTCGGCTCCGCGCGGCGCCCAGGCCCGGTGGACGGTGACGGTGAACGTCCCCTTCGTCGTCGCGAAGGCGACGGAGTAGACGGCCGGCGCCTTCGCGGTCAGCGTCGCGGGGTGCAGAAGCGACGGCGGCGACGCGGTCGCGACTCCGGCGGCCGCGAGCGCGGCGCAGGCTGAGAGAAGCAGGACCCGGCGCACCGGGCAAGGGTACCCGCAGTCGCGACGGTCTTCGGCAAGGACTTCGGCGGAACGAACATCGGCAGCCGGATCGTCTACGGCCTCGCCGGGGCCGCTGCCGTGTACGCGACCGGCGCGCTGTTCAGAACCGGCCGCCGCTCGCAGCGACCCGTCGCCGCCACCGCCGCGTCGGCATCGCACTAGGCAAGCCCGGCTGCACGCCGAGAACGAGCGCGAGGCTCCTGTCGAGAAGGCACACCGCAGGAGTCTCGCGCTCGTCCGGGCGCAGACTGCACCACTCGCCGGCAATCGTCGGCGGGTCGCTGCCAGAGTTTAGGCGGCAGCCGCGGTGTCGAGCGTGCTGCCACAGTACCGACACTTGGACGCGGCGACCGGGAGGCCGCCGGCTAGGCAGTGCGGGCACGACTTGGTCGAGTCCGGCGCGCCGAAGACCGTCACGCCGCGCTGCGCCTGGTAGGAGCGGTAGGGCACGACGATCGCGAAGTAGACCACGGCCATGAAGATGATGAAGTAGATGACCGCCGAGATGAACGCGCCGAAGTTGACGACCTGTCCTTCGACGGTGAAACCGAGCCCGCTCGTCCCTCCACCACCGGCCGCGTTTACAAGTGGGGTGATGATGTTGTCCGTGAACGCCTTGATCAGCGTGCTGAACGCAAGCGCGATCACCAGGCCAACGGCGATCACGATCAGGTCGCCCTGCATCAGGAAGTTCTTGAAGCCCCTGAACGCTGACATTTCTTCGCCACTCCTCCTGTTTTGACGATCGAGGTCATAGAAGCGCCGCCCACGACGGCGCGTTCGCGGCGTTCGACTACCCACTCCCGGGGAGCAGGCCGGAGGCATGGTAGTTTGCTCGTCACTCTTCCCCATGCGAGTCGTTTCTGGGCCGCCGGAGCAAAGAGGGTCGAAGTGGCATGAAGATCCTGCAGTGCGTCCCTAACTTCAGCGAGGGGCGGGATTCGAGCTTCCTGAGCGAGCTGGAGCTCGTCCTGAAGGAGTTTCCGGTCAAGGTTCTGGACCTCTCCATGGACGGGGACCACAACCGGGCGGACTGCACGTTCCTGGGCGACCCCGATGCGGTGGAGGCGTGTGCGATGGCGGTCACGTCGCGCGCCGTCGAGCTGATCGACATGCGGCAGCACAAGGGCAGCCACCCCCGGATGGGCGCGGTGGACGTGGTGCCGTTCGTCCCGATCCGCGGCCTGACGATGGCGGAGGCGGTGGAGATCGCCCGGCGGTTCGGGAAAGCCTTCGCCGAGAGGCACGGGATCCCGGTCTTCTTCTACGAGGAAGCCTGCACGAGCGAGGCACGGCGGAACCTCGCCGACGTTCGGAAGGGCGAGTACGAGGGGATGGCGGAGAAGCTCCAGGATCCCGCCTGGACGGTGGATGCGGGCCCCCAGGCGCTCAACGAGCGGTCGGGAGTGACGGCGGTGGGCGCCCGCATGCCGCTGATCGCCTTCAACGTGAACCTGCAGACCGACGACCTCGAGGTGGCCAAGAAGATCGCGAACGCCGTCCGCCACATCGGCGGAGGCCTGCGCTACGTGAAGGCCATGGGGCTGAGCCTGGAGGACCGGGGATCGTCCAGGTCTCGATGAACCTCGTCGACTATCAGCGGACGCCGATCCACCGGGCGGTGGAGCTGATCAGGGCCGAGGCGGCGCGCTACGGCGTGCTGGTGAAGGAGTGCGAGCTGGTCGGGATGGTGCCGATCGAGGCGCTGGAAGAGGTCGTGAGCTACTACCTGCAGATCCCGGGTTTCAACGCGAAGCAGGTGATCGAGTATCACCTGCTCCCCGACTAGTGAGGGTGTCGTGACGGGCTTGCAGGAGATGCCGCTGTCGGCGTTCGCTGAGGCGCTGGCTTCGAGTGCGGCGACGCCGGGGGGCGGGTGCGCGTCGGCGCTGTCGGGCGCCCTGGCGGCGAGCCTTGCGGCCATGGTCGCCCGAACCACGGCCGCGAGCGAGAAGTTCGCCGATCGCGCCGATGAGATGAACCGGGCGGCGGCCGAGGCGGATGAGCTCCGGAGTGAGCTGCTGAGCCTGGTCGACGCGGACGCCGGGGCCTTCGCTCAGGTGATGGCGGCCTTCCGGATGCCGAAGGAGACGCCGCAGGAGCAGGCCGCCCGCTCCGAGGCGATCCAGGCGGGGTACAAGGCGGCGGTGGAGCCCCCGCTGCTCGTGTGCACGCGATCGGTGCGGGTTCTCGAGCTGGCCTTGCGGGTCGCGGAGCGGGGGAATCCCAACGCGGTGTCGGACGCCGGCGTGGCGGCGCTCCTGGCGGCGGCGGCCCTGGAGGGCGGCGCGCTCAACGTCGGGATCAACCTGGGCTCGATCAAGGACGAGGCGTTCCGAACGGCCCAGGCAGACGGAGTACGGGCCGCGCAGGCTCAGGGTCGGGCGCTTCGCGACAAGGCGCTCGCGACAGTACGGGCCAAGCTCGGCTGAGCTCCCCGCCGGCACTGACCGCCGGTCGTGGGCTACGCGTGGAGGGGTCGGTGGCAACCCCGATGGGGCAGCGGCCTGGCCGCGGCCAAGACTTCGCTCGGATTCTGCGTTGCCTGCCACGCGAGCCGCCCATCGTCGTCGAGCGGTTGAAGGAGGGCGTCGAAACATGCGGATTCAGAGCCGCGTCGGGTTACGTGATCACGGATCGCGAGGCCGGAACCGACGTCTCCCACTTCTGGGCGACGAGCGCCGCCGCCATCGTGTCTGGCGTCGCCGCCAGACGTTTTCGCTCCGGAGGCCCAGTCGATGAAGCGTGCCGACGTCGAGCACGTTGGGGATGCTGGAGAGGCGCCGGACGCGGCCGAGCCGGGCCGTTACGACGCGTTCTTGTCCTACGCCCGCGAGGATTCGGACTTCGTGGTCAATCGCTTGCGCGGGGATCTCGGCGACCGAGGCTTGCAGGTCTGGATGGATGTCGAAGACATCCTCGGCGGCGCGAAATGGCAGGAGAGGGTGAAGCGAGGGATCGAGGCGTGCAAGGCGTTCGTCTTCGTCGTGAGCCCGGACTCTGTCGCCTCCGAGCACTGCCGAGAGGAGCTCGAGGATGCTCTCGCTCTCAACAAGCTGGTCATCCCCGTCATCTACCGCGACGCGGACGAGCAGGAGTTGCCGCATGCGGTAGCCGAGACGGAGTGGGTGTTCCTGCGGGAAAGCGACGACGCCGTTGCCGGGATGGACCGTCTGGTGGAGGCTCTCCGGGTCGATCTCGAATGGCGCGACCGGCACACTCGCCTTGCGGGCCGAGCGCGCGAGTGGCTCGACAACGACCGTGACGCAAGCTACCTCCTCCGCGGCGCAGACATGCGACAGGCCGAAGCTTGGCTTGCGCAGCAGCCTGGCCATCATGCGGCTCCCACGCGCGAGCAGATCGAGTACATCGCGCAGAGTCGACAGTCGGCGAGCCGGCGGCAGCGTGCGCTCGTTGGCGGGCTGAGCGCGGGCGTGGCGATCGCGATTGCGCTCGCGATCTTCGCCCTGGTCCAGCGGCAGAGCGCGATCAACGAGACGCACGTCGTTCAGTCGCAACTACTGGCTAACCAGGCGACGAACGACGCGGACCTCCAACTCGCAAGCCTCCAGGCGGTCGAGGCGTATCGGCACTCGCCCACGTTCGACGCCCGCAACGCAATCCTCACGGTCGCCGATACCCACCAGCTCGGCGCGCCGCTGACCGGCCACACCGGCTTCGTTCAGAGCGTCGCGTTCAGTCCTGACGGCCGGACGCTCGCGTCGAGCGGCGACGATGGGACGATCCGGTTGTGGGACGTGACGAGCCACCGCCAGCTCGGCGCGCCGCTGACCGGCCACACCGGCTCCGTCAAGAGTGTCGCGTTCAGCCCTGACGGCCGGACGCTCGCATCGGGCGGCGCCGACGGGACGGTCCGGTTGTGGGACGTGGCGAGCCACCGCCAGCTCGGCGCGCCGCTGACCGGCCACACCGGCGCCGTCACGAGTGTCGCGTTCAGCCCTGACGGCCGGACGCTCGCGTCGAGCGGCGCCGACGGGACGATCCGGTTGTGGGACGTGACGAGCCACCGCCAGCTCGGCGCGCCGCTGACCGGCCACACCGGCCCTGTCAACAGTGTCGCGTTCAGCCCCGACGGCCGGACGCTCGCGTCGGGCGGCGCCGATCGGACGATCCGGCTGTGGGACGTGGCGAGCCACCGCCAGCTCGGAGCGCCGCTGACCGGCCACACCGACTGGGTCATGGCTGTCGCGTTCAGCCCCGACGGCCGGACGCTCGCGTCGGGCGGCTACGATCGGACGATCCGGTTGTGGGACGTGGCGAGCCACCGCCAGCTCGGCGCGCCGCTGACCGGCCACACCGGCTGGGTATTGAGTGTCGCGTTCAGTCCTGACGGCCGGACGCTCGCGTCGGGCGGCGCCGACGGGACGATCCGTTTGTGGGACGTGGCGAGCTCCCGCGAGGTGGGAGCGCCGCTGAGCGGCGACACCGGCGTCGTCTCGGGTGTCGCGTTCAGCCCTGACGGCCGGACGCTCGCGTCGACCGGCGCCGATCGGATGATCTGGCTGTGGGACGTGGCGAGCCCCCGCCAGCTCGGAGCGCCGCTGAGCGGCGACACCGGCTCCGTCCTGAGTGTCGCGTTCAGTCCTGACCGGCGGACGCTCGCGTCGGGCAGCGCGGATGGGACGACTCGCCTGTGGGACGTGGCGACCCACCGCGTGCTCGGCGCGCCGCTGACCGGCCACGCCGGCCCAGTCAACAGCGTCGCGTTCGGCCCCGGCGGCCGGACGCTCGCGTCGGGAGGCACCGATGGGACGGTCCGGCTGTGGGACGTCGCGAGCCACCGCCTGCTGGGAGCGCCGCTGACCGGCGACACCGGCTGGGTCTTGAGTGTCGCGTTCGGCCCCGACGGCCGCACGCTCGCGTCGGGGAGCAACGAGGGGACGGTCCGGTTGTGGGATGTGGCAACGCACCGCCGGCTCGGCGCGCCGCTGACCGACGCCGGTCTCGTCTGGAGTGTCGCGTTCAGCCCTGACGGCCGGACGCTCGCGTCGGGGGGGAACGACATTCGGTTGTGGGATGTGGCGAGCCACCGCCAGATGGGCGCGCCGCTGGCCGCCGGCTCGGTCAAGAGCGTCGCGTTCAGCCCTGACGGCCGGACGCTCGCGTCGGCCGGGGAGGATGGGACGGTCCGGTTGTGGGATGTGGGAAGCCGCCACCAGCTGGGCGCGCCGCTGACCGGCCACACCGGCGCCGTCAACGGCGTCGCGTTCAGCCCCGACGGCCGGACGCTCGCGTCGGCCGGGGAGGATGGGACGGTCCGGTTGTGGGATGTGGCAAGCCACCGACAGCTCGGCCCGCCGCTGACCGGCCACACCGGCGCCGTCTTGAGTGTCGCGTTCAGCCCTGACGGCCGGACGCTCGCATCAGGCGGCACCGATGGGACGATCCGGTTGTGGACCAACTTCCCGGTCGCCGTCTACATACACCAGCTTTGTGGCTACATCGACGAGCGACATGCGGAGCAGCTCTGGGAGCAGGCCGAACCGTCCATCAGCTATCAGCGACCGTGCTAGGCCAACGTGGGAGCCTGACGGGTTTCAGTATCCCGGCAGTGCGCACGATCACCCTCCGACCTTAGAAGTTCTCGTAGCTGACACTGCCCTGCTCGTCTCCGAGCGAGGTCGGCTCGAGCGTGCCGGGCTTGCGGTTGCCTGCGTGCACCCAGGCGATCGGGAGCCCACGCTCGCGGGCTCGGGCGACCACCGTCGCCGTTCCGCCCTGGCCCTGTCCGTCCTGGCCGTCCCAGACGGCGAGAAGCACGTCGGCCTGCTCGCAGATGAAGTCGCCGCCTGCCTCGTAGGCCTGCTTGCGCTCGGCCTGCGCCGGTAGCTCGACCACCTCGTCGGCCCGGGCGAGCAGGCGCAGGAACTCGTCCTTCGACTCGCTCGACTCGAAGTCGGAGAGGTAGTCGTACTTCTCGAGCGGGAGCACGGCGACCAGCTTCGAGCCGGGACGCTCGAGCGCGGGGCCGAGAGCGAGGCGATCGGCTCCTTCGGCAAGCGCCGAGAGAATCCGAAGCGGGCGGCCGGGGAAGGCGGCCTCGATCCGCCGCAGCGCCTGCTCGATCCCGGCCACGAGCTTTCTCGGGCTCGGCGAGAGCGCGGTGACCGCAGATGCCGATCGTTCAGCTCTTCCGTCTCCTCGACCCTGGCCAGCGTCATCCCGGCTGGCAGCGACGATCTCGGGGATCCCGAGCACGAGCGCCGATCCTTCTGCTTCTCCTCCTCGGGGAGCTCCTCCCACGGGCAGATGCAGGGATGCGTGCGCTTCTCGTCGTCCCTCGGGCCGCGGCGCCAGCCTGCCCTGATCTTGGCCCGCACCCAGCGCTCGTGCTCTTCCTTTGCGAGCTGCTCGACGCGCGGATCGTTGGGATCGAAGTCGAACGGCGGGCGCGCCGGCGGGCGCGTCCTCGCGCAACGAGTAGCCGAGGAAGGCGAGCTTGCGGGCCAGGTCGCGGGCGTTGCCGCGGTTCTGCTCCTTGACGTCGGGCGGCAGGCTGCCGTAGTCGACGAGCGACGGGTGCGGGCCCTTCTTGGCCGGCTTCGGACTCGCGCAGCCCGTGACTCGGCCAGGTAGTCGGGCGAGCCGCTCCACTCGTAGCCCTGCGGCGAGCATGTCCCCGCAGTAGCTGACGTGCGCAGCCTCGGCCAGCCGCTCGAGCAGATCTCCCTCGGGCACGTAGCGCTCGACCAGGGAGAGGAAATCTTTCGCGTTGACGTGCGCGTCGAGCTGCTTGGCGGCCGGAAGGGCGGAGCGCTCGAAGCGGTTCTTCCCGCTCAGCGTGCTCATCGAGATGATCGTCTCGAGCGAGCGGGCGCCGTGGCGGTAGCGGCCCACTTCGAGGAAGGCGCGCAGCACCCCGGAGTCGATCTGGAGCCGGCCCGCCGCGCTTGAAGAGGGTCTTCCGGCCGCGCAGAGCATCGCCCGCAGCAGGATCGCGCGCCGGATGCGGTAGTAGGGATCGGCCTCGGGGTCGCCGCCGCGCGGGTCGGGGCCGACGACGTCGACGTGGCCCTTGAGGCGACTGACGAAGTCGGGGCCCTTGGCCTGGCCGGAACTCGTCGCTCGAGTTGCCGGCGAAGTCGGCGAGGCGAGCGCTGGTGCCGCCGGCGAAGACGAAGATCGCCTTGCCGACCGGGTGCTCGATCTGCCCCTGCTGGAACGATCCGTCCTGCATCGGGGCGAGGAAGTGGCGCAGCCAGCCGAAGTGCTCGCCGCCGGCGTCGCTGTCGAACTCGTCCCAGAGGACGAAGGGGAGCTTGCCCCTCAGGCCCGCGTCGCGCACCTGATGGAGCGCGTCGGCCAGGTCGGAGGGGCCGTTCATCTGCGAGAGGTTGAACTCGAGCGGCTCGACCCGGTCGTCGTCGAAGCGTCGACTTGGCAACCGCCTTGACGCCGAACGACTTGCCCGATCCGGGCGGGCCGAAGACGGCGATCGAGAGCGGCCGCGGCGCCTTCTGGCGGTCGTACTCGCGGATCAGCGCCCGGATGCTGCGGAAGCCCTCGATCTCGCCGCGGTCGACGGTGACGAAGGGGCCGAAGCGGGCGAGCGGAACGTCTTTCAGCACCGACTCGATCCCCTCCCGCGCGACGCGCACAGCGCGACCGCGTCGAGGCCCTCGGGATGGCGCGACTCGAGGATCGACCACGACTCCGGCGTCGGCTGCTCGATCTGCGCGAGCTGGAACTCGTTCTCCTCGCCGGCGAGCTTTGCGGCGATCTCACGAGCCGGGAAGGCGAGCCCGGCACGGTCTTGCTCGCGCTCCCTCGTCGCCGTAGCCGCGCAGATGAAGCGCGCGCGCAGCCGAGAGGCCTCTGCCGACGCCGCTCTTGCACGTCGGGCTGCATCGGGAGCGAGCAGGAGCTCGCGCGCGATCCCGGCGGCCAGGCAGGACGTGTAGCCGATCATCGCGCCGGGGTGCTGCTCGACCCAGCTGTTCTCGATCGCCTCGGGGTCGAAGATCGCGTGGCAGTCGGGCCGCTCGAGCCGGTCCAGCCGCCCGCTCAGGTCGCCGCGCCGCGAGAGCAGGACGGCGCCGCCCGTCTGCAGCGAGACGACCACGTGCGCGCAGTAGGCGAGCCCGTTCACGGCCGGGTGGCGGAGGATCTCCGAGGCGAGATCGCCGGCGATCCGCTCCCAGGAGAGCTCGCGGCTGATCTTGACCTCGCTCAGGCGCAGGTCGTTGAGCGTCATCACCACGATCAGGCGCTCGGCGCAGTCGCGGAGCAGGCTCTTCCAGAGCTCGCCCTGCGCGATCGGCTGCGACATCTTGAGCAGCACCCACGGGAGTTGCTTCTGCCTCCGTCTTCTGTGCGAAAGCTGTCAGCGCCTTCGGCCAGCACTCCGGGCTCGCGCGGAGGCCGAGATTGGCGTCGTCGAGGATGACGAGATCGGCCTCGGGCGGATCGCCGGCTCGCCTTCTTGCACTGGCGCGAGGCCGCGAGGTCGCGCGCCCGGTCGAGCCCGAGGAACTCCTCCACCCGCCAGACCGTCTTCGCGCGATCGCCGCTGACTGCGCGGGAACTGCGACCAGATCGCGTAGGAGTGATCGAGGCGCGGGTCGCCGGGAAGAAACTCGCTCTCCGGGCGCGGGCGCACGATCGACCTCGACCTGGAGGTTTTCCGCGCGCAGCGTCTCCGCCACCTCGTCGATCAGATCCCCGAGCAGCGCCGCACCGCCGAGCTGCCCGTAGACCTCCGTGCGGTCGTCGGCGTTCCAGACGACGCCCGCCGGATCGAGCCGCCCGCGCGCCAGGTTCCAGTCCATCGTCACGTCGCCGGCGACAACCACCCGCCTGATGCCGCCCGGATCGCTTGCAGAAACCACGTCGCCTCCTTACTCCACGCTCACTCTCAACCCGAGACGGCAGCACGCCGAAGAGACACACACGCCCGGAGCGGCCTGACCAGCCGGGAGGACATCGTCCCGAAGGGCCTCTTGCCGGGCCTCACGGAGTGCTATCGCTCTCCTTCCTTTCGGCGCTTACTCTCGCGCGAGCGACTCGCCGCGCCCTCGGGGCAAACCCCCAATCCACGATCAGCGTTTCCGCACGACCGCGGATCGACGTGAGGCGTCGAGCGGAGCGGGCCGGCGCCCACCAGGCGCCGTAGGGAACGGCCCTGCCTCCGGCGGGAGCCCGTTCCCCGGGAGCACGCCACGGTGTTGGACCCGGGTTGGAGCGGGCTTGGAGCCGGCCGCCAACGTGCTCCTCGGCGATGGACACCGGGTCAGTCTCGGCACCGAGGAGCGTCATGTTCACGAGCAAGCCCAGCACCTCTACCGCGAGCTTCCGCGAGGCTGTCGATCTCGAGGGCACGCTCGCCGCCGTCGACCCGCGGGCAGCGCTGACGGCGGTCTCGGCGTCGTCCGCCGCGGAGCGCGATCCCAACCTCGCGGTCGCTACGCAAGGGCTGCTGGCTCGCTCCCCGGCGAGTCCGCTGTGGGGCTGGACATCTCTTTGCGGGCGACTACGCTCGGCCGGCGGGCCGGGCGGAGTACGTTCGGTACCGAATGGGTCGGTACCGAAGGAGCGGCACGGAAAGCGGAGCGGACGCGCGCGACCGGCTGCTCGAATCGCTGCGGGGGTTGCTCTCCGCGGCTGCCTCCCGGCGCGGCCGGGACACGCGGCGCGCGGGTGAGCTGAGCTTCGCGCAGATCAGGCTCGCGGCGCGCCTGTACGAGCAGGGGGCGATGACGGGGATCCGGCTGGCCGAAGCGGCGCATCTGTCTCCGAGCGCCGCGAGCGAGATGCTGGACGGGCTGGAGCGAGCGGAGGTCGTCTGCCGCGCGACGGCCGAGGGCGACCGCCGCGCCCGCGTCTTCTCGCTCAGCCCGGAGGGGGCACGGGTGGTGGAGGAGAGGTTGCACGCGTTCCGTGCCGAGGTTGCGGAGGCGCTCGAGGGGTGCACGGACGCGGAGTTGGCCGCTGCGGCAAAGGTGATCGACCGCCTGGCGGGGATGTTCGCACGGCGGTGATGCGGTCGTGCTGATCCGGTTGCTGCGCAGGTTCCTGCAGCCCGTATCGGCGCCAGGTCGCGCTGGTGGTGGCGCTGCTGGCGGGGCAGACGGTCGCGAACCTCTACCTGCCGAACCTGAACGCGGACATCATCAACAACGGCGTCATCAAGGGGAACCTGGGGTACATCTGGACGACCGGCGGCCTGATGCTCGGGATCACGCTCGCGCTCGGCGTCGTCTCGATCGTCGCGGTGTACTTCGCCTCGCGGGTGGCGATGGGTGCGGGCGCGGACATACGTGCGGCGGTGTTCGACGCCGTGCAGGCGTTCTCGGCGCGCGAGATGCACCGCTTCGGGACGCCGTCGCTGATCACCCGCAACACGAACGACATCCAGCAGGTGCAGGTCTTCGTGCAGGCGGGGCTGACGCTGATCGTGATCGCGCCGATCATGAGCGTCGGCGGCGTGATCATGGCCGTGCACGAGAGCGCTGCGCTCTCGCCGCTGCTGGCGGTGTCGGTGCCGGTGATGCTGGCGCTGATCGGCGTCGTCCTGGTCGCGGTCGTGCCGCAGTTCCGGTCGATGCAGGGGAAGATCGACCGCATCAACGAGGTGCTGCGCGAGCAGATCACGGGCGTGCGCGTGATCCGCGCGTTCGTCCGCACCGACGCGGAGGCCGAGCGGTTCGGCGATGCGAACGCCGATCTGACCGCGACCGCGCTGCGCATCAACCGGATCTTCGCGCTCGCGTTCCCGTCGGTGATGGCGATCATGAACCTGTCGAGCGTCGCCGTGATCTGGTTCGGCGGGCTGCTCGTCGAGGGACGGGTCGATGCCGATCGGCAACCTGACCGCGTTTCTCGCCTACATCCTGCAGATCCTGATGTCGGTGATGATGGCCGTGTTCCTGATGATCCTGCTCCCGCGCGCGGTCGCGAGCGCCGAGCGGATCGAGCAGGTGCTGGAGGCGGAGCCGTCGGTCGCCGACCCGCCGCAGCCGGTCCGGCCGCTGCGGTCGACGGGAGCGGTCGAGTTCCGGGGCGTGAGCTTCGGCTATCCGGGCAGCGAGCTGCCCGTCCTGCACGATCTCGACGTTCGCGCTCCTGCCGGGCCGGACGAGCGCGATCATCGGCGGCACCGGCAGCGGCAAGACGACGCTGCTCAACCTGATCCCGCGCTTCTTCGACGCCACGCGCGGGGAGCGTCCTCGTCGACGGCGTCGACGTGCGCGAGCAGGAGCTCGAGCAGCTGTGGAGCGGGATCGGGTTGGTGCCGCAGGCCGCCTACCTGTTCAGCGGCACGGTCGCGAGCAACCTCCGCTTCGGCCGACCCGACGCCTCGGATGCCGAGCTGTGGCGTGCGCTCGAGATCGCGCAGGCGCGCGAGTTCGTCGCCGCCATGCCGGGCGGGCTCGAGGCGCCGATCGATCAGGGCGGCACCAACGTCTCGGGCGGCCAGCGGCAGCGGCTCTCGATCGCACGCGCGCTCGTGAAGCGGCCGCGGCTCTACCTTTTCGACGACTGCTTCTCGGCGCTCGACGCCGCGACCGACGCACGTCTCCGCGCCGCGCTGCGGGCCGAGACCGGCGAGGCCGCCGTCGTGATCGTCGCGCAGCGCGTCTCGACGATCATCGACGCCGACCTGATCATCGTGCTCGACGAGGGCCGCGTCGTCGGCACCGGAAGCCACCGCGAGCTGCTCGCGAGCTGCGACGCGTACCGCGAGATCGTCGCGTCGCAGCTCGGCGAGGAGGCGGCGGCGTGAGCGCGATGCGGGCCGCGAGCGCGGGCCGCGTCGGACGCGGCCCGATGCGCGATGCAGTCGGGCGCCGCGCAGCAAGGATCCACGCGCGACGGCTGCGCCGGCTGCTCGCGCCGGCTGCGGCCCGACCGCACGCGGCTCGTGCTCGCGCTCGTGATGGGCGTGACCTCCGTCGGGCTGACCGTCCTCGGGCCGCGGATCCTCGGCAACGCGACCAACGTCCTCTTCGACGGCGTCGTCAGCCGACAGCTGCCTGCCGGCGTGAGCAAGGCGCAGGCGGTCGCGCAGCTGCGCGCGCACGGGCACGGCCAGATCGCGCAGATGGTCTCGCACATGCACGTCACGCCGGGCGCAGGGATCGACTCGACGCAGCTCGGGCGCTGGCTCGGGCTGGCGGCGCTCGTCTACCTGCTCGGCTCTGTCTTCAGCTTCGGGCAGGCCTACGTGATGGCCGGGGTCGACGCAGCGGACGATGTTCGGGCTGCGCCGCGACGTCGAGGAGAAGCTGGCGCGGCTGCCGCTGCGCTACTTCGACAGCCACCCGCACGGCGACATCCTCAGCCGCGTCACCAACGACATCGACAACCTGACCACGACGCTGCAGCAGGGCCTCAGCCAGCTGCTCACCTCGGTGCTGACGGTCGTCGGCGTGCACGGCGATGATGTTCTGGATCTCGCCGCTGCTCGCCGCGGTGTCGCTGCTCGTCGATCCCGCTCGCGATCCTCCTCACGCATGACGATCGTGCGCGCGTTCGCAGGTCCAGTTCGCCGCCCAGTGGGAGCGCACCGGCACGCTCAACGGCCTCGTCGAGGAGACGCACACCGGCCATGCGCTCGTGCAGATCTACGGGCGCCGCGGGCGACCGTCGACGAGTTCGGCCGGCAGAACCAGCAGCCTCTACGAGGCGAGCTTCCGGGCCAGTTCCTCTCCGGGATCATCCAGCCGGCGATGATGTTCCTCGCGAACATCAACTACGTCGCGATCGCCGTCCTCGGCGGCTGGCGCGTCGCCTCCGGCGCCCTCTCGCTCGGCGACGTGCAGGCGTTCATCCAGTACTCGCGCCAGTTCACGATGCCGATCACCCAGATCGCCTCCCAGATGAACATGCTCCAGTCCGGGCTCGCCTCGGCCGAGCGCGTCTTCGAGTTCCTCGACGCGGCGGAGGAGGCGCCCGACCTGCCCGCCGCGGCCGCGGCCGAGCATCGCAACGGCGGGCGGGTGACGCTGGACGACGTGTCGCTTCCGCTACGAGCCGGACAAGCCGCTGATCGAGGACTTCACGCTCGACGTCGCGGCCGGTAGCACCGTCGCGATCGTCGGCCCCACCGGCGCCGGCAAGACGACGCTCGTCAACCTGCTCGTCCGCTTCTACGAGATCGACGGCGGGCGCATCCTCCTCGACGGCGTCGACTACCGCCGCCTCACCCGCGACCAGGTGCGCCGCGCCTTCGGCATGGTGCTCCAGGACACCTGGCTGTTCGCCGGCACGCATCCGCGACAACATCGCCTACGGCAAGCAGGACGCCACCGACGCCGAGATCGTCGCCGCCGGCAAGGCCGCCTACGTCGACCACTTCGTCCGCACGCTCCCCGACGGCTACGACACCGTCCTCGACGAGGACGCCTCCAACATCTCCTCCGGGCAGAAGCAGCTGCTCACGATCGCCCGCGCCTTCCTCGCCGACCCGAGCATCCTCATCCTCGACGAGGCGACCAGCAACGTCGACACCCGCACCGAGCTCTACGTCCAGGAGGCGATGGCCCGGCTGCGTCAGCGGCCGCACGAGCTTCGTCATCGCCCACCGGCTCTCCACCATCCGCAACGCGGACACGATCGTCGTCATGGACGACGGCCGCATCGTCGAGCAGGGCAACCATGCCGAGCTCCTCGATCGCAGCGGCCTCTACCACACGCTCTACACCACCCAGTTCGCCGAAGCCGAAGCGCGGACCGTCTGAGCGAGGACGCCCGAGAAGTCAGGCGCACGTTTGCCAACGGGCGGCCGCTAGTGCCCCTTCAGCAAATGTCCTCCGGCTACATTCACTGAAGGGGCACTAGTCGCAGTCACGGCTCGTGAGGTCCCGGACCAACGCCTTTCGGCGTCTACCACAAG
>CAVWXR010000014.1:0-7835 GCA_963759085.1 uncultured Actinomycetes bacterium
AGGGCGAGCTGGCGGAGGCCGTCCAGCTCGACGTGCACGGCATCGAGCCGATCCGGCCGGAGGACCGGAACTCGACGCCGCTGCAGCAATGGTGGATCTGGGCGGCGCGAACATCGCGCCGATCAACTGGGTACTGGGCGCGCTCGGCATCGTCCTCGGCCTCAGCCTCGTCGAGACGATCATCATCCTCGTCGTCGGCAACGTCATCGGCTGCGCGTTCTTCGGCCTCTTCTGCGTGATGGGCCACCGCACCGGTGTGAATCAGATGGTGCTCTCGCGCGCGGCGTTCGGCCGGCGCGGCGCCTATCTACCCGCGACTGCGCAGCTCGTCATGACGATGGGCTGGCTCGGCGTCAACACGTGGGTCGTGCTCGACCTGTGCCTCGGCATCTTCAAGCACATGGGGTACGCCATCCCGGCATGGGCACGAAGTACGCGGTCGGGATCGGGATCATGGCCGTGCAGGTCGTGATCGCGATCATCGGCTTCTACCTCATCCAGTCGTTCGAGAAGTACACGGTCCCGATCGCGGGGCTGATCGTGATCGCGATGAGCTGCCTCGCCTGGACGCGCGTGACGCCGGTCTGGAGGCACATGCGACGGCCCACGGCTCCGACCAGGTGACCGCCATCACGCAACTCATGACGGCGATCGGCATCGGCTGGGGCATCACGTGGCTCACGTGGTCGTCGGACTACACACGCTTCATCAAGCCGACGGTGAGCGACAAGAAGGTGTTCTGGACGACATGGTCGGCGATCCTCCTGCCGACGATCTGGCTCGGCATCCTCGGCGCGACGATCGCGAGCTCCGGCTCCAGCGCCGATCCGGCCGACCTCGTCTCGAAGGCGTTCGGGGCGGCGTCGATCCCGATCCTCTTCCTCGTCATGCACGGGCCTGTGGCGACGAACATCCTCAACCTCTACTCGGCCACGCTCGCCGCTCTGTCGATGGACCTGAAGGCGGCGCGCTGGAAGGTGAGCGTCGTCGTCTCGATCGTCGGCACCGGCGTGCTGATCTGGTTCATCCAGTCGTCGAGCTGGGCGAACCGCTTCGACCAGTGGCTGAGCTCGGTCGTGCTCTGGATCTCTGCCTGGGCCGGCGTGATGATCGTCGACTACATCGTCCTGCGCCGTGGGAAGATCGACGTCGCGGCGCTCTACGCGTCGCCGAAGGAGTCGATCTACGGGGATGTGAACTGGGCGGCCGTGATCGCGATGCTCTCCGGCGTCGTCGCCGGCTGGGCGTGGGGCTACGGCCTCACGCCGATCCTGCAGGGGCCGATCGCGAAGGCGACGCACAACGTCGACATCTCGTGGCTGACCGGCCTCGGCGTCGCCGCGATCCTGTACTACGTGCTGCGGCCGTTCTTCGTAAAGGAGCCGACACCGCGCGCGGCGGCGACGAGCTGACCTGCTGAAGGGGGCCGCCGCCGCAAGGCGGCCCCCTTCAACCTCAGAGGGGAGCGTTGATCACGCGTGGCCGCGAGCCGGGCGGGCTTCAGCTCCTCGCCGAAACGGGCCCGCTTCACGAACTGTCCGATCCCGGGCTTCGCGACAAGCGCGCCGTTCTCGATCAGGACGTGGCCGCGCAGCAGCACGGTCTCGACGTCGCCGACGACCTCGGTGCCTTCGTAGAGGTTGTAGTCCGACTTCGAGTGCTGCGTCGCGGCGCTGAGCGTCGTGCGCTTCTCGGGGTCGAAGATGACGATGTCGGCGTCGGAGCCCGCCGCGATCGTGCCCTTCCTCGGGTAGAGGCCGAACAGCTTTGCCGCGTTCGTCGAGAGCAGCTCGACCATCCGGTTGAGGCCGATCCGGCCGTCGTTCACACCGAAGTGGTGGATCATCTTCACGCGTTCCTCGAGCCCGGGCGCGCCGTTCGGGATCTTCGAGAAGTCACCCAGGCCGAGTTCCTTCTGCCCCTTGAACGTGAAGGCGCAGTGATCGGTGGAGATCGCTGACAGGACGTCCGACTGCACCGCGTGCCAGAGCACCGCGTGGTTCGACTCGTCGCGCACCGGCGGCGAGTAGACGTACTTCGCGCCCTCGAACCCCGGCTGCGAGATGTGGCTGAGATTGATGAAGAAGTACTGGGTGCACGTCTCGCCCCAGACCGGCCAGCCCTGCGCGCGGGCGCGCGCGATCGCGTCGACGGACTCCTTGCAGGTGACGTGGACGACGTACAGCGGGCTGCCGGCGACGTGGGCGAGCTGGATCGCGCGGTTCGTCGCCTCGCCCTCGAGCTCGGGCGGGCGCGTGAGCGCGTGCCACTTGGGATCGCCCTTGCCTTCGGCGACCGCCTGCTTGACGAGCACGTCGATCGCGTCGCCGTTCTCCCCGTGGATCATCACGAGCGCGCCGGTCTCGCGCGCGAGCTGCATGACCTTGAACAGCGTCTCGTCGTCCACCTGGAGGACGTTCTTGTAGGCCATCAGGAGCTTGTACGAGGTGATCCCCTGGTCGGGCAGCGACGCGAGCTCCTCGATCGTCCCGCCTTCCTTGAGGTCGGTGACGATGATGTGGAAGCCGTAGTCGATCAGCGTCTTGCCGTTCGCCTTGGCATGCCACTCGTCGAGGCCGGAGGTGAACGACTGCCCACGCGACTGGAGCGCGAAGTCGATGTGGCAGGTCGTGCCGCCGAACGCAGCGGCCGTCTGGCCCGACTCGAAGTCGTCGGCGGTCATCGTGCCGCCGAACGGCATGTCGAGATGCGTGTGCGGGTCGATCGCGCCCGGCAGAACGTACTTGCCGGCGGCGTCGATCACCTTGTCGGCCTGGACCTCGAGCGACTCGCCGATCAGTGCGACCGTCTCGTCCTCGACGTAGATGTCCGCGACGTAGTCATCGGCGGCGGTGACGACGCGGCCGCCGCGAATCAGAACCGACATTTCGCCCTCCTCGGTCTCGGCGTTCCTCGGGGCCGCCCGGAGGCGGCCCCGAGAATCTAACGCGCTTACTTGCCGCCCGGAGAGACCTTGACGTTCAGCGGCTTCCAGCTCTTGCCGTTGACGTCGAGGCCCTGCGCCTTCAGCTCTGCGACCGCCTTCGTCGCGAGGTCGGTGCGATAGAGCTCCCAGAGCCCGGCGAGCGCGAGGAGGGCGGCGCCGACGCCGAGCGAGCGGCGGGCGGCGCGGAGGAGCGAGGCCGGCACGGGAGGTTCTTATCACCGGGGGGTTCTCCGCAACCAGGTTGCAAGGCGACGGCGTGGAACGGACATGTCCTGCAACCTGGTTGCGGCGTGACTTACTATCGCCGCGTGACGTTCCGCCGCGTGACGTTCGACCCCTCGCGCACCGTCGCCGAGCTGAAGGAGCTCCGCGAGCTGACCGGCGACGAGAACGGCGCCCAGCGCGTCGCCTGGACGGACACCTGGGAGACGGCGCGCGGCTGGTTGCGCGAGAAGGTCGCCGGCACGGGGGCGGTGGAGGAGGTCGACGAGGCGGGAAACCAGTGGTTCACGCTCGCCGGCGCGTCCGAGCGCGCGCTGCTGATCGGCGGCCACATCGACTCGGTGCCGAACGGCGGCTGGCTCGACGGCTGCCTCAACGTGATGGCAGGCGTCGAGGTGCTGCGCCGCATCGCGGCGGAGGGGACGTCGCCGCTGACCGTGCGGCTCGTCAACTGGGCGGACGAAGAGGGGGCGCGCTTCGGCCGCTCCCTGTTCGGCTCGTCGGCCGCGGCGGGCTCGATGGCGGACCAGGACGAGCTGCGTCAGCGGCGCGACGCGAACGGGATCGCGCTGCCGGACGCGCTGCGCGAGCACGGCGTCGACCTCGACCGGGCGATCGAGGCGCGCTCGCAGCTCGCGCACGCAGTCGCCTATCTCGAGCTGCACATCGAGCAGGGGCCCGTGCTCGAGTCGCTCGGAGCTGCCGCTCGGGGTGGTGCTCGGCACGTTCGGCGTGGAAAGGCATCTGGTGACGTGGAAGGGCCAGGCGGCGCACTCGGGCTCGACGCCGATGGACCAGCGGCGCGACGCGCTCGCGGGCGCGGCGAAGCTCGCGCTCGAGATCCGCCCGATCGCGGCCGAGGTCGGCGACGGCGCGGTCTGCACCTCCGGCGGCGTCGTCTGCAAGCCGGGGATCGTCACCTCGGTCGTCGAGACGGCGGAGCAGCTGCTCGACCAGCGGCACCTCGACGCGGGGAAGCTCGCGCGGCTGCTGTCGCTCGCGCAGGAGGCGAGCGAGCGGTTCGCGCGCGAGGAGAACATCGACGTGTCGTGGAGCCGGATCTGGAACATCGAGCCGATCCTCTTCGACCCGGAGCTGATCGAGCTCGCGGACGAGTCGATCCGCGAGGTGTGCGGCCCCTCACACCGGCTGCCGAGCGGCCCGCTGCACGACGCGGCGGAAGTCTCGCGCGCCGGCGTGCCGACGGTGATGGTGTTCGTCCAGTCGCTGCGCGGCCTCTCGCACACGAAGCTCGAGGACACGAAGGAGGAGCACCTCGAGCTGTCGGTGCAGGCGCTCGACCGCCTGGCAGCGAAGGCGCTCGCGCGCTATCACGTTGAGGCAGCCGTCGAGCCAGCCGCCGTTCGGCACCGAGTCGATGTGGCCGCCGATCAGCAGCGCGCGCTCGGACGCGCCGGCGAGCGTGAACCACTGGTTTCCCGCCTCGTCGACCTCCTCCACCGCCCCCGTGCCGGCGACCTTCTCGCGCAACCAGCCGCGCGCCGTCTCCCAGGTGTCCGTCCAGGCGACGCGCTGGGCGCCGTTCTCGTCGCCGGTCAGCTCGCGGAGCTCCTTCAGCTCGGCGACGGTGCGCGAGGGGTCGAACGTCACGCGGCGGGCGTCACGCGGCGATAGTAAGTCACGCCGCAACCAGGTTGCAGGACATGTCCGTTCCACGCCGTCGCCTTGCAACCTGGTTGCGGAGAACCCCCCGGTGATAAGAACCTCCCGTGCCGGCCTCGCTCCTCCGCGCCGCCCGCCGCTCGCTCGGCGTCGGCGCCGCCCTCCTCGCGCTCGCCGGGCTCTGGGAGCTCTATCGCACCGACCTCGCGACGAAGGCGGTCGCAGAGCTGAAGGCGCAGGGCCTCGACGTCAACGGCAAGAGCTGGAAGCCGCTGAACGTCAAGGTCTCTCCGGGCGGCAAGTAAGCGCGTTAGATTCTCGGGGCCGCCTCCGGGCGGCCCCGAGGAACGCCGAGACCGAGGAGGGCGAAATGTCGGTTCTGATTCGCGGCGGCCGCGTCGTCACCGCCGCCGATGACTACGTCGCGGACATCTACGTCGAGGACGAGACGGTCGCACTGATCGGCGAGTCGCTCGAGGTCCAGGCCGACAAGGTGATCGACGCCGCCGGCAAGTACGTTCTGCCGGGCGCGATCGACCCGCACACGCATCTCGACATGCCGTTCGGCGGCACGATGACCGCCGACGACTTCGAGTCGGGCCAGACGGCCGCTGCGTTCGGCGGCACGACCTGCCACATCGACTTCGCGCTCCAGTCGCGTGGGCAGTCGTTCACCTCCGGCCTCGACGAGTGGCATGCCAAGGCGAACGGCAAGACGCTGATCGACTACGGCTTCCACATCATCGTCACCGACCTCAAGGAAGGCGGGACGATCGAGGAGCTGGCGTCGCTGCCCGACCAGGGGATCACCTCGTACAAGCTCCTGATGGCCTACAAGAACGTCCTCCAGGTGGACGACGAGACGCTGTTCAAGGTCATGCAGCTCGCGCGCGAGACCGGCGCGCTCGTGATGATCCACGGGGAGAACGGCGACGCGATCGACGTGCTCGTCAAGCAGGCGGTCGCCGAAGGCAAGGGCGATCCCAAGTGGCACGCGCTCACGCGCCCGCCCGAGCTCGAGGGCGAGGCGACGAACCGCGCGATCCAGCTCGCCCACGTCGCCGGCAGCCCGCTGTACGTCGTCCACGTCACCTGCAAGGAGTCCGTCGACGCGATCGCGCGCGCCCGCGCGCAGGGCTGGCCGGTCTGGGGCGAGACGTGCACCCAGTACTTCTTCATCAATCTCAGCCACATCTCGCAGCCGGGGTTCGAGGGCGCGAAGTACGTCTACTCGCCGCCGGTGCGCGACGAGTCGAACCACGCGGTGCTCTGGCACGCGGTGCAGTCGGACGTCCTGTCAGCGATCTCCACCGATCACTGCGCCTTCACGTTCAAGGGGCAGAAGGAACTCGGCCTGGGTGACTTCTCGAAGATCCCGAACGGCGCGCCCGGGCTCGAGGAACGCGTGAAGATGATCCACCACTTCGGTGTGAACGACGGCCGGATCGGCCTCAACCGGATGGTCGAGCTGCTCTCGACGAACGCGGCAAAGCTGTTCGGCCTCTACCCGAGGAAGGGCACGATCGCGGCGGGCTCCGACGCCGACATCGTCATCTTCGACCCCGAGAAGCGCACGACGCTCAGCGCCGCGACGCAGCACTCGAAGTCGGACTACAACCTCTACGAAGGCACCGAGGTCGTCGGCGACGTCGAGACCGTGCTGCTGCGCGGCCACGTCCTGATCGAGAACGGCGCGCTTGTCGCGAAGCCCGGGATCGGACAGTTCGTGAAGCGGGCCCGTTTCGGCGAGGAGCTGAAGCCGGCCCGGCTCGCGGCCACGCGTTGAGGTTAAAGGGGGCCGCCTTGCGACGGCGGCCCCCTTCAGCAGGTCAGCTCGTCGCCGCCGCGCGCGGCGTCGCTTCCTTTGCAAGGAACGGCCGCAGCACGTAGTAGAGGATCGCGGCGACACCGAAGCCGGTCAGCCACGAGATGTCGACGTTGTGCGTCGCCTTCGCGATCGGCCCCTGGAGGAAGCCGACGAGGCCGTAGCCCCACGCCCAGCCGGCGACGACGCCGGAGAGCATCGCGATCACCGCCGCCCAGTTGACGTCGCCGTAGATCGACTCCTTCGGCGACGCGTAGAGCGCGCGCACATCGATCTTCCCGCGTCGCAGGACGAGGTAGTCGACCATCATCACGCCGGCCCACGAGGAGATCCAGAGCACCACCGACGAGAGCCAGTTGTCGAAGCGCGTCGCCCAGCTCGCCGACTGGATGAACCAGATGAGCACTCCGGTGCCGACGATCGAGACGACGACGCTCACCTTCCAGCGCACCGCCTTGACGTCCATCGAGAGCGCGGCGAGCGTGGCCGAGTAGAGGTTGAGGATGTTCGTCGCCACAGGCCCGTGCATGACGAGGAAGAGGATCGGGATCGACGCTGCCCCGAACGCCTTCGTGACGAGGTCGGCCGGGTCGGCGCTCGAGCCCGAGCTGGCGATCGTCGCCCCGAGGAAGCCGAGCCAGATCGTCGGCACGAGGATCGCCGACCATGTCGTCCAGAACACCTTCTTGTCGCTCACGGTCGGCTTGATGAAGCGTGTGTAGTCCGACGACCACGTGAGCCACGTGATGCCCCAGCCGATGCCGATCGCCGTCATGAGTTGCGTGATGGCGGTCACCTGGTCCGCGCCGTGGGCTGTCGCATGGCCCCAGACCGGCGTCACGCGCGTCCAGGCGAGGCAGCTCATCGCGATCACGATCAGCCCCGCGATCGGGACCGTGTACTTCTCGAACGACTGGATGAGGTAGAAGCCGATGATCGCGATCACGACCTGGACGGCCATGATCCCGATCCCGACCGCGTACTTCGTACCCATGCCGGGGTGGCTGTACCCCATGTGCTTGAAGATGCCGAGGCACAGGTCGAGCACGACCCACGTGTTGACGCCGAGCCAGCCCATGGTCATCACCAGCTGCGCAGTCGCGGGAGGTAGGCGCCGCGCCGGCCGAACGCCGCGCGCGAGAGCACCATCTGATTCACGCCGGTGCGATGGCCCATCACGCAGAACAGGCCGAAGAACGCGCAGCCGATGACGTTGCC
>CAVWXR010000015.1:0-5962 GCA_963759085.1 uncultured Actinomycetes bacterium
CAGGCAAGCCGCTCGGCGGCAGCGGCCCGGAGACGGTCGCGCGGCTCGGGATCGCGCACGTGCCGGAGGGGCGGGGCACCTTCGCCGAGCTCACCGTCTGGGAGAACCTCCGCCTCGGCGCGATCAACCGGCGCGGACGGCTCGACGACGACTTCGCCCGCGTCCTCGACTACTTCCCGTGGCTCGAGGACCGGCGAGAGCCAGCAGGCGGGCACGCTCAGCGGCGGCGAGCAGCAGATGCTCGCGCTCGCCCGCGCGTTCATGCAGCGGCCGCGCCTGCTCCTGCTCGACGAGCCGTCGCTCGGGCTCGCGCCGCTCCTCGTCACCGAGATCTTTCGCATCATCAAGGAGCTGAACGAGCACGAGGGGCTCACCGTGCTCGTCGTCGAGCAGAACGCGCACATCGCGCTCCAGCTCGCGCAGGTCGCGTACGTGCTCGAGGTCGGCCGCGTCGCGCTCTCCGGGCCGAGCGCCGAGCTGCAGGAGCACGAGTCGGTGCGCCGGAGCTACCTCGGCTACTGATGGTCGAGCTCGCGCGTCGACTCCCCATTCGGCAGAGGCGCCCCCGGCGGATCCGCACCGGCGTCTCGATCCCCGTGCTCGCCAGTCTCCTGGCCGCATGCGTCTTCCTCGTGATCGGCTGCCTCTCGAGCAGCATCTTCGCGCAGCAGACGGTGGCCGGCCTCGCCCAGGGCGTGATCTTCTCGAGCCTCGCGCTCTCGCTCGTGCTCATCTACCGCGCCACCGAGGTGATCAACTTCGCGCAGGGCGAGATGGCGATGGCGACGACGTACGTCGCCTACCAGCTCACGCTGTGGGGCGTCCCCTACTGGGTCGCGTTCTTCCTCACGCTCGGGATCGCGTTCGTGTTCGGCGTGGTCGTGCAGCTCGCCGTGATCCGCCCGGTGCAGCACTCGGTGATCGCCGTCGTGATCGTGACCATCGGGCTGTTCATCCTCATCGACGGCGTCGTCAGCTGGATCTGGGGCGCCGACCTGAAGTTCATGCCCGCCCCGTTCGGCAAGACGACCTACCACGTCGGCGACGTGACGGTCGCCCGTCAGGACATCGGCACGCTGATCGTCTCGATCCTCTCCGTGCTGCTGCTCTGGGTGCTCTTCAAGTTCACGAGGCTCGGGCTCGCGATGCGCGCGGCCGCGCTGCGCCCGGCGTCGGCGGCGCTCGTCGGCATCCGGGTGAACTGGATGCTCGCGGTCGGCTGGGGCCTCGCCGCCGTGCTCGGCGCCGTCGCCGGGCTGATGACGGAGCCGGCCCAGTTCGTCCTGCAGCCGACGATGATGCAGGCCGTCCTCCTGTACGCCTTCGCGGCGGCCGTCCTCGGCGGCCTCGAGAGCCCGGCGGGCGCGGTGATCGGCGGGCTCGCCCTCGGCGTCTTCCTCAACCTCATCGGCCAGTACGTCGGCTTCGCCACGTCCGAGCTGCGCCTGCCGATCGCGTTCGCCGTCCTGCTCGGCGTCCTGCTGCTGAAGCCGACCGGGATCCTCGGCCACAAGAAGGTGCGGCGCGTATGAGGCTGCGCGTGCCGACCGGGCTGCCGGCCGCGGCGATCGTCGCCGTCGTGCTGGCGCTGCTGCCGTTCACGATGAGCGGCTACCACCAGGGGCTCGCCTCGGAGGTGGCGATCTACTTCGTCGCGATCCTCGGCCTGAACATCCTCACCGGGTACACGGGGCAGATCTCGATCGGCCACGGCGCGTTCATGGCGATCGGCGGGTACACGACGGTCGTCATGTCCCACTACCACCACACGAACCTCCTGCTGACGCTGCCGCTGGCCTTCGCGATCGCGTTCGTCTGCGGCGTGCTGGTCGGGGTTCCGGCGCTCCGCTTCTCGGGCGTCTACCTCGCGCTCGCGACGTTCGCGCTCGCGGTCTCGGTGCCGCAGTTCGCGCTCAAGTTCTCGAAGTTCCTCGGCGGCAGCAACGGGCTGCAGGCGAGCACGACCGTCTCGCACACGTGGCTGTACGCGACCTCGTGGTCGTGCGCCGCGATCCTCTTCGCCGTCGCCTGGCTGCTGCTGGGCGGAAGGACGGGCCGAGCATTTCGCGCCGTCCGCGACAGCGAGGTCGCCGCCGTCTCCACCGGCATCTCGCTGCCGATCTACAAGATCCTCGCCTTCGGCGTCTCCGCCGCCTTTGCCGGCGTCGCCGGCTCCCTCTTCGTCATCCACACGAACGGCTTCGCCCAGCCGAACGAGTTCGGCGTGATCCTCTCGCTCCAGATCCTGATCGGAGCCGCCGTGGCGGGCCTCGGCTCCCTCTGGGGCGTCCTCGTCGGCGCCCTCTTCGTCGGGCTCCTGCCCAACCTCTCCACGAGCGTGCCCGTGATCGGCTCCAGCCACGGGCAGGACGTCGTCTTCGGGCTGATCGTGATCGCGGTCATGCTCCTGCTCCCGAACGGCGTGGCCGGGCTCCTGGCCCGGCTCGCCCGCCTGCGGGCCAGGGCTTGAATCGCCAGTCAATCTCCGCTATCAAATCGGATCCGAGAGCGTCATACTCTCGACTTCACGGTTTCAAAGTCAGTTTCATCCCACGGGTAGGAGGGTCGGATGGGTAGGAAGGGCAGGAGGATCCTCGTGGTCCTCTCGGCGACCACGCTCGTCGCGGTCGTGTCGGCTTCAGCGGCATTCGGGGCGCACCGGGTGGATCCCGGCATCACCTCGACGTCGGTCTCGATCGGCGGCACGTTCCCGCTGACCGGCGTCGCCTCGTTGTACAAGACGATTCCCGCGGCGGAGAAGGCGTACTTCGATTACACCAATGCCCAGGGCGGGGTCAACGGTCGCAAGATCGACTTCACCATCCTCGACGACGCGTACGACCCGTCCAAGACGGTGCCGCTGACGCAGCAGCTCGTCGAGCAAGACCACGTGTTCGCAGTCTTCGGGAGCCTCGGCACGGCCCCGAACCTCGCGATCTGGAGCTACCTGAACACGAACAAGGTGCCACAGGTCCTCGTCGCCACGGGCGACTCGTACTGGGGCTTCTCGGCGAAGAAGTACCCGTGGACGATCGGCTGGCAGCCCGACTATCCGGGTGAGGGCAAGATCTACGGCAAGTACATCGCGGCGAACATGCCGAACGCGAAGATCGGCGTCCTCTACCAGAACGACGCCTACGGCAAGAACTACTACGCGGGCCTCCGCGTCGGGCTCGGCGCCAAGAAGAGCCAGATCGTCAGCGCCCAGTCCTACGACGTGACGGAGACGAGCCTCGCGCAGCAGATCCTCGCGCTCAAGGCGGCCGGCGCCGACACGTTCGTCGTCTTCGCGACGCCCTCGCCGACGATCACGGCGCTCGTCACGGCGACGAAGGTCGGCTGGAGCCCGACGACGTTCATCAACAACGTCTCCGCCAACCGCCTGTTCCTGCTGGCGGCTGCGGCGAACGGCGCGAACGTCGACGGGGTGATCTCCTCCACCTACCTCGTCAGCCCGACGTACGCACCGCAGGCGAACTCGGCCGGCGTGAAGCTCGCCAACTCGATCATCGCGCAGTACGCACCGGCTCTCCAGAGCAGCCTCGCCTCCGGCGACTCGAACGTCATCTACGGCCTCGGCGCGGCGTGGACGTTCGTCCAGGCCCTGAAGAACGCGGGCAAGAACCCGACGCGGGCGAGCCTGATGGCGGCGTTGAAGAATCTCAACGTCACGGACCCGTTCAC
The DNA here is from genome assembly GCA_963759085.1 of uncultured Actinomycetes bacterium. Classification (GTDB taxonomy): domain Bacteria; phylum Actinomycetota; class Thermoleophilia; order Gaiellales; family Gaiellaceae; genus PALSA-600. Next base: position 3,685 of record CAVWXR010000015.1, read on the forward strand.
GTATCCGGGGATCAAGGTGCAGACCTCGCCGACGGACAACTTCCCGATCGAGCAGGAGATCCTGATCAAGTGGAGCGGCGGCGCCAAGGGCGACTGGACGCCGTTCGGCAAGCTCTACACCGGTGTTCGGTAGTCGCCGCTGCGCGGCGCCTACCGGATGAGTTTGTGCTCCGCAGAGAGGGCGCCGGCCAAGCCGGCGCCCTCTTTGCGGCCGGGGCGAAGGGTTTCAGAAGCGCGGGCGGCGGTGCTTCGCATCCCCGCCCGCGTGCATCCGGCCTTCGGCTAACGCCTTTGGCGTCAGCCTCCGGCCCTTGTGTCTGCCTCGGACAAGCGCTTACGACCCGGCTCGGAGCACACGACGCATCAGGCCCGCGAACCCCGTCGGGAGGACCAGCATGATCGCGACCAGGGCCACGCCGTAGACGACGGACGGGGCCTGCTTCGAGACCTGCTGCGCGTAGACCGGCAGGAACTCGACGAACGCGGCGCCGGCGAGGACGCCCCAGAGCGAGCCGAGGCCTGCGACGACGGCTCCGATCAGGATCGTCAGCGAGAGCAGGAGCGGAAACGTGTCCGGGTTCGCGTAGCCGGCGATGAGCGCGAGCAGCGCGCCCGCCACGCCCGCGCAGGCGGCCGAGACCCCGAACGCGAGCGTCTTGTAGACGGCGAGGTCGACCCCGCACGAGACGGCCGCCGTCTCGCTGTCGCGCACGGCGCGAAACGCTCGACCCGTGCGTCCGCGGAGCAGCGCCCAGACGAGCACGAACAGGACGGCCGCGCTGCTCCACGTCACCTCGTAGAGCCAGCGGCCGGTGTGGACGTCGAGCACGATGCCGGTGCTGCCGCCGGTCTGGCCGGGGAACCGCTTCGCGATCGACGGCACCGAGACGGCGACCGCGAAGGTGGCGAGGGCAAGGTAGAGCCCCGACAGGCGCAGCGCCGGCACGCCGACGGCCAGGCCGATCACGCCCGCGATCGCGCCGGCGAGCGGCAGGGTCCAGAGCGGATCCAGGTGCGGCAGGCCGAGCGTCAGCGACGGGTTGACGAGGCTACTCTCCGTGAAGAGCGCAGCCGTGTAGCCGCCGACCGCCATGAAGGCGCCGTGCCCGAGCGAGATCTGGCCCGTGTAGCCCGTGAGCACGTTCAGCCCGAGGATCGCGCAGGCGTACACGCCGACGTACGCCCACTCGAGCTGGTGATAGCCGCTCGTCAGCAGCGGCAGGACAGCCAGCCCCGCGGCGAGGGCCGCCGCCGCGGCGAAGGTGAAGACGCGCCTCATACCTTGCGCACCGCCGGACGGCCGAACAGCCCACTCGGCCTCACGAGCAGGACGACGAGCAGGAGCGCGAGCGCGATCGGCAGGCGCAGCTCCGCAGTGGCGACGTGAACGTAGGTGCCGACCAGGTTCAGCACGACGCCGAGCGTCAGGCCGCCCACGACCGCGCCGAGCGGGCTGTCGATGCCGCCGAGCACGGCCGCTGCGAACGCGTAGATGAGGATCGCGTCCATCATGTTCGGCTGGAGGAACACGACCGGCGCGACGAGGATCCCGGACACCGCGCCGAGGGCCGCGGCGAGGCCCCAGCCGAGGGCGAGCATCCAGCCCACCCGGATGCCGACGAGCCGTGCCGCCGCGGGCTGGGACGCCGCCGCGCGCAGCGAGAGCCCGATCCGCGTGAAGCGGAACAACGCCCAGAGGGCGGTGACGGCGGCGAGCGCGACCGCGATCGTGCCCAGATCCTGGAGCGAGAAGGCGACGCCGCCGACGTGGATCGGCCGGGTCGGGAACGGGCCGCGGAAGGACCTGATCTGCGCCGACCAGATCCAGCCGGCGAGCCCGTTGAAGGTGACGAGCAGCCCGATCGTGACGATCACGGTCGTGACCGCGGGTGCGTTCTCGACCGGGCGGAGCACCGTCCGCTCGAGCAGGACGCCGCCGGCGAACGCGATCAGGACGGCGAGGAAGTAGGCGCTCCAGCGGCCGTAGCCCTGCTGCATCAGCTCCCAGGCGACGTACGTCGTGAACATCGCCATCCCGCCCTGCGCGAAGTTGATCACCTGGGTGGCGCGATAGATGAGCACGATCGCGACCGCAAGGCTCGCGTAGATGCCCCCGCTCGCGAGGCCGCTGACGGTCTGCTGCGCGAACTGCCCGCTCAGGAGCGAGCCGGCGAGCAGGAACACGACGGCCGCGGCGCCGAGCGGCGCAGCGGGCCGCCGCCGCAGGATGCGAGCGATTGCGGGCACCGGTGGGTGAACCCTAAACTCGGGCGAGTGA
>CAVWXR010000016.1:0-12390 GCA_963759085.1 uncultured Actinomycetes bacterium
TAGAAGTCCTGCGGCTCTACTGCTCGCCGACTCCGTTGCGGCGCCAGCACGCGCCTCCCCTCGGGTCTTACTGTGCGAACGATCTTCGGCGTTCTGTCTCTCTCAGTGCGACTTGCAAGGGTCTAGTATTTTATTGTATGAACGATGTGCGGTATTCTCCGGCCATGGGTGCGTAGTTTCTACTGGTGCGGAGGAGAGCCGCGCACCGTAAAGCATCCGAAACGAACGGGGAGGTGTGCGGCCTGGATTCTGGAGGCGGAGGGAGCAGCCTGGACTCTTTGGAGGCGGAGGGAGCAGCCTGGACTCTTAGCGCGGAGGTGATCTCTGCCGGAGGCGCGATCGGGTCAGAGGCACCATCGAAAGGAGAATCGGAATGAGAAGGACAGTGATCCTGCTGCTAGCAGCGCTTCTCGTCAGTTTGCTGGCGGTCAGTGCCGCGAACAGCGCCGGGACATACCTCGGAAAGCCTTCGCGGTGCACGAACGGGCCTTACTCCCTACGAGGGAAGACGATCGGCCTGTCGTTCGAAGAGAGCCTGTCCCTGTTCAGCCAGCTCCAGACGGACATTCAGAAATTCGCGCAGCTGGGCGGCTGCGGTCTGAAATTCAAGATCACGAACGCCAACGGCGACCCGGCGAAGCAGCTCACGGACGCCCAATCGTTGATCGCTCAGAAAGTCGATCTCCTGTTCGTCAATCCGGCGGAGCCTCAGGGATGGGAGCCTGTGGCAGCCGCGGCGAAGGCTGCGGGCGTCCTGTACATGAACTGGTCGAGCGTCATCGTGGGGAACGCGACGGTCAATGCGACCGTCTGGCAGTCAGAGGCAGGAGCCCTGGCCGCCGTGCCGGCTGCTAAGTGGATCAACACAAAGCAGGGCGGCAAGGCCGATGTCGCGATGCTGGTCAGCCTCACGGATCCCGGCTTCCAAGCCCGTGCCACGGCCTTCAAGAAGACGCTTCTCAAGTTGGCGCCCGGCGCTCGCTTCATCGCGACAGCCCCGGGTGGTTTCAACTCGTCGAGCGTCGCTGAGACGGCAACACTGAACCTCATCCAGGCCCACCCGACGCTGAAGATGATCTTCGCCGACTGGGATGGTGCGACGCTGGGTGCGCTTCAGGCAGCAAAAGAGTCCGGGAAGACAGATCCGAACCAGTTCTTCATCGCGGGCCAGGATGGCTCGCCCGAGCAACTGAAGGATATGGAGCAACCCGGCACCGTGTTGCAGGATACGGGCTCGCTGCTGTTCCGCCTTGACGCGGGGCTCGTCGAACGGGACATGGAGAGGCTCCTGCTACGCGAGCCGGTCATGCCCCTGCGACTCCTGGTCCCCGAGCTGGTGACGCCGGCAAACGTCAGCAGTGTTCTCGCTCTCGAGGACCATCCGTACACCCAACCCCGCTCAGAGTTCTGCAAAATCACGGCGTACTTCAACATCCATCAGAAGCAGGGTATGCCGCTGCCTGCACCCAACTTGAAGAATCCACAGAAGAATAGTTGCGGTCTCGGCTGAGTAGCCTCGGAAGTGTTCAGGTCAGATGAGGTCCAGGTGAGCTCTCAACACGGCAGCGCCGCGATGCGGGAGAGACGTTCCAGGAAGAGTCCACCCGGAGCAGGAGTCTCTTGAGCACGCCGGTACCACGCACTCGACGACCGGCCAGCCGGCCAGTCGTCGAGTGCGTGGACATCATGAAGACATTCGGTGGTGTCCGCGCGCTTCGGAATGTAAGCATCGATCTTTGGCCGGGCGAGATCACCGCGCTCGTCGGGGACAATGGAGCGGGAAAGAGCACGCTCGTCAAGATCCTCGGGGGGACCTACGCTCCGGATCGCGGCAGCGTGGTCATCGACGATCAGGTGTTGAGCCAGCTGACCCCGAGCCAAAGCGCTTCGTTCGGCATCGAAGTCGTCTACCAGGATCTCGCGCTCTGCGACAACCTCCCTACAGGCCCCAACATCGTTCTGGGCAGGGAGCCGACTCGATTCAACCTGTTTGGGCTCAGGTTCTTCGACCGCAGCCGGGCGATCCGCATCGGTAGCGAGACGCTGTCACGCCTCGGGGCGGTAGTCCCCGATTGGGATGTGCCAGCTCGCCAGCTCTCGGGTGGCCAGCGTCAGGCGATCGCTATCGCGCGCGCGATGATCTCGGGACACAGGCTCATCATTCTCTGATGAACCGACGGCGGCCCTCGGGGTCCGCCAAACGGAGGCGGTTCTCTCCGTGATCCGCAACGTGATGGGGGAGGGCGTCGGCGTCCTGCTCATCATGCACAACCTCGATCAGATCTTCGCGGTGAGCGACAGGATCGTCGTCTTGCGACTCGGCGATGTGGTGTTCGACGGACGGAGGTCGGAGACCTCGAAACAGGAAGTCATCGACTTCATGACGGGGATGCGGGTGCCCGGCGAGTCCAAGTACAACCACGACGAAAAGGAAGAGGACGAGGAAGCATGAACGCGACCGACTCCGCCGAAGAACCGCGGGGAACGTCGGGAATCCGGCGGCTCGGAGGGTGGGGAAAGAGGCGGCTGCGTCCGCTGCGGAGCGTCCAGGGCATTCGGACATCGGGTTTGCTCCTCGCGACGGGCGCTCTGCTGATCCTGCTCGGGATCAAGTCCCCGACCTACATCTCGCTTGCAAACCTCCGCGTGGTCGGCCTCGAGATCACGGAAGTGGGCATGGTCTGCGTGGGTTCGACCGTGCTTATGATCAGCGGCAACGTCGACCTTTCTGTCGGCTCCCTGACGGGTTTGGTCGCGACGGCGAGCGCCATGTTGTCGAGGTCGATGTCGCCCCTTTTTGCAATTCTGCTGGGGCTCTTGATCGGATTGGGCTGCGGGCTATTCAACGGCGCCTTGGTTTGGCGGATCAGGATTTCGCCGATCATCATCACGATCGGCTCCCTCAGCCTGTTCTACGGTGTCGCGCTTCTCCTGAATGAGGGGGCGGACGTCCCAAATGTCCCCGGGAGGTTCACGCACTTTGGGAATGCCACCCTCTTTGGCTTCTCCGACGGCTTCCTGATGTTCGTCGCGCTGAGCCTCCTCGTATGGGTCTTCCTCGCGACTACCATTCCTGGGCGCCGTGTCTACGCGATTGGTGGCAACCGCGAGGCTTCAGCCCGTGTCGGCATCCGGATTCGCCGCATAGTTCTCGTAACGTTCGCATTCAACGGCTTGTTGTGCGGCCTGGGTGGAGTGCTCCTGGCAAGCCGCTTCGGATCGGCGTCACCCCAGTTTGGAGTCGGCCTCGAAGTCGACGTGATCACCGCCGTCATCCTGGGAGGCGTCGCATTCACCGGCGGCGAGGGGAGCATGGCGGGCGTGGTCATGGCCGTCATCTTCCTCGGAGTCCTCGAGAGCGGCGTTGTCGCGCTCGGAATCGATCCGTATTACGCCGACGTGATCAAGGGAGCGGCGCTGATCTTCGCGGTCGGCCTCGACCAGCTTGTCGGAGAGCAGCGAGAGAGATTCAGAAAGGTGATGGCCATTCGAGAGTGGGAGGAGGATGTGGAGGAGGAAAGCGAACGGAAGAGAGCTGGAGCTGGTGCGGGTCGTCCCGGGTGGACGCAGGGTGTTTCGCGCGAGAGGAGTGACGGATGAGCTTGTGGTGGTTCGCGCAGGCTACGCCGGGGAGGACGGCCGCGGATGTTTACGGCGACTAAGGACATCCTTCTCCCCACGACGGTGACGGGATCCTGGCCGAGGCCAAGATGGTTCACGTCGCGGATGGCCGGCCGGCCTCTGTCGACCTGCATGAAGGACGTGGTGTTCCGCGAGCAGCTCGCCGATGCGTTCTCGGCCCTCGCGGACGATCAGGAACGTGCGGGCCTCGACCTCGTCACGCACGGCGACTACTTCCACGACGAGGACGTCGGCGGCCACGCGTGGTTTGGCTATCCGCTCGAACGGTGGACCGGGCTGGCCGGCGAGTTCCCGACGGACAGCGAGCAGCTGCAGGCGCTCATCGCCTTCCGGCCGGGAACGATCTTGAACGAGGTCTTTGCGAGCTGGCGCTGGCCGCACGTGGTCGGCAAGGTGGAGGCCAACGAGGCCGCGCCTCTCGAGTTCGCCAAGATCTGGCGGCTCGCTCAGAGTCGTTCGAGCAGGCCCGTTCGCTTCGGGACGGTCTCAGCTCAGGCGCTACCGCACTTCCTCGGCGTTCGGGAGGAGACGTACAGCTCGCCCGAGCGCCGCGAGTTGATCTGGGACATGGCAACTGCGATGAACAAGGAGCTCCGAGAGCTGGCAGCTGCCGGCTGTAAGGCGATTCAGATCGAAGAGCCGCTCCTGCACTTCATCGCGTGCTACCAGCCCGAGAGGGTCGAGTTCATCGACTTCCTCGTCGATGCATTCAACCACGAAGTCGAAGGGCTCGAGGACGTCGAAGTCTGGGTCCACACGTGCTGGGGCAACCCGAACATGCAGCGCGCGCACGAGAACCCCTCGTACGCGAACTCGATCGAGATCTACCTCGAGAGGCTGAACGTCGACGTCTGGACGCTCGAGGTGAAAGAGAACGACGGCAACGAGCTGCGTCTCTTCGAGCCTTTCAAGGAATCGATGAAGCGGAAAGTGGCTATCGGAGTCGTAAGCCACCGGACGCTGCAAGTCGAACGGCCGGACGAAGTTGCAGATCTCGTCCGGCGCGCCATGAAGTACATCAACCCCGAGAACTTGGTCCTCTCATCGGACTGTGGGTTCGGGCGCCAAGGCTGCAATAGGCTGATCGCCTTCTACAAGGCCGCCGCAATCGCTCAGGGCGCGAACATCGTCCGACGCGAGCTCGGAGCCGCGGAGCACTACGTTGGCGCTGCGGATCCGGCCTTCCAGGTAGATGCCGCGATCAGCCTGGCAGCAGGTGCAAGTCCGGAATGAGGAGGATCTCATGCTGCTGAATCGGGCTCGTGCGAGCGAGTACATGCGTAACAGCCGGCTCGACGCGATCGTCGCGAGCTCGCCTGCCAACGTCGCATATGTGAGCGGCTTCCACAGCTGGCTGGCCTTCAGTCTCAAGGAGTTCATGGTCGACCCGGGTGGCTCCGGGTACGCCGGCCAGCAGAACTTCGCGATCCTGCCTCTCGAGGGCGATCCCGCGGTCGTGGTCGAGCCGTATCACGTTCTCGACACCGCCGAGATCTGGGTCGAGGACGTCCGGCCTGCCGGCGGCGGGTCATTCGAGGAAGCCGGCCGGGACGTGAATCTGCCCGAGCACCTGCTGTCCATACCGGACCGGCTCGCGCGGGCGACCATCGAGGATCCCGTTGTCGCCGTTGCGGCCGTGCTCGAACAGCGAGGTCTTGCGGACAGCCGGATCGGCGTCGAGCTCGACGGCCTTTCCCCCACGAGACGAGCGGAGCTCGAGCGGCGCCTGCCGAAGGCGCAGTTGCTCGATTGCTCGAATCTCCTTCGTCTCGTCCGAGCCGCCAAGACGGAAGAGGAGCTCGCACTGCTCGAGCGCGCTGCGCGGATCGCCGAACACGCGGCGCTCACGGCCTTCGCGGCAGCCAAGCCGGGTGGCGGCGCCTCGGATCTTCGGAGCGTGTACCGGCGTGAGCTCGGCGCGCAAGGCGCCGACTTCGACCACTTCGCTCTCGGGCCTTTGGGGCTCGGCCTGGCGTGCCATACGAGCTACGTCTTCACGGAGGACGACGTCCTCTTTACCGACTGGGGCTGTAGCTATCAGGGTTACTACTCCGACACGGGCAGGACGTTGTGTCTGCGCCCGCCGTCCGCCGAGCTGGTCGAGCGTCACCGGGCAATCCGCGCGACGCTCGAATCGGGCGCCGCAGCGATCCGGCCGGGAGTCGCCTCGTCGTCCGTGCAGGCGACGATGGAGGAGACCCTCAGGGCGCGGGGGATCACGGCGACGAGCCCGTTCGGGCACGGCATCGGAATCGAGGCTCGCGACTATCCGATGCTCGTACCCGACAACGGCCGGCGGATCCAAGATGACTGCGTCGACATCCCGTCCGACCTCCCGCTTGAGGAAGGAATGGTCATCAATCTCGAAGTCCCGGTCTTCACGCTCGGAATCGGTTCGATGCAGACCGAGCAGTCGTTCGTCGTCACCAAAGACGGGAGCCGGCCGCTCATCGCTCAGGATCGAGATTCTCCTGTGGTTCCAGAGGAGATCGCGAAGACTGGACAGGAATAGACAGCTCAATCGAACAGGCGTGGCGCCGGAAGGAAGCTTCCCTACTCACGACCGCAGCGAGGAGATAGCAATGGATGAGGCACCGGTTGTGTCGGGGAAGACAGCGGCGGCTCCGCGCCCCGCGCGGGAGCTTTGGGCCGACGGAAAGGCGGCGCTCGGGTGCTGGTGCTCGATGCCGAGCCCCCTTTCCGCAGAGTTGGTCGCGTCCGCGGGCTTCGACTGGATCTGCATCGATCTCCAGCACGGGCTGATCGACGACGAGACGATGGTGGGAATGCTCCAGGCGGCCGGCAGGTCGCCCACCAGCTTCGTGCGAGTTCCTTGGAACGATGCGAGTGCGATCATGAGAGCACTCGACGGCGGAGCCGACGGAGTCATCGTGCCAATGGTGAACTCGGCGGCCGAGGCCGCCGCTGCAGTAGGTGCGTGCCGCTACGCGCCTGAGGGTTACCGGAGCTACGGCCCAAGACGCTCCGTCCTCCGCGATCCCGATTTCGGACCTCGCTCGGCCAACGAAAGCGTGATTTGCGCCGTGATGATCGAGACGCTCGAGGCGGTCGAGCACGTAGACGAGATCCTCGCGGTGCCCGGAGTCGACGTCGCGTTCGTCGGTCCTGCAGATCTTGCGCTTTCCGCACGCGGCAGCCTCAACGCATATGGCCAGACTCCGCGCGATCTCGAACTCATCGGCGCAATCATCAAGAGTTGCGAGCGGCTGGGTGTGGTCCCGGGAATATCTCAGCTCGGTGCCGACCATGCGCGACGCTGGTGTCAGGCCGGATTCCTGATGGTCGCCGTCAACAGCGACGCCGACCTCCTCACCAAAGCGCTCGCCGAGGAATTGGCCGCAGCGAGAACGCAGGGGCTTGTCCCGGCGTAGCGGTTGGACGCGAGAGCGAGGCCGTCGAACAGCAAGGGAGCTCACGAATGAAGAGGAAGCTTGGCGCAAACGGGCCTGAGATCACCACGGTGGGGTTCGGCGCATTCGCAATCGGCGGCCCGTGGGAATGGGGCTGGGGCGAGGTGGATGACGACGAGTCGGTTCGGACCATCCGCCACGCGATCGAGCGTGGCATCAACTGGATCGACACGGCTCCCCTCTACGGCTTCGGCCATTCGGAGGAGATCGTCGCCAAGGCGCTCGAGCCGTACAGGATCGGCGAGGACGTCCATGTCTTCACGAAATGCGGCCGCAACTGGTACGGGCGTCCGCCGGGCGTGATCGAGAACGACCTACGACCCGCATCGATCCGGCAGGAATGCGAGCACAGCCTCCGGCGACTCGGCATCGACCGGATCGATCTCTTCCAGTTTCACTGGCCCGATTGGACGACGGGCACGCTGCTCGAGGAGTCCTGGGGGACGATGGTCGAACTCGTCGCCGAGGGTAAGGCGCGCTGGATCGGAGTCTGCAACTTCGACTGCGACCAGTTGGACCGCTGCGAAGCCATCCGCCACGTCGACTCGCTGCAGCCGCCGCTCTCGTTCCTCGAGCGCGGAACCCGGCAGACGGTGATCTCCTGGGCTGCCGAACACGGCACGGGCGTCATTGCCTACAGGCCGATGGCGGGTGGAATGCTGACCGGCGCGTTTGACCTGCACCGAATGGAGCGGCTCGACGCGGACGACTGGCGTCACCGTTCGCCGATGTTCACCGAGCCGGAGTTCTCGCGGAACGTCGCGCTCGTCGACCGGCTACGGCCGATCTCCGGCCGCCTGAACGTGTCGCTGCCGGCGTTGGTCGTTGCGTGGGTGCTCGCCCAGAGAGGGGTCACCGGAGCGATCGTCGGCGGTCGGCGTCCAGAGCAGATAGACGACTGGCTCCCGGCCACAGACCTGTCACTTGACGAGGCAACGCTGGCCGAGATCGATTCCGTCATCGCCGGCTCAGGTGCGGGAACCGATGAGCCGCCCACTCCGCCCGCGCGGATGCTGGCTCAAGTAATGACTGGAGGTGACGACGTTGAAGTCGATCAGTGACGCCCTGGCCGACCTCGACGAGGAGAAGGTGCTCGAGCTCGTTCGCGACGAGCTGGCGGCCGGCACAATCCCGGGGGCAATCCTCACGGCGTGTCAGGAGGGGATGACGGAAGTCGGGGCGCGGTTCGAGCGAGGCGACTACTTCGTCTCCGATCTGATGATGTCCGGCGAGATCTTCAAAGAGGTCACCGGACTGCTGGAGCCCGGCTTGGGTGCCAACGAGATGGGAGGTGCCGGCAAGGTCGTCATCGGCACGGTCGAAGGCGACATCCACGACCTCGGGAAGGACATCGTGGTCACGATGCTCCGGTCGGCCAACTTCGATGTGACTGACCTCGGCGTTGACGTTCCCTCCGAGCGATTCGTCGCGGCAATGGAAGAGACGGGTGCGACCGTGCTCGGGCTTTCGGGCCTGCTCACGGTTGCCTTCGACTCCATGAAAGAAACGGTCGATGCGCTCCAGGAAGCGGGGCTGCGTGAGCACGTGAAGGTGATGATCGGCGGCGGTCCTACGAATGCCGACGTTTGCCGGTCTGTCGGCGCCGACGATTGGGGCGCCGACGCCCAGGCGGCGATCCGCCTCTCCAAGAAATGGCTGGAGGGATGAAATGACCGGGGACAAGCTCGAGCTGTGGGAAGAGCGCCACGCACGGTTGCAGAAGGCGCTCCATTGCGAGCCGGTGGACCGGGTACCGGTCATATTCGCCGGCCATTCGTACGCCCCCTACTCGCAGGGGATGCTCCCGTCCGAGTACTGCACCGACCCGGAAGCGGCGTTCGAGGTCGGCGTCAAAGCGGTCGAAGAACTCGGCGACGTCGACGGACTGACTTCACCGATCGGTGGGCTCATCCCTGTCATGAACACCACGCTAACGCTCTCGCGCTCCGACATCCCGGGGCGTGAGGTCCCGTCCGACGCATTCTGGCAGATCCACGAAGAAGAAGTCATGACCATCGACGATTACGACCTCATCATCAACGAAGGTTGGGGAGCCTTCCGCGACTACATCTTCCCCAAGGTCCACCATCTCGATCTCCTCGAGGTTCACGACAATTGGCTGGCCGAGAACTACGCCGGCCTTCCGAACCGCTATCACGAGCACGGGTACGACACGATCGGCAACGCGATGCTTTCGATGCCGTTCGAGGGGATGTGTGGCGCGCGGTCGATGAGCAAGTTCTTCCTCGACTGTCACAGGATGCCCGAGAAGGTGAAGGCGGCTCTCGACGCTGCCCAACCGTGGGGCATCCAGGACGCGATCGAGCACACGGACATCTGCGGTATCAAGAGCGTCTGGATCGGCGGCTGGCGCTCCTCGCTCGTGGCGGCCAAGGTCTGGAACGAGCTCGTCTGGCCCTATTACGTCGACGTCATCACGCAGTTGCATGCCCACGGCATCTTCTGCACGTTGCATCTCGATCAGAACTGGGACAGGGCGATCGAGGGGTTTCTCGAGCTACCGCGGCACTCGTGTGCGCTCGCGCTCGACGGGACCACGGACATTCGGCGAGCGAAGCGGATCCTCGGCGACCACATCGCAGTTATCGGCGATGTGCCGGCTGCAGTGCTTGCGGCCGGCACTCCGGAGGACGTCTATGCCTATGTCCGCGAGCTGATCCGAGACCTCGGGCCGATCGGGCTGGTCGTCAACTCTGGTTGCGACATCCCCTACAACGCGCCCAAGGCGAACGTGCAGGCGATCGTGGACGCGACCCATGACTTCGGGACGGTCGCAGCCGCTGCGGCGGGTGCATGATCATGGCGACCGGCGCCCCCATCGAGGCCCTCCGCCCGCTCCGCTACGCCGTTCACGGCTACGCGTGGACGCCGAGCTGGTCGAATGACGATCTCTGGATCGTCGAGCACGTCAAGGAGCTCGGCCTCGACGCGATCGAGGTCCCGCTCATGGAGCCCGAGAAGGTCGACCCGGTCGCGGTACGCGAGCGCGCGGAGGCTTGTGGGCTTCAGGTGATGAGCTCGCTTGCATTGCCTGCAGGGGCTGATCCCGCACACGAGGATCCCGAGCAGCGGCGCCACGGGCTCAAGATGCTCGTGCGCTGCGTCGACCTCACCGCCGACATGGGCGGGACCTTTCTCTGCGGTGTCGTCTATGCGGCGATCGGAAGACTCATCGATCGCCGCCCCGAGGAGGACGACTACGTCCGCGCTGCCGAGGTGCTCAAGGAGGCGGCCCGCCACGCACAGACACGCGGTGTCACGATCGGGATCGAGGCTATCAATCGTTACGAGACGTTCCTCGTGAACACTGCTTCTCAGGCCTTGGAGCTCTGCGCGCTCGTTGACGAGCCCAATGTCGGAGTCCACCTCGACGCCTACCACATGAACATCGAGGAGAGCGACTTCTACGCGGCAACTCTCTCTGCCGTGCCGCACCTCGTGCACTTCCACTTGAGTGAAAGCCACCGCGGTATCCCGGGACGGGGCACAGTCGATTGGGACGGCATCATGCGCGCACTCGCGGACGGCGGCTACTCCGGCTATGTCGGGCTCGAGTCGTTCGTCGGCATCTCCGAGGCGATGCGGGCTGCGACCTGTATCTGGCGCTCGCTCGCACCCGACAGCGACACGCTCGTACGGGAGGGTCTCGCCTTCCTGAAAGGACGGGAGCAGGCGCATTTCTCGGAGAGGCATCCAGAGAGCCGAGTGGTGTAGGTGTTCGAAGGACTGCGAGAACGCGTTGTCGCGGCGAATCTCGCGCTCGTCGCCGCTGGTCTCGTCGTCCTAACGTTCGGACATGCGAGCGCGGCCGACCGCGCCGCCGGCGTCATGGCAATCAAGCCGAGCGGTGTCGACACGCTGCGGCCCGAGGACGTGCCGGTCGTCGACCTCGTGGGGTTGAAGATCGTCGTGGGGCCGGAAGAGTGACGTACGCGCTAGGCATCGACTTCGGCACCGAGTCAGCTCGCGCAGTCCTCATCGACTGCTCGGACGGGAGCGAGCGCGGCTCGAGCGTCTACGCCTACGAGAACGGGGTCGCCGACGCGCGGCTGCCGGCGCCGGACGACGATGTCGAGCTCGAGCCGGACTGGGCGCTCCAGGATCCACGTGACTACGTCCGCAGCCTCCGAATTGCCGTGCCGTGTCTCCTCGCCGAGACCGGCGTGTCCCCGGACGAAGTGATCGGGATCGGCATCGACTTCACATCGTGCACGATGCTGCCCACGCTCGCCGACGGCACACCGCTGTGCACGCTTGACGACCTCCGCCGCGAACCGCACGCGTGGGTCAAGCTTTGGAAGCACCACGCAGCGCAGCCGGAAGCGGATTCCATCAACGCCGTCGCCGCCGAACGCAACGAGACGTGGCTGCCCCGCTATGGCGGCAAGATCTCGTCCGAGTGGTTCTTCGCGAAGGCGCTACAGATCCTCGACGAGGCGCCGTCGGTGTACGCGCGCGCCGACCGCCTGATCGAGGCGTGCGATTGGACGGTGTGGCAGCTGACCGGCGCTCGAGAGCCGCAACGCGTGCACTGCCGGCTACAAGGCGATGTGGTCGAAGCGCGAGGGCTTCGCGGCACAGGAGTTCTTCGCGGCCCTCGACCCCCGATTCGCGCGACGTCGTCGACGAGAAGATGTCGCGGACGCTGCTGCCGCCGGGCGCGCGGGCGGGCAGCGTTGAGCGAGCGCGCCGCCGCATGGACGGGCCTGTGCGCCGGCACGCCGATCGCCGCGGCAAACGTCGACTTCCACGGGTCGGTTCCCGCGACGACAGTCACAGAGCCGGGGACGCTCGTGATGATCATGGGCACGAGCAACGGACACCTCGTCCTCGGCGACGAGCTCGCGTACGTCGAGGGCATGTGCGGCGTCGTCGAGGACGGCATCGTGCCGGGGTACTTCGGCTACGAGGCGGGCCAGTCGGGCGTTCGGCGACATCTTCGCGTGGTTCACGCAGCACGCCGTCCCGCCGGAGTACCACGAGGCCGCGCGGACGCGTGGTGTCGGCGTCCACGACGTGCTCGCCGACGAAGCGCGGCGTGCTGCGCCCGGCGAGTCGGGGCTGCTCGCGCTCGACTGGTGGAACGGTAACCGCTCGGTGCTCGTCGACGCCGACCTGCGCGGGCTGCTCATCGGGATGACATTGGCGACCCGTGCACCCGACATCTACCGCGCGCTGATCGAGGCGACCGCGTTCGGCACCCGTGTGATCGTCGAGGCGTTCGAGCGCGCGGGCTCCCGGTAGGCGCGATCGTCGCCTGCGGCGGCCTGCCCGACCGCAACCCGTTCGTGATGCA
>CAVWXR010000017.1:0-15871 GCA_963759085.1 uncultured Actinomycetes bacterium
AGAGCGTCCGCGGCGATAAGGCTCCAAATTGCGATGCCCTGGTGCTCGTGGCGCACAAGGGCGGCCTCGACATGATCGTCCTCTGTCTTGATCTCTCGGAGGACTGTTCCCTCAGGGCCAATCTCGATTCCTGTGATTAGAAACAGCAAGGGTGAACGCGCTTTCGTCTCTCGGATCAGCCCAACGTTCCTTTCGTGATGACCGCTTGGAGGGCCGTACAGGGCTACGAAGCGCGAAAGACAGTCGGGCCAATTTTCTCCTCCTGCGACCTGCTCGATGAACCGCTCAATCTTCTCCGTTGGAAGTTCGATCTTGGCCGACACTTCCTTCAGGTCGAGATCCTCCGGTCGAACCTCCTGAAGTTCACGCCGAATTTCCTCCATTGGCTCGTGCAGCCCGTACTGACGCGCAATCTCGAGGGCGTGCTGAAGATGCGCGACGCGAAGGATCCCGGTCACATCACGAGCGGCGACTCGGAAGCGCTCAACCGCCTGCCCGTAAAGCGCCTTCTCTTTTTCGGGCTGTTCGCGACGCAGTGCCGCTTGCGATTCAACCGTCGCTTGAACGATGTACGGATCCACGTCGTAGCGTGTCTTGGCCCGATCGAGAAGCTCGAACAATCCGTCAGGACGCTCAGCAACTGGAAGCTCGATCAACGCTTCGATCAAGTTCAGCGCGACCCCTGGCGCCCATTCCTCGCTCTCGATCGACGCCTCAACGTGCTCGATGATTAGAGGCGTGATCTCAGACACTCGTCCGTTATCACCAAGAGCGCGTGCAAGTTCAAGCGCTCGGATAAGAGCATCCGACGCGACCATCGGCTCTTTGAGGTCACGCAGCGCGAGATATGAGTCGATCGCCCGACGGGCGCGCTCGTCGGGTCGATCTCCGAAGCGTCGGTCCCACAGAAGATCGTTCAGACGCGCGACGACTACAGGTGAGTCGCTGCGATCCGCAACCTGCAGCCACATCGTCAGCCAGTCCTCGCTGATATCGCATAGCGGAGGAGGGAACTGATTGCCATCCCACTCCACAATCGGCGCCCACACGCCATGTTGTTGGCGACGCTCAGCGTTGCGCTCACTCACCAGGTCGTAGTTGAACGCGCAAATAAGCGCTCCAACCGGATCTTCTCCCGGTTCGCCGGCCTCCTTCTCGAGCGCTTCTGCGATCTCAAGCGCCGTGCTAGCGCCAGAAGCCGCATGACTAACACGACTCGCAACCTCTTCGTAGTTAGTACCCGGTGTCATTGACCACGACGCTAGCTGTCGCGGCTCCTCGGAGAAAGAAAGCGCCCGCCGACGGCTACGGACCGGCGGGCGCTAGTCACACTCAGGCCTCAAGCGTGTCAACGACCGCCCGCCTGAAGTTCTTCGCGGTCGGGTGCTCCGCAAATATGAGCCAAGCACCGCAGGCAATCAAGACCAGGATGGTGTGCTCCGTCTTCACCGGCTTACCTCCTCTCGTTATCCGTTGGAAAGAGCGAGAGCGCCGAGGAGCAGTCCGACTGCCCCGATCAAGATCAACGACTGCGTCTGGTCAAGGCCCGAGCCTGCTGGTTCTTGCTTGGTCTCCTGTCCTCTGAGCTGGTGGCCCTGAGGGCATTGGCCGTGTACGAGAACGTCGACCGCATTGATGACGTGATTGCAAGTCGGGCAGGCTCCTAGGGGCTGGTTTGCAAGCGCTTGCACACCCTGAAGACGAGTCTCCGTCTCCCTGAGCACGGCTTCCTTAAGCCGAAGCTGCTCTTGGAGCGTCGCAACGGACTGCTCGTTCTCCACCGCTTCAAGCCCTCGATCGAGCAAATCGGTAATCGCGGCGGTGAGCGTCATGCCGTTTTCGCCGGCGCGCGCCGCAGCTCCATCCTTAATCGCGCGAGGGACCCGCACGTAGATAGTCGTCGTCGATTCGTCAGTCGGCGCTGTAGGCATAAGGTTTCAAACTCTAACGGTTTTGCAACCACACAGCAAGCCCTTCGCAAGGCGACCTATCATCGCCCTCGCTTGGCCCGAACTTCACTTACGAAACCGCTTCTCGAGCCGCTTGCGCACGGGGATCCGCTGCTCCGGCTGGGGAAGGACGCCTTCGTAAGGGATCACCGAAAGCGTCCGAATCCTGTCTCCGCGCAATACGACGAGCGGTTCCCGCGCTCGACGGAACACCAGATCGCCAGGAGCCCGAAGTTCCGGGTTGGCGAGGATCAACTCTCTTTCGTCTGAGGGACGGTCCCCGACGCTGTGACCGACGACATCTCCTGCAATTGCCATACCGTCATCTAGACCGGCTATGGCGTAGTTGATGACGCCCGTCCGCTGCTTGAAGACTTCATCCCACCCTGAATACAGCGCTATGTTCGCCGGACGCCGAAGGAATACAAGTACTGCCGCCACCCAGGTCATCGAGTACGAAAGCGCCAGGGTAAGCAGCAAGAGGAGGGCGAAGCGCGAGATGTGGCTTAGAAGATACGCCGTGCGATTCAGGGCGAGCTGCGTCTCATCAAGCCACCGACAGCGAGCGGCCACCGAGGCCACAATGGTGAACGCCGTTGTTGAAGCGATACCTCCAATAACGACGAGTTCGGCCGTTTCCAGAAGGTTGCTCCGGTTTGGTCGCGGGCGCCTGCGCTCTTCGATGCGGACGAAGACGTAACCTGGCCCGAGGGCGGCGGCAACAACCACCAACCCGAGGACCGTGTCAGGGATCACTCAGGGGGTGGCGAGGGTGGCGGCGCGGCAGTTGGAACCGCCGATTCAACGCGCCCGACATTGACCGGCGGCGGGATGTCGCCCCCTCCGACGGGACGTGATGACTCGGGAGCGACGTGGACCGCGACGACCTGCAATCCGCGCTGCTCACCGAACACCTTCCCCTCTTCAACGGGCTGCACAAGCTCTACCCGTCGGGGCGCGTCTCGAGGAGATTGGTTTCGCTCGTCGCCCATTTCAGTTGTCAGTGTACGAGAAGTTTCGGACGCCACTCGGCCCCGAGGAATCCGCCAAGGCGACTTGACAGAATCAGGTCTTACCGTGCGCGGTTG
Source organism: uncultured Actinomycetes bacterium (assembly GCA_963759085.1). GTDB lineage: Bacteria > Actinomycetota > Thermoleophilia > Gaiellales > Gaiellaceae > PALSA-600. Next base: position 3,038 of record CAVWXR010000017.1, read on the forward strand.
AGGCCTCGCGCGAGTGCTAAGCCAGCTGAGTCCGCAACTCGCCTGGTGGCTCATCGGAGATCCGGACGAGCTGCCAACCTGATGGATAGGTCGGGCGCGCGGCGTAGACAGCTTTGATCTTTTCGATGTGGGCGCCGGCTATGCCGCCGATGATCATCCCGACGAGGCCGACCGCAACTGCGGCTTCGGGGTTCTTCGTCGCAAGCCCGGTGACTGTCCCGGCTCCCAGTGCCCCAGCGGCTGCCTGCTCGATGAGCTGGTCGGCCCACTCGCTCACCGTCGCTTCGACGATCGAGTAGCCCAGTTGTTGTGCGGCGATCAGGATCTCGTTCAGAGCTTCTTCATGCGAGTTCCGGGTGAGCTCTAGGTCGAGAACGTGGTTACCGAAGCGCTCGTTGATGACCTCCCGGACGACAACGCCAGCGATCGACCGCTCGAGGCTGTCTCTGGATAGTCCCGTTCCCGCGAGCTGAAGAACTGCGGGCGAGAGACGAACTCGGTAGGTGCTCTTGGTTTTCATCCGCTAGTCAACACCCTGCGGAAGAGCACATCGACAGCAACCCCAAGCGCTGCCGCGAGCGCGAGCGCGAGAAAGACTCGCGGCTCGTTCGCTCCGCGCTCGATGTTCACGACGGTCTGCCGGCTAACACCGACCTGTCGTGCAAGCGCTTCTTGAGAGAGGCCAGCCCGCTCGCGAAGCTCCTTCACCGAAGAACTGTAAGTGCTCACCTCGGAAGCATCCTCGAAGAGCGCTCTGTTGTCAAGTTTATTTGGCAACGTTCTCTATACAAAGTCCGTTTTGTTTATTTCGTTTATCGTGCTATGGTTAGGTCGATAACAGAGAGGAAGCGATGGCTACCAAGGAACTGAACGTCGACCACATCATTAGTCCTGATCCGGCCGAGCAGCCGGAGATGGAGAGGCTGCGCGACCAGATCGACGAGATCTTTCGCAAGCACGGTCAGGCACGGCTCGTCGGTCCCGCCGGGGAAGAGCTACCGCTACCGGAATCGGTGTTCCGAGCGCTCGTCCTTGTGGCCCAGGACATGGCGCAGGGCAAGACGATCGTGCTGATGCCGCACGGGAAGATGCTGACGACGCAGGAAACCGCAGACCTCCTGAACGTCTCCCGCCCGCACCTCGTCAAGATGCTCGAGAAGGGCGAGCTCCCATTCGAACACGTCGGCTCCCACCGTCGATTGCGCGTGGAAGACGTGCTCGCCTTCCGGCGCCAGCGCGCCCTCGAGCGCCGAGCGAAGCTCGACCGCCTCACACAGCTCTCGGAAGAGACCGACGGCGGGTACGTCTAGCGCCACCCCGCTTGACGTCCCTGTGAGTTCGTATCGTTCTTGGTGTGGCGTTCAAGGCCGTCCTCGATGCGTGCGTGCTCTTCCCCTTCACACTCCGCGACGCGCTTCTGCGCTCCGCGGAGATCGTGCTCGACGACGCCGGGAACGAGATCCTGACTCTCTACTCCCCACTCTGGAGCGAACCGATCCTCGACGAAATGAGCCGCAACATCGTCAAGGCCGGCCACGCAAGCGATGAACAGATGGCTCGCCTCGTCGAGGAGATGACAGGGGCGTTTCCGGAGGCAATGGTGCCGCTGGCTGAGATCAAGGCGCTCGAGCCCTCGATGACGAACGATCCGAAGGACCGCCACGTCCTCGCCGCCGCAGTCGCAGCGGACGCAGAAGTCGTGGTCACGTTCAACCTCAAGGACTTCCCACGCGAAGCCTGCGAGGCGGTCGGAGCCGAGGCGATCGACCCTGATCGCTTCCTCTGCGATCTCCACGACCTCGCACCCGACGACATCTACAGGGCGATCGAAGCGCAAGCACGGGCTCTCACAAGCCCGCCGAAAAGCTTCAATGAATTACTCGATGCCCACCTCAATGAGCTCGTCCCTGCGTTCGTCGCTCGCCTGCGCGCCTAAGGCCGCCGCTTGCATGTCGTAGTCGCGGACGTGAACCGCGTCGTGGCCGGCAGAGACGAGCCATTCGGCAACGAGAGGAGAGTGCGTTATCGACGAGGAATCTCAACCGGCGGCGACAAGTGGGAGCTCGCGCTCCCGGACTGCTTCGGCTGCGTAGTGCAATGCCTCGTGGATGTCGTCGGCTTGTAGGTCGGGGTAGGCAGCGAGAATCTCTGGCTCACCCATTCCGTCGGCGACCATGTCCACGATCGTCGCGACGGGGATGCGCAGATCGCGGATGCAGGGGACTCCTCCCATTTGGTCGGGTCGTATCGTGATCCGTTTGAACGTCATCCCCTGCTCCTTTGTCATCGTCAGAGTACCCGGAGGGAGTCATTCGTACTGTTCCAGAATGGAGCTGCCAACCCTTCACCCCTCGACGTCTCTTGGCTGCTAATCCGGAATAGAGCAACTGCGAACCAGGACTTTACGGATCGCTGATCTCAGAGGAGTGTTGCGTAGTCGATCCCGGTCTCGTCGGTCAGGACGTGTGTGTAGGTGTTGGGTGGAGAGCGGGGTCAGGTCTTGCATTGATGCATTCGCTTTTGCGCGAGGCGAAAATGCACCGCGAGCCGCCGCGAGTGCGGGCTTTGCCCGTGCTCGCCCACAACCAGTCGCAACGTGTCGGAGAGGGGGCTCGCGGGGGAGAACCGGAGGTTCTCCCCCGCGCCCTAAGGCCCATACGGGATTCGAACCCGTGCCGCCGCCGTGAGAGGGCGGTGTCCTAGGCCACTAGACGAATGGGCCGCGTTGGAACGGCCCGGAGTGTAGCCGGTTACGCGGTGATCTCGGCGAGCAGCGGCGCCGTGTCGAGCGGCTTGTAGCCGATGCGCTCGGCGATCTCCTCGCTCGTCGGCTTCGTGCCTTCGAGGAAGAGCGCGCGGAGCAGGTCACCCGTCTCGCGGTTGCACCACCAGTCCTCGCCGACCGTCTCGATCAGATGGTGCCGGAGCTGCGACGCGCGGATCCAGGCGCGCAGGTAGTCCGCCGAGTAGAAGCCGCCGTCCATGTCGCTCAGGTACCCGAGGCGGCGGTAGCGGATGCCGGTCGCCTCGGTCAGGTACTCCTCGTAGCCGGCGGACGAGCCGCCCTCGCTGGCGAAGCGTGACCAGAACTCGAGCTCGAACCGGAGCTTGGCGACGTAGCGGCGGAAGAGGAGCGATTCCAGGAACACCGTCGCCTCGGCGTTCTCGGCGGCCTGCGCGTCGCTGAGGCCGAAGTAGCGCGCGTGCCAGGCCGGCTCGCGCGAGACCGCTTCGACGATGTAGCTGTAGATCTCGGTCAGCGCGTGGTCGCGGGCGATGCGGCGGAAGGTGTAGGGCAGGTTCGGGTCGACGCCGCCGTAGTGGAGCGCGTGGCCGGCCTCGTGCAGGAACGCCTGGTAGTCGTGCAGCCCGCCCGAGGCCCTGGTGATCAGGTGGACGACGTTCGGCGGGTCGCTCGCGATCACGCAGGCGCGCGGCGCCTTCTGGGGGCGGTCGTCGAGGTCGAGCTTGATGTTCGTCGCCGCCGCGAGGTCGAAGCCGAGTCCGGTGAGCGTCTCCAGGCACACCTCGGTGGCGCGCTCCTTCGTGTAGGTCGACTCGAGCGGCGAGAGCCGGCGCATGTAGGAGGTGTGGTAGCTGGACGGGATCGGGTCGCGCTCCGGCCCGAGCAGCTTCTCGAACCAGCGGTCGCGCAAGTCGACGTAGGACTCGGTCGAGGCATCGCTCGCGGCCTGCAGGACGACGGCGAGCTCGCGGAGCGAGATCCCCTTCTCCTCCTCGTTTCGCTCGACCGCGTCGGCGATTCCGGAGTAGTCGGCCGAGAGCTCCTCGGCGATTCCCATCAGCTCGAGCGTGTCGTCGTCGAACTGGGCGAGCGACTCGGCCTGAATCGTGCCGAGCTCCTCGCGGTCGCGGTACTCCGGCAGGACGGCGATCTTCGCCTGGGCGCTGCGCAGGGGCATCTCCTCGCCCTGGAAGGTGACCCGAACTGCCAGCACGCGATTCTCCAGCTCGTCCTCGCGCTCGGCGATCGCGGCGCCGACCAGACCGCCCTCGCACGTCTTGCGCAGACGGTAGAGCAGCTCGCGGCGCTCACCCGTTGCGCCCTCCTCGGCTTCGCGAAGCGCGCTCAGCTGCTCGCGGCTGAAGAGATCGCTGTAGCGGCGGACGATCTCCGCCTGCTCGGAGGTCTCCTTCTCCCCCACGCGGACGGCCCGTCCCTCCTCCGAGCGCTCGAAGAGATATCGGGCGAGCCGCTCTTCGAACTCGGTCGGGTTGCGGACGGTGACGGCGCTCACGGCGACGAACCTTAGCCAATCGGTCGCGCTAGGATGGCCGGGTTGGCGCCGATGGCCGGCACCGCAGAGCGTTACGCCACCGAATTGGGTGAGCTCTGGAGCGGCCTGGCCCGGACACTGGGAGAGCTCGATGCCGTCGCCGCCGAGCCGAGGGAGCTCGACGACGACGACGCGCTCGACGAGCTGCGGCGGCTCCAGCACCGCCTCCACACCTTCGGCGAGCGGATCTTCGGCCTCACTCCGCCCGAGGGAGCCGAGGCGTCACACGCCGAGCTCGCGGCTGCGCTCTCCGAGGCGCGGGACGCGACCGGTGAGATCGCCGCCGCCGTGGACGGGGCCGGGGTGCGCGCGGCCGAGCTGCTCGTGCACGAGTGGCGCGGCGCACTCTTCCGCGTCCGCCTCGCGCGGCTGCGGCTGACGGCTCCCGAGCCCTTGCCTGCCGAGCCCGAGGCAGAGCAGCTCCCGGGGCTGAAGGCGCCACTGATCGCATTCGGCCTGGTGATCGCCGGAGTCGCCCTGTTCGTTGCCGGGGCGACCGTCGGTCCGTGGCCGGTCTGGGTGGCAGGAATGCTCGCCGTCTGCGGGTCGATGCTGGCTTACAGGCCGTAGCGCCGGTAGCCGCGCCGCCTACCGAGCAAGGCGACCAACTCGGCGACCGCGAGATCCTCGTTGCTCGGCGTGTCGTCCGGAAACGAGTCCGCGTCGGTTACCGAGGCAACGACGATCGACCGCTCGAACTTGCCGTCATCGTGGGAGACCGCAAACACGAACGTCTCGCCCGGCTCCAGCTCCTGGCCGCCGATCATCGCCGCAGCCCTCACAAAGAGGACTCCGGGCCAGGGGCAGTGGTCCGCAAGCCGCGCGAGCTGACCGACCCCATCGCGCGGAAGGTAGGCCGCCGCGCCACTTGCGAGCGCCGCATCGATCTCGGCGCGGATCGCGAGCGTCCGCTCCGGATGTGGGTCGGCCTGCCACATCGCGTCGATGTGCTCCCGGTAGACGCCGTCATCCGCCATGTGCGCTCGTTCCGTCGGGTCGGTCAGGCACCAGGGGTCGAAGCCGGGCTCCCCGGGCAGCCGCAATTGGGGCCCCGACGAGCGCTCCGGAGCCGCTTGCGCGTGGATCTCCTCGAGCAGATCGGGCACGGCCAGCACCTGGCCCAGCTGATAGGCGCGGTCGAGACCGTCGGTCAGCGTGACGCCGAGGGTGGCCCGCAGCTCCGGCCCGGGGTCATGCGTCCAGAGCTTGTCGAGGTACTCGGCGGCCGAGTCCACGGCGAGACCGAGCCCCCTCAGCCGCGCGCCGGTTGCGGCGTCCCCGGCCAGGGCGCTCAGATCCGAGCTGAGAGTCGCCTGCGCGGCTTGGAACGTGTCGCGCATGCCGGTCAGCTGCTCGACCGCGCGCGGCGTCGTCTGCCAGTGGTGCGGCAAGGCCTGCGGAACGTAGACGTCGAGCCGGTACGCGGGATCCGCAGCGATCTGGCGCGCGCGGGCGATCCAGCCGCCGACGAACTGGTAGAGGGTCGCCACCTGCTCCGCTGTCTCAGGCGGCGCAAACCCCGGGGTCTGCACGGCTGCGAGCAGCTTGTCGCCGTAGGTCTGGAGCACGAACGCGTTCCAGGCGCAGAGGCGTGGGTAACCCGGCGCCGAGAACTGGTCGAGGAGGTCGTAGGCGTCGCTGCCGGCACGGCCATAGGCGACGAGGTCTTTCGTCGGGATCTCGCCGCGGGCCTTCGCCGCCAGGACGTCTCGTAGACCCACTTACGTCTCCTTGGCACCCGCGTTCAGCCGCGCGAGCGACTCGGCCTTGCCGAGCAGCTCGAGGCTCTCGAAGAGCCCGGGTGAGATCTTCGAGCCCGTGATTGCCAGCCGAATCGGACCGAACGTCTGGCGCGGTTTCTGGCCCAGCCGCTCGGCGAGAGCCCGGAGCGCGGTCTCGATCGAGGCGGCCTCCCACGGGTCGACCGGCGCCAGTGCCTCGGCAGCCGCCGCACACGTCGCCGGGTCCTCGCTCACAGGTGCGACGGGCTCGAACAGGAACCGCACGTAGTCGGGGTACTGCGAGAGCTTCTCGAGCTTCTCCTGGATCAGCGGCACCGTTGCTCGCACGGTCTCCTCGGGCCACTCGATCCCTCGCTCGCCCAGCCAGTGGAGCAGGAACTGCGCGTACTCGTACTGGGCGAGACCGCGCAGATAGACACCGTTCAGCCAGTCGAGCTTCTCGTAGTCGAAGGTGGCCGGGCTCACGCCGACGCGCTCGAGCGAGAAGCGCTCGATCAGCTCCTGCGGGCTCATCACCGTCGTGTGGTCGTCGTAGCTCCAGCCGAGCAGCGCGAGGAAGTTCATCAGCGCCGCCGGGTAGTAGCCGTCGGCGCGGAAGACGTCGACCGAGACGGCGCCGTGGCGCTTGGAGAGCTTCTTGCCGTCGTTGCCGTTCACGTCGGGGACGTGCGCGTACACGGGCAGCTCGGCGCCGAGCGCGCGCAGGATGTTGATCTGGCTCGGCGTGTTCGAGACGTGGTCGTTGCCGCGAATCACGTGTGTGATCCCGTCGGTGATGTCGTCCACGGGACTGATGAAGTTGTAGGTCGGCCTCCCGTCGCCACGCACGATCACCAGGTCCGGGAGCAGGTCGTTCTGGAACTCGATGTGCCCGCGTACCGCGTCCTCCCACGAGACGATGCCTTCCTTGGGCTGACGGAAGCGGATCGCGCCCTCGTCCTCGTAGGCGTGGCCGTCGGCGAGCAGCTGCTGCGCCAGGTTGCGGGCGATGTCGGCGGTGTCGAGCTGGAACTTGACCGGGCCGTCCCAGGTGATGCCGAGCCAGCGCAGCGACTCCTGGATCTGCTCGACGGACTCGATCACCTCGCGGCTCGTGTCGGTGTTCTCGATCCGCAGCAGGCACTCGCCGCCCTGCTGGCGCGCGAAGAGCCAGTTGAAGAGAAAGGTCCGCACACCGCCGATGTGGAGGAAGCCGGTCGGGCTCGGAGCCATGCGTACGCGGACACTCATCGCGTCCCTATCGTACGGCGATGCAGTTCGGAGGCCACGTTTCCTCGGCGGGAGGCATCGACACGGCGATCGACCGGATCGAGGCGATCGGCGGCGATTGCGTCCAGGTGTTCACGCAGAGCCCGCGCATGTGGCGGCCGACGAACCACAAGCCCGAGTCGATCGAGCGCTTCAAGACGCGACGGAGGGAAGCCGGGATCGGCGGCGTCGTCTGCCACGCGCTCTACCTCTGCAACCTGGCCGCGCCCGACGACGAGATCTACGCGAAGTCGGTCGCCGCGCTCGGGGCGACCGTCGATGTCGCGGTCGCGATCGAGGCCGACGCGGTCATCTTCCACGTCGGCTCGCACCTCGGAGCCGGCTTCGAGGCCGGGCTCGAACGCGTCGTTCCCGCGCTGAACGAGATCCTGCCGCGCTGCCTCGGGCCGACCTGGCTGCTGATGGAGAACTCTGCCGGCGCCGGCGGCACGATCGGGCGCTCGCTCGAAGAGCTCGTGACGCTGCTGAACGCGCTCGACCGGCACCCGCGGCTCGGGATCTGCCTCGACTCCTGCCATCTCTACGCCTCCGGGTACGACGTCACCGACGCAGCTGTCGTGGATCAGTTGGTCGCGCAGATCGACCGCGAGCTGGGCCTCGACCGGCTGCGCGCGCTGCACGTGAACGACAGCGCGATGCCGCTCGGCTCGAACCGCGACCGCCACGCGAACATCCTCGAAGGCGAGCTGGGCGAAGGGCTGGGCGCGTTTCTGGCGCATCCCGCGTTCCAGGACCTGGCCGCCTACCTCGAGGTCGAAGGCACCGGCGACGGGACGAACGCGAACGAGCTGCGCAAGCTGCGCGAATTGCACGCGCGCTGGACCAAGCCGGGGGTCCGAAAGCCACGCGCCAAACCCGCCAAGTAACACAGTGTTACTTGCAATTCGGCGCCCGCTCGATCCGGCGGCGCCGCGAGGAGTCGCTGCTCAGGCGGACTTGATCTGCGCGAAGACCTTGAACGTCGGCTCGCCGACGGGCAGCTCGCCGAACTCCGGGTTCACGCAGCCCGTGGTCTCGAAGCGTGAGTCGTAGGTCGACTCGACCTCGGCCCGGCACATCGGGATCGGCTGGCGCATCGCGCGGATCGCTCCGAAGCCGGGCTGTTGCCGTTCGGCCTCGGCGAGCATGTCGAGGTCGATCTCGACGCCGAAGATCTTCTGCATGCAGCCGACGTAGGTGTGACCCCAGCCCTCGTAGGAGTAGACGAACGGGCAACCGCGTGAGAGGCACGCGCCGGGGTAGACGACCTTGTCGCAATGGACCTCGCAGCGGCGGCATTCCATCTCGTCCTGTGGCCGGAGAGGAAGTGACGGCGCGACTTGCTGTTGCTGCATGAAGTCATTGTCGGCTCGGTTGCGGATGCTCGCAAGACTTGACTTTCAGCCGTTTCGCCGCTAATGCACGAGGCTGCGCGCGATGCCGAGAACGTCCTGCGGCGTGAACGCCATGAAGTCCGGCTCGATCGCGTCGACCGGGTCGTCGACCCGAAACCAGAGCGCCTGGGCGGTGAGCATCCCGACCGCCGCCGCACCCTGGACGTCCTCGATCAGGCGGTCGCCGACATGGAGCGCCGCGGCGGCGTCGACACCGAGGGTGGCGAGCGCCGTCTCGAAGATCGCCGCGGCGGGCTTGCGGACGCCGAGCTCGCCGGAGAGTACGGCCGCGTCGATCCGCCGCGTGAGGTCGAACTCCTCGAGCTCACGGCGCAGCAGGCGTGCCGGGTCGGGCCAGGTGTTCGTGACGATCCCCACCGCAATTCCCTCGGCATGGAGCGCGTCGAGCAGCTCGAGCGCGCCGTCCGCGAGTGAGCGCGCCGGCCGCCACACCGCGTGCTCGGCGTCGAAGTAGCCCGCGAGCTCCTCCTCCGTGATCGGACCGAGCAGCTTGCGCAGCTCGTCCCCGTAGTCGAGCCGCTCGGCCGCACCCGGCGCGAGCACCGTAGGCAGTGTCTCCGAGCGGAAACGCGCCGTGTACTCGTCTGCCTCTCCGACCCGGCCAAGGGTCGCGAGCGCCGCTCGATGGCCTGCGGCGAGCAGCTCGTCGTCCCACCTGAAGTGGGAAAGCGTGTTGCCCCAGTCGAAGAAGACGGCGTCGAGCACAGCGGTAGGCTAGTACGTGTGGCGCGAAAGATCCCGCTTGCAGCGCTCGCGCTCACGCCGGCCGTCCTCGCCGCGCACTACCTCTTCCATGCAGACCGAACCTTCGTCTTCGTACTGGCGGCGGCCGCCCTCGCCCCGCTCGCGTGGCTGATCGGCGAGGCGACCGAGAACGTCGGGCAGCACACGGGGCCCGGCATCGGCGGGTTTCTGAACGCCAGCTTCGGCAACGCGCCCGAGCTGATCATCGCGCTCTTCGCGATCGGGAACGGCCTGCCGAACGTCGTTCGCGGCTCGATCACGGGGTCGGTGGTCTCCTCGAGTCTGCTCGTGCTCGGCTTCGCGATGATCACCGGCGGTGACGGCGATATCGACCGCCGTTCCCTCGGCCTCCAGCTCGCGCTGCTGCTCCTCGCCGTGCTGCTCTTCCTCGTGCCTTCCGTCCCCGGCTGGCACGGCGATCCCGACCGGCATTCGCTCTATCTCCTGACTCTCCCGATCGCCGCGGTGCTGTTCGTCGTCTACATCGCGACGACCACGTACAACCTGCGCCGCCATGCCGCAGCGCACGTCGGTGTCGCATCCGAGCACGCCTGGAATCTCAGGACGGGCATTGTGATCCTCGCCGTTGCGACCGTCGCAACGGCCCTCGTCTCGGAGGTGCTGGTCGGCTCGCTCGACGCATTCGGACATGCGCTCGGCCTCTCGCAGTTCTTCATCGCCGTCGTGATCGTGGCCATCGTCGGCAACGCGGCGGAGCACGGCGGCGCGATCGTCGTTGCACGGCGGGGGAACACCAGCCTGGCCGCCGAGATCGCCATCTCGTCACCCGCCCAGATCGCAGTCTTCGTCGCGTCATCGGCAGCGCTCCTGTCAGGCCTGATCGGCCGCGGCCTGCCGCTCGCGTTCCGACCGGTCGAGCTGGCGACGATGGGAATCGCCGCGATCGTCGTCGCGTTCACGGTCGCAGACGGACGCTCGAAGCGCTCGGAGGGATACCTGCTGGTCGGGATCTACGCGCTCGCAGTGATCTGGTACGCGTTCGCCGGCGACCGCTAGACGCGGGCGGGAACGCCGAGTGCGCGAGGGGCGAGCTCGATCGCGCGCTCGATCTCCTCGTCGCCGATGTCAAGGTGCGTGACCGCGCGCAGGACGCCCGGCGTCACGGTCGGACTCAGCCCGACGCCCACCTCCGCGAGGCGCGCGACCCCCTCGGGGCTCGTGAGCCCGATCGCCCCGACGTCGACCTGCACGAAATTCGTCTCGACAGCCGTGAGGTCGACCGGAACGCCCGCCGCCTCCCAGCCTTCGGCCAGCCGCCGTGCGCGTGCGTGGTCGTCGGCGAGCCGCGCGACGTTGTGCTCGAGCGCGTAGAGGCCTGCGGCGGCGACGATCCCGGCCTGGCGCATCGCGCCGCCGAAGCGATGCTTCTCGACCCGCGCTTTCGCCATCAGCTCGTGCGACCCGGCGATCACGGCGCCGAGCGGGCAGCCGAGGCCTTTCGAGAAGCAGAGCGTCACCGTGTCGAAGAGCCCGCCGAGCCGATCGGCCGCGACTCCGGAGGCGACCGACGCGTTCGCGAGCCGCGCGCCGTCGAGATGCGCGCCGAGACCGAGCTCCCGGGCGGTCGTCGCGACCGCCTCCAGATCTCGTACGGCCAGACGGTCCCACCCGCGCTGTTGTGGGTGTTCTCGACCGCCACCACTGAGGCACGCGGAACGTGGAATCCGTCCGAGACGCGGACCGCCGCCCGCAGCTGAGCGGAGCCGATCCGTCCGCGATAGCCCGGCAGGCCGCGCGTCTGGAGCCCCGAATGCAGCGCGGCCCCGCCGAGCTCGGCGACCATGACGTGCGCCGTCTCCTCGACGATCAGCTCGGTCCCGCGCACGCCGAGAATCGAGAGCGCGATCTGATTCGCCATCGTCGCCGTCGGCAGATAGACCGCCTCGGGCTGGCCGAGGAACGCTGCGGTGCGCTCCTCGAGCGCGAGCACGGTCGGATCCTCGCGGCGCTGCTCGTCGCCGACCTCGGCGCCGGCCATCGCCTCGCGCATCCCCTGGGACGGCTTCGTCTGCGTATCCGAGCGGAGATCGATCACGCCCCAGATTAACGAGACATCTCGGCACCGCGGCTAAACTGGCGCGAAATGAGAATCACGCTCCTTTCAGCTGTGCTCGCCCTGGCCCTGGCGCCCGTCGCCACGGGAGCCGCAGCGCCCCTCGTACCGTTGCAGCAGCAGGCGCAGATGAAGAGCATCCTCTCGTCGTTCGGCTTTCAGGACCTCGAGTACATCCCCACGAAGGCACCCGCGCACTACATCTACAACGGCAACGTCGTGAACACGACCGAGAATCTGATCACGCTCGCAAACAACGGGAACTTCAGCTACTTCAGCGTTCAGTACTTCAACGGCACGCTCAGCAGCTGCAGCAAGGGCTCGCAGATCAAGCTCTCCGTCGCCGGCGTCACCATCTTCTCGAAAGGAGCCGCGGTGTGGCGTTGCCTGAAAGCGCCCAGCGGCAAGATCGTGAAGGTCGGGGGGACCGGCACGGGGCTCTCGCGGGAAGATCTCGGCACGATGATCGCCTCGGCGAAGCACGCCTAGCGGCCCATGTCGACGGATCCCTACGTTCTGCCTCCGGGGCTCCCTGTGCCCGAGGATGACGGCGCTGCGGATCACCTGACAGGCGCCTTCATTCCATCGGTCGTCTTGGAACTCGTCCCTCGGCCCGGTCAATCTCGCCGAGCTCTGCGCGGAGCGCGCCGTCGTCTACGTCTATCCGCGCTCCGGCCGCCCCGGCGTGCCGCTGCTGCCCGGCTGGGACGCGATCCCCGGCGCGCGTGGCTGCACACCGCAGTCCTGCGGCTTTCGCGACCATGCGGCCGAGCTGGCTGCCTTGGGGGCGCGGGTCGCAGGCGTTTCGGCGCAGTCCCTCGACGACCAGATCGAGTTCGCGGAGCGCAACCGGATGCCGTCCCGGTGATCGCCGACCCCGAGCTGCAGCTACGCGACACGCTCGGCCTGCCGACATTCTTCGTCGCAGGGCTCGAGCTCTACAAGCGGCGTGCATTCGTCGCCGAGGGTGGGCGGATCTTGAAGGTCTTCTACCCGGTCTTTCCGCCGGACCGCAATGCCGCAGATGTGGTCGCATGGCTCGCGGCTACCGTGTCTGTGTGAACCTCGAGCTCCTCGCAGAGACCCTCGCCGCCGAGCCCGCCTACCGCACCAAGCAGGTGTGGGAGTGGGTTGCAGGCGGCGCCGGCTCGTCATTCCGAGATGACGAACCTGCCGGCGGCGCTGCGCGCGTCGCTGGAGGAGCGCGTGCCGTTCTCGACGCTCGAGGTCGTGACCGAGACGCTCGCGAAGGACAGGACGCTGAAGGTCCTCTTCCGGACACGCGACGGCCACGCCGTGGAAGCAAGCGATAC
>CAVWXR010000018.1:0-278651 GCA_963759085.1 uncultured Actinomycetes bacterium
GCTGACAGCGGTGATCGTCAATCTGAACAAGCGCTACAAGGCCCACGCCGGGATCCGCGTTTCCGGCATCCCCGAGTGATCTCGATCCTCCCAGTCGCAGGCCTGCCGGAGATCCGCGAGGGCGATGACATCGGCGCACTGGTCGCGGGTGCGATCGAGCTCGAGGACGGAGACGTGGTCGTGATCGCACAGAAGGCGGTCTCGAAGGCGGAGGGGCGCGTCGTGCGGCTCGACGAGGTCGAGGCCTCCGACCGCGCGCTCGAGCTCGCCGGCCCCGGCAGCGATGCTCGCAAGCTGGAGGTGATCTTGCGCGAGACGAAGCGCATCATCCGCTCCCGTGGGGCGCTCGTGATCGCCGAGACCCACCACGGATTCGTCTGCGCCTCGGCCGGGGTCGATGCTTCGAACGCGCCCGAGCCCGGCACGCTCGTGCTCCTTCCCGTCGATTCGGATGCGAGCGCGCGCGAGATCCGCGCCTCGATCCGCGAACGCACGAGCAGAACGGTCGGCGTGATCGTCAGCGACTCGTTCGGCCGCCCCTTCCGGAAGGGGACGACGGACGTCGCGATCGGGGTCGCCGGCCTCGCGCCGCTGATCGATCTGCGCGGGACGGCCGATCGCGCCGGATACCTGCTGCGCACCTCGCAGGTCGCGCTTGCCGACGAGCTCGCGGGTGCCGCCGACCTCGTGCGTGGCAAGGCCGACGGCGTCCCCGCGGTGGTCGTGCGCGGTGCCGTGGTCTCAGGGGACGGGTCGGCAGCCGAGCTCGTTATCCCCTCCGAACGCGATCTCTTTCGTTAGCCTTCCGGAGGGTGCGCGGCACCGTCGATGCGAGAGAAGAGGGGAGATACTGAGATGAAGAGTGCGTTTCTGGCAGCGCTTGCGGTTGTCGGCATCGCGTTTGCGCCGGCTGCCTCCGCCGCACCGAGCACCTCGCCCTGCGGGCACGTGTCGCGCTCGGTTGTCGAGTCCACGCTCGGGATCTCGGTCAGCGCGATCCGCTCTGTCCCGTCACCGGGGCCCCGGGTCTCACGGTCTGCTATTTCGCGGCGCCCATGAACCCCGTAGCCCTGACGATCGGCTTCCAGACGCTGACCGGCAAGAAGACCTACGCAGCCGATCTCGCCCAGACCGCGCACCTCGCGAAAGCGATCGCGGGCCTTGGCGACAAGGCCTTCTACAACACGTCGAATCCCGGGGGCAGCACGTCGATGCAGGTGCTGAAGGGAAACGTCCTCATCTCCCTCCTCGCCCCGGCGCCGCTGTCGAAGGTCGAGAAGCTCGCGCAGAAGGTCGTCGCGACGTTCTGAGACTGCGCTGCTAGTCGACGAACTCGTCGGCGACCGACAGCGCGTCGTCGAGCCCGGCGATCCCCTCGTCGAGCTCTTCACGCGTGATCGTCAGCGGCGGACGGGCCATCAGCACGTTCCAGTGGGCCATCGTGTACAGCCCGAGCTCGAGGGCGCGCTTCTGGACGGCGGCCATCGGCTTCGCGGCCTCGCCGGAGCCGTTGAACGGGACGAGTGGCTCCCGTGTGTCGCGGTTCTTCACGAGCTCGAGCCCCCAGAAGCAGCCGAGCCCGCGCACCTCGCCGATCGACGGGTGCTTCTCGGCGAGCTTGGCGAGCTCGACCCGGAAGACCTCGCCCATCGCAGCGGCGTTCTCGACGATGCCCTCCTCCTGGAAGGCCTCGATCGAGGCGACCGCCGAGGCGCACGCAAGTGGATGGCCCGAGTACGTGAGCCCGCCGGCGAAGAAGCGCGAACGCACCCAGTCCGAGATCGGCTCGCTCACGATCATCGCGCCGAGCGGGACATAGCCCGAGTTGATGCCCTTCGCGACCGTGAGGATGTCGGGGACGACGTCGTAGTTGTCGACCGCGAACCACTTGCCGGTGCGGCCGAAGCCGGCCATCACCTCGTCGGCGATCAGCAGGATCCCGTGCCGGTCGCAGACCTCTCGGATCGACTGGAGATAGCCGGGCGGCGGCGGGATGATCCCGTTCGTCCCCGTGACGGTCTCGAGGATCACGGCGGCGACCGTATGGGCGCCCTCGTACATCAGGATCTCCTCGAGGTGCGGCCCGCCGGTGCAGACCGGGCATGGGTCGGGGTGACCCGCGGGGCAGCGGTAGGTGTACGGATCGAACATACGGACAACGCCCGGGATTCCGGGCTCGGCCGACCAGCGGCGCGGGTCGCCGGTGAGCGTGATCGAGCCTGCCGTCGCGCCGTGGTAGCTGCGGTAGCGGGCGATCACCTTGTCGCGGCCGGTGTACCAGCGGGCCAGCTTGATCGCGTTTTCGTTCGCCTCTGCGCCGCCGTTCGTGAAGAAGGACATCGAAAGGTTGCCCGGCGTCACCTCGGCGAGCAGCTTGCCGAGCCTCGAGCGTGACTCGGTTGCCATCGGCGGGCCGATCGTGGCGAGCGTCTCCGCCTGCTCCTTGATGGCGGCGACGACCTTCGGGTGGCCGTAGCCGATCGAGACGTTCACGAGCTGGGAGGCGAAGTCGAGGTACCGCTTGCCGTCGTAGTCCCAGAAGTAGCGGCCCTCCCCGCCCGCGACGGCGATCGGGTTGATCGCATCCTGCGTCGACCACGAGTAGAGGACGTAGCGCTTCGCATCCTCGACGATCTGCTGCCCGAGTGCCGGGTTGGTCTCGATGGTTGCCATGCCGGGATCGTACCGCCTCGTTGCCGCTCACCCGGGTCAGGCCGTTCCACGCCCCCACCCAGGGTGGGGACTCGATCCCCTCCGCCCTCAAGGCCGATTCTAACGAGGCGCAGGCCGGTCGTTTGCGCCGATTCTGTGACATTCCTTCCACAACCTCGGCCGATCGGGACGCCAGGATCGAGGGTGCCCAGCCGCGGAAGGGGTGGCGCGTCGGGGTGGAGAGGCTTGATCTGTACGAGGCATGCGTCGCGCCGCCGCGCCTGGGGCGGCGCGAGGCCCCGGCGCATGCCGATCAACCAGCTAGCCCCGACCGTCCAGGCGGTCGACGAGCAGCTGCACCTTGCCGACCGGCGTGAAGCCGAGCCGCTCCAGGATCGGCGCCGACATCGCACCTGCGCTGACGGTGATCCGCGGTGTGCCGCGCTCGACCGCCTCGTTCCAGCGTGCGTGGACGAGGGAGGTGTAGACGCCGCGACCGCGTGCCGCCGGGAGTGTCGCACCTCCGATCAAGATCCCGGCGAACGGGGTGAAGACGACACGGCCGAAGCCGGCCGCCTCGCCGTCCACGAACGCCACGTAGTGGCTGACGCGACCGTCGGCGACGATCATCCGCCAGTGCTCGGCGGCCTTCGCGCGCCGTATCTCGCGGACGTCGGCGGGGAGGTCCCAGACTTCCCAGTCGAGCTCGACCGCGCGCAGGTATTCCTCGAGGGTGGTCACGCGCCGCACCTCGACCGCGGGCTCGCCGGCCGGGCGAGAGGCGATCGTGAGGCTCGTCAGCTCCGGTGCGTCCTCGTCGGGCTTCAGCCCCGTCGCCAGCAACTGATCAGCGAGCCCGGACGGCGTCGAGTGCTCGCCGACCCACCAGGTGATGCGCTCGAGGCCCGGCAGCCTGCGGGTTGTCTCGAGCGCCGCCGGAACGGTGTCCGCGGCGAGGCGGATCCGTTCCACAGTCGCCCGCTTGCCCCAGGTGACGACGACGTAGCCGTCGCCGAGGATCGTGTCGCTCGTCGGATCCTGCGGAATCCAGAGCCCGGGCTCCTCTGCGAGCTCGATCAGGGTCGACTGCATGCGCCGAACGCTACCGCTCGGTACCCTGCGCGAATGACCGACGTGATCGAAGCACCGACGGCTGTGAAGCCGATCAACCACTGGATCGGGGGGAAACGCTACGAGGGGAGATCGGGCCGAAGCGGCATGGTCTACAACCCCGCGACCGGCGCCCAAACAGGCGCGGTCGACTTCGCAACCGTCGAGGAGATCGATGCCGCCGTCGCCGCCGCGAAGGAGGCTTTCCCCGCCTGGCGCGGGCTCTCGCTCGCCCGCCGGGCCGAGATCTTCTTCCGCATCCGCGAGCTCCTCCATGCACGGCGCGAGGACTTCGCGCGCACGCTGACGGCCGAGCACGGCAAGGTGCTCTCCGACGCGCTGGGCGAGGTGACGCGCGGGCTCGAGGTGATCGAGTTCTGCTGCGGCATCCCGCACCTCCTGAAGGGCGGCTTCTCCGAGCAGGCCTCGACCGGGGTCGACGTCTACTCGATCCGGCAGCCGCTCGGCGTCGTCGCCGGGATCACGCCGTTCAACTTCCCCGCGATGGTCCCGATGTGGATGTGGGCGCCGGCGCTCGCCTGCGGGAACACATTCATCTTGAAGCCCTCCGAGAAGGATCCGTCCTGCTCGGTGCTGATGGCCGAGCTGCTCGCGGAGGCGGGCGTTCCGGCAGGCGTCTTCAACGTCGTCCACGGCGACAAGGTCGCGGTCGACGCGTTGCTCGAGCACCCCGACATCGCCGCGATCTCCTTCGTCGGCTCGACACCGATCGCGAAGTACGTCTACGAGACGGCCACCTCGCACGGCAAGCGCTGCCAGGCGCTCGGCGGCGCCAAGAACCACATGATCGTGCTGCCCGACGCCGACATCGACATGGCGGCCGACGCTGCCGTTTCGGCCGCGTACGGCTCTGCCGGCGAGCGCTGCATGGCGATCTCGATGGTGGTCGCCGTCTCCGGCGTCGGCGACGAGCTCGTCGAGGCGATCAAGCAGCGGATCCCGAAGGTCAAGGTCGGCGACGGGATGGACGCGAGCTCGGAGATGGGCCCGCTCGTCACGCGCGAGCACCGCGACCGCGTCGCCTCGTACGTCGAGCGCGCGCCCGTCGAAGGCGCCACGCTCGTCGTCGACGGCCGCGACGCGATCGAGAAGCCCGGCTTCTTCCTCGGGCCCTCGCTGATCGACCACGTCGCTCCCGAGATGGACAACTACCTCGACGAGATCTTCGGCCCGGTGCTCGGCGTCACGCGTGTCGACACCTACGAGGAGGCCGTGCGGCTCGTGAACGACAACCCCTACGGCAACGGCACGGCGATCTTCACGCGCGACGGCGGCGTCGCCCGCCAGTTCCAGTTCGACGTGCAGGCGGGCATGGTCGGGATCAACGTCCCGATCCCGGTCCCGGTCGCCTACTACTCGTTCGGCGGCTGGAAGGCGAGCCTCTTCGGCGACCGCCACATCTACGGCCCCGAGGGGATCGACTTCTACACGCGCTCGAAGGTGGTCACCTCACGCTGGCCGGACCCGGCGACGTCGAAGGTCGACCTCGGGTTCCCGCAGACGCGTTAGTCAATCGCTCTGACTGCCCGAGTAGACCGCCCCGACCGGCTGCACGACTTTGCCAGCCTCGATCCCGAGCGCGATCTCGTCGATGATGCTGTCGACCTGGTCGAGGGTCGTCGTCCAGGTTCGCGTCTCCCGTGACGGGAAGAAGCAGATCGCCTGGATCTGAGCCGCGTGCGAGCGCCGGCCCCTGACGACCGCGAACGGCGTCAGGAAGACGACGCGCAGCAGCGGCGCGAGGATGCTCGACCACAGGAAGCTGATCAGCATGATCGGAAGCTCCAGCAGGATCGCCGGGCTCGCGAAGGGCATCGGATCCTCGCCCCAGCTGTTGTACTCGCCGTCTTTCCACTCGGGGAGCGCGACCCGTGAGATGTACAGCTCCCATTCCTGCCCTGACGGGTCGGTCACCTTCCGTCTGGGCTGAAACGGGCGCTGCATCGCCTGCCAAGTATGCGCCTCCGAGGAGGCTCCTCAAAGCGCCGTGGGCTCCTGGGCCAGCGACTGGCCGAGGGCATACGCCAGGTCGAGCCCGTCTGCGAGCGCGTCGCCGATGCCGCCTCGGAGCTCGTCGGGCGCCCGCCGGAGCCAGAGGCCGTCGGCGGTCCGGATCTTCGCCTCGATCGCCGTCAGCCGCTCGCGCAGCGTCGCGACCGACGGGTCGTTCGCGTCGAAGCTCTCGAGGTCGTACGCCAGGAAGACCCGGAGCACGTCGAGCGTCTCTCGCATCCCGACGAGCTCCTCCTGCGAACGCACCGGAGTGCGCCAGTGAGGCAGCGGCTGCGGCAGCGCCGGGCCGGCCGAGCCCGCGGCTATCTGCTGCGCGCGCTCGACCCATCGTCCGGCGACCTCGTACAGCCGGAGCGCGACGTTGGCGGTGTCGACGCGGACGTACTCCCCTGTCTGACACGCCGCGATCAGCTTGTCGGCGTAGGTTCGCAACACGTACGCGTTCCAGGCTGCAAGGCGGGCCTGGCCCCGCGGCAGCCGGTCGACGAGGTCATAGGCGTCGACGCCGGCGTTCCTGACCCGATCGAGCTTCCGGACGGGAATGTCGCCGCCGATCAAGCCCGTCAGCCACGACACGACGCGCATCGGGCCTGACACTAACCGGTGCAAGCGGAGGGGGCGCCGCGCTCCCGCGGCGCCCCTTGCTGCTGCGCGCGATCAACCATCTAGGAGACGGCGAACGAGGTTCGGAGCGTCCCTGCGGCTCCGCAGGAGACGACGATTCCCCAGCGCCCGGGCGTTGTCCTCGTCCCGACGATCCACGACCACGACACGATTCCGCCGACTGAGCGTTTCGGCGTCAGTCCCTGCGCGTGGGACGGCCCGCTCTTGTAATTGACGACGATCGAGCAGGTCGCCGCTGCAGAGACCTTTGCTACGAGCTGCGCCGCGGTTCCGGGACGCGCCGGCGAGGTAACGGTGACGAGCGTGACCGATGCAACGGCGCTCGGCGCCGCGACGAGAGCAACCACGGCGCCGAGTGTCGCGGCGCCGGCCCGGATCAACGAGGGCCGCCGGCGAGCTGCTCGCCGAACCGCGCGCGTGCCACGTACTTGCCGATCCCCGGTGAGGCGACGAGCTCGTCGTGCTCGACCAGCACGTTCCCCCGGAGCAGGACGACCTCGGGCGAGCCCACGACCTCCGTGCCCTCGTAGAGGTTGTAGTCGACCTTCGAGTGGTGCGTCGCGGCCGAGATCGTGGCCTTCTTCGCCGGGTCGAAGATCACCACGTCTGCATCGGACCCGACGGCGAGCGTGCCCTTGCGCGGATAGAGCCCGAACAGCTTCGCCGGGTTCGTCGCGAGCAGCTCGACCATCCGGTTCAGCGAGATGTGCCCGCCGCCGACGCCGAAGTGGTGGATCATCTGCAGCCGGTTCTCGATCCCCGGGCCTCCGTTCGGGATCTTCGAGAAGTCGTTGCGGCCGAGCGACTTCTGGCCGTCCCAGAGAAACGCGCAGTGGTCGGTCGAGATCGCGCTCAGCTCATCGTTGCGCACGGCCGCCCAGAGCACGTCCTGGTTCGCCTTATCGCGCGGCGGCGGGGTGTAGACGAACTTGGCACCCTCGAAGTTCGGCCGCTCGAGGAAGGTGTAGTCGACGAAGAAGTACTGGGTGCAGGTCTCGCCCCACACGTCCCAGCCCTTCTCCCGGGCGAGGGCGATCGGCTCGACCGACTCCTTGCACGAGACGTGGACGACGTAGAGCGGGCAGCCGGCGACATGCGCGAGCTGGATGGCGCGGTTGGTTGCCTCGCCTTCGGTCTCGGGCGGGCGGGTGAGCGCGTGGAACCGCGGCTCGGTGTGGCCCTCGGCGAGGGCGCGCTTCACGAGCACGTCGATCGCGTCGCCGTTCTCGGCGTGCACCATCACGAGCGCGCCGGTGGCGGCGGCGACCTCCATCGTGCGGAAGAGCGTCTCGTCGTCGACCATCAACGCGCCCTTGTAGGCCATGAAGAGCTTGTAGGAGGTGACGCCCTGATCCGGCAGGGTCGCGAGCTCGTCGAGTGCTCCCGGCGCGCTCAGATCGGTGACGGCGATGTGGTAGCCCATGTCGATCAGCTGCTTGCCCGCGGCCTTCGCGTGCCAGTCGGCGAGCGCGTCGGCGAAGGTCTGGCCCTTGCCCTGGATGCAGAAGTCGACGTGGCAGGTCGTACCGCCGAACGCGGCCGAGATCTGGCCCGACTCGACGTCGTCGATCGTGACCGTGCCGCCGAAGGGCATGTCGAGGTGGGTGTGCGGGTCGACGCAGCCGGGGAGCACATACTTGCCCCGCGCGTCGATCACCTTGTCGGCGGCCAGGTCGAGCGACTCGCCGATCAGCGTGATCCGCTCGCCGTCGACGAAGACGTCGGCCACGTAGTCGTCGGCCGCAGTCACGATCCGCCCACCCTTGATCAGAACCGACATCTCGTCTCCTTCCGTCGACGGGCCTGAGTGTAGAGGGAGGGCCGCACGGCTGCGACTCGGATAGCTCGCCCGATGAGCCGGTGTAGAGTCGCCGATCATGGCCCTCGATCCCGCTCGCACCGTGGCCGAGCTCGAGGAGTTGCGAGAGCTCACCGGGGACGCAAACGGCGCTCAGCGCGTCGCCTGGACCGAGACGTGGGAGACCGCCCGTAGCTGGCTGCGCGACAAGGTGTCCGGCACCGGCGCCTCCGAGACGATCGACGAGGCGGGCAATCAGTGGTTCACGCTGCCGGGCCGGTCCGACGAGGCGCTGCTGATCGGCGGTCACATCGACTCGGTTCCGAACGGCGGCTGGCTCGACGGCTCCCTGAACCTGCTGGCCGGAGTCGAGGTGCTGCGGCGGATCGCCTCGGAGGGCGAGCCGCCGGTCAGCGTGCGGCTCGTGAACTGGGCCGACGAGGAGGGCGCGCGCTTCGGGCGGTCGTTGTTCGGCTCGTCCGCGGCCGCAGGGTCGATGCGCGATCAGGACGAGCTGCGCAAGCTCGTCGATCGTGACGGCATCGCATTGCCGGACGCATTGCGCGAGCACGGCGTCGAGCTCGACCTGGCGTCCGAAGCCCGCTCGCAGCTCGAGGGCGCGGCGGCTTACCTCGAGCTGCATATCGAGCAGGGCCCCGTGCTCGAGTCGATGGATCTGCCGCTCGGTGTCGTCCTCGGCACGTTCGGGGTCGAGCGCTCGCGCTTCACCTGGCGGGGCCAGGCGGCGCACGCCGGCTCGACGCCGATGGACAAGCGCCGGGACGCGCTCGCGGGCGCTGCGAAGCTTGCGCTCGAGATCCGCGAGATCGCCCGCGAGGTCGGCGGCGGCGCCGTCTGCACCTCAGGCGGTGTCGTGTGCAAGCCGGGGATCGTCACCTCCGTCGTCGAGACCGCGGAGCAACTGCTCGACCAGCGTCACCTCGACGCGGGCTCGCTCGCCCGGCTGCTCTCGCTGGCGCGCGACGCCGCGGAGCGCTTTGCAGCCGAGGAGAACATCGACGTCGAGTGGGAGCGGATCTGGCAGATCGAGCCGATCCTCTTCGACGACGCGCTGATCGAGCTGGCGGAGGAGTCGATCCTCGAGGTGTCGGGCAGATCGCACCGGTTGCCCTCGGGCCCGTTGCACGACGCCGCCGAAGTCTCCCGCGCCGGCATTCCGACGGTCATGCTGTTCGTGCAAAGCCTGCGTGGCCTCTCGCATACGAAGCTCGAGGACACCAAGCGCGAGCATCTGGAGCTGTCTGTCGCCGCGCTCGATCGTCTCGCGTCGAAGACAATCGACTCACTGGTGGGCTAGATCAGCCATGTCCCGGTGTCAGACACCGGAACAAGACTGTGACAAGTCTGTGCCAAATGTGCGCCGGTCAATGGCTCCGAGCCCATGTCGGGATATGGTGGGCCCAATACCTCGATCGGGGATCGCGGCACAGGGACTTCCCTGAATCGTGTTCTTTGCGGGGGAAACGGCGCCTGATCAGCAATGAGCGATGCTCCCGGCGACCGTCATTCGTTGCTGCGCGAGATCACGACCAGCCTCTGCCTCGAACGGCCGTGTCTCGGTGTCAGACGCCGTTTGTCCCCGCCGCTTGTGCTTGTGCGGCGCCCGCGATCGTCTCGCGTCGAAGACGATGGCACGGCTCGCCGCATCAAGCGGCTAGCGGAGCCGCTCGGCGACGACGGGGTTTCGCAGGACGCCGATCCCGTCGATCTCGATCTCGACCATGTCGCCGTCCTTCATCGAGAGCGGCGGCGTGCGCGACCGCCCGACGCCGGGCGGCGTCCCGGTCAGGATCAGGTCGCCCGGCTCGAGCGTGAACACCGACGACGCGTGGGCGACGAGCCGGCGGACGCCGAAGATCAGGTCGTTCGTGTTCCCGTCCTGGAGCACCTCGCCGTTCAGCCGCTGGATCACGCGCAGGCCGCTCCCGTCGCCGAGCTCTGCGACCGGAACCAGCCGGTCTCCGAGCGGGCAGAAGGTGTCGAAGCTCTTGCCGCGCAGCCACTGCCCATCGCCGTATTGCAGGTTTCGCGCCGAGACGTCGTTGGCGCAGCGATAGCCGCGGACGAGCTCGAGCGCGTCGTCCTCCGAGACGCGCCGTCCCGTGCGCCCGATCTCGACGGCCAGCTCGGCCTCCGAGTCGATGTGCGTCGCCTCGGGCGGCAGCACGATCGCCTCGCCGGGGCCGATCAGCGCGTTCTCGAACTTGCCGAAGAGCAGCGGCTCGGCGGGTTGCTCGGCGCCCGTCTCGCGGATGTGCTCCAGGTAGTTGAGGCCGACGCAGATGATCTTCACAGCGCCATCATCGCGCAGTAGGCTCTCGCGCATGGCCTTGACCTTCGGCGTCACCGTGCTGCCCGACCCGCCGTACACGCGCTTCCTCGACCTGATCGAGCTCGCCGAGTCGCATGGCTTCCAGTACGGCTGGACGTACGACTCGCACGTGCTCTGGCACGAGTCGATCCCGCTGCTGGCCCTCGCGGTCGATCGCACGTCGACCATGAAGCTCGGCCACTTCGTCACGAACCCTGCGACGCGCGACCCGACGGTGCTCGCGAGTGCCTATGCGACGCTGCACGTGATCTCGGGTGGCCGGATGGTGATGGGGATCGGCCGCGGCGATTCTGCGGTTCGCGTGATCGGGCGCCAGCCGATGAAGGTCGCCGAGTTCGAGGCCGCCTGCCGGCTGATCAAGGACTTCATGAACGGCCGCGCGGTGAGCTCGAACGAGAAGGAGCTCCAGCTCGAGTGGGCGTTGACCGACCCGCAGATCCCGATGTACATCGCCGGCTACGGGCCGAAGGCGCTCGCTGTCGCCGGCCGGGTCTCGGACGGCGTGATCATCCAGCTCGCCGATCCCGTGATCATCGAGTGGATCATGGCCACGGCGCGTGCGGCCGCCGAGCAGGCCGGACGGGATCCGGCCGCGCTCGAGTGCATCGTCGGCGCGCCGTCGAAGGTGACGGGCAACCTCGCGCAGGCTCGCGAGGAGGTGCGCTGGTTCCCGGCGATGGTCTCGAACCACGTGATGGATCTGATCGAGCGCTACGGCTGGGACTCCGATATCCCCTCCGAGCTGACCGACTTCGTGAAGGCGCGGAAGTTCTACGACTACAAGGACCACTCCCGCGTCGGCGCCGCTCACGGCGAGTTCGTGACCGACGAGATTTGCGACCGCTTCTGCGTGATCGGCTCCGCCGAGGATTGCACTTCGAAGTTGCGCGAGCTCGAGGCTGTCGGGGTCAGCCAGTTCAACATCTATCTGATGACGCACGGCCAGGAAGAGACGCTCGCCGCGTACGGCAGCGATGTGATTCCCCGGTTCGCCGGCGTCGCGTCGTAGCGCTCGCCTGCGTCGCGCCGTAGCTCCGGTCGCAACGGCCGATCCCGGCCGGCAGGTCGGGCCCGAGCCGGTCCAGTCGCAATCGCCACCCGCACTTCCGAACCCCCACCCGGGTGGGGAGCCGGCCCGCCGCCCACAAGGCTGATTCTATCGGCGAAGGTCGCACGAGACTGTGTCGGAGATGTGACATTTCCGAATCGTTTCTTCCACCACGCAGCACGCGCGGTGTCCGGTGCAGCAAGATCGATCACCCATGTGGGGCGCACCCGACCGTGGGGAGAAACCGGGGTTGAAGCAGGGGCCCTGCGGGATGGCGGCGTCCGGTTGCGGGCCGCTAGTGTCAGGCGGCATGAGCTCGACCTCTGTTGTCAGCGCCACGGATCTCACGCGCCGCTTCGGCGAGGGCGAGACGGCGGTCGACGCCCTCCGCGGCATCTCGCTCGAGATCGAGACCGGGAAGCTGACTGCCGTCATGGGCCCGTCAGGATCCGGGAAGTCGACGCTGATGCACATCCTGGCCGGCCTTGACAAGCCGACGAGCGGGACAGTCACGATCGCCGGCCAGGAGATCACGACGATGAGCGACAACGAGCTGACGCATCTGCGTCGCAAGCACATCGGCTTCGTCTTCCAGTTCTACAACCTCCTGCCGATGCTCACCGCCGAGGAGAACGTCAAACTGCCGCTCTCGGTCGCCGGGGTCAAGGTCGACTCCGGCTGGTTCGCCGAGCTGATCGACAAGGTCGGGTTGCCCGGACGGTTCGAAGCACCGTCCTGCCGAGCTCTCCGGCGGGCAGCAGCAGCGAGTCGCCGTCGCCCGTTCCCTCGTTTCGAGGCCGACCGTCGTCTTCGCCGATGAGCCGACCGGCAACCTCGACTCCAAGTCCAGCAGGGAGATCCTCGCGCTCCTGAAGAGCTCGACCGAGGCCTACGGCCAGACGATCGTCATGGTCACTCACGACCCGCGCGCGGCCGCGATCGCCGACCGGATCCTCTACCTGGCAGACGGGCTGATCGTCCTCGATCAGCACGGTGCGAGCGAGTCGGAAGTGCTCGACACGATGGAAGAGCTCGACACTCTCGGCCCGCAGTGATCCGGATCGCGATCAAGGATCTGCTCGGGCGCAAGCTGCGGCTCGCGCTGACGTCGCTTGCGATCGTGATGGGAGTGGCGATGGTAAGTGGGACGTATGTCCTCACCGACACGATCGACTCGGCCTTCAGCGCGATCTTCACGACGGCCTATTCGACGTCCGACGCCGTGATCACCGGGAAGGCGGCTTTCGGCGGCACGCAGAACGCTCCCTCGTTTCCGGAGTCGACGCTCGCGAAGGTTCGGGCGCTGCCCGCGGTCTCGGAGGCCGCGGGTGGAATCGGCGACCTCGCCCAGTTCGTCGGCCGAAACGGCAAGGTGCTCTCGCACGGCGGCGCGCCGGGCCTCGCGTTCAGCGTCAACCCCACCGGCGACCAGCACTTCAACCCACTCACGCTCCTCGGCGGCACCTGGCCGAGAGGCGCGCACGAGGTCGCGATCGACAGCACGGTCGCATCGGATCTCCACATCAAGGTCGGCGGGACGGTCGGGATCCTTCCGCGCGGCGGCAAGGAGCTTCGCTTCAAGGTCTCCGGGATCGCCGAGTTCGGGAGCTCGACCACGCTCGGCGGCGCCACGCTGGCGATCTTCGACCTGCCGACCGCGCAGCAGCTCTTCCACAAGCAGGGCGAGCTCGACCAGATCGATGTCGCGGTCAAGCGTGGCTTCTCGATCCCGACGCTTCTGTCCCAGATCCGCTCGGTCCTGCCGCCGAACACGCAGGTCAGGACGAGTCAGCAGCAGGCGAAGCAGGCTTCGAGCGACACGAGCGCCGCGCTCTCGTTCCTGCGCTACTTCCTGCTCGCCTTCGGCGGCATCGCGCTGTTCGTCGGCGCGTTCGTGATCGCGAACACGCTGTCGATCACGATCGCTCAGCGCACACGCGAGTTCGCGACCCTCCGCGCCATGGGCGCGACCGGGCGGCAGGTGATCGCGGTCGTCGTCGCGGAGGGGTTCGTGACCGGCCTGTTCGCGTCCGTCGTCGGGCTCTTCGTGGGTCTCGGCCTGGCGAAAGGGCTCGACCAGCTCTTCAAGGCCTTCGGCGCCGACTCTGCCGCAGAACGGCCTGGTCTTCGCCACGCGGACGATCGTCGTCTCGGTGGCGCTGGGCACCGTTGTGACCCTGGTCGCGAGCATCCGCCCGGCTCTGCGAGCAACCCGGGTGCCCCCGATCGCGGCCGTCCGGGAGGGCTCGATCCTGCCGCCTTCCCGCTTCGCACGCTTCGGCCCGCTCGCGGCACTCGCCGTCTGCGCGGTTTCGGGCGCGCTTGTCGGCTATGGCGCGTTCGGCCATGGCATGACCGTCGGCCACCGGCTGGTGCTGCTCGCGGCCGGGGTGCCTCGGGCTCTTCCTCGGCATCGCGATGATCGCCCCTCGAGTCGTTCGCCCGCTGGCCGCCGTGCTGGGCTGGCCCGCGACCCGGATCGGTGGGGTGGCCGGCGTGCTCGCCCGCGCGAACTCGATGCGCAATCCCGGCCGCACCGCCTCGACCGCCGCCGCACTGATGATCGGGCTTGCCCTCGTGACGACCGTCGCCGTGCTCGCGCAGGGACTGCGCAGCTCGTTCGAAGGCGCAGTGAAGAGCGAGTTCCACGCCGACTACGCCCTCACCTCTCAGAACACGTTCACGCCGTCGTCGATCGACTCCGCGACCGCGCTTCGCAAGTCCGGGGTCGCGACCGTTGTCGCCGGTGTCCGCGCCGGCGAAGGACGCGCGTTCGGCAAGACGATTGCGGTGACCGCTGTCGATCCCGGTCTCTCGAAGATGCTGCGGTTGAAATGGAAGGTCGGGAGCGACGCGTCGCTCGAAGGCCTCGGCGCTCACGGGGCAATCGTCGACACGGCCTACGCCAAGAAGCATCACCTCGCGGTCGGCTCGCCGTTCCGGCTCGAGACGCCCGGCGGGAAGTACCTCGACCTCCGCGTGAAGGCGCTCTTTATCTCGCCTCAGGGCGGGTCGCCGTTCGGCGACGTGACGACCTCAGCGGCCGCTTTCGACGCGGTCTATCCGAGCCCGCAGAACCTCTACGCCTTCGCGCTCGTGCCCGGCGGGGTCACGCCGGCGAACACAAAGAAGCTGGAGGCGGTCCTGAAGAGCTTCCCCGACGCGAAGATCCAGACCGAGCAGCAGTTCATCAAGAGCGAGGAGAAGGGGCTCGACATCTTCCTCAACCTGCTCTACATCCTCCTTGGCCTGTCGATCATCGTCAGCCTGTTCGGGATCGTGAACACGCTCGTCCTGACCGTCTTCGAGCGCACACGTGAGATCGGCATGCTCCGCGCCGTCGGGATGACGCGCCGCCAGGCGCGGCGCATGATCCGGCACGAATCGGTTGTGACGGCCCTGATCGGTGCGGCACTCGGCATCCCCGTCGGGATGGGTCTGGCCGAGCTCTTCGATCAGGCGATCAAGAACGTGCCCTTCGTCGTCCCGTGGACGACGATCATCACGTTCGTGATCGCGGCGATCGTAGTCGGGCTGATCGCGGCCATCCTCCCGGCGCGCCGCGCCTCACGCCTGAACGTGCTCGCCGCGCTCCAGTACGAGTAACAGGGCGTCAGAGCCGCGAAGCAGCGACCTTCCCGACCTGCTGCTCGAGGCCCGGGATGTCCTTGAGATCGGCTGCAACAACGTTGATCGTTACCTGGGCGCCGTTCTTCCAGAGCACGAGGCTGGCCCCACCGGCCGTCGAGTAGGCCTCGTCGCCGATGCCGTAGAGCCGCACGACCGGTTTCGGATCGCCCTTCGCTTCCTGCTCGAATGCCGACTTGCTGACGATCTCGACCTCGATGGTCACGCTGCGATAGTTGGCGGTCGCGTAAGTGCACTGCACGTGCGGGCCGAACTTCTGGAGCAGTCCCGGCCGGGCTTTCGCACCGAGGAACTTCGTCGCGTCCGCTTGCGTCACGACCGCGCAAGGCCCGGTGGATCTCGCCGACGCGGGTGCCGCCACGACGAGCGCCACCACAGCGGGCAGCGCGGCTTTGATCAGCAGATGGCCCATGGGAACCCCTTTCCGGTCGAAAGGATAGCTAGTGCGGGTGCACTAGACGCGCCGGAAGCCCAGCGCATCCGGCCGCGGGTCGAGCGGGCTCGACTGGAGGCCCACCAGCGGCTCGGGCAGAGTTGAAGCCAGCCGGCGCGACATCGTTCGGCCCGTCCGGCATGGAAGAGCGACGCCAGATACTGGATCTGTCCGCGCCCGAGCCCAGCTCGAACTGGCCGCCGCCGTAGTTGCCGATGCCGCGCTCGGCGCATGGTCGTAGAAGTCGAGAGGCGCGCAGCGAGCCGAGCCGCGAGGGCTTGAGTTGAACATCCGCGGCGGGAAAGGCAGCGCCTCGATGTCCGGCGATCGAATGGATCGGCGCGTCCCAGGAGAAGCGCTCGCGGTGCGGCGCGAGCACGGCGTCGGTCTCCGGCGTGAGCGCCGGGTCCTCGATCCACGCGTCCGGAAACGCCTCGGCGACGCGCGGTAGAGCACCGGGTCGGCGGGCTGGTCGACGATCGAGCCGTGGTACAGGCCCTTGAAGTCGACCGAGTCGACGCCCCCGTGGCGACGAGCTCCGCGATCAGCCTGCTCGTCCCAGAGCTGGTCGGGTCGAGCTTGAAGCGCAGCGCCGGGTACAGCTCCAGGCGCCGGCGCAGCGGCCTCGAGGCCGGCTCGCCGAGGCGAGCGAGACGACGAAGCGCGACCGGCTGCGGCTCGCGCCCGAGCGCCCCGTGCAAGCGACCCGCCCGCCTGGCGCAGCGCGAGGTCGAGCGCGGCGGACTCGTACGCCCACGTGCGGTAGCGGCGGGAGACCTTCCGGCTGCGGCGGCCGGGGAAGAGCTCGAGCTCGGCGAGGTGCGCGCAGAACGAGGCGAGCGTCAGTCGCCCGCGAGCGCGAGCGTGGGACCGGCCGCCTGCAGGATTCGTGGTCGACCGGCGTCGTAGGTGACGTCCTCGCCGATGCCCTCATCGCCCGCGCCGCGCAGCCGGATGACGGTGCTCTTGCGCTCGAACTCCGGAGAGATCTCGAGGGAGAGCGTCTCGGTTGCGACTCCGCCGATTCGAAGCGCAAGGTCGCAGACGGCGGCGAAGAGCATCGTGTGGCCGAGATTAGCCTGCAGTGCAACCGATCGCTCGTCGCCGCTCAGGTTCGGCGTTCCACAGCCGATAAGTGGGGTCATGGTTGTCGCACGCGCTCGTTTTGCAGATCGACGCGAACACCCGATCGTCGCTGACGCGGGGCTGGCTTTGCTCGGCTCGGCGACGGCGGAGCTGCTCGCGCCGAGCGAGCCGTCGGCGCTGCAGGAGCTGATCGCCCAGACCGTGGCCTCGCTCGCCGGAACGCCGCACGGCTATCTCTGCCTGATCGAGCCCGACGGCCGCTTCACCGTTCGCGCCGGGACCGGGATTTTCCAAGACCTGGTCGGCTACCGCTGCCCCCCGGGCGCGGGCCTCTCCGGCTTCGCCGGCGAGGCGGGAAACCACGCAGTCGTCGCTGAACACACCACGTGGTCGCAGCGCTGTCGGCAGGCTGGCGAGCTCGGAGCGGGGCCGCTGATCGAGATCCCGCTGTCGATGAAGACGCGCGGTCGCGGGACGGTCGGGGCGGCGCTCTTCGAGCACGACGAATCCTTCGGCGCCGCACAGATCGAGTTGATCGGCCACTACGGACAGTTCGCGTCGCTCGCCCTCGAGAACGCTCATCTCGACGGGCTCGCCCAGGCTGAGCTTCGTGAGCGCCGGCGCGTCGAGGAAGAGTTGCTGGACATGATCGCGTGGCTCGAGCGCTCCGAGGACGAGCTGCGGAGCTCGCGTGCCGAGACGATCACCCGACTCGCGCACGCGGCCGAGTTCCGGAGTCTCGAGACCGGAGCCCACGTCGAGCGGATGAGCAAGTACTGCGCGGCGCTCGCGCATCGGCTTGGCTTGCACGACGACCGCGTCGCGTTGATCCGGGTCGCCAGCACGCTGCACGACGTTGGCAAGATCGCGATCCCGGACGAGGTCCTGTTGAAGCCGGGGCCACTGACGGCGGAGGAGCGACACGTGATGCAGCAGCATCCGGAGCTCGGGCACGAGCTCCTCACTGCGTCCGCCTCCGAGGTGCTCGAGGTTGCCGCAACGATCGCGCTCACCCATCACGAGCGCTTCGACGGATCCGGCTACCCGCGCGGCCTGGCCGGCGAGGCGATCCCGCTCGAAGGCCGGATCGCCGCCGTCGCGGATGTGTTCGACGCCTTGCGCAGCGATCGGGTCTACCGGCCGGCGATCCCGTTCGACGAGGCGGTGGAGCTCATGCGCGAGGGCCGCGGCACCCACTTCGATCCCGAGGTTCTCGATCTCTTCATCGAAAGGCTGCCCGAGTTCGAGGCGGCGGTGGCGGCCGAGTCGGAGCCGGAGCCTGCGCCTGCTGCCCAGCGGGTGGCGCTCGCGCCTCGCCGGCGGATGAAGCGGAGCTCCGACGAATCCCTGATCCTGGACGCCGATCGTCTGCGCGAGTCCTGCCGCGAGGCGCTCGCCGTCCTCGACGAGGTGGGCGACTCCAAGGACGCGATCGATCTCGCGGTCGCGTGCCTGGCCCGAGGCTGGGAAGGCAAGCTGATCGCCAGCGTGTACCTGCTCGAGCACCAGCGGCTCTGGGTGATCGTTCAGCGCGGGTACGACGACGTCGTCTACGACGGCTTCCCCGTTACCCGCGGGGTGATGGCCCGCGCGATTCGGACCGGCAGGACCCAGTTCGTACCGGACGTGTCGCTGGACGCGGACCACATCGGTGCGGTCGACCATGTTGTCTCCGAGGTGGCGGTGCCCTTCCCGACCGAGCTTCCGGTCGGCGTGCTCAACATCGAGACCATCGGATCCACCCTTCCCGCCGACGCGGCCGGTCTCTTCGACGAGCTCGCGCGGGCCCTGGCCACGCGTCTCGAGTCGATGCGCTACGGCCTGGGGCTCGACATCGCGAGCCTTGCGCGCCTCTGCGTGCATGCGAACTCACTGCGCGGAGTCTCTGCGATCTCGGAGTTCGCGACGCGGAGCTTCGGCCGCTTCCTCGGCCTCGAATCGGCACAGCTCGTCTTGCGGGGCGGCGACGGCACATCTCGATCGGTGAGTCAGTGGCGGCACTCGGACTCCGACCTGACGGCGATTGGCCCGGAGGGCCTCGAGCTGCTCGACCAGATCCGTGCGAGCAACCCGGACGTGGCCTCGTTCGGCGTGCTGCCGGCCGCGGAGCTCAAATGGGAGGACGAAGGCGCTGACCGCGCTCCCTGGGTCGTGTGGCTGCCGCTGCGGGTCGCCGGAACCGAGATCGGCGCTCTCGTCGGCCGGTCGAGCAGACGGCAGATCGACCGCGAGCACGTCGAGGCTGGTTCGCTGATCGCTCAGCATGCGGCGGCGTTGATCGACATCGCCCAGCGCCTGCGCCGGGAGCAGCGAGCGGCGGCGACGGACCAGCTGACGGGACTGCTCAACCGGCGCGGCTTCGACGAGCGCTTCGCCGAGGAGCTCGCACGCGCGGCGCGGAGCGGCGAGTCGCTCGCGCTGGTGATGATCGACTGCGACGGGCTGCAGGCGATCAACGACCGCGACGGGTACGAAGTCGGCGATCGCGCCCTCCAGCATCTCGCCGCCTGTGTTCGGAACGGCAAGCGCCTCACCGACGTCGCGGCCCGGGTCGGTGGCGACGAGTTCGCCCTCGTGCTGACCGACCTCGACGCCGAAGGCGCGGCGATCGTCGCCGAACGGATCCGCGAGTCGGTCGCCGCCGGATTCCCCCACAGCGAGTGTCGCTTGACGGCGAGCTTCGGGATCGCGGTCTACCCGGCGCAGCGCCGGCCGGCGGAGCTCGTGTCGGCAGCCGACGCCGCGCTCTATCGCGCCAAGCGCGAGGGCGGCGACTGCACACGTGTCGCCGACTGCGAGATCATGGCGGTGGGCTCGTGAAGAAGCCGACCGCGCTGCGCAGCAGGTAGACGAAGAGCAGCACGAACGCGAGGGCGACTCCCAGGAACGTCGCTTCCTTGCCGTTCAGGGAGTGACCCAGCACGAGCGCTCGCACGAGGACGCCGGCGGTGACTCCCACGAGCCACGTGGCGAGGACGCGTGTCTGGCGGTGCGTGCGGTACGTCCGGAAGAGGAGCGCCGCCCCGAACCAGCCGCCCGCGATCGGCAGCACGTCCCGCGCGTAGCCACGCACCGAGAGTCCGTGGTGATGCGAGAGGAGGCCGACCGTCGCGAAGACGACGATCGCGGCGGCGTCCGCGGTCGCGAGCACGGACGCCGAGCGGTTCGGTGCGAGCGTGTTCACGGACGTGAAGCTAGCGCGTCGCCGGGCCGGGTGCGCCGCGGACGTTGCGATACTTGACCGGTGCACATCGACCTGCTTCCGTTCCTGGCGATCTCGGTGCTGCTGATCCTGATTCCGGGGCCCGACACCGCCGTTGTCACGAAGAACGCGCTGCTCGGCGGACGCAGGTCGGGAGTGTCCGCCGCGGTCGGCGTCTCGGTCGGCTTGACGATCTGGACGATCGCTGCTGCCTTCGGCATGGCCGCTCTGCTGCGGGCCTCGGCCGTGGCGTTTCTCGTGCTGAAGCTGGCGGGCGCGGTCTACCTGATCTGGATCGGCATCCAGATGTTGCGCGCCCGCGATCTGCTTGCAGCCGCGACGAACGTCGGGCACGGCGTGGCCCAGCGCGGGCTCCATCCGAAGGCGCTTCGCCAGGGCTTGCTGAGCGATCTGGGCAACCCGAAGATCGCGGTCTTCTTCACCAGCTTCCTGCCGCAGTTCGTGCACGGGAGCGGCTCGGCATTCGGGCCGCTGCTGATGCTCGGCGGGATCTTCGCGGGGCTGACCCTGCTCTGGCTCGCCGGGTACGGCGTCGTCGTCGGCCACGCTTCGGCGTTCATGCGCCGACCTTCGGTGCGCAAGGCTCTCGACCGGCTCACGGGCGTCGTGCTGATCGGCTTCGGCGTCAAGCTCGCGTTCGAGCATCGGTAGCCCGGGGCAGGGCGCAAGCAGACGGGGCGCATCTCTGCGCCCCGTCTCGCCCTCGTTCCTCGTTCGGTCCGGTTCGACTCAGCCGCAGCCGGTGCTCGTGCCGCAGTCGCGGCACGTGTAACACGTTCCGGCCCGCACCATCCGGCCGCCGCAGCGGGAGCACTCGATCGCGTCTTCGTGGGCGTTGAAGAGCGCCGTCTGGCCGGGTGTGGGGCCCTCCAGATCCGGAGCCTCCGGCGCGCCCAGCGCGTAGGCCTGCGCCATCCGCGCCCGCACCTCCGGCGACAGGATCCCGATCTCCTCCTGCTGGTCGACGGTCAGGAACTTCTTGCCCATCCAGCGGAAGACGTAGTCGACGATCGACTTCGCGACGCGGATGTCCGGGTCGTTCGTCTGGCCCGACGGCTCGAAGCGCATGTGCGAGAACTTCGAGACGTAGACCTCGAGCGGCACGCCGTACTGCAGGCCGAGCGAGACGGCGATCATGAACGAGTTCATCAGGCCGCCGAGCGTCGTGCCCTCCTTCGCGATGTCGACGAAGATGTCGCCGGGCGTGCCGTCCTCGTAGACGCCGACGTGGATGTAGCCCTCGTACTCGCCGACGCGGAACTTGCGGCCGACCTCGGTGCGGTCGTCGGGCAGGCGGCGGCGGCGCGGCGTCGACACACCACCGGCGCCGGCCGGCGCGAGCAGGCCCTGTCCCTTGTCGTCGCTCTTGCCCGACAGCGGCTGGGCGACCTTGCAGTTGTCGCGGTAGAGCGCGATCGCCTTCACGCCGAGGCGCCAGGCGTCGCGGTAGACCTGCGCGACGTCCTCGATCGTGGCCGACTCGGGCAGGTTCACCGTCTTCGAGATCGCGCCCGAGATGAACGGCTGGATCGCGCCCATCATCTTCACGTGGCCGCTGTAGTGAACGGCGCGCTCGCCGATCGCGCAGTCGAAGACGGGGTAGTGGTCGGCCTTCACATACGGCGCGCCGATCACCGTGTTGCGCTCGTCGACGTAGGCGACGACCTCGTCGACCTCCTGCGGCGCGTAGCCGAGCTTCTCGAGACCGAGCGGCACCGTCTTGTTCACGATCGTGATCTCGCCGCCGCCGACGAGCTTCTTCGACTTGACGAGCGAGAAGTCGGGCTCGACGCCGGTCGTGTCGCAATCCATCATGAAGCTGATCGTCCCGGTGGGTGCAAGCACGGTCGCCTGTGCATTGCGGTAGCCGTGCACCTCGCCCAGGTCGAGCGCGTCGTCCCAGGCCTTTCGCGCGGCCTGGAGCAGGTCGGCCGGCACCGTCTCGGCCTCGCCGATGTTGCCGACCGCGGCGCGGTGCTTCGCGATCACGCCGATCATCGCGGCCGCGTTGCGCCGGTAGCCGGCGAACGACCCCATCCGGCCGGCGATCTCCGCCGACTTGCGGTACGCACGACCAGTCATCAGCGCCGTGATCGCGGCCGCGTAGGCGCGACCCTCGTCGGAGTCGTACGGCAGGCCGCGCGCCATCAGCAGCGCGCCCAGGTTCGCGTAGCCGAGCCCGAGCTGGCGGTAGGCCTTCGCGTTGCGCTCGATCTCGGGCGTCGGGTAGGACGAGTTGCCGACGAGGATCTCCTGCGCGAGGAACATCACGTCGCAGGCATGCTCGAACGCCTCGACGTCGAGCTCGCCGTCCTCGCGGCGGAACTTCATCAGGTTCAGCGAGGCGAGGTTGCACGCCGAGTCGTCGATCGACATGTACTCGGAGCACGGGTTGGACGCGTTGATGCGGCCCGTGTTCGGGAGCGTGTGCCACGAGTTGATGACCGTGTCGTACTGAACGCCCGGGTCGGCGCAGCGCCACGCGGCCTCGGAGATCTCGTGCAGCAGCTTGCGCGCCTTCATCGTCTCGACCACGGTGCCGTCCACCCGTGCGGTCAAGTTCCAATCGCCGTCGGCCTCGACGGCCTCCATGAAGGCGTCGGAGACGCGCACCGAGTTGTTCGCGTTCTGGTACTGGATCGACGACCAGTCGGGCGAGTCGAGCGACATGTCGTAGCCCGCCTGCTCGAGCACGCGCGCCTTCTCTTCCTCGCGCGCCTTGCACCAGATGAACTCCTGGATGTCCGGGTGGTCGACGTCGAGCACGACCATCTTCGCGGCGCGGCGGGTCTTGCCGCCCGACTTGATCGTCCCGGCGGAGGCGTCGGCGCCGCGCATGAACGAGACCGGGCCGGAGGCGTGGCCGCCCTTGGAGAGCTGCTCCTTGGACGAGCGCAGCCGCGAGAGGTTGATGCCGGAGCCGGAGCCGCCGCGGAAGATGATGCCTTCGCGGCGGATCCAGTCGAGGATCGAGTCCATGTTGTCCTCGATCGAGAGGATGAAGCAGGCCGAGCACTGCGGGCGCTCCTCGAAGCCGACGTTGAACCAGACCGGCGAGTTGAAGGCGGCGAGCTGGTTGACGAGGATCGCCTTCAGCTCGTCCTCGAAGGTCTGCGCCTCGTCGTCGGAGGCGAAGTAGCCGTCGTTGCGGCCCCAGGTGCCGATCGTCGTCACGATCCGGCCGATCATCTGCTTGACCGAATGCTCGCGCTCCGGAGAGGTCATGCGGCCGCGGAAGTACTTCTGCGCGACGATGTTCGTCGCGGTCTGCGACCAGAACTTCGGGAACTCGACGCCCTTCTGCTCGAAGGCCGGCTTGTCCTTGCCGGGGATGTACGCGTCGCGAATCTCCCAGTCGATCTCGTCGAAGGGATCGCGGCCGGCGATCGTGAAGTAGCGGCGAACGGCGAGGCTGGCGTCCTCGTGTGCGACGGAGTTCACGAGCTCGTCGGGTTGGATCTCGACCTTTGTCTCTTGCTCAATTGACGCCATTTCCTCGTCCTTTCCATCCGGTCGGCCGGCAACAAAGTGGGTGCCTGACGGGTCGAAGCTCTTCGTCAGGGGGACCGAGCAGCCTAGGAGGCGGGTCG
The DNA here is from genome assembly GCA_963759085.1 of uncultured Actinomycetes bacterium. Classification (GTDB taxonomy): domain Bacteria; phylum Actinomycetota; class Thermoleophilia; order Gaiellales; family Gaiellaceae; genus PALSA-600. The sequence goes on from CAVWXR010000018.1 coordinate 23,600, forward strand.
GACGGCAGACCTTCTCAAGGGTATCGCGAGCGGCCGGCTAAGCGGAGCCCGGGCCGGGGCCCTGGCGGCGGCGGATGAGCAGCCCGATCCCGCCCGCGGCGACGAGCAGGATCGCCAGCCCGCCGAGGATCAGCAGCGGCAGCGGGAACGACGTAGCGCCCCCCGGCGAGGCCGAGTTCAGGATCGAGGGAGCAGAGCTCGCGGTCGGCGTGCCGGGGCCGTGGGTCTTGATCACCGGCACCTTCGGCTTCGCGGCCGTTGTCGTGGTGGTCGCCGACGAGGTCGTCGTCTGCTGGGCGGCGAGGGCAGCCGCCTTCACCTTGCTGTCGTAGGCGATCGCCGCCTGAAGCGCCTTCGTGATGTCGTCGCGCGCGCTCGAGTAGACCTGGATGTCGGTCGGCAGGTGCTTGATCGCCTCGTGGTAGCAATCGAGCGGGAAGATCGTCTTGATCTCGCCCGCGTACCACTGGTTCATCAGCAGCTGCCAGCACGGGGTCGGCGACGCCGCGCTGGCCGGCCCGGCGAACGGCAGCAGGAGTGCGAACGCGGTCAGGCAGACACCCGCGCCGCGCGTGAGGATGCGTTTCATCGGGCTGGGGAGGAGAGGAAGATCAAAGGCGGTTGGATGAGTCTTCTCGGTCGACGTGTGCGAGCGATTCGCACGCTGTAACGACTTTGTGAGTCCTGCGCGACACGTCTGGAACCAATGTTACTGTCGCGGCGGATGCCGGCGATACGGGAACTGCGCTCGCCGCTCGGCGTTGCGCTCGCTCTCACCGCGGCGGTCATCTTCTCCGGCGGCGGATCCGGCAGCGGAGCGCTGACGTGGATCGGCGGCGCGGCCGTCCTCGCGCTCGTCGTCCTCGTCGCGACGTACGGATTCCCGCGGCGGAGCCTCGCGCTCCTGCCGCTCGCGGCGCTCGCCGTCTGGTGCGCGGCGTCGATCGCCTGGTCGATCGAAGCCGACCGCAGCTGGGACTACGCGAACCGGACGTTCGTCTATCTCGTCTTCGCGCTCATCGGGACCTATCTGGCCGGACGGATCGGCCAGCTCGCGGTCGGCTTTGCGGCGCTGCTCGGCGCCGTCTGCGTGTGGTCGCTCGCGGCGAAGGTGGTGCCGGCGCTGCACGAGGATTACGGACGGATCGCCCGGCTCGTCGGCCCGATCGGCTACTGGAACGCGCTCGCGCTGCTCGGCGACATCGCGTTGCCGATCGGCCTCTGGCTCGCCGGCCGGTCGAGAGTTGCGGGGACGCTGCTCGTCTACGGCTGGCTCGTGGCGATCGTGCTCACGTACTCGCGCAGCGGCGTCGCGATCGCGGGGCTGGCGGTGGTGGGGTGGATCGTGCTCTCGCGCCTCTGGGTCGAGGCGCTGACGACGCTCGTCGCGGCCGGTGTGCCCGCGGCGGGAGTCCTCCTGCTCGCCTTCGAGCTCGACGGTGTGACGAAGGACGGCCAGTCGCACGCGACGCGCGTCCAGGACGGGCGGATCTTCGGCGCCGCCCTCGTGGCCGGCGCGCTCGTCGCGGCCGCGCTCTCGCAGCTGCCACGGCCGGCGCCGACCCCGGGCCTGCGACGGTCGGCGCTCCTGCTCGCCGGCGTCGTGGCCGCGATCGTGCTTGCGATCGGCGCGGTCCGGGCGCAATCCTGGTGGGACACGTTCACGAGCTCGGCACCGACGGAGGTCTCGAACTCGTCCGCCCGCCTCACCTCGGCCGGCTCGAACCACCGCTGGGTGTGGTGGCAGGAGGCGTGGCGCAGCTGGAAGCAGCACGGGGTGACCGGCACCGGGGCGGGCTCGTTCCAGCTCACGAACCTCCGCTACCGAACGTCCAGCATCGACGACACCACCGAGCCGCACAGCCTGCCGCTCCAATTCCTGGCCGAGACCGGTCTCGTCGGTTTCGTGCTCTTCCTGGCCGCGGTGCTCGCGCCGATCTTCGCGGCACGCCGCCGCAGCGACGCCGAGCTCGCGCTCGGGCTGGCGCTGCCCGTGTACCTCGTCCAGGGCCTGCTGGACATCAACTGGGACTTCGCCGCCGTGACGGTGCCCGTGCTGCTGATCGCCGGTGCGCTCGTCGCGGCGCCGGTGACCGTCAGGCGTGCGTCCCCGTTTGCGGCGCTGGTCGCGGCCGGGGTCGCGCTCGTCGTGCTCGCCTCCCTGTCGGCCGTCTGGCTCGCGAACCGCTGGGCCGGCGACTCCGAGGGAGCGCTGAACAATCCGGCCCACGCGATCAAGCTGGCGCAGCGCGCCCGTTCGGTCGACCCGCTCTCGGTCGCGGCGATCCAGGCCGAAGCCCTCGCGTGGTCCGTGGCCGCTGCGCAAGCCCCCACGCACAAGGTCGCGCTGCAGGACTACGACAAGGCATATTCGCTGTACGTCAAGTGGACGAAGCTCCAGCCGGAGGACCCGGAGGGGTGGTTCTCGCTCGGCGACTTCGCCCTCAGCCGCGGTTGTCCCCGGACGGCGCTGCCCGCCTTCGAACGGTTCATCGTGCTCGATCCGCAGAACGACGACTACGCCGAGAAGGACCGCGCGCTGAAGCTCGTGAACGCGGGGAAGGCGGTTTGCTAGCGACTACGCGCCCAGGATCACGGCGACCTTGCCACCGTGGAGCGCGCCGGTCGGGAGCCCGTCGAGCGGGCCGGTGACCTTGATCCCCAGGTCGCGTGCGAGCCGTGCGCCTTCGGCCTGGAAGCCCTTGCGGTAGAGCACGACGCTCGTCGCGTAGTCCTGCCGGTGCGCGTTGCCGGTGCCCGAGACGCGATAGCCGAGCGAGTGAAGCTTGGCGGCCTCGGCGGCTGCGGCACCCGCCACGCCGTTGCCGTTCAGGACGAGGACACCCGTTTGCGCCCGCGTGAGCTTCGCCTTCCCGACCGTGGCCTTCTTCGGGACCGGCGGCGTGAACACCGCCTTCTTGGCCGGCGCGTAGGCGGTCGCCTCGGCGTGGCGCTGAAGCGAATGAGCGAGCGGCTTCGCGACGAGCACGGCGGCGGCGCCGAGCAGCAGCACGAGCTCGAGCGCGGCGACGAGGCTCGCGACGAGCGTCGCCGTCCGCCAGGGGCGGATCAGCTCCTGCGCTGAGATCGGTGCATCCACGGCAGGACGCGATTTCGTCGGCCATGGAGCGACTCCTCTCTACTGAGCGACCATCCACTCCCAGGTTCGGCGCAAGCCCTCGTCGAGCGGCACCCGCGCGCTCCACCCGAGCTCACGGGCGGCGAGCGCGACGTCCAGCACCGAGCGGCGCGCGTCGCCGAGCCGTGCCGGCTCGAACCGCGCCTCCGTCCCTCGGCCGGAGACCGCGCGGCAGGCTCCGTGCAGGTCGAGCACGGAAGTCTCGACCCCCGTGCCGATGTTGAAGACGCCGCCGTCCCGGCCGGCGGCGGCGAGCAGCGAATCGACGACGTCGCCGACGTAGACGAAGTCGCGTGTCTGGCCGCCGTCGCCGAAGATCACCGTCTCGTCGCCGCGGGCCATCCGCTCGAGGAAGATCGAGACCACGCCACCCTCGAGGCCCGAGTCCTGCCGTCGGCCCGTAGACGTTGGCGAAGCGCAGGACGACGTTCCGCGTCCCGTGGATGCGGTTCCAGCCGGTCAGGTACTGCTCGGCGCAGAGCTTCGCGATCCCGTAGGGGGACATCGGCGCGAGCCGCGTGCTCTCGTCGGCCGGCCCGTCACACTCGCCGTAGATCGCGCCGCCCGTGGAGGAGAAGATCACCTGGACGCCGGCCTTGCGTGCCGCCTCGGCGACGCGCACCGTGCCGACGACGTTCACCTCGGCGTCGTGGTCCGGCCGTTTCACGGACGTCTGCACGTCGGCCTGCGCCGCGAGGTGGAAGACCGCCTCCGCGCCGTCGAGGTCGATGCCCTCGCGGATGTCGCGCTCCACGAAGGTCGCCTGCGGGTTCAGGTTCGCGCGCTTGCCGAACGAGAGATCGTCGATGACGAGCACCTCGTCCCCGCGCGCGACGAGCGCATCGACGAGATTCGAGCCGATGAATCCCGCGCCTCCCGTCACGACTGCCCGCACCGCCGTATCGTAGGCATTGGCATGTTCATCACGTTCGAGGGACCGGACTTCTCCGGCAAGAGCACCCAGGCGGCGCTGCTCGCCGAGTGGCTGCGCGGCGAGGGCCACGAGGTGATCGCGACCCGCGAGCCGGGCGGAACACCGCTCGGGGAGGTGATCCGCAACGTCGTCCTGCATGGGCTCGAGATGGGCGCGTGGGCCGAGGCGGCGCTTTTTGCCTCGGCGCGCGCCGAGCACGTCGAGCGTGTGATCCGGCCGGCGCTGGAGCGCGGCGCGTGGGTCGTCTGCGACCGCTACATCGACTCGTCGCTTGTCTACCAGGGGATCGCGCGCGGGCTCGGGGTCGACGCGGTGCTGGCGCTGAACAGCGCGGTGACCGGCGGCCTGCTGCCCGAGCGAACCTTCGTCCTGCTGCTCGAGGCGGATGCGTCCCGCGACAGGCATGGCGCCGAGCTGGACCGGATCGAGCGCGAGGACGACGCATTTCGCACGGTCGTCGTCGACGGGTATCGGGAGCTGGCCGATCTCTTCCCCGAGCGAGTCGTCTCGCTGGACGCCACGCTTCCGGTCGACGAGATCGCCGAGCAGGTACGTGAGCAGGTTCAGCGACACAACCGCTGACGAGCAGGTCGAGGCGAGGCGCCTGCTCGAGACCGCCCTGGACGAGGGCCCGTCGCACGCCTACCTCTTCCACGGCCCGCCGGGTGTCGGCAAGCGCGAGCTCGCCCGCGCGTTCGGCCGTGAGCTGCTCGGGACGACGCGCTCCCAGCATCCCGATCTCTACGAGCTGGCCCCGCTCGGCGAGATGATCCGGATCGACGAGATCCGCAAGCTCCACCGCGACCTGCACATGCGCCCGTTCGAGGCCGACCGGCGCGTCTACCTGATCCTGAGCGCGCAGCTGCTGAACGACGACGCGTCCGACGCGCTCCTGAAGGACCTCGAGGAGCCGCCGTCGTACGCGGTGATCGTCCTCGTCGCCGACGAGCTCGGCTCGATCCCGGAGACGATCCGCTCCCGCTGCCAGTTGATCCCGTTCCGCCGGCTGTCGGAGCGCGCCGTGCGCGAGCTCGTGGACGCCCGTGCGCCGGAGCTCGGCGAGGAGCGCCGCATCGCGCTCGCCCGTGTCGCGGCCGGCCGCCTCGACCGGCTGGCACGGCTCCTCGACCCGAAGGCCGCGACGCGCCGCGAGACGCTGATCGCCCAGGCCCGCGCCGTATACCGCGACCCGGCGTTCGACCCGGCGGCCGCCGCCGCGGCGTTGCTCGACTGCGCCCGTGAGCGCGGCGCGGAGGCGAAGGAGCTCGAGGAGGTAACCGTGAACAACCTCGATCTCACGGCGCGTGAGTCCGAGCAGCAGGTCAAGCGCGCGCAGCGCGGGGCGGAGCGCGACGAGCTGCTCGCCCAGCTCGAAGAGCTCGAAGCGTGGTACCGCGATCTCGTGGTCGTGGCCGTCGGCGCCGAGCGGGCCGCGGTCCACATCGACAGGCTTGCCGACCTGCGCGCCGACGCGACGCGCGAGCGGCTGCTCGGCGCCGAGCACGCGGCCGAGGCGGTGCGCGAGACGTGGCGGCGGCTGGAGGAGCTCAACCTGGCGCCGCAGCTCGCGCTGGAGGCGCTGTTCGTGCGAATCGCCCGCGAGCTCGTCGCGACGTGATGAAATGCGCGCGATGAGCGTCTACGACGACCTGGGCTCGATTGCGCCGCTGCCGATCTGGGACGGCCTGATCGCACGGCCGGTGCTCGGCGAGCGCTCGACGCTCGCGATCATCGAGCTCGATCCGCGCATCTCGGTTCCGGAGCACAGCCACGCGAACGAGCAGCTCGGGGTCCTGATCTCGGGCTCGGTGATGTTCACCGTCGGCGGCGAGGTGAAGGAGGTCGGCCCGGGCGAGACGTGGCGGATCCTCGGTCACGTGCCGCACTCCGTGGTCGCCGGCCCGGACGGCGCCGTCCTCGTCGAGAGCTTTGCGCCCGGCCGCGACGACTGGGAGGGGCGCGAACGCCTCGCCCCCCAGCCGCCGCGCTGGCCGAGCTGACCCCCCAGCTTTTAGGCGGTCGTGTCGACCTGAAGCCCGGTCGAGAGGAGCGACTGCAGGCTCGCAGACGGGATCCCGCTCGACGCCGCGAGATCCGACACCGACGTCCCGGAACTGAGCGCCTTGAGCAATCTCGTCGGGTCGATCCCGAGGATCGACGCGAGGCTGTTGAGGGTGCTGCTGCCGACGCCGGGCGAGCCGGTCGTGCCGCTGCCGTCGGCATCCCCGCCGGTGTCGGAGCCGGTCGACGTCGAGCTGGACGGCGACGTGGCGGCGTGATGGTGATGGTGGTGCCCGCCGACCCTGGCCGTGCCGTTCGCGATGTTCGCGGCGAGCGTCGCGATGCTGCTCGGCGAGCCGTTCTGCGCGATCGCGCTGGTCTGCGGATTCGTGCTCTGGAGGCCCTGCTCGATCGCGGTGATCAGGTCGTTCTGGGAGACGCCCCGCTGAGTCGCGATGCTGGAGAGCGTGGTGCCCGACTGCATCTGGTTGATCAGATCCTGAGAGGTGGTTCCGAGGAGGGTCGCGACCGGCTGCAACACCTGCTGGGCGGTGGGCTGCTGGTTCTGCAAGCTCGTCGGGGACCAGGACGGCTGGGCGGCGTCCACGCCGCCAAACAGACTCGACATGTTCCGTGCTCCTTTGCTCGGGTGCACAGGCAATCGACGGGAAGCTCTCCGGATCGAGCCGTCAGGGCAAACTTCATCCCGTCCTAACGAGCCCGAGCGCCTCTTCGGCGAGTCGAGAAGGCACAGCCGTGCCGCTAGACTGGCGCCGGCTTCCTGAAGCCACGCCGACGTAGCTCAGCTGGTAGAGCACTTCACTCGTAATGAAGGGGTCCGCGGTTCGAGTCCGCGCGTCGGCTTCGCGAGGCTCAGCGTGCGATTCGACCAGTTTGGAGGCTCGCCGCTGGAGCGTTATCATCGTCGGATCGGCAGGTGATCGGAGGAGATCGTGGCTGACGCCGACGCGCGCGGGTCCGGAGATCCCCCAGCCGGAGCAAACGCTCCGGGCTCCCCGCCGGCTGGAGCTCCGCCCGCGCAGACACCGGACGTGATCGAGCAGCTGCTCACCTTCGACAACCAGCGCGACGACGATCCGCCCGGCGGCGACCCGCCGCCTCCGCCCGACCCGCCGCCCGACATGACCCCGTACGGCTCACCGGACACCGTCGTCCAGATCGCCGGCGACAGCGGGCCTCCGGTCGAGCCCCTGGAGAACGTCGGGGCCGACCTCCACTACGTGCCTCAGACCGATCCGCCGCCGAGCGCGCCCCCGCCCGCACCCGACCCGCCCGCGCCGCCGCCCGCCCCGGCCGCGGGCACGCCGCCCGGGCCCCCGGTGGCCGCGACACCAGATGCGATCGGGCAGATCCTCAGCTTCGGGGCGCCGGAACCCCCGCCGGTTCCGGACATGTTCTTGACGACGGACGATTCCGGCTTCACGGGCGACGTCCAAGAGATCGCCGGCGACAGCACCGGCGAGAGCTCGGCGCCTCCGCCGGCGCCGCCTGCGTCCCCGCAGGACTTCCTCAACCTCGACCTCGGGCACGGGCTTCCGAATCCGTTGCTCGAAGACGACGACGACGGCCCCGAGGACGTGTCGAGTCTCGCGTCGCCCTGGCGGATCGCCGCCATCGTCCTGGTCGCGGTGGTCGTGACGGTCGTCGGCATCCTTCTGTTCAACTCCGGATCGAGCAAGTCACCGGCAGCGAGCAGCGCATCGGGCAGCAGCGCGCCGAGTGCCACGTCGTCGAGCGCCGCGACGACGACCTCCACACCCGCAGCCCCGTCCACGGCGGTGCCCGACGTGACCCTCGAGGTGTCCCTCGGCCAAGAGGACGGCACCAAGCTGCCGCTCCTGTTCACGGTGCAAGCCCCGGCGAATGCCCCTTCGGAGCAGACGGTGGAGCTGGCCTTCGAAGGGTCGGGCCTGCCGCAGGACGACACGCTGGTCGTGGGCGCCGGGAAATCCGTCACGCACACGTTCACCGTCACCGGCTGCGGCTCGTGGAAGGTGCGGATCGCAGCGCTCGACGGGAAGCCGGTCGCCGCCGCCGACGCGCAGCAAAACGGCGCCACCCGGACCTGCGGAGGCTGAGAAACGCGCTCCGAAGACGACGCTTCGATCGAGGCAACCGGCCACGTCTCGTATGTGCCGTGGCTGCGACTCTCGATGCGGTCTCTCTCTCGTTAAACTCTCGCGGTATCCTGGCGACTATCTCGAGGGCGCCTCCGGAATCACTGGAGTCCGGAGGCCTCAGGCCTGTCATCGATGATGTTCCCCCGAGCTCAGCCGGGCAATCTCGAATTCGATGTCGCGACGTCGGAGCCCTCGGCGGGCGCCGACTCCGAGGAGGTCGCCCAGGCGAGCGAGGACGTGCCGGATGAGCTTGCGAGCCGGCTGCGCGCCGAGACTCTCGGGCCGAGGATGAGCGTGGGCTGGGAGCACATCCAGTGGGCGCTCGAGGACGAGGACGCATTCGGAATGGTCTACCAGCCCGTCGTCGCGCTCCAGACGGGGAAGGCCGTCGGCGTGGAGGCGCTCGCCCGCTTTGCCGGGCCGCCAACGCACCTGCCGAAGCGTTGGTTCGAGGCTGCGCAGGCAGCGGGGCTCGCGGTCGATCTCGAGCTCGTTGCGATGCGAAAGGCGCTCGAGGCGTTGCAGGAGTTGCCCTCCGACGTCTATCTCTCTGTCAACGTTTCCACGGCGACGCTGAACGACGCCCGTTTCCACGAGCTCATCTCGGGCAAGGAGCTCGGCTGGCTGGTTGTCGAATTGACGGAGCATGCTCCGGTCCAGGACTACGACCTTCTGGCTCGGACAGCGGACGCTCTCCGTGGGCTCGGGATGCGGATCGCGATCGACGACGTCGGCGCCGGCTTCGCAACGCTCCGCCACATCCTCGAGCTGAAACCGGATCTGATCAAGCTCGACTTGTCGCTGATCCGTGACATACACGTCGATCGATCGAAGCAGGCGCTCGTCGCCGGTCTGATCTTGTTCGCCGAGCAGAGCGGCGCAGCGATCATCGCGGAGGGAATCGAGAAGGCGCCCGAGAACGACACTCTCGTCAGGCTGGGCGTCGCCTACGGCCAGGGCTGGTTCCTCGGCGAGCCGGGGTCGAGCTTGACGCCTGATCCGGGACAGGGCCTGAGCCTCCCTGACCGGGTGCTTGCGATTCCGACAGAGACTGACCCTCCGGCTCACGTGAACGCAGCCGCGGCCGGCGACGCCGGCCGCCTTCGGACCGAGGAGTTGTTGGCTCGGGCGGAGGCGCTTGCGAGCTTTGGCAGCTGGCAGTGGGAGATCGGGGCCGACACCGCCACGTGGTCGGATGAGGTGTATCGCCTCTTCGGCCTCGTGCCCGGCGAGCCGCCGGCGAGCTACGAGAACTACCTCCAGGTCATCCATCCCGATGACCGTGGCCGCGTGGAGGAGCGGGTCCGGCAGACGGTCGAGCGGGGAGATCCGTTCGAGTTCGAGCACAGGATCGTCAGGCCGGACGGCGAGGTGAGGGTTCTTCACGCGCGGGGCGACGTCATCTGCAATGTCGACGGCCGGCCGCGCTTCCTGTACGGGTCGATGCTGGACGTCACCGAGCGTGCGCTGGTCGAGGAGCGTTTGCGCGAGCGTGAAAGGTTCCTCGCTCGCGCTCAGGACATTGCACGTGTCGCTGCGTGGGATCTCGATATCGCGACCGGCAACATGATCTGTCCTCCGGGTATCGAGGAGATGAGCGGGGTGCCGTTGGGGACGCAGCCGCTTCTTCCTGCGCTGCTTGCAACCGTGCATCCCGACGATCTCGATCGGGTGCGGGGAGCGCTGGAGGAGGCCGCGACATCGGGCGAGTCGGCCCGCACCACCTATCGCATCCGGCACGCGCGCAGCGGCGAGGAGCGGGTGCTCGCGATCTCGACGGAAACCGACCGTCCCGGGCACATGATCGGAGCCGTAGCCGACGTCACCGATCATGTCCGTACGAAAGCGTTGTTGGCTCGCGCGGAGGCGCTCGCGAGCTTTGGCAGTTGGCAGTGGGAGATCACGGCCGGCACCGTCACCTGGTCGGATGAGATGTACCGCCTGCTCGGTCTCGTTCCCGGCGAATCCCCGGCGAGCTATGACGCCTATATCCGGGCCGTCCATCCGGACGACCGCAGCCGCGTGGAGGAGCGGGTCCGGCAGGCGATCGAGCGGGGAGATCCGTTCGAGTTCGAGCACAGGATCGTCAGGCCGGACGGCGAGCTGCGGGTTCTGCACGTCCGTGGCCAGGCCATCGGCGACCCGCGCTTCTTGTACGGGTCGGCGCTGGACATCACCGAGCGTGTCGCGGCGGAGGGCGTGTTGCGGACGCTCCTGGCCTGGCAGGCGACCCTTCGGCGCGTCTCCACCGCCATCCTGCATGAGGAGGAGCTGGACGACTTCTTCGGTTTCGCGACCCAGGAGATCAGCCACGTGCTCCCCGTCGACGCCCTCATGGTCATCCGCTTCGACGGTGACACCGGGACGGTCGTGGGATCGGTCGGCGATCATGGCCTGGACGTCGGCGGCGGCCTTCCGCTCTCGGCTGACACTGCGCTTCGCCGCGCGCATCGTGCCGGCAAGCCCGCCCGTGACTCGGATTCGCCGGCGGTGGCGGCGTGGACGGCGAGCACGGCCGGGATGGTCTTGGCGATCCCCATCCTGACCGGCGACGTCCCCTGGGGCGCGCTCTACGTTGCCGCGTCTGATGCGCACCTCCTCTCCGCCGATGTCGAGGAGCACCTACTCCAGTTCGCGGACATCATGGCGTTCGCGGTCGTCCACATGGAAGACCGCGAACGCTTGCAGTTGCTGGCCTCGACCGACTCCCTCACCGGCGTGGCGAACCGCAGGACCTTCTCGCGTGTTCTCGAGCAGTTGGTGGAGGAGGCCCTGGCGAGTCGCACGTCGCTCAGCCTCGTGCTGGTCGACATCGATCACTTCAAGCGCGTCAACGACACGCACGGGCATCAGGTGGGCGACGATGTCCTGAAGCTCGTGGCGCAACGTCTCGGTGAACGCGCCCGCGGCGGCGACGTCGTCGCGCGTCTCGGAGGTGACGAGTTCGCCTGGATCATGGTCGGGACGGCGCAGGATGCTGCCAGCGATGCCGCCCGGCAGGCTCTCGAGGAGATCGAGCACGCCCAGATCGGACCGGCTCCACAACTGACCGTCTCCATCGGCGTATCGGGCCTCGCCGAATCGGACCACGCCGACCTGCTCTTTCGTCGGGCCGACGCCGCCCTCTACGGCGCAAAAGCCGGCGGTCGCAACCAGGTCGAGGTGATCGGCGAGGAACCGGTCATCTAGCCCGGTGGCGTTTCGGGGAACCGTGGCTCACCGCAGCGACCGTGGGCCCGGCGCTTGGCGTCCGGAGGGAACGCGCCGAGTGCGTCGCGGAGCGCGCGGCCTCAAGAATGCGGCCCGGCCGCCGATCTACGTGACCGGTATGCACATGATCCCGCTCGACTCGTCGACGCTCCCCGTCACGGAACCCGTCTTCTCCGCGAACTGGTCGCGCGGCCGCGATTACTGGGGCGAGATGTTCGACGCCCTCGAGGTGACCGGGAAGCCGGGGCTCAGGGTCCTCGAGATCGGCTGCTTCGAGGGCAGCGCCACGCTCTGGCTGCTCGAGAACGTCCTCACCGATCCAACGTCGAGAATCGATGTGATCGATACCTTCGAGAGCTCGCCGGAGCTCGAGCTCACGGGCAGCGACTGCTCGATGCTCGGCCGGTTCGCCGGGAACGTCGCCCCCTACGCCGACAAGGTGACGGTGATGCAGGGCACGAGCGAATCCGTCCTGCGCACGCTGCCCGTCGCCGAGACCTACGACTTCATCTACGTCGCCGGCTCCCACACCGCACCGGACGTCCTCACGGAGGCCGTGCTGGCCTGGCCGCTCCTGAAGAGGCGCGGCGTGATGGCGTTCGACGACTATCTGCTCCGAGGCCCGGAGCACGAGCGGCCACGCATCGGCATCGACGCCTTCCGAAGAGCGTTCCGCGCGCAGATGGCGCTCATCTTCGAAGAGTTTCAGCTGGCCGTCGCCAAGATCTAGGAGCTGGTCTCGCGAGCGTGACGCTCGCGGCTCGGGCTCTTGACACCGCAAGCACCGGGAGGAGTATGATCGGCCGATGATGCGCTCCTGGCGCAGACGGGTGACGGCGATCGCGCTCTTCGCATTGCTGGCGCTCGTGGCCGAGCTGACCGGGCGCAGCGTCACCCTCCGGCTCGACGCCGCCTTCCACGTCAAGCCCTTCGCGACTTCGAGCACGCCGTACTACCCGTTCCTGCTCGCCGGGGTGAAGATCGTCGCCGCGCTCGCCGTCGCCGCGATCGCCTGGCGGATCGTGCGCGCGCACCTCGCACTGGCCGCCGGCGACCGGCTGCTGGCGACGATCGGGCACCGGCGCGCCTCGTACACCCCGCGCCCACGGCTGCACCTTTCGCCACGCCTCTGGCTTGCGTCGTTCGCGGCCACGTCGCTCTGGTACCTGCTCCAAAACGACGGCCGCAGGGTGCTGACCGAAGGCCGCTGGCCCGCGCTCGCGCCGTGGCTGCACACCTACGCGCTGATCGTCTTCGCGGTGCTCGCGATCCTGCTCGCGCTCGGCTGGGGCGCCGTAGCGAACTGGCTCGCGGAGGTCGAGGAATACACGGCCGCGACCGTCGCGTTCGCGCGGCGGATCCTGCGCGCCGTCACGGCCCCGGCTCGCGCCTACCGCCCCGATGACGATCGCGGGCCGCGCCGGCTCTTCGGTCTCGCGTTCGAGTCGCGGCCACCTCCGCTCACCGGCTGATCCCCGCGGGCTTCCAGCTCGCCCGCGGGCCGTCGGTAGCGCAACTCGACATTTCGCGGAGGAGAAGATGGAAAGTCCACAACTCGCCAGGGGCGTCGCGTCGTCCATCCGGGGCTTCTCGGTCTCGCGCGCCCTCGTCATCTCGTCGCTCGGCCCGCTGACGTCGCTCGGCGGCTTCGTCTGGGCGATCGTCCAGCCGTACCGCATCACCCTGCTCCACCCGCACCATCAGGGCTTCTGGTGGCTCGTCATCGAGCCGCCGCTGCTCGTGATGATCGTCGGCCTCGTGTTCGCGCGCCTGGTCGCGCGGCCCCTGCTCGCGGACCTGGAGGAGCACCGTGCAGCCCCATAGCGAGATGGTCCACTGGCTGTTCGCGACGAACTTCCTGCTGCTCGGGCTGATCATGGCCTCGCGGGTGATCGTCGGCGAGGAGGTCTGGGCCCTGCGGCGGTGGCGGGTCTACCTCGCGCCGGCCTTCTTCTTCGCCTCCGGGGTCCTGCTCTGGCCGGTGATGGCGTTCTTCACGAACTCGGCGATCCACATGATCGCTCACGGGATCTGGGCCCAGGCGATGATGGTCGCCGGGGGCGCCGAGCTCGGCCTCGTCCGGGGCAAGCTGCACAGCCGCTGGTGGCGGCTCGCGATGCCGGTCGGGCTCGCGATCTCGGGCTTCGCATTCCTGGCGCACGAGCAGAACCCGTGGCTCTTCGCCCGCTCCGCCTTCCTGCACCACCTGATCGGCTGGACGCTCGTCGGGCTCGCGATCTTCCCGCTCGGGCTCGTCTGGCGGCCGCGCTCCGCGCTCTTCCAGTCCGGCTTCGCGGCCCTCGCCCTCGCCCTCGCAGTGCTGCTCTTCTGCGACCGTGACGTGGCACCGATCTTCGGTCATCTCTCGCCGCTGGCGGGGATCCAGCACCGGTGAGACGGCTGCTCGTCCTCGGCGGGCTGCTGGCGCTCCTACTGCCCGCCGTCGCCTGGGCGCACGCGACGCTCCAGAGCACGATTCCGTCGTTTCAGCAGGACGTGGCGACCTCGCCGAAGACGATCGTGCTTCGTTTCGACCAGTACGTGAAGTTCCCGGCGCTGGAGGTGCTCGACGTGCACGGGCGCAACTACACGCTCACCACCCGCGCAGTGAAGACGGAGGCGATCGCGTCGGTCAAGACGCTGCCCACCGGCGACTACACGGTCCGCTGGCACGCGCTCTCGGCCGACTCGCACGTCGTCTCGGGCGTGTGGACCTTCGGCGTCCGCATGCGCGCGCTGCCGCCGACCGAGGCCTACGGCGCGAGCGGCCCGACCCAGACGGAGAACGTCGTGCGCTGGCTCTACTTCCTCGCGCTCGCGCTCGTGATCGGCTCGCTCGGGTTCCGCCTGATCGCGCTGCGCGGGCTGGCGCTCCCGTCGCGCCTCGAGCAGCGCCTCTACGCCGTGACCGGGATCGGCGCCGTCGGCGTGCTCGAGATCGGGATCCTTGCGTTCTGCCTGCGCTGCGAAGACGTCCTCCAACTGCCCTTCGGCAGGTTCCTCTACGGCGATCTCTCGCCGATCTCGGGCGGGACGCGCTTCGGGAAGGCGTTCGTGATCATGACGCTCGGCTTCGCGCTGATCGCGGCGCTCGTCTTCCTCGCATGGCTGCTCGACCGGACGGCCTTCCTCGCGGTGGCGCTCGTGGCCGCGATTGGGCTCGACTCGGGTCTCTCGCTCTCGGGGCACGACGCCCTCGACCCGGGATCGTCCTGGAAGACCGAGCTCGCCGACTGGCTGCACCTCTCGGCGGCGTCGCTCTGGATCGGCGGGCTCGTGTCGCTGGTCGTCGTCTGGGGCGCCGCAGCCGAGTTGAGGCGTGAGGTGTTCGTCCGCTTCTCGCGGCTCGCGACGATGTTGATCGCCGTCATCCTCGGCGCCGGCATCTACCTCAGCATCGTGCGCCTGCCGCACCTCGCCGACCTCTGGACGCAGGGCTACGGCCAGGTGCTGCTCGTGAAGCTCGCGCTCGTCGCCATCGCGCTGGCCTGGGGCGCGACCCACCACTTCGTGGTGCGCCCCGCGCTTCGCGGTGCGAGCGACGGCTTCCTGACGCGGGTCGGCCGCAGCCTCGTCGGCGAGAGCGCGGTGGCGATCGCCGTGCTTGCGCTGGCTGCGATCCTGACCGACTCGAAGCCGCCGCCCCGGCCCGTCTCCTCGTCGGTCGTCCAGGCCGCCGCGGTCCGGGCAGCGCGTTGAGCGTCGGCGCGCAGCGCTAGACCCCGGCTCGGCGAGATCCATCCGGGAGGCAGACTAGGGTCCACGACCCGTGGCTGCTCCCGACGCGATTCCCGACAACGCCATCACCGTTCTCGACCACGGTTTCGTGCGTCTGGATGACGCGATGGCCGATGATCTGTCGGTCGTGAACGGCGCGCGCGTCTCGTTTGCCCGCCGCAAGACGGAGCTGGACGCCTCGGACGAGGCGCTGATCCACTTCCTGATGCGCGACCGGCACGGCTCGCCGTTCGAGCACAACGCGTTCCGGTTCCACATCCGCTGCCCGATCTTCGTGGCGCGCGAATGGTTTCGACACCGGATCGGCTGTCTCACCGGAGACACGGTTGTCACGTTCGTGAACGTCGAGGGCCACACGGCTCCGCACCTTCAGAAGACGGTGGACGAGCTTTGGCACATGTGGAACGAGGGAGAGCGGGACGGCCATGCGCTCACGGTCGACCAGCGCGGTGACATCGACCGACTGCTTGCTGCCGGGTTGAGCCAGCGCTCTGTTGCAGAAGCCTTGGGGATCGGCCGACGATCGATTCGGACCCATGTCGCAGGATCGACCGGCTTGCGAGATGCGCGCTGGCGCATTCGGCGCATGCGACTGCGCGTGCTCAACGAAGAGACCGGCGAGTTCACCGTCGGACACATTGGCGATGTGATCGACAAGGGCATGCAACCGGTCTACAAGCTGGTGCTTGCCGACGGGAAGGAGATCACCGTCACGGAAAACCACCGCTTGCTGACGACTGACGGGTGGCGGCCGATGCGCGAAGCGGTGGGGTTGGTCGGCGATCGGGAAGCGGCCCGGATGACAGCGCCGTGTTCGCTGCTCGTCAACGGCGCGGTTGCCCATCGGGACCGCGAATGGCTTGCGGCACGACGACGTGAAGGCAAGTCGGTCGCGGAGATCGCGGCCGAGGCAGGGTGCAGCTACCACACCATTCGCAAGTGGCTGGGAATCCACGATCTGCGCTTCACTCGCGAAGAGATGTGTGGTCGCACGCCATGGAACAAGGACCGTAGCGGCTACCACACCAAGCTCGTGGTGAGCGACTCTCATCGTGCGGCGATTCGCACTGCGCGCTCGGGTCCGAAGAGCAACTTCTGGCGCGGAGGTGTCACGAGCGACCGGGCGTCGATCGCACGCTGGGGTCGCGAACAGGCTCCCAAAGTCCACGCCCAGTACGACTACACGTGTCAGGAGTGTTCGCAACGCGGTGGGCGGCTGCATGCCCACCACATCATCCCCGTGTGGCGTGAGCCCGGCAGAGGACGTGAGATCGGGAACTTGATCACGGTTTGCGATACGTGCCATCGGGCAATCCATCGCACGCGCGAGAGCGAGCTTGCGTTCGCGGGACGGCACGCCGATCGCATCGGATTCGTGCTCGACGTCGAGGCGCCGACTCGACGCGGATTCTTGCTCACTGCGCATGCGGTTGCCGTTCAATCGGTGTCCTACGTCGGCGTCCGTCAGACCTACGACCTGAGCGTCGAGGGGCCGTGGCACAACTTCGTGGCGAACGGCATCGTCGTCCACAACTCCTTCAACGAGTTCAGCATGCGCTACGCGAAGGCGACCGACGATTTCTACGTCCCCGAGGTCGAAGACGTGCGCACCCAGGTCGGCAAGCCGGGCGCCTACACCTTCGAGCCGGTCGACGAGCAGCTCGCCGAACGCACCCGTGCTGAGCTCCGGACGGTCTACGAGCAGAGCTACGCAACGTACGAGCGCCTCGTCGAGGCCGGGGTCGCGCGTGAGCTCGCGCGGGCGGTGTTGCCGGTCGGCGCCTACACCCAGTTCTACTGGACGGTGAACGCCCGCGCACTGATGAATTTCGTTTCCCTACGCAACTCAAACTTCGCTCAACTCGAGATCAAACGATATGGCGCAACAGTTGAGACGTTCCTGGCCGATAAGATGCCTATAACGCACGCTGCGTTTCTCGCTAACAATCGCGTGGCACCATAGTCTCAGGAATAGGCGGCGTTTCCGCGCCGTTACAGAGGGGTAGAAGGAATGACGGATGAGTTGCGGAAAACCGCAGACCCGTCTTCTGCGAATGACAAGAGAAGGATTCTTATGACTGACGACACGACTACCATGCACGTCCACGAGGCTGCCGAGGCGCTGTTGAAGCTGCGCGGAGAGCAGGGTCAGATCACGCCGGCCGACATCGCAGAGGCGATTCAGAGCTTCGACCTCGACGAAACCGAGGCCGTAGCCCTTGCTGCCGAGCTCGACGGGCTCGTCGACGTTGACGACGACGCCGAGGTCGAGCTCGACCTGCGGGCCGATGCCTCATTCACCACCGACTCGTTGCAGCTCTTCCTGAACGAGGCCGGTCGTTATCCGCTTCTGACCGCTGCCGAGGAAGTCGAGCTCGCGAAGCGGATCGAGCGCGGCGACATGGCGGCCAAGGAGCGGATGATCACGTCGAACCTGCGTCTCGTGGTTTCGATCGCGAAGCGCTATCAGACCCAGGGCATCACCCTCGGCGATCTCGTCCAGGAGGGCGTGATCGGCCTGATCCGTGCGACGGAGAAGTTCGACTGGCGCAAGGGGTTCAAGTTCTCGACCTACGCAACCTGGTGGATCCGCCAGGCGGTACAGCGGGGCGTCGCGAACAAGTCGCGCACGATCCGCATCCCGGTGCACGTCGTCGAGCGCGAGCAGAAGGTTTCGCGCGCGGAGCGCGAGCTACTCGCGAAGAGCGGGGAGCAGCCGACCGACGACGAGGTCGCGAACCATGCCAAGATCCCCCTCGCGCAAGTGCGAGAAGTACGTGAGGCAGCCCGTGCGGTTGCATCGACGGACGCGCCGATCGGCGCCGACGGCGACGCGAGCCTCGGAGACCTGTTTGCGGCCACCGGGCCATCGACCGAGGACGAGGCCGATGCGACGCTCCGCGACGACGCGGTGCGCCGTGCAGTTGCAAAGCTGCCGGAACGCCAGCGCGATGTGATCGCGCTGCGCTTCGGGCTCGTCGGCGAAGGCCCGACCTCGCTCGAGGCGATCGGCAAGCAGCTCGGAATCACCCGCGAGCGGGTCCGTCAGATCGAGGCAGAGGCGCTTCGCCGCCTGTCCGAAGACGAAGACCTCGCCGCCGCGGCCTAGACAGAAGCAGTTCGAGCGAGGCCGGGGCAACCCGGCCTCGCCACTCGCCCGACCGCACTCTCTGTGCGCGGCCGGCCGTTTTTCTAGGATCTGCTCGTGACCTTCGCGTTGATCGTGGTCGGCGGGTATCTGCTCGGCTCGTGCCCCTGGGGCTACTGGCTCGTGCGGATCTTCCGGGGCGAGGATGTGCGCAAGGTCGGCAGCGGCAACATCGGCGGCTCGAACGTCTGGCGCACCTACGGCAGCTGGCTCGGCCTGCCCGTGATCCTGGCCGACCTGCTGAAGGGGTTCGTGCCGGCGTTCGTCGGTGTGCACGAGGTGTCCCATCTCTGCGGGATCCTCGCCGGCGCTGCCGCGATGCTCGGGCACTCGCGGCCGCTCTTCCTCCGCTTCGAGCGGGGCGGGAAGATGGTGGCGACCGGCGCAGGCGCGTTCTTCGCCTTGGCGTTCTGGGCGATCCTGCTCGCCGCGTTCCTCTGGCTGACCACGTTCCTGGTCACGAAGTACGCCTCGGTCGCCTCGATCGTCGCCGCGGTTGCGCTGCCGGTTGCCGCGGCGGTGTTCGGCTATCCCGGATCGGTCGTGGTCTTCGCCGTGATCGCGGCAGCCGCGGTCGTCTTCCTGCATCGCGGCAACGTGCGCCGTCTGCGGTCCGGCACGGAGAACCGCTCGAAGATCCGCGTGCTCCGGCGCGCCGCGGTCCCGCGCTAGCGATGCGCTAGCCCGCGAGCCAGGCGTGCAGCTCGGTGCGGTGCGGCGAAGGCTCGCCGCTCGCCAGCTCCGACCGGAGCTCGCCCACCGTGCCGGCGCGCTCGGCGAGCACGTCGTGGTCGTGGATCGTCTCCAGGTTCACCTGGCGCGAGAAGACGAAGTCGCCGTCGGCGAGCTCGGGGTGGCGCTCGAGCGTCTCCTTGAGAGCGACGCGAACCGAGTCCTCGACGAAGCGCGGCTGAAGATGCGCATGCTCGACGACGAAGAGCTCGTCGGGGCGCTTCAGGAGCTCGTACACGGGCGCGCTCATCGAGCCTTCGACGATCTCGACCAGGTGCTCGGCGTTGATATCGGCCTCGGTGCCGACCAGGAGCCGCCCGCGCCCGCGCTGGTTGTGAGTCGCGAGCGGCACCAATTCGAGGATACGTGCGATGTCTCCGTCTGCAAACCCGGCTTCGAGCAGCCGCTCCGTCGTCGCCCCGCGGACGAGGCCCTGCGCGCATGGGCACGCGTTGATCCCGGTGGCCTCGACACCGACCACTCGACGGACGCCGGTAGGCGAGGCTGCGGCGATGCCGATCAGCTTGACCATCGCCTGCGTCGGCAGGCCCGTCACCGGCGTGCGGCGGGCGACGGGGTACTGAGCCTCGATCCGTACCTCGGCCAGCAGCGCTCCCTGACGCTCGATGATGTGGCGGGCGATGTGCTCGGCGAGCGTCTCGACGAGGAACGCGTTTCCGATCACGACCGCGTCGATCGCTTCGCCGAAGAGCTCCGGGAAGCGCGACATGTGGACGCCCTTCTGCGCCGGGTCGAGATCGACGGTGCACGAGATGTCGGCGGCGAAGGTCTGCTCCCGGCCGGCATGGCGGATGCGGATCGCCTTCGACACGTTCGTGACGCCGACCCGAGCCAGGCCGAGCTGGATCTCCGGCACGGAAGCCTGGAGGTCGCCTGCGATCTCGTCACGGGTGCGCGTCATCGGGTATGAACCGTATCGCCCGATGGCCGACCCACGCTTTCCACGCATCGTCTCGCTCGCCTGCCACGACCTGCGCACGCCGCTCGCGAGCATCTCCGGGTTCGCAAAGACGCTCCGGCGCCTCGGTGGGCTGGACGAGCAACGGGCGCATTTCGTCGCCGTGATCGACGAGGCCGCGGAGGAGGTGGCGGTGCTGCTCGAGCAGGTCGCCCTCCTCGCCCGGATCGAGAGCGGCACGTATGCGCCGGCGCTCGTGGAGGCGGACACGCTCGACCTGGCGACGTCCACTGACCCGCGTGTCGCCACGGGAGGTGCGGGCGCGACGATCGCGACCGACGCCCCGGCCGTTTCGCGCGCGCTCGAGGCGCTGGCGGTCGCAGCCGTGCGTCACGGGGAGCTCGCGGGAGTCGCCTGGACGGTGCGCGGGCGCGAGCTCGACCTCGCGCCGGTGAACGACGCAGCGGCGCCGGTGGTGCTCGGCGAGGAGGTCCGGGACCTGGGCGCGCTGATCGCAGGGCGGCTGGTGGAGACGCTCGGCGGGTGGATCGCGCTCGACGGCGAGACCTTGCGCGTGCGGCTACCGTGAGCCGCGCTGCGGCGGCTCACGGTAGCCCGCGGCGCTCATGAGTAGAGACTGACCTGAGCGTAGGAGCGGCCGAGCGAGTCGATCGCGATCGTGATCTCACCCCGAGTTCGCGCGTAGGCGCCGACCCCGCCCGTGATCGCGTAGTGGCGCACGGTCGAGTTCGTGAACGGCCCGTTCCCGACGAAGGTGAAGAACCCGTCCGGCACGTGGGCGATCCCCGTGCAGAGCCCGTCGGGTGCGCTCGACAGCACGGTGCAGGCGAGACCGATCCGCCCGACGTGAGTGCCCATCGGCTTGCCGAACTGCGCGTCGTAGTTCTCGAGGAGACCGGTGAAGACCTCCGTCGAGCCGACCGGTGGCACTGCGCTCGAGGTTGCGCTGAACCCGACCGGCGTGTACCGGATGTGAATGTCGAGGAACTTCAGCGTCCGAGCCGGGCCTGCCGCTCCGGCGCCGGCGGCTCCGATCATCAGGGCGAGCCCGAGCACACAGGCGACGAGCGCTCCCAAGCGTTTTCCTTCCATAGCCGTTCGGTCCTCCCGAGATGTTGGACGGCTGGTGGCGTCGCTTCCGGCTCGCCGGCCAGCAGGTGCCGTTCGACACCTGGCGGGAGCTTGCTCGGCTGCAAGCCTGAAGGCATCCGTAGAAAGCCCGCGAGCCTGCTCCGGGAAATCCCGCTTCGTAGCGTCTGCCGGGGCGTCGTAGCCCGGTTTGTAGCAGGCGCGGCAAGGGGATTCCTCCCGGAGTCTGTCGTGAGGTCTCATCTGCGCCGGCGATTCGAGAATGTCACCCTCTTCGGAGGGGATGAGCAGGATGGGGAGGTCGACCTAGATGGGGTGCGAGCGTTCACAGGACGGTCGGACCGCATATCGTCTTGCACAGGCGTAGGAAGGGGGGTCGCCGCCACGTGCAGATCGCGCTCGCTCTGGTGCTCACGATCGTTTCGACTTGCGCCCTCAACCTGGGCTATCTGTTTCAGCACAACGTCGCGTCGCGCCTGCCGCCGCTGTCGCTGCGTCGACCGATCGTGTCGGCGCGCGCGCTACTCGTCGAGCGGCGGTGGGTCATCGGCTCCAGCGTCCAGGCCGGCGGTTTCGTCCTCTACGTCGTCGCTCTCGCCCTCGCGCCGCTCTCGCTTGTCCAGGCGGTCGCCGCGGGCGGGATCGGGGTCCTCGCGGTCATGGTCTCGCGGATCACGCACGTCCCGTTGACCAGGCTCGAGCAGGTCGGCGTCTCCGTCTCGGTCGTCGGCCTCGCGCTGCTTGGTCTCTCGCTGTTCTTCACCCACGGCAAGGGGAGCGCAGCGACCTACACCTGGGTCGGCGTCTGGCTCGCGGCTTCGGCGGTGGGCGCGGCCATGTGCATGATGCTGCTCGCACGCGCGATCGGTCGCGCGCCCGCGTGGGGGATCGCCGCAGGCATCCTCTTCGCCGCCGGCGACGTGGCAACGAAGATGGCGGTCTCCGGCCGGCTCGCGAACGTCGCATTCCTCGTCTGCCTGATCGTCTTGTACGGCGCCGGCACGGCCGTCCTCCAGGCCGCCTTCCAACGAGGTAGCGCACTGACGACGGCCGGCCTCTCGACGCTGCTCACGAACGCGCTCCCGATCGCCGCCGGCATGGTGCTCTTCCACGAGCTGCTCCCTTCGGGGTGGATCGGCGGAGTTCGTGTCGCAGCGTTCGCCGCGGTCGTCGCCGGGGCTGTGCTCCTCGCGGCGCGCAGCAAGGGATCCGAGCCGCCCCCGAGCACGTAGCCCCGCGGCGCTCGAGCGAAGCGATGCACGCGCCGGCCTACTGAGACGGCGGCCTCCCTCTGTCGAGGAGCAACGCAAGAGGTTTCGGTCACGGGCTACGCGCGAGACAACAGCTGAGTGCGCCAGCGTGCGGCAATGACGCCGGAGCCCGACTCGGTCAACTACGCCTTGCCGACCGCGTCTGCGTGTGGCGATATTGTCGCCACGGTGGCTCGATACTTCCTCTCGGCTGCTGTGATGTTCGTCGCCGCGGGAGTGCTCGCCGTGACCACCGCGAGTACCTGGTCGCTACTGCTTACGCGCGTCGTTCTGATCGTCCTCGGGATCGTGGCGCTCGTCGCCGGGTTGCGCGCACGACGACGAACGACGGGGTAGTCACCCGGCGCCGCGCTGAGGGCACTGTCAATCTCGGCTGCGCTAGCGTCCTCTCGCCTGAAGCCAGTGTCGGTATCGGCTAGCTGGCAAGTCTTGCTTGCAGCTGTGCTTCGTCTTCTGGACTTCTCGAATAACAGTTCCGACAGCGCGCTTCGTAGGAGTCGAGCGCCCCGATCTGCACCGTGGCGCCCTCGAACGGGGCCGGGTGGCCGTCGAGTAGGCGCTGGGTGAGCGTCGCCGGTCCGCCGCAGCGGTGGCAGACCGCCTGGAGCTTGTCGACGAAGTCGGCGATGCACAGCAAGGTGGGCATCGAGCCAAATGGTTCCGCGCGGAAGTCCTGAGCCAGGCCGGAGACGACGACCCGCGACCCGCGCCGGACGAGCGTCTCGACCGCGGCGACGATCCCGTCGTCGAAGAACTGCACCTCGTCGACGCCGTCGGCGTCGTAGCCGCTCGCGAGCCGCAGCACCTCGGCGCTGGACTCCGCGGTGACCGCGCGCATCTTCACGCCCGCGTGCGAGACGACGTGGCCGAGGTCGTAGCGGTCGTCGACCATCGGCTTCACGATCAGCGCTCTCTGGCCCGCGATCTCAGCTCGGCGCAGGCGGCGGATCAGCTCCTCGCTCTTGCCGGAGAACATCGGCCCGCAGACGACCTCGAGCCAGCCGCCGCGGTCTGGATGCTCCCTGATCACCGCGGAGAAGCTAGTGGTCGCTCCTGGAAATTCAGCACCCTTTGGCCGGCTGCAAACGCTTCGCAGGCCGTTGTCCTCGGTCGACCGCATACCTTTGGGTATGCGGTCTCCCTGCGTCCTAGGCCTGCTCGGTTTTCGCTCGGCCATCGGGCACCGAATTTCCAGGAGCAACCACTACCGAGGCCACCAGACGTACACGTTCGTCCGCTTGTTCACGAAGCCGAGCCGCCGGTACAGGCGGTTCGCCGCCTCGCGATACGGCATCGACGTGAGCTCGACCATCCGCGCGCCGGCCTCGGTCGCGCGCCGCATCGCCTCGCGGGTGAGCGCCTCGCCGACGCCCTGGCCGCGGGCGTGTTGATCGACGATCACGTCCTCGATCCGCGCCTTCAGGCCGGAGGAGACGCGGTACATGATCAGCGTCAGGGTGCCGATGATCGCGCCGTCGTCGTCTTTGGCGACCAGCATCGTCTCGCCGGCGACGGTCTCGGCAAGCTGCTCCAGTGTCGGCGGCGTGCGCGCCTCCGAGAGTTGAGGCAGCAGCCGGCGGATGACTTCCACCAGCTCCTCGTCCGCCTCCGTGACCTGCTCGATCCTCATCGCAGCAGCCTCGACATCCGCCTGTCCTTCAGCGTTCGGCCTTCCGTCTGGCAGTCGGGGCAGTAGTAGATCGTGTGCTCCTCGAAGTCGATCTGCGCGAGCGGGGTGCCGCAGCGCCAGCACGGCCGGCCGAGGGCGTTGTGGACGCGGTAGGTCTCGTCGTTCGTCTTGCCGGCCAGGCGGAGCTCGAGGCCGCGCGCGAGCTCGTCGTGGATCGCGGCGGCGAGCCGGTCGATCTCTTCGCCGGTCAGCTGCGTGGAGAGCGCGTAGGGCGAGAGGCGCGCCGCGTGCAGGATCTCGTTCGCCCAGGCGCGGCCGATGCCCGCGATCAGGCGCTGGTCGCGCAGCAGCGAGTGCAGCCGGCGCGAGTCGGAGGCGAGGATCGGCGCGAGCGCTTCGGCGTCGAGCTCGTCGGCTTCCGGGCCGAGGCGGGCGAGCTCCTCCGCCAGGGCATCCGGGCGCAGGAGCCAGACGCCGGCGCGCTTCTTCTTGCCGGCCTCGGTCGAGCACGAGCTCGCCGCCGTCCTCGAACCGGAGCCTGAACGCGGGTGTCTTCGGCGCCTTGGCACCGGGCTCGAGGTAGCGGAGGCGTCCTGCACTCATCAGGTGCACCATCAGCACGAGCTCTCCGTCCTCGGTCGCGAGCAGGAAGCGCTTCGCGCGCCGCCGGACGCCGTCGAAGCGCTCGCCGGTGAGTGCGGTGAGCGGCGGGTCGAACGTCTTCAGCGTCGCGATATGCGCCGGACCGGCTTGCTCGATGGGGCTTCGTTTGACGTTCTCGTCGAGCTGGCGGCGCCAGGCCTCGACCTCGGGCAGCTCGGGCATCTACGCTCCTGCGGGTGGACCCGATCAGGGTAACCGTGCAGCGCGGCGACGTCGTCGAGTCCGTCCATCGGGTCCACGTCCGGACGACCGACGGGACCGCCTACGGCGATGACGTCTTCTGCTTCCTGCGCTCGTCTGCGAAGCCGATTCAGGCGATTCCCCTCTTCCAGGCGCTACAACGACCTAACAGATGAGGAGCTCGCGATCGCGTGCGCATCGCACAACGCCCTGCCCGACCAGCTCGCGGCCGTACGGATGTTGCTCGCGCGCGCCGGGGCGACGGTCGACGATCTCGAGTGCGGCTCCCAGGAGGGTCGGCCCGAGGGGCGGCTCGGTCACAACTGCTCCGGCAAGCACGCCGGGATGCTCGCCGCCTGCCGCGCGAACGGCTGGCCGTTCGAGGGCTACCGCCTCGCGTCGCATCCGCTCCAGCGGCGGATCGCGGAGCTCATCGGCGGCGAGGACACGGCGATCGACGGCTGCGGTGTGCCGACGTTCGCCATGCCGCTCTCCGGGGCGGCGGCGCTGCTCCTGCGCACCCCGCCGCGGATCGCCGACGCGATGCGCGCGCGGCCGGAGCTGATCAGCTGGGAGGGGGGCAACGACGCCCGGCTGATGCGCCTGCGACCGGGTTGGATCGCGAAGGCCGGGGCCGAGGGCCTCTTCTGCGCCGCGTCGCCGGACGGGGTCGGCGTCGCGCTGAAGGTCGAGGACGGAGGGGGCCGGGCGATTCGGCCTGCGCTCGGCGTCGTGCTCGGGATCGAGGAGCTCGCGCGGGTCGAGCTGCGCAACAGTCGCGGCGAGGTCGTGGGCGAAATCAGAGCTTGAGCTCGTCGTCGGCCTGCTCGATCACGAGCGGGTCGTGCGTCGCGCAGAGGACGGCGGCGCCCGTGTCGCGCGCCAGCCGGGCCAGGAGGAGCGAGACCGCGAGCGCGTTCGCCTGGTCGAGGCGCGAGGTCGGCTCGTCGGCGAGGAGCAGCTTCGGGCGGACGGCGATCGCACGCGCGATCGCGGTGCGGGCGCGTTCGCCCTGCGAGAGCCGCGACGACGCGCTGCCGGTGCGCTCCGCCAGGCCGACCGATTCCAGCGCAGCGAGCGCCGGCAGGCGGGTCTCCTCGACCCCGCGCAGCGTCAGCGCCAGCTCGACGTTCTCCAGCGCCGAGAGATGTGGCACCAGGCCGGCCTGCTGGCCGACGTAGGCGATCGCTGCGCGCCGGTGCGCAGCCCGGGCGGCGCGGTCGAGGCGCGTCAGCTCGACGCCCGCGACCTCGATCTGGCCGGCATCCGGAAGCTCCAGGCCCGCAAGCAGGTGCAGGAAGGTCGTCTTCCCGGACCCGGACGGGCCCGTGATCGCGTGGAGCGCTCCGGCGCGGAACGAGGCGTCGAGCCCATCGAGCACCGTCGTCTCGCCGTAGCGCCTTCGAAAGCCCACGCACCGCGACGACGACCTCGACCTCGCGTACCGGGGCCGAGCGGTTCCGAAGCTAGTAACAACGTGTTACTAACCGGTCTTGGCGGCCGGAGCGACAACGACCGTGCCGGATTCCAGGGCTCGCTTTCGCGCGGTCGCCGATACCCGCGCGGAGCAGCAGCTCCTCCGGCAGGCGCAGCCAGCCGCCGCGGCCGACGACGATCGTGTCCGACTCCGCCTCGTCGCGGGCCCACTCCTCCGAGACGCGGCCGTCGCGGATGCGGACGATCCGGTCGGCGACGCGTGCGGACTCGGGATCGTGGCTGACGATCAGCGTCGTCGCCCCGTGCTCGCGGGCGAGCTCGCCGATCAGGTCGTAGACGCGGTCGGCGCTCGCCGCGTCGAGCTCGCCGGTCGGCTCGTCGGCGAGGAAGAGCTTCGGCCGGTGGGCGAGGGCGGCGCAGAGCGCAACGCGCTGCTGCTCGCCGCCCGAAAGCTGGGTCGGGCGGCGGTCGCGCTTCTCCGCCAGGCCGACGCGCTCGAGCAGCTCGTCGGCGCGGCGGAACCGTTCGCTTCCCGAGACGCCGCGGAGCCCGAGCTGGAGCGAGACGAGCTCGCGGGCGCTCAGCTCGGGCGCGAGCGCCCGCGTGTAGTGCTGGTCGACGTAGCCGAGCATCGTCGCGCGATAGGCGGCGGCACGCCGCGCGGTCAGCTTCCCGATCTCCTCGCCGAAGACGCGCACGACGCCGGCGGAAGGGTGCTCGACGCCGGCGAGGATGCGCAGCAGCGTCGACTTGCCGGCGCCGCTCGGACCGAGCACCGTGACGACCTCGCCTTCGCGGACGCTCAGCGCGAGCCCCTGCAGCGCGGCC
This sequence comes from uncultured Actinomycetes bacterium, assembly GCA_963759085.1. Taxonomy (GTDB): domain Bacteria; phylum Actinomycetota; class Thermoleophilia; order Gaiellales; family Gaiellaceae; genus PALSA-600. The sequence continues at coordinate 50,681 of CAVWXR010000018.1, forward strand.
GCATCCCCTTCCGGCGTCGAATGCACGCGGAAGACGTCGCGGAGCTCGATCGCGTTCAGGCCGCCGCCTCCGCTGCGCGCGCGGGCGCGCTCTCGTGGAGGCCGGTTGCGGCGTAGACGAGCACCGCCGCGAGGACGGCGTACGCGACGACCGCTCCGCCGAGCAGTCGCGGCGTCGAGCACGAGCCGAAGCGGCGGCTCGGGGAGGGCCGCGGACGCCGTCACCGACACGAGCGAGAGGACGAGCGACGATCAGAACCGCTCCGGTGAGCGCGCCGCCGATCAGGCCGAAGCAGGCGACGAGCAGGGCGCGCAGGCGCAGGTGGGTGCGGATCGTCGCCGGGGCGGCTCCCTGCGCTTCGAGGTCGAAGAGCTCCCCGCGCTCGTCCCGTCGGTCGCCCGCAACGCCGAGCAGGAGGCCGACGAGCGCCAGCCCGAGCGCGAGCGCGGCGGCTGCGGCGAGCGTGATCAGCGCCCCGCGCGCGAGCGGGTCGGCGCTCAGGCGCGCGAGCACCTGGGCCCGCGAGGCGATCGTGAGCGTGGACGGGGCGGGCTCGGGGAGCGTCGCCGCCCAGAGCTCGTCCGTCGTGCCGAGTCCCGGCGAGGCGGTGTCGAGGGCCGTCTCTGCGGTCTGCCGGTCGGCGACGACCGCGTCACCGATGATCGACGGGAACCTCTTGACGATGCCGACGATCCGGCCGACGATCTGCTCGCCCTCGATCGTGAGCGGCACGATCCGGTGACTGCCGGCGGCTGCGGCGACGGCAGGCGTCACGAGCACCGGAATCGGCCGGCCGTCCGTCGGCTGCCTCGGCCGAATCACCGTGGTCTCGCCCGAGGTGGCCGCGTAGGCGACTCCGGTCGGCGCCACGGAGGCGCCGTCGAGGCCGAGCCACGCCGGCAAAGGCGTTCTCGACCGCCCGTCCGTCGATGCGTGGAACGCCGAGGTGCAGCACGCCGCGGGCGTTCGGCTGCGTGCCGGTGCCGGCGTTCGCCGTCAGCCGCGGGCTCAGCAGGTCGAGCTCCAGCGAGGTCAGACGTGCGTTCGCGAACGGGATCCGGCCGTGCAGGAGGACGTGCTTGGCGCCGTCGGTCGCGCCGAGGAGCACCGAGTCGAAGTCGCCGAGCGGTGAGCGGAAGAACGCGCGCACGCCGATGTCGTCGCCGCGTGTCCAGACCGGCAACGTGAAGGTCCTGCCGGCCGGAAGCGCCGTCGAGACGAGCGCTGTCGAGCTCGTCGGCGTCAGCCGCTTCCCGAGCGAGGCGAGCGACGCCGACGCGAAGTCTGCGCGCCAGCCGCCGGTCTGGGGCAGAGCCGTCGAGGGCAGGCCGAGGAACGTGAAGCTCGCCGAGGAGGGCACGTTCCCGGAGAGCCGCAGCACCTGTGTCGCGGGCGCGCCGTTCCAGGCGTGGAGGACGGGCACGAGCTGCGAGAGGTCCTCGTCGAGGACATACGGCGCTGGTGCCGCGTACGAGGCCTCGTCCCGCTGGCCCTGGAGGAGCGTCGAGCGGTAGGTGACCGCGAACAGGGCGAGCCCCAGGCTCGCGACCAGGAACGTGGCGACGGTGGCCGCGCCGCCGGGGTTCCGCGCCAGGGAGACGGCGGCGAGGCGAAGCGCGAGCGGGCCTCGTCGCCCGATCCGGCCCAGAGCGCGCAGCGCCGGCACGAGCAGCCGCACGGCGCCGATCGCCGCTGCGAACGTGACGAGCCCGGGGACGAGCAGGACGAAGACGCCGGTGCCCTTGCTCGCTGCCAGGGACTGGACGTCGATCGAGCCGCGCGCAGAGCCGATCGCGACCGCGGCGACGGCGGCCAGGGCGGCGACGTCGAGCGGTGTCACCGTCAGCCGGCCGGCCTGGAGCGCAGGGGTCCGCACGGCGAGGTAGAGGAGCGCCGCGGCGACGGCCGCTGCCCCGGCGGCGGTCGCGAGGCCGCCGGCCGACAGGAGGGCATGGTCGACGACCGGCCAGGCGGGCGAGCCCGCGCGCGAGGCGACTGCCGCTGCGACGAGCGCGCCGAGCGCCCAGCCCACGATCGTCGCCGCGATCGCGACCGCGCCCGTCTCGGCCGCCGTCTGAAGCTCGATCTGGCTGCGGCGGGCGCCGGCGAACGCCAGGCGCTGTCGCGCGGCAGCGATCTCCCGTCGCAGCGCCCCCGCCGCAAGGATCGTGAACGCGAGCAGGAGCGTCCCGACCTCGCCTCCGAGCAGCAGCAGCCGCCGCGCCGCGACCTGCGACGACGTGACCGCGGCGCTCAGCTCGTCGGTTGGAGCCGTCACCTCGTACTGGCCCGAATCGGCGCTCATCTGGGCGCGCAGGCGGTCGACGTCCTGTGCATAGGAGCCGACCGACCACGGATGGACGTCCCCGGCCTGCAGGGGCACGAACCACGCGTAGACGCGGAAGAAGGTCGCGAGCTCGGACGTGCGCGAGAGGCCGTCCACTCCGTCGGCCAGGAGCACCGGCGAGGGCTGCGGCGTGTGGTAGCGCACCGCTGCCGAGACGATCCCGCTCTCGGCCGGCTGGATGAACGGCTTGAACGGCGCCGCAGGATCGATCGTCGCGCGGCCGACCTGGATCAGGCGAATCGTCGAGGCCGAGGGCACGGGGCCGGCGCCCGCGATTCGCAGCACCTCGCAGTGGGCCGGGACGCACGGCTTCGGCAGCCGGCCCGCCTCGAGGTGGACGTAGGGCGCGAGCCCGTTCACGGCGCGGAGGTTGACCAGACGGCCGTTGATCTGCGACTCGCGGTAGAGCATCGCCGCGATCGGCTTGCGGCCGGTGAGCCGGTCGACCGCCGGCACGACCTGGCGGTCGAGTGCGCTCCAGGTCGGCCCGAAATCCCCGACCCAGGCCACCTCGAGCGAGCGGCTACCGGCCGGAAGCGCAGCCGTCGCCTGGGCGAGCGCGCGATCCTGCATCACGAGCCGCCCCCCGAGCACCGCTGCCAGCGCGGCGGTTCCGGCGACGATCCCGAGCGCGACGAGCGCGAGCCGCCCGCCGCCCGAGCCGAGCCGTGCGGCCGCCAGGCGGATCGGGAACAGGATCCGGCGCAGGCGTGTCATCGTCGGCAGACAGGATAGGTCAGCGCAGCAGGAGCTTCGCGATCGCCGAGGCCCCGACGACGACGATTGCGATCCGGAGTGCGACCGGCGGCAGCCGCCGCCCGACCCGCGCACCGGCCTGCCCGCCGATCACCGAGCCACCCGCGAGCAGGAGCGCGGCCGGCCAGTCGACATGAGCGACCACGACGAAGATCGCGCCCGCCACGAGATTCGTCAGCATCGCGAGCACGTTCTTGAGCCCGTTCGCCCGCTGCAGGCTCTCGGGGAGCGCGAGGCCGAGGACGGCCAGCAGGAGGATCCCCTGCGCGGCGCCGAAGTAGCCGCCGTAGACACCGATGCCGTAGAGCGCGCCGAGCAGGGCCGGGCTGTCCTCCGTTCCGGTCCGGCGGCGGCGGGCCTCGAGCCGGCGCGCCAGTCGCGGTTGGAGGACGACGAGGACGAGCGCCAGCGCGATGAAGACCGGCACGATCGCCTTGAACGCCGAAGCGGGGAGCACTAGGAGGAGGATCGCGCCGGTGATCCCGCCGAGCAGGGACGCGAAGCCGAGGCGAATGATCCGGGCGCGCTGGCCGATCAACTCCGACCGGTATCCATGCGCGCCCGACAGCGACCCGGGTGCGAGTCCCACCGTGTTCGAGACGTTCGCGACCACCGGGGGGTACCCGAACGCGAGCAGGACGGGGAAGGTGAGCAGGGTGCCGCTGCCGACGATCGTGTTGACCGTGCCTGCGGCGATCCCGGCGGCGAAGATCGCGAGCGACTGGAAGACGTTCACGCGCCGACTCTGTGCGTGATTCCGTCGACCTGCTCGGCCGCGATACTCAAGTGATCGGAACTCCCTCGAAGCGTCCGCACGAGCGGATTGTGAATCACCTGCGCGCGCGAGCCCGCGTCCTTCGCGCGACCGCAACGCCGCTCCTGCAGACGGCCGCGGCTGCCGGAATCGCCTGGTTTCTCGCTCGCGACGTGCTCGGGCACACGAGCAGCGCGTTCTTTGCGCCGGTTGCGGCGGTGATCGCGCTCGGTCTCGGCTCCGGCAAGCACACGCGGCGGGCGATCGAGATGGTTGTCGGCGTCGCAGTCGGGATCCTGGTCGGCGACGCCCTGATCTCGGTGATCGGCCGCGGGCCCGGGCAGGTCGCGCTCGTCGTGTTCCTCGCGATGGCCGGTGCGATCCTGCTCGGTGGCGGCTCGCTCGTCGTCTCGCAGGCGGCCTCCTCCGCCGTTCTCGTGGCGACGGTCGTCCCGCAGTCGCACGGGATCGTGCCGCCGAGGTTCATCGACGCGCTCGTCGGTGGCTTCGTCGGCATCGCCGTCCTCGTCGTCGCCCCGAGAAACCCGGTGAAGCTCGTCCAGCGAGCGTCGAGGCCCGTGTTCGCGGAGCTGGCCGGGGTGCTGGACGACGTTGCCGCCGCCCTCGAGGCGCGCGACCTCGCGGCGATGGAGCGAGCCCTCGCGCGCGCCCGCGCGACCGACGGTCTCCTGGCCGGTCTGCGGGATGCGCTTGCCTACGGGGAAGAGACGGTGCGGCTGGCACCGAGCCAGTGGAGCGAGCGCGGCCGCGTCAAGCGCTACGTCGACGCCGCTCCCCAGGTCGAGCTCGCGCTGCGCAACACGCGTGTGCTCGCTCGGGCGGGCGTCCGCGCGGTCGAGCTGGAGCCGAGGATCTCCGAGTCGCTGATCGCCGCGATCCGCGATCTCGCGGTCGCGACGCGCGAGCTCGAGACCGTGCTCGAGGGGCGTTCGTCTGCGCATGCTGCACGTGCCAGTGTGCTGAAGGCGGCCCGCGAGGCGACGCTTGCGCTCGAGGAGGGGATGGGCTTCGCGATCGACGTGCTGGTCGGTCAGGCCCGCTCGGTCGCGACCGACCTGTTGCGGGCGCTCGGCGTCGAGAACGCGGTCGAGCAGATCCGTGCGGCGGCAAACCCTCCCAGCTAGATATCGAGCCGCGCGTCCTCGAGGTCGAGGTCGCGCGTGACGCGGTTCATAACCGCATCGTCGATGCGGCCGAGGCGTCGCAACTCGACGACCGCGCGTCGCTCGGCGTCGAGCACCTCTCGCCGAAGCCGCTGGAAGTCCAGCGATTGCTGCTCGATGCTGCCATCGTCGTCACCGTCGAAACGAGCAGCGAAGCGGTTGCGGCGGAACTGGTAGGCGCCGCGCATGCGCTCCACCGTGGCGGGTCGGACCCAGTCCTCGTTCGCGAGCTCCTCGAGCCGCGCGATCGCGGCCTCCGATGCGTAGATGCGCGCCTTCGTCTCCTCCTTGGCTGCGATCCCGTCGTCTTCGAGGCCGAGCAGGCGGATCAGCAGGGGGAGTGTCAATCCCTGGAAGACGAGCGTGGCGAGGATCGTGCAGAACGCGAGATAGATCACGAAGGCTCGATCGGGAAACGACGCGCCGCCGAGTGCGACCAGCGGCAGCGCCAGCGCCGCCGCCAGCGACACGGCTCCGCGTAGGCCCGCCCAGCCGATCACCGTCGGGTACTGCCACGGCGGATAGGGGTCGCGCGCGCGGATGCTGGGGAAGAGGAAGCGCGGAACGTACGTGGCGGGATAGATCCAGAACAGGCGCGTCAGCATCACGGCGGTGGTGACGACGATGCCGTCGGCGATCAGCGTCAGCGGCGAGCGGCCCGACAACTCGTCGAGGATCGGCCGCAGCTGAAGCCCGACGAGGGCGAAGAGCAGGCCGTTCAGCATGAAGACGAGGATCTCCCAGACCGCGTCTCCCTGGAGCCGGGTCTGAACCGTGGTCAGCTCGGGCGTGTACCAGCCGACGTAGATGCCGACGGTAACGGCGGCGAGCACGGCCGAGACGCCGAGCGCCTCGGCCGGCAGGTAGGCGAAGTAGCCGGAGAAGATCGCGATCGCGATCTCCGTCGGCGAGTGGTTGAGGCGACGGCGGACCTGCCGGATCACGTAGCCGACGGCGAGCCCGACGGCGACGCCACCGATGACATCGACCACGAACCGCCAGACGGCGTGCCAGAGCGAGAAGGTTCCGGTCACGACTGCGGCGACCGCGAATCCGTAGACGACGAGTGCCGTTGCATCGTTGACCAGGCTCTCGCCTTCGATGATCGCGATGAGCCGCCGGGGAGGCCGATCCGCGACGCGATCGCAGTTGCCGCAACCGCATCGGTCGGCGCCACGATCGCCCCGATCACGAACGAGACCGGCCAGGAGAGCCCCGAGATGAACGTGTGACACGCCGCCGCCACGGTCACGGTCGTCGTCAGCACGAGCCCGACCGCGAGCAGCGAGAGCGGCCTCGCGTTCGTCCGCAGGTCGCGCAGCGAGGTGAAGAATGCCGACGAGTAGAGGAGCGGCGGCAGGATCGCGACGAGCACGATCTGCGGCTTCAGCGCGATGTGCGGGATCCCCGGCACGAAGCCGAGCGCGAGCCCGCCCAGCACGAGCAGGATCGGGTAGGGGATGTGCAGCGTCGGCGCGAGCGCGAGCAGGGTGGCCGCGGCCGCGAGCAGGGCGAACAGCAGCAGCGCGTTGTGGGCCGGGAACGTCACGGAGATCGCCGATGCTAATGGGCGTGCAAATGCACGTGCTCGGTCTGCAACCTGCGCTCCGGCATGTGCAGCGCGAGCAGCGCGGCGAGCGCCGTGGTGGCCGGGACCGCGGCGATCAGGCCGATCGAGCCGACGAGCGTCGCCACGATCGGCTCGGCAATCGCCTCGCCGTTTACGGCGGTGCCGAACGACGTCCCGCCGACGCTGAAGATGATCAGGATCGGCAGGGCCGCCCCGGTGTAGGCGAGGACGAGCGTGTTGATCGTCGCCGCGATGTGGTCGCGGCCGACGCTCGTCGCGTGTGTGACGAGGCTCGCGAAGCCGAGGCCGGGGTTCGCGCGCCGGAGCGCGATCACCGTCGACGCCTGCGTAACCGTGGTGTCGCCGAGCACGCCGAGGGCCCCGATCACCATCCCGGCCAGCAGGAGGCCGCGGATCGAGACGGTGGTCGTCGCCTGCAAGTAGACCGCCTCGTCCGAGGTCAGCCCGCTCAGGTGGGCGAGGTGCGTGAAGAGGTCGGCGAGCCCAAGCGTGAGGAGCAACGCGGCGGCCGTGCCGAGGCAGGCCGCCAGCGACTTCGCCCCGCCCCCGTGGACGAGCGGGATCGTCAGGAGCATCACTCCGAGGCCGCCGAACGCGGCGACCTGCAGCGGCGGCCGCCCGTCGGCGATCGCTGGCACGATGAAGAAGACGACGGTGCCGAGGCTCGCAACGAGGCCGACGAGGGCGCGCAGGCCGTGCCAGCGCCCGGCGGCGAGCACGACGAGCGCGAACACGCCGAAGAGCCAGAGCAGCGGGCTCGTGCGCTGGAAGTCCGAGAACGAGTACGCCGGCAGGTGGACGCCGGCGAGGACTGCGCTCTTCGGCTGCGGGTTCTTGTAGACGAGCAGGTCGTCGCCGAGGCTGACGTTTGCGTTGCCGCCGCCGTCGCCGAACTGGAGGGACGTCTGCTTCCCCTCGTCCGGCCCGCTCGTCAGCTTGACCGTGACCGTCGAGCAGTCCTTCGCGCCCGGCTCCTGGCAGGCGGTCACGTGCATCGCGATCACAGTTGCGCCGTAGGTCTTCGGCGGCCGGAACTGCGCCGAGCCCGGGATCGACCGGTGGCGCGGCCAGTTCTCGGCGACGCCTCCGATCGTGGTGCCGACCAGGACGACGAACACGACGACGAAGCCGAGCGCGGTGAGTGACCTCGGCATCGAGTGAGTCTTGCAAGGGCGCCGGTCGCCACTCTAGTTGATTTTGGGAATGGTTATCGTTACTGTTCTCGTCATGACAGACCTTGCGCATCTCTCTCATCGCTGCGCTCATCACCCTGATCGCGGCGTCACCGGCAGCCGCGAAGCGCACCTCCTCGCCCCTCAGGGTCGTGGCCGCCGAGAACTTCTGGGGCAGCATCGCGTCCCAGCTCGGCGGGAACCGGGTCGAGGTGACGAGCGTGATCACGAATCCGGCGACCGACCCGCACGAGTACGAGCCGACGGCTGCCGACGCGCGCACGCTCGCCGAGGCGCAGCTCGTGATCGTGAACGGGATCGGCTACGACCCGTGGGCGCCCCAGCTGCTCGCGGCGAACCCGGTCACGGGGCGTGTTGTCCTCACAGTCGGCGACGTGGTCGGGATCAAGCCGGGCGGCAATCCCCATCGCTGGTACTCCCCGAGCAACGTCCAGCAAGTGATCTCGGCGATCGTCGCCGACTACAAGCGGCTCGACCCGGGTGACGCCGCCTACTTCGACAGGCAGAAGGCGTCCTTCGAGACGAAGGGCCTGGGCGCCTACAAAGCCGAGATCGCGACGATCAAGCGCAAGTACGCAGGCGTGCCGGTCGGGGCGTCGGAGAGCATCTTCGCGCCGCTCGCGCAGGCGCTAGGACTCGACCTCTTGACGCCGTACTCGTTCCTGAAGGCGATTAGCGAAGGCACCGAGCCGACGGCGGGCGACAAGACGACGATCGACGCGCAGATCGCCGACCGAAAGATCGAGGTGTGGGTCTACAACAGCCAGAACAGCACCCCGGACGTGCAGCGATTCACAGACGAGGCACACAGCAAAGGCATCCCGGTGACGACGATCACCGAGACGCTCGCGCCCGCGACGGCGACGTTCCAGGCCTGGCAGCTCGCACAGCTGAAGGCGCTGGCGGCGGCGCTCCACAAGGCGACAGGCCGCTGAGCCGGCCGGCGCTCGAGCTCGCCGGGGCCGCGGTCGCACTCGGCGGGCGGGTGATCTGGCAGGACGTCTCGCTTGCGGTCGAAGCCGGCGAGTTCGTCGCCGTGCTCGGCTCGAATGGGGCCGGCAAGTCGACGCTCCTGAAGGTCGTGCTCGGCCTCGTCGCCGCTGCGGGCGGGCAGCGCGACTGTCCTCGGGCGCGCTCCCGGCCAGGCGAATGCCGAGCTCGGCTATCTCCCGCAGCGCCGGTCGTTCGACGCCGCGAGCCGGATCCGCGGGGATCGACATCGTCCGGCTCGGCCTCGACGGCGCGCGCTGGGGCGTGCCGCTCCCGCGTCGCGGCGTCGACCGGCGCGTCACCGAGGTGATCGAGCTCGTCGGTGCGGGAGACTACGCCGAGCGCCCGATCGGCAGTCTCTCGGGCGGCGAGGAGCAGCGGTTGCTGATCGCCCAGGCGCTGGTCCGGCGGCCGAAGCTGCTGATGCTGGACGAGCCGCTCGACAGCCTCGACCTGACGAACCAGGCCGGCGGTTGCCGCGCTCGTGCAGCGGGTCTGCCGCGACGAGGGCGTCGCGGTGCTGCTCGTCGCACACGACGTCAACCCGATCCTCGGCTACCTCGACCGGGTCGTCTACTTCGCCGGCGGCGGCGCGGTCGCCGGGACACCGGCGGAGGTGATCACGAGCGAGACGCTGAGCGGGCTCTACGGCGCGCCGATCGAGGTGCTGACGACGAGCGACGGGCGGCTGGTCGTGGTCGGCCAGCCGGAGGCGCCGTTCGTGCACGGGCACCGCCATGACCATGCCCACTGACGCCATCTTCCAGGGCCTCTCCTGGAACCCGGCCACGGACCTGCGGGCGCTCTTCGCATTCCATTTCATGGCGAACGCGCTCGAGGCCGGCACGGCGGTCGCGGTCATGGCGGGTGCGATCGGGTGGTTCATGGTGCTGCGGCGCCAGACGTTCGCCGGGCACACGCTCTCGATGATCGCCTTCCCGGGCGCGGCGGGCGCGGCTCTGGCCGGGGTTCCGCTCGCATTCGGCTACTTCGGCGCCTGCGGGGCCGGCGCTCTCGTGCTCGCCGGCGTGGCGGCCGACCGGACCGGCAGCGAGAGCGGCGAGTCGGCGGCGACCGGCACGATCCAGGCGTTCGCGCTCGGGCTCGGGTTCCTGTTCGTCGGCCTCTACCACGGCCTGCTGAACGGGATCGACGCGCTGCTCTTCGGCACCTTTCTCGGGATCAGCGACTCCCAGGTCGAGACGCTCGTCGCAGTCGCGGTCGCGGTGCTGGCTCTGCTCGCGGTCGTGGGCCGGCCGCTGCTCTTCGCCTCGGTCGACGGCGACGTCGCGCGCGCCGCGGGGGTGCCCGTCTCGGCGCTCTCGGCCGGGTTCCTCCTGCTGCTCGGGCTGACGGTCGCCGCGACGAGCCAGATCACGGGCGCGTTGCTCGTGTTCGCGCTGCTCGTCACGCCTGCGGCGGCGGCGCAGCAGCTCACCGTCCGCCCGTTGCGGGGGCTGCTGCTGACGATCGCGATCGGCCTGGCCGTCACCTGGCTCGGCCTCGCGCTCGCGTACTTCTCGATCTACCCGGTCGGCTTCTACGTCACCTCGCTCGCATTCGCGGCGTACGTCGTTGCGCGCGCGGCGCGCGCCGTCGGAGGACGCTGAGATGCTCGCGCAGGAGTTCATGCGCAACGCCTTCCTCGCCGGCACGTTCATCGGCGCCGCCTGCGGGCTCGTCGGCTACTTCCTCGTCCTGCGCGCGCAGGTGTTCGCGAGCGACGCGCTCAGCCACGTCGCCTTCACGGGCGCGCTCGCTGCCGCCGCCTTCGGGATCGACATCCGGGTCGGCCTCTTTGCGGCCACGATCGTGGCCGGGATCGGCATGGGCAGCCTGGGTGACCGGGCGCGCGCCGACGACGTCACGATCGGCACGGTCTTCGCCTGGATCCTCGGGCTCGGGGTGCTCTTCCTCGCGATCTTCACCACCAGCGGCAGCGCCGCGAACGGGACGGCCGCCGTCCGCGTCCTCTTCGGCTCGATCTTCGGGCTCAGCCATTCTGGCGCGCTGGTCGCCGCCGGCGTCTCCCTGGCCGCGATCGCCGCAACGCTCGCGATCGCCCGGCCGCTGCTCTTTGCCACCCTCGATCCCGAAGTCGCCGTCGCCCGGGCCGTTCCGGTGCGGCTGCTCGGGCTCGTGTTCCTCGCGATCCTGGGCGTGGTCGCGGCCGAGGCGACCCAGGCGGTCGGTGCGCTGCTCCTGCTCGGCCTGGTCGCGGCTCCGGCGGCCGCGGCACACCGGCTCGGCCGGACGCCGTACCAGGGGATGGCGCTCTCGACGCTGCTCGCGGTCGCCTGCGTCTGGGCGGGCCTCGGGCTCAGCTACGTGGTGGCGCAGCTCCCGCCGAGCACGGCGATCATCTCCGTCGCGACCGCGCTCTACCTCGTCGCCGCGGCGACGACCACCTTCAGGAGGGCTCGGCGAAACGTAGCTGTGTCGGCGTGACGCGCTGTGACGCCGTGATCCTGCGTCCTCAGTCGCGCCGATAGTCACCACTATCGGCGCTCCCTGCGTCCTTGGCTGACGACGCCCCATCGCGCCACGCCGACGAGCGACGTTCCGCCAAGCCCTCCTAGGTCAACGCCTCCGGCCAGTTCGGTGAGATGTCCGGGTCGTCGAGGAACCCCCGCGGCTGGCACTTGGCGGGGTTGTTCAGCGCGTGCGCGTCGGCGTTCACGAGGTCGCTGACCCGCGGGTTCTGCGGTTCCGCTCGCTGCCAGTCGCGCCGGAGGGCGAGGCCGAGAGCCACGAGCGGACGCGGCGCGAGCGCGTCCCGCGAGCGCACCAGGAAGTAGTGCGGCGCGGGCTCCTCGACGGTGACGTCGGGCGCGACCGCGAAGGCTGCGCCGGCGGCAGCCTCCTGGGCGGTGAAGGCGGCGTAGAAGACCCAGATCCCGTGCTCGGCCGTGGCAGGCCCCGCGAGGAACGAGACGACCGGCACGCACGTGTCGTCGTTGACGAGCGCGAGTGACGGGATCCGGAGCTGGAGGTAGCGGTCGAGCAGGTTGGCCGGCCGGCCGAAGTTGAACGCGCCGAGGTAGCCGCTCGGATCCTGCGTGCCGGTCGTGCCGAAGAGGATCGAGCCCGGGCTGTCGGCCCGCACTGCGGCCGTGATCCGGTTCAGGTCGAGCCGTGCGAGATCGCGCTGGCGCGCGAGGATGACGCGCGCATCGAAGGCCGCCAGCCCGACGACGAGGATCGCGAAGACGAGCAGCCGGCCGCGCCGAGCCCACCTGGCCACGGTCGCGATCGCCACGGCGACGAGGATCAGGAACGCGGGCAGCGCCGGCAGCATGTACCGGTCGAAGAAGATCGCCGACAACCCGTTCGTGGGCACGTAGGTGAAGAAGAGCACCGGCATGACCACCGTCAGGGCGAGCACGGCGGCGACGCGAAACCGCCGCGTCACGAGCAGCACCGCGAGCCCGGCGAGCGCGAAGACCGACAGCCAGCTCAGGTCGTGCCGGCCGGGGGCGACTGCGTGCAGCGCGTCCACCCAGACGGGATTGCCGGTGAACGTTCGCCCCTGAGAGCCCGAGCCGACGCCGTAGCGGTCGCTGAGCACGTGCAGCGTCTTCAGGTAGTACGGCACGAGCGTGATCGCGAACGCGAGCGCGCCCGGCCACGCTTCGCGCGCGAGCGCCCTGGGCGACCGCGGCGCGTAGACGAGAGCGGCAAGCCCCGCGGTCGCCGCGTAGAGCGGGGCCGTCGGATGGACGAAGACCGACGAGCCGAGCACGGCGCCCGCCACGATCCACCGTCGCCGGCCGCCGAGGCGGGCGGCCCGGAGCGCGAGCAGCGTCCCCCACTCGATCCAGCAGAGCAGCAGCGCGTGCGGCCGCCCGAACGTCGAGTAGGAGATCGCGAGCGGCGCGGTCGCGGTCAGCAGCACGGCGGCGGCCGCCGCGGTCGCCCCGGCGAGCTCGAGCGCGATGAGCGCGACCGCGGGCAGGGATGCGGTGAAGAAGATCATCGACGGCACGCGCAGGCCGACGAGCCCACCGGGCCATTCGAGCGTGAAGTGCATCAGCCAGAAATGGAGCGGCCCGCCGCCGCGCTCGCTCGAGACGATGTGGAAGATCGACCCGAACGGCTCGGTCGCCACCCGCCGGGTGAGCTCCTCGTCGACGTTCAGCGGCGCCCAGAAGACGGCCCGTGCTCCGAGCGCCGCCGCGAGCACGGCCGCGAGCACGGTTGCCGCCGCGAGACCGAGCTTGCCGGCGCGTGTCATGCGTGCAAGTTAGAGGCGCGTTCCCGGCCGTGCGGCACGATCCTTCGGGCCGGTTTCTTAGTCGCGCCTCAGGTTTATCTGCTCTCCTACCGGACGATGAGCGCGACAATCGACCGGCCGGCCGCGGATCGCGGCGTGCGCGCAGCAGTGCTGACCACCGCAATGGTCGTGCTTGTGCTCGCGGTCTTCCTGGTCTCCCACACCCATTCGGCTTCTGGCGCGATCGTCCATGCCGCTCGTACGGCGGACGTGCTTGCGCCGAGCGCGCCGAGCTCGAACTGGTCGGGCTACGCCGTCGCGAGCCCGACGAGCACGCCGGTCTCCTACTCGAGCGTGACCGGCACCTGGACGGTGTCGACCGCGACCTGCGGCCCCGGCACCGGCGGCGCCGCCTCGGCGATCTGGGTCGGCATCGGCGGCTACAGCCTCACCTCGCAGGCCCTCGAGCAGGCCGGCACCGACGCCGACTGCAGCGAGGCGGGTCAGCCGATCTACTACGCCTGGTACGAGCTCGTGCCGTCCGACCCGGTCACCCTGAAGGCCAAGGTGATGCCCGGCGACACGATCACGACCTCGGTGAACATCCTCCCCTCTGCGAGCGGCGGAGCGCCGACGGTCGAGCTGCAGGTGAAGAACCGGACGCGGCGCTGGACCGTGACGAAGAAGATCGTGCCGAGCGTGCTCGACACCTCCTCGGCGGAGTGGATCGTCGAGGCGCCGTCGAACTGCAACGGCCCGATCTGCAATCCGGTCCCGCTCGCGAACTTCGGCGCGGTCACGATCGGGAAGATCGCGACGATCGGGGACGGCCAGCCGAGCACGCTCACGAACCCGGTGTGGAACGTGTATCCGATCCAGCTCGTCCCGAGCACCCACAGCCACGGGTTCTTCCCGGGCGCCTATCGGTTCGGGAGCGTGGCCGGCTCGAAGGCCGGCGCCTCGCCTGGCGCGATCTCGACCGACGGCCGGAGCTTCACCGTCTCCTGGCTCGCAAACGCGACGGGCCTGTAGCGCTAGTTAGTCCGCGGCGCTGAGGGCGTCGGCGACCGTATCCGGCTCGACGGTCGTGATCATCCGGGTCGGCCGGTCGCGGCGGATGTAGTCCCAACCCCAGTGGAAGAAGACGGCGGCGCGGTTGCGGAAGCCGACGACGTAGTAGAGGTGGACGCCGAGCCAGGCGAGCCAGCCGACGAAGCCGGTCAGCTGGAGCCCCCGGACGTTCGCGACCGCGGCGCCCCGGCCGATCACCGCCATCGTGCCCTTGTCCCGGTAGCGGAACGGCGGCGGCGGGTCCTGCCCGCGCACGGCGGCGAGGATCGAGCGGGCGACGTAGCGGCCCTGCTGCATCGCGGGCGACGAGAGCATCGGCAGCGCGTGCTCGGCGCCGGCGAGGTCGCCGATCGCGTAGACGCTCTCCTTGCCCGTCACGAGCATGCGGCCGTCGACCGCCAGCCGATAGGAGCGGCGGTGCTCGAGCTCCTGCGTTCCACCGGTCCCGGCGGCGCGCACGCCTGCCGACCAGACGATCGTGCGCGCCGCGAGCTCGGTCCCGCTCGAGAGCGTGGCGCCCATCGGCCCTGCGTCGGCCATCACCGTGCCGAGGGTGATCTCCGCTCCCTTGCGCTCGAGCACCTTCTGGGCGTAGCGGCCGAGCTTCTCCGGGAAGGCGGGCAGGAGCCGGTCGGCGCCCTCCACGACGACGACGCGCATCCGGAGCGCCGAGAACTCCGGGTACTCGCGTCCGATCAGCTTCCGGAGCTCGGCGAGGGCGCCGGCGTACTCGACGCCGGTCGCGCCGCCGCCGACGACGACGAAGGTCAGCCAGGCGCTCTGCTCGGCGTCGTCGGTCGATTGGGCGGCGTGCTCCAGGCAGGCGAGCACGTGGTTGCGGAGCCGCTGCGCCTGCTCGAGGCTCTTCATCCCGAGGGTCGTCTCGGCGAGCTTGGCGTTGCCGAAGTAGTCGTTCACGCTTCCGGTCGCCAGCACGAGGTAGTCGTATGCGAGCTCGTGGGCGTTGCCCGTTCGAACCAGCTTCTGCTCGAAGTCGATCCCTGTGACGGTGGCCTGGTGGAAGCGGACGTTGCGCGCCCGGCGGAGGATCGAGCGGAACGGATAGGCGATGTCGGCCGGATTGAGCAGCGCCGTCGCGACCTGGTAGAGCAGCGGGGTGAAGAGGTGGTAGTCGCGCGCGTCGACGAGCGTGACGTCGACCGGCGCGCCCGCAAGCTTCTTCGCGCACTGGAGCCCGCCGAAGCCGCCGCCGACGATCACGACGCGAGGGCGCGGGCTGGTGCTCATCGCGCTGACCCTATTCGAATGAGCCCCGGCTCTCCGGGGCATCTTCTTCCGTGCTTGTATTTGCCGGGTCAATCAATTCGAGAGGGAGTGAGACGAATGGCTTCTGGACTCTTGTTGCTGCGGCTCGTGCTCGGTGTGACGCTCGCAGGTCACGGTGCTCAGAAGCTCTTCGGCGTCTTCGGGGGCGGCGGCTTGCAAGGGACGGGCAAGGGCTTCGGCATGCTCCGCTTTCGTGCGCCTGCTCTGATGGCGTTCCTGGCCGGGCTCGGCGAGTTCGGGGGCGGTCTAGGTTTCGCCGCCGGTTTCCTGACGCCGTTCGCCGCGCTCGCGCTCGCAGTCGTGATGCTGAACGCGATCTTCACGGTCCACGTCAAGAACGGCTTCTGGGCCGGAGCAAACGGCTATGAGTACAACCTGCTGATCTGGTCCGGGGCGGTCGCGGTCGCCGCCATGGGACCGGGACGGTTCTCGCTCGATCGGGCCTTCGGCTGGGACGGGAGCCTGGCCGGCTACCGCTGGGGCATCGGCGTGGCTGCCGGCAGCGCCGTGATCGCGTTCCTGACCCTGACGCTCGGCCGGACGAGCGAGCCGGCGGCTTCGTGAGCTCGGCCTTCGACAGCCTCTCGCTGGCGGAGTTGCGCCGCCGGCGCAGCCAGAAGTGGCGCATGTATCCGGAGGACGTGCTCCCAGCGTGGGTGGCCGAGACGGACTTCCCGCTCGCGCCCGCGGTTGCCGACGCCCTGCACGAGGCGATCGAGCTTGGCGACACCGGCTACGCGCATCCCGGGATGCTGCCCGAGGCGTTCGCCCGGTTTGCGGCCGAGCGCTTCGACTGGAGCGTCGAGCCGGAGCGCATCGTCGTGGCGCCGGACGTCGTGATGGGGATCGCCGAGGTGCTGAAGGTCGTGACCGAGCCCGGGGACGGCGTCGTGATCAGCCCGCCCGTGTACCCGCCGTTCTTCTCCACGATCGTCAGGTTCGGACGTCGTGTCGTCGAGGCGCCGCTCGCCGAGGGCGCGAACGGCTGGGAGCTCGACCTGGACGCGCTCGAGCGCGCCTTTGCGGCCGGGGCGCGCGCGTACCTGCTCTGCAGCCCGCACAACCCGATCGGCCAGGTGCTCTCGCGCCACAAGCTCGAGGCCGTGGCGGCACTCGCCGAGCGCTACGACGTGGTGGTCGTCTCGGACGAGATTCATGCGCCGATGACGATGCCCGGAGCCACGCACATCCCGTTTCCCTCGCTCGGCGAGGAAGCCGCGGCCCGCTCCGTCGTCATCACCAGCACGAGCAAGGCCTGGAACACCCCGGGTCTCAAGTGCGCCGTGATCGTGGCGGGCTCCGATCGGATGCAGGCCGAGCTCGAGCGCCTGCCGGCCCATCTCGTCGTCGAGTCCGGGAATCTCGGCGTTCTCGCCTCGATCGCCGCATTCGACTCGGGCCCGGGCTGGCTCGACGAGCTGGTCGCCTATCTCGACGGCAACCGCCGCCTGCTCGCGGAGCTCCTCGAGGCCCGGCTGCCTGGTGTGGGCTACGTGCCGCCTCAGGCCGGCTTCCTCGCCTGGCTCGACTGCCGCCCGCTCGGGCTCGGGGACGATCCTGCCGAGGTCTTCCTCGATCGCGGCCGTGTGGCGCTGACGTCCGGGCTCGGCTTCGGAGCCGAGGGAAAGGGTTGGGCGCGCCTGAACATCGGCACCTCGCGCGAGCTGCTGACCGAGGCCGTGTCGCGGATGGCGGCGGCGCTCGCATGACGCGGCCGGTGGTGCTCTACGACGCGGACTGCCGGTTCTGCCGGTTCGCGGCGCGCTCGGTCGAACGCCTCGACAGAAGGGGGCGGCTGGCGCTGCTTCCGCTCGGAGATGCCGAGGCTGCGCCGCTCCTGGCGGGCGTGCCGGTGGGCGAGCGCTTCAGCTCGCTCCGCCTCGCCGAGCCCGACGGCCGGTTGCTCGCGCGCGGCGCCGCGGTGCGGGCGGTGCTCGTCCAGCTCGGCGCCCGGTCGGGCGGCCTCGAGCGCGCCTACGACTTCGTCGCCAACCGGCGCGGGCGGTTCGGCCGTCTCGTCCCGGACGGCAAAGCGCCGCGCCGCTACCCCTGATTCGCGCTGCGGCGCAAGTTTCGCGGTGTCTGACACCGGGACATGGCCTTTCGGCCACGCCGTGAGCAGGGCTTTTCACGCTCTTGTGACGAAGTCTGTCCAGTTTCGTGCCGGTGTCTGACACCGGGAGGGTCTCCTAGAACCTACGGATCTCCGCGGCCGAGCCGACCACGACGAGCGGCTTGTCGGCGGGCTTCAGCCAGCGCAGGACGCGGTCGAGCTCTCCGAGCGGCAGGCTCACGCAGCCGTTCGTCGGCGCGCCGACGTCGGCGTGCAGGAAGATCGCCGAGCCGCGGCCCGGCACGGCCGGCCTCGTGTTGTAGGCGAGCACCGCGAAATGCACGTAGGCGGTCGTCTCCTGCCAGAGCGCCTCGCTGCCGCCGCCGAAGGACGGCCGGGTTCCGCAGGGGACGTGCTCGAAGGTGTTGTAGGCAGGCGACGCCGGATCCTCGTCCCACCAGTCGCCGCAGACGAGACGGTGGTAGGGGTAGCGCACGCCTGGATCGGGAGCCGTGCCGTAGACCACCGCGCCGAGGCTGTAGGCGCCTGCCGGCGTCGTGCCGTCGCCTTCGCGGTGGCGGTCGGAGAGCCCGTTGCGGCCCACGCGCGCCGTCCAGGGGCCGCCGGCGACCGTCCAGCAGCCGTCGCGGCGCTGCCAGAGCGTGAGCGTGGCGTACGTGGTCGCCTGGGTCGGCGCCTCGACGGTGATCACCTGCGACGCACTGCGTGTCGAGGCGAGGCTGCCGGCCAGCGTCGGCCGGCAGGTCCCGGCTCGGGCATGGCCAGGCGAGGCAAGCGCCACCGCGGCCGCTGCCAGCGGCAGGAGGAGAGCTCGTAGTCGTTCACCGCCCACTGATCTACCCTCAGAGACGATATGCCGCGAGCGCTCACGCTGGTCGTCCTGATCGCAGCGTGCACGGCTGCGCCCGGGGCCGCAGCGCCGCCCTTCGTGGGCACGGTCTCGCCGGTGACCGCGGCGCAGCTGCGCTACTCCTACCGCGCCGGCTGCCCGGTCGGACCGGCCCGGCTGCGACTCCTGCACATCAGCTACGTCGGGTTCGACGGGAAGGCACACGTCGGGACGATGGTGGTCAACGCCGCGGTCGTCCACGACGTCCTGACCGTGTTCAAGCAGCTCTACGCCGAGCGCTTTCCGATCCGCCGGATGGAGCCGGTCGACGCATTCCGCGGCAGCGACAACGCGTCGATGGCCGCCGACAACACCTCCGGCTTCAACTGCCGCTACGCCGTCACGACCGGCCCGAAGGCCTGGTCAGTGCACGCCTACGGCGAGGCGATCGACGTGAACACGGTCGAGAACCCCTACTACGAAGGTGGTCACGTGCTCCCGCCGGCCGGGGCCGACGTACGCCGATCGTGCCCGTGTCCGTCCCGGGATGGCCGTGCCGGGTGGAGAGCTCGTCGACGCGTTCGCCTCCGTCGGCTGGCTCTGGGGTGGGCGCTGGACGGCGTCGCCCGACTACCAGCACTTCTCGAAGACCGGCGGGTAGATAGGCATTCTCTTCGAGTGAACGTTGAACTCGGAGGACCGTCCCGCCACGAGGAGCCCGTCGGGCCGCTCCGGCGCGACATCCGTCTACTGGGCGGACTGCTCGGCCAGGTGCTCGTCGAGCAGGAGGGCGAAGCGCTGCTCGCGGCGGTCGAGCGCGTCCGAGCTGCGGCCCGCGCCTCGCGCGGCGAGAGCGATCCGGCGATCGTGCGCAACGCGGTCCGTGCCCTCGACTGTGCGGAGCAGGCGGATGTGCTGCGCGCCTTCGCGATCTACTTCCAGCTCGCCAACACGGCGGAGCAGCACCACCGCCTGCGCCGCCGCCGCGACTACGCGCGAGACGGCCGTCCGCCGCGCGAGTCGCTCGACGAGGCGTTCGAGCAGCTCGCCGGAGTGCCCGAGGACGAGCTGCGCGCCAGGCTCGCGAACGTCTCGCTCGAGATCGTCCTGACCGCGCATCCCACCGAGGCGACCCGGCGCACCTTCCTCGTCGCCCACATCCGCATCGCATCCCTCCTCGCACGCTTCGACGACCCGGATCTGACGGCGCCCGAGCGAGCCGAGATCGAGGCGGCCCTCGCCGAGGAGATCACGATCCTCTGGCAGACCGACGAGGTGCGCGACCGCCCGCGCGTGGTCGACGAGATCCGCCACGGCCTCTGGTTCTTCGAGGAGAGCCTGCTCGACGCCGGCGAGCGCCTGCTTGCCGCGTACCGCCGCCGCGTGCCGGGTGCGGAGCCGCCGTTCTCGTTCGGGACGTGGATCGGCGGCGATCTCGACGGCAATCCGTCGGTCGGCGCAGACACGATCGCGCTCGCACTCGAGCGCGCACGCGAGCTTGCGCTCCGGCGCTACCGGGAAGAGGTTCGCGAGCTGGCCACGATGATCGCCTCGAGCCGTTCGCTCGTCGAGATCTCGCCGGAGCTCGAAGAGTCGATCGCCCGCGACGAGCGCGAGCAGCCCGAGTACACGGCCCGGATCGGAGCGCGCAACGAGGGCGAGCCGTACCGCCGGAAGCTCTCGTACATGTGGTGGCGGCTCGGGAACGACGGCTACGCCGGCCCTGGGGAGCTGCTCGCCGACCTCGCCGTGATCCGCCGCAGCCTGGAGGCGAACGCCGGCAGTCGCATCGCCCACGGACGGATCGCGGCACTCGAGCGCCGGGTCGAGCTGTTCGGCTTCCACCTCGCGAAGCTCGACGTCCGCCTGCACGCGCACGACCTGGGGACACCCACCGAGCCGACGAAGGCGGTCTTCCGCGCAATCGCCGAGGCGCGCGCTCGTCACGGCGCCGCGGCGCTCGACACGGTGATCGTCTCGGGCTCGTCGTCGGCGGCCGACGCGCTGGCCGTCCTCGACCTGACGGACGAGCCGGTCTCCGTCGTGCCGCTCTTCGAAACCGTCGCCGACCTCCAGCGCGCGCCCGAGATCATGCGCGAGCTGCTCGCCGACGCGCGGTACGGAAAGCGCGTCGCCGAGCGCGGCGGGAAGGTCGAGGTGATGGTCGGCTACTCCGACTCCGGCAAGGACGGCGGCTACCTCGCGGCGCAGTGGGCCGTCTACCGGGCCCAGGAAGAGCTCGCCACCGTCGCCCGCGAGGCCGGCGTCGAGCTGACGATCTTCCACGGCCGCGGCGGCAGCGCAGGCCGCGGCGGCGGGCCGACCCATGCCGCGATCCTCGCTCAGGCCCCGGGGCACCCGCCGGGACGGCTGAAGCTGACCGAGCAGGGCGAGACGGTCTCCTTCAAGTACGGGCTGCCGGGCCTTGCCTACCGCAATCTCGAGGCCGCGCTGGCCGGCACGGTGCTCTCCGCCTTCCCGTCGATCGCGGGCCGCGTCCCGGACGAGACGGAGCGTCGGCTGCTCGATCGGATGGCCGGCGCGGCCGAGCAGGCATACCGCTCGCTCGTGTACGGGAGCCCGGGCTTCGTCGAGTTCTTCCGTGCGTTCACGCCGGTGGACGAGCTCTCGCTGCTCGAGATCGGCTCCCGGCCTGCGCGCCGGCCCGAAGCGGGGGACTTCCTCGGCTCGCTGCGCGCAATCCCCTGGGTGTTCGCCTGGACGCAGAACCGGACCTTGCTGCCGGCGTGGTACGGCTGCGGGACCGCTTTCGCGGGCGCCGAGCCCGAGCTGCTCCGCGGCCTCTATCGCGGCCTGCCGTTCTTCCGCTCGCTCGTCGACAACCTGGAGATGACGCTCGCGAAGTCGAGCCTCGAGGTCGCCCGCGAGTACCTCGACCTCGTCCCGGAGGAGCTCGGGCCGGACCGGTTCTTCGCCGAGATCGCCTCCGAGCACGAGCGCGCCGTGCAAGCAGTGCTCGAGATCGTCGGGGAAGAGCGGCTGCTCGATCGCCACCCGGTACTGCGCCGCTCGATTCAGCTCCGCAACCCCTACGTCGATCCGATGAACGCGATCCAGGTCGAGCTGCTTCGCCGCGTTCGGGCCGGCGACGAGTCGGCAAGACCGCCGCTGCGCCGCTCGATCGCCGGGATCGCGACCGCACTTCGTAACACCGGCTAGAAACCCGAGTCGGTCCGGTGACATTCTTCCGCAACGTGCGCACGTTTCTTCCGGGGCTCCCTTGCACCCGGACCGCCGTGGCCGTAGGTTGCCTCTTGCACCGAGCAAGGGACGCCCGAGGTTGAAGTCGTCCCGATGGGCCGGAGGCCGAATCCCGCAAGGGAGGAGGCGGAAAGCTCGCCGGGATGGTGGACGAAGGCGCGACGGGCTCGGTGCATTTTTTATGGTCCCGCGCAGGTCAGGCGATCACAGACCGGTCGCGCCGAGGACGAGCAGCACGATCCCGATTGCGAGCACGAGCGCCGGGATGAGCGCGGCCGCGTGGCGGTCGAGCCGGACGAAGCCACGACGCGAGCGTCTGCTCGCCGCGTCCGCGCGCCAGGATGCGCAGCACGAGGATCGCCACGAGCGGCGCGACGAAGGCGGCATTGAAGATCAGCAGCAAAAGGATCTGGTCTGCCACGTTGCGCCCCGACCCGACGACAGTCGCGATCACCCCGAAGTACGGAAAGGCGGTCGGCAGCTCGACCGCCATGATCACAGCGCCGAGCAGGAGATGACCACCGGGGGTGCTGGCGCCGACAGGCCGGGCGAACCGCGAGGCGACGCGCTCGCGCTCTCGCCAGAGCATCGCCGCAACCGGGATCGCCGCGGCGCCGAGGACGAGCTCCACCAAGTGCACGGCCCGGCGGCCGGGGTGTGTGAGCAGTGCGAGCACCGCCTGGCCGGGGCCCAGAGCGAGCGCAACACCGCCCGCGGTGTAGACCCCGAACACGCCGAGTGTGAAGAGGGCCAGGCTGCGCGAGGCGTTCTTGCCCGCAGCGAGATAGAGCGCCGGTCCGACCGTCGACGGGTTGACCGAGTCGACGAGGCCGACCGTAAAGGCGATGGCGATGAGGGCGAACATGACCGCGAGCTTGTCAGTTTGCTACTCGACCCGGCACACCTCTTCTCCGTTGCTCGGTTCCTGAAGCGAACCTCGCGCTGCGGGGCGGACGTCCGGCGAGCGGCGCCTCCCCCGTTGTTCCAGGGTCGGCGCTGCTCGCACCCGCGGAGTCGGACTTAGCTGACCGTCAGCGTCGCGGACATCCCCTTGTCCTCGTCGGTGCCGACCGACGAGTAGACGTGATAGGTGCCCTTGGCGAGCGTCAGGAACGTCGTGGCGATGCCCTTGTTGATCGTCAAGGTCGACCCGAACTCGAACTCGCCGCCGTGTTCGAGGCTGACGTTGTGCGGTGCCGTCGAGTTGTTCGTGAAGTTGATCTGCACCAGGCCGGCCTTTGCCGTCAGCGTCTTCTGGTTGTAGCGAAGCGACCCCTTGCTCACCGAGATGTTGACGGTGCTCGTTGGCGTGGGTGCGCCGGCCGTCGTGGCTGCGCCGGCTGACGCGACTCCTGTCCCCGCAAGGGCAAGAGCGGCGAGCGGAATGAACAGCAGTTTCTTCACACCATCCCCTTTCTGAAAGTGAATCCGGCGAGTTCGCCTGTCGTCAGTTTCGGCTACGGCGATGAGAGGGCGATGAGTCCGCCCGGCCCCTGGCTCGCTGGTGTCCATCTGGCGCACGAGGCCGCGGTGTGGATGCGAGCGCGCGGCGGCAGCCGCCCTCGACCGGTGGCTCACTGAGCCTGCGCGCCGCGGCGAGCGAATGCTCGTGCGCGGTACCTCGTCCCGGACGAGGTACAAGTGTGACAACTCGTTACAAAGGTACGTCGTCCCGAACGACGTTGCGTCCGCTCGAACGATGTTGCGCCCGCTCAGCCGGTGACGGTCTTCTTCGGGTTCGGCGCTGCGCCGGCGCCGGCGGCGAGCATGAGGGCGGCAAGCGCCGCAGCGGCGAGGGCCCGCAGGATCAGTGGCTCTCGATGAACGCGAGCACCCGCTGCCACGCATCTTCCGAGGCGGCGGCGAACTCCTCGTACTTGCGATCGAAGAAGCTGTGCGGGGCGCCGTCGTAGACCACGAGCTCGTGCTCGACGCCGGCGTCGGTTAGTGCCCGGTCGAACGCGGCGTTGTCCTCGGCCGTGATGTGCCCGTCGTCTCCCGCCTGAAGCGCCAGGATCGGGGCGCGCAGCTCGGAGGCCAGATCGACCGGCCCTGGCTCGCCGTTCCGCTCGCCCGTGCTGCCGTAGAAGCCGATCGCCCCTGCGAGCTCGTGGCTTGCGGCCGCCAGCCACGAGTGGCGCCCGCCGAAGCAGAACCCGACGGTGAAGATCGACCGGCACGAGCCGCCCGCGGGTGAGCGCAGCCAGGCGATCGCGGCGGCCACATCGGCCTGGATCTGCGCAGGCGTCGTCTGCGCGACGTGCTCCATGTACCCGAAGTGGTCGTCGCGCTTGGCGGCGCCGGCGGTGCGGCCGAAGTAGTCGATCGCGACGGCCGCGTAGCCGCGCTCGGCGAACCGCAGCGCCAGCTCCTCGTAGAAGCGGTAGAGCCCCCGCACGTCCGGCAGGACGACGACGCCGACCGGCCCCGCCTCATCCGGGAGCGCCGCGAAGGCTGCGAACACGGTCCCGTCGGCGGACCGGAGCTCGACGTCCGTGTGCGAGACGGCGGCGCCGGCGATCACCGGGATCGGGGGCAGCGATTCGTAGTCGAAGCACATCGCGTCCCTATCTCAGCAAAAAGCGAGCTGCTCCGCTTGGGAGCGCCTCGGCGGGGCTTATCGTTTCGCCACCGTGTACTCGCAGTTCGACGCCGACGACGTTGTGGAGGACTACCGCCAGCTCCTCCGCCGCGCGTCCGTGACCCGGCGTCTCGCCCTCGACCAGCACGCTGCGTGGGAGCGTGAGATCCGGGCGAAGGCGGCGGCCGACGAGCTCCAGATCCGCACCTGGTCACGGGACGGAGCGCCGGCGACGGTCTGGGCCGTGCTTCCCGACTGGCAGCCCACCTACGAGGAGCGGGTCGCGTTCAACCGCCGGATCTCCTGGCTCCAGGAGGACTAGTGCATCCGTCCGTACGTTATGGCACGTTCCCGGCGGCGTCTCGCCGCCCGTGGCTGTGTCCTCAGTCGCCTCGATAGCTACAGCTATCGAGGCTCCCAGCGTCCTTGCCACGAACGACGATCCATCCGCCGGATAACGCACCGAACGTACGGACGGATGCACTAGGGCCGACGTCAACGGACGGCCTTGGTGATCCGGAAGCGCTAACGGGCGCGTAAGCCTTCTGTAAGCACTCGCGGCTATTCCTGTCTGCATGAGCGCCGGCGGACAACAGGATCCGGGTCGTCGTGCTCCACGTGAGAACGTGGGCGCGAGGCGGGTGGGCCGCGCCGGATTCGTCGGCGTGCTCGGCGCGGGCGCTGCGACGCTGTTCTACGGCGACACGATCTCGCGCCTGCTCGGGAAGGTGACGGATCCGCTCTCGTCGGCCTCCGGGCTGTCGGGCCTCCTGCCCTCCGGCGGGTGGCGGATCTACACGGTCGCCGCGACGATGCCGACGTTCGACCCAGTCTCGTGGCGTCTCCAGCTCGGCGGGCTCGCGCGGCATCCGCTCGAGCTCACCTACGACGAGCTGCGGGCCCTCCCGAAATCGGAACAGGTCTCGAGCTTCCACTGTGTCACGGGCTGGGTCGTGAAGAACGTCCGCTGGGGCGGCGTCCGGCTCCCGGAGCTGCTGAAGCGGGTCTCGCCGCTGCCGCAGGCCCGCGCGTTGCATTTCGTCTCGGCGGAGAAGCCCTACGACGACTTCCTCGAGCTGGGCCAGGCGACGCTCCCCGACGTGATGCTCGCCTATGAGATGGACGGCAAGCCGCTGCCGCGAGAGCACGGCGCTCCCGTCCGGCTCGTGATCCCCGACATGTACGGCTACAAGAACGTGAAGTGGGTCGAGCGGATCGACCTGGTCGCGCAGTCCGGCGAGGGGTACTGGGAGCTGGACGGCTACGACAACGATGCCTGGGTCGGCCGCTCGAACGGGTACACATGAGCCGCTACCTGCCGAGGTTCACGCTCACCGAGCGGCTGATCCACTGGGTGCACGCGACCGCGTTCTTCGTCCTGCTCGCCTCCGGGCTCGCGCTCTACATCCCGGCTCTCTCGACCGCCGTCGGCCGCAGACCCGTCGTGAAGGCCGTGCACATCTGGACGGCTGTCGCCTGGGCCGCCGCAATCGTCGTGATCGCCACCTTCGGCAATCGCCGCGCGCTCTGGCGGACGGTGCGCGAGATCGACCTCTTCGACCAGGACGACGCCCGCTTCCTCACGGGTCACCTGCACGCGCCGCAGGGCCGCTTCAACGCCGGCCAGAAGGTGAACGCCATCCTGACCGCCGCGTTCGCCGTCCTGTTTGCGGTCTCCGGGTTCCTGCTCTGGTACGGCGAGCGCGATACGCGCTTTCGCCTCCAGGGGACGTTCTACCTGCACGACTCGCTGATGTTCCTGTCGGTCGGCCTGCTGGTCGGCCACCTGTATCTGGCGCTGATCTATCCGGCGACGCGTCATGCGCTGCGCGGGATCACCCGCGGGACGGTGCGCGAGGACTGGGCGCGGACGCATCACGTGAAGTGGGTCGAGGAGCTCGCAGCGGGCGATCGACCGGCCTTGAGTCCAACAACGACGAGGAGGAACACATGAAGCACGGAAAGGCTCTGTTCGGGATCGTCTGCCTGATCGCCGTCCTGGCGGTCTCGGCGGTGGCGTTCGCATCGGGGATGAAGCCGGCAGTCAAGAGCTTCACGCCGATGAGCGCGGCCGAGGGCGCCACGGTGACGATCACCGGCGCAGACCTGACCGGAGCGACATCGGTCAAGTTCGGCGGCGTGGCGACGATGCATTTCAAGGTCGTGTCGGCCACGAAGATCACCGCGGTCGTCCCGACGCACGCGAAGAAGGGCGCGATCAGCGTCACGACCTCGGCGGGCACGGGGCACACGATGGACACGTTCACGCCGAAGATGTGAGCCCGTTGGCTCGGGGGTGGTCTCTTTGCCGCCCCCGAGCCAACGCCAGACCGACGCGGGTGGCGACAATGACGCAGATGAAGACGATCCTGGTAGTCGATGACGAGCCGATCGTCCGCGATGTGGTGGCCAAGTACCTCCGGCACGAAGGCTTCCGCACGGTCGAGGCCGGAGAGAGCGACACGGCTCGCGTGCTCTTCGAACTCGAAGCTCCGAGCCTCGTCGTACTCGACGTGATGATGCCGGGCAGCGACGGGCTCTCGCTCTGCCGCTGGATCCGCGCTCGATCGGAGACCCCGGTGATCCTGCTGACGGCCCTCGGCGAGGAGGCGGACCGGATCGTCGGTCTCGAGCTCGGCGCCGACGACTACCTGACCAAGCCGTTCTCGCCCCGTGAGCTGACCGCACGTGTGAAGACCGTGCTTCGCCGGTCGGCTGCGGCACCGCCGCGGCAGGAGGAGCGGATCGTGGTCGGCGAGCTCGAGATCGACTCGGCGACCCGCGGCGTCACCAGGGCCGGAACGAGTCTCAGGCTGACGGCGCGAGAGTTCGACCTGCTCTGGTTCCTCGCCACGAACCCGAAGCGCGTCTTCTCGCGCAGCCATCTGCTCGACCGGGTCTGGGGAGACGACGGCGAGCGCGACAGCAGCACCGTCACCGTCCACATCAGGCGCCTGCGTGAGAAAGTGGAGCGGGACCCGTCGCAGCCGCGCTACCTCGAGACGGTCTGGGGCGTCGGCTACCGGTTGACGCCGTGATCGCGATCGCGATCCTGCTCGCGGCCGGCACCTTCGCCGTCGGGCTGGTCGCGGCGCTGGTGCTCCGGCTCCTCCCGACGATCCGGCTCCAGCTGGCGGGGCTCGCGCTCCTCGCGGTCGTGCTGCCGCTCGGAACCGTCCTCGCGTCCGGCTGGGTGATGTTCGACATGCACGCCGACGTGAAGGTCCTGTCCGTCTCGGCGGCCGCCGCCTGCTCGGCCGTCTTCGCGGCGCTGCTGCTCGGCCACTGGATCGTCGCTCCGGTCGAGCGCCTTCGCGCCGCGTCGGCCGAGCTTGCCTCCGGCGACCTGACGAGCCGGGCGCCGGAGACCGGCCCGGCGGAGCTGGCCCAGCTCGGAACCTCGTTCAACACGATGGCGGGCTCGCTCGAGAGCCTCTTCGATGCCCGCCGCCAGCTCGTCGCGTGGGCCAGCCACGACCTGAAGACGCCGCTCGCCTCGATGCAGGCGATGGTCGAGGCGCTGGCCGACGGGATCGGCGAGCCCGACGAGTACCTGCCGGCACTCCACCAGCAGGTGCGCCTGCTCTCGTCCATCGTCGACGACCTCTTCGAGCTGGCCCGGATCGACGGCGGGGCACTCACGCTCCAGCTCCAGGACACCGACCTACACGAGCTGATCGCGTCGTCACTGCGCGGCATCGAGCCGGAGGCTCGTGCGAGACGGATTCGGCTCGAAACGGAGATCGATCCCGATCTCGGCCAGGTGCGCGGCGCTCCCGAAAAGATCGAGCGCGTCCTCTCGAATCTGCTCGCGAACGCGCTCCGCCACACGCCGGAGAGCGGCTCGATCACGGTCGTCGCTCGATCGCAGGGCGCTCATACGCTTGTCGCCGTCGAGGACACCGGTCCCGGGATCGACCCGGAAGACACGAGCCGCGTCTTCGACCGCTTCTGGCGTGCCGACCGGGCGCGTTCGACGGCCGGCAGCGGCCTCGGTCTCGCAATCGCCAAAGGTCTGATCGACGCGCAGGGTGGCACGATCTGGGCGGAACAACGGCCCTCTGGCGGGGCGCGCATCGCTTTCACCCTGGTCAGCGCGCCGACCGGCTAGATGGTTGATTCCACGATCTCGCGTGCCCGGCTGCGCGATCTGGCCGCCCTGGGCCGCTTCGGCCTTTCGGGAGCCGGCGAAGCCGTCTCCCTCCAGGCCTGCGCTTCACCGCGTCGGCTCCTCGCCGATGCCGCCAGCATCGCCGAGGAGCCGACGCGGCGCCCCAGAGCACCCAGCTCGCGCCCCGGTTCAGACGATCTCGTGGAATCAACCATCTAGGACACGAGCGAGCCGATCTGGCGGGTCGACCAGTCGACGGCCTCGATGTAGGCGCGCGTCGTCGTCTTGGCGTCGAGGGGATACGCGGCGGCTGCCGCGAAGTCGGCCCGTTCGTGGGCGATCACGCGTCCGAGCAGATCTCCGAGCGGCCCTTCGCGTTCGAGCAGCGCGCCGGTGACATCGGGGCCGATCGGAAGCTCCGCGACGACGTCGGCGAGCGGGCGGTCGACGAGCGCGTCGGAGACCGAGAGCAGCCCGACGAGGAAGGCCCGCTCGGGATCGCGGGCGGTGAGCTCGGCCAGGCTGCGGCACATGTGCGCGCGCAGGAGCGCGGTGGAGACGAGGTCGGGCCGGCCGGCTCCCGCGTCCGAGAGCAGGAGCAGCGTCACCCAGCTTCGGACCCGGCGCGAGCCGAGCATGACGAGCGCCTCGTGCAATGACACCACGGGCACGCGCACGCCGACGTAGGCCGAGTTGATGTAGCGCAGCAGCCGGTAGCTGAGCGTGACGTCGGAGGCGATCAGCTCGGTCAGGTCGCTGAAGCTGGCCTCGGGGTCGTTGAGCTGCGCGGCGAGCTGCATCCGCACGGTCGCGTCGGTCGAGACGTGGACGTTGGTGACCATGCGAGGCGTGGAGAGGAAGTACCCCTGAAAGAGCACGAAGCCGAGCGCGCGGCAGCGCTCGAGCGCTTCGTAGGTCTCCACCTTCTCGGCGAGCAGCGTGACGTCATACGGTTGCAGGAGCCGCACCTGCTCGGCGAGTGCCTCGTCGTCGTGGGCGAGCACGTCGAGCTTGATGATGTGCGCCAGCGCGACGAGCGGCTCGAGGCCCGGCCGGAAGGTGAAGTCGTCGAGCGCCACCTGGTAGCCCTCCGACCGGAGCTTCGCGAGCGCCTCCACCACGGGGCGCTCAGTGCTGCCGGTCTCGAGCAGCTCGATCACGGTGCGCTCCGGGGGGAGCAACGCTGCGAGATCGTCCGTCATCAGCGCGTCGCCGATGTTCACCCAGGCCTGATGGTCGCCGACAACCGTGTCGAGACCGATGTCCGTGAAGGCGACCGTCAGCGCCGAGGCCGACATCGCGGTGTCGCCCAGCGACTCTGCGTATCCCACGTGTGGAGCGGAGCGGTAGAGCAGCTCGTAACCCCGAATTGCGAGGTCGACGTCGTAGATCGCCTGGCGAGCCAGGCACGCGTTCTGAAAGTCCGCCACGAAGATGGTCATCGACATCGCCGGGCGGAATTCCAAGCCCTCGAAGCGTGGGTTGGCTCGGAAACGCCCCGCCGGGCGACCTCAGACGGTCACTGCGATCACGGCCGCTCCCCCACCGGGACGTAGTTCCGTTCGGAGCTGCCGGTGTAGACCTGGCGAGGCCTCGCGATCTTCTGCTCCGGATCCTCGACGCCCTCGAGCCATTGCGCGAGCCAGCCCGCCGCCCGCGGGATCGCGAACATCACCGGGAACATCGCCGTCGGCAGCCCGAGCGCCTGGTAGATCAGACCCGAGTAGAAGTCGACGTTGGGGTAGAGCTTGCGCGAGGTGAAGTACTCGTCCTCGAGCGCGATCTTCTCGAGCTCGAGCGCCACGTCGAGCAGCGGGTTGCGCCCGGTGACGGCCAACACCCGGTCGGCGACCTCCTTGATGATCTTCGCCCTCGGGTCGTAATTCTTGTACACGCGGTGGCCGAACCCCATCAGGCGGAACTCGCCCGCCTTGACCCGCCCGACGTATTCGGGGACGTGCTCGAGATCCCCGATCGTCTCCAGCATCCGCAGCACCGCTTCGTTCGCGCCGCCGTGCAGGGGGCCGTAGAGCGCGGCGGCTGCACCCGCGAGTGACACGAACGGGTCCGCCTGGCTCGAGCCGATCGCGCGCATCACGCTCGCGCTGCAGTTCTGCTCGTGATCGGCGTGGAGGATGAACAGCACCTCGAGCGCCCGCACGAGCACCGGGTCGGCCTCGTAGCGCGGCGCGCCGGTGCGGTAGACCATGGAGAGGAAGTTCTCGGCGAAGCCGAGCTCGTTGTCGGGGTAGACGTAGGGCAGGCCGCGGTTGTGGCGATAGGACCAGGCGGCGATCGTCGGGACCTTGGCGATCAGGCGGACGACCTCCTGCCTCCGGATGTCGGCGTCGGCGATCCGGCTCGCCTCGGGGTAGAAGGTGGAGAGCCCCGCGACGACGCTGATGAACATCCCCATCGGGTGCGCGTCGTACCGGAACCCCTCCATCAGCCGCTTGACGTTCTCGTGCACGAAGGTGTGCAGCGAGACGGTGTGCGTCCACTCCGCAAGTTGGGTCTCGGTGGGCAGCTCTCCGTGGATCAGGAGGTAGGCAACCTCGAGATAGGTGCTCTGCTCGGCAAGCTGCTCGATCGGATAGCCGCGGTAGCGGAGGATCCCGCGGTCGCCGTCGATGTAGCTGATCGAGCTCCGCACCGAGGCGGTGTTGAGAAACGCAGGGTCGTAGCTCATCAGGCCGAAGTCGTCCTCGTCGAGCTTGATCTGGCGCAGTGCGGTGGCACGGATCGTGCCGTCCTCGATCGGCACCTCGTAGGCGGTGCCGGTGCGGTTGTCGGTGATCGTGAGCGTGTCAGGCATGATCCTCCTCGTCAGTTCAGGCTCCGAGGGCCCGCGCGATCACCATGCGTTGGATCTCGCCGGTCCCCTCGCCGGTGCCTCCAGCATCGCCGAAGAGCCGCCGCGGCGCCCCAGAGCACCCAGCTCGCGCCCCGGTTCAGACGATCTCGTGGAATCAACCATCTAGCTCGCTGGAGTAGCAGTCTGCGGCGAGCGTGGGCTTACGCGGCGAGCTCTCCGCGATCTCGCCGGCCGGCAAACGCACTGATCGCACCGGCGGCGATGATCAAGCCGGCGGAGGTGAGCAGGGCCTCGATCAGGCCGGCATGGAAGGCGCCGTAGGTGGCCGAGACGACCTTCTGGGCGATCGGGCCGTAGCCGGCGGCGGCGCCGGTGAGCTTGCCGCCGCTCGGGACCGTGCCGGTCTCGATCGCGTTGATCACGATCGACTGGAAGTTCGCGGGGATGCCGAGTGCCTTCAGCCGGGCCGAGAGGTCGGCTGTGAGATGCGCGTTCACGAGCGCGCCGAGCACGGCCACCCCGAACACGGCTCCGAGCTCACGGCTCGTGTTCGTGGCGGAGGCTGCCATGCCGGAGTGCTCCGCCGGGACGAGACCGAGCACCGACGAGGTCACCGGGACGACAGCGATGCCGAAGCCGAGCCCGGCGACGGCGAGGCTGACCGCGAGCGGCCAGAAGTGGGGCTGCGCAGGAAGGTAATGCTCTGTGGTCAGGATGCCGGCCGCTGCGATCAGGCAGCCCAGCGCCATCGGCAGGCGCGGCCCGCTGCGGGCGACCCAGAGGCCGGCGAGCCAGGAGCCGACGATCAACGCCGTCGCCATCGGCCCGAACTCGGCTGCGGCGCGGTAGCCGGAGTAGCCGACGACCTCTTCCAGGTAGAGCGCGGTGAAGAAGAAGATCGAGAAGATGCCGAAGTAGAGGGCGAACGCGACTCCGATCGCGCTGCTGAACGCGGGCAGCCGGAAGTAGCGCAGGTCGAGCATCGGCGCCGGGCTTCTCAACTCGGCCCAGACGAACGCGACCGCGCCCGCCGCGGCGACCGCGAAGAGCGCATCGACCCAGGAGGTCGTATACCCCGCGGTCTCGCCCTCGATGATCGCGAACACGGCGGCGCCGAGGGTCACCACGCCGAGCAGCAGACCCGGCAGGTCGAGCTTGGCGGACTCGGGATCGGCAGTCTCGGGTACGACCCGAGCGGTGATCGGGAGGAGCACGACGGCGAAGGCGAGGTTGAACCAGAACACGCCGCGCCAGCCGACGGCGCCGACGAGGGCCCCTCCGACCACCGGGCCGAACGCCAGCGCGAGACCGGTGACCGCCGCCCAGGTGCCGATCGCCCGCGCCCGCGCGCGCGGCTCGGGGTAGAGGTGGCGCAGCACCGACAGCGTGCCGGGCTCCGAGGCTGCAGCGCCGATCCCCATCAGCGCCCGCGCCCCGATCAGCACGCCGACCGTCGGCGCAAGGGCGCCGAGCAGCGACCCGGCCGCGAACACGGCCACGCCGCCGAGCATCAGCTTCTTGCGGCCGAACCGGTCGCCGAGGGTGCCGCCGGTCAACATCAGGCTGGCAAAGAGAAGCGCGTACGCGTTGACGACCCACTGCAGGCTCGTCACCCCGGCGTGCAGGGTCGACTGCACGTCGCCGAGCGCGACCGAGACGATCGTCGTGTCGAGAAACGTGAGGAAGAGCACCGCGCACACGGCTGCGAGGGCCCTGCCCTCGCGGTTGTTCGTCCGTTGCGTGGGTGCAGGGCGGTCGGCGTGCCCGAACAGGTGCATCCCTGCAGGCTATGCGGAGCGGCGGCGGCCTCGCCGCAGAAGCTACGCGGCGAGGTCTCGGGAAAACACTGATGCCACGAGCAGTCGCGACCGAGAGGATGCGGGTGATGATCGCCGCCGGCTCACTTGCCACCCTCGGAGCTGCCGGTGCCCTGCTGGTCGCTTCGCCGGTGCAGGTCACGATCACCGCTCCGACCCACTCACCCAAGATCAAGACCCACTGGGCCTACACGCTGAAGGCGACGAGCGCCGGAAAGTCCGTGAGTGGGAAGATCACCGTCCAGATCGTCGACCCGCTCGGCGGCGTCCACCCGGTCGAGTTCGGCGCCAACACCAAGGTGATCAAGAACATCCCGTTCAAAGGGACGTTCAGCGACTACATGGTCTTTCCGGCCTCCGGCCAGGGCGTCCCACTCACGATCCGGTTCACGCTCCACATCGGCACGACGACCAAGGTCGTCAGCTACACCGTCACGCCGAGCGGATAAGAGCTTCTAAGAACTCGAATCAGAATGAAAGGGACCCGCTCTCTGAGGGCGAACTCCGTCGGCACCTGTTGTCAAGATCGAGGGGGTGCCGGTGGCCGCGAAGCCGTGGGTTGTGTCGGATGAGTTGTGGGGGCGGATAGAGCCGCTTCTGCCGAGGGTTGAGCGTCGGTTTCGGTATCCGGGCCGCAGGCGGCTGTCGGACCGGCAGGCGTTGCAGGGGATCTTGTTTGTGTTGCATACGGGGATGGCGTGGCGGCATCTGCCGCTCGAGCTTGGTTTCGGGGGCGGTTCGACCTGTTATCGGCGGTTGGATGAGTGGCAGCGGGCTGGTGTGTGGGAGCGGTTGCACGAGCTGTTGTTGGCCGAGTTGCATACTGATGGTCTGATCGAGTGGGGTCGGGCGGTCGCTGATGGCAGTCATGTGCAGGCGAAAAAGGGGGCTCCGAGACGGGCCCGAGCCCGGTTGATAGAGCCAGATCGGGTTCCAAGCATCATCTTCTCGTAGACGCGACGGGGATCCCGCTTGCCTGGACGGTCACTGGCGGCAACCGCCACGACGTCACCCAGCTGATCCCGCTCGTCGACCGTGTCCCGCCAGTGCGCGGCAAAGTCGGCCGGCCTCGCCGGCGGCCCGACCGGGTGAGCGCTGACCGTGGTTACGACTACGACAAACACCGCCGTCAGCTCCGCCGCCGCGGCATCACACCCGAGATCGCCCGCCGCGGGACCGGGCACGGTTCCGGCCTGGGCCGCCACCGCTGGGTCGTCGAACGCACCTTCGCCTGGCTGCACCAGTTCAAACGGCTGCTCGTCCGCTACGACCGCCGCCACGAGATCCACGAAGCGTTCCTCGCACTCGCCTGCTGCCTCGTCTGCTTCAGGAGACTCCAGAACTCATTCTGATTCGAGTTCTAAGAACTCGAATCAGAATGAAGGGACCCGCTCTCTGAGGGCGAACTCCGTCGGCACCTGTTGTCAAGATCGAGGGGGTGCCGGTGGCCGCGAAGCCGTGGGTTGTGTCGGATGAGTTGTGGGGGCGGATAGAGCCGCTTCTGCCGAGGGTTGAGCGTCGGTTTCGGTATCCGGGCCGCAGGCGGCTGTCGGACCGGCAGGCGTTGCAGGGGATCTTGTTTGTGTTGCATACGGGGATGGCGTGGCGGCATCTGCCGCTCGAGCTTGGTTTCGGGTGGCGGTTCGACCTGTTATCGGCGGTTGGATGAGTGGCAGCGGGCTGGTGTGTGGGAGCGGTTGCACGAGCTGTTGTTGGCCGAGTTGCATACTGATGGTCTGATCGAGTGGGGTCGGGCGGTCGCTGACTGGCAGTCATGTGCAGGCGAAAAAGGGGGCTCCGAGACGGGCCCGAGCCCGGTTGATAGAGCCAGATCGGGTTCCAAGCATCATCTTCTCGTAGACGCGACGGGGATCCCGCTTGCCTGGACGGTCACTGGCGGCAACCGCCACGACGTCACCCAGCTGATCCCGCTCGTCGACCGTGTCCCGCCAGTGCGCGGCAAAGTCGGCCGGCCTCGCCGGCGGCCCGACCGGGTGAGCGCTGACCGTGGTTACGACTACGACAAACACCGCCGTCAGCTCCGCCGCCGCGGCATCACACCCGAGATCGCCCGCCGCGGGACCGGGCACGGTTCCGGCCTGGGCCGCCACCGCTGGGTCGTCGAACGCACCTTCGCCTGGCTGCACCAGTTCAAACGGCTGCTCGTCCGCTACGACCGCCGCCACGAGATCCACGAAGCGTTCCTCGCACTCGCCTGCTGCCTCGTCTGCTTCAGGAGACTGCAGAACTCATTCTGATTCGAGTTCTAAGCCCGCCCGGGCTCGGGCCTCAGGGCCTGAGGACGAGGGCGCGGGTCGCCCAGCGTGGCAGGTACCAGTTCCAGCGGCCGGCGATCGCCATCGTCGCGGGCAGCAAGAGCCCCCGCACGAGTGTGATGTCGATCAGGATCGCGAGCGCGAGCCCGAAGCCGAGTTGCTGCATCGTCGGGATCGACCCGAACATCAGGCCGCTGAACGTCACCGCCATGATCAGCCCGGCGGCCGTGACGATGCGACCGGTGTTCGCGAGGCCGGAGGTGACAGCCCGGCGGTTCGACCGCGTCGTGTCCCAGGTCTCGCGCATGCGCGTGACGAGGAAGACCTCGTAGTCCATGGAGAGCCCGAAGAGCAGCGTGAACATGAAGACCGGGATCCAGCCTTCGATCTGGTCGACCGGGAGCAAGCCTGCCCAGCTGCCCCAGCCCCATTGGAAGCAGGCGATCATCACTCCGCTCGCCGCGGACACCGTGAGCAGGTTGAGCACGATCGCCTTCAGCGGCAGCAGGAGCGATCGGAACGCGCGGGCGAGCAGCAGATAGGTGAGACCGACCACTGCCAGGATCAGCCACGGGAACAGGCCGAGCGTGCGCGAGACGAAATCGGTGGCGTACGCAGCGCCGCCGCCGACGAGAACGAGTGAAGAGAGCGGGAAGTGCGCAGCCGGGATCAGGTTGCGACGGAGGTTCTGCGCAAACGATTGAGCCTGCGGGCTCGCCGGATCGGCATGGCCCAAGACGTTGATGCGCAGGTAGCGGCCACTCTTGTTGAGCTCCGCGGCCGAGACGTCCGCGACCTGCGGATCGGCCCGCAGGAGACGGTCGAGGGCAGCGATGGCTGCGGTCGTGCCGGGCTTCTGGGCAGAGATGATGATCGTGGTCGGATCGGCGGAGTAGCGGCTGCCCGCCGCCTGAAGCTGCTCCAGCCCGCGCACCGATGCAACGGCCTGAGGGAGCGAGCTCAGCGAGCTCGGGCCGACGTGGATCCCCGTGAGCGGGAGCGCCGCGACGACCAGCAGCGCCGCGACGAGAGGAGCGACGATCTTCGCGCGTCCCATCACCCAGTTCGCGTGCCTCGTCCAGAGACGAAGCTCCAACGCGTGCCGGCGCTCCGAGAAGAGGCGCGGCAAGACCCGGACGCGCTCGAGCGGCTCGCCGACCACGAGCAGCAGCACCGGCAACAGGGTGAGCGCGGAGACGACGCTGAGAATCGGGATCAGGAGACCGCCGACGCCCATGCCGCGGAGAAAGGGCACCGGCATCAGGAGCATCAGGCCGAGGCCGAGCGAGACGACGAGGCCGCTGAAGACGATCGTGCGGCCGGCGTGCACCATCGTCTCGCGAACCGCCTCGGTGTGCTCGCGCCCCGCTCGCCGCTCGTCCCGGTAGCGGTTGACCACGAGCAGCGAGTAGTCGATCGCGATCCCGAGCCCGATCATCATCACCATGTTCAGGAGGTAGTTGCTCAGGTCGAGCACGTGCGCGAGGGCCCAGGCGATTCCGAGCGCGGGTGGGATCGTGAAGGCGGCGAACAGGAACGGCAGCAGGGCCGACCCGGTGCCGAAGACGAGCAGCAGGATCACAAGTGCCGCGGGCACGGCCAGATAGAGCTCACCGATGCGCAGGGCGCTCGCAAGCGCAGGCCCGATGTCGTGCTGGACGGCCGCATCGCCGGTCACGAGGACGCTCGGGCCGAGCGCCCGACGCAGGAAGCCGGTGCGACTGTTTGCCTGCGCAGCGGTCAAGCTCGAATGGACGAGCGCGGCCGTGCCACCTGAAGGAAGACGCTCCGTGCTCACGAGCCGGCCGCCCGGAAGCAGCGGAATCGCAGCGTCCGCCGCGCGCCGGGCACGCAAGCCCGACCGGTTGCCTTCCACGATCAACACGAAGTCGCCCTGCGAGCTCTCGCCGTAGTTGTGGGCGAGTATCTGGCTCACCCGGCTCGAATCGGTTCCCGGCAGCGAGAACCCTGAGCTCAGCAACGGCGTCAGGTTCAGCGCACCGATGACTCCGAGCACCGCCGCCGTCAGCCAGCCGGCCGCGACGATCGCCCGATGCCGGAGGCACCAGTCGGTGACGGCGACGAGGGCACCCGCCGAACGGGGCGCAGCGCTCGTACCGGCCGAACCAGGATGAGGACTTGTGACTATCGCCGCCGATCGCAGAGAATCCGAAGTTGCCCGGCAGCGCTCCACCAAAGCACAAGCCGCACCGAAGTGTAGCTCCGGCCATGCGGCCGGCCGAAGCTCTCAGCGAAACGCGTTGGTGAGGGTTTCGCCGGCGAGCCGCACGGGCTCCAGCTCCTGGGCGTCGTGCATGTTGAACACGAGCCCGTCGAGGCCGGCAGCGAAGAAGGCGCTCACCTGCTCTGCAACCGTGTCGGGGCTGCCGACGATCACCGTGGCGCGGTAGCGCTCCTCGTCCATCCCGCGCGCCGCTGCCATCGCGCGGCCTTTGGTCTCCGCCTCCGCATCGGTCTCGGCGATCACCAGCGTACCGAGCCGGGTCTTGGTGATCGTGGCCGGGTCGCGGCCGAACGTCTCGCAGTGGCGGTCGAGGACGTCCAGCTTGTGCCGGATCGTGGCCACGTCGCCGAACAGGTTGCAGGCATCGGCGTATTTGGCGACCAGGGCGAGCAGGCGGCGCTCGCCGCCGCCGCCGACGAGGATCGGGATCCCGGTGGGACGAACCGGCCGGGGGAAGTTCAGTGCCTCGTGGAGGCGGTAGTGCTCGCCGCTGAAGCTGGGCGCCTGCTCGGTGAACATGGCTCGGCAGATCTGCAGCGCCTCCTCGAGCCGGTCGAGCCGCTCGGGCACCGGCGGATAGGCGAACCCGTAGCCGGCGTGCTCCTCCTCGTTCCAGGCCGCGCCGATCCCCAGGATCGCCCGACCGCCGGAGATGAGGTCCAGCGTCGTGACCTGCTTGGCGAGCAGGGCAGGGTTCCGATAGGTGACCCCGGTGACCATCGTGCCGAGGCTGACCTTGCTCGTCCGGGCTGCGAGCGCCCCGAGCAGCGTGTACGCCTCGAACATCGGATCCGAAGGAGGGCCCACCGTGAAGATCTGGTACACGTGATCCATCACCCAGACCGAGTCGAACCCCGACTCCTCGGCGGCCACGGCGATGCCGGCGACCCGTTCGAAGAGGTCGCTGTCCGCGACACCCGGGTAGGTGAAGCTCGGGATCTGAAGGCCGAAGTGGGTGACGCCCATCTCTCGTTCCTTTCGTTTGGGTCGGAGCCTGCTCGGTTCAGTATTCAGGAGCGATCCCGGCCTCTGCCACTCGGGTTGCTCTCTCTATAGTCGGGTTCATGCGCGCGGTTCGATTTGAACGCTACGGCGGGATCGAAGAGCTTCAGGTGGTGGAGGTTCCGCGGCCTCGAGCCTCACCGGGGCGAGCGGTCGTGCAGGTGCTCGCTGCGGCGATCAACCCCGGCGAGGCGTCGGTTCGCAAGGGCCTTCTCCACGAGCGCTGGCCGGCGAGCTTTCCCGAGGGCGAAGGGAGCGACTTCGCGGGATTGGTGGACGAGATCGGTGAGGGCGTGACCTCGGTGAGCGTCGGCGACGAGGTGATCGGCTGGTCGGAGGAGCGTTCCAGTCACGCCGAGTACGTGAGCGTGCCGGCGGGCCAGCTGGTGCCGAAGCCGGCCGGCATCTCCTGGAACGTGGCGGGCTCCCTCTACGTCGCCGGGGTCACCGCCTGGGCGACGATCCGGGCTGTCGAGGTCGAGGCGGGCGACACGGTCGCCGTCTCCGCCGCTGCCGGAGGTGTGGGATCGATCGCCGTGCAGCTCGCCCGGCTCGCCGGGGCAACCGCGATCGGCATCGCCGGCTCGAGCAACAGCGACTGGTTGCGTTCTCGCGGAGTCATCCCGGTTGTCTACGGCGACGGCCTGGCCGAGCGCCTCCGAGCGGCCGCTCCCGACGGCATCGGCGCCTTCATCGACTGCTTCGGCGGTGGGTATGTCGAGCTGGCCGTCGAGCTCGGCGTGCCCGTCGAACGGATCGACACGATCATCGACTGGGCGGCTGCCCAGCAGGTCGGCGCCAAGACCGCGGGGCTCGCGACGGTCGACGATCCGGCCGCCGTCCTGTCCGAGCTGACCGGCCTGATCGCCGCCGGCGAGCTCGAGGTGCCGATCGC
This sequence comes from uncultured Actinomycetes bacterium, assembly GCA_963759085.1. Lineage (GTDB taxonomy): Bacteria > Actinomycetota > Thermoleophilia > Gaiellales > Gaiellaceae > PALSA-600. The sequence continues at coordinate 89,934 of CAVWXR010000018.1, forward strand.
ACGCACCTTCCCGCTGGCCCAGGTGCAGGACGCCTACGCGGAGCTGGAAGAGCGACACACCCGCGGGAAGATCGTTCTGCTCCCGACACCCGCGGCGAGCTGAATCAGAAGCTCTCAACCGCTCCTCAGGGCGTGATCGAAGGGAGCTGTGCTCGAAGCTGCGGATCGATGTAGCGCTTTCCCGTGGTCACGGTGCGGATGGCCGTTGCCAGCTCGTGGACATGAGCGCCTTTGATCAGATACCCGTGCGCTCCGGCGGCGAACGCGTGCCGCACGTAGGCCGGGGCGGCGTGCAGCGAGAAGATCAGGATGGCCGTTCCCGGGCTGAGCTCGAGAAGATCCTTGAGCACCTCGAGACCGCTTCGCCCCGGCATGCTGACGTCGAGGACGACGACGTCCGGCTGAGCTTCGGGCAGAGCCTCGATCAACTCGTCCGCGTTCCCGGCCTCGGCAACGATCTCGATATCGGACTCGTGCTCGATCAGGGCTCGGATACCTGCGCGTAGCTGCGGGTGGTCATCGCAGACGAGGACGCGAATCGCCATCCGTTCAGTATTTCCGGAATTGCCCGGTTGCGAACCAGGGAAAGCACGCTTCCGAGTGTGGAAAACCCCTCTAAATCGAGGGGTGCGGCGGCGGCAGCTACGAGTGTTGCTCGCTTGGTAGCTCGACGAGCAGATGCGTACCGTTTCCCTGACCGGATTGCACCTCGAACTGGCCGCCGAGGAGGAGGATGCGTTCGCGCATCCCGATCAGGCCGATCGCGCCCTGGCGGATGTTTTTCAGGTCGAAGCCCGTCCCGTCATCTTCGATCATGGCGCGGACGGCGCTGTCGACGTTCGTGATCACGATGCTCACCGTCTCGGCGCCGGAGTGTTTGACGATATTCGTCAGTGCCTCCTGGACGACCCGATAGAGCGCCGTCTCGGATTCGGGAGGCAGTTGCGGCAGCGAGGGAGCCACGCTGAGCTGCACGTTGAGGCCGCTTCTCTCTGCGGTCACGCTGGCCAGGCGCTCGAGAGCCGTCGCCAGGCCGAAGTCGTCGAGCGTGGGCGGGCGTAGCTCCACCGAAAGCCGGCGCACGTCGCCGAGCGCGGAGCCGACAAGCTCTCTGATCGACGCGACCGGCTCTTCCCCGATTTGTTGCTCGAGCGATCTCAGGCCGAGCAGGATCGCGGTCAGTGCCTGTCCGGTCTCGTCGTGCAACTCGCGAGCCAGGCGCTTTCGTTCGGCTTCCTGACCCTCGAGGAGCGCCCGAACCGCTTCGCGGCCGACTCGCTCTGACAGCTCGACCGCAACCGCGACCCTGTTGGCGAATGCCGCTGTGATCCGCATGTCCCCGTCGGAGAAGCGTGGTTCGGGGCCGCGCTTGTCGTAGGCGACCACGACCCCGAGGGCACGGCCGCGTGCGATCAGGGGCACATAGATGGCGGCGCTTGCCCCGACGAGCCGCGGCGCCGCGTGGTCGACCTCGGGATCGTCGATCAGCGAGTCGATCCGCTCGGCACGTCGGCGGGCGAACGTCCTACCTGCCTTGGAGCGTTCGCGCTCGAGCCGAAGCCCGAGGAGCAACGTGGCGTTCTCGCCACTGGCGGCCTTCACGATCAGGCCGGCGCCGTCCGCTGTGGGCAACTTGATTGCGACCACACGCGCATCGAGGAGCTCGCGGAGCCGCGTTGCGGCGAGCTCGAGCAGCCGGGGAAGCTCAACCTCGCTCGCGAGTGCCTCCGAGAGCTCGCCCAACGATTCAAGCTCCTGCGACCATTGCCGCGCCGACTCGTACAGGCGTGCGTTCTCGATCGCGACGGCTGCCTGGGCCGCAAGCAGACGGACGATCTTCTCGTCTCCGTCGTCGAACTCGCCGCCGCCGACCTTTTCGGTCAGGTAGAGGTTGCCGAACGCCGTCCCGCGCAGCTGGATCGGCACGCCCAGGAACGACCCCATGGGTGGATGTCCGGGCGGGAAGCCAACCGCCCGCGGATCGTCTCCGATCGCTGCGAGCCGCAAAGGCCGTCTCTCCCGGATCAGCACACCCAGGATGCCGCGACCGCGCGGCAGGTCACCGATCGTCGCCTGCAGCTCGGCGTCGATGCCCACCGTGATGAACTGCTCGAGCCCGGTGCCGAGGCGATCGATCACCCCCAGCGCGCCGTAACGCGCCTCCGTCAGCTCGACGGCGGTCTCGATCAGCCGCTGCAGCAGCAGCTCCAACGACAACTCGGAGCTGAGGGCGATCCCGACCTCGACCAGCCGCTCCAGCCGATCCGCCGAAACCGGCTCGGCGGGCCGCTGACCCGTCGGCCCTGGCCCTCCCGAGGACGTGTCTCCCATCTCTGCGCTCAGCCTTGACGTCCTGCCGGGTGGAACGAGGACGACCTTCGATCCACTGCCTCCCATCTGTCCGCGCGGCACATCGGGCAGGCGGGCAAGAGGCCGTCGGTCAGGATGCCGTAACCACATCCGGCGCAACGGAACTCGCGTTTCGCCGCGCCGGCTCGACGGACGTGAGGAACTGACGGCGCGGCCGTGCCGCGCTGCCCGCTAGCCGCTCCCGAAAGCCCTCGTGGGGCATCTTTCATCCGTGCCCTTCTCGATCGACGACGCACCAACGATGCGACCACGGGACTGGGTGGCGGCGGACCTTGACTTTTATCAAATGCGCCACGCAACTACCAAGCTGCGGAGGTCGACAGACCGTTACAAGGCGGTTAACGCCGCTTCCGCCAAGCGTCCAACGCGTGCTTGACCTCCGGCGGTAGAGCCTCCGAGTTGAGGGTCTCCTCAGCGAGATCGTGGAGCTGACGACCCGCCTCACGCGCTGCGCGGCGGAGGATCTCGAACGCTTCGTCCACGGCAACACCCATCCGGCCGGCCAGCAGCCCCTTCGCCTGCTCGATCACCACACGAGACTCGAGCGCCGCCTCGAGCTGCATCACCCGCTGAAGCAGGAACTCGGCCGAGTGGCTCGCTCTCGCCTCCGAGGCACGAAGCAGCGTGTACCTGTTCTCACCAAAATGGACCTCGACCGAGGCGAGCCTGTTCGCGGTCAACCAGTTGCTCACCGAGTGGAACAACTCGAGCAAGAGCGGCGTCAGCTTCCGGTCGGGGTCGATCTCGACCATCCACCTGTCGCCCTCCCGGAGGAGCCGTGGCGCGAACCGAACGAGCTCGTGCTCGAGCGACTCCGCCTGCGCCCGTGTCGAGGCCGCGAAGCGGATCGTCTCGCCGCCGCCGACTGAATGGTCATCGCGCGTGGTCGCCGTGGTCATGAGGGTCTTGGGCCTCTCGGGAGCGGGGCCCGACGGGCCCTCTCAGTCCGACGCAAGATGATAACCACGGTGCGCGAAGTGCCACGAGCACGGCGTTGCGGCAGACACCTCTTCGCGGCCGGCTTGGTTCTACCCGCTTCGGAGCGCTTCCGCCGGCGGTGCCCAGCCGATCGCAGGCGCGATGTGGAGCAGGAAGGTCTCGAGCAGGTGAGTGTTGTATTCGACCCCGAGCTGGTTCGGCACCGTGAGCAGGAGCGTGTCGGCCTCGCGGACGGCCGCGTCGCGACTCAACTCCGCCGCGATCGCGTCGGGCTCGCCGATGTAGCTCTTGCCGAAGCGTGCGAGGGTTCCCTCGAGGTAGCCGACCTGATCGGCGCCGTCCCTGTGCGCGCGGTCGCCGAAGTACATCCGGTCGGTGTCGTTCACGATCGGGAGCACGCTCCGGCTGACCGAGATCCGCGGCTCGCGCTCCCAGCCCGCCGCCGCCCAGGCGGTGCGGTAGCGCGCGATCTGCTCGGCCTGCAGCTCGTCGAAGGGCGCGCCCGTGTCCTCGACGAGCAGGGTCGAGCTCATCAGGTTCATCCCTTGCTCCGCCGCCCATTCCGCGGTCTTGCGCGTGCCGGCTCCCCACCAGATCCGGTCTGCAAGCCCCGGGGACTGCGGCTGGATCGCGCAGCGGGGCCGTCGAGCCTGTCATCTGTGGATCCGCGCGCGCGACACCGGCGCCTTCGATCGCCGCGCGGAACACGCGCGTGTGAGCGCGGGCCAGGTCCGCATCCGTCTCGTCCTCGTGCGGCACGTACCCGAACGCCTCCGAGCCGCGCAGGGCGGGCTCCGGCGAGCCGCGGCTGATCCCGAGCTGGAGCCGGCCGTCGCTGATCAGGTCCGCGGCGGCTGCCTCCTCGGCCATGTAGAGGGGGTTCTCGTAGCGCATGTCGATCACCGCGGTGCCGATCTCGATCCGGCTTGTGCGGGCGCCGATCGCCGCGAGCAGCGGGAACGGCGAGGCCAGCTGGCGCGCGAAGTGGTGGACGCGCACGAATGCGCCGTCGATCCCGATCTCCTCGGCGGCGACTGCGAGCTCGATCGTCTGGACCAGCGCGTCTCTCGCGGTTCGCGTCTGAGAGCCGGGGGCGTGCTGCCAGTGGCCGAAGGAGAGGAAGCCGACGCGCGTCACGCGAAGCATCCTACGAGTCACCCGCGCGAACCCTTCACCAGATCGCGGCACGACTCTTAGGGCGGCCTAATGAACAGGCGGTAGCGTCGGTGGTATCTGTTCTGGATCTCCCGGCAGATACTCGGGAAGCGGGCGTGCTCGCCGCTGGAGCGAGCCGCATCCGCTTCTCGTTTCGCCCTCGAGATGAAGGAGAGGCACGATGACAGGGAAAGCCGATTTCAGCACGGAGGAATGGGAGCTCGTTGCGCAGGGCCCCCCGACCGCCGGTCTGATCGTGATCACGGCGCAGCGAGGCGGGCTGTTTCGCGAGACGCTCGCTCTGACGCAGTCCTACGTCGAGGCGCACAAACAGCACGGGCAGAGTGAGCTGATCGACGAGATCGTCTCGTCGAGGCCCGACCTCGATCACTCTCGCTATCACTCGGCGGAGGAGCTGAAGGAAGCCGGCCTGACCCATCTGCGCTCCGCTGTCCGGCTGCTCGAGCAGAAGGCCACCGCCGACGAGGTCGCCGCCTACAAGCGATTCGTCCTCGATCTCGCCGCCAGAGTCGCAAGTGCTCACCGCGAAGACGGGAAGAGCGTCAGCGACTCCGAGCAGGCCGCTCTCGACGAGGTGAAGGCAGCACTCGAGCCGTAGAGACCAGGCCGAGCCTCTGCTTGGGCGGACTACCCCCCGACGCTGTGCTGGAGCGCGTTCAGCCACGGCCCGGCGCTCTCGAGCGCCGCGGCGGCGAGCGCGCCGCCTGCGACAAGCCCGAATGCGGCTACCCCGCGACGCACCACGTGTCCCTGGGCGCGCCGGCCGCTCGCCCAGTCGGCGAAGGCCGAGCGGCGCAGCTTCGGCAGATGCGCAACCGCGTGCGCGCCCACGACAAGGAGGAAGAGGGCGAAGCTGGCGGAGTGGACGGATCGGAAGAATTGAGCGTGCGGCCCGGCGAGGACGAGGCCGACGCCGCTCCCGAGCAGAGCGACCGTCGAACCGACGACGAGCGGCGCGATCCCCCGCAGCAGCGGCCGCGGCGGGCCCTCGGCGCGGTAGGCGGGCGAGCGCGTGTAGTAGCGGATCATCCGCCAGCCGGTCGAGGCGAGCTTCAGCGCGACGATCGGAATCAGCGCCACACCGACGAAGATGTGCAGCGGCAGCGTCTGGCGCAAGCCGAGCACGAGCGTCGCGAGCTCGGCAACGATCCCCACGAGCAGCAGCGCGCCCAGTAGGGCGGTCAGGTTGCGGTTCCCCTCCGGCCCGCCGGGGAACCGGGTCGCAAGACGATCGAGAATCTGGCGGGCGAACCTCATGCCGGCAGTCTTCCCGCCTGCCGTGAGAGCGACGTGAATCCAGCCTGTGAATCTCCTAAGAAGAGGGCGGGAGCGACACCGTCGAATGAGGCGCTATCGCTGCCGCGCCTCGCCGGATCTCACCTATCCCGCAGGCACCTTCACGAGCGTCGACCAGAGGTCGACGTCTGTTTGCCCCGTCACCGGCCCGTCGCACGTGACGCCGGCCTGCCGGTCGTTGTAGCCGATGTGGCACTCCCAGCTCACCTGGAAGTAGAGCCCGCCCTGGTGGAGCCGCGCCCATGTCGTGGGCCACGGGTCCTGCGCGAAGTCTGTGCTGGTCAGCGTGAAGGAGGCGACCGAGGGATCGAGCGGATCCCAGTAGTGGCGCCAGAGATCGCCCGGCCACAGCACACCCGGCTGGACGATCGTCGAACCGATGTAGATGATCGACACGGGCGACCGTGGGCCCGGGTTCGTCCAGCTCATGTTCAGCGCGGTTCCGCCGGAAGCCCAGGCCACCTTCAGCTGCGCTCCCGACCAGCAGCAGTAGTAATAGGTGCTCTTGAACGGCGCGATCGTTCCGTTTGGCAACGACGGATTGCTTGCGGCCGGGCCGTTGCCGCAGAACGCGCCGTAGCCCTGTCCCGTCAGGTCGCACGAGGCCTGCGTGTACGTCGTCGGCTGCTTCAGCGTGCCGCCGACCAGCTCCTGCTCGTGCCCCGCTTCGATCACGTGCGTGTGGCCGTGCTGGTCGCTGACCTTGGCCGCGCCGCTGATCACGTCGACCGTCACCGTCTTCGCGGCGCCCGCGGACGCCACCCCGCGGACGGTCTTCGAGGCGCTCGTCGTCGAGATGAACGCGTCGAGGTTCGCACCTTGCACCGCCTGCACACCCGCGGTGTACGCCTTCGGCTTGCCGCCGACATAGTTCAGCGCAGGCAAGGGCGCGACGTACAGATGCTCGAGGACCTGGTGCCGAACCTGCTGGTACTCGATCGAGCCTCCTTCCAGGTCGGCGAAATGCTCTGAGATCGTGAACTTCGTGTTCGGCCCGACGCGCACCGTGCCGTATCCCTTCGACTTGATCAGGATGTAGCTGTTCGCGCCGGTCGCGATCTCGTCACCGACCGCAAAGCCCCCGACCGCGCAGTTCGTCTCCGTGCATTTCGTCGCCGTGCCGTTGCGGGTCAGGGTCGCCCAGCCCTCGGCAACCTGTACCGCCTTGTTGCTCGAGCTCCCGACCGAGCTACCGCTCGAGCTCCCGACCGTCGCCGGCTTCGGCGCGAGCCCGGCCGCGGCGACGTCGATGATGTTCGACAGGCAGACCCCCGGGCATTGCGAGCCGGTGGACGGTTGCTCGGCATCGAACTGGACGTACCAATGCCCCGTCTGCGGGACGTCCATCGTCTCACTGTCGGTGCCCGACCCACCCTGCTGGCCGACGAGCGAGAAGAAGTCGAAGCCGGCGCCGCTGGCCGTGTTGCACGTGTTCCTCGGGCATGGCGAAACGAGCATGTCGCCGTACTTGGTGCTCGTCGTCGCGCCCGAGTCGTTGACGAGGATGAAGCCGTCCGAGATCGAGCTCGGCGCACCCGACCACGACATCGTCAACGTCCCCTGGCTGGACGAGGTTGGCGTCCAGGTCGCCGTGCCCGAGATCGTCCCGGCAACATGCAGGCGCGCTCCCGGCGCCGCCTGCGAGAAGACAACGAGGAGCAGGCAGCCGATGCCTGCCAGCAGCGCAGTCCGCATCAGAAGACCTCCGGATCGAAATCTCTTTTCGACGAATCGTGCGCCCTGCCGGAGGGCGCGGCATCCGGGAAATCACTGAGGAGTGAGTGTTGTGTGGTGGTGGTGGTGGTGGTGGTGTGCTGTTGTGGGCCTCGCCGCAGTGCTTTCAAACGCTGAGACGACGGCTCTCTTCCAGCGTCTCACGAAACGCGATTGGCGGCATGTCAAGCGAGCCGATACCAAGGCCGCGAGATCGGTCGCGGGACGGCAAGCTCAAGTTCGGCACTGTGAGCAGCGCGGTTCTGGAGCTCTAAGCTCGGGCGCGAAGCGCCACGGTGGCTCGGGCGCCTCCTCGGCGACGAAGTCGCGGAGCGCCTCGAGCGCGGGCATTGAGGCGGCGAAGGTCTCGCGGAAGACGAGCCCGTCGAGCTCGAACTCGTGCGGCGTCCGGGTGCCCGAGACGTCGAGCGCGGCCTCGATCCGCTCGACCGGCATCTCGTCGACTGTGACGTCGTAATCGCGGTCGGCGCGCTCGCGGACCTCGACCAGCGAGCCGCTCTCGGCGGCGCCGCAGAAGACGAGCGGCCTTCCGGGAGCGGGCTCCGTAGGGGCAGGTGCGCCCTGGTGCAGGTGCGCATGCCAGGCGCGATGCAGCTCCTCTCCCGGCGCCCACTCGTCGAGGAGCTGCCCGAACCGCGCCTCGAGGTCGTGCAGGCGGGTCTCCATGTGGCGGCGCACCCTGCCGTCGGCGTGGGCGTGCCGATGCTCCTCGAGCAAGTGCCGGTGCTCGGTCACGATCGCCTCGAGCTCGTCGCGCGAGGCGCCCGTGCGGGCGGGTGCGCGGCTCACGGCTTCTGCCCGGCCGCCGCGAGTGGCGCGTGCAGCTCGCGTGCCTGCCGGTTCTCGTCGAGTAGACGGATTACCGATTGGTCGTCAACCTGCTCGAACGAGCCGTACCAGGCGCCGACGGCGAAGAAGTCCGCGGGCGCACAGAGGCAGAAGACCTCGCCTGCTTCACGAACGACGAGCGCCAGGCCGTCGGCCGCTGCGACCGGCACGGCCGCGACGACCCGGGCGGCGCCTGCCGCGCGCGCCCAGCGCAGTGCAGCGATCATCGTCGCGCCGGTGGCGAGGCCGTCGTCGACGACGGCCACCGTCTTGCCCTTCAGGTCGAGCGATGAGTGTTCGGCGTGTAGGCGCCGGTCGAGCAGCGCCGCTTTCGCCTTCGTCGCCTCGACGGCCGCAGCGATCTGCTCGTCGGTGAGACCATCGCCGGCGCGCACGTAGACGCCGCCGCCCGGGGTGACAGCTCCGATGGCGTACTCCGGCTGCAAAGGGTGGCCGATCTTGCGCACGGCGACGACGTCGAGCGGCGCGTCGAGCGCGCGTGCGACCTCGGCGGCGGTCTCGACCCCGCCGCGTGCAAGGCCGACCACGACGAGCTTCGGCCCGCGCTCGCCCTGGAGCGCGGCGGCGAGCTTGCGACCGGCCTCGCGCCGGTCGGCGAAGAGCGGATCGGGGCCGACTAGGAGGCGGGCCATCTCAGTTGGACAGATCGGCCGGCGTTGCTGGCTGCTTGTTGCCGGCATGCGGCGCCTCCGTCCCCGGGAGGTGGAGCAAGTTGACGACGTCGCTCACCCCGTGGATCTTCCGCACCGACGCGATGAGGTCGTCGATCAGCTCCGGGCTTTCCACCTGCCCGCGGAGGAAGACCGCGCCGCGCTCGGCGTTGATGCTGATCTGGCCCTTCGGCACATGCGGATCGCGGAAGAGGACGCTCTCGACCTTGTGCGCCAGCCCGGCGTCGTCGAGCGGCTCGCTCGGCGCGGCCGGCACCAGGCGGTGCAGGCCCCCCTTGGCGTGGCCGAGCGTCTGGAGCGCTACCGCGCGAACCGTCCGCGTCAGCCGGCGCATGCCGTGCCTGATCACGCCAGCGGCCCGCTCGCGGCGCTGGCGGCCGCGCGCCGGGTCGAGTAGGCGCGAGAGCGTGGCGCCGGCCGCAAGCCCTGCCAGCAGCCACCTTCCCTGCAAACGTTGCGGCTGCGGGTGCTGTTGAGGTCGTTTCACCGGAAGCTTCCTTTCGCAGACGACGAGCAATTGTCCGCTCGGCGGCCGCACCCCACATCGGGGTGCGCGCCGATTGCCGCTGCGGGGACATACGCAGAACTGCTGATCTGTGCTCAGCACGCGCCCGGATGCGGCGGGCGGGTTGGGCGGGCAAGGTCGCAGGATGGCCACACTCGGCGCCCTCTGGTTGCGAAGCCTCGCCACGGCGCCGGCGACTCCCGCCTTCCTCGTGCAGGAGCAGGGCGGGTGGCGCGAGATCGGCTGGCAGGAGGCGGGGCGGAGCGTCGAAGAGCTCGCCGCCGGCTTCCTGGCGCTCGGCGTCGACCGCGGCGAGCGGGTGGCGATCCTCAGCCGGACGCGGCTCGAATGGACGCTCTGCGACTGGGCGCTGATCGCGATCGGGGCGCTCCCGGTCCCGCTCTATCCGACGAGCTCCGCACTGGAGTGCGCCTACATCCTCGGCAACTCGGGCGCGCGCATCCTCGTCTGTGAAGACGCCGAACAGGAGGCGAAGGTTGCGCCTGCGCGCAGCGAGCTCGGGGCGCTCGAGCGGCTGATCGTCCTGGAAGGAGCCAGCGGCCCGGATGCGCTCCCGCTGGCTGAGCTGCGGGAGCAGGGCCGTGCGCTGCTCGCCGCCGATCCGGACGGGGTCGAGCGGATGCGCGCTCAGATCGGGGCGGATGATCCGCTCACGATCGTCTACACCTCAGGGACGACCGGGCCTCCAAAAGGCTGCGTGCTGAGCAACCGTAACTATGTCGCGATGGTGGAGATGGTGCGCCGCGTCGACGGGTTGATCGAGCCCGGCGACCGGGTGCTGTTGCACCTGCCACTCGCGCATACCTTCGCCCGCCTGGTGGAGTTTCTGGCCGCCGACGCGCACATGACGATCGCCTTCTGCCCGGAGGCGGCCGGGATCCCGCAGGCGCTGCGCGAGGTGCGCCCCACGATCCTGCCGAGCGTGCCGCGGCTCTGGGACAGACTCGCCGCGGCGATCCGGCACGGCCTCGGCGAGCGGCGCGGGGCCGACCGGGCGCTGGCCGGCTGGGCGCTCCGGGTGGGCGCCCGCGCGAGCGAGTGCCGGGAGCAACGCCGTCGGCATCCGCCCGGGCTCGCGCTCCAGCTTGCGCTGGCCGACCGGCTCGTGCTCGCCCGCGTGCGGGCGCGGCTGGGCGGGCGGCTCCGCGTTGCGATCTCCGGCGGCGCGCCGCTTCCGAGAGAGCTCGGCCGGTTCTTCGATGCGCTCGGTGTGCCCGTGCTCGAGGGCTACGGGTTGACCGAGTGCACCACCGCTGCGACCTTCAACCGTCCGCGCCACTACCGCTTCGGCAGCGCCGGGCCGGCTCTCGACGGTGTCGAGCTGCGGATCGCCGCCGACGGCGAGATCGAGATCCGCGGCGAGAACGTGTTCGCCGGCTACTTCCGGGACGAGCAGGCGACGCGCGAGGCGCTCACGGGGGATGGCTGGCTGCGCAGCGGCGACCTTGGCGAGCTCGACGCGGACGGCTTCCTGACGATCACCGACCGGAAGAAGGATCTCATCGTCACCGCCGGCGGCACGAACGTCTCGCCGCAGAACCTCGAAGCCGCGCTCGAGGCCTCGCCGTACATCGCTCAGGCCTGCGTCGTCGGCGACCGGCGGCCGTACCTCGTCGCCCTGCTCGCACTCGAAGACGACGCGCTCGGCGAGGACGCACAGAACGAGGAGGAGGTGCTCGCGCTCGTCGAACAGGCGGTCGCCGAGGTCAACGCCGAGCGGGGCCGCGCCGAGCAACTGCGTCGCTTCGCCGTCGTGCCCCGACCCTTCTCGGAGGAACGGGGCGAGCTGACGCCGACGCTCAAGCTACGGCGCCGCGTCTGTGAAGAGCACTACCGCGACGAGATCGAGCGGCTCTACACGGGAGCCTCGGGCGGGTGAGCTGGCGGGTTCGCGATCCGAGGCTCGCCAGCTCCGACTTGTACTCGCCCACAACGAGAGCTCAGAAGGCGAGCGCGAAAATTCTAGGATTTTCATGCGCGGAATGATGATGGGCCGGGCAGGGATCGAACCTGCGACCTTGGGATTAAAAGTCCCCTGCTCTACCGACTGAGCTACCGGCCCGCGATACTGCTTTCGTGGGCAAAGGGTACGCGGAAGGGAGCGCTGTTGAGGAGCGGCAGGCGGCGCTCGAGCGCGGCGACGATCTGACGAGCCGGCCCGACGCCGGGCGCGCGGCTGTCTACGGCTCGACCGACGACACGCCCGAGCGGCACTTCATCGGCTGGGCCGACGAGGTCGACGCGGACGCGCTCTTTGCCTCAGGCCGCGCCTGGGGGATCCAGGTCGTCCGCCGCCGGAACGCCTAGCCCGCGCTCCCACTCGTCGATCAAGCCCGAGACGTGACGTCGCTGCGCGTCGGAGAAGTCGAAGTGGGCGATCACGCGGCGAGCTTCGGCTGGGTCGTTCGCGGCGATTGCCGGCCTCGAGCCGCTCGCGCAGCGGCTCGCGTTGCCGGAGTTGGCGGCGCAGCCAGCGCAGCAGGCTGACCCGGGTCGCGCGCTTCAGAGGCAGAGCGTCCAGATCCCTTCGTGGCGGTCGGCGACGAAGCCGTAACGCCGGTAGAGCGGAAGTGCGGCGGTGGGATTCCCGGCGTCGACCTTGAGCCCGATCCGCGGGACGCCACGCCGTGCGAACTCCGCGAACCCGTGCAGCAGGAGCGCGGTTCCCAGGCCGCGCCCGCGCTCGCTCTCGCGGACGGCGATGTCCTTCAGCCAGCCGGTGGTCCAGTGGAGCGCGCAGCCGAGCAGCTCGCCGCCCGACTCCGCGAGGAACCATGCGGTCGGATCGAACTCCGGATCGTCGGTCATCCAGGTGAGCCAGTCGGGGTGCGCGAGCGGGACGTAGTGGGCATCCCACGCACTGTAGGCCTCGTCGAGCAGGGCGTGCACGCGCGCGGCGTCCTGCGGCTCGAACGGTCGAACGGAGACCCCGGCGGGCCACACCGGGGCAGGGTCGTTGCCGCGGAGCGTCTTCCACATCCGGACGATCTCCGTCTCGAGCTCGAACCCGTTTCGCGAGGCGAGGTCGTCATCGGGAGGCGCTTTGAGCTGGACGAAGTCGAGCGCGCGCTCGCGCGCCCGGCCGACGGCGCGCGCAAGGAGCTCGTCGCCGACCTCCGGGTCGGCGGCGGCATGCACCAGGCTGTGGCCGGACCCAAGCGCCACGTAGCCGACCACGGCGTCCCCGTTCTCGGCCACCCAGTTGTCCTGCCCGACCGCGAAGCTCGGCAGCGCCCAGTCGATCCGCAGATACTCGAGCCTGAGATCCGAGATGCCGTATAGCGCCCGGTCCCGCGCCGAGAGGAGGCCGAAGACCGCCTCGAGGTCGTCCCAGGTCGCGGGGCGGATCGCCACGAGCAGGATTGTGACGGCGCGGAGGCTACTCTGCCCGCAGGCCCCCATCGTCTAGCGGCCTAGGACTCCGGCCTTTCACGCCGGCAGCACGGGTTCGAATCCCGTTGGGGGTATTGGTGGCTCTGCAATCGCCCAATGAAGCGGGCTACCCGGTGATGTTGTAGTATACTACATGCGTATGCTGACCGTTCCCGAAGCCGCCGTGCGAGCGGGGCGCGATCCCGAGACGATTCGGCGCTGGATCCGGTCTGGCAAGCTCCGCGCTCGCAAGATCGGAACGCAGCATGTGATCGAGGAAGCCGATCTGGCTGCCTCGATCGATGATGGCGAGTCGCTGCCGCTGCCCGACGGGTGGAAGACGACCCGATCCGGCCGGCCGATGCCGAACGCTGTCGCTGCGCTCGCGCGCTCTCGGCGCGGGCGTTGACGCTCGTCGTCGACGCAAGCGTGGCGTTGCCCGCCTGTCTCGCGGAGGCCGGATTCGATCTTCTTGCAGACAACGATCTCGTCGCCCCGTTCCTCATGTGGTCGGAGGTGCGGTCGACGCTCCACGAGCTGGTCTGGCGTGGCGAGGTGATATCGGCAGACGGTGCCGCCGCCCTCGAAGCCCTCGAGAGTTGCAGGGTTCGACGAGTGGACGACAAGCGACTCGGGCGCGAAGCCTGGCGTATCGCCGGCGAGCTCGGCTGGGCCAAGACCTACGACGCCGAGTACGTCGCGCTGGCACGGCTCCTCGGCTGCCGTGTCGTCACACTCGACCGCCGGCTCCGGCGCGGGGCCGACCGGCTCGGCATCGTCGTCACGCTCGACGAGCTGGCCTGAACGCGACGCCTCCAGGAACGCCGAAAGAGCGGCTGACTGTTCGAAGCGCTCGCAGGAGGTGTGTGGTTGTTGCGGTTTTCAAGACGCCGCACCGGGCAGGCATCTGAGCGCAGCGAGCTCGCTCAGTTCGTGATCGTGACCGGGAAGCCCGGTCCGATCCGGGCGGCGAGCCAGCGCATTGCATCGTTCGAGAGGCGTACGCAGCCGTGAGAGACCGCGGTTCCGAGCACGCCGCCGATGTTCAGCAGCCCGTGCAGGGCGATCTGGCCGGGGCCGCCGTCGAACTCCTGGAGGACGTCGGAACGGGCGCTGAGCGCGAGCGCGAACGGCGCCCCGACGTCACCTGCGCCGAGCTGCACGGTTTCCTCGACGAAGAACTCGCCGACAGGCGTCGGTGTCGACGGCTTGCCCACGATCGCGGCGAAGACGCGCACCGGGCGGCCGTCCTGGTAGACGGTGACGCGGCGCTCGGAGGTGTCGACCACGAGGTGCCAGCTCGTGCGCGTGGTGGTCGTCCCGGCGCGCTTGATCCAGCCTGTGAGCCCGTTCGGCCGCCCGGGGAGCCGCACGTCCAGCCACGCTGTGGCGCCAGCACCCGTTCTGTGCCCGATTACCGGGAGCACTGTTCGTTCACCGGTGAGCGGGCGCTGCGCGCTCACGTTCTCCAGGGTGGCGGCGTGCGTCGTCGGGGCCGACCTCGCCGTCTGGGCGCTGAGCAGGATCGCCAGCTCCTGGGTGGACGCTACGACGATCCGGGGGTCGCTTGTCGCTGCGCTCGCGGAACCCGCCGATACGGCGAGTGCCAGCGCGAGCGCAGCGACAAGCGAGCTGAGGGCGAACGGCGCTGCCGCCCGCCCCTGGCACGTCGGAGGCTGCATCGATCAGCCGGTGAACCCGCCGCTCTGCGTGGCCGGTTGGGCCTGCGGATGAGTGGAGAGAGCCGCTTTTCGCGCAGCGAGTCTGACCAGTGCCGCGGCCTTCGCCGCCGCTGCCTTGGCTCTGTTTGCCGCCACCAGGGCTTTCGCCGCGGCGACTCTCACTGCCGTGGCCTTCGTCGTCTTGGCGAGCAGCGTCGCTTTGGCGGCCGCGACCCGTGCCTTTGTGGCCGCCGTCTTCGCTTTCGTCGCCGCCAGCTTCGCGGCAGCTACGTCAGCGTTCTTGGCAGCAGTCAAGGCTGCAGATTGAGCTGCTACAGCCTGGGCCGCCGCAGCCTTGGCCGCCGCAGCTTGAGTCGCCGCAGCTGTCGTGGCCGCAGCCGCCGCCACTGCGGCCGGTGTCGGGGTGGTGGTCGTGGTCGAGGCGGTCGTGGTGGTGGTGGTAGTGGTGGTGGTGGTGGTCGAAGGGGGCGGCGCGGCGCAGGTCGGCCTGGTGATCGTGTCGGTGTCGAGGGTGACCGCGCCGTTTCGGGCCAGCGCACGGCCGTCGACGGTCACGCCGGTAGTGACGGTGATGCTCGTCAGTGCGAGGATCGTTCCCCGGAACGTGGAGCCTGTGCCGAGCGTCGCGGAGCTGCCGACTTGCCAGAAGATGTTGCAGGCCTGTGCGTCGTTGGTCAGGTTGATCGAGCTGGCCGACGCCGTGGTGAGCGTGGAGCCTGCCTGGAAGACGAAGACGGCGTCCGGGTTACCGCCGCCGTTGAGCGTCAGCGATCCTGTGAGCCCGATCGACGAGGCGGAGTTGTAGACCCCGGGCGTGAGGGTTTGCCCGCCGAGGTCAGCGACGATCGGAGACGTCGGCCCCTCGCCGGCTGCGGTGTTGTAGGCGGTGACGAGATCGGTCTCCGCACCTTGCGCGACGGCGTCGCCGGCGTGGTTTGTCCCGGTTTGGGTGATGCTCCCATACCCGGTGATCGTGGTCGTCGGATAGGCCCCGAGGTCACCGTTGAGGGTGGTCGGACCGGTGTTCGTGACGCCTGCACCGGCGAGGACTGCAAAGCTGTCGGCGGTCCCGAGCGGTACCGCTGTCACCGCCGCAGAGGCGCCGCGACGACGAGTGTCAGCAGCATTCCGAGCATGAACAACGCCAACCCGGCAGTCGCCCACTTGGTGCGGAACCGGAACCGTCGTGTTCCCGGCTGGGGTTGATGGGTGGAAAGGGTCATCTTCGGTCTCCGTCCTGTGAACTTCGATGGCCGGCCCGCAGTGCCGGTTGGTCTTGAAACGCGTGAGAACTGGTGGTTATGTCTGTGCCTTGCCGCCGAGCTCGTCCTGAGTGAGCAGCACGGCGAGGAGGGATCCGATGTCGACGTCGCGCTGGATCGGCAACCCGAGCGGTGCGTCGGTTCTGACGCTGTAGACGTTGCGCCGCCCCTCCCGCTCGCGATCGACGTAGCCGGCGTTCGCGAGATCGCCGACGATGCGCTGGGTCGCGCGCTCTGTGATGTGCAGCAGGCCGGCAATGTCGCGGATGCGGATCCGCTGGTCGTGTGCGATCAGGAGCAATGTCTTGCCGTGGTTGGTGAGGAACTCGAAGTCCGGTGCAGCGCTCATGGCAACGGTCTTCCTCTTCGTGAGATTTGGCGACATCGGTATCAGGAAGTAGAATACACGAAAATTGAAACACGAAATGTAATTCGTATGTATGGCGTCGCATGTTCTCTTGGCGGCGTGCTGCCGGGGGTGCCCGAGCTCCGCCCCGGCTCTGAGCGGACGCCGACGCCGACGCCAGCTCTCACGCCGTCATCCTCTCAGCAGGACGCCAACCACTCGGCCCACGGCGACGAATCACCGAGCGCCTAACGCGGATCGAGCGCGACGAACGTCGGTTGGAGGGGGCTGACGCTCCCGCTCGCGTCCGGCCGGCCGCATCCGCACACGGCGATCACCCCCTCGTCGAGCGGCTCGAGATCGAGCGCCCGCTCGAGCATGCCGTCGTCGAGCGCCGCCGTGACCCACGGCCCGAGGCCGAGCTCGGTGCAGAGGAGGTAGAAGGTCTGGCTCAGATGGCCCGCGTCGAGCAACGTGGCGCGATAGATCTTCGGGTGCCGCCGGTACTTCCGGTTGCTCCGCCGGAAGCGGGCCGTCATGACGAACGCGACGTCTGCATCCGCGAAGTACCACTGCCCCGCCGTCCCGCCCTCGACCAGCGCGCGTGCCGAGCCCTCGTCCAGCGCTGCGATCTGCTCGAGCGCGTGCTCTCCTCCGAGGTAGTGGTACAGCCCGGACGAAAGCCCCTCGACCCGCCGGACGACGGGGTACACCTCGATCGGATGGAGGCTGCCACCCGAGGGGCTCGTCCGCTTGAGCCCGACGTCGGCGCCGGCGAGCCGTAGCGTCCCGTGGGCGCCCCAGACCCAGCGCAGGAGCGTGGCGAGCTCGGCCACGTTGACAGGACGGGCGTCGTCGAAGCTGCGCACGGTGCGGCGCCGCGCGAGCACCTGCCGAAGGGCGGAGTCACCCTCGCTTCGCGGCAGCGGCGTCCGCGGGCCCCCGCGCACGGGAAATGCCGGCAGCGGGGCCCCGGCGTACCCGGAGATGGGAGGTCGCGAGCCGTCCCGCCCCGGGACCGGTAGCCGCATGCCGTCCCAACGGGCACCGATGTGAAGCGCTGCCGCATCCGGCCACCAGCCGAGAGCGGTCAGCTCCTCATCCCGCCGGCGAAGGCCCGGGAACGGCTCGCCGGGATCGTCGGTGACGAGGAGGCCATCCCGTCCGAGCTCGTCCGCCCAGGGATCGCCATCGTCGCGCCACGTCCAGGAGCGGATCGGGACGGCGAGAAGCGCCTCCAGCTCACCAGTCGTGAGCCGCAGGCACTTCCCGGTCACCAGCGACCGGACGACGACCAGAGGGTCGCCGTCCGCGGCCGCGCTCAGCGCGAGATGACGGGTGCGGCGCACCCATGGCATCGTCTTCTACTCGGCCGCCTCACTTGCCGTCGTCGTCGCCGTCACCCGGCCCGGGCGGCTCGGGCGCCAGGGTCTTCCCGCCCTCACCGTCACCCGGCTCGGGCGCCAGCGTCTTCCCGCCACCGCCTTCACCCTCCTCGGGCGGCTCGGGAGCCGGGCGGTCGGGCTCGTTCTCAGACATGGAGTTCCTTTCGCTCGCAGGTGTGGCCAGTATCCCGACTCCTGCGAACGGAGTCAATCAGCCGAGCAGCCGCGCCGTCCGTTCGGCGGACACGACGTTCCCCTTCGCGCGGTAGAACTCGAGCGCCTCGGCAGCTGCCTTCTGCGCGCCCTCTCGATCGGCCGCCGCGCTCAGCACCAGCGCGAGGTCGAGCAGCGCGTCGCCTCGCTGGTTGAGGGAATCGTGGCGGGACGAGAGCTCCACGGCCTGGTGGGCATTCTCGATCGCCTCGTCCATCAGACCACGCGCGGCCTGAGAGCGGGCGAGGGCACCGCGGGCGTAGGCCTGGGTGACGACATCATCCGCGTCCGCCCACCCCAGCCCGAGCATGGCGGCGCGCTCGGCCTCCTCAGGGCGCCCGAGCTCCATGAGCGCGCGGGCATGGAGGGCCGCGACCGTCGACGCCACAGTGCGCTCGCCGAGCCCCTCGAGCAGCTCGCGTGCCGATCTGAGCTCCAACTCTGCGCGCTCTGGATCCCCGGCGATGAGCAGTGCGAGCCCCCAGTGCATCCTCGAAACGGCGACCGTCGGACCGGGCGCGAGCTCTTCCATCACTGTCTTGCTCTCCTCTCCCAGGGCACGGGCCCGGGACGAGTTGCCGCGCGACGCCTCGAGCACGGCGAGCATCGTCGAGATACTCGCGACCAATATCGGCCCGATCGTGCGGGCGCGCTCGATGAGGCTTTCACACCGCTCTGCGGCGTCTTCGGCCGGTCGTGGCCCGAAGACGGTCGCCCGCGCCAGGCCGATCAGCACGGCCGCGACGAGCCGCTGGTCACCCGACCGCTCCGCTGGCGGGAGCGCCCGCTCGAGCAGCTCCTCCATGTCCGCGCAGCGCAGCACCAGCCATCGCTCCTGCGCGAGGAGCACCAGCGCGAGAGCTGTGCCCCTGTCGTCGTCGAGCGTCTCGAATGTCGCGAGGGCGCGGCTTCCGGCCTCCCGCAGACGCGACGCGGCGTCCAGAGGATGGGTTTGGAGCCTCAGCATCGCGAGCTCGACCTCGGCGCCCGCCTCGAGCCCGGGCCAGCCGGACGCAACCGCGTCAGCGCGGACACGGGTCAGTACCTCTTCCGCCTGTACGAACGTCCCAGCCTCCCGTGCGGCCTCGCCGTGGCGAAGGGCGTACCCCGCCCGCTCGAGCGGGATGGAGGCGAGCTCGGCGGCGGCGGCGAAGAGGCTCGCTGCGGCCCTGGCATCGCCTCGGGCGTGAGCGCGGTATCCGGCGGCGCCGAGTCTGTCGGCGGCGCGCTCGCCGAGCGCACGGATCTCGTCGTCGACGGGGCCGAGCTCGCTGCGGTAGCGGTAGGCCTGTTCGAGGTGGTAGCCGAGGATCTCCTCGAGCTCGACCAGTCGCGCGCCTGCCGCCTGCTCGAGCCAGGCGGCGAACGCCTCGTGCAGCGCGGCGCGGCGGGCCTTGGGTAGCGCGGCGTAGGCTTCCTCGCGGAGGAGCGCGTGTCGGAAGCGGTAGGCATCGCCGCCGGCGAGTTGCGATTCGGCTCGTCGGAGCAGGTTCTTGCGCAGGAGCGCAGCCAGCGCTGTCTCGCACGCTTCGGGTGCGAGCTCGGGGGCGAGCGCTGCGAGTGCGGCGGCATGGAAGGTCTCGCCCTCGACGGCGCCGCATTCGAGGACGAGTCGCTCGGGTTCGGGCAGGCGTTCGAGCCTGGCGGCAAGCAGCACCTGCACCGTCGGTGGGAGCGAGAGCTCGTCGTCGCCGCCGAGCGCGCGGCCCTGCTCGCTGAGCATCGTCAAGAGCTCCTCGACAAACAGCGGGTGACCGCCCGCCGCCTGGACGACCCTCGTCCGCAGCTGCGGGTCGAGCTCCGAGCCGCCGGGGAGGTTCGCGAGCAGCAGGCCGCTGTCGTGGGCGTCGAGCGGCTCCAGCGAGACGGTCATCGTGTTCGGCTTGCCGCCGCCCCAGGAGGGCCGGATCTCGAGGAGCGCGGGCCGGGCGAGGCCGGCGAGCAGGATCGGCGCTCCGTGCGAGCGGTCGGCGAGGCCTTCCAGCAGATCGAGTAGCGTCGGCTCGGCGTGTTGGAGGTCGTCGACCACGACCACGACCGGGCGGACGGCGGCGAGCGCCTCGAGCAGCCGCTGCAGCGCCCAGGCGATCTCGTCGGCGCCCGGCGTCGGGCCGAGCCCGAGCAAGCCGGCGAGCCGCTCGGCGACCAGCTCGCCATCGGGCCCCGGGACGAGCATCGCGATCCGCTCCCTGGTACCGGCCAGGTCCTCGGCGCCGATCCCCGCCGCGCTGCGGATGATCTCGACCACCGGCCAGTAGGTGATTCCCTCGCCGTAGGCGAGGCACTGCCCGGAGAGCACCGTCGCCTCTTTGCCGAGGGCCTTCACGAGCTCGGCGACGAGCCGTGACTTTCCGATCCCGGCCTCACCGCAGACCGTGAACAGCTGACACGCGGACGAGCGCACGGCGTGCGCGAACGCCGTCTCCAGCAGCAACAGCTCACGCTCGCGATCGACAAGCGGCGTGTCGAGCCGCCGCGCCACACCCGGCGCCGCCGGATCGAGCCGCACCAGCCGTAGCGCATCCTCGCCGGCCGGCTCGCAGGAGACCGCGTCGCGAACGAGGAGCTGTGTCGCCGGCGCGAGCAGGATCTCGCCGGGGCCTGCGCGGCGCCCCAGCTCGCGCGCGGCCTGCACCGGCTGGCCGGCCGCGTCCGCCGCTGCGATCACGACGCCGGTCGCGATACCCGCCCGCAGCGTCAGCCCCGGCCCCAGCTCCGCCAGCGCCGCACGTGCCTCGTGCGCGGCGCGGACGGCCCGCAGGGCGTCGTCTTCGTGCAGCACCGGCATCCCGAAGACGGCGAGCGCTCCGGCGCCGGCCGCCTCCTGGACACGGCCGCCGTGTTGCTCGATCGCGTGGCGCACGACCGCGGCAGCGCGCTCGCTCAGGCCGCGGAGCAGCTCGGGGTCGCCTGCCGGCCGGCAGCTCAACCGAGAGCAGCGCGACCGTGACGCTCTTGCGCACCTCCCGCGGCGGGGCGGGCGGGAGCGGCTCCGGCTCCGCCGCGACCGGCACAGGCGCCGACTCGGCCTCCGCCGGGGCGAGCTCGAGCTCGGCGTCCTGAAGCAGGATCCGCCGGTGCAGCTGCTGCAGCGACTGCTGCGGCTCGATCCCGAGCTCGTCCACGAGCAGCCCGCGCGCCTGGTGGTAGGCCTCGAGCGCCTCCGCCTGCCGGCCGGAGCGGTAGAGCGCCAGCATCAGCTTCGCCCGGATCCCCTCCCGTAACGGATGCTCGCGCGCGAGTTGCTCCAGCTCGGGGACGAGTGTCGCGCTCTCGCCCAGCTCGAGCTCGGCGTCCAGTCGCTGCTCGATCGCCACCAGGCGTAGCTCCTCGAGCCGTGCGATCTCGGACTGGGCGAACAGCTCGTCGACGTCTCCGAGCGGCCGGCCGCGCCAGAGCGAGAGCGCCGAGCGCAGCAGCTCGGCGCGCTCTGCCGCAGCGGCTGTCGCAGCGCGCCGCACGAGCTCCTCGAACCGGTCGACGTCGAGCTCTCCCGGAGCCAGATGGAGCAGATAGCGTCGACCCTGCAGTCTCGATCCGCTCCGGCCCGAGCAGCCGCCGCAGCCGCGTCACCTGATTCTGGAGCGCCGCCGCGGCCGTCGCCGGCGGCCGCTCGCCCCAGACCGCGTCGATCAGCCGATCGGCGCCGACGCGCTCGTTCGCATGCAGGATCAGGAACGCGAGCAGGCTTCGCTCCTTGCCGGCCCTCGGCGCGCTGATCTCCTCGTCGGTGACGACCTCGAGCGGCCCGAGGATCCGCAGCTCCATCTCCGGACCGACGCTACCAGCCGTGGCCTTTCGATCCAGCTGCCTCGGGCGTGTTGGACCCGAGTTGGGGGCCGATTGGGGCCCAGCGCGATCGTGCTCCCAAGCGATGGACGCAGTGTCCATCCCAACCAAGGAGGAGCATGATGTTCAAGTCAAGTAGAAGCCCCCTCGCAGCGGCAAAGCTCGTACCGGTGCTGCTGGTGGCAGGCGTGGTCGCTGCCGGCTCGTACGCTTTCACCGCCTCGAACAGCGTCGCCTCGGCGCCCGCAGGCATGGGAGAGTCGACCTCGTTCAGCGGCTACAGCGCGACGAGCGTCAAGTGGACGCTCGACTCGGCGAACCCGTCGACGATCGACTACGTCAACTTCACCCTCAGCCCGGTGACGTCCACCACCACCGTCTACGCCGGGGCCGACAACGGCTCCACGATCTCCTGGACGTCCGCCTGCACGATCGTCGGAACCATCTCGGGCGGCTCGGCCCAGTACACGTGCAACTTCGGAGTCGATCCGTCGGTATCCGCCACCACCAAGCTGGCCGTCTCGGCCGCCAACTGAGTGGGCGGGGGATCGATCCGATGACGATCCGGAACCGGCAGCGCGGCGGGGAGCCCTCTTCCCGCCGCCTGCCCACCGCCGGCGGCGGTCGCAGCCGCACCCGGCGCCTCGTTGCGGCTCTGGCAGCCGTCGCCGCCCTCGGCGCGTTCTGGCTCTTCCTGGCGCCCGTGGAGCTCGGTGGATCGACCGACTACGTCGCGACCTACGGGATCAGCATGGAGCCGCGCTTCCACACAGGCGACCTCGCCATCGTGCGCGCCCACAGCACCTACCAGGTGGGTCAGGTCGTCGCCTACGACAACCTCGAGCTCGGGCGGGTCGTCCTCCATCGCATCATCGGCCGCATCGGCGACCGCTACGTGTTCAAGGGCGACAACAACAACTTCATCGACCCGTTCCACCCGACCCGCAGCGAGCTGATCGGCGAGCTGTGGGTCCGCGTGCCCCGCGGTGGCCTCGTCCTCTCCTGGGTCCGCGCTCCGGGACACGCCGCGGTCGTGAGCGGGCTCGCCGTCGTCTTCGTGCTCCTGCTCGGCGGCGGCTCGGCGAGCCGCCGGCGCCGGCGGACAGCTCCCCGCACTCCAAGCGCCGGGCCGTCCCGCGCGCTGGCCGCCGACTGGGCGCAGCCGCTGCTCGGCGCTGCTCTCGTCGCGGCGCTCGGCTGCGGGCTGCTCGCCGCGGTCTCGTACCATCGCTCGACGACGCGGACGCTCGAGACGCCCGGATACGTGCAGCAGGGCGCGTACGCGTACTCCGCGCGCGTTTCGCGAAGCGCCGTCTATCCAAGCGGCCGCCTTGCAGCGGGCCAGACGGTGTTCACGCGGCTCGCCCACCGTGTCCAGGTCGGCTTCTCGTACCGGTTCCTCTCGGCGTTGCCTCACACAGTGCATGGCGACGCGCAGCTTCGACTCGCGCTCAGCAGCTCGCTCGGCTGGAGCATGCCTCTGCCGAGCCCAGCCGGCCGCGCGTTCACCGGCGACACGGTGCAGCTCTCGCAAGCCCTCGACATCCCTGCGATCGAAGCGGTGCTCTCCCACTACCTGGCGAGCACGGGGATCACAAGCGACAGCTTCACCCTCACCATGACCCCCTCGGTCAACGTGCAGGGCACCGTCTCCGGGCAGTCTGTGAAGTCGGCCTTCGCGCCCACCCCGCTGACGTTCATCGTCGACCAGGACACGCTTCGGCTGATGCAGGCCCCCTCAGGGGGCGGAATCCCGGGCCAGCCGGCGGCTGACCCGCTGCACCCGTCCGCCGCCGGCACCGTCGTGCGGACCGTCCCGCGAACGATCCGCATCCTCGGACGCACCGCGTTCGTCACGACCGTCCGCAAGATCGCCGGTCTCGGCCTGCTCGCCGCATTGGTCTTCGCCCTGCTGGCGCTCGTGGCAGCGCAGGCCGGCTGGCGCCTGGACGAGGCAACCCGGCTCCGCCGCCGCTACCACGAGCTGATCGTCTCCCTGCCCGTGCCGCCTGCGTCGCCTGACGGCGGCTTCGTCGACGTCGCGAGCTTCGACGACCTCGTCCGGATCGCCGCCTCCAGCGAGAGCCTTGTCCTCTCCAGCTGCGCATTCGGCTCGGACAGCTTCTACGTCGCCGAGAACGGCATCGTCTACCGCTACACCATCAACGCGCCTGCCGCCGACGCCAGTTGGTCGGCCCGCGTGTTGGCATGCTCGCGCGCGCTCTCCCAAATCGAGAGCTGAGCGCAAGACGCGCCGGCCCGACCCACCCATCGTGCGGGTGGGTCGGGCCGGATGCGGAGTCGATCTCCCGTCTTCGCCTCGGTGAGCCGCTCGAAGAGCGCGGCGTAGGCCTTCTCCCGAACGAGAACGCGGCCGGGCGGAGCGGCTTCTTTCCCGGCTCCGCGGCGGGCAAACGCGTCCGTGTTGGACCGGGGTTGGAGGGGGGTTGGAGGCCCCCGCGACCGTGCTTCTCACCGATGGACACCCCGTCCATCTCGAGCAAGGAGGAGCACGATGTTCACACCGAGAAGCCGCCTCTTCGAACCGACCAAGTCGGTGCGACGCAGCCGCTGTCGGCTGATCGTCGGTCTTCTGGTCGCCCTGCCGGCCGCCCTCGCCCTCTCGGGCAACGCGCTGGCGAGCGGCGGCAACTACGTCTTCCAGGGCGGCACCCCCTACCAGCAGCTGCAGGTGCGCGACGCGCTCAACGCGAGCTCGTTCAACTGGAGCATCGTCCCGGAGCAGATCACGATCACGATCGCACCGCTCGGAACCTCCGAGGCGGTTCCCGGCCAGATCTGGCTCGACCCGAATCTGCTCGACTCGGGCGAGTTCTCGTGGGGCACCGTCCAGCACGAATACGCCCACGAGGTCGACTACGAGCTCCTCAACCCCGCGATCGAGGCGCAGCTGGAGACCGCACTCGGCGGCACCGCCTGGTGCTACGGGGACAACCCCTCCCTTCAGCACAACCAGTACGGGTGCGAGCGCTTCGCCTCGACGCTCGCCTGGGCCTACTGGCAGAGCCCCGAGAACTCCATGCAGCCCTCGATGGTCTCCGGCGAGTCCGGCGGGATGCAGCCCGCCGCGTTCCGCGCCCTGATGACGTCGATCCTCGGAGCTGCCTCCACCGCAAAGCCGCTCCCGCAGGCTCCCGTGTCACTGCGCAAGACCCGCTCGAAGTGATCGGCGCCAGCTTGGGCTCGGAGCCAAGCCTCAAGTAGCCTTTCTCCATGCGGACGATCAAGGACGAGGCCGAGCTGCGCGCGATCGTCGGCACGCCGAGCGAGGTCGTCGTCTCGAAGGTCTCGGATCGCCTGAACGACCTGACCCGGCAGTTCATCGAGCGCTCGCCGTTTGTCTGTGTGGCGACGAAGCTGCCCGGCGGCGGCATCGACGTCTCGCCGCGGGGCGATCCGCCCTCGTTCGTGCGGATCCTCGACGATCGGCACGCTGCTGATTCCCGAGCGTCCGGGCAACAAGCTCGCCGACACGCTCACGAACCTGCTCGGCGACCCGGCGATCGGGCTGCTCTTCCTGATTCCCGGCGTCGGCGACTCGTTCCGCGTCAACGGCCGCGGAGCGATCACGGACGACCAGGAGCTGCTCGCGCCGAGCGAGGTGGAGGGCTCGATCCCCAAGCTCGGGATCCTCGTCTCGATCGACGAGGCGTACACGCAGTGCTCGAAGGCGCTGATCCGCTCCGATCTCTGGAATCCCGAGCGCCAGATCGAGCGTTCGGAGCTGCCCGAGCTCGGGCGAGATCCTGCGCTCGCTGACCGATCCGGACTTCGACGCGGAGGAGTACGACCGCGCCCGCGCGGAGCGGTACGCGCGTCGCGAGGGCCTCTACTAGACGATCGGCGGCTCGGTCAGGCTCCGCCGTTCGTGTCGCCGGGCTCGTCGTGCATGCCCAGGATCCCGAGCAGCGAGCCGATGTCGATGTCGCGCTGGAGGGGCAGCCCGAGCGGCGCGTCCGTTCTCACGTTGTAGAGATTCCGGCGGCCGTCCCGCTCGCGATCCACGTAGCCTGCCTTGGCGAGATCGCCGACGATGCGCTGCGTCGCGCGCTCGGTGATCCCGAGCCGGCTGGCGATGTCCCGCATGCGGATCCGCCGATCGCGCGCGATCAGAAGCAGCGTCTTGCCGTGGTTCGTGAGAAACGCGAAATCCGGTACCGCGCTCATCGTGCGTGCCTCCCTCGTTGTTGAAGTTGGCGACATTGATATCGCGATCCAGAATACACGAAACAAGATTCGTATATAGTGGTCGCATGAGCTACGGATGTCGAGCTCTCAAACAGGAGGCGAGACGATGAAGTACCTCTCGAAGCTGCTCGGAATGTTCAGCAAGCAGCCGCAGAGCACGACAGCACCTTCCCCCGCACCCGTCGAGGAGCCGATGGCGGTCGACGTGCCTGCGTCGAACGGTGCGGCCGCGTCCTCGACCGACGGCGACTAGCTCCGAGCTCCCGAGGGAGGCCGAGATCATGATCGGACGCAGGCTCAGTCACCGCAAGGCGGGCAGAGTCCCGGCCACGGCCTCGGCCTCTGGTGGACGTTCGCGGCCGGCCTCGTGGTCGCAGGCGCGACCGTCGTTGCGATCTTTCAGAACAGCCATCGCGTCGAGCTCAACTACCTCGTCTGGCACCTGCACGTCTCGCTGATCGTGGTGGTGCTCACGACGGCGCTGATCGCGGTGTTCCTCGACGAGGTCGGCGGCCTGATCTGGCGGCAGCGGCGAAGGTCGATGCTCGGCCGGCGCAGCGAATTGGAGCAGCTGCGGACACAGCAGCCGGCTCATGACGTCTCCGCGGACGTCCCGGTCGACACGCCGGCCGACGCACCTGAAGTCTGAGCGCCCAGCGAGCGAGAGCGAGCATCGATGCGACGTATCCCGTCGGTGCGGGGGTGGCGGCGCGCCGTCAGCCAGTGGAGATCTCTGGCGTAAATAGTTTATAGTGGCTATAAGCAAGCGATATGATCGATTGGCTCAGGGCCGGGCGTTTGATCCGGCTAGGCTGCAGAAAATGTTTCGCTATACTTTTTGAAGCTAGAAAGCGCAGATCTGATTCCTGGCCGTGTGGGCAACGCGATCGCCCACGAGACGGCAAACGCAACAGTTAAGGAGAGAGAAGATGGCAATTCAGCTGGGCGACGAAGCCCCGAACTTCACCGCCGAGACCACGGAAGGCACTGTCGAGCTCTACGACTACTTCGGTGACGGCTGGGGCGTTCTGTTTTCCCATCCTGCCGACTTCACGCCGGTCTGCACGACCGAGCTCGGAGCCGTTGCGAAACTGAAGGACGAGTTCGCCAAGCGCGATACGAAGGTGATCGGAGTCAGCGTCGACTCGCTCGAGCACCACGAGGAGTGGGCGCAGGACATCGAAGACGTGACCGGCGCCAAGCTGAACTTCCCGCTGATCGCCGACACCGACCGCAAGGTCGCCAACCTCTACGGGATGATCCACCCGAACGCCAGCGACACGATGACGGTGCGCTCGGTCTTCGTGATCGGCCCCGACAAGAAGGTGAAGCTGACGCTGACCTATCCGGCTGCGACCGGCCGTGACTTCGGCGAGATCCTCCGCACGATCGATTCGCTCCAGCTGACCGCGAAGCACAAGGTTGCGACGCCGGCCGACTGGCGCCAGGGCGAGGACGTGATCATCACGACCGCCGTCTCCGACGAAGACGCCGCCGAGCGCTTCCCGGGCTACAAGACGGTCAAGCGGTACCTCCGCACGACGCCGCAGCCCAAGTAGTCACACCTGAGCGCGGGCGGCTCGGGACTCGTTTCGAGCCGCCTGCGTTCAAGCCTTCGACTTCGCGCAGCGCCCCGGTGTCGACGTCGTAGACGAACCCACGCACCCGGTCGCGGTGGAGCAGAAAGGGCGAGTGGCGAACGCGGGCGATCGACTGCCGGACGTCGGCGTCGATGTCCGAGAACGACTCGATCGCAAACGGCGGCGCCATCCCGGTCGCCTCCTGGAGCTCGGCCCTGAACCCGTCGTCGGTGATCAGCTCCAGGCCGCAGTCGGTGTGGTGGATCAGCGTCACCTCCTCGGTGCCGAGCCGCCGCTGCGAGATCGCGAGCGAGCGGATCACGTCGTCGGTGATCACGCCGCCGGCGTTGCGCAGGATGTGCGCCTGGCCGTCCTCGAGCCCGAGCGCGGCGAAGACGTCGAGTCGCGAGTCCATGCAGGTGACGATGGCGAGGTGGAGCGACGGGCGCACATCGAGGTGCCGACGGTCGGTGCGGGCCGCGAAGGCCCGGTTCTTCGCGAGCAGTTCGTCGATCATGTCCACTGGCCCATTATGGCCCGGCGTTTCCGACACACTCCGGTTGATGCGAAATCGGCGGCTGGTCGCGTTGCTGGCGGTCGTGGTCGTCCTTGCCGGGCTTGCGGGGATCGATGCGACGGACTCGAGCCAGAGCGGGCCGTGGCGCCGCCGCCCCGGTGAGCTCGCTCTGGCGCTCAGCCTCGGATAACGCCGTTCCGCGGGTGCTACCGTCCTGCGACGGGCGAGTAGCTCAGCTGGGAGAGCATCCGGTTTACATCCGGACGGTCGGCGGTTCGAGCCCGTCCTCGCCCACTGTTACCCCGCGCGTGGAAGATCCTAGATTTTCTGCGCTCGCCGCTTCTCATCTCGATGTGAGCGAGCACGGGCACAGCCCGTGCTCGCGGCGATTCCCGGTTCATCTACCGCCGGGTTGAGCGCTCCGGAGTGACGCTTGCGACCTGCATCCACAATCTGGACGCAGCGTCGAATTGGGGTAGGACGTGCGTGTGGACAAGACGTTCCAGTATTGGGACACGCGCCTCTTGGCACCGAACGGTGTCTGCTGACACCGATTCCACGCCCACATACATATTGTTGTCTAGGGAACGAGCTGGAACCGTGCGGCCAGGCCGTCGAGCGTCTCGGCGGTGCGTGCGAGCGCCTGTGCGGTGGCGGTGACCTGCTGCGTGGTGGCGGCGGTCTGCTGGGTCGATGCGGACACCTGCTCGGTCGCCGCGGAGGACTCTTCTGCGGCGCCGGCGATCTCGAGCGTGGCGGTGACGATCTCGGCGATCCGTGCCGTGACCGCTTCGACTTCCGTCTCGATCGTCTGGAACGCCTCGTGCGCACGCGCGACCGTCTCGGAGCCAGTCTCGCTGAGACGCGTGCCCTCCTGCACGATCCCCGACGCCCGCGTCGTCTCGTGCTGGATCTCCTCGATCAGGCGGGAGATCCGCCCGGCTGCCTGCTGCGACTCCTCGGCGAGCTTCCTGACCTCCTCGGCGACAACCGCGAACCCGCGGCCCTGCTCACCCGCACGGGCAGCCTCGATCGCCGCGTTCAACGCGAGCAGGTTCGTCTGCGAGGCGATCCCGGTGATCGCATCGATGATCCCGCCGATCTGCTCCGACTTCGTCTGCAGACCTTCCATCGCCTCGCCGAGAGCCGCCGAGGAGTTGCGGACAGCGTGCATCGCCTCGGTCGCCTCAGAGGCCGTCGCTGTGCCCTCGCGAACAGCCGTGCGGGCACGACCAACGGCGAGCGAGGCCTCGTCGGTCACGCCCCGCGCGACCTCGACCGAGCGAAGCTGCCGGCCGGCGCTCTGGGCGATCTCGGAAACCGCCCTTGCCGCCTCGTTCACCGACAGTCCCGTCTCCTCCGCGCTCGAAGCCATCTGGATCGATGAGGCCCGCAGGTCGGCGGTGCTGGTCGTCAGCCCGAGGAGCGCCTCCGTGACCGTGGCCTTCAGGCGTTCACTGTTGTCCGACAGGTCATGCTCTCTGCGCGACACGTCGACTGTCTCGACATTGATCCCCATCGTCGTGAAGGTGTCGTAGTAGAAGCCGTCCACGATCGCCTGGATGTCGTAGTTGAAGACCGCCAGCAGCGCCGCTTCGACTCTCGCACGCAGCCGCGGCCGCGTCGGGTAGTGGCGGCGAAGCTGCTTACGGGCCAGCGTGAAGTACAGCTGGTAGCTCCCGATATACCACTTGAGCGGCAGATTGATCGAGTTGTGCAGCTTCCCGACCGCAAGCCGCGTCTCGAAATACGCGGAGCCGAAACCATTCCCGCTCGCTGCCTCAGCGAAGATCGAGCTGAAGTACGCCGCTTGCGCCCCTTCGAGTGCGCCGCGCAGCTGCTCCAACGTCCGCCCTGTCTCCTGCGCACGCTGCGCAAACAGCTCGCTGGTCGGCCCGAACGAGAACTGATGATCGTAGAACTCCTTCGCGATCGCGCCCGCCCTTCGCTCCGCCCAGCCTGCGAGCCTGCCCAGGACGGCAACATCCCCAGCCGAGAGGCCGATGAACGTCCTCCGCAGGCCAAGGTTCACATCATTGACCCGATACAACTCGGTAAGCGACGACACAGGCATCTCCTTTGTGCTCCCCAGCAAGCTGGAGAAAGTCGGGGGACCGAACCACACGCGCGAGTTGGTCATCGGCACGAACGCGACGAAGTACACAACCGTCCCGGTCTACGGCTCCCGTTCAAGTCCCCCTCGACCAAGTCGATAACCCTCCTGATCGCCGGCTCGCGTGCGCATCCGCACCTGCTGCCTCCAACACCTCGAAAAGGAGCTGGAACGAACATGGGAGAGCTCAGCCGCACGGTGTCGGGCTACGTCGATTCTCTGTCCTCGCGCGGCTCGGTCCGGACGCGACTGGCGCTCCTCGTCGGCGTGGGCGTCGTGGGCGCGGCAGTGCTGACCGGTGTGAGCCTCGTCACCATGAGCACGGCCGGCAGCGCGAGCCAGGCAACCGAGCAGGCCCAGAAGGCGGCTCTGACGATCAGTCATGCCTACGAGTCGTGGATCCTCGAGGACGACCAGGCCAACATGTATGCGGCCGTGGTCGCGCTCCGCGACAACTCACAGCATGCCCTCGCGGAGACCACGTACCGGCAGTCGGTCGCCGCCTACGACGGAGCCGTCGCCAGCCTCGCTCGGTTGACCCCGTTGCTGACGACCACCGCCGAGCGCAACGCGAGGGCCCAGATCGTCGCCACACTGGCCAGCTACCACCACTTCGCACTGGTGATGCGCCGCTACGCGCTCGCCGGGCAGGCTCAGGAGGCCGTCTACACCGTCACTGTCGCCAATCTCAAGCCTTCGAACGCGCTGCCGTCGCAGTTCGCTGCCCTGCGCAACGTCGTCGAGCAGAGCGCCGCGTCCAAGCTGGCCCAGATCCACTCGAGCATGGTCCAGTCCAGCGTGCTCCTCGTGGTCGTTGGCCTGGTCGTCCTGGCCATGATGCTTCTGATCGCCCGGACCATCACACGCTCCATCCGCCGCCCGGTGGCGGTGATCCTCGAACGGCTGCGCTCGCTGCGCGCACACGGGGCCGGCGATCTGCAAGCGGCGCTCGAGGCCCTGGCGCGCGGCGACCTGACTGTGAGCGTCCAGCTCGATCTGCCGGAGATCGAGAACCCGTCGGGCGACGAGCTCGGGCAGATCTCGGTCGCGGTCAACGGCATCCGCGAGAGCACGCTCGCCTCGGCGCGGGCATACAACAACGCCCGCGGCCGCCTCGAGGAGCTGATCGGCCAGGTGCAGATCGCCTCCGGGAGCGTGTCGTCGGCATCTGCGCAGATGGCGTCCACTTCGGAGGAGGCCGGCCTCGCAGTCACCGAGATCTCGACTGCGGTGCAAGGCGTCGCCGAGGGCGCAGAGCGCCAGGTGAGGATGGTCAAGGATGCGCGCCAGGCCGCAAGCGAGACGGCTTCGCAGGCCGGTGAGGCCAGGGACGTCGCTATCGAAGGCGTCGCCGCTGCCCATCAGGCGTCGGAAGCAATGCAGGCCGTACGCGAATCGACCGGGTCGGTGACTGCCGCGATCCGCGAGCTGGCCGACAAGTCGGAGCAGATCGGCGGGATCGTCGAGACGATCACGAGGATCGCCTCGCAGACGAACCTGCTGGCGCTCAACGCCGCGATCGAAGCGGCCCGCGCCGGTGAGCAGGGACGCGGCTTCGCAGTCGTCGCCGAAGAGGTCCGGAAGCTCGCCGAAGAGTCGCAGGAGGCAGCGACCAAGATCGCGGATCTGATCGGCGAGATCCAGGCTGAGACCCAGCGGACGGTGGCGGTGGTCGAGGACGGCGCCAGGCGCACCGAGGATGGAGTCGCGGTCGTCGAGCGCGCGCGGGAGGCGTTCGAGCTGATCGGCAACCAGGTCGAGCAGGTCACCGACCGCATCGGTCGCATCGTCGATGCGACGACGGAGATCGCAACCGTGGCCGAGCAGTCCTCGGCCGCGACCGAGCAGGTCTCGGCCTCGACCGAGGAGACGAGCGCCTCGACCGAGGAGATTGCGGCCTCCGCACAAGACCTGGCCAGCACCGCCCAGCAGTTGCAGGCGCTGGTCCTGAGCTTCACCCTCGCCGCGTAACCAAGCTGGCGAGGGCGCTCTTACTCAGGACGCAGCGGGCCGGGAGAGCCCGACCCACTGCGTCCCCCCAGCACCACGACAGCAACGGAATCCCTGACCCGAACGACTCGAATAGCCGCTCGGGTGGACGCCCGAGATGGGGTCAGACCCCATCGAATCGAGGGCCTTCGCCGGAGCCGACGCAGGCGTCTCGCTCTCTTGGCAGCCGGAGTGCCGAAACGGGTTAACGCGAAAGCAACACGGCCTAACGGGAAAGACGTGAGATTCGGAATAGATGTCACTCATGAGGTCGGATGAGTTGCCGCAATCTGCAAGAGAGCAAACTGCCGGTTCTTTCAACTAGCTCGATGATTCCGATCGCAGGCTACGACCAGGGCGTCGCGCCTTCGACGCCGGACGCAGGGCAGCGCCAGGGTGTCTGTCCGTTCGCCGGCCGGTCGGCGCGGGCGGTCGCGGCATGAGCAAGGTCCTGTTCTTGGGAGCAAGCGTGTCGCAGGTCAGCGCGATTCGGCGCGCGCGCGAGCTGGGCATTCATGTCGTAGCGGTGGACGGGAACCCCGATGCCGTTGGCTTCAGCGAGGTCGATGTCGCAGAGAACATCGACTTCAGCGATCTCGAGCGCGTGATCGAGGTCGCGCGGCGCGAGCAGATCGATGGGGTGGTCGCGATCTCTACCGATCGGGCAGTTCCGATTGCCGCCGCAGTCGCCGACGCTCTCGGCCTGCCCGGGATCGGGGTCGAGGCCGCACGCGTGATGACGAACAAGGCCGCAATGCGAACACGTCTGGCCGAGGCCGGAATCCCGCAGCCGACGTTCGCTGTCTTACGAGTCGGAGACGATCTCGCAGCAGCTCTCGACGTTGTCGGCCGGCCGGCGGTGCTGAAGCCAAGCGACTCCGGCGGCCAGCGGGGCATTTTCGTCGTCGAGACCCCGGACCAGCTTCGACAGGCGTGGCAGACCGCGCGTTCCTTCTCGAGCAGCGGAGAAGCGATTCTGGAGCGCCACGTTGACGGTGCGGAGTTGAACGGAATCGCGGTCGTCATCGACGGTGAACCGCACCTGATCACGCTTTCCGACCGTCTGAGGCCGCCAGGGCGAGGATTCGGCGTCGGTTGGGCGCACCTGTATCCCTCAACGCTCAGTACGGAGAAGCTCGAGCGCGTCAGCGCGACGGCCGTCTCGGCGATCCGGGCGCTCGGCATGTCGAACGGGATCGCGTTCCCGCAGATGCTGGCAACCGCCGACGAGGCCGTCGTCGTTGAAGTGGCAGCACGGATACCAGCCGGTCAGATGGCAGATCTCGTCCGACTCGCAACCGGAGTCGATCTCGTCGAGATCGCCCTGCAACAAGCTCTGGGCAAGCAGGTCAGCGACGATCTGCGGCTCCCCCAATTCCATCGTCCGCTCGCGATCCGCTTCCTGACCGCCAGCCCCGGCGTCCTCCCATACCGGGCGGCTGAACGCGGTCAGCGGGCTCGAAGCCGTACGAGCCTCAGCGGGCGTGCTCGAAGCCGGCCTCTACCTGCAACTTGGCGAGACAATCAACGCCGTCCAGGTCGACCAAGATCGTCGCGGCTACATCGTTGCAACTGCCGAGGATTCGCTCCGGGCACTCGAGCTCGCCGATGCCGCCGCCCTGAAGCTGAAGATCGAGGTCGCCTCCGACTGAAGAACGGGCGCCGGCAGGCGGAGGTCGGGGCAACGACGACCGTCTCAACTCTGCGGATGGGCCGGCCGGGCGCCCCAGGCGAGGCGCGTATCAGTGGGCGCAGTAGGTGGTGGTGGGTGAGATGCGATCCCAGGTGAAGCCGGGAGCGGTGACGGAGTTGACGCGCACGCGGTAGCAGCCTGGCTTGAGTCTCGGGCGGGCGGTGATACCGAGTCGGCCGTTGGCGTTGGTGAGTCCGGTGGTGGCCGCGAAGGTTGCGGAACCGTGGGTGACCGAGTACGAGACGCGTGCGCGGAGTGGCCGGCCCGACTCGTCGACGACACCGACGTCGACATGGAGCAGGTCGCGCCGGTGCGTGAACACGACCGAGATAACGCGGGCCGGGAGCGAGGCGATACAGTCGGTCTGGATTGGGGAGGCGGCGTCCCAGCTAGAGCCCGCGACGGCGACAGACTTCAACTGCACGCGGTAGCAGCCGCGCTCGAGCTTCGGCAGTGCCGTGACGCCGAGCCAGCCCGCGGCAGTCGTGTCTCCCGAGGCGGTGGCGATGGTTGAGGAGCCGACGAGCAGGGCGAGCCTCACCTGAGCCTGGAGCGGCTGGCCGGAGTCGCTGACGACCCGCATCGCGACATGCATGTGGTCGCGCCACGGTGTGAACGCAAGCGAGGCCACGCGGGCGGCTGGAAGGGGCGCAGCAGTTGTCTCGGTGGCCGCCGGCGCCGCGATCGTCTCTGTCTGCGTCGAGAGCTGCCCATTCAGATTCGCGGTGAGCGTTGGTGTGCCGGGCGATGAATCGAGCGTATAGAGCATGGCGCTGCTCGAGCCCGCCGGAATTGTCAGGGTCAGCGTCGAGGCCCACGGCCCGACCGGGTCGGGGAGAACGTCATGCTGGGGGAGTCCGATGTCACCGTGACGGTGCTCGCGATCGGCAGTGTTGTCGAGGCGCCGCCCGTCTCGAGCTCGACCGTCAACGGGTTCGACGCTACTCCAGGGGCGACGGTCTGCGGGCTGCTGGCGAAGGTGGCAACAGTCGGCGTCCAAGACGAGAACGTGCTCCAGCCGGGTGCCGGTGCGGCGCCGTCGATGACGGCCGCACAGCCTGTCGCCTCACAGGCTTGCGCCGGGTCGCCGTTGTCAGTCTCATGGATCGATCCGGCGAGCCGGGCCAGGAGGCTCGCAACGTCCGTGTTGAAATCGTCTCCCGAAAGGCTCTCCGTGTTCAACGGGTTCCACGCGAAGCCGAGTCGCGCACCGGCGCCGTAGGCGCGCATCGCGTAGGTCTGCGCGGAGATGTAGTCCGCCATCACGCCAGGCGTTGTCTGCGTCCAGCCGTACTCCGAGGTCCATGCCCACGAGGCGTTTGCGAGCGGCCCGTACGCGGAATTGAGGAACGTTCGTGCCGCTGCTGTCGTGCTCGGTGCGTCTGGTGCGGAGACAAGCGCGAGTGGATGCTGGAGGAACGCGTTCAGGTCGTCGATGCGCGTCGCCGGATCAGAGCCGGCGACCGCATAGGCACGAACGTCGCCGTACGTCTCGAAGAAGAAGTCGCTCACGTCCAGGTTCATGGCGTTCCAGAAGGTGCTGTCCTGGAGCCAGGACTCCATGCTCGCCTTGTATTGGGGGAACGAGACCCCGGTTTGGCCGACGCCGATCATGAACACGATCCCCTGTTCCGGCGCATCCGAGCCGTCACCATCGTGGAGGCCCTGGACGAACTGCTCCGCTTCGAGCCGTGCCCCGCCGGTATTCGTCCGCACCGACGACGGGAGCTCGTTCACCGCCCAGGTGTCCCCAGCGGCAGCGCTGAACCCGGTGCTGTCCATGCTCGCGCGCGCCGCCTGCCCCGCTGCGTACCAGGAGTTTCCTGTCGAGGAGACCCAATTCTTCCAGGCTGTGTAGTTGACCTCGGCGACCGCATGGAAGTCCGACCCGAGTGCGTTCACCTGCCAGGCCGCATTTGGCCGCATCTGCGTCTTGTTGGCGGTGAGCGGAGCGATCGAGATGTAGTACTGCGCGCACGGCGACGCATCCGCGCCAAGACCCTGCAAGAGACGCCACCAGTCGCTCGAGGTGTAGAAGACGGCGCGCACGGGCTGGCACTGCGTCGATCGCGCCGGCGCCGTCGATGCCGAGGCGGAGATCAGGACCAGCGCCAGTGCGCCGAACACGATCAGCTTCTTCACGGAAGGAATCTTTGACTCGCCGGCCCCGTCACCTCCGCGTCGGGACACATGGACGAACCGCACCGAACGGTGTCTGACACCGATTCCAGGCGACTATGTGATGGAGCCGCGCGGCTCTGGCGGCGTCGAGGTGCTGCGCTAACTCGCGTGACGAGAGGGGACCTCGAAGTGAATCGCTCCGGGGAAGTCGCAGGCTCCAAGCCTCGAGTCTAGACCGCGGCCGGAGACCCGACGCCGAGCCGGTCGAGGATCGCGTTCACCGAGCCGAGATGCGGCACGAAGAGGAACGCAAAGCGTGCGTTTGTGGTCTCGACCGTCATCACGGAGCGCATGAGCACCGTTGGGTCGTGCGGGTTTGCTCCTCCTGTGAGGCTGCGCTCGACCAGGGAGCCGAGCACGTCGACCTCGATCGTGGGCGGCTCGGGCTCGAGCTCGAGGCCGGTCATCTCCACGATCGCGTTCAGATAGGAGCTGGCGAGGATGTTCCCGACCTCGCGGAGCGCCGAGAGCCCGATCTCCTCGTCGATCGAGACCCCGAGGAGGCTGCAGAGCTCGTCCGCGCTCCCGTCCGGGAAGAGCAGCAGCACCTTCCCGTCGTCGCCTGCGACCGGGGTGTCGATCAGCGCGGAGTTCGACGCCTGCGAGCCGATCCGGTCGGCGGCCTCGGCGAGCGTTGCGAGGAACGCCTCCGCGTAGTGGATCTCCACCTGCTTGCCGAGGAGCTGCGAGAGCGCCGTCGCGGCGTGGCCGCTGCCGATGTTCGCGATCTCGAGCAGGGCGCTCGTCTGCATGCTCGAGAAGCCGAAGTCTCCACCGCCGCTGAGCTCCCAGGCGCCGACGACGACGCCGGGCTCGAGGATCGGGACGACCTCGCCGCCGAGGTGGGTGACGCCGGAGCAGTAGCGCGACGCGACGAGCGACGGCATCTCGAGCCGTTCGAGCGGCATCTGGCCGATCAGGTCGTCGACTCCGAACACCCGTCTGCGCCCGCCGGCCCACACGACCACACCGGCCGCCGGGTCGGCGCCGTCGCCGATCCCGAGCGCCTCGGCGAGCGGGTGCAGCTCGAGCGCCTTGCCGCGGTAGACGACCATGTCGGTACCGCCGACGCGATGTCGGCGCCAGACGCTCAGGTCGACGGTCTGCTCGACCGAATCCATCGGCAGCGCCCAGGGCAGGCCGCCGGCGCGAACGACGAGCAGATGGACGGAATCGGACATCGGGCGCCTCCGGAGTCGTGGGCAGGTGGGCTCGAGCGGATGTTCCCGGCCGGGCCGTGGAGGCCCGGCCGGGGAACTGGTCTTCGGTGCCGTTCCTTACGCGACGGCGGCCATCTTGAACTCGCCGACGAGCTGCTGGAGCCGTTCGGCGGTGCCGGCGAGCTCCTGCGCGCTGGCGGCGATCTCCTGCGCGGAGGCGCTCGTCTCCTCGGTCGAGGCGGAGACCTGCTCGGTGGAGGCCGACGACTGCTCGGCGACCGCGGCGACCTCGTTGGTGGCGGTCACGATCTCGGCGATCCGGTCGCTGACGTCGCCGACCTGGGTGCCGATCCGCTCGAACGCCTCGCGGGCCTGCTGGACGATCGCGACGCCGTCCTCGGTGCGCCTGGCGCCTTCCTCGACGATCGTGACCGTCTTCTGGGTCTCGATCTGGATCTCCTCGATCAGGGTCGAGATCTGCGTCGCGGCGGCCTGGGAGTCCTCGGCGAGCTTCCTGACCTCCTCGGCGACGACCGCGAAGCCGCGGCCCTGCTCGCCGGCGCGCGCGGCCTCGATCGCCGCGTTCAACGCCAGCAGGTTGGTCTGGCTCGCGATCCCGGTGATCGTCGAGACGATCCCGCCGATCTCCTCCGACTTCGCGGCCAGGCCGCGCATCGCCTCGGTGACCGACCCGGTCGACTCGCGCACCGACTCCATCGCCTCGCTCGCCTTCTGGGCCGAGGCGACGCCCTCCTGGGCGACATCGCGGGCCTCGTCGGCCTGCGGTGGCGGTCTGCTCGGCCGACGCGCGCGCCTGCCCGACCATCCGCACCTGCTGCTCGGCGCCCGAGGCGACGTCGGTGACCGCCTGCGCGATCTCACCGACCGCGCGGCCGGCCTCCTCCGAGGTCGACGCCATCTGCTGCGACGAGGCCGAGAGCGACTCCGAGGCGAGGTTGACCTGCCCGATCAGCTTCGACAGGCTGATCCGCGTTGCGTTGTAGGCCTCGACCGAGGCGACCGTCGGGTCGCGGATCCCGTTCACCGCCGCCGCGACGTGGCCGATCTCGTCACTGGACGGGTTCGTCGATCAGCGGCGTCACCGGCGTGACCTCGAACGTCAGATCGCCCTTCGCCATCAGCTCCAGCCCCTTCCGCAGATCGGTCGTGCACCGGTCCTGCAACATCTGCAACCGATCCAACACCGGCGCCAACCTTCCTGATGCCGCGCGTGATCGCGAACGCGATCCCCCCACCAAGAGCCAGCGCGGCGGCGAGCAGGATCGCCACGATGAGCTGTGCAGTCGCATGCGTTGAGGCGACGCCGGCCGCAGCGGAGCTCGCCTCTCGGATCCGCGCCGCGATCAGAGCCTGGAGCGGGACGTCGACCCGCTCGAAAGCGGGATCGGCGGCGTTGATCGCGGCGTTCGCAGCCTGCGCGTCTGCCGGCCAGGCTCGGCGCGAAGAACGGCGCGCTCGTCTTGATATAGGTGGCGAACCGGCGCGGATGCGCGCCAGAACCGCTTGATCGCGTGCGCTGGTCGTCACGGCAGCAAGCCGCGCGGTCGCTCGTGAGAAAGTCTGCCGCGTCGCTCTGGATCTCCTTCTCCGAGGAGAGCCGGTCGGCCCGGCTGGCGAGCGCCACGTTCTCACGCTGATGCCGAACCATGCTGCCGAGCGCGATTCGCATATCGCGCGGCCGCAGACACCGCCGGCAGCTTGACGTCGGATACGACGCGGCTCTTCGAGTTCATCGCGCTCACTCGATCACCGCGACCAAACCGAGCACGACCAGCATCCCCAGAATGACCCCGAAACCCGAATACAACTTCTTCGCAAGCGACGCGTTCGCGCAACATATTCACAGCTGGAATCCTCCTCGGATGGGCGATGTCCGTAAGCGGTGGAACCGCCTGCGTACTTGCGTTGATCGACACCGAATCGGCGCTCTTGAGTGGAGATCACGAGCGCGCGCACGATCTTCTTCTCGCTGACCGACCCGCACGAGCCGCGGCGGGAGCTCAGGCGGCCGCGGCGAGTTCGGTGGCGCGGCGCCGGCGAGCATGACGCTCGAGACGACGCCGTAGGCCTCGGCCCAGGCGGATTCGAGCTCGGCCGTCCACGCTTCGCCGGCCAGCTCGGCCATCGCGGCGAGCAGCGCCTGGCCGACCACCGGATAGTGGTCGGCGAGCGCGCCGTAGCCGACGTGGCGGGCGCCCATCGCCTCGAGCTTCGGGACGAGCCCGTCGAGGTCGCGGAGCGAGTTGCGCACGAGCACGAGCGCGCCGAGCAGCATCGCCTTCTGCTTCTTCATGTCGGTCTTGGCAAAGAGCGGCGCGGCTTCGGGCGCGCGGTCGAGCAGGAGCTCGTAGAAGCGCTCGACGAGCTCCTCTCCGCGCGGGGCGAGCAGGTCGAAGCTCTGCTCGAGCAGGTCGAGCTGGAGCGCCGGCGCTGCGCTCGCCTGGTCGGCGTGCGCGGCGGTGATGCCGGCGAGCATCCGCTCGGGGTCGAGGACGACGATCAGCCGGTCGTCGAGCCTGGCGATCGCCCTGAAGAAGTCGAGGCCGCTCGCGGGCAGCGGGTCGACCTGGCTCTCGTCGAAGGTGAGCACCTCCGACACCTCGTCGACGATCACGCCGGCGATGTCGCTGGACGACTCGATGATCACGATCTTGCTCTCCTCGTCTGCCAGCCCGGCCGTGCCGAGGCGCGCGGCGAGGTCGCAGACCGGGACGATCCGGCCGCGAAGGTTGATCACGCCGCGCACCCAGGCGACGCCGGAGCTGATCGAGCGAGGCTTGGTGTAGCGAATGATCTCCTGCACCCGGGCGATCGGGAGCGCGTACTCCTTGCCGGCCAGCGAGAACACGACGACCTGTCCTCCGAGTGGTTCTGCGCGCTCCGTGCTCATCGGCGTCCCTTCGTTTGTCGATCTGTCGGCGGTCGAGGGCCCGGCAGACGGGAAACCCGCAAGCCCGGCCGATCCTGCTTGTGTATCGGCTCTGCTTTGGCGGACTTGAGTGCGCCGAAACTGCCGGGTCCGGCCGCACTAATTTCCGGATCTGCGCAGCCGATGATGGTGCTCACATCCGGTCGAGAACCGGGAGTCACGACCCCCCTTGGGTTAGAGGAGGCATTCGCCACATGGCAACGCTCGCTGAGCTCTACCGCATCAACGAGACGAATCTTGGGTTGCGCCGTCAGTTCACGCGCTTGACCCCGAAGGACGTCGCGATTCTCAAGAAGCTCGACGGGTGGTCGGCCAAGACGGCCGCCCCGCTCGCGAAGGAGTTCTACGACATCCAGTTCGCGTTCGGCCCGACGCGCACCTTCTTCACCAACTACTCGAACACGGCCGGCACCTCGATCGACACGCTGCGCGGGGGGCTCGAGAAGGCGCAGGGCGGCTACTTCCGCCAGATCTTCGAGGAAGCGGCGCGTGGCGGCAACTTCGGCGTCTCGTACTTCGAGATGCGCCTCCGGGTCGGCAAGCTGCACAACGAGATCAACCTGCCGATGAAGTGGTATCTCGGCAGCTACCCGACGTACTTCGATCTCGTCCGCAAGTACCTGAAGAAGCGCTACCCGCACAAGCCGCGCTTCCGCGCGAAGGCAGAGCGGGCGATCCTCACGGTGATGAGCCAGGACATGCAGGCGATCGTCGAGGCCTTCTACTTCGACACCTTCCAGTCGATGGGCGTCGACCTGACGAAGGTCGTAGTCGAGAGCTCCGAGCTCGACCTGTCGGACAAG
The DNA here is from genome assembly GCA_963759085.1 of uncultured Actinomycetes bacterium. GTDB lineage: Bacteria > Actinomycetota > Thermoleophilia > Gaiellales > Gaiellaceae > PALSA-600. Next base: position 130,739 of record CAVWXR010000018.1, read on the forward strand.
AGCGGCGCTCTGAAGGGGCTCGTGCAGGTGCCGCTCCAGGGCATCGCGAAGGCGCTCGACACGCTGCGCACCGCGTCCGGGCAGATGACGTCCTCGTCCGATGAGACGAGCAAGGCGATCACCGAGATCGCGAACGCCGTCGGCGACGTCGCACAGGGCGCGGAGCGCCAGGTGCGGATGGTCGACGATGCGAAGGGCGTGGCGGAAAGCGCGGCCGAGGCGGCAGCCGAGGCGAAGACGCTCTCGACCGACGGCCTCGAAGCGGCCGAGAAGGCGACCAAGGCGATGCAGTCGGTTCGCGACTCGTCGTCGCAGGTCAGCGAGACGATGAACGGCCTGGCGACGAAGTCGGAGCAGATCGGCGGCATCGTCGAGACGATCACCGGCATCGCGTCGCAGACGAACCTGCTGGCGCTGAACGCCGCCATCGAGGCGGCCCGTGCCGGCGAGCAGGGCCGCGGCTTCGCGGTCGTGGCCGAGGAGGTCAGGAAGCTGGCCGAGGAGTCGCAGCAGGCTGCGCAGCAGATCTCCGAGCTGATCGGGGACATCCAGGCCGAGACGCAGAAGGCCGTCGCGGTCGTCGCAGGAGAGCGTCAGCCTGACCGAGGAGGGCGTCCGCCGTCGTCGAGCAGGCCCGCGAGGCGTTCACCGCGATCGGCTGAGCGGTCGCCGACATCAGCGCCCGGATCGAGAAGATGACGGCCTCGACCGCCGAGGTCGCCGCCGTGGCCGAGCAGTCGTCGGCCTCCGCCAGCAGGTCTCGGCCTCCACCGAGCAGACGAGCGCCTCCACCGAGGAGGTCGCGAACTCCGCCCGGCGTTGGCGGGCACCGCGCAGGACCTCGAGGACATCGTCAGCTCGTTCAACCTGGCCGAGAGCGCCTGAGATCAGTCCCTCCCTCCGCCCCGGCTCCCCTCCACGGAGGGGAGCCGGGGCCGGATTGCCGGGCCTCGATCACACAGGAGCCTCCCATGCCTCTCGCCGCGATCGGCGTCACCCACCGTCTCGCCCCCGTGGCGCTTCGCGAGCTGCTCCACCTCGACGGCGAGGACGCGGGCGAGGTCGGGCGGCGGCTCGCGACGCCAGCCTGCGAGGCGGTCGTCCTCGCGACGTGCAACCGCACCGAGATCTACCTCGCCTGCCCCGACCCCGAGGCGGCGGCGGAACGGGCGTGCGCCGAGCTCGCCGGGATCGCCGGCCTCACCCGCGAGGAGCTCGACCCGGTGCTCGAGATTCGCTACGGCCGCGAGGCGTGCCGCGCCATCTGTTCCGGGTCGCTGCCGGGCTCGAGCTCGCTCGTTCTGGGCGAGGGCCAGATCCTCGGACAGATCCGGGACGCCTACGCTGCGGCGCTTGGCGACGGCACGACCGGCCCGCTGCTCAACCGGCTCTTCCACCGGGCTCTCCAGGCCGGGAAACGCGTCCGAACCGAGACGTCGATCGGCGAGAAGCCCTGCTCCGTCGCAGGCGCCGCGGTCGAGCTGGCCCGACGCGGCCTCGGCGGGCTGGCCGGGAGGCGGATCCTCGTGCTCGGGGCCGGCAAGACCGGTGCGCTGACCGCGGAAGCGCTCGCCTCGCACGGCGCCGGCACGATCGTCGTCGCCAGCAGGACCAGGCAGGGGGCCTCGTCGCCTTGCAGCCCGCCTCGGCGGCGAGGCGATCGGCCTCGACGGGGTCGATCAGGAGCTCGAGCGGACGGACGTCGTGATCTCGGCGACCGCGTCCCCGAGCCCGCTCCTGACCGCGCCGCGGGTTGCGCATGCGATGGAGGCGCGAGCCGGCAGGACGCTCCTGCTGATCGACATCGCGGTTCCGCGCGATCTCGATCCGGCGATCCGAACCGTCAAGGGCTGCCGGCTGCACGACATCGACGACCTCCAGTCGCTCGTCGCAGAGAGCCTCGTCGCCCGGCGAGGCGAGTTGGGAAAGGTGGAAGCGATCGTCGGCGCAGAGCTCGCGCAGTTCGACCGGGAGCAGCGCGCGCTCGGAGTCGCGCCGCTGATCGAGTCGATCTCCCGGCACGCCCGGGAGATCCGGGAGACCGCCCTGGCGAAAGCGGAGCCGAGGCTCGCGGAGCTCTCGCTCCCGCGAGCGCACCGCCGTCGAGACGCTCACCGCCCAGATCGTCAGCCGGCTGATCCACCCGGCAATCGCGCATCTGAAAGACGCCACCGCAGACGGCGACGCTCTCACCTCGACGCGCGCGGCGATCCACCTCTTCGGGCTCGAATAGACACTAGTGCACCGTTCCGCAAGTCTCGGCACATTCCCGACGGCGTCTCGTCGCCCGTGGCTGCGTCCTCGGTCGGCCCGATAGCGCGACTATCGGGCCTCCCTGCGTCCTTCCCACGAACGACGATCCATCCGCCGGAAACGCACCGGACTCACGGAACGGTGCACTAGCCGTCCAGAGCTTTGCGGATCGCGCGGGCCAGGTCGTCGGCCCGGTAGGGCTTCTCGATGAAGGCGACGCGTGCCTCGGAGATGCCCCGGCGGACGGGCGCATCGGCGGGATAGCCGGAAGTGAACACGACCTTGAGCGTCGGCCGCTTCGCGAGCAGCTTCTCGGCGAGCTCTCGGCCGTTCAGGCCCGGCATCACGATGTCGGTCAGGAGGAGGTCGAACGACTCGAGCTGCGCGGCGAGCGCGATCGCCGCCTCTCCGTTCGCCGCCTGAAAGACGGTGTAACCGTAGCCCTCGAGCAGCTCGGTGACGAGGAGCCGCACCGCTTCGTTGTCCTCGACGAGCAGGATGCTCTCGCCGCCGCCGGTGGAGGCCGGCTCTTCGGCTGACGCCGTCTCGGCAGGTAGCCCCGGCTGGTGCGGGAAGTAGAGCTTGAACGTGGTGCCGAGGCCCGGTTCGCTGTAGAGGAAGATGTGGCCACCGATCTGCTTGACGATCCCGTACACGGTGGAGAGACCGAGCCCGGTGCCCTCCGGCTTCGTGGTGAAGAAGGGGTCGTAGACCCGCAGCCGCGTCGCCTCGTCCATGCCCCCGCCCGAGTCGGTGATCTGGAGCAGCACGTAGTCGCCCGGAATGACGTCCGCATGCTCGGAGCTGTACGACTCGTCGAGGGCGGCGTTCATCGTGCGGATCGTGAGCTTGCCCCCGCCCGGCATCGCGTCGCGTGCGTTCAAGGCCAGGTTGACGATCATCTGGCCGAGCTGAGAGCGGTCGAGGGTTGCCGGCAGCAGCCCCGGGCCGAGGTCGGTGACGATCTCGATGTTCGAACCGATCAGATGCTCGATCAGCTTGAGGGTCTCGACGACCACATCGTTCACATCGGTGCTCTCGGTCCGGAGAACCTGCTGGCGGCTGAAGGCGAGCAGCTGGCGGGTCAAGCTCGTCGCGTGCTCCGCCGCGGCGTTGATCTGCCAGATCCCCTCGGCCAGATTCTTGTCGGTGTTGCGCTCTTGCAGGATGGCGCCGTAGCCGCGGATCACCATCAGGATGTTGTTGAAATCGTGAGCGATGCCACCCGCGAGGCTCCCGATCGCCTCCATCTTCTGCGACTGACGCAGCTGCTCCTCGAGCTGCGCTCGCTCCGCCGCGGCCCGCTTGCGCTCGCTGATGTCGTGCGAAACGATCGCGGCCGCGACCACCTCGCCCGTATCGGCTCGGATCGGGGACATCGTCAGCGAGACATCGACGACGCTTCCGTCCTTGCGTCGAAGGACCAGCTCGCTCTGGCGGATGCTCTCGCCGCGGCCCACCGAATCGAGCAGGTCTTGCAGGCTCTGCTCGTTCTCCTCGGGCGTCGCGATCGAGATGGGCAGCCCGACGATCTCCGCAGTCTCGTACCCGTACAGCCGCTCGGCGCCGCGGTTCCAGCTGAGAACCGTCCCGTCGAGACCACGGTGACGATCGAGTCGTCGGCGGCGTCGATGACAGTCGCCTGCTCTTGCAACTTGCGAACCTGCTTCTCCAGCTGCGAATCGCGCGCGAAGATGTAGCTGTCGATCGCCAGGCTGGCGTCGAAGAACAGGAGCTTCGCCATCGAGTGGAGCGGCCCGAACGTTCGGTCGGGGTCGTCCTTGAAGTCTTCGCGCAGCCAAGCGACGACCGTCCACAGATAGAAGCTGCACATCGCGAGGTAGAGGCTGGGCGGCAGGCCGATCCGCTCGTGAACGGCGCCGACCCAGAGACGGTTCTCGACGTAGGCCTCGCCGTAATCGCCCGCGGTCAACTGCAGGAAGTACTCCTTCTGCTTCTGCTTGATGCGCTCGATGGCCTGGGGGCTTTCGAAGAACGCAGCCGTTCCCTCGAGCGAGAGGAGATACGCGTAGAAGTTCTCGATCACCGGATCGGCGTACCCCTGCGCCAGATCCCTGATGCTCAGGAGGCGCTCGACGTCTTCGTCGCCAAACTCGAGCAGCTTCTTGCGACTCGAGATCTCCGCCTCCGTCAGGCCCATCAGCGCGGCGAGCCGGCCCGTGACGGGAGTGTCGTCGCCGGGAACCATCAGCGCCACACGGCGACGCGGGCCGAAGGCCAGCGGTTTGCAGCCGAGCGCTGAAGACCGCTCGATTCCGGACACCAGACATGGCGCAATGACCGAGTGATCGACTTACCTCCGGGGGTCGCAGAGCCGCGATGTGACGTCAGTACGGACGATTATGCGGGTCAGCATGCCATTTGGCATGAGCCAAACGCTCTACGCGGCTGCTCTGCGGGATCGTCCGCGTCAAAGCCGCTTGCCGCGGGAGCTCGCTAGATGAGGTTGGCGCGGCGGGCCTTTGCGACGGCCTCGAGCCGAGAATGGGCTTGCAGCTCCTGCAGGATGGCGGTGATGTGATTGCGCGTGGTCCGCTCTGCGACGTGAAGCGAGGCTGCGATCTCCCTGGCGCTCGCACCCTCGTTGAGCAACTGGAGCACTTCGAGCTGCCGTGGTGTGAGCCGGTACGTCTCCGCGCCACCCACTGAAGGACGCGCCGGAGCGGACGTTGCGCGGGAGCGGCTCGGCTGAAGCGTGTGCACGATGAGGCGCCGAGTGGCGGTGTGGAGGGAGATCGTCGAGAGTGCGGTCGGTCGGGCACCGTCCGCGGTTCGGATCGCCAGGTCGAAGCACGACGTCTGCCGGCCCTCGGAGAGGCTGCATGCGATTGCGCAACCCGCGTGGCACACCGGCGAGGCCCCGGCCTCGTCGACTCCCCCGAGCACCAGCCAGCAGAGCTGACCGGTGACGTCCTGTCGCCGGAACCCGGTGAACTGCTCTGCAGCGTCGTTCCAGGAGACGATCCGGAGATCCGCCGCATCGATCGCGATCAGGGGGTCGCCGGAGGCGACGGTCAGCGACGCTTCGTCTGCACCAACGGCGAGCCCGTTCATTCCGGGAGCGCCGGAGCGTCTACGTGCCCGTATGTCGTGGAGTAGGCCGTTGGCATGGCGAGTTTCGAAGCGGAGCCGTTCATCCTCGTAAGGCGCCGATTGCGTTGGAGAAGCGAACCGCTACCGCGATCGTTGCAGGATACCGGCCCGGGTTCTCGGCGATTGCAGCCACGTCCGCTCCTGACGGCGGGGCGCGCCGTACGGCCGTTGCGACGCTTCCGCGAACGCGGCTCAAATCGGTGACCGAGGCGCCGATGACGTCATGGCCCAGATCGACCCAGGAGGGTCAATGTCAACCACAGCTACTCAGCTCCTCGCGCAACAGCTCGTCGTCTTTTCGCTCGGCGACGAGGAGTACGCGCTTCCGATCACGCAGGTGCAGGAGATCATCCGCTACACGGAGCCCAGGGCGGTTTCCTCTGACGCAGCGTGGATCCGCGGTGTGATCAGCCTGCGCGGCAAGATCGTTCCGGTTTGCGACCTCGCAGCACGCCTCGGGCTCCACGCCGAGCTTGCCAGCGAGGCGAAGATCGTGATCGTCGAGACCGAGGGCGGTACCGCCGGCGTGATCGTCGACGAGGTGGAAGAAGTGCTCACGGTCGAGAGCGACCAGCTCGAAACTGTGCCATCCGCAAGCACTGACGTGATCGACGGGATCGCCAAGGTCGGCGATCGGCTCGTCATCCTGCTCAATCCCGAGGGACTCTTCTCGGGAATCGAATTCGCCGACTAAGACGACAGGAGTGGCCTCTCCGATCCCTCTGCGAGTCGTCGTCGCCGACGACTCGGTGTTCATGCGTCGTCTGCTGACCGATGCCCTCGGCGAGCATGGCTTCGACGTGGTCGCGGCCGTCAGCGATGGCGACCAGGCGCTCAAGGCCTGTCACAGCCTGCGCCCGGACGTGCTGACGCTCGATCTCGCCATGCCCGGACTCGACGGGATCGGGGTGCTGCGCGGTCTGCGGGCCACGGCACTGCCGGTCCCGGTGGTGGTCGTCTCCGCGTTCTCCCCGGCACAAGGGGCCCATGCCGTGGATGCGCTCGCCGAGGGTGCGGTCGATCTGGTCGCCAAACCGGCGGCGGGTGAGGATCTGAAGGAGTTCCTCTCCGACCTCGGCGACAAGGTTCGCCTTGCCGCCAAGTCGCGACGCGGGCGGACGGCGCTCAACGGGCAGGGTGCCGCCGCGCTGCGACCGTCCGCTCGGCGCACCCGGCCGCGGACCGTGGTGATCGCGTGCTCGACCGGCGGCCCTCGCGCGCTGGCCGAGCTGATTCCCAGGCTCCCGTCACCGCTCGGTGCGGGCACCGTGATCGTGCAGCACATGCCTCCCGGGTTCACCGGCTCGCTCGCAGATCGGCTCGACCGCGCCTCGGCGCTGAACGTCCGCGAAGCAGGATCCAACGAACGGCTCAACCCGCGTACCGCGCTCGTCGCTCCGGGCGGCCGCCACCTGCGCCTGCTCGGAAACCACACGACCGCGCTCAACGAGGAGGCTCCGATCGGCGGACTACGGCCGCGCGCCGATCTGACGATCGCGGACGCCGCACGCCTCTTCGGGAGCGACCTGCTGCTCGTCGTCCTCACAGGCATGGGGAAGGACGGGCTCGAGGGGGCACGCGACGTGCGCAGCCGCGGCGGCCGGATCCTCGTCGAGGCGGAATCGAGCTGCACCGTGTACGGGATGCCTCGAGCCATCGTCGAAGCAGGGCTCGCCGACGGCGTCCACGACCTCAGCGAGCTTCCCGGCGCGATCGCGGCGGAGGCCGGAGCATGAGCACCGCAACCGCCGGCGACGACTACATCACCTTCTGCGAAGGCATTCGCCACCTCGCCGGCCTCGATCTCTCGCAGTACAAGCGCGGCCAGATGGAACGGCGCCTGCGGACATTTGCAGAGAGGCTCGGAATACCCATCCTCAGCGAGTACCTGGCTGTCCTGCGGCGGGATGCAACCGAGCTCGAACGGTTCCTCGACCGCGTGACGATCAACGTCTCGCAGCTTTGGCGCAACCCCGAGCAGTGGACGATGCTCGGCCGCTCGGTGATCCCGGAGCTCGCCGAAAACGGCCGGATCAGGATCTGGAGCGCCGGGTGCTCCTACGGCGCGGAGTGCTACACGATCGCCGCCGTCTGCCTCGAGCACGCCCCGCACGCACGAGTCGAGATCAAAGGAACAGACATCGACCCGCGGATGCTCGACCGTGCCCGGGCGGGCATCTTCTCGGCCGAGGACGCGCGCACGGTCCCGGCCGCGTCGCTCGAACGTTGGTTCGAGCGACACGACAACGGCTGGCAAGCCAAGTCGGAGCTGCGCAAACGGGTCGCGTTCGACCGCGGCGACCTGCTCGCAATGCGCACTCCCGAGCAGGCCTACGACCTCGTGCTCTGCCGGAACGTCGTCATCTATTTCAACGAGGACGTCCGCGACCAGCTCCATCTGCGGCTTGCCGCCGCGCTACGCAGTGGGGGCTATCTCGTCGTCGGCTCGACCGAACGGGTCGCCGACACCGGCGAGCTCGGTCTCACCCTCGCACATCCCTTCACCTACCGGAAGGCCTGATGAACATCAACGAATACCTGCCGATGTTCCTCGCAGAGAGCCGCGAGCACCTCCAAGAGCTCAACCTCGCGGTTGTGCGGGTCGAAGAGGATCCAGACGACACGGACACGATCGGGGAGATCTTCCGGATCGCGCACTCACTCAAGGGTATGAGCGCGACCATGGGCTTCGAGCGCATCGCAGCGCTCACACATGCGATGGAGGATCTGTTCGAGGTGTTTCGCCAGCGCCGGGGCGGCCTCGACCGTGAGGCGATCGACGTCCTGCTCGAGTGCCTGGACGCGCTGAGCGAGGCATTCGAGGCGATCGACACGGAAGGTGTGGAGCGCCTCGACGAGGCGCCGCTCGTGCTCCGCCTGCAGGCGCTCGTGCGCACGCAGAGCGAGCACGCCGCCACCGTGACGGCGAAGCGACCGGAGCCGGGCGAGCTGGCCGTGGAGGCCGGCGGGCAGCGTGTCGTGCACGTCGTCGCCCGCCTCGACGAGGCCACGCTGATGCCCTCGGTACGCGCGTTCATGGTCTTCGCCGCGCTCTCGGACCACGGACGCATCCTGGCCTCCCTGCCACCCGAGGATGCCACCGAAGGATTTGCCGGCGACGCGGTCGAGGTCTGGCTCGCGAGCGATCACGAGAACGATGTGGTCGAGACGGCGGCGGCCGGGGTGCCCGACGTGGTCGAGGTGACCGTCGCGGAGTCGGACACGCAGGGTGTGGAGACCCAGGACGCAGGCGGTCCCGAGCCGGAAGCGGACGTCGCGACCTCGGAAGTCGCGACCCCCGCTGTGCATGAGAAGAAGACTGCCGGGACGAGCACGGTGCGGGTCGACTCCGAGCGGCTCGACCAGCTGATGCACCTGATGGGCGAGCTGGTCGTCCACAGGACGCAGCTCGAGTCGCTGCTCGCACATGCGGAGGTCCCCGGCGTCCAGCACGCGATGAACGACCTCATCCGGACCTCCCAGGCGCTGCAGACGATGGTGATGCAGGTCCGGATGATCCCCGTCGAAGCGGTCTTCCTCCGCTTTCCGCGGCTCGTCCGCGACCTCTCCGGGAAGCTCGACAAGAAGGTCGACCTTCGCCTCACCGGAGCCGAGACCGAGCTCGACCGCACGGTCGTCGACGCGCTCGGCGACCCGCTCGTCCATCTCGTGCGCAACTCGCTCGACCACGGGCTCGAGTCGGCGGCAGAGCGCGAGGCGGCGGGCAAGCCGCCGCCGGGGACGCTCGAGATCTCCGCTCGCCATGCCGGCGGCAGCGTGCTGATCACCGTGCAGGACGACGGTCGCGGCATCGACCCGGCCCGGGTCGCGCGCAAGGCGCGCCGAGCGCGGGCTGATCGCGGCCGACGCGGTGACACGATCGATCTCCAGCACGCGATCGAGCTGCTCTTCGCCGCCGGCTTCTCGACCGCCGAGAAGATGAGCGACGTTTCCGGGCGAGGCGTGGGGCTCGACGCCGTGCGCGAGCGCGATCCGCGGGCTCGGCGGCGAGGTGTTCGTCCCTCCGCGGTCGGGGTCGGCACACGACCGAGATCAGGCTTCCGCTGACGCTCGCGATCGTCGCCACCCTCCTCGTCGAGGCCCAGGGTATCCCGTTCGCGATCCAGCTCGACCGGGTCGAGCGGACGCTGAAGCTCGAGGACTACCCGGATCGCGCGGTGGCCGGCCAGCGCATGCTCGTCCTCCGGGACGGTGTGCTGCCGATCATCGACCTCGGCGGACAGCTCGGCTACGGAGCTTCGTCCGGGGCCGGCTTTGCCGTTGTCGTGCGCGGCTCCGAGCAACGGCTCGTCCTTGCGGTCGACCGGCTGATCGGTCAGCGCGAGCTCGTGACGCGACCGCTTCCCGACGGGGTCGGCGCTCGCGGCGCCCTCTCGGGAGGCGCCGTCCTTTCCAATGGCCAGATCGCCCTCATCGTTGATTGCGACGCCCTGACCGCAGCGGTGACAGGCAGTGCCGCAGCGGTCGCCATCGCCGCCTAAAGGAGGTTCATGTCCACCGCTCCGTCCTACTCCGATCTCCAGCTCGACGCTCTCCGCGAACTTGCCAACATCGGCTCCGGAACCGCCGCGACCGCGCTCTCGTCCATGCTCGGCCGGTCGGTCGACATCTCGGTGCCGACGGCGCTTGCGATGCCTCTCGCCGACGCCGTCGACGCCGCGGGCCCTCCGGACGCCTCGGTCACGGCTGTCCTCCTGCCGATCTTTGGCGATCTCGACGCAATCGTGCTGCTGCTCTTCCAGCCCGACGACGTGCTCAAGCTCTGCAGCCTGCTCGGCGTCGACGGCGAGAGCGAGATGGGGCTCTCGGCGCTCGGTGAGATCGGGAACATCCTCGGCTCGGCCTACGTCGGGGCCCTCGGCGCGATGACAGGCCTGTCGCTCGAGCCGCGCCCGCCGGAGACGGCGACCGACATGCTCGCCGCGATCGTCTCGTCCGTGCTCGCCGCGGGAGCCGGGGAGAGCGACCTCGCGCTGATGCTCGACTCCGAGCTGACCGTTGAGGGCACCGAGTGCTCCCTCGCGTTCATGCTCGTGCCGAGCCGCACCGGTGTGGGCGATCTCCTCGAGCGGCTCGGGCTCGCCAGGTGAGTGGAGGAGAGACGATGGTCCGGATGGGCGAGCTTTCGGTGTCGGGAACTTCCGGGCACGTGCTCACCTCGATCGGGCTTGGATCGTGCATCGGGTTGGTGCTCGTGGAGGCCGCACATCCCCGTGCCGGCCTCGCGCACATCATGCTGCCGACGTCCAACGGGCACTCCGACGGTCAGGTCGGCAAGTTCGCCGACCGGGCGATCCCGATGCTGCTCGAAAAGATGGCCTCGATCGGCGCGCTGCGCAAGAATCTCGAGGCCGTCCTCGTCGGAGGCGCGCGAATGTTCTCGTTCGGAGCCTCCACCACTCTCGACATCGGCCGGCGCAACGAGGAGGCGACTCGAGAGGCCCTCGGCCAGCTCGGGATCCAGATCCGCGCCGCGGCCACGGGCGGTACCGAGGGCCGAACCGTGCGCGTCTCCGTCGACACCGGCACGGTGACGGTGAAAGAGCCTGGCGGCGCCGAGGTCGAGCTGTTCCCCGGTACCGCCGCTGTGAGGAGCAGATGAACGACATCCTCTCACCGGACCAGATCGCCCAGCTCGTCGCTGCGGCCGAGCGTGGCGAGCTGCCGGCGGCGCAAGCCGTCGAGGCGCGACGGACCCGTCGGATCCGCACGATCGACTTCAGCCGGCCGACGAAGCTCAGCCCGGCGGAGCAGAGACGGTTCGAGCAGGCTCACGCGACCTTTTGCCGCAACGCTTCGATGCGTCTCACGAATGAGCTTCATGCGCCGATCGAGCTCGAGATCATCAACTGCGACCAGCTCACGTGGTCGGGCGCGCTCCGCGACCTGCCGCAGAGGTCGATCTACGCCGTCGCGGCGCTCGAGCTGCCGAAACAGCACGGGACGGAGAGCGAGACGATCCGCGCGGCGACGGGAAGCCACAAGACGAGCATCGTCATCTGCATCGAGCAGCCGCTTGTCTTCCGCATGATCGAGCGGCTGCTGGGCGGCACCCACTGCGCGACGCTGATCAGCCGCGAGCTCACGGAGATCGAGGCCGGGCTCGCGGCCCGCATCATGGACTCGCTGCTGACACCGCTCTCGATGGTTTGGGACGATCTGCTGGGCGTCACGCTCATCCTCGCCGGTCAGCCCTCCCAGAACGTCACCATCGACATTCCGCCGAGTGACCCGGCGCTCGTGCTCACGATCGAGGTTCGCGACGAGGGCGGGACAGCGACAATGCGGCTGCTCGTCCCGCACTCGGCGATCGCCGCCTCGAGCAAGAGGCTGAGCGCGGTGCCTGCCGACGACGAGAACGCACGGCAACCCTCCGGCGAGGCGGTGGAGACGATGCGAATGGCGATGGGAGCCGTCGATGTCGAGTTGCGAGCCGAGGTCGGCGCGGTCGAGCTGACGATCGCCGAGGTCCTGGCGCTCGCCGAAGGAGACACGCTTCTGCTCAGCGCAACCGGAAGCGAGGGAGTGTTCATCGGCGAGCAGCGATTGACCCGCACCCGGCCGGGGCGCAGCGGCAATCGTCGCGCGATCCAGGTCATCGAGCCGGTTGAGGGCTACGCGTGACGACCGAGGAGGCACTACTCAAGCTGGGTGAGCTGACGGCCGAGCCGGTGCTGCGGGTGATGTTGTCGCTCTGCCCGGATAGCGCCGGGAAAGGGCGAGTGTCGCTCGTTCCGGAGGGTACGCCGCCGCTCGAATCGGTCGAGTACCCGATCCTCGCGACGAGTGTCTCCTACGTGGACGGAGTCGTGGGTGGCAACGTGTTCGTGATCACGCGGCTCGGCGCGAGACGGCTGGCGGCGTCGATGATGTTCCAGGAGCTGCCCACCGCCGACAGCGACCAGGACCTGGACGAGCTCGAGCTCTCGGCACTCAGTGAGGCGATGAACCAGATGATGGCAGCGGCTGCCGCTGCGATCGAGCAGGCAGTCGGCTACCACGTCGAGATCTCCGTCCCGGAAACGCGTCTGCTCTCGTCGGCCGACGAGGCTGAGGCCGGCTACCCGAGGACCCCGTACGCGATCAGCGTCTCGTTCATGCTTCTCGGTGAGTCCTGCCGGCTGGTCCAGCTCATCCCCGATGCCTTCGTCGCGCGCATGACTCGCGCTCTCGACGGCGTGGCAACCGAGCAGACCGGCGCCCAACCCGGCGACCCTACGCTCTCGTCCGGGTTGATCCGCGACATCCGGGTTCGCGTCGCCGCCGAGCTCGGCCGGACGAGGATGCCCCTCGCGAGAGCAGTCGGTCTCAGAGCGGGGACCGTGATCGAGCTCGACCGGGCAGCGGACGACCCCGTCGACCTGTACGTGAACGGTTGGCGTTTCGCCACCGGTCAGCTCTTGCAAATTCAATCCGAATGGGCCGTCCGTATCGAGCAGGTGCTCGGTGCGAGCCCCGCCCAAATGACATCCAACGAAGGAGGGATCTGATATGGCCCGTGTGCTTGTCGTCGACGATGCCGCATTCATGCGCAAGGTTCTCACCGACGCGCTCACCTCAGGTGGGCACGAGGTGGTCGGAGAGGCCGGCAACGGCCTCGAAGCTGTCGCTCGCTTCCGCGAGGTTCACCCTGACCTGACAACGCTCGACATCACGATGCCTGAGAAGGACGGGCTCGAGGCTCTCCAGGAGATCCTCGCCGTCGATCCTGGCGCCAAGGTGATCATGTGCTCGGCGCTCGGGCAGGAGAGCAAGGTGCTCGAGTCGATCAAGCTCGGCGCGAAGGACTTCGTCGTCAAGCCGTTCCAGCCGGATCGTGTACTCAGCGCAGTGAGCAAGGCGCTTGCCTGAGCCCGCGCTGAGAGGGGCGGCGGAGCGGGCACGGCCGATGAGCAGGGGATCGAGAATCCTCGCTCCTCCGCACGTCCGAGAAGCGGCACAGCGCCAGGCCCGGAATGGCCAGCGTTGGGGAGGCATGGCTTCGACGCCGACAGCGGCGCCACTCGCGACGGTCAGAGCCGCGGCCGGTCGGGCCCACCGAGGTGTTTGGTAGCCGGTGACCCTCGCCGCACCGGCTCGAGGAGAAGGCTGGCGAAGAAGGGCTGACTAGTAGAGCGGGTGACTGCCCGCGACCGCGATCGCCGCGCCGAGCAGGAAGGCGATACCGACGATGAACGTCGCGGTACGGATCAACATCGTGTGGCGCTGGCTCATCAGCGCTCCGATGAGGACGGCGATCACAGCGGCCGGGCCCAGTGCGAACGGCAGCCAGACGATCCCGACCACTGCGGCGACTGCAGCGCCGATCGCGAGGAGGGCGCCGAGCGAATCTCGTTTCCGAGGCGTGCTCACCCCCATACTCTAACTGGTTCGAGCGGATGCCTCGACGGTTGTCGCGCTGCTGAGGGGCGGATGGCTCTTTACACCTCCTTCATTGCCCGCCGCTACGGTCACTAAGGTTCGTTCTTGATCCGAGCTAGAGGAGGGTTCTTCTTGTCACGTCCGTCTCGCCTGGCGCTGCTTGCGCTCATCGTCCTGTTCGTCTCGCCCGCTGCGGTCGCCACCGCGACGGCCCGCATGCCGGTCGGCTTCTACGACGACGACAGCTTCCGCTGGTCGCCGGACGTGGCGCAGAACCTCCTCGCCGCCCAGAAGGCGGGCGCCTCGATCCTGCACGTGACCGCCGACTGGTCGGCGATCGCGCCGACCAAGCCCGCGAACCCGCTCGACGGCAACGACCCGGCGTACAAGCTCGCCGACCTCGACCAGCTCGTGCGCAACGCTGGCCGCTACGGCTTCCAGGTGATGATCAACATCTCGCGGGCACCGTCCTGGACGAACGGCGGGCAGACGCCGAACCATCCGCCGACGAACCTGAACGACCTGACCCAGTTCGCGCACATGCTCGCGGCCCGCTACGACGGTGAGCCCAACCGCGGCCTGGTGCTGCGCTGGACGGTCTGGAACGAGCCGAACCTCGGGCTCTTCCTGACGCCGCAGTTCGTGAACGGGAAGATCGCCAGCCCGGCGGAGTACGTGAAGCTCTACCTGGCTGCCTACAAGGGAATCAAGGCCGGCGACCCGAACGCGCTCGTCGCTGCCGGCGAGACGTCCAATCGCGGCCGGAACACGGTGCTCCGGGGTGCGTCGGACGGGTTGCAGTCGGTCGCGCCCGCCACATTCGCGCACCTCGTGTCCGAGATCGCGCCGAACCTGCCGTTCGACGCCTGGGCGACCCACCCCTATCAAACGTCGCCGAATCTTCCCCCGACCCAGAAGGTCGCCTATCCGAACGTGACGCTGACCCGGATCGACCAGTTCGGAGCATCGCTCCAGCAGTGGTTCCACCGACGCGTTCCGATCTGGATCACCGAGTACGCGGAGCAGACGATCCCGCAGTCCACCGTGGGCGGTGTGACCTATGCGCAGCAGGCGGCCGACGCGAAGCTGGCGTTGAAGATGGCGGCAGCGAGTCCGTACGTGGAGATGTTCGTCTGGTTCACCTTCCGGGACAGCCCTGGGACCTGGCAGAGCGGGCTCGAGACGAGCAGCGGCGTGAAGAAGCCGTCCTACGCGGCCTTCTCGGCAGTCGCCCATACGATCGACGGCCAGTCACAGGTCGTGGCCCCGAAGAAGGTGCCGACGATCAGCGTCTACGTACCGTTCCTCGCCTACCACGACGCGATCGGCTCGAAGCTGGGAGTCACCTATCAGGTCTATCTCGGCAAGCGGCGCGTCTCCGTCGGACAGTCCGGCGTGAAGCTGGCCGCAGACCAGTCGGTGTCGTTCCCGATCGCCTTCAAGCCGGCCAAGGGTGACGCGTACACGGTCAACGTGAACGTCGGCGACAAG
Source organism: uncultured Actinomycetes bacterium (assembly GCA_963759085.1). Lineage (GTDB taxonomy): Bacteria > Actinomycetota > Thermoleophilia > Gaiellales > Gaiellaceae > PALSA-600. Next base: position 145,979 of record CAVWXR010000018.1, read on the forward strand.
AACGGCCAGCACCAGGTGCGCACGGTCTCGCTCACCACTTCGTAAGAAGGACCAGCGCGCCGGGTAACGTCCAGGCGTGGGCCTCTTAGACGGCAAGACCGCGATCGTCACCGGCGCCTCGAGCGGGATCGGCGCCGCGACGGCGCGCGCGCTCCGGCGCGAGGGCGCACGCGTGGTCGGCGGGGCCCGGCGGGTCGAGCGGATCGAGGCGGATGTCGTGCTCTCGCTCGACGTCACCGACCCCGCGAGCTGCGAGCAGTTCGTTGCCGCAGCGGGCCCGGTCGACCTGCTCGTCAACGCGGCGGGGCTGGCCCTCGGCCGTGCCCCGTTCACGGAGTCGAGCGAGGAGGACGAGCGCACCGTCTTCGAGACGAACGTGAACGGCCTCGTCCGCATGACACGCCTCGTCCTGCAGCGGACGCTGCGCGAGCCCGGCCACATCGTCAACATCGGCTCGGTCGCCGGCCGCTGGGCCTATCCCAACGGGGCGAGCTACATCACGTCGAAGTTCGCCGTGCGCGGCTTCACGCGCGCGCTCCGCGAAGACCTGCTCGGCCGGGACATACGTGTCACCACCGTAGACTCCGGTCTTGTCGAAACAGAGTTCTCGATCGTGCGTTTTCGCGGTGACGCCGAGCAGGCCAAGAGCGTCTACGAAGGCACACGCCCGCTCGTTGCCGACGATGTCGCCGAGGCGATCCTCTTCGCCGTCACCCGCCCGCTGCACGTCGTCGTCGACGAGGTCGTGCTGATGTCGATCGACCAGTCGAACGGTGCGAGGGTCAACCGGCGGTGATCTGCGCGTGCTGACGATCCTGGAAGGCTCGACCTTCTGCATCTGCGACGACCGTGGCGACCTCAGCATCGACTCGAACGGCTTCTTCGCGCAGGACACGCGCCGCCTCTCGCGCTTCGTGCTCACGATCAACGGTGCGCGACCGCTGCTCCTCTCCTCGGGGCAGGTCGAGTACTTCTCCGCGGCGTTCTACCTGCGCAACCCCGTCGAGGCGGGGCTCGAGCACGACGTGCTGTCGATCGCGAGGTCGCGCTTCGTCGGAGACGCGATGCAGGAGCGGATCTCGATCCGCAACGAGTCGATGGAGAAACAGCGCTTCGAGGTCGCGCTCGAGCTCGGATCCGATTTCGCGGACATCTTCGCCGTGAAGGATCACGACTTCACGCTCGGCGATCCCGAGCACGCGCCGGCGCTCCCTCCGCTGGCCGGTGCGAGCTGGACCGACGCCGGCACATCCGTGACGTTCGCCGACGGACACGACTCGACCCTCGTGACCTTCTCGCAGGCGGGCCGGCATGACGGCGGGAACATCGTCTGGGGTGTCGAGCTCGCCCCGCGCGAGACCTGGGAAGTGGTTGTCGACGTGTTCCCGTTCGCGGAGCTGCAGAGCAACCACGCCGAGCACCACTTCGGTAACGAATTGGTTCGGGTGCAGGACTCGCTCGCCGTCTGGCGGCTGCGGGTGCCGGAGGTGCGCGCGACCTGGGACGCGGTGGAGCACACCTTCGGCCGGTCGGTCAGCGACATCGCCTCGCTGCGAATGCGCGCGCAGGGCGGGGTGGGGACGCTTCCGGCCGCGGGCATGCCCTGGTTCATGACCGTCTTCGGCCGCGACACGATCATCACCTGTCTCCAGACGATGATGTTCGGCCCGGAGCTGGCACGCACGGGGCTTCGTTCCCTCGCTGCGCTTCAGGCGACCGAGGACGATCCCGAGCGCGACGCGGAGCCCGGCAAGATCGTGCACGAGGTCCGTGCCGGCAAGGCCGCAGAGCGCTGGTTCGACCGCTACTACGGCACGCTCGACGCGACTCCGCTCTACCTCGTGCTCCTGTCGGAGGTCTGGCGCTGGACGGACGACACGGCGCTGGTCGAGGACCTGAAAGGCTCGGCGCTCGCCGCACTGACTGGATCGACGAATGGGGCGACAGGGACGGCGACGGATTCGTCGAGTTCGAGCGGCGCTCGTCGCACGGGCTTGCCGTCCAGTCGTGGAAGGACTCGGGCGACTCGCAGCGCTTCCACGACGGCTCGATCGCGGAGGCGCCGATCGCTCCCTGCGAGGTGCAGGGCTACGTCTACGACGCGAAGGTGCGGATCGCCGAGATCGCGCGCTGGGCCTGGCGCGACTACGAGCTCGCCGACCGGCTCGAGCGGGAGGCCGAGGAGCTGAAGAAGCGCTTCAACGTGGCGTTCTGGGTGGAGCAGCGCGGCGGCTTCTTCGCGCTCGCGCTCGACCGGAACAAGCGGCACGTCGACTCGGTCACCTCGAACATCGGGCACCTCCTGTGGTCCGGGATCGTCGACGACGAGCGCGTCGAGCGCACGGTCGACCGCCTGATGGGCGAGGGTCTCTGGTCCGGGTGGGGCGTCCGCACGATGTCGACCGAAGATGCCGGCTTCAACCCGCTCAGCTACCACAACGGCACGGTCTGGCCCCACGACAACTCCCTGATCGCCTGGGGCTTTGCGCGCAACGGGCACTGGAAGGACGCGCAGAAGATCGCCCACCGGATGCTCGACGCCGCCAGGCATTTCGGCTGGCAGCTTCCCGAGGTCTTCGCCGGCCTCTCGGGCAAGGAGACCCCGTTCCCGATCGCCTATCCGACCGCCGCCCGCCCGCAGGCCTGGGCCGCCGGCACGCCCGTGCTGCTGCTCCAGATCCTGCTCGGGCTGATGCCGGAGAGGCACAAGCAGTGCCTCGTCACCGTGGCGCCCACGGACCTGCCGACCTGGCTCGGCGACATCAGCGTCACGGGAGTGCCGGCATTCGACCGCCGCTGGGATGTGCACCTCACGAAGGGGCGGGTCGAGGTGAGCGGCGCGCGGTGAGGATCGCTGTCCTCGCGCCGGTCTGGTTCCCCGTGCCACCGACCGGCTACGGCGGGATCGAGTGGGTCGTCTGGCTGCTGGCAGACGGGCTCGTCGACGCCGGTCACGAGGTGACCCTCTTCGCGGCGGGCGACTCCCACACGCGGGCAAAGCTCGACTTCGTCTACGACGAGGCGCCGAGCGAGGAGATCGGCAGGTCCTTCCCCGATCTCCGTCACGTCCTCCACTGCTACGGCCAGCAGGACGAGTTCGACCTGATCAACGACCACACGGGGATCATGGCGGCGGCGATCGGCGGGTCGCTGCGCACCCCGGTTGCGCACACCGTGCACGGGCCGCTCGACGGCTTCCCGGGAGTGCTCTACGAGCACATCGGGACGGTGGCGCCGAGTGTCGGCCTGATCTCGATCTCCGAGAACCAACGCAGCCCGAAACCGCATCTGAACTGGATCGGGAACTGCCCGAACGCGCTCGATCTCGACCTCTATCCCTTCGCACCGCAGCGCGGCGACTACCTGCTCTTCGTCGGCCGGATGAGCTGGGACAAGGGCGCGCACCGGGCGGTCGCGACGGCGATGGAGGCCGGCGTGCCGCTGAAGATCGCGGGCAAGATGCGAGAGCCGCTCGAGGTCGAGTACTTCGACGAGTACGTGCGTCCCCACCTCTCGTCGGAGATCGAGTACCTGGGCGAGGTCTCGCACGGCGAGAAGGTCGAGCTGCTCCAGGGAGCGCGCGCGACCCTGTTCCCGATCTCCTGGGAGGAGCCGTTCGGCCTCGTGATGATCGAGTCGATGGCCTGCGGGACACCGGTGATCGCAACCCGCTGGGGCGCCGTCTCCGAGGTGATCGAGCCGGGCCGGTCCGGCCTGATCGTCGACGATTGGCACGGCGCCGTCGCCGCGCTCGAAGAGGTGGACGCGATCACACCCGAGTCCTGCCGGGCCTACGTCGAGGAGCGCTTCGCGCCCGAGCGGATGGTGCGCGACTACCTGGCGGCGTACGGGAGGCTCCTGGAGAGCCATGTATGATCCGGTTCGCATGTGGCGCGTCCCCGGGATGAGACGACTGCTGCTCGCAGCGGCCGTGGCGATGGCGCTCGCCGTCCCGGCTGCGCAGGCCGGTACGACCTCCGAGAGCGCCGCGGTCAACGGCACGGCGGCTGCGATGGCGAACGCCGTCGCTGCGCACCAGTACGACGCGGTCTGGAGCTACGTCTATGCGCCGTACCAGAAGGTGATCTCGAAGGCCCGTTGGGAGGCCTGCCAGGAGCAGAACCCGGTGATCCCGCCCGGAGTCAAGATCACTCGGATCGGGATTGCGCAGACCAACAGGATCCCGTCCGTGGTGCCGCAGATCGGTCTCACCCACCTCCAGGACGTCCAGGTTCAGATCGTCTTCACGCGACCGCCGGACACGACGCTCCAGGTCGCGGTGGCCAACGCCTACTTCGTGAAGTACAAGGGCAAGTGGGCCGCCGTGTGGCTCCAGGACGTCTACAACTCGCTCGTCAGCGGCAAGTGCAACACCAGCACGACCACCCGCGGTCTGTACTAGCTCGCAGCCGCGCGCTCGTCCTTCTTGTCCCAGTAGCGGCGTAGCCCCAGCCAGGACTGCGAGTACGGCGTCATGCGGTCGTAGAGCGGCAGGTCGTCGCCGAGCTCGGCTCGGCCGGCTGCGACGAACTCGTCCGAGGTCATTCCGTCGCGGACGCGGGTCGCCCAGAGGTCGAGCTCGTCGCCGAGGCGCTGGAGATGGTCGCTGACGTTCGTCTCGACGCCGAAGTGGATCAGCGCGAGCCGGTCGGGCGCACGCTGCTGCACCTGGGCGATCGTCTCGTGCCAGGCCTCGAGGTCGATGTCGGGCGGCGGCGCGATCGGAAGGATGTGCCACGAAGGCTGAACCCGCACCCCGCAGGCGTCTCCCGCGAGCAGGGTTCCGTCGCGGAAGTAGCAGACGTGGTGCGACGCATGGCCGGGCGCGGGAAACGCCTCCCAGCCGAGCACGTTCCCGGAGGCGATCCGTATGTTGCGCTCCGGCACCGGTGCGAGCTCGCCCCAGAGCGCGTCGAAGGCCTCGCCGTAGAGCCGGCGCGCCGATCGTTCGAGGCGCGAGGGATCGACCAGGTGCGGGGCGCCGATCTCGGAGACCCAGACGGTCAGATCCGGGTGCTCACGCACGATCGTTCCCGCTGCCCCCGCATGGTCGAGATGGATGTGGGAGAGCAGCAGATGCCGGATCTCCGTGAGCTCGACCCCGAGCTCGCGGAGGCCTTCGCGCAGCCGGGGCAGGGTGGACGTGGGCCCGCAGTCGAAGAGCATCGGGCCGTCCGGAGAGTCGAGCAGGTACGCGCCGATCTGACGGTCCACCTCCCCGAAGTCGAGGTCGATCAGCTCCACGGCGACAGAGCTCTAGGCGCGGAGCTGCGCCGCGGCTGATCTGACGAGCGCGGCCTCGAGGTCGGCGACGAGGTCGTCGACGGCCTCGATCCCGACCGAGAGGCGCACGAGGTTCCGCGGCGCGGCGAAAGGCGCATCCGCCGTCGAGGCGTGCGTCATGCGAGCCGGGTGCTCGATCAGGCTCTCGACGCCGCCGAGCGACTCGGCAAGCTGGAAGAGCTTCGTGCGGCCGCAGAATGCGACGGCCTCCTCCTCCGACTCCATCAGGAACGACACCATGCCGCCGTAGTCGCGCATCTGGTGGCGGGCGACCTCGTGTCCGGGATGCGACGGCAACCCGGGGTAGAGGACGCGCTCGACGGCCGGGTGGCTCTCGAGGAAGGCGGCGACCGCGCGTGCGTTTTCGCAGTGCTGGCGCATCCGCACGGCCAGGGTCTTGATCCCGCGCAGGACGAGCCAGGCGTCGAACGGGCCCGGAACCGCGCCCAGCGACTTCTGGAGGAAGAAGAGCCGTTCCGCGAGCGCGTCGTCGTTGCACCCGACGAAGCCGCCGATCACGTCGGAGTGCCCGCCGAGGTACTTCGTGGTCGAGTGGACGACGATGTCGGCGCCGAGTGAGAGCGGCTGCTGGAGGTACGGGGTCGCAAAGGTGTTGTCGACGACGAGGATCGCGCCGACCGCGTGCGCTGCGTCGGCGGCCTTGCGGATGTCGACGACGTTCAGCAGCGGATTCGACGGCGTCTCGACCCAGACCATCTTCACGTCGGCGTCGAGATGCGAGGCGAGGTTGTCGTCGAACTCCTCGGCCGGGACGTAGGTGAAGCGGTAGCCCTTCGGCTCGTAGACCTTCGAGGTCATCCGGTAGACGCCGCCGTAGACGTCTGCGATCAGCACGACTCGCTGGCCCGGATCGACGAGGTGCATCAGGGTGGTCGTCGCGCCGAGCCCCGAAGAGAAGGCGATCCCGTGCGCTGCGCCCTCGAGGCTCGCCAGCGCTTCCTGGAGCGCGGTGCGGGTCGGGTTTGCGACGCGAGAGTAGTCGTAGCCCTTGTGCTCCCCGACCGCCTCCTGGACGTACGTCGAGGTCTGGTAGATCGGGACGATCACCGCGCCCGTTGCGGGATCGGGCTCCTGGCCGGCGTGGATCGCTCGGGTCTCGAACTCCATGCCGACGATGGTATCGGTCAGGTCCGCAAGAGCGGATTGCGCGAGAGCGCCGCCGCGCGGATCATCCGCTGGTGGAACCCGAAGCGCTCATCTATCGCGAGGAAGTGACCGCCGTGATCGGTGCGCTGGGCGATATCATTGTCGAGTTGCGAGAGATCAGGAGGCTCCTCGAGAATGCCGAAGAAGAGGAAGAGGACCTGGACGACTGACGCCGAGCGTGACGCATGGGACGCGCATCTCGATGAGACGATTCGCGAACTACGCGAGCTTGCAGCGAAGGGTCGCGCCGAAATCGGCTTGCCGCTGGTCACAGACACGGTGGCACATCTGCGAGAGCTGGTGGCGAAGAGTCGCGCCGAACTTGCCGAGCGGTCGGCCCGCGAACAGACCGCCTAGCCTCTCTCTACCGTCTCGAGCCCGAGCGATTTCGCAAGGCGGGTAGCCGCCTGCTCGAGCGATGCGTCGAGGCGGCGGCGCACGCCGGGCTCGGCCGTGAAGCGCTTGAGCTGGAGCACGCCGCGGGCGCGATCGGCCTTCACGTCGGCGCGGCCGACCAAGCGATCTCCGAGCAGCAGCGGCAGCACGTAGTAGCCGTAGGCGCGCTCGTGCTCCCGCTTGTAGACCTCGATCAGATGGTCGAAGCCGAACAGTCGGCGCAGGAACGGGCGGTCCCACATCAGGTTGTCGAACGGGCAGAGCAGGACGGCGGCGGTCGGTGCGCCGTCGAGCTCTGCGGCGGCCGGGACGACGACCGGCGGGCCGCCGTCGGCGAGCTCGACCCGGCGCACGAGGCCCTCGTCCACGAGCGCGTCGACATGCGGGCGCACGGCGCGCACTCCGCCGTCGAACCGGCAGTGCTCGGCGATCCCGGCCTCGGTCAGCGCGCCGCGAGCCTGCACCGCGCGGAGCGCGAAGCCGCGGCGGAACTCCGCCTCCGTCGGGGCCGGGGCGTCGAGGAACGTGCGCGGGATCACCCGCTCCGGCAGGTCGTAGAGGCGCTGGAAGCCCTGCCGGCCGGCAATCGCGAGCTCACCGGCCGAGAACAGGTTCTCGAGCGCGCGCTTCGCCGGCTTCCAGCCCCACATCGGATCGCTGCGGCCTTTGAACGCACGAGCCGGCAGCGCGCCCTCGTCGCGGATGCGGGCGACGACATCCCGCCCGACCGCGCGCAACTCGTCGGTGTGCTCGCGGCCCCACCAGTGCCGGTGGCGCAGCGCTTCCATCCGGCGCTTGAAGAGCGCGTAGTCCTCGATCGGCAAGAGGCAGGCCTCATGCGACCAGTATTCGAAGAGGCGGCCCTCGCGCAGCAGGCGGGAGACCTCCGGCTCGTCGTAGGCCCCGATCCGCGACACCAGCGTGAGCCGGTGGGCCCGGTCGACGGTCGCGATCGAGTCGAGCTGCACGGCTTGCAGGCGGTTCACCTCGGCCACGATCTCCGCAGCTCGCGCCCGGCGGAAACGGCTGGTGTAACCCTGATGCGCGACGACGTAGCGGCGGAGCGCGTCGACGCCAACCGTCACAGCGGGCCTCCGGCCGGATGTGGCAGGCTGATTGGCGCATGCGGTATGCGAAGCGCGCCTTCGGACTCCTCGTCGTCGCCTGGGCCTTCGGTGCGATCGCGCTCTTCGGCATCCATCACGACGGGCCCCCCGTGCACGCCGACGCGGTCGTGGTGCTCGAAGGCTCGAACACGCGCCTGCCGCTCGGCGTGAAGCTCGTGCAGGAGGGGTACGCGCCGCTGCTCGTGGTCTCGCGCGGCGACAGCAAGAAGCTCGAGCAGAAGGTCTGCGGCGGCACCGACCACCTGAAGGCGCGCGTGATCTGCTTCTACGCCAAGCCTGCGTCGACGCGCGGCGAGGCCGAGGAGATCGGGCGGCTTGCGGAGCGCCTCGAGTTGAGACGGATCGACGTCGTCACGTCCCAGTTCCACGTCTTCCGCGCCCGGATGTTGATCCGGCGCTGCTATCACGGCGATCTCCACATGGTCGGATCCTCGCAGCCCGAATGGAAGTTCCCGCTGTACGCCCTCAGTGAGACCGCCAAGCTCGCCTACCAGCTCGTCTTCGCGCGCAGCTGCTGAGCTCTACTTGTGGGCCAGGTACTCGAGCAGGTCCGAGCGGGTGACGACGCCGATCGGCCGGCCGTCTCGGGCGACCACAACTGCATTCGTGCGTCCGGTGAGTGCGGCGACGATCTCGTCGACCGAGGCGGTTGCCTCGACGGTGGCAAGTGGCGGCTGCATCGCGGAGGCGACATCCTCGTGCAGGGCGTCGGCGTTCTTGAAGACCCGGTCGAGCAGGTTGCGATCCTGGAGTGAGCCGATCACGTCGGCGAGGGTGCCGAGCACGCCGTCGCGGACGACCGGGAGCTGCGAGATCGAGTAGCGCTGCATCACGTCGATCGCCTCGCCGACCTTCTGGTGAGCCGAGATCGTCACGAGGGCCGGCATGTCCGACCCCTCGACTCGCTTCGAGTGGAGTAGCTCCGCCACTGTCGGGGCGGGAGCGCTTCGCTCGAGGAAACCGTGCTCGAGCATCCAGTTGTCGTCCAGGAACTTCGAGAGGTACGAGCGCCCCGAGTCGGGCAGCAGCGCGAGCACCTGCGCGTCCGGGCCGAGCCGGGCGGCCACCTGGAGCGCCGCCCAGACGGTCGTGCCGGAGGATCCGCCCGCGAGCAGCCCCTCTTCCCGGGCCAGGCGCCGCGCCGTCAGGAACGAGTCGCGGTCGGAGACGCGCACCCACTCGTCGACGACGTCGGGATCCATCGTGACGGGCCAGGTGTCCTTGCCGATCCCCTCGACGAAGTACGGGTGGAGGTCGCCCTCGCCGGTCGCCGTGTAGACGGAGCCCTCCGGGTCGACGCCGACGATCAGCACCTCGGGCTTGCGCTCCTTGAAGTAGCGGCCGATGCCGCTGATCGTCCCCCCCGTGCCCACCGAGATGACGAGCGCGTCGATCTCGCCGCCTGTCTGCTCCCAGATCTCGGGCCCCGTGTGGGTGTAGTGGGCCTCGGGGTTCGCCAGGTTCGAGTACTGGTCGGGCTTGAAGCCGCCCGGGATCTCCTCGGCAAGCCGTGACGAGACCGAGTAGTAGGACTCCGGCGAGTCGTGGTCGACCGCCGTCGGCGTGATCACGACCTCGGCCCCATAGGCACGCAGGGCGGCGATCTTCTCCTGGCTCATCTTGTCGGGCATGACGAAGATGCAGCGGTAGCCCTTCAGCGCGGCGGCGATCGCAAGGCCGACGCCGGTGTTGCCTGAGGTCGGCTCGACGATCGTTCCCCCCGGCTTGAGCAGGCCGTCTCGTTCTGCCGCCTCGATCATCGCCGTCCCGATCCGGTCCTTGACCGAGCCGCCGGGGTTCATGTACTCGAGCTTCGCGAGGATCGTCCCCGGCACGTCGCGTGAGATCCGGTCGAGGCGGACGATCGGCGTGTTGCCGACGAGCTCGAGGACGCTCGGGTAGTCGCGGGCCATCGCCGCGCGAAGCCTACCCGGCTCGACCATCTAGGTCATGGCGGGTACGGCTTCGCCGACGGTCCCGAGCTCGTCCCGGCGCACGAGGAGGAGGGTCGCGACGAAGCCGACGACCGAGATCCCGAGCATCACCCAGAAGGCCCACTGCGAGCCACTGGTGAACGCCGCCGGGAACGCGACCCCGTTTGCCAGCTCGTGGTTGAGGTGGCTGATCGAGATCGACGAGGTGACCGCCACGCCGATCGCGCCTCCGACCTGCTGAGCGGTGTTGATCAGACCCGACGCGAGCCCGGCCTCATGGGCCTGGATCCCCGCCAGCGCGGCGATCGACACCGGGATGAACGTGAACGGCAGGCCGAAGCCGACGAGCAGATACCCGGGTAGGAGGTCGCCGGCGAACGACGCATGCACGGGGATCTGGGTGTACCAGACCATGCCGGCGATCATCGCGACGAAGCCGACGGCCATCACGGTCTTCGCTCCGATCTTCGTCACGAGCGCCTGTGCGAGCCCCGCGAAGATCACCGCGCTGCCGGCCGTGGCGACGAACGTCACCCCGGTCTTCAGCGCCGAGTAGCCGAGCACCTGCTGCACGTAGAGGGTGAGGATGAAGAAGTTCGCGAAGACCACGCCGCCCAGGAGGAGCCCGGCGACGTTCGCGCCCGCGACCGTGCGGATCCGGAAGATCGAGAACGGCATCAGCGGATCCTTCGCTCTCGACTCGACGACGAGGAACGCGACCAGCAGGGCGACGGCGACCGCGAGCCGGGAGATCGTCCAGCCGGAGTCCCAGCCGTGGTTCGGCGCGCTCGACACCGCATAGACGAGGAGCGCGAGCCCCGCGGTGACGGTCACGGCGCCGGCGATGTCCTGCGTCGTGTCGCGGCCGGCGTGGCTCTCGCGTACGAAGCGGGGCGCGAGCAGGAACGCGCCGATACCCACGGGCACGTTCACGAAGAAGATCCACTCCCAGCCGAAGTACTTCGTCAAGAGCCCGCCGGCTAGCACCCCGACCGCGGCGCCGCCTCCGCCGAGCGCACCCCAGATCCCGAGCGCCTTGTTGCGCTCGGGCCCTTCGTCGAAGGTCGTGATCACGATCGAGAGCGCTGCGGGCGAGATGATCGCCGCGCCGAAACCCTGAACGGCGCGTGACGCGCAGAGCACGCCTTCCGACCAGGCGAGGCCGCAGAAGAAGGAGGCGAGCGTGAAGACCGCCACGCCGACCAGGAAGACGCGCCGGCGGCCGAACAGGTCGGCCATGCGTCCACCGAGCAGCAGGAAGCCACCGAACGCGATCGCGTACGCGGTAACGACCCACTGGAGGCTGTCGCGCGAGAAGTCGAGCGACCTGCCGATCGACGGCAACGCGACGTTGACGATCGAGACGTCGAGAACCGTCATGAAAAAGGCGGCGCACACAACCGCGAGCGCCTTCCAACGGCGCGGGTCGACACCAGCTGTGGCAAGGGTCATGCGTGCTCCTTCTCTGGGGTGATCTCGCTCCAAACGCGGGCGGGCGCGATCGTATTCCGGCCGCGTGACGACCGCGGTGGCTCAGTGCCGGAAGTGGCGGCGCCCCGTGAAGACCATCGCCGCTCCCGCCGCCTCGACCGCTGCAATGGTCTCGTCGTCGCGTTTCGAGCCGCCGGGCTGGATCAGCGCTGCAATCCCCGCGTCGAGGGCGAGCTGCGGGCCGTCGGCGAACGGGAAGAAGGCGTCGCTCGCGAGGACCGAGCCGGCCGGGTCGTGCCCGAGCTCCTGGGCCTTCTGGATTGCGATCCGGACCGCGTCGACCCGGCTCGTCTGGCCGCCGCCGATGCCGATCGTCTGGCTGTCCTTGGCGAGCACGATTGCGTTCGAGGTGACGTGCTTGCAGACGCGCCACGCGAAGAGGAGATCGGCGAGCTGCTCGTCGGACACGGTGCCGGCGACGATCTTCATCGGCTCGGCGTTGCCTTCGTCCGCGTCGCGTTCCTGGATCAGGAGGCCGCCGAGGACGCGCTTGTAGTCGGGCTCGCCCGGGGTGTCGCGGCGCCGCTCGCCGTCGCGCAGGATCCGGAGCGCGGTCTTCGCCTCGAGCGCGGTGAGCGCCTCGGGCGAGTATTCCGGCGCGAGCACGACCTCGACGAAATGCTCGGCGATCCGCGCCCCGAGCCCGCTCGAGACCGCGCGATTCAGGACGAGCACGCAGCCGAACGCGGAGACGGGGTCGGCCGCGAGTGCGCGTTCGTAGGCGTCCTCGATCGTGCCGGCGCTCGCGACGCCGCACGGATTCCCGTGCTTCACGATCACGACCGTCGGCTCGGTGAACTCGCGCGCCACTCGGCGCGCGCCCTCCAGATCGGCGAGGTTGTTGTAGGAGAGCTCCCGCCCGCCGAGCTGCTCGACGTTCGAGAGCAGGTGGCGGCGTGCGCCGAGCTCGCGGTAGTAGGCGGCCCGCTGGTGCGGGTTCTCGCCGTAGGCGAGGTCGGCGACCTTCTGGAAGCTGAGCGTCAACTGGTCGGGGAAGGCCTCCGTTTCGCCGAACCAGCGGGTGATCGCCGCGTCGTAGGCAGCGGTGGTTGCGAACGCCTCGCTGGCCAGCGAACGGCGGAGCCCGGCCGACAGCGTCCCCTCCGTCCGTAGCTCCTCGAGCACCGGCTCGTACTGCTCCGGGCGGCAGACCGCGGCGACGTGGACGAAGTTCTTCGCCGCCGCGCGCAGCATCGAGGGCCCGCCCACGTCGATCATCTCGACCGTGTCGGCCTCGCTCACGCCGTGCCTGCCCGCCACCGACAGGAACGGGTAGAGGTTCACGCAGACGAGGTCGAACGGCTCGATGTCCTGCTCGGCGAGCGTTTCCATGTCCTCCTTGAGGTCGCGCCGCGCCAGGATCCCCCCGTGGATGCGGGGATGGAGCGTCTTCACGCGACCGCCGAGCATCTCGGGCGCTTCCGTTACATCCTCGACGCGCGTCACCTCGAGCCCGCGCTCCTCGAGGAACGTCGCCGTGCCACCGGAGGAGACGAGCTCGAATCCGAGCTCTGCGAGGCCGCGCGCGAACTCGTCGACCCCCGTCTTGTCCCAGACCGAGATCAGCGCCCTCATCGCACGCCGGACCTTGCTTGTAACACAGTGTTACTTGGCGTGTTCAGCAGCTCGCGGACCATAACCGGGAGGAGGCGGTGCTCGACGGCGTGGATCCGCTCCTCGAGCGTCTCGCGCGGCTCGACCGGGACCTGCTCCTGGGCGAGCACCGGGCCCGTGTCGAGGCCCTCGTCCACGAGGTGGACCGTGACCCCGGTCGTCTCGACTCCGGCAGCCAGCGCCTCGTCGATCGCATGCAGGCCCGGGAATGCGGGCAGCAGAGAGGGGTGGACGTTCACGATCCGGCCGGGGAACCGGGCCAGGAACGGTTTCGTGAGCAGGTGCATGTAGCCCGCGAGCACGACCAGCTCGACGCCGTGCTCCTCGAGCCAGGTCGCCATCAGCAGGTCGCGCTCCTCGCGCGTCGCATGGCAGTCGAGGCTGAACGTCGCGGCGGGAATCCCGGCCGCGCGTGCCCGCTCGAGCGCGAACGCGTCGGTTCGATTCGCGGCGACTGCGGCGATCGGCAGGCGCTGGTCGATCAGCGCCTGCAGGTTCGTGCCGGTTCCGGAGACGAGGACGCCGATCACAGGATCCGCCCGATCACGGTCTCGCCGGGGGCCGGGTCGGCGACGACCGCGCACCAGCCGATCCCGAGGTTGAACACGCGCCGCAGCTCGTCCTCCTCGACGTGGCGTGCGAGCCAGGCGAAGACCGGCGGCCGCGTCCAGGCGTCCCAGTCGAGCTCGGCAACGAGCCCGGCCGGAAGCACGCGCGAGAGGTTGCCGGCGATCCCGCCGCCCGTGATGTGCGCGAAGGCCTTCGCGCGCCCGCGGAGCGCCACGGCGTCCTCGAGGTAGAGGCGGGTCGGTGCGAGCAGGTCGGGCCCGTCGTAGTCCTCGTCGGCGAGCACGCGCCGCACGAGCGTGAAGCCGTTCGCGTGGACGCCGTTCGACGCGACGCCGATCACGACGTCGCCGGCCTCGACCGTCGAGCCGTCGACCAGCTCGTCGCGGTCGACGATCCCGACGCACGTGCCCGCGAAGTCGAGCTCGCCCTCCTGGTAGATCCCGGGCAGCTCCGCAGTCTCGCCGCCGACGAGCGCGACGCCTGCCGCGCGGCAGACCTCGGCTGCACCCTCCACGAGCTCGGCGACCTGATCGAGGTGGATCTCGTTCGCGGCGACGTAATCGAGGAGCATCAGTGGAGTCGCACCGGTTGTGAGCACGTCGTTGATGCAGTGCGCTGCCAGGTCTGCCCCGCACGCTCGCAGCCGGCCGCGGGCTCGGGCCAGGATCAGTTTCGTGCCGACACCGTCGGTCGAAGCGGCGAGCAGGCGCCGGTCGTCGAGGGGGTGGAGGCCTGCGAACGCTCCGAAGCCGGTCGCGCCGGTCGACTCCACCGCAGCGCGAAGCCGCTCGACGACCGCGTCTGCGACGGCGAGTGAGACTCCGGCGGCGGCGTAGCTGTGCGTTTCGGCCCTCAGGAGGCAGAGTCTACGGCCGACTGCGGCGGGTACGGCGCGGTTCTGCGCACGATGGGCGACACTTTGCGGCGTGCTCGCCACATCTGCCTTCACGAGCTGGAACCTCGAGCCGCTCCAGCTCGCGCCGACGCTCGTCGCGGTCCTGCTGTACGAGCACCGGCTGCGCACGCTCCAGTTGCGCGGGACCCCCGTGCCCGCCTGGCGGCGGAGGCTCTTCTGGCTCGGGATCGGATTGGTCGTGCTCGCGCTGAACTCGCCGATCGACCAGCTCGGGGAGCACGACCTCTTCTTCATCCACATGATCCAGCACGTCCTGCTCGGCGACCTGGCGCCACTCTGCTTCGTGGTCGGACTGACGGGGCCCGTGCTCCGTCCGATCCTCGCGTTCAGGGTCGTCGACCGCCTGCGCGTCCTGGCCCATCCATTCGTGGCGCTCCCGATCTGGGCGGTCGATCTCTTTGCTTGGCACCTGCCGTTCCTGTACCAGGCCGCGCTCCATCACAGCGCGATCCACGCGTTCGAGCATCTCTGCTTCTTCACCTTCGGCGGCCTGATGTGGGCGCCGGTCGTCGAGACGCTGCCGGCGCCCAGGTGGTTCGGCACCGGCGCGAAGATCGGCTACATCGCGCTCGTGCGGGCGCTCGAGACGATCCTCGGCAACATCTTCATCTGGACTCGCCACGTCTTCTATCCCTGGTACGTGCATCCGAGGCCGTACTGGGGGATCTCCGCGATCGCGGACCAGAATCTCGCCGGTGTCGTGATGATGGCCGAGGGGGGATTCGTCACGCTCGGGGCGCTCGCCTGGCTCTTCCTGCGGCTCGCCTCCGAAGGCGAGTTGCGCCAGCAGCTGATCGAGCAGGGCTTCGATCCCGAGCAGGTGTCCCGCGCGGTGCGCTACGGGCGGGCGGGCGAGCTCGAAGCCGAGGGAACCCGGGCGGGCCCGTAGGTGCGTGTGACGGTACGTCGTCCCGGACGACGTACCGTCACACGAGCGTGACAAGTTTCCCACAGGGGGTGCACTAGACGCGAGCTGCAGGCTCGAAGCGCAGCTTCCCGGTCTCGACCGGCACCCGTGTCGGGTACTCGCGAGTGAGACAGGCGCGGCAGAGCGCCGACTCCGGCCGCTCCGTTGCTGCCTGGAGGCCTGCGAGCGAGATGTAGGCAAGCGAGGTCGCCCCGATCGCGGCGCGCACCTCCTCGACCGTGCTGTGCGCCGCGATCATCTCGTCCTCGCTCGCCAGGTCGATGCCGTAGTAACAGGGTGAGACGACAGGCGGTGAGGAGATCCGAAGGTGTACCTCGAGCGCCCCGGCGTCGAACAGCATCTGGACGATCTGGCGCGTCGTCGAGCCGCGCACGATCGAGTCGTCGACGACCACCAGGCGCTTGCCGGCGACCTCCGCGAGCGGGTTGAACTTCATCCGGATTCCTTGCTCGCGCATGTCCTGGGTGGGCTGGATGAACGTCCGGTGGACGTAGCGGTTCTTGATCAGGCCCTCGCTGAACGGAATGCCGGTCGCGCGCGAGAAGCCGATTGCCGCGGGTGTTCCCGAGTCGGGGATCGGCAGGACGAGATCGGCGTCGACCGGGGACTCGGCCGCGAGGCGCTCGCCCATGCGGACGCGGGCGCCGTGGATCTCGACGCCTTCGAGCTTCGTGTCCGGACGGGCGAGGTAGAAGAACTCGAAGATGCAGAGCGAGCCCTGAGCGGGCTGCGGCAGCGCCTGGATCGACTCGACCTCGCTGCCCTGGATGACCACGAGCTCGCCCGGGCGGATCTCGCGCTCGAACGTGGCGCCGACGAGGCCGAGCGCGCACGTCTCGGAGGCGAGCACGGGATCCTCGCCGATCCGCCCGAGCGCGAGCGGACGGAACCCGTGCGCGTCGCGGAAGCCGAAGAGCTTCCCGTCGGCAAGGCCGACCACGGTCGCGGCGCCCTCGAGCTGCGCCATCGCAGCCGGGATCGCCTCCTCGAGCGGCCGCTCGTCCTCGGCGATCAGGGCCGCGATCATCTCGCTGTCCGAGGTCGAGCCGACGTGGCCGGTGAAGTCCTCGCGCAGCGAGTCGGCGTTGATCAGGTTGCCGTTGTGTCCGAGCGCGACCAGGCGGGCCTTGCCGTTGTGGAGGAGCGGCTGTGCGTTCTCCCAGGCGTTCGAGCCGGTGGTCGAGTAGCGGGTGTGCCCGATCGCGAGCTGGCCACGCAGGCCGGACAGCTTCTGCTCGTCGAAGACCTGCGTGACGAGCCCGAGGTCGCGCATGCCGGTCAGCCGGCCGTCCTCGGAGACGGCGATCCCGGCGGATTCCTGCCCGCGATGCTGGAGCGCGTAGAGGCCGAAGTACGTGAGGCGGGCCACGTCACGGTCTGCGGCGCTGATGCCGAAGAGCCCGCACATCAGACTGTTCCCAGCTCGACGGCGCGATCCCAGTCGAGCGTCTCGCCCGGGATAAGAGCGACGATCACGCCCGGCCCCTCCGGGGCGTCGAGCTCGGCGTCGAGGTCCGACCACGCCGCAGCCTCGCGCAGGGCAAGCGCCCCGCCGCCGTCGGAGATGTCATGCGCAAGCGAGAAACGGTGCGCGTTCGTCCAGACGAAGCGAATCAGGTCGGCACCTTCGCCGCGGAGCACGAAGACACGGTCGCCGCGGCGCCAGCGCGACGGGATGCGCGTGACGTCGCGGACGAGCCCGACGCAGCCGACGACCGGGGTGGGCGGGATCGGCTTGCCGCCGGTCTCGTTGTAGAGCGAGACGTTCCCGGAGACGACGGGGATCCCGAGCTCGTCGGCGGCCGCAGCGATTCCGTCGATCGCCTGCGCGAGCTCCCAGCCGATCTCGGCCCGCTCGGGGTTGCCGAAGTTGAGGCAGTCGGTGAGCGCGAGCGGCTCGCCTCCGGCGCAGGCGACGTTCAGCGCCGACTCCATCACCGCGCACCAGCCGGCGCGGTACGGGTCGCGCTCGCCGACCGGCGGGCCGTCGAGGGAGACGGCGATTCCACGGGTGCCGTCGATGCGGAGCACGGCGGCGTCCAGCCCTGGCCGCCGCACCGTCCGCGAGCCGACGAGCTGGTCGTACTGCTCGCAGATCCACGTCTTCGGGTCGTCGTTGATCGGGTCGGGGGCCGTGTTCGCGATCGGGTGCGGGGTCTGCTCGACCTCGTAGCGCGGCGTCTCCTCGGTGAGCAGCGCTGCCGGGATCGTCCCGACGAGGTCGCCGTCGAAGTAGGTGCGAAGCTCGCCGTGGCCGGTCACCTCGCCGATCACGGTGCAGGGAAGCTCCCAGCGCTCGCAGACCGCCCGTACCTCGTCGACCCGGTCGGGAGCGACGACTGCGACCATCCGCTCCTGCGACTCGGAGATCATGATCTCCCACGGCTCGAGGCCCGGCTCGCGGAGCGGGACGCGGTCGAGGTGGACGTCGACACCGGCGCCGTCGGCGGCCATCTCGGCGAGCGACGAGGCGAGCCCCGCCGCGCCGCAGTCCTGGAGGCCGACGACGAGATCCTGCTCGACGAGATCGAGCGACACTTCGATCAGCGCCTTGCCGCGGAACGGGTCGCCGATCTGGACCGAGGGACGCTTCTCTCCCGACCCTTCGAGATCCTGGCTCGCGAGCACGGAGGCGCCGCCGATGCCGTCGCGCCCGGTGAGTGCTCCGTAGAGCACGAGCGCGTTGCCGGTGCCGGTCGCCTTCGCTTTCAGGACGCGCTCGGTGGGGAGCAAGCCGACGCACATCGCGTTCACGAGCGGGTTCGCGGCGTAGGCCTCGTCGAAGACGGTCTCGCCGCCGACGTTCGGCACGCCGACGCAGTTGCCGTAGTGGCCGATCCCGGCGACGGCGCGGCGGAAGTGCCAGTCGGGCTGGCCGAAGCGCAAGCCGTCGAGGAGCGCGATCGGACGAGCCCCCATTGCGACGATGTCGCGCAGGATCCCGCCGACTCCGGTGGCGGCTCCCTGGAACGGCTCGACGGCGGAAGGGTGGTTGTGCGACTCGACCTTGAACGCGATCGCGACACCGTCGCCGAGGTCGATCACGCCGGCGTTCTCGCCGGGGCCTTGGAGCACGCGTTCGCCCTGCGACGGCAGGCGGCGGAGAAGTCGCGCCGAGTGCTTGTAGCCGCAGTGCTCGGACCAGAGGACGGAGAAGACCGCGAGCTCGAAGTCGTTCGGGCTCCGTTCGAGCAGTTCCTGGATGCGTTCGAACTCCCAGTCCGTGAGACCGAGCGCCCGATGGAGCGGTTGCTGCGCGACTGCGGTCAGGAGGTCAGTCTAGCCGCGGGCTCCGACAGCCTCGACGGGTCGCGCCGGCGCGCGCCAGGCGGCGCGGCCCGCGGCGGCCCGCTTCTCGGTCACCGAGCCCCGATCTCGTACGGGAGACCCACCACCCGCCCCTTATGGCTTGAGCCTAACCAGCCCGGAACGCGGCGACCAGTGTCCGTCCGTGACGAATGTGCGCCGGTTTCTCCACAGCCGTTCAGTCGGAGGAGCCGGCGGCGGCGGTAGCCGGTGCCGGCTCGCGCAGGCGCTGCTTCGCACGGCTTGCGAGCGCGACACCCGCCAGGACGAGCGCCAGACCTGCGAGCGAGAGCGCCCGCACGGGCTCTCCGAGCAAGAGAGCGCCATAGAGCACAGCCACCCCGGGGATCAGATAGGTGGTCAAGATCGTCCGTGACGGCCCGGCGGTTCGTAGGAGCGCAAACATGATGATGTAGGCGATCCCGGTCCCGACGATCCCCAAGACCGCGACCGACCCGCACTCCTTCCAGCCCGGCACCGTGCCCGGCAGGCGTGTGAGCCCGAGCGGCGCGACGGCGACCATCGCGGCCGTGGTCGATACCGCCGCGACGACGAGCGGCGGAGTTCCGACCAGCATGTGCGAGCCGAAGCTCGCCGCGCTGGCGTACGCAAGCGCCGCCAGGACGACCGCCAGTGCGGCGAGGGCCCCGCCCCCTCCCGGCGAGCCGACGAGCAACGCGACTCCCGCCAACCCGATCAGCACGCCCGCGAGCCGGTAGCCCGTGACGGGGTCGTTCCCGAAGCGTGTCGCGATCACGG
This sequence comes from uncultured Actinomycetes bacterium, assembly GCA_963759085.1. Taxonomy (GTDB): domain Bacteria; phylum Actinomycetota; class Thermoleophilia; order Gaiellales; family Gaiellaceae; genus PALSA-600. Next base: position 165,470 of record CAVWXR010000018.1, read on the forward strand.
CGGAGAAGATCGGAGCCGCTGCCTGGAGGATGGCCGCGAGCCCCGAGTCGAGCCGTGTCTCGGCCCAGGAGATCAGCAGGAAGGGGATCGTCGTGTTCACGAGCCCGAGCACGACGAGGCGCCCCAGGACGGGTCGCGCCTGCGCAATCAGGTCTCGACCGACGACCGCGAGCGCGACCGGTACGACGACGGCGCTCGCGAGCAGCAGCCGGAAGAAGACGAGCGCCGCCGGATCGAACTGTCGATCCGCGACCTTGATGAACATGAACGACGAGCCCCAGATCAGCGAAAGCGCGGCGATCATCACGGCTTCCCTGCGAGTCATCGTCTTCTTCTAACGCAGCACGGCCGGCCCGTGTGAGACGCGAACGTGCGGGAGGCCGGCGGACTTGCCGCTACCGTTTGGGCGATGGAGCTCATCCACACGTGTTACCGGATCACGGATCCCGAGCGGTCGGTTGCCTTCTACGAGGCGCTCGGCTTCGAGAAGCGTCGCGAGATGCCGATCCGCGAGGAGGCGATCAACATCTTCATGGGCCTACCCGGCGACGGCGACCGGCTGGAGCTGACCTACAACTTCGGCGTCTCGTCCTACGAGCTCGGCACCGGATACGGCCACGTCGCGATCACGGTCGACGACCTCGACGAGACGCTCGAGCGACTTGCCGCTCAGGGCATCGAGCCCGAGAAGCCGCCGTACCGTGTCCGCGAAGGCGGTTCGCGGCTCTGCTTCGTCCGGGATCCCGACAACTACCGCGTCGAGATCATCGAACACGCTCCCTCGTAGCGTCGCAATCCGGGCGGTGTGCGGTCCAGCTTGTGATCGTGCCGGCGCGTAGCCGGCGCCCGTCCTGGTCGAGCTCAGCGCCGAGCCGTCGTTGGCGAGATCGCCGCTCGACTTTGCGGCGCGTGGAAGTTCCACTTTCGTCACAGAGACGTTCACCACCTGTGACACCTTCCGCGCTACGGTCGAGGCATGGCTACGAAATCAGCGACCCCGTGGGGCCCGGCGACGGTTCTCGAAGAGGTGAAGGTGCCACAGCGAGCCGGCGAGAAGCGGTTCGCGTCCGTGTTCCAACTGCTCGAAGGGAAGCGCGGCGAAACGCTCGTCCGTTTCGCGTACTCGACCGGCGGCGTTGCCCGGCGCGGTCCGGTCACCCTGCGCGAGCGTGACCTCGAGCGGTTGCGGGCGGCACTCGACAAGCACCCGGCGCTTGCCCGCGCGCTCGGGTATCCGGGGAACGGCGCCTAGACGAGCGCTGCGGCCGACAACCGAGCAGCATCGACCAGCGAGCCGAGGATGAGCGCTCCGTCGGTGGATCCGAGCAGCGGGTCGACGGCGTGCTCGGGATGCGGCATCAGGCCGAAGACGTTGCCGTCGGTGTTCGAGACGCCGGCTACGTCGGCGACCGCGCCGTTCGGGTTCTCGCCGGGCAGGTAACGAAGGGCGATCTGGTTGCTCGCTTCGAGCTCTGCCAGCAGGTCGGCGTCGCCGAACCAGCATCCTTCGCCGTGCTTGACGGGGATGGTCAAGGTCTGGCCTTCGTCGCAGCGTGAGGTGAACGGTGTGCCCGCGCTCTCCACCCGGAGCGCCACGTCACGGCAGACGAAGTCGAGCGACGCGTTGGCGCGAAGGACGCCTGGGAGCAGTCGCGCCTCGGTCAGGATCTGAAAGCCATTGCAGATTCCGAGCACGAGCCCGCCGTCGCCGGCGAAGCGTTCCACCGCGCGCATGATCGGTGAGAACCGCGCGATTGCGCCGGCACGCAGGTAGTCGCCGAAGGAGAACCCGCCGGGGAGCACGACTCCTGCCGTCTCGCCGGGAAGCTCGCTCTCGGTATGCCAGACGGGCACGGCGTCGGCTCCGAGCCGTTCGAGCGCGAGCTGTGCGTCGCGGTCGTCATTCGAGCCGGGAAAGACGACCACGGCGATTCGCGGCTGGCGTGGGGTATCCGTCACGAGGATACGTGGAGCTCGATCTCGTAGCTCTCGATCAGCGGGTTTGCGAGCAGCTGCTCGCACATCCGCTCGATCTCGCTACGGGCTTCGGCGGCGTCGTTGGTGTCGATCTCGAGCTCGACCACGCGGCCGACGTGTGCAGCGCCGACAGCGAAGCCGAGATGCCGGAGCGAGCTCTCGACCGCCTGGCCTTGCGGATCGAGGATCCCGGCTTTCGGTCGGACGAGCACGGTCGCCCTCACGAGAGCACGATCCCCGGGTCGGTGTCGTAGTCCGCGAACGGGATCTCGGTCAGACGCTCGAACGCTTCGATGTAGCGCGCCCGTGTCCCCGCCACTACCTGTGTCGGGAGCTCGGGTCCCGGATACGTCTTGTCCCAGCCGAGCGACTCGCAGTAGTCACGCACGAACTGCTTGTCGAACGACGGCTGCGGCCCGCCGGCCGCGTACTCGTCGGCGGGCCAGAACCGTGAGGAGTCCGGTGTGAACGCCTCGTCTCCGAGGACGAGCCGCCCTTGCCCGTCGAGCCCGAACTCGAGCTTCGTGTCCGCGAGGATGATCCCGCGCTGCGCGGCGTACTCCGACACGAACCGATACAGCTCGAGTGAGAGGCGCTCGGCCTCGTTGAACTCCTGCTCGCCGACGAGGGCGATGCCGCCCGCGCGATCGATGTTCTCGTCGTGGCCGGTCTGCGCCTTGGTCGCGGGTGTGAAGATCGGCTCCGGCAGCTTCTGCGACTCGACCAGTCCCGGCGGTAGCTGGTGCCCGCACACGGCCCCCGTGGCGAGGTAGTCCTTCCAGCCCGAGCCGGAGAGGTAGCCGCGCACGACGCATTCGATCGGCAGCATCTCGAGACGGCGGCACTCGGTCGAGCGCCCGTCGTCGCGCAGCGCGAGCAGGTGGTTCGGTGCGATCTCCTTTGTCCGTGCGAACCAGAAGCCCGACAGCCCCGTGAGCACGCGGCCCTTGTCCGGGATCTCGGTCGGCAGCACCACGTCGAACGTCGAGATGCGATCGCTCGCGACAAGCAGCAGGCGCGAATCGTCGAGCGCGTAGAGCTCGCGGACCTTGCCGCTGCCGAGATGGGTGGCTGATTCAGACATGGGGTGGCTCCTCGTGGTGGGTGAGAGCGCGAAGCCGCTCGAACACGACACCGACGTGTTGCACGGTCGCACTGAGATCGAACACGCCGGCGAGCGCGGCATCGTCGAGGCGCGACGAGATGTCCGCGTCCGAGCGGACGAGCTCGCGGAAGTCGCGCTCCTCGTCCCAGGCCTGCATCGCGTTGCGCTGGACGAGCCGGTACGCCTCGCCACGATCGAGCCCGCTCTCGACGAGCGCGAGCAGCAATCGATGCGAGAAGACGAGCCCGTGCGAGGACTCGAGGTTCCGCAACATGCGCTCGGGATACACGACCAAGCCGTCGACGACCCAGACGAATCGGTCGAGGATGTAGTCGAGGGCCAGGAAGGCATCCGGGATCACGACGCGCTCGGCCGAGGAATGCGAGATGTCGCGCTCGTGCCAGAGCGGCATGTTCTCGAGCCCGACGGTCGCCGCTGCCCGAACCACACGTGCGAGCCCCGAGATCCGCTCGGCAACCTTCGGATTGCGCTTGTGCGGCATCGCCGAGGAGCCCTTCATGCCCTGCGTGAACGGCTCTTCGACCTCGCGCACCTCGGTTCGCGCCAGGTGGCGGATCTCGATCGCGAAGCGGTCGAGGGACGTTGCGACGATCGCCAGCGCCGAGAGCAACTCGGCGTGCCGGTCGCGTGAGATCACCTGTGTCGAGAGCGGGTCCGGTTCGAGCCCGAGCCGCTCGCAGGCGATCCGCTCCACCTCCGGCTCGACGGCCGCATACGTTCCCACCGTCCCCGAGAGCTGCCCGACACGGTTCGTCTCGAGTGCCCGCGCAACACGCTCTCGGCCACGAGCGAGCTCGAACGCCCAGCCCGCGAGCTTCCAGCCGAACGTCGTCGGCTCGGCGTGGATCCCGTGCGAGCGGCCGATGCAGATCGTGTGGCGATGCTCCTCCGCGCGCGCGATGACGGCCGCCAGCGCCCGGTCGATCCCGGCGAGGATCAGCTTGCCGGCGTCCTGCATCTGGAGCGCGAGCGCGGTGTCGACGACGTCGGACGAGGTGAGCCCGTAGTGCACCCAGCGCCCCTCCGGCCCGAGCTGCTCCGAGACGGCGTCGACGAAGGCGGCGAGGTCGTGGTCGGTCGTCAGCTCGATCTCGGCGACGCGTTCCGCGGTCGGCGGAACTGCTTTTCCCCTGATTGCAGCGACGTCTTCGCGAGGAATTACGCCAATTTCGGCCCACCCGGCGAGTGCTGCGAGCTCGACCTCGAGCCAGCCTGCAAGCTTGCCCTCGTCCGACCAGATGCGGTTCATCTCGGGCCGGGAGTAGCGGGCGATCACGCTCCCTAGTCTAGAGGCCGGGAGTCTGGAGGCCAGACCGGAGCGTCAGAGCAGAGCGAGGATCCGCGCCGCGAGCGCAGCAGCGTTCTTCGCGTTGTCGACGCCGACGGTCGCGACGGGAACCCCGGGCGGCATCTGCACGATCGAGAGCAATGCGTCGAGCCCGTCGAGCACGCTCATCGACGAGCGCAGCGGCACGCCGATCACGGGCAGCTCGGTCTGAGCCGCGACGACGCCCGGCAGGGCGGCCGCGAGTCCCGCGCCGCAGATCAGCACGCGCAGCCCGCGACCCGCAGCGCCGCGCGCGTACTCGGAGACGGCGTCGGGATTGCGGTGGGCCGAGCGAACCTCGAACTCCCACGAGATGCCGCGCGCGTCCAGCTCGTCGAACGCAGGCTGCATGCGTGCGCGGTCGGACTCCGAGCCCACCAGGATCCCGACGAGCGGCCCGGGCTGTGTTTGCTCAGCCACCGGCCGCCACCGTCGCGATGTCCCGTCGATATTGAACGCCTGCGAAGGTCACGTGCTCGACGGCAGCGTATGCACGATCGCGAGCTGCCGAGACGGTTGGCGCCACTCCCGTCACCGAGAGGATCCGCCCGCCGTTCGTGACCAGGCGACCGTCCCGGAGCGCGGTCCCGCCGTGGAAGACGAGCGCACCAGTTTGCTCCGCGGCTTCGAGGCCGTCGATCGCGGCCCCGGCATAGTCGCTGCGGGCGGGATATTCCGGGCCGGCGAGCACCACCGTCACCGCCGCGTCGGCTCCGGAGCCGAGGGAGATCCCCGCCGCGTCTCCGTGCGCGGCGGCCGCGAGCGCTTCGAGCAGATCCCCGACGAGCCGCGGCATCAGCACCTGCGTCTCGGGATCGCCGAAGCGCGCGTTGTACTCGAGCACGCGCGGCCCGTCCGCGGTCATCATCAGCCCGGCGAACAGGCAGCCGAGAAATGGCGTCCCGCGCCGGGCGAGCTCTGCGATCACCGGCCGGCAGGTCTCGTCGACGAGCGCCTCGGCGTCGCCGAGCCAGGGCACGGGAGAGTAGGCGCCCATGCCGCCCGTGTTCGGGCCGACGTCGCCGTCGCCGATCCGCTTGAAGTCCTGAGCCGCGGCGAGCGGAATCACGTTGTGACCGTCAGAGAGTGCGAAGAGCGAGACCTCCTCGCCCTCGAGCAGTTCCTCGATCACGATCCCGTTGCCGAGCGCGCTCGCCTCCAGCAACCCCGCTTCGAGCTCATCGGCCGTGTGGCAGACGAAGACGCCCTTTCCCGCGGCGAGCCCGTCGGCCTTCACGACGCAAGGCGCTTGCGCGATCGCGAGCGCGCGCGCCGTCGGCACACCAGAGGCGTTCATCACGTCCTTGGCGAACCCCTTCGACCCCTCGATCCGCGCCGCCTCGGCGCCGGGGCCGAACACGGCGATCCCGGCGATCCTGAGCATGTCGGCGACGCCTGCGACGAGTGGCGCCTCGGGCCCGATCACGACCAGTTCGATGCCGAGCGCCCGGCAGAGATCGAGCAAGCCTTCACCGTCGAGAGCGCGCACCGGATGGCAGGTGCCGAGGCTCGCGATGCCCGGATTCCCGGGCGCGGCGTGCAGCTCTGTCAGTGCGGGGCTCTGCGCGATTCGCCAGGCGAGTGCGTGCTCGCGGGCGCCGGAGCCGACGATGAGGACCTTCACGCGCCGAGTCTACTTCGGGTAGTACGGAGCTAAGCTCGCAAGGTGAAGCATGCTTTGCTGGTCCCGGCACTCTGCGCAAGTCTGGTTCTGACGGGCTCTGCGAGCGCGAGCTCCAGCCCGCGTGTCCAGAAGCTCGCCCCGGTCGCCGCGGACACGAAGGCCGCCAAGTCGGCGACCCTCCGGTTGAGTGACCTGACGCCGGGCTGGAAGGGCGGCTCGGCCAAGCCGGACAACTCGCCCCCGGACTGCAACAAGAACTTCTCGGCGTACACGATCACCGGAGACGCCGAGGCCGATTTCACCCAGGGCGCCGCGGCGATCACCTCGACGATCCAGCTCTTTCCGAACCAGAAGCAGGCCCTGGGCGACTTCGGTGTCGACACGCGGCCCGGCATCGTCACGTGTGAGGGCGAGGCGTTGAGATCGGCGAGTGGAGCGTCGGCGAAGCTCGTCTTCGCACGGCAGGTGCCCCCACCGGCGCTCGGCGATCACGCGGCCGCCTACGATTTCGCGGAGCAGGTCAACGGGATCACGTTCTACATCGACGTGATCAACTTCGTCCGCGGTCGAGCATATGGCTCGCTGATCACGCTCGATCCAGACGCTCCGCTGCCAGGATCGACGCTGCTCGTGAAGTTGATGGATCGGCGACTTGTCGCCGCGCTCGGCCGGGTCTAGACGAGCACGCGCTGACGCGCAGCGCCGACGCCGACCAGCTCGACCGGCACCTCGAGGCTCCGCTCCACGAACTCGACGTAGCGCAGCGCCGCCTCGGGCAGGTCAGCCCGCGTCTCGACTCCGTCGAGCGACGTGTGCCAGCCGGGCAACACGTCCCACACCGGGCGGGCGTGATGGAAATCGCTCTGGTGCGCGGGGAAATGAGGCGTCTCGGTGCCGTCGCGGAGCGCATAGCGAACGCAGACGGGCAGCTCCGCGAACGCCGAGAGGACGTCGAGCTTCGTCAGCGCGAGCGACGTGATCCCGTTCAGGCGTACGGCATAGCGCAGCGCGACCAGGTCGAGCCAGCCGCAGCGCCGCTCCCGTCCGGTGACAGTGCCGAACTCGCCGCCAAGCTCACGGAGACGCTCCTGGTCCGGCCCGTCGATCTCCGAAGGGAATGGGCCCTCGCCGACCCGCGTGACGTACGCCTTCGTGACCCCGAGCACCCGGTCGATCCTCGTCGGCCCGATCCCGATTCCGGTTGCTGCGCCCGAAGCGATCGGGTTCGACGAGGTGACGAACGGATACGTGCCGTGGTCGAGGTCGAGCAGCGTGGCCTGGGCTCCCTCGAACAGCACCTCTTTCCCTTCGCGAAGTGCCTCGTCGACGAGCAGCGATGTGTCGCCCACGATCGGCCGCAGCCGTTGTGCGTAGCCCTCATACCGCGTTGCGACCTCCTCGAGGTCGAACCCGTCCACCTCGTAGACGCGCTCGAGCCAGACGTTCTTCTCGGCGAGGGCGACCTCGATCTTCTGGCGCAGGATCTTCGGGTCGAGCACATCCTGGACGCGGATCCCGATCCGCGAAGCCTTGTCGGCATAGGCAGGGCCGATCCCCCGCCGCGTCGTCCCGATCTGGAGCTTGCCGAGCCGCCGCTCGGAGGCCTGGTCGATCGCGATGTGCCAGGGCATGATCAGATGAGCGTTGCCCGATACGACAACTACCGATGTGTCGATGCCGCGTGCGTCGAGACCGTCGAGCTCGGCGATCAGCACTTCCGGGTCGACGACGCAGCCCGCACCGATCACCGAGACCTTGCCCGAGATGACGCCGCTCGGGCAAGCGCGGATCTTGAATGTCTCGTCGCCGACGACGATTGTGTGCCCGGCGTTCGGCCCGCCTTGGTAGCGGCAGACCATATGAGAGCGCTGCGCGAGCAGGTCGACGATCTTGCCCTTGCCTTCGTCGCCCCACTGCGCGCCGACGACGACGGTCGCTGGCACGTGATGCAGTGTGCCTGACTGTGGAGGACAGCGCGGCAGATGCCCACTACAGTCCGTGGAGGTGGCCCGTCCGTCACGGATACCCGAGCTCGGTGCGCGCGGAGAGGGCTGGGTCGTGCTGCAGGTCATCCTCGGCGCAGCGACCATCGGCTGTGGCTTTCTCGGCGTCTCGTGGCCCGATTCCGCCACGACGCCTCTCGACGTCGCCGGCCTGATCGTCTCGGCTGGGGGTGCGAGCCTCTTCCTGCTCGGAGTGGCCTCTCTCGGGAGGTCGTTGACGCCGCTGCCGCGGCCGCACGCTCGGGCTGAGTTTCGCCAGGGAGGGATCTTCAGCCGCGTACGCCACCCGATCTACGGTGGCGTGATCCTGCTCTTTCTCGGGTGGTCACTTGCAGAGGCGCCGCTCGGCCTCGTTCCCTGGGCTCTGCTCGCTGTGCTCCTCGACCTGAAGTCGCGGCGGGAGGAGCTGTGGCTCGCGGAGCGCTATCCGGAGTACGCCGGCTACCGCGGGCAAACACGCCGCCGTTTCGTTCCCTGGCTCTTCTGACGCTGTTCCTTAGCACGTCGGTTCCATCCAGGCCCCTGGGAGGCTGAGCGCTCTCGAGGCAGCTCAGTGCGAAGAACGCCGATCCACGTCCGGACCCCCACCCTGGGTGGGGAGCCGGTCCCGCCGCCCTCACGATCGATGCTAGCCAGACGGGGCCGGCATATCCGGGCTCGCGCTGTGACAATTCTGGAACTTCTTCTCCACAGAGCGACGAGCCCGGTTCGGCCCGAGGTCGGGCCGGCTGGTCGGTGGGCTGCGCCGTGCTCAGTGCATGCGGACGAGCTTCAACCGAACCCGCCGCACGACGATCCGGTGGCCGCGGGGGCAGGTGGTGAAGCCGACATCGGCCTCGCGCCTCAGCGTCCCCTCGACCACCGCCGCGCTCACTGCCAGCGACCACCTGTCGTCGCGTCGTGACAGACACGCCTCGCACGGCGCCTCGAAGCTCGTTGCTTCGGGGCCGACCCAGACGTGTTGGCGATCGATCAACGCGGTCACGTGCTCCTCATGCGAGTTGGAGTTGCCGCGAGTCGGAGCGCGCGAGCTTCGGAGGGCGTGCGAGCCGGCGGAGCACGACCTGGTGCCCGGCTGCGCAGCGCACGAACATCACGTCTGCATCCGCGGCCAGCGCGCCGCGCACGCTCGCGCCCCGCACAGCCTCGAGGAACGACGTGTCGGCAGCCTCGGCCGCATCGAGGCACAGCTCGCACAGACAGGAGAACGTCGTCGCGCTCGCGGAGAGCCAGACAACGTTCTCGCGACTCATGCCGCAGCTGCCTTTGCGTCGTGGCGCGGCGCCAGGTCCGAGAACTTCGCGTAGCGCTTCAGAAACGCCAGCTTCTCGGTTCCGACCGGCCCGTTGCGGTGCTTGGCCAGGATCACTTCGGCGAGCCCCTGGTCCTCGGAGCCCTCGTTGTAGTACTCGTCGCGGTAGAGGAACATCACGAGGTCGGCGTCCTGCTCGATCGAGCCCGACTCGCGCAGGTCGGAGAGGAGCGGCCGCTTGTCGGTGCGGGACTCGACCGCGCGAGAGAGCTGCGAGAGCGCAACAACCGGCACCTCGAGGTCGCCGGCGATCACCTTCAAGGAGCGCGAGATCTGGGACACCTCTTGCACCCGGTTCTCGGTGTTCGAGCCGGAGCTCATCAGCTGGAGGTAGTCGATGACGATCAAGCCAAGCTTCGGCTCGCGTGCCTTCAGCCGGCGTGCCTTCGAGCGGATCTCGAGCATCGTCGTCAGCCGCGTGTCGTCGACGTAGATCGGCGCCTTCGTGAGCGAGTCGCAGGCCTTGACGAGCCGCGGCCAATCCTCGGCGCTCAGCCGCCCGGTGCGGAGCCGCTGCAGCTCGACACGGCCCTCGGCGCACATCAGCCGCTGGGCGACCTCGAGCTTCGACATCTCGAGCGTGAACACCGCGACCGGGATCCCGTGGTGCATCGCCAGGTTCGCGGCCATGCCGATCGCGAACGCCGACTTCCCCATGCTCGGGCGGCCCGCGACGATGATCAGGTTCCCCGGCTGGAGGCCCGACGTCATCGAGTCGATGTCGCGGAAGCCGGTCGGCGTGCCGGTCATCTCGCCGCCCGACTCGTACATCCTCGTGATCTGCTCGAAGCTTTCGCGGACCACGGTCTCGATGTGGTCGAAGCTGCCGCGGATCCGGTGCTGGGCGAGGTCGAACACCATCTGCTCGGCGCGATCGACGAGCTCGGGCGTCTCGCCCGGCCGGTCCCAGCCGAGCCGCTGGATCTGCTCCCCCACGAGCGTCAGCCCGCGGAGCGTTCCCATCTCGCTGACGATCTTCGCGTAGTGGCGCGCGTTCGACGTCGCGGGTACGAGCGCGGCCAGCTCGTGGATCCGCTCCTTCCCTCCCACCTCTTCCAGCTGCCCGAGCTCGTCGAGCTTGTCGGCGACGGTGATCGCATCCACGGGCTGGCCATGTTGATAGAGGTCGAGGATCGCGCGGTAGATCTTCGAGTGCGACTCACGGTAGAAGTCGCCGCCGTCCATGATCTCGCTGACCGCCTCGATCGCCGGCGCCGAGAGCATCATCGCGCCCAGAACGGACTCCTCGGCATCGAGGTTCTGCGGGGGTAGCGGGGCAGACGCAAACGCCTGGGCGGACTCGGCCATCAGGGCGTAGTGAACTCGGTCGAAGGGCTCGCCGCAACGCTGTGGATAGCGCGCCTCGAGTGCTGGAGAAGGGCAAGATTTGCAGGCATGTCAGAACGTATGTTCGCACATCGAGCGGACGTTTCGGTGGACGAAAATGTCGCTCGGAGCGGAAACTGCGCCTGGATATCCACACCCACGGAACGGAATGTGGAAAAGACGTGAACGGTTTACCCACAGCCCTGTGGAAAACCGGCCCGGCCGCACGCTGCGGCGCGGCTCGGTCGTCCCGGAGACCCTGGGGATAGTTCGTGGCGAGCGCGGTGGCCCGCTACGGATAACGGCTACGCGTCTTCTGCGAGCTCGTCGAGCTGGGCGGCGGGCTCGTCGGTCGGTTCCTCGTCGAGCTCCGGCGCCGTTTCTTCGATGACGATCGCCTGCGCCTCGGCGGCCACCGCGACCTCGTGCTCGGCCGCTGCCGCCCGCGCCTGCGCCGCTGCGGCAGCCGCTTCAGCCTCTGCCGCAGCCGCCAGCTGTTCCTCGGAGGGCAGCTCCTGGCCCTCGGGCGCGACGACGAGCTGCAGCTCGACCGTCACGCCGGCGAAGAGCTCGAGCGGCACCGTGTAGCGCCCGACCCGCTTGATCGTGTCGAGCTTCAGCTTCCGCCGATCGACGCGGAGCTTCTGCTCGGCCCAGAGCCGGTCGGCGACGTCGGTCGCGGTGACCGAGCCGAAGAGCGAGCCGGTCGGACCCGCGTTGACGTCGAACCGGAGCTCCTTGCCCTCGATCCGCGCGGCGATCGCCCGCGCCTCGTCGACGGTCTTCGCCTCGCTACGGGCACGAATCGCATCGCGCTTGGCGAGCTCCTTCTGGAGCGCAGGCGTTGCCAGCTCGGCAAGGCCGCGCGGGAGCAGGAAGTTGCGCGCATACCCGCGCGCCACGTTCACGACCTCGCCACGCAGGCCGAGCGAATCGACGTCCTGACGGAGAACGACTTCCATGGCTATCTGTCTCTATCCCTGTCGCCGCGGTCGCGCCCGCCGCGCCCGCCGCCTTCGCGCTCCTCGCGACCCTCGGACACGTAGGGCAGCAGCGCCATCTCACGCGCCCGCTTGACCGCGACGGCGACCTGGCGCTGGTGGCGCCGGCAGGCGCCGCTGATCCGGCGCGAGCGGATCTTGCCCTTCTCGGAGATGTAGCGGCGAAGCTCGCCGATGTTCTTGTAGTCGATCTCGTCGACCTTGCTCTTGCAGAAGAAACAGGACTTGCGTCGCCCGCCGGTTGCCGGTGCCAGACGCTTCCTGCCTCGCTGTTCAGTCTTCTGTGCCACGTATCCCCCTAGAACGGAATGTCGTCGTCGGAGCCGCCGCCGAAGTCGGCGTCCGACCCTCCTGCTCCGGCAGGAACGAATTCGTTGCCGCCGCCGCCGGCCTCACCCGCGTCGCCGCGGCCGCCGAGGAATTGCACCGAGTCGGCGATCACCTCGACCGCCTGGCGCTTGGAGCCGTCCTGCGCCTCCCACTCGCGCCACTCGAGCCTGCCGTCGATGGCAACGGGGCGGCCCTTGGCGAGGTACTGCGCGCAGCTCTCGCCCTGGTTGCCCCAGACGGTGATGTCGAAGTAGTTCGGCTTCTCGGTCCACTCGCCGGTCGCGCCGTCCTTGCGACGCGTGTTGACGGCGATCCGCAGGCTGCAGACGGCCATCCCGCTCGGCGTGTGCCGTAGCTCGGGGTCGCGCGTCAGATTTCCGACGAGTACGACGCGGTTGATGTTTGCCATGTCTCGATGCTCCTCTCTCCGTGTGGAGATCCCAGGCTACTCCGCCGCCGCGTCGGCGTCATCGGCCGGTTCGGACACGGCTTCGACTTCGCCGGCGGGCTCGGGCTCGGCGGGCTCGACCGCCTCAGGGGGCTCGACGGCCGCTGGTGCGCTTGGCGCAGCCTCCGCCGGTGTCGACAGAGCGGCGATCGGTGCCGGTGCTTTGAGGCTGCCGCCCTTCACGCGACGCACGGCGAGGTGGCGCATGACGCCGTCGGTGATCTTCAGCACGCGTGTGATCTCCTCGAGCGCGGTCGGCGCCGTCGTGAAGAGAAGCAGGTGGTAGACGCCTTCGGCCTTGTGGTCGATCTCGTAGGCGAGGCGCCGCCGGCCCCACGGCTCGTGGGCGTCCCAGCTGCCGCCGTCGGCCTCGGCCTGCTCGCGGATGCGCGCGACGATCTCGTTCCCGCGCTCTTCCGGGAGCTCGGGGTCGAGCATGAGCAAGACTTCGTAGTCGTTCACGTCCCGACACCTCCTTCTGTCCTTCTCATGGACTGAATCGGCCCCACCTCATGGACGCCGCATCGGGTGACGGCGCGACGGGTGTGGCGAGAAGAGAGTCGAGTGTAGCATCGGTTCCGTGAAGCGCTTCGCGGCTGTGTTCATCGGTGGGCTGGGGTTTGGGGCGCTGCTGCGCCGCCGCCGGCGCACCGTCCCGGAGCTCGCACCGGCCGACACCGACTCGCTCGCCGAGGAGCTGCGCGCGAAGCTCGCGGCGTCGCGGGCGGCTGCCGAGGAGCCTGTCGCCAGGGAGCCTGTCGTCGAGGAGCCCTCCGCCGCCGAGCCGAGCGACCTCGACTCTCGCCGCCGCGACGTGCACGACCGCGCGCGCCAGGCGCTAGACGAGCTCGGCTAGCCGAGCTCGCTCGGCGTCGGTCAAGCCGCGAAGCGGCGCGCGCACATCCTCGCGGATCGGGACACCGCGCAGCGCGAGCAGCGCCTTCAGCGCCGAGTGCCGGGGGAAGCGGTCGACCGCGGCCCGTAGCTCCCCTGCGGCCGTCGAGTCGCCGGTTCGAACCGCGTCGACGACGACCTCGGGGAACGTCGAGGCGAGGCCGGAGACAGCGCCGGCCGCACCGGCGGCAAGCCCCTGGCCGAGCAACGACTCGGCGCCGATGAAGACGTCGAGCCCGTCCAGCAGATACGGCTCGACCCGCTCGAACGGCGAGTCGGAGACCTTCAGCCCGACGAGATTGGGGACGAGCTCGCGCAGCCGCTCGATCACTGCAATCGGGACGGCGTAGCCGGAGGCGCCGGCGAACTCGTAGACGTAGAACGGGATCGGCGCGCAGGCGCGGGCGGCGGCGACGAAGTGATCGAGAAGCGCCAGGTCATCCAGGATGAAGTAGGGCGGCGCGATCACTGCGACGCCGATCACCCCCGACGCTGCAGCGTGTGCGGCCAGCTCGACCGTCTCGGCGGTCGACTGCGCCCCGCAGTGCGCGATCACCGGCAACGGGCCGGCAAGGAAGAGCTCGAGCGCGCGCTTGCGCTCGCCGGGGTCGAGCAGGATCCCCTCGCCGGTCGTGCCGAGCGCGAGGATCCCGTCGAGGCCGCCCGCGTGCAGAAACTCGAGGTACGGCGCGAAGGCGTCGTCGTCGAGACTCCTGCCGCCGTCGCGCAGAGGCGTGACTGCGGCTGCGAGGGCTCTTGGCATGGCCGAGGTCTACCCGAGAGCTAGAGGCGGTGCTGCGGCAGGTACGCGGCGTAGGCCCCGATCGCGAGGAAGATCGCCGTGCCGGCATAGAGCCCGCTGGAGACGACCGCCCTGCTGCGGCCGCCGCCGAGCCAGAGGAAGCGCGTCGAGCGCCAGACCGCGGCGCCGTCGAGGATGGCGAACGGCAGCAGGTTGATCAGGTTGAGGAAGAAGCCGAAGTACGCGAGCGCGAGCAGCAGATTCGAGCCGTCCGAACGGGCGATCAGGTAGCAGCCGAGTGCGGCGATCCCGCCGAGCAGCGGCCCCGCGATCGCGACGCGCGCCGTTTGCCAGGGGTTCCCCCGGGTGTACTTGACGTACGCGCCGAGGAACGGCACGAAGACCGGCCAGGAGGGATCGAGCCCTTCCCGCTTCGCCTCGAGGAAGTGCCCCATCTCGTGCAGGAAGATCAGCACGACCACGCCGAGCGCGAAACGCCAGCCCCAGATCAGCGTGTAGCCGCCGAAGGCGACGAAGATCGCGGCGAACTTCGCCAGCGACCCGAGCTTGGCGAGCAGGCCGAGCAGGAAGACGAACGGCGTCGTGACCTTGCGCACGAACCCGTGCCAGTTCATCCCTTGCGGGTGAATCGGCTCGTAGTCGCGGTCGGCGAGCGGCTCCACTGAAGGAGTTGTAGCGCTGCTCTCCTACGAGCCGCGGCCGATCCACTCGCCGCCGCCCTCGTAGACCTCCTTCTTCCAGAGCGGCACCTCGGTCTTCAGGATCTCGATCGCCTCCTGGCAGGCCGCCAGCGCGTCCTTTCGATGTGGGGCGCTGACGGCGATCACGACCGATGCCTCGCCGATCTCGACTCGGCCGACGCGGTGGTGGATCGCGACGGCCTTCAGCTCGTAGCGAGCGGTCAGATCGGCGGCGAGGCGCTCCATCATCTCTTCTGCCATCCCCTCGTAGGCCTCGTAGTCCAGGTAGAGGACGCTCCGGCCGCGCGAGTGGTTTCGCGGGGCTCCGATGAACGTGGCGATCGCCCCGGCTCCGTCGTCGCGAACCTCTGCGACGACGCGTTCGAGCGAGAGCGGCTCCTCGGTGACGATGAAGGCGCCGCCCGACACCGGCGGAATCAGCGCCACTTCGTCACCGTCGGCGAGCTCCTGCTCGGCGGTCGCGTACTCCCGGTTGACGGCATAGAGCAGACCGTGCGGCTCGGCGCCGAGGCCGAGCTGGGCCCACAGGTCTGCGACCCGCGTCGCCTCGAGCTCCCGGCGCGACCAGCCGGCCTGCTCGCGCAGGCCCGCGAACAGTCTCACCGTCACGCGCACCGGAGTAGCCTACTTCCGTGGCCACCGTCGATCGGCGCGAGACCGACTCCGGAATCGAGATCAAGCCGGTCTACACGGCCGAGGATGCGCCGCGCGAGCTCGAGGAGCCGGGTACCGCGCCGTTTACGCGCGGCCCGTACAAGGACATGTACCGCGGCCGGCCCTGGACGATCCGCCAGTACGCGGGGTTTGCCTCCGCGCGGGAGACGAACGCGCGCTTCCGCTACCTGCTCGAGCACGGCCAGACCGGGCTTTCGGTGGCGTTCGACCTGCCGACGCAGCTCGGCTACGACTCCGACGACCCGCGCGCCGAAGGCGAGGTGGGCCGCACCGGCGTGGCGATCGACTCGCTCGCCGACATGGAGGTGCTCTTCGACGGGATCCCGCTCGACGGGGTCTCGACGTCGATGACGATCAACGCGCCGGCGGCCTTGTTGCTGCTGCTCTACGAACTGGTCGCCGAGGCGCAGGGAGTCGATCCGGCCGCCCTGCGCGGCACCGTCCAGAACGACATCCTGAAGGAGTACATCGCCCGCGGGAACTACATCTTCCCGCCGCGGCCCTCGATGCGGCTGACCACCGATCTGTTCGCCTACTGCGCCGAGCGGCTCCCTCGCTGGAACACGATCTCGATCTCGGGATACCACATCCGCGAGGCCGGCTCGACCGCGGTCCAGGAGCTCGCGTTCACGCTCGCGAACGGGATCGCGTACTGCGATGCGGCCGTGGCGGCGGGGCTGTCGCCCGACGAGTTCGCAGCACGCCTCTCCTTCTTCTTCAACGCGCACAACGACTTCTTCCAGGAAGTGGCGAAGTTCCGCGCGGCCCGGCGGCTCTGGGCGCGGGTGATGAGCGAGCGCTTCGGCGTCGACGAACCCGAAGGCGCTGGCGCTGCGCTTCCACGCCCAGACCGGCGGTTCGACGCTCACCGCGCAGCAGCCGGAGAACAACATCGTCCGCGTCGCGATCCAGGCGCTCGCGGCGGCGTGCGGAGGCGCGCAGTCGCTGCACACGAACTCCTTCGACGAGGCGCTGGCGCTGCCGTCCGAGGCCGCGGCGAAGGTCGCGCTGCGCACGCAGCAGATCCTCGCCGCCGAGGCCGGCGCGACGGACACCGCCGATCCGCTCGGCGGCTCGTACTACATCGAGGCGCTCACCGACGAGCTCGAGGCCCGGGCGGTCGAGCTGATCGACCGGATCGACGAGCTCGGCGGCGCGGTCGTCGCGGTCGAGGCCGGCTTCATCCAGGCCCAGATCGAGGCTGCGGCGTTCGCGTGGACGAGCGCGGTCGAGGCCGGCCGCCGCCCGATCGTCGGGGTGAACGCGTTCGCCGAAGAGGAAACCGAGCGGAGGATCGAGCTCCACCGGATCGACCCGGAGTCCGAGCGTGAGCAGGTCGAGCGGACGCGCACCGTGCGCGCGACGCGGGACGGTGCGGCGGCCGAGGCGGCGCTCGCACGCGTCCGGGAGGTCTCGCGCGGAACCGACAACCTGCTCCCGTCGCTGCGTGACGCGCTGGTTGCCCGCTGCACCGTCGGCGAGATCTGCGGCGTCCTGCGTGAGGAGTGGGGGATGTACGACCGCGGCTACGCGACCTAGTGCGGATCCTGCTCGTCTCGCAGATGTACCCGGGCGCGGCGGATCCGGACTTCGGCTCGTTCGTCGCCCAGCTGGAGCAGGCGCTCCGCGATCGCGGGCATCAGATCGAGCTTGCCGTGCTCGACCGGCGGGGCGGCGGGAAGCGCCGCTTCCTCGAGCTGCGCCGGAAGGTCGCCGCCGCGCCTCCGGTGGACGTCGTCTGGGCGCACTTCCTCGTCCCGGCCGGCTTGATCGCGGCGCGCCGTCCCGAGCCGCTCGTCGTCACGGCGCACGGGCAAGACGTGGCGAACGTCGGGACGCGCCGGGGAATCGCCGGGCTGACCCGCCGCGTCGTCCGCCGCGCGACGACGGTGATCGCGGTCTCCGACTACCTCCGCCGCGAGCTGGAAGCGAAGCTCCCAGACGCGCGCGGCAAGACCGAGGTCGTCGACTCGGGCGTCGACCTCGACCGCTTCAAGCCGAGCGCAAGTAACACAGTGTTACTTGCGGGTGAGCGGCCCGCGTTCCTGTGCGTCGGGAGCCTGACGGAACGGAAGAACGTCGTCCGGCTCGCCGATGCGTTCGCCCGGGTGGGGCGCGGGAGCTTGACGTTTCTCGGCGACGGACCGCTACGTCCGGCGCTCGCAGGCCGCGCGAACGTGACCGTGGCCGGGCCGGTTCCCCACGACGAGGTTGCGGCGTGGCTCGCCGCAGCCGACGTGCTCTGCGCCCCGTCGCTCGTCGAGCCCTTCGGCCAGGCGATCCTCGAGGCGATGGCCTGCGGGCGCACCGTCGTCGCCACCCGGGTCGGCGGGCCGCCCGAGTTCGTCACGCCGCAAGCCGGCATCCTGGTCGATCCACTCGACGAGGACGGGCTGGTGCGCGCCCTCGAGGAGGCCGCGGCGATGCCGAGCCCGAACGACGCGGCACGCGCGGCGGCCGGCGCGCACGACGTCAGGCTTCAGGCGGAGCGGGTGGAGCAGATTCTGCTTCGAGCCGCCGCAGGTCGGCCAGCCTGATCTCCACGAGCGGCCGCACGCGCTCCTCGATCCCCGCCGCGCGCGCGATCTCGAGCGCCTGCTCGTAGCTCTCGCGGATCTTCTCCGGCGCGACGCCGTGCTTCAGGCGGTTGTCGCCCGTCAGCAAGAGCGCCTGAATCCGCTCGCGCGCGTCGCCTTCATCCATTCTCAAAGGCTACTGCGCTACGCTTTCCGCGCGATGCTCGCCGTCTTCTCCGTCATCCACGTGCTGCTATCGGTCGGCCTCGTCTCGCTGATCCTGATGCACTCGGGCCGCGACGCCGGTCTCGGTGGGATGGGCTTCACGCCGGCCTCGCAAGGCGGCACGCACATCGTCGAGCGGAACCTCACACGCGTCACGATCGTCGTCGCGATCCTCTTCTTCGCGAACACGATCGTGCTCTTCCGCCTGCTCAACTAGCTGCATCTCCTTAGACTCGCGCCTTGGCGCTGAACGCCCTCCACCACGTGACGTGCGTCTGCTCTGACGCGCAGCGAACCGTCGAGTACTACCGCGACGGCCTCGGCTTCTGGCTCGTCAAGAAGACGGTCAACTACGACGACCCGCACAGCTACCACCTCTACTTCGGCGACGAGACCGGTTCGCCCGGGTCGCTGCTCACGTTCTTCGAGTGGCCGCGCGCCGAGCCCGGCCGGCCCGGCCGTGGCACGCTCGAGTCGATCGGTCTCTTCACGCCGACGGTGATCGAGGAGTGCGAGGCCGAGGATCCCGACGGCCTGCGGCTGCGGCTCTACCCGAGGCACAAGCCCGGGCTGCGCGACGTGGTCGCCGTCGGCAATCCGATGCTCTACGCGGGCCTGTTCGACGACGACGCGCCGCTTCAGTTCGGCGAGCCGAGCGAGGAGACGGCACTGATCGGTGCCGGGACGGCGCACCACACGGCCTGGCAGGTCGCCGACGACGCCGAGGAGCTGACCTGGTTCCAGCGCCTGGTCGAGATCGGGCTGCGGCCCACCCCCGCCGCGACCCAGAAGTACTTCCACTCGTTCTACTTCCGGATGCCCGACGGGAACCTGCTCGAGCTCGCAACGGGCGAGCCCGGCTTCCTCGTGGACGAATCGCGCGAGACGCTCGGGCAGGAGCTCTCGCTCCCGCCGTGGCTCGAGCCGGAACGCGCAACGCTCGAGCGCGAGCTGACGCCGATCACCTAGGCGCGTCGTCTAGAATGCCGCTCCCCACGCGCTGGTGGCGGAATTGGTAGACGCGCAAGGTTGAGGGCCTTGTGCCCTTAGGGGCGTGGAGGTTCAAGTCCTCTCCAGCGCATGTGGCACAGGGGAGAAAGCTCGCGGGGGAGCACCTACGGTTCTCCCCCGCGAGCCCCCCTCTCCGACACGTTGTGAGTGTGCGAGTGCGAGCAAAGCCCGCACTCGCGGCGGCTCGGTGTGCAATTTCAGCTCGGGGGAGAGGACGCTCGCGCAGGCGAGACTCTTGACTCCCGAAAGCAGGCCCAAACCGGAGAAGGCCTCAACTGCCACCTTGCGTTCGGCGAGGCTCTCTCGATACACCTCGGCTCACGACCCCGGGGTAGCTCACCTGGTAGAGCAGCTGCCTGTCCAGCGGAGAGATGCCGGTTCGAGTCCGGCCCCTGGGGTCCAGGACGCGAAGGCCCGTCGTACGGCGGGCCTTCGAGTAGCTCAAGCAACTACTGCAGCCACCTGTCCGTCAACATCGTAGTCCTTCCTCGCGCGGGTGGCCATTGACTCTGTCCGGAGGAGTCTCTACATTGGTGGCGAACACACGTTCGTCAGCGACTTCTCGGAGGTCCCTTGCTCACCGACCGGCAACAGCAGATCTGGAACTACCTCGTCACCTACGTCGACCGGCACGGCTACCCGCCGACCGTGCGGGAGATCGGTGAGGAGGTCGGCCTGGCGTCGCCGTCGACCGTGCACGCGCACCTGGCGAACCTCGAGCGGGCCGGGCTGCTCAAGCGCGACCCGACCAAGCCGCGGGCGCTCGAGTTGATCGGGCGCGAGCGTGAGGAGCCGGCGACCGTCGTCGAGCTCGACGCCGTCCGCCTGCCGCTCGTCGGGCAGATCGCGGCCGGCGCGCCGTTGCTGGCCGAGCAGAACGTCGAGGACTACCTGACCATGCCCAGCTCGACGAAGGGCGACTTCATGCTTCGCGTCAAGGGCGACTCGATGATCGATGCCGGGATCCTCGACGGCGACCTCGTGATCGTTCGCAGCGCGCAGGATGCACGCAACGGCGAGATCGTGGTCGCCCTCGCGGGAGACGACGAGTCCGCCGACGAGGCGACCGTGAAGACGCTTCTACCGCGAGAACGGCCGCATCCGCCTCCAGCCCGAGAACTCGGCGCTCTCGCCGATCTACGCCGACTACGTCCAGATCCTCGGGCTGCGTCGTGGGGGTCTTCCGGGAACTATGAGCGTAGTGCAACTCTTCGCCCGCACGCTCGACCAGGAGCTGATGGCGCTGCTGCGCGGCGCGTCGCTCGAGTGCCTCGTCTGCGGGGAGTTCGTCATGCACGCCCACGGCGGTGCCGTCTTCTGCCCGGAGTGCGGCAGTCAACTCGCCTCCGAGGAGGCGCTTGTCGCGAGCCCAGGGCTACAATCGGACTCGCAGGCCGGGTGACCGCGGGAGCTCGGGCAACCGAGGTCTCGAGGAAAGTCCGGACACCGCAGGGCAGGACGCTGACGCAAGTCAGGGGGCGAAAGCCGACGGAAAGTGGAACAGAAAGCAAACCGCCTGCGACGTATCTCCGGAGAGGTCGCAGGTAAGGGTGAAACGGTGGGGTAAGAGCCCACCAGCGTCACGGCAACGTGACGGCTCGCTAAACCCCGTCCGGTGCAAGGCGAACAGGGCCCGTCACGAGGTCGCCCGCCCAGGGCCCGGGTAGCCGCCAAGAGGGATGGTCATCCAAGACAGAATCCGGCTTACAGGCCTGCTAAAGGAAAGTCCCGCTCAGGTGGGGCTTTCCCATTTCTCAGGCAGCCTTCGTGCATTACCGGTGCACGCGACGCCCGGCTCGCGGCGGGCTCGCGGGGTGCGCGGTGACCGATGACACCGGAACAAGTCAGGCCTCGGCCTCCGAGGCGCCTCCGGGTTGGGAGGCGCCGCTCGAGCGCGAGGCCTGACTGCTCTTCCGGCTAGCTCACGCGGGTGATCTGGCCGCGGATCTCGCCGTACGGGTTCCTTGTCGTCAGGATGTTCACGTATGTCCCGCCGCCGCGCATCGCGGAGCGCTGGGATGCGGTGAGCGTCAACGTGCCGTGACGAGACGACACGCACCGGACGCAGAGCGTCTTGAACGCGACCCCATTCGCGCCGCGGACACCCTTGTTCAGACGGGCGGTCGTCGGACGGCCGGTGAGGTGGGAGAAAGTCAGCGTCCAGCTGAGCGTGTTGCCGGTGAGCTTGGCGGTGAAGTGCCCCGCAGCGGCGGTCGATGTCCCCTTCGGACGGCTGACCTCCTGCCCTGTCCGGAGCACAGCGTTGAACTTGGTCGTCACGACAGTGGGCACCGCGATCGTCGAAGCGGCGGACGTGGCAGTCGTCGAACCGGTCGAGTTCGTCGCCGTAACGGTCACCCGGAGAGCCATGCCGAGGTCGGCCTGGCCGACACCGTAGCTCTGGCCGGTCGCGCCGGAGATGTTCGCGCAGGCGCTGCCGTTCGAGTTACAGCGACTCCACTGGTAGGTGAACCCGTTTGCCGCGGCCCCGGTCCAGGTGCCCGTGGAAGCCTGCAGCCTCTGCCCGACTGACAAGGGGCCGGTAATCGCCGGCAGCCCCGTGTTGGCAGGTGCGCTCGCCTTCGCGATGACGGCGGTCGTCAGGTTCGAGAACGCGGAGGTCTTACCCGCCGAGTTGTTGGCGGTGATAGTGACCCGCAGCAACGAACCGACCTGACTCGTTCCGATTAGATACGTCGAGCCGGTCGCACCGGCGATATCGGTGCAGACGGTGCTGACAGGAGTGCAGCTCTGCCACTGGTAGGTGAACGTGATCGGCTTCGAGCCCGACCAGTTGCCGTTGTCGGCTGTGAGTGTCTGTCCGTCCTGCGGCGTTCCGGAAGGAACATTCGGCTGCTTCGTGCTTGCCGGCGCGTTTCCGACCGCTGCGATCACGGCGGTTGCGGCAGACAGCGCCTGGTTCGTGCCGTCGGCATTTGTGGCCGTCACTTCGACCCGAATCGTCCTGCCGACATCGCCGGACGAGACGACGTAGTTCTGATTCGTCGCCTTGCTGATCGACCCACAGCTGCTTCCTGCCGAGTTGCAGCGCTGCCACTGGTAGGCGTAGCTGATCGGCGTCACGCCCGCCCACAAGCCGCTCGAAGCGGTTAGGGTCTGCGCGTCTTGAGCGGTGCCGGTGATGGTGGGCAGCGAGCTGTTGACCGGCGGGCTCGCCGCGCTGCGCGCAGCGGCTGCAAGGGCCGAGCCGGATCCGACGGTGAGCACGCCGACCATGACGGCCAGCAACAACGAAATGCGTTTCATGGGGTACCTCTCTGTATGGGCGTAGGAATCTCTGGCATGTCCGACTCTGGTTCAGACACGGATGGGGCCTCTTCAGGCGGGTGCTGCTGCGTTCGGAGTTGCTCGAACTCGCTGCGACGACCAAGCATGGAGCGCCGCCGCCGGCGCCAGATCAGGCCGCCAACCTCGTCGAGGAAGACCGCGATGAGCGCGGTCGTGAGGACAACCACGATCAGGGAAACGTTCGTCTGCCAGACAAGGAAATGGAGCCTGACGTGACGGCCGTTCTGGACGATCGCGATGATCATCGCGCCGAAGACGACAAGCGCTACGGCGAATGTCCACCAGAATCCGAGCCCGTGCGAGGTGCTCTTCTTTGGGCCGACGAGATTTCTTCGCTTCATCGTTCGGGCCTCGTTCCGATTATTCGCCGACGACGTCGGGCGCGCTGGGAGGGTCTGTCGCTCCCACTATACACGAAATATGTATCGGGTTTTAGATTTCGTGTGTTGGAAATCGTGTTATATGAATCATGATACTCATGTCATCGCCATCGACAAGGAGGGGTCCCACCGTGCCGAACTTCGAGTTCCTCACAAACCACGGCAAGACGCTGCTCCTCATCGCCCATGACGGGCGAATGCGAATGCGGGACGTCGCGGACTTGCTCCACATCACGGAGCGCGCGACTCAGCGCATCGTCGCCGACCTCGCGAAGGCCGGGTACATCGATCGCACGCGAGAGGGACGGCGCAACGTCTACAGCGTGAATACCGACACACCCCTCGGGCTACCGACCCAGCGTGACATCGACATCGGTTCACTGCTCGCCGTCGTGCAAGCCCAGGGGGACGGCAACGGCGAGACGCATGCGTAGCGACCAGTCAGCAGCCGTCGAGCTTCTGACAACCAACCGGCGCGAGGCATTTCCGGTCCCGTCCCACGTGCGCAACGGCTGTCCGGCGCTGCGCACGGCCGGGATGCGTCTGACGCTCGCCGACGGCGCCGCCGCCGCGTCGCGCACCGTGCCGCTCGGAGCCGCCGACAGCTTCGCGATCCTTGCCGGCACTCCGAACATCACCGGCGTCCCGACCTCGACGATCACCGCAATACGGGCATCGCGCAGCACTTTCTGACCCTCCGTCGCCCTCGGATGGACCCGAGCTACCGGCCTGCCAACGACAAGCCCCGCTTGCGGGGCTTCTTATGTCTCGTCGAGTGCGGGCCGGGTCGGGCTCGCGTGCGGCACCGGCCCGTCGTGCTCGATCGCGAAGCGCGGCAGGCGGCGGTCGAGCCAGCCCGGGAAGCCCCAGGTCCTGGCGCCGAGGAGCTCGAGCACGGCAGGGAGCAGCACACAGCGGATCACGAGCGCATCGAGGAAGACCGCGCTCGCGAGCCCGAGCCCGAACAGCTCGATCACGCGCTCGCCGCCGAAGATGAACGACGCGAAGACCACGACCATGACCGCGGCCGCCGCGGTGATCACGCGCCCGGTCTCGATCAGGCCCTCCCGGACGGCTCCGCTCGCGTCGCGCTGGAGCGTCCATTCCTCGTGGATCCGAGAGACGAGGAAGACCTCGTAGTCCATCGAGAGCCCGAAGACGATCGCGAACATCAGTACCGGCACGAACGCATCGATCGGCCCGGGCGCGATCCCCGGGAACCAGCCGAGCTGGAAGACCATGATGCAGACGCCGAGCGAGGCGCCGATCGAGAGCAGGTTCATGAAGGCGGCCTGCAGAGGGATCAGGAGCGAGCGGAAGACGATCAGCAGCAGCAACGCCGACAGCGCGACGACGACGCCGATGAACAGCCACAGCTTGGACGAGAGCACGCTGGAGAAGTCGATGAACGTCGCGGTCGCGCCGCCCACGTAGACCGCCGCCCCGGTGCGCGCCTCGATCGGCGGCAGCACCACCTCGCGCAGGTGCTTGACGAGGCTCGTCGTCGTCGCGCTCTCCGGCGAGGAGGACGGATAGGCGCTGACGATCGCCGCGTCACCGGACGGGCTCAGCCGCGGCGGCGCCACGGACGCGATGTCGGGAGTGGCGCGGACGGCCGCGCTGAGCGTGCCGAGCGCGGCGGTGTCGCCGGCATGCGGAAGCTTCACGACCAGCGAGAGCGGGCCGTTGAAGCCCGGCCCGAAGCCCTTGGCGAGCAGGTCGTAGGCATGTCGCGTGGTGAACGAGGTCGGGTCGTTGCCGGAGTCGCTCGACCCGAGCCGCAGCCAGAGCGCCGGCGCTGCCAGGACGAGCATCAGGGCCCCCGCTGCCGTCGCCGCGATCGCCGGGTGGCGCTGGATGACGCCGATCCAGCGCGCCCAGAACCCGAGTCGCGGCCGGCCGGCGCGCCGCCGCCGCGAGAAGAGACGCGCGAGCCGGCCTCCTTCGCCCACGCGGCGGCCGAAGAAGGTCAGCAGGGCCGGCAGCAGCGTGACCGACGCGCTCAGCACGAGCAGGACGGCGATCGACGCGGCGATCGACAGGCCGTAGAGGAAGCTGACGCCGAGCGTGAACATCCCGAGCAGCGCGATCACGACCGTGATCCCGGCGAAGACGACGGCGCGGCCGGCCGTGTCCATCGCGAGCTCAACGGCCTGCTCGACGTCACCGCCGTTCTCGCGGTAGATCTCCCGGAAGCGCGTGACGATGAAGAGCGCGTAGTCGATCCCGACGCCGAGCCCGATCATCCCCGCGAGCTCGAGCGAGAAGCTCGGCATGTCGAGCACGTGCGTGCCGAGCCCGATCAGGGCGATGCCGGTGCCGAGGCCGAAGAGCGCAGTCACGACCGGGAGCCCCATCGCGAGGAACGAGCCGAAGCTGATCAACAGGACGATGATCGCCGCGACGACGCCGATCCCGGCCGTCGCACTCGGTGGCGCGAACTCCGTCTGCTCGATCGCCTGACCGTTCAGCTCGACCTCGAGCCGCGCGGAGCGAAGGGTCTCGGCCCGCGAGATCACCCGCTTGATCGCCGAGAGCGGGAGCACGTTCGCGCGCTGGTCGAAGAGGACGGTCGCGAACCCGATCGTGCCGTCGGTCGAGATGCGCGTGCCGCCCTTCGGGTCGAACGGGCTCGTTACCCCGGTGACGTGCGGCAGCTGCGCGATGCCCGCGAGCACGGGGCCGATCGCCGAGCGCACGGGCTGGTCGGTCAAGTGGCCGGTACGCACCCTGAAGACGATCTGATCCGAGTCCCCGGACTGGGCCGGGAAGCGGCTCTTGAGCAGGTCGGCGGCGCGCTGCGAGCCGGTGTGGCCGAGCGAGAAGTTGCTCGAGTAGCGGCTGCCGAGCCCCTGCCAGGCGCCGCCCACGGCGACGAGCACGGCGATCCAGAGGACGACGACGCCGCGTCGATGGGCCGAGCACCAGCGGGCGAGACCGAGCATCGCTCGACGGTAGCGCACGGGTCGTCCGCGAACCTGACGGGAACGGATTCGACATCCGGGGGCGCTCTCGGGACGACGGAAGGCCCGGCCGTCGTTATCCGAGTCAGACCCAGTTGGAACGAGAGGAGAGTTTCTGGCCATGTCCGACTACACGATCACGAACCTGCGAGAGATCGAGGACTCCGCCGCGGACGACGCGAACCTGGAGGCGCGCTTCGGCCGCAAGCATCTGAACTCCGAGCATCTCGGGGTTAGCTTCTTCCGCTACGGCCCCGGGCACCGCTCGGGGCGGGGCCACAGCCACCGCGAGCAGGAAGAGGTCTACGTCGTCGTCAACGGCTCCGGGCGAATCAAGCTGGGCGACGAGATCGTCGAGCTCCGCCAGTGGGACGCGGTTCGCGTCGCGCCCCAGACCGTGCGGGCGTTCGAAGGCGGGCCGGACGGCCTCGAGGTGATCGCGATCGGTGCCGACCGACCCGAAGGCGGGGACGGCGTTCCTGTTTCGGATTTCTGGATCGACTAGCCCGACCCGTTTCTACGGATCTCGAGTCAGCACGTCCACCGATGCCACGCGGCTTCGCCGCTGTTTTTCTCGGCATGAGGAACGGAGGTCTGTGATGAGCGAGATTCTCGTTGCATACGGAACCAAGCGAGGCTCGACGGGTGAGGTCGCGTCCGAGATCGCCGCGAGGCTCCGCGAGCACGGGCTGACTGTCGAATGCCGTCCAGTCGGCGAGGTCGACAACCTCCGCGTGTTCGATGGCGTGGTCGTCGGCGGCGCGCTCTACCTGGGCCGTCTCCACCCGGACGTTCGCAGGCTTCTCCGCGAGAGCCGCAAGGAGCTCGCGGCCCTCCCGGTGGCGGTGTTCGCGATGGGCCCACGGACGCTCGAGCCACACGACGTCGAAAGCTCCCGCGAACAGCTGAACCATGCGCTCGCAAAAGTGCCCGAGATCGTTCCGTTCGCGGTCGCGGTGTTCGGCGGGGTGTTCGATCCGGCAACCGCGAGCTTCCCGTTCAACCGCATCCCGGCCTCAGACGCGCGCGACTGGGACGCGATCCATGCGTGGGCCGACGAGATCGCTGCCGTGTTCTCTACGACGAATGTGGCGGTCGCTGTCTAGCGGAACCGCATCACGGGCCTTCGTCCGATTCTGATGAGAGGACGCTGGCGCAAGGCGGTGCGGTGACCCTCGAACACCGTCCTGTCCGAGCCCGTCCACAAGAGCCATCTTGTGGCTCGCCCCATTCGGCGCGAGACTCAGGGGCACGGTCCCGGGGTAACTCAACTTCAGCGAACTGTCCGGCCTCAGAATACCTCGCCTCGTCAGGCGTCATTGCCGAACTGTGGGGCAGGCGCGCCTCCTCACGCCCAACCGAAGATTCGGGGAGCAGACGGATTGGCTCGTAAGACGGGCATCGTGGCCCCGGCGGATGTTGCCAGGCTCAGGTTCGGGCAGATGCGGAACGAGCGATAGTGAGGAGCCAGTAGCCAGCCGCGAGATTGAGCGCTCCAATGACCAGGAACAGGGCTGCCCATCCGTAGGCGCCGTACGAGAGTATGAATGCGCCAATGCCGGTCGCGACGATGCCACCGGCGAGACGCGTGACTCCAAAGACGCGGAGGTGGCGGTACTCCCATGGGATGATCAGGCGTTGCATGCCGGGTCGCGGGGGAGATAGCCACCACCCGCGCAGGCCTTTCCGAGCGGTGTTGTCGTTAGCTGCGTTCATCGGGCGGCCTCCTGTGGGCTGTCGTGCCGAGCCGCGAAGGTTTGTTCCACAAGCAGACGGGATACCCAGATGGGATCCGGCCGCATCGCTCGATAGCCGACTCTACGTGTGAGTCCGCCCAGGGGGCATAGACGAACACTCGCGCAGCGCACGATCCTCTCGTCTGGCGAAGCCCTACCGCTGCACGAGCGCCATGCTCCTCGCAACCGCGAGGAGCTCGTGCTGTCCGAATCCGTGCGTGGTCAGAAGGAGACTGACGCCGTACTCCTGCCACTGAAGGGCGTAGTCGCCGGTGAGCCGGGCACATCCGGCGGGTGCGCAGTACTCGGTGAGCGTTGCGGGCTGCCCGTGGATGTGCCAGACGGCCAGCACGACCGGCTCCCCGAGGTTGCCGCACGAGTACGGCTTGCCTTCGATGATCGTGAGCTCCGCGCCGTCGAACCCGGTGTAGGTCCCGGTCAACCACTGCTGGCCCTTCCCGCATGAGACGCCGGGCGTCACGTCGGAGAGCAGGAGCCCGGCCGCGTCCGCCGGCGCCAGGACCGGCATCTCGAGCTGTCCGGCGACGGGGGCCCACAAGTCGGTGTACTCGGTCCTCGGGCCGGTCAGATCAGGCCCGTAGGCACGGATCAGGGAGCCTTTCCCTCTGCAGGACAGGCCCCAGGCCTCGCTGCCCTGCCCGGCTGTGCATTGCCAGTTGCGAAAGCGATGGCGCAGGTCTCCGATCGATGCGGCCTGCGCGAGGATCGAGCGCGCTACGGCGCACGAGGTCGTACCTGACTCGACGCGTACGGAATAGGCGAAGGTCCCGTACGAGGCGCTCACCGAAATCACCCCACATGCGTGCTCGTGGCCGGCGGTTCCGGCGTCTGCTGTCGTGGGCCCGGACAGGGCCCCGCCCAGGACCGCCCCGAGCACGAGCATTCGAGCGATCCGACGGACGGTAGGAACCGAGGTCAACGCCGGCGGCGGGCGCCGAGCCGAACGAGGACGAGCAGGGCTCCGAGCGCCGCCAGCGCCGAGCCGGCGATCCGGCCCGAGCGCCTCGCCTCGGTTCCGAGCGCGGCGAGCTCTGCGTCGAGTTGCGACCGCTCCGCGGCGATCTCGGCGCGGATCCGCTCCGGTGTGCGGCGGTCAGGGCTTGTCATCGGCGCGTCCTTTCATGGCCGCCGAGGTGAGCGCTGCGGCGGCTCCGGCCAGGCCGCCGACGAGCACGAGCAGGACGCCCGAGACGATCAGGATCGCGAGCCACACGTGCATCGTGGTGGCGAGAGCGGCGGCGAGCGCCGCAAACAGGAAGACGACGAGCAGCGGCGCGAGCAACACTGCCAGCAGTCCAAGCCCTGCGCCGAGACCGAGGCGGCTCGCTTTCCCCTTCACCTCGACGGTCTTCAGCTCGAGCTCGAGCCTGGCGAGGCGTGCGACATGCCCGACGATCGCGCGCACGGCGTCGATCGGGTTCTTCACCGGAGGTGTGGAAGCCATGACCGTCCCATCTTGCCTCAGCGCCCGCGGCTGCGGAGAGGCTCAGCCCGAGAAGCCGTCGAGCGCGAGCTCGACGAGCGACGGGAGGGTCTCGAGGTTGTAGCCACCCTCCAGCACCGCGGCAACGCGCGGCGCGAGCCGCGTGGAACGGCGCGCGAGCTCGTGGAACGTGCGGTCCGAGAGCTCGAGGTCGGCGAGCGGATCGTCCACGTGCGCGTCGAATCCCGCCGAGACGAGCAGGAGCTCGGGCCCGAAGCGCTCGATCGCGCGCTCGGCACCTTCGAACGCGGCGAGGTAGCCCGCGTCCCCAGTCCCGGCGGCGAGCGGGATGTTCAGCACCGTCTCGCCCTGGTCGGCCGGCCCGCCGCTGCCGGGATAGAACGGCCACTGGTGGAGGGAGACGAAGAAGATCGACGGGTCGTCGCCGACGATCTCCTCGGTCCCGTTGCCGTGATGGACGTCCCAGTCGAGGATCGCGACCTTGCCGATCCCGAGCTCCGCTTGCGCCCAGCGCGCCGCGATCGCGACCGAGTCGAAGATGCAGAAGCCCATCGCCCGCCCGGACTCGGCGTGGTGGCCAGGCGGCCGCGCCAGCGCGAACCCTCCCCGGCGCACCGCCTCGATCGCCGCGCCGGCGGCGAGCAGGGCCGCTTCGAGCGTCGTCTCGGTGCAGAGCGTGTCCGGATCGAGCCAGCCGGGCGCCGAGCGAACCCGCTCGAGGAGCCGCTCCGTGTGGCAGCGCAGCACGTCGTCCTCCGTCGCCGGTGCACATTCGACGAAGTCGAACCGCTCGTGCAGCACGACGATTCGCGCCTGCGACTCGGGGTGGCTCCCGGTCGGATGCAGCGACGTGAACCCGGGATGGCTGACGACCTCCACGGAGGGATCATCGCTGGTGCTCGACCGAAGAGCGCGGCCCGGAGCTCAGATCCGCTCGTCGAGTCTGCCCGCGAGCCCGGTCAGGCCCAGCGCGCGCGCCGCTTCCGCGGCTCGAGCCCACGTGGGCTTCTGGTCGCCGAGCTCGGGGATCGGCGCCGTCGCATCCATCGTCGCGACTTGCCGGTAGAGGCGCAGGTCGTCCGCGACCGCCGCGAACCGTCCCGCCGCGAGCGCCGCCTCGAGCGACCCGAACTCGGCCAGCACTCTCGCCGCGGTCTTCGGCCCCACACCCGGTGCGCCCGGGATCCGGTCCGACGAGTCCCCGCGCAGGGCGATGAAGTCCGGCACCTGCTCGGGTGAGACGCCGTAGCGCTCGCGCACCTCGGCCGGCCCGATCCGCGCCAGCTCGCTGACGCCCTTGACGGGCTGGAGCACCGTCACACGGTCGTTCACGAGCTGGAACGCGTCGCGATCGGACGTCGCGACGAGCACAGGCCCTGTGGAGTGCGCTGCCGCAGCGGCAAGGAAGTCGTCGGCCTCGTACCCCGGAGCCTTCGCGACTGCGAACCCGAACGTCTCGACGAACGCGGGCAGCAACGCGAGCTGCTCGACGATCCCTTCCTCGAACTCGCGACCGGACTGGTACGCCGGCAGCGCGACGCTGCGATACGTCGCGACCTCGAGCGTGTCCCAGGCGACCAGCACGGCGCGCGGCTGCTCCGCGTCCCACAGTCGCAACAGGAAGCTCCCGAAGCCGACGAGGGCGTTTCCGGAGCCTCCACCTGCCCGCCGGATCGTCTTCGGCAGTCCGTGATAGGCCCGGTGCGCGAGCGAATCGCCGTCCACGACGAGCAGCGGACGGCTCGGCTGCGGAGGACTGGTCACGCGGAGCGAGTATCGCCCATCTGCAAGGCGGGCTATCGTGGTTTCGGGATGGCACCTACCAAGAAGGCCCTAACCGGGCGACGTCTCGTGATCGTCGAGTCGCCCGCCAAGGCGAAGACGATCGCGGGCTACCTCGGCGCCGACTACATGGTCGAGTCGTCGATCGGCCACATCCGCGACCTGCCGCACGGCGCCGCGGAGGTGCCGGCCGAGCTGAAGCAGCAGCCCTGGGCGCGCCTCGGCGTCGACGTCGAGCACGACTTCGAGCCGATCTACGTCGTCGACCCGAAGAAGTCGAAGGTCGTCTCGGGCCTGCGCGCGAAGCTGAAGGGCGCCGACGAGCTCCTGCTCGCGACGGACGAAGACCGCGAAGGAGAGGCGATCGCCTGGCATCTCGTCCAAGTGCTGAAGCCCACCGTTCCCGTTCGCCGCATGGTCTTCCACGAGATCACGAAATCCGCGATCGAGCACGCCTTGACCGAGACACGCGAGATCGACGACCGCCTCGTCGACGCGCAGGAGACGCGCCGCATCCTCGACCGGCTCTACGGCTACGAGGTCTCGCCCGTGCTCTGGAAAAAGGTGATGCAGGGGCTCTCTGCAGGCCGCGTCCAGTCGGTCGCGACCCGGCTCGTGGTCGAGCGCGAGCGTGAGCGGATGGCGTTCGTCGCCGCGCACTACTGGGACATCGTCGGCACCTTTGCCCCGGGCGCATTCACCGCGAAGCTCTCCGCCGTCGACGGCAAGAAGGTCGCCCAGGGCCGCGACTTCGCGCGCAACGGCCAGCTGACCGCCACCGACGCGGTCCAGCTCGACGAGGAGACCGCCCGCAGCCTCGCGGCTGCCCTCGCCGGCGCCGCGTTCTCCGTCCGCTCGGTGGAGCGCAAGCCGTACACCCGCCGCCCGACCGCACCGTTCATGACCTCCTCGCTCCAGCAGGAGGCGAGCCGCAAGCTCCGTTTCTCCGCCCAGCACACGATGCGCACCGCTCAGCGCCTGTACGAGAACGGCTACATCACCTACATGCGCACCGACTCGACGACCCTGTCGGAGTCGGCGATCGCCGCCGCCCGCGACCAGGCGCGCGAGCTCTACGGCCCGGAGTCCGTCCCGGACGCGCCGCGCCACTACAACCGGAAGGTCAAGAACGCGCAGGAGGCCCACGAGGCGATCCGGCCCGCGGGCGACCGCTTCCGCACCCTCGGTGAGGTCAAGGGCGCCCTCGACCGGGACGAGTACGCGCTCTACGAGCTGGTCTGGAAGCGGACCGTTGCCTCGCAGATGGCCGACGCGCGCGGCGAGACCGTCTCCGTGAAGCTCGGCGCGACCGCGTCGGACGGCCGGGACGCCGAGTTCGGCACCGCCGGCACGACGATCACCTTCCGCGGCTTCCTGCTCGCCTACGAGGAGGGCCGCGACGAGGCCGTCGCCGGCGACGACGAAGAGAAGGTGCTGCCACCGCTCAGCGAAGGCGACGCGCTGAACGCGACCGAGCTCGAGCCCGGCGGCCACTCGACGACGCCTCCGTCGCGCTACACCGAGGCGAGCCTCGTGCAGGCCCTGGAGGAGCGAGGGATCGGCCGCCCGTCCACCTACGCGGCGATCATGGGCACGATCCTCGACCGCGGCTACGTCCGCAAGCAGGGCCAGGCGCTCGTCCCCTCGTTCCTCGCCTTCGCGGTCACGCGCCTCCTCGAGACGCATTTCTCGAAGCTCGTCGACTACGAGTTCACGGC
This sequence comes from uncultured Actinomycetes bacterium, assembly GCA_963759085.1. Lineage (GTDB taxonomy): Bacteria > Actinomycetota > Thermoleophilia > Gaiellales > Gaiellaceae > PALSA-600. The sequence goes on from CAVWXR010000018.1 coordinate 198,082, forward strand.
CCTGATGGAGGACGACCTCGACCGCATCGCCGCCGGCACCGAGGAGCGAAACCACTGGCTACACGGCTTCTACTTCGGCGACAACGGCGACGAGGGCCTAAAGAAGCTCGTCTCGCAACTCGACACGATCGACGCGCGCGCGATCAACACGATGGAGATCGGCGCCGGCATCGACCTGCGCGTCGGCCGCTACGGCCCGTACATCGAGCGCGGCGAGGAGCGCGTGACGCTGCCCGAGGATCTCGCGCCCGACGAGCTGACGGTCGAGCGCGCCGAGGCCCTTTTCGCCCAGGGTCCGGCGCAGCGCGAGCTCGGCGCGAATCCCGAGAGCGGCCGCACCGTGATCGTGAAGACGGGGCGCTACGGCCCCTATGTGACCGAGGTCGTCGAAGGGGACGAGAAGCCGCGCACTGCGTCGCTCTTCAAGTCGATGTCGCCGGACACCGTCACCATCGAAGACGCTCTGCGGCTACTCGTCCTGCCCCGGGTGGTCGGTGTCGATCCGACCGACGGCGAAGAGATCACAGCCGCGAACGGCCGCTACGGCCCCTACGTCAAGAAGGGCACCGACTCGCGCTCGATCGAGAGCGAAGAGCAGCTGCTGACGATGACGATCGACGAAGCTGTCGCGATCTTCGCGCAGCCCAAGCAGCGCGGCCGTGCGGCCGCGAAGGGCCCGCTACGGACGCTCGGCAACGATCCGGTGAGCGGGAAGCCGATGCTCGTGAAGGATGGTCGCTTCGGCCCGTATGTCACGGACGGAGAGACGAACGCGAGCCTGCGCTCGGGCGACGATGTCGAGACGATCACCGACGAGCGCGCCGCCGAGCTGCTCGCGATCCGTCGCGAAACCGCACCGAAGAAGAAGAAAGCGGCGCCGAAGCGGAAGTCGCGTCGCTCGTCCTGAAACGCGCTACTCTGGTCTCCCGTTTGGCGGGCCGTCCGCAAAGGTAAGAAGCTCGTTAATAGGCTTTGCTCGGGGTGGAAATCACTCGGCGAAATACCGTACGGTGGGCAGGTTGTTCACGGTGTGCGATCGAGGAAAGGGTTGGGTGCGCTTTGACTCAGAATCAGCTGACTGAACTGTTGGAATCCGAAGGCGCCCGCACCATGATCGAAGCCGGAGAAGAGCGCGGCTGGATCGAGCCGGCTGCTCTCGAAGCATTTGCGATCGAGCACGAGCTTGCCGACGTCGACATCGAAGAGTTGACGCGCGAGCTCGAGCGGATCGGGCTCGAAGTGCGCGAGGCCAAGGCCGAGGAAAAGGTCGTCGAGAAGGCCGAAGAGGTCGTCTACGAAGCCGACCAGCCCTCGGGCGCCGGTGACTCGCTGCAGCTGTTCCTGGCCGACGTCGGCCGCCACAAGCTTCTGACCGCAGCCGAAGAGGTCATGCTCGCGAAGGCGATCGAGCGCGGCGACGATCGCGCCAAGCGGCGCATGATCGAGTCGAACCTCCGCCTCGTGGTCTCCATCGCCAAGGGCTACCGCGGCCTCGGTGTGCCGTTCCTCGACCTGATCCAGGAAGGGACGCTCGGCCTGAACCGCGCCGTCGAGAAGTTCGACTGGCGCCGCGGCTACAAGTTCTCGACCTACGCCACGTGGTGGATCCGCCAGTCCGTGCAGCGCGCGGTGGCAAACCACGCCCGCACGATCCGCGTCCCGGTGCACGTCGTCGAGCGCCAGCAGAAGCTGTCGCGCGCGGCACGCCGGCTCGAGGTCGAGCTCGGCCGCGAGCCGACGAAGGACGAGCTCGCCGAGGCTACGGGGTTGCCGATCCAGCACGTCGACGAGGCTCTGTCGGCCGCATCCGCGTCTGTGTCTCTGAATCAGACCGTGGGCGCCGACGACGAGGGCGAGCTCGGCGATCTCTTCGCCGACCGCGAGGCGCCGGATCCGTTCGACGAGGCCGAGGAGTCGCTGCGCCGCCAGAACATCCGCAAGGCGCTGGATGCTCTCCCGGAGCGCGAGCGGCGGATCCTCGAGCTGCGCTTCGGCTTCGAAGGCGAGCCGTGGACACTCGAGGCGATCGGCCACGAGCTCGACCTGACGCGCGAGCGCGTCCGCCAGCTCGAGGGCCAGGCGCTCTCGCGGCTCGCGGCTCTGCGTGAGCTCGCAGGACTTGCGGCCTGACGCAGAGCTCGCCGGGCTCGCGGCCTAACCGCGGTTAGGACTCAAGCGTCCGTCCCCATTGCGAGCCTCGTCCATCGGGCTCGGAGCTGGACGAACTCAATGGCCTATGGTCAGAACACGTCCGCGCTCTTGTGCACGAGCACGGCGGGTGACATTCCCGCATGCTGGCGCAGCCGGTGGTGCTTAGCCTCGACTCGGGCTCACGTCCAATGAGGGCGTCACGACGGCACACCCGCGCACGCGATCGGTGCTTTCCCCGATGGAGAGAGTCGCGTATCGGGCTACCTCTACGTGTATCGGGCTACCTATGTCTGTGCTGTGCGTTGAAGGGAGGCGCGCGTGAGAGCGAAGGCCGCGGCGGTCACGGGAGTCGCGCTCGCGGTTCTGCTGCTGTCGGCGTGCGGAAACCAGTCGGCGCCAGACGCGCTGAAGGCGCCGATCCAGATTGCGCGCGTGTCGTGGGGTGTGATCGGCTATCGCACGGTTGGTCATGGGCGACCGCTCGTTCTGCTGGCCGGACAGCCGGGAACCGTCGACGATTGGCCGCCGACATTCATCGACCGCCTCGCCCTCGGCGCTCGCGTCTACGCGATCGACTACGAGGGCATCGGCCGCACGACGTTGCGTGGCCGGGACGGGTACACGGAGGTGCGACTGGCTGACGACACGGCCGACTTCATTCGGGCGCTCCATCTCGGCCCCGCGGACGTGCTGGGCTGGTCAGGCGGCGGGATCGTCGCCCAGGGGCTCGCTATCCGCCACCCCACGCTCGTCCGCCGGCTGGTGCTCGCCGCGACCGCGTTGGGTGACGGCACAGCCAAGTTCGACTTCTCACTCGTACCGCCCGCGCACTACACCTGCAGCGACAAGAAGTTCGGGCTGTTCCCGCCTGACGCGAAAGGCTGCGCAGCCAACATCGCCTACGACCAGACCATCCGCACCTACCCCGGGTTCACCAAGGAGCGGATCGCCGTCGAGGACGAATTGGGCAATGCCGCTTACTCGTGGCTCATCGGTGGCGTCCCAGAGGGCCACATGGCCGCCAAGATCACGGTTCCGGTCCTCGTCGGAGACGGAACGAAGGACGCGATAATCCTGAAGCCCGACGCGGCGAACCTGGCGAAGGCCATTCCTCACGCGACGCTCAAGCTCTACACCGACGCCGGCCACGGCTTCCTCTTCCAACACGAAGCCGACTGGTCGCGCGTCGTGCTGCACTTCCTCAACTCCGCCTAACGACCGGGACCCGCCGCCGCGGGATGCCCGCGAGCCTTCTCGGGCGTCTGTGCCCGCAGGCTGGGGCAGGCCAAGTGCCCTTCACTCGATGCCCGAGGCGGATGCAGCCTGAAGTTGTGGTGGCGGCCTCGATGGTCGGAGCTCGTCATCGGAATCCGTCAGACATAGGCGAGTACGCGCTCCAGCGGCGGAGGCACTTGGCCGAGATCCAGGGCGCCGACGAGCAAGGCGCCGTATTGGATCTTCCGGCCGCCGCGAGTACCCATGAAGCGCCGGAGCTGCTGCTCAATCGTCCGTCCCTGCTGTGCAGGCTGATGCTGGAGCGTGCGGAACCGTCCAAGTTCGCCCTGAGCGTCGATGACCTGTTCGACGGCGACGGCATCGAGGGAGCGGATCAGCTCGTCCTCGAGATCTTCGACGCACACGCAGAAACCCAGCCGTTCCATGTCGGCGCGAGTCAGGTTGGAGCCAAAGCCCGCCTGCTCCAGGGCGCGCCGGAAATGACCCTCTTCTCCGGCATCGCAGAGCCCCGCCAGTCTGACGCCCAATCCGTGAGGTCCGAACACGCGCAGGAACCTGCTGATGTTCGTCGCGCCCCCATCGCTACGATCGAGATGCCCTCGGCGTCAAGATGCCGGCCTCGGCGCTGGGCCAGCGCTTCGACCGCGCGCTGGTCGCTGACCCCTTCTACGAGGACGACCGTACGTGCGAAAGAGGCCTCTGCTGTCCGCGGATCGCTCACAAAGAGAAGCGTAGTACTGGACGCTCCTCGTCCCGGATGACGTGCTTTTCTCCGAGCGTACGAGGTGCATCGTGACGGGGTTGTAACGAGGCTGGCCGCAAAATGCGACTGCGATCGTCCCCCCGGGCCACGTACTTCGTCACGAGAGCGCGACCTCTCATCCACATCTGCACCACGTCCGGGACGAGGTGCAGGCGCTTACTCCGCGGAGTGGAGGCGCTTGATCTCGCGCTCGATCTCGGCCTCTGTGATCGGGCTGCGGAAGTAGACGTCCCACGCGTTCATCAAGAGCCCGATCGCCCAGGCCCCCGTGAGCCAGGCGGGCCACGGATAGCCGGCGCCGGTGACCGCCCAGACGACCCAGACTGCGACGTTGACGACCACATACGCAACGAGGTGGCCCTGGAAGTCGCGTCGCTTCGTCAGACGCAGCAGCGCCGCTTCGCGTTCGGTACTCGGCTGGTCGAGATCGCCGACGGTCATGCAAGTCAGGTTGCCAGTCACGGTGCCGTCGCTCATCGGGGATAGCCCGGCAGACGCGTGCCAGTTTCTACGGAACCTCGGTGATGTCCACACGCTAGCCACGCCGCCGAAGCAGGCGCAGGTCCGGGATGGGTTGCGGCACCCGGTCGCGGTAGCGCGCGTACGCCTCCGGGAAGGCTTGCTCATCAGGTTCCCCTCGATCGGGGCCCTGGTCGCGAAGATCGCCGCCCCGAGGATGGAAGGGCCGATCAAGGGCCCGAGGCCGGAGCGAGGTGCCGACCATCATCCCGAGGAGGGGCGGTCCCGGACGAGGTGCATTGTCACGGGGTTGTGCCGAGTCTGGCCGCAAGATGCGGCTGCGATCGTCCCGATTGGCCTGGTGCTTCCTGACGAGAGCGCGACATCTCATCCACACTTGCAACGTCCCAGACGCCCCATGCTCTGTCGAGGGTCGAGGTACGATCGTGAGGATGCCCAGCGAGGAGTCTCTCGAAACCGCGACCGACATCGAGGGAACTGCTGATCGTGGGTATTCGCTGCTGAACCGGATCTCCACCGTGGTAGTACAGACCTTCAAGGAGTACTACGGCAAGGGGCCAACAAGCGCGAAGAGCTACATGATGGACGATCTGCTGTTCGTCGTGATGCGCGGAGGGTTAACCGCGCCAGAGTCATTCCTCCTCGAGCAGGACGAAGAGGACGTGGTTCGCGCTTATCGGCAGACGTTCGAGAACCACATGACGGCCATCTTGAGCAGGAGGATTGAGGCACTGACTGGTCGTAAGGTGATCGGGTTTCAAAGCCAGGTGCTCTTCGAACCAACCATGTCGGTCGAGATCTTCGTCTTCGAAGACAGCACTCCCGCTGTCGCCATTAGCGCCGTCCAGGTTCCTGACAGCACTCCCTGACTCTCGCTGTATCCCTGGCTCGGCGCAGCAATCTACGGGATCGAGCGAGCGCCGGCCAAGAACTCCATGCTCGTCGCGTACGAGCTTCACCGCAAGGAACGCACCTAGTCCCAGAAGGAGCAGCAGGCCTATCCACGGCCGCTGGAGGAATTCCCGGATCCGACCTTGCGTCATGGGATCTTCTGAGGAGCATCGCTCTGAGTGTCTCCCCGAACACCCGCGCAGCCGAGGGTCATGGTCGCCGAGTCGGAGTTACATGGTCCGAGTCTGATGGCTTCTTCACGACGGGTGTTCGAGCGCGCGTCTAGTCTCCATGGTGGAGCGCATCGTGTCGAATCCGCAGCGGAACAGCGAGGAGCGCGCCCGCCACTGGGACTCTGCCTACACAGCCGGTGGTGTTCGCGGGGTGAGTTGGTACCAGGATGCGCCCACCGTGTCGTTGGAGCTGATCGAAGCGCTCGGTATCGCACGGGACGCCGCCATCATCGACGTCGGTGGTGGTGCCTCCGTTCTTGCAGATCGCCTCGTCGAGCGCGGCTTTGTGGATGTGTCCGTGCTCGATGTCTCCGCCGCCGCTCTAGCCGAGGCACGGAGTCGCATGGCGGGAGCTGCTCGTGTCCACTGGCTCCACGAAGACCTCCTGGACTGGCGCCCCGAACGGCGGTTCGATCTTTGGCACGACCGGGCGGTGTTCCATTTCCTCATCGCTCCGGCCGACCGGGACGAGTACCTACGGATTCTCCGTTCGGCGCTTCGACCCGACGGCTGTGTTGTGCTTGCGACATTCGCGGAGGACGGGCCTGAGCTCTGCTCGGGATTGCCAGTCGCCCGCTACTCCGCTGCCCGGCTCGCCGACGTGCTCGGCGAAGGGTTCGAGCTTGTCGAAACGAGGCGGGAGGAGCACGTTACGCCGAAAGGCGTGATGCAGCCGTTCACTTGGGTTGTCGCTCGCATGCGGCCCGTCCTGGCCGGCTGAACGAGTGCTGCTAGTTCCGGCCGGCAAAGACCTCGTGGGCTCAGCCTAGATCGAGGACAAGCTCGAGAGCGTCCTCGACTGCTCTCAGCTCATCAAGCGTGAGCCGTCCCACAACGTCGCCGAGCGACCGCTGATCGACCGCGCCGATCATCTCGCACATCACACGCGTCGATTCCTCGCCGAGGAGGATCTCGGGATGGAAGCTCGCCGGTGGAGTCGAGGTCGACGTGGGGCAGATCACGACCGTCGACAGTGCGAGCAGATCGTCAGCCTGCACGACAACGGCGTAGCGACGCCCGTGCTGCATGTGTCCGCGGCCGCGGGGAAGCACGATGTTCCGGACGTCACCGCGAACCACGGAGCTGCTCCATCAGCGCTGCGACCTCGAGGGTTTCGGCGACGTACGCCGGGTTGCGCATGAGCGCTGCGGCTTCGGCGGCCAGGCCGCTGCGGCGTCGCTCGCGTGCCGCGGTCTCGTTGATCGCCTGGCGCGCGGCCTCGGCGCGGGTCACGTGTCGCCGACGCGCGAGGTCGTCGAGCGCGCGCGATCCCTCTTCGCCCAGCCGAAGCGAGAGCGGCGGAGGTGCAGCCATCCCGTCAGCGTAGCGCAAAACGCACTACATCTTGATCGCTCATCGTCATCGCACGGTAGTCGTCGTCAATCCGCTTGCCTATTGGCTCGTCCGGGCACGTCCGATCTAGGCAAGCTGCCGTAGTGACCGCTCTCCGCCCGAATGAGCCACTCGTCGGCCGCATCGTCCGGGCCGAGCCGCTCGAGGAGCGCCACCGCGACGATCTGCGTGCGGCCGCCCAGGACGACCCGGAGATCTTCCGCTTCACGAACTTCGGGTTCATGGGCTTCGAGACGTGGTTCGACCAGGCGCTCGCCGCGATGCACGAGGCGCCGTTCGCGGTCGTCGTGGACGGCATTGCGCTGGGGTCGATGCGCTTCCTCAACGACGAGCCGGCGCACAAGCGGGTCGAGATCGGCTGGAGCTGGCTGCGCCGCTCGGCCTGGGGAACGGGCGCGAACGCCGAGACGAAGCTCCTGCTGCTCCAGCACGCTTTCGAGACGCACGGCTACCAGCGAGTCGAGTTCAAGACGGACGCCCGCAACGAGCGCGCCCGCGCAGGGCTGCTCGCGATCGGAGCCCAGTTCGAGGGAATCTTCCGCAAGCACATGCTCCTGCCGAGCGGCGTGCGCGACTCGGCCTGGTACGCGATCGTCGACGACGACTGGCCGGCGGCGAAGGTGGCGCTCCAGGAGCGGATCGCTCGCTACCCGTGAGGTGCGGCGCGGACGTGGCGCCGATCCGGGCCGAGCCCCGCGACGACGCCGAGCAGGTGACCCAGGCGCTCGGCCGCGAGCCGTTGCGGGTCGAGGAGCGCCGCGACGGTTGGGCGCGCGTCGTCACGGCCTACGACTACACCGGCTGGATCCGCGAGCGCGCGCTCGAGGAGGGCGAGGGAGAGCTGCCCGTGATCATCGTCGGGCAGCCGCTCGCCGTGGCGCGGTCGTACCTCGGCGCGCCGTATCAGTGGGGCGGGATGACGAACCGCGGGATCGACTGCTCCGGGCTCGTGCACATGTCCTTTCGCCTCTCGGGAAGACTCCTGCCGCGCGATTCGTGGGAGCAAGAAGCGGCCGGAGCTCCCATTGCCGAAACAGATGCGCGGGCCGGCGATCTCGTCACATACGGCGACGAGCGGGCCGACCACATTGCGTTCTGGCTCGGCGACGGCAGGATCCTCCACTCGGCCGGCGGCCGGGGCGTCGTTGCGGAGCCCGAGCCCGAATCGCTGCGGGCGAGGCGCCGGAAGCTCATTCGCCTCGACCCCCTAGACGCGGACGTTTGACAACTGAGATGATCCGCCGATCTTGGCCGTTTCGCGCCCGGCGTGTCTTCTGATCGTCCTCTGCCTCGCTGCGGGGCTCGGGGCCGGCGCGGCGGCGTCGCGGGCGAGCGCCGCGACGCCGACGACCCTGCAGGTCACGCCGACGACCGCCGGTCTCGGCGACAAGATCACCCTCACCGTCTCCAACCTCAAGACGCTGCTCAACACTGCGGGCGGCTGCCAGTCGGTCGTGCTCTTCCTCCGCGGGCTGGCACTCACCGGGACGACGCCGAGCGCGTGCGACCCGGACACCGGAAACGTGAACTTCGTGCTTTCGAGGACCGACACGGACAAGGACAACTGGGATCTGATCCTCGGCAAGCCGACGTCTCGGATACGACCGGTCCTCGTCACCGTCGGCTCGTCGACGACTCGCTCGTACCCGACCAAGGTGACGCTCCGCCTCGTGGAGCTCCCGACCCGTCGACTCTGGGAGTTCGCCATCTTCGGCCCCCTGCTGATCTGGCTCATGATCCGGCTCGGGCGGCGCACGGGCATGCTCCGCGAGGCCGGCGGCGATCCGACCCGGGCGCCGAACAAGCGGCCCTACAGCCTCGCGCGGACTCAGCAGGCGTTCTGGTTCACGCTCGCGGCGCTCGCGTACGTCTTCGTCTGGTTGATGACGTCGGAGCTGAACAGCCTGTCCAACTCGACGGTCGTGCTGATCGGGATCAGCGGTGCGACCACCTTGGGGGCCGCGACGATCGCGAGCAACGGTCGCCAGCAGCTTGGCCCTAAGCGCGCGAAGCTCGAGGACGACCTGGCCAAAGCAGCCGCCCCGGCGGGCGCCACCCCTGAGGAGGTGCAGGCGGCAGACGCCAAGGTCAAGATGATCCAGTGGCAGCTCGACAAGGTGGAAGCGTCGATTCGCAAGAGTGACAGCAACGGGTTCTGGCACGACCTCGTGGCCGACGAGACCGGCGCGGTCAGCGTGCAGCGCCTGCAGATCGTGATCTGGACGCTCATCCTCGGATCGATCTTCGTCCGCACGGTCTACGAGCAGCTGACGATGCCCGAGTTCAGCGGGACGCTGCTCGCGCTGATGGGGATCAGCGGCGGGACGTACCTCGTCGGCAAGTCGGGCGAAGTCACGGCGGCGGCGAATCCCGAGCCGCCGCCGACACTACCCTCCTGATCGGGCGCTGCGAAATCCCCGCATCGAGGCGGTGAGTTCTCCCTAGGGCGGCCCGCGTCAACGGCGAGCCGGCTGGATCCGCGAGCGCGCTCTCGCCGAGGGCGGAGGGCGGAGGGCGGCCGAGAGTTGCCCGCGATCATCGCCGGGCGTGCCGGCCACGTAGCGTCTTGGCTCGGTGACGGGCGGATTCTCCACTTCGTCGCTGGACAGGGAGTCGTCGCGGCGCTCGAGCCGGAATCGCTGCGGGCCGGGCGGCGGAGGTCTATCCGTTTCTGATCTGAAACATCCCCGAATCGAGCTATTCGCCGGCGCTAAAGAGAGGGGTGCACCGGGCCGATAGAGCCGGTGTGGACTCCGCAGCCCGCGACGAAATCCTGACCCGTTACCGAGAGCACTCGGAACGATTCGAGTCAGTGGCAGCCCGCCGTTCGCCGGGTACCGACGTGATCCCGCTAGGCTCGAGCGAGCCTGAACACGATCAACCGCCGTCAGGACGCGAGCTCGAGGTACTGCAGCTGATCGCAGACGGCCTCGTGAACCGCGAGATCGGCGGGAAGCTCTACCTTTCAGAGGAAACTGTGAAGAGTCATGTCCGCCATTTGCTGGCGAAGCTGCAAGCTAGGTCAAGAGCCCACGCCGTAGCCGTTGGGCTGCGACGTGGGCTCATTGCCTAACTACCTAGCAGGTTTTCCAGTCTTGACGGACAATCACGTGAGTCGAAGTGATCGCCATTCGCAAGAGAGAGGATCGCCTTGCTTACCAGGCAGCGCAGCCGCTGGGAAGCGACGTAACACGAATACGGCGCATGATCGCGCGCATTGGAGGTCTCCTTCGATTGGGGACTGACGGCAAGAGAAGCCTATGCTGATTCGAGGCAAGATGCAAGCGTCCTACTGGATTTGCAAACAGCGTTCACGAAGCTGAAATGTCTGCGTCCCTTCGTATCTACATCGCCTCCGCCGCAGCACTTCTCGTCGCGACGACGACTGCGCTTTTCCTCGACGGTTTTCGGCCGTCGAAGCTGCCTCTGGTAGCGGGTCTTGCGATCGCGGGCCTCCTCGCCGAGCGCATGAATGTTGCGCTCTCACACCGAGTTGTCGTTTCGATTTCGATGCTTCCGACGCTTGTCGCGGCCGTCCTTCTCGGCCCGCTCTCCGCGACAGCCATCTACGCGATTTCTGCGTTTGGGCTCGCCTTCCCACTCGTCGGGCGGGTTACGTACGCCCTGAATCGTGGGCTTGTTGGCGCGATCGCAGGCATGACAGCCTTGGCGACGGCACACCTCGCGGGTTCGAACCTAGGCGACGCCGTCATCGTTGGCGGCGCGACAGCCACTTGCGCGGAAGTCGCCGATGTCGCGTTTACAACTCTCACGTACCGGCTGAGGGGGAATCGCGATTGGAGAAGACTCACCCGGCAGCTTCTGCCAGCGGTCTTGGTAGCAAGCCCAATCTACGGGACGGCGGTGGCGCTCCTGGCGCTTGCTTACACCGAGTTGTCCGAGTGGACACTTCCCGTGTTCTTTGCGCCAGCACTCGCGGCTCAGCGGTTCTACGTTCTGTACCAAGAGCAACGTCAACTCGCAGATGACCTAGTAGATGCGAATGCGACTCTCGCTCGCGCGAATCTCTCATTCGCGTCGGCTCTCGTGGCGACCCTCGACGCGAGGGACAGGTATACGGCTGGCCACTCTGCCGCCGTTGCGGTTTACGCACGAGATATCGCGAAGAGAATGGGGCTATCGGCCGAGCAGCAGCAACTGGTGCATCTGAGTGGTCTGGTTCACGACATTGGAAAAATCGGCCTCGGCGCTGGCCTCTTGGAAAAGGATGGACCTCTCTCGCTCGACGAGCGGCGCGAGATGCAACGTCACGCTGAGATCGGCGAGCGGATCCTTGCGAACGTGGACACATACGCCGAGATTGCGTCGATCGTGAGACATCATCACGAACGCGTTGACGGTGAGGGGTATCCTGACGCGCTCGCGGGAGATGAAATACCCCTTCTCGCTCGAATCATCGCAGTGGCGGATGCGTATAACGCGATGACGTCGGACAGGCCCTATCGCGACGCGATGCCATCCCGTGTCGCGCGGCATCGCCTTGCTCAAGCAGTTGAAACGCAATTTGACACGTCAGTCGTTGCCGCGTTTGAGGCAATCCTGGCTGGCGCAACCGAGGATTATCGCGTTGCCATATTCGTAGAATCGCGATCCGCGTTTGAGAAAGCGCGGTCGGACTCGGTGACTTCCGCGATCGACCGTCCGCACGCGCTCTCCGGTTGACGCCCTCCCCACCCAAGTTGGGAGGTTCTCGACCGCTCCGTGGCAAGTGAGCCGGCTGCGGTCGTCTTTGCTTCGCATTTGGTAGCTCAAAGACCGCACCAATTCCGAATTCTCCCCGAGCCATCCCTCACATCTGGTCTTCGTCGGCGTGATCCTCCACGTTGTCAACGCCGAGTTCCGCATACCGTGCGACGGCTGCCGCGCGCGTTCGCGCCCCCAGTTTCTCGAGGATGTGGCGCACATGCACCTTCACTGTCGCCTCGGAGATATACAGCGTCGCGCCGATCTCTCTATTCTTGAGGCCTTGCTGCAGAAGATCCAAGACTTCAGACTCCCGTCGTGACAAGAGCCCCTGACGTCCATAAGCACGGCGGTCTATAAGTCCAACCGCCCGAGCAAGCCCTGCATCGTTTGACCGCAGAAAGACGTCGGTCAGAGGCTCTCGGTAATCGGTGATTCGCACAAGTGAATGCGCAAGGCGGGCCGATGCCCGCGCAGCGCACACTACGCCATCCCAGGTTTTGAGAGAAGATGCCACCACGAGAAGGTTCTTAGCTGCCGCCGCCTCCGTCGTTAGCCCAAGATGAGACACCGCGTTAGCGGCGGCGCTTATGACCCTAGTTTCGACCCCTTGTGTCAAAGTCGACGCCTCGGCCACTGCCTTGGACGCACCTATGCGGTCGCCCGCGACGGCTAACGCCAGGCCGCGCATCGCGAGGTACTCGCCATACATGGTCCGCGTCGGAAACGAGGTGAACGAATCGCTCGTGATCGCGACGGCGTCGGTCACGCGCTGTTGAGCAAGGAGGACACGAGCGCGAAGTACTCGCACATTTAGATGATGATGCGGATCGTCGTTCTGGCGGGCAACGCGTTCAACCTTGGCGAGAAGCGCGTCGGCGCGGCTGAAATTTCTGAGGCCCAGTTCCGCTGCGGCCATTGTCCATTGGACATGTGGTCGACCAAATTGAAGATCGAAACGATCGATTTCGCGAAGAGCCGCAGCAAGGGCGATTTTCGCGTCGCTGTAGCGGGCTTGAAGTGTGAGAGAGTATCCGTGAGTATTGCCCCAACCGGTGCGCACCATTGGATCTGAGACCATCTGGAGCAGATCCGCAGCAACGATGCCATCCGCCCGCAAGTCATAAAGCCCATCGGCTAATCGAGCGAGATGTTGTCGAGCCATCAGGAGGTGGAGCCGGTCCTCTGCTCTGGCATCGACGATGGGCTCGAATTCCTTGACAGCGTGATGCATACGATCGTCCTCTAGGTACAGAGCGACGAGGCAACGTCCCCACGCTGCATCGTTGATGTCCCGCGGGCGGTTCGCCAGCCGGATCGCTTCGCCGAACAACCGGTAGGCGTCTTCCAGGCGCCAATCAAGATGCGCGCCCGACCCCGCCACAAGGTAGCTTCGTACGGCCAAGGGGTGACTCTGCGGGAGTCGGGAAGCGGCAGCTTCCGCAAGCGCACGTGCTCGACTGAAGAGCCCATCTCGAAACGCCGCCTCACCGTCGATGAGGTCAAGGACGGCTTGGTCCACCCCACCGTGAATCGCGGCATGGCGCGCGAACCTCTCGAGGGTGGCAATCCGTCCAGCTTCAATCATGTCCGGAAACGATTCGGTAATGAGGCGAGTCAGTTCCCGGCTGAGAGAAAACTCTTGGATGAGGGAGAACGCGTGGTCCCATTGCTGCGTCACAAACGCAAACGAGATCGCGGAGCGAGTGAGCTCATCACGCTCGTCGTGAACGTGCACCTTCGTATGGAGAAACGCACGGACGAGAGGGTGCACCTCGACGACGGCCGCGACCTCGTGCACAAGACCCGTCGCGGTGGCTTGATCGAGAGCGGGTTTGCCGAACATCTCCTCAAGCGCAATACGCCGAACGCCAGGGAGTAGGGAGAGTCTCAGCAGGACGTCGCGAGTTGCCAGATCCGCTCGCCCGTACAACTCATCTGCGAAGAACTCGTACATCGGCACGTCCATCGGTGGAGCGCCCGACGTGTTCGCCGCGGCAGCGAGGCCGATGAGTGCGGGCCACCCGCGCGCCTGTTCGCCCAGGGCCTTGGCGTTACGAGCCCCTGACAGCACAGCAGCCGTTTCGCTTGGGTCGAGCGCAAGCTCGGTTTGTCCGATTTCAACAATGTCCTGATAGATGAGACGTCGAGCTGTAGCCCAGCGTGGACGAGTGCGCGACGTCAGTAGCAATCGGAGCATCCCGCTCTCTTCCAGCGACTGGATGAGCCCTTCGGCTTCTAACGTTTCTGCGAGCAGGTGGTAGTCATCGATCGCGACCCATTGCTTCAACGGGCGGACTATGTGATCCAGGATCACGCTTGCGACGGCCTGGGCTTGACGTGCCGGACTTGTCGAGGCTCGTATCGCTGCTTCAACATGCTGCGCTGTTATGTCCGTGACTTCGGAGAGGGCTCTAGCGAGTCCGCGGGCTAGCACGGGAATGTCGCGCGTAGCCGCGCCGGCGTTCAGCCACGCCCCGCCCTCTTGCGCCAGCCACTGCCGCGCGAGCGTTGTCTTCCCATAGCCGGCTGGCGCGATGAGCAGGATCGTGCGCGCGTCAGTTTCTTCGAGTTGCCTCAGAAGCCGGGGTCGCTGGATGATCCGGTGTCCTGGCGGTGCTACAACGTTCGCTTGTCCTGCCTGCCCCACACTTCCTCCCAGAAGTGCGTTTCCACCAAGTCGCAGCCCGACCGGTGGGTACAAACGTTAACGCTTTTCCGCCTCTTGTGAAGGGCTGGCCGCGCCCGCGACGGTAATTCCGGTCGCAGGCGCGGTTTGCCGTCAGCCCCCGTTGTCGGCTCTTGCCGACTCGAGGCTCTTTGCCAGCGGGTCGTCGCCGGTCAAGAGGCGATACGCGAGCGGGATCTGGCGCCGCCGTGGGACTCCGAGCTTCTGGCGCAAGACGTCGCAATGCGCCTTGGCGGTGCGCGGCGAAATGCCGAGCTCCTGCCCCAACTCCTCGTTTGAGAGGCCCTGGGCGATCGCCTGGATTACCTCCCGCTGGCGCTCGGTGATCGAGGCGGAATCGCGGAGTGCCTGCATGTGGGTGAGGCTAACGCAGGAAAATATCCTTGAATATTCACCGGATGGCGTATTTCGCACCCGCGCGGCCGTCGTTTGCGTCTCCCGGGCCGGCGGCTCTCACCCGGCTCAGCGCGAGATGAACGACGCTTCGTGGCCCTGCCGGTTCGCTGCCCGGGCCTCTTCGGCGTCCAGCGCCTCGATCCGCAGCAACAGCTCGAACTCGTCCCGCAGATGGGTCTGCATCATCTCCGGGCCGTCCGTCGCGATCGTGAACTGGACGCCGTGCGCGACGAAGGCGCGGAACGTCTCGCGCACCTCGGCCTCGCCCGAGAGGGCCTTCGTGAGCAGGTTTGAGGTCGGGCAGATCTCGAGCGTGACCTGCGCCTTGCGCAGCTTCGTCATCAGCTCCGGTTCGCGGGCGGCGAGGATGCCGTGGCCGATCCGGTCCGGCCTCAGCACGTCGAGCACCTCGTGCAGCTCGGCGATCCCGTGCTCGCCGCCCTCCTCGCCGACGTGGATCGTCACGCCCAATCCCGCGGCTCTGGCGGTCTCCACCTGCTCTCGGATCTGCGTGTAGTCGTAGCGCGCACCGCCGGGGCGCGGGCCGGCGATGTCGACACCGACGATGCCGCGCGGCGCGTAGCGAACCGCCTTCTCCACGATCACCGCGTTCTGGGCGGCGGTGAAGGTGCGGTCCATCATCAGGATCAGCCCGGCGCGCACCTGCGGGTACTCGAGCGAGGCGAGGTCGAGGCCGCGGATCGCCGCCAGGATGATGTGATCGAGGTCGCGCTCGCCGCCGCGGTTGCGCTTCATCGGGTTGAAACGCAGCTCGAACGTCGTGATCCGCTGCGCGCGGTAGGCGCCGCCGATCGCCGCGTGGACCGAACGCTCGACCGCGAGCGGCGAGGACTGGATCAGCTCGGTCAGGTGGTAGATCTGGTCGAGCGCGTCGAGGTTCGGAACGCCTCTGGGATCCGAGACGGTCACGAGGCGCTCGAATTCCCAGTAGTCGCGCGTCGGCAGCGCAATCCCCTGCTCGTGCGCCAAGCTCCACATGATGTCGGAGGCGACCGATCCGCCGAGATGCGTGTGCAGCTCGGCGAGGCCGCCTTCGAAAATGGCGTCATCCATTCTTCGAGTCTAGTGGTCGCTCCATTCCCGCCCCTGCGTGGCCGCGGTACCTCGGCGCTCCGCAATTCGTATGAGAAGAACGCCGGACGGTAGGAATTCGGAAAGAACCTCGCCGACGTGTGCTTAAGCGCACAGTAAGTATGTAGCCTCTTGTCGGTCGTCCGTGGAGCTCTGCGGCAATACGGCGACCACAACTGCGAGCACTACGAAGAAACAGGCACCCCTTGGCCTGCATCTGTCGTGATTGGAGGATCCGATCCGTGAACCGAGTTCGCGTTAATCCCGGCACCGGCAATACCTGCCTGGACCGGTCACAGACGGCGGCGGCAATTCGCCTCCCGCTCGAAGATCATCGAACCGTCGAGGCATGATGAGCGACCTGGTCAGGGAGCTCGTCGAGTTCCGTCATCTGGGGACTCGCGCCGGTGCAGACCTGGCAGGCAGCGAGCGGATCTGGCAGGCGATCGAGGACGAGACCGCATTTGGAATGGTCTTCCAGCCGATCGTCGCGCTTCGAGGCGGGAAGACCGTCGGTGCGGAGGCACTCGCCCGATTCACCGAGCTGCCAGAGCGCCCGCCGAACGTCTGGTTCGCGGAAGCAGACGCGGTCAGTCTCGCCGTCGACCTCGAGCTCGTCGCGGTGGAGAAGGCG
Organism: uncultured Actinomycetes bacterium; assembly: GCA_963759085.1. Taxonomy (GTDB): domain Bacteria; phylum Actinomycetota; class Thermoleophilia; order Gaiellales; family Gaiellaceae; genus PALSA-600. Next base: position 214,704 of record CAVWXR010000018.1, read on the forward strand.
CTCAACGGCTTCCGGGACTTCCCGCCCAGTGTCTATCTCTCGGTCAACGTCTCGCCGGCAACGCTCATGGACCCTCGTTTCTGCAAGCTGGCCTCGCGAGTCGAGCCACACCGGCTGGTTCTCGAGCTGACAGAGCACGTTCGGGTCGGCGACTACGATCATCTCGTCTGGGCGACAGGCAAGCTCCGCGAGATCGGGATGCGGGTCGCGGTCGACGACGTAGGCGCCGGCTTCGCAAGTCTTCGTCACATCCTCAAGTTGCGGCCCGATCTGATCAAGCTCGACATGTCGCTGATCCGCGACATCGACCTCGATCCGGCCAAGGAAGCGCTCGCCGCCAGCCTGATCTCGTTCGCCGAGAAGAGCAACGCAGCGATCGTTGCGGAGGGAATCGAGAGCGCGGCGGAGCTCAGCGTGCTCGTCGAGCTCGGTGTCGGCTACGGCCAGGGGTCGTTTCTGGGCGCGCCGGCGCCGAACCCGTTCACGTAGGACAGGTCCCGCCGATCTCGTCGGCGAGCGCGATGTCGTTGAGGTCGATCCCGCCCTGACGCGCGGCGACCGAGGCCTGCTCGCTGCTCAGGTCGCCGGGGATCGCGGCGCGAGTCGGCGTCGAGACGCGGACGTCGCTGAAGCCGTGCGCAGGCACGCACACCTCGATCCGGGCGAACGAGGTTGCGTCGTTGGTCGCCGTACCAGTCTGGCGGCCGGTGTCCGCGACGACCGTGTACGGGCTCGGCGCGGATGACGGCCCGTGGATCTGGAGCGTCAGCGTGCGGATCTCCGGCGCGCGCTGACCAGGCGAGGGGAAGATCCGGATCCGGGCGGTCACGCCGGGCTGCGTCCAGCCGTCGTCGTAGAGGCCGAACGAGAGCCAGTCGAGCCGCCACGGCTGGAGCGCCTCGATCAGCAGTACCTGCGGCGTCTGGAGCGGCGAGGTGCCGGAGATGCGGAAGCGCGAGTCGGTGACGGACTGGACGACGTACTTCGAAAGCGACACGTTCACCGCGCCGGTCTTCGTGTTGAAGGCGAGCTGCGTCTTCGGGAACCAGAGCCCGAGGAACGAGTACGGGTCGCTGGCCGGGTAGTAGCCGTCGTGCTGGACGGACATGTTCCAGAACTCGAAGTCGCGCCAGTAGCGCTCGGTGACGAAGAAGTCCGAGCTGACGGCGTAGGGGATCGCGGTCACGTCGGCATTCGGGCCGAGCTGCTCGTCGATCACGTCGTAGACGCCCGCCTCCGACTGGGTCAGCGGCCGTTGCGCGGTGCCGTCGATGTCCAGGAGCCGGTGGAACACGTAGGCCGTCTCCGCCGGCAGGCCGATCGCGAGCAGCGTGAGCAGGACGACCATCAGCAGCCGGGGGCGCAGCAACCTGGTGGCGACGGCGAAGAGCGCGGCCAGGGCGAGCGTCGCGACCGCCAGCAGCGCGGCAGCGCCGGTCCGGCCACCCGCAAGCTGCGCGATCGGGTGGTACATCGTCGCGATCGGGGTGTCGGGATTCAGCTCGATCTTGAGCGCCCAGGTGAACGTCGGCTGCAGATGAAGCGCGAACCCGGTCGCGACCACCACGGCGGGAACGGCGAGCGACCAACGCGGCCGGCGTTCGTCTCCGAGGGCGCAGACGAACGCCAGCACGACGACCGGCGCCAGATAGAAGAGGTAGCGGTCGAGCGCGAAATTGCCGACGGTGCGGTCGTAGCTCGTCGCTTCGAGGATCAGCACGAGCACGGCGATCGCACCGATGCACGCGAACGCATGCCGCTCGCTCGTTCGTGCGGGGCGCAGCAGGTTCGCGAGCAGCCAGCCGACGGCGACCACGAACGGCAGGATCCCGAGCCCGAACGAGAGATCGGCGGCGTGTCCCGCGAACGAGCCGAGGTTGCTCCAGGTGAGGAGGCCGCCGTGGACCTGCTCGCCGTAGACGCTCAGGCCGAGCAGGCTGCCCCCGCTCGCGACGAAGACGAGCGCTGCCGCCGCACCGAGGCCGTAGACGACGGCCAGGAGACGGTGACGCGCGATCGCGGTTCGGAGGCGAGCCCGCTCGTAGGCCAGGAGCGCCACCGGCAGCACGCCTGCCAGCACGACGAACTGGGTGCGGGCGAGGAAGGCGAGCGCGATGCCGAGGAGCGCAAGGAGGTCGTTGCGCCTCGACGGCGACGCGATCGCGCTCTGGAACGAGAGCAGGCCCCAGAGCGCGGCCGGATAGGCGACGACCTCCGTCAGCAGAAACGGCGCGTAGACGAACCAGGGGATCGTCACCGAGAGAAAGGCCAGCAGGTACGAGGCGGAGCGCTGCCCGGTGACGCGCCGCGCCAGTAGGAACGCGGGAATGCACGCTGAGGTCATCACCCACGCGTTCAGCAGGTGGGCTCCGTGGATGTCGTGCGGCACCAAGCCGTGGCGGAAGAACGGCGCGATCAGCAGCGGGTAGAGCTGGTCGAGGCTGCGGACGAACTGGTCGTGGATGTGGGGCAGCGGAGAGCCCGTCTTCGCGATGCTGATCGCGAGCCGCTCGTAGACGAGCTCGTCGGTCATCACGAACCAGTCTTTGACGGCACCGGTGATCGCGGAGAGGGCCAGGGCGAACGCCACCCAGAGGGCGATCAGGGGCCACTCGATTCCGAGCACCGGCCGGGAGAGGAATCGCACTGCGGGTTGAGTCCGGGAGTGTCTCGCGCCGCGGCGCAGCTGAGCGAACATGCGCGCTGGAGGCTACCGCCGGGGTCGGCTCACCCGGCGTTGTCCGTCAAGGGAGACGATGCTGGCCCAGGCGTCGCGCCTCTCGCCAGAGGGAGTGGCGCACGTCGTCCGGGACGAGGTGCGTTCCCGCGCGTGTACGAGGTGCAATGTCACGGTTGTGTGACGGGCTTGCCCGCAAAGTGCGGCCGTGATCCTCTCTCGTGGCCACGTCCTTCGTGACGAAAGCGCCACGTTTGATCCACACCTGTACCACGTCCGGGACGAGGTGCATCCACCCGAAAGAGACCGGCCACGTTCAGGCATCTTGCGGCCGTCCGTGTGAAGCCGTAAACCTCGGGACACGACCCCGGGGTAGCTCAACTGTAGAGCGACCAGTTGTCCGCTGGAGGGCTGCCGGTTCGAGCCCGGCCCCCGGGGTCCGGGACAAACGAAGGCCCGCCGTGAGGCGGGGCTTCGGGTAGCTCACGCGCGCAACCAGTTGTCTGGTGCAAACGACACCGCGCGGATCGCGTGCGTGGACGCTCCTGAGAGCCTCGGCGCGCGATGTCTTCGTCTCGTGGTGGAGAGCGACGACGCGCAGCACGTCACCCGGCCTTCCCGGCGAGACATTGTTGACGAACGTGTCGACGAGGAGCGCGAGCGTGGCGAAGATAGGCCGGAGCCACGAGCCGCTGCTGTCCTCGATCGACGCGTAGAAGCGCGTCCAATCGGTACGGCGCACCGTTCGTCGGTCAACCTGGCGGGTATGGGCCGCGTACGATCCGATGAGTGCGTCCCCGTCCGGGCAGGCTCGATCGACTACCGCGGCAGTACTTTGCCGGGCTGCTCGCACGGGTGGCCGCGGCGGCGGCGCAGGGTGGGCCGCCCGTGATCGACCTCGGGCGCGGCAACCCGGAGGTCGGCCCGCCGCCGCACGTCGCGGCGGCACTACGGGAGTCCGCCGCCCGGCCCGACGTCCACGGGTACGCACCATTCCGCGGGCTCGGACGGCTCCGGGAGTCGATCGCGTCGCGGTATCGCGAGGTCTACGGCGTCGAGCTCGACCCGGAGCGCGAGGTCGCGGTCGTGCCGGGGACGAAGACGGCGATCGTCGAGCTCGCGCTCTCGCTTGCACGCCGCGGCGACACGATCCTGCTGCCGGATCCGTACTACCCGGACTATCCGTCGGGAATCGCGCTCGCCGGGGCCGAGATCGGCCTGCTGCCGCTCGATCCGACCGGAGGCTGGGCGCCCGACCTGGACACCGCTCCCGCGGCGGCTGGGGCATTCCTGAACTACCCGTCCAATCCGTGTGCCGCCTGCGCCGCGCCCGGGGTCTTCGAGGCGGCGGTCGCCTACTTCGAGCGCACCGGGACGCCGATCGTCCACGACGCGGCCTACATCGACCTCGTCTTCGACGGCCGCGCGCCGGCGAGCTTCCTCGCCACGCCCGGGGCGAAGGAGGCCGGCGTCGAGCTGTGGTCGATGTCGAAGACCTACGGCATGGCCGGCTGGCGGATCGGCTTCGTGGTCGGCAACGCCGAGCTCGTCGAGCGGGTCAACCTGCTCGGCGACCACTCGCGGGTCGGCATGTTCGCGCCGCTCCAGGAGGGTGCGATCGCCGCGCTGGACGGCCCGCAGGACGCGGTCGAGGAGCGGCGCGCGACCTACGAGCGGCGGCGGGATGCGCTCGTCGCCGCTCTCCCGGAGCCACCCGTCTCGGAGGGAACCTTCTACGTCTGGTTGCGGCTGCCCGCCGGGCTCAGCGCCGAGCGGCTGCTCGAGGAGCACCGCGTGGCGGTCGCTCCCGGCGAGGGATTCGGTCCGAGCGGCGCCGGCTGGGCGCGGCTCTCGCTCGCGGTCAGCGACGAGGTCGCTCGAGGCCGGGCATCGAGCGGCTCGCGCCGGCGTTCGCGGCGGCGTACGCATGAAGATCGGGATCATCGTCCCCTTTTCGTGGTCGTACTGGGGCGGCGTCGTCGAGCACTCCGAGAACCAGGCGCGACGCGCTCCGCGCACGCGGGCACGAGGTGAAGATCGTGATGGGCCACGACCCTCCCGGCAACCTGACGCGGTTCCTGCATCCCCGCAGCGGCCGCCACGGCAACCTGCCGGCCGAACATCATCCCGGTCGGCCGGTCGGTCGTCGTGCCGGCCAACGGGTCGCTGCCGAACATCGTGCTCTCGCCGCGCAGCATCCCGCGGGTGCGGCGACGTGCTTGCCGAGGAGCGGTTCGACCTCATCCACCTGCACGAGCCGATGACGCCCGCCATCTGCGTCGCGGCGCTCTCGTTCGCCCAGTGCCCGATCGTTGCGACCTGGCATGCGAACGGCAATCTGGCCTGGATGCGCCCGGCGCGCTGGGCTTGGGGCTTTCTCGCCGACCGGATCGACGCGCGGGTCGCCGTTTCGCGGTTCGCGGCCGAGTCCGCGCAGCGCTGGCTCGGCGGCGAGTTCGAGATCGTCCCGAACGGCGTCGTCGTGCCGGAGCACGCGGACGCCGAGAACCGCGAGCAGCACGTCGTGTTCATCGGCCGCCACGACGCGCGCAAGGGCCTGTCGGTGCTGCTGCGTGCCTGGCCCGAGATCCGCGAGCGCACCGGCGCCCGGCTGCGCGTGATCGGGATGCGATCCGCTCCAGTACGGCCTGCTCCAGGCCCGGCTGCGGGTCGACACGGACGGGATCGACGTGCTCGGCATCGTCACGAACGAGGTGCGGACCGCGGAGCTCGCGTCGGCGAAGCTGTTCGTGTCGCCTGCGCTCGGTGGGGAGAGCTTCGGGCTCGTGCTCGTCGAGTCGTTTGCGACCGCCACGCCGGTCGTTGCGTCCGACATCCCGGGGTTCGCGGCTGTTGCGACGGGGGACGCGGCCGTCCTCGTCCCGCCCGGCGACGTCGGCGCGCTGGCCGAGGCGGTGATCGGCGTGCTGGAGGACGAGCCGAGGCGCGTCGAGATGGGCCTGGCGGGACGAGCGCTCGCCGAGGACCTGTACGCATGGGGCGACGTCGCCCGGCGGCTGGAGGAGATCTACGAACGGGTGTCGGCATGAAGGTCGCTGCGCTGGTGGCGGGTCATCGTCCCGGTGCTCCTGCTCGGGGTCGCGATCTCGCTGATCTGGTGGCGCGGCCCCGACTGGCACGCCGTCCGCGACTCGTTCACGGTCGTGAGCTGGTCGTGGGTCGCCGCCGCGATCGGGCTGAACCTCTTGTCGGTGATCGTGCGCTCGCTCGCCTGGAACACGACGATCAAGCAGGCGATGCCGCCGCCGCACCCGGGCTTTCGGCTCGTGTTCGCGGCCTTCGCAGTGGGTCTCTTCGGCAACGTCGTGCTGCCGGGCCGGGTCGGCGAGCTGGCGCGCGTCGCCGTCCTGACCCGCCGGACGCCGGGGCGGCGAGGACTGTGGGCGACGCTGGTCGGAACGGTCTTCGCACACCGCGTGTTCGACCTCTTCCCCGTGATCGCGCTGATCGTGTGGGTGCTGCTGGCCGCGAAGCTGCCGAACTGGGCGGGGACGAGCCTGATCGTGGCGCTCTGTGTCGGCCTGGTGCTCTTCGCGTTCGCGTGGATGACCGCGCGCCGGCATCAGACGCAGCATCTGGAAGGCGTCGGAACGCTGCGGACGCTGCTCACCCGCGTCCGGTTCGGGCTCGGCGTGATGCGCGAGCCGATTCCGGCGCTCACCGCAGCGACCTTTCAGTTCCTCGGCTGGCTGTCCCAGCTCGCGGCGGTCTGGGCTGCGATGCGGGCCTTCCATCTCTACGAGCCGTTCGCCGCGGCCGGGCTCGTGCTCGTGCTGATGAACGTCGCCACGATCTTCCCGCTCTGGCCCGGCAACGTCGGGCTCGTGCAGGCGGCGATCGCGTTCCCCCTGACGCAGTACGGCGTCGACTACACCCACGGCTTCGCGTTCGGGATCGGCCTCCAGGCGATCGAGGCGTCGGTCGGCGTCGGCATCGGGGTCGTCTTCCTCGCCCGCGAGGGTCTCTCGTACGCGATCCTGAAGGAGATGCCTGACGCGACGGAGATCGAGATCGAGCACGCGCTCGAGTCGGGCGAGGAGATCTCGAATGCGCCTGCTCGCATCCCCGGCTAGCCTCAAAGGGGTTCTCTCGGCGCTCGCCGCGGCGTCGGCGTTGGCCGACGGGATGCGGCGCGGCGGGGCCGAGGCGGTGGAGTTGCCGGTCGCCGACGGCGGCGAAGGGACGGCCGAGGTGCTCGAGCTCGCGCTCGGCGGGGAGTGGCGCGAGGCGGCGGCGGCAGATCCGTTCGGGCGGCGCGTGACGGCGCGCTATCTCGTCCTGACGGACGGGACCGCGATCGTCGAGTGCGCCGAGGCCGTCGGGCTGGGGTTGCTGGCAGCGGCCGAGCTCGATCCGTTGCGCGCCTCGAGCGCCGGGCTCGGCGAGCTGTTGGCCGCGGTGCTGGCGGACGAGCCGTCGTCCGTGGTCGTCTGCCTCGGCGGCTCGGCCACCGTGGACGGCGGGGCAGGGCTGCTCTCGTCGCTCGGGGCCTGGCCCCGCGGTGTTCCGCTCCGGGTGGCCTGCGACGTGCGGAACCCGCTCCTCGGCGAGCGCGGCGCGGCGCGCGTCTTCGGGCCGCAAAAGGGCGCGAGCCCGGAGGACGTCGAGGAGCTCGAGCGCCGGTTGGCGGCGCTGGCAGTGCTCGCGCCGTATCGGGATCTCCCCGGCGCGGGTGCGGCCGGTGGCCTGGGCGCCGCGCTCGCGTCGCTCGGCGGCAAGCTCGTCGCGGGCGCCGAGCTCGTGCTCGACCTGATCGGCTTCGACGCGCAGGCCGGCGGCGCGGCGCTGGTCGTCACGGGGGAGGGGACGGTCGACGAGTCGACCTTCGAGGGCAAGGCGCCGGGCACCGTCCTCGCGCGCTGCGCAGAGCTCGGCACGCCCTGCGTCCTGTTCGGTGGGCAAGTAACACAGTGTTACTTGCACGGGGTGGACGTTCGCGCGCTGAGCGGGCGGCCGGAGCGGGCGCTGGAGGATCTCGCGGCGCTCGGCGAGGAGTTGGCGCGCACTAGATGACCGGTCGGTGATTCGTGCGGCGCCGGATGGCCGCCCTGATCCTTAGTAGTCGACCGAGCCGTCCGCGTTGATCGTGTACGTCGCCGGTGTGCCTGTGCTGGCGTTGACACAGTCCCATTCGGACGAGCCGGTTCCCTTCAGGGCGGCGACTTCTCCGCTGGTCGGGGTGCAGCTCTTGAGTGAGCCCGGCCCGGTCGTCTGCTCGGCGATGATCTCGACCGCGTCGGCGGCCGAGACGTTGTCGTAGCCGCAGCTCCCACCCTTCATGCAGGCCCCGCTCGACTGGGACGTGGAGGTGGAGGCGGGGGTGGTCGTCGCCGGATGCGACGTCGAGCTGGACGAGCGCGTGAGGGCGAAGCTGAGAGCTGCAGCGAGGACGACGACGATCGCCGCCGCGAGGAGCTTGTTCTGGAGGATCCAGTTTCGGTGCGCTGCGTCGGCCACGTCGATCGCTCCGTTCGCCCTCGAGGTCCGCCCGACGATCCTATCGTCGCTCAGACGTCGTTTGCGACCGTGAACGCCTGGGAGCGGGCGCCGACGTTGCCGCCCAGGTCGGACGCCTCGACCTCGAGGGCGTAGTCCCCGTCCGGGAGCGTGCCGGTGCTCCAGGAGTGCGCGAGAAAGAAGCGGAGGACGGCGGGATGGCCGGCGCGGTTCTGCGTCGTGCCGGGCGCGTAGATCCGGTGGAACGCGCTCGCCGGAAGGAGCTCGTCCGAGAAGTCGACGGGCGTATGCCACGGCAGGACGACCTTCGCGCCCTGCGTCACGCGCCAGCGCAGCCGTGCCGCGGTCACCGGGAGGCCACCCCACGGCGCGGGCACGGGAATCGGGGGCGTATCGTGCGCCTCGACGACCAGGTCGACCGCGCCGGTCAGCCGGTCCGGCGCAAGCGCGGCGCCTCCGCGCGAGAACGCGATGCTCGTCACTTGCGGCTTCGTGTCGTCGGCCCACGGCGTCAACGCACCCGCCCGCAACGGATTGCGGTAGACCCCGGCTCGCCGCTCCGCGAAGTGGACGTGCAGCCACGGCGAGTCGATGTGGCCGAGCAGCTGGTGCTGGGCGACGGATTGCAGGTGGGTCACGACCGGGACGACGTGCCAGTAGCCGAACGCGTCCGCGCCGGTTGCAACGGCGATCGAGCGGGCGTCTTCGAGGTGGACGACGCCGGCGGCGACCGCGTAGACGGGCGTGCCGTTCGGCGCCGAGATGTCGACTCCGAAATGGAACGCCTCGGAGGTGCCGGAGATCCGGGGGTCGTTGAAGTACGCGCGGATCGGGTGGGCGGTGTCGAACGGCTCGAGCGGCCAGCAGTAGGTCATCTAGCTCTCCGGCGTGCCCAGCCGCTTCGCGAGCTCCTCGATCTTGCCCTGCGTCTCCGTGAGCTGCGCGGCGCAGCGCTTGTAGAGCTCCTCGCCGCGCTCCCAGAGCGTCGTCAGCTCGTCGAGGCCGACATCGCCGCGCTCGAGGCGCTCGACGATCCGCTCGAGCTCCGCCTGGGCCTGCTCGAAGGTCGGCTCGGCGGTCATTCGACTCGCGCTCCGAACGAGCCTTCGGCGACCTCGACGGCGATCGCGGTTCCGGCGGGCAGTGGGGCGCGCACGAAGGCATCGCCTGCGCGGACGATCGCGTAGCCGCGCTCCAGCGTCGCCCTCGGGGAGAGAGCAAGCAGGCGGCCTAGCGTCGCGTCGAGGCGCGAGCGGCGGCGCTCGAGCAGCAGCGCCGGAGCGCGATGCAGGCGCTCGGCGGCGGCGGCGGCGCGGCGCGCGTGGCTCTCGCAGGTCCGTCGTGCGCCGCGCTGAAGGCCCTCGTGCGCCCGGTCGAGCCACGCACGGAGCTCCGCGAGGTCGGGCACGACGAGCCGGCCGGCGACCGACGGTGTCGAGGCGCGCACGTCGGCGGCGAGATCGACGAGCGGCGTGTCCTGCTCGTGGCCGACCGCCGAGACGACGGGCACCGGGCAGCTCGCGACCGCCCGGATCAGCCGCTCGTCCGAGAATGGGAGCAGATCCTCGAAGCTGCCGCCGCCCCGGGCCAGCACGAGCACGTCGACCCCGCGCGCGCAGAGCTCCTCGATTGCGGCCACGATCGTGCCGACGGCGCGCGGCCCCTGGACGTAGGCCTCGGCGACGAGCACGTGAGCGGGCGGGAAGCGAGTCGTGATCGCCGTCAGAACGTCGTGCTTGGCAGCCGCGTCGTTGCCGGTGACGAGGCCGACCAGGCGCGGGATCCTCGGTAACGGCCGCTTTCGCTCGGCGGCGAAGAGCCCTTCCGCTGCGAGCTTCTGCTTCAGCCGCTCCAATGCCGCGAGGTGCGCGCCGAGCCCGAATCTCTCGATCGACAGGGCGCGGAGCTGGAACTCGCCGCGCTGCTCGTAGAAGTCGGGCCGCCCGTAGACGTGCACGCGCTCGCCGTCCACGAGCTCGAGCCGCAGCGCGTCGAACTGGCCGCGTCCCATCTGGACGGGCAGGGTGGCGCCGTCCTCGGGATCCTTGAGGGTGAAGAAGACCGACGCCCAGCGCTCCTGCCGGCGCAGCTCCGTGATCTCGCCCTCGACCCAGAGGGTCGGCAGCCGTTTCAGGTACAGGCCGATGCCCTGGTTGAAGGCACGGACCGAGAACACCTTGCGGCCGTCGACCTCGATCGACTCGACCTTCACGCGAGGAAGGCTACAGCCGGGCTAGAGCAGGATCTCGGCGGCTGTCTCGTGCGTGCAGCCCGCGCGGACGAGCTCGACTGCATGGTGCAGATCGGCTTCGGAATGCGCGATCTTCTCGGCAAGCGGGAGCGGGTATCCCGCCTCGATCAGGACATGCAGACGCCACGACTCGACCTTCTCGCGCTCTGTTTGTGGGAATTCGGCTGTCTGTGTCATCTGTGGCGCCTGTTCGCTTCCAGATAGACGAACCCTGCATCCGGAAGTTGGAAGCCGACGGTAGCCGAACTCGAGCATCTCATGCGCGTGTGGCGAGCTCGTCGATGCGGCGGGTCAGGTCGTGCAGCCTCCGCTCGAGCGCCGCACGCTCCGCCTCGGCCTCTTGCGAGATCTGCTGGAGCTGGTCACGGAGCGCCGTCTCGACTCCGTGGCTGCGGCGCTCGAACGATGCGAGCGTCTCCTCGGTGTGGCGATCGAGCTCGTCGCGGATGCCCGCGAGTCGCGCTTCGACCTGCGTCACCGCACCCTGGGCGAGGTGCTCGACCCGCTCGGCGAGCACGCCCTCTGCCTCACGCGCGAAGCGTTCGACGGCCAGATCGAGCTCGCGCCCGAGACGTCGAGCAGCCTCCTCGCGCGCCGCCCGGATCGTCGTCTCGAACTGCTGCGCGGCTGCCTCCGAGTACCGGGTCGCCTCTCGTGAGACCGACCGCTTCACCTGTTCGAGCTGGCGCTGCTCGATGTCGGCGAGCGAGGCTGCGATGCGCTGCATCGACTCGGTCTGCTCGCGGTCGATCTGCTCCTTCAAGTCGTGCTCGCGCTTGCGGAGGCGATCCGAGACCTCGTGCAGCGCGCGGCGCCGGTCGGCCGAGTGCTGGTCGAGGTCAGCGCTTGCGGCCGCCGCCACCTCCTGGGCTGCGCGATCGAGCTCTTCCCGAATCCGGGCGATCAGGACGCGGTGCTCGTCGATCCCGGCCTGGAGCCGCTCGGCCTCCTGTGCCAGCCGCGTCTCGACCTCGGCGGAGAGCTGCTGCTGGCGCTGGGAGATCCGCTGGAACTCGTCGGCGAGGCCCTCCTGAAGCTTCTCGAGGTCCGACGTCCAGTCGCTGATCCGTTTCTCGACGTTGCTCTGAGCTTCGGTGACGGCGTCTCCGAGCCGGATGGCCGCGTCGCGCTCGCGCTCGGCCGTATCGCGGCGGCGCTCCTCGGCGACCCGGCGCTCGTCCTCGGCAAAGGCGGAGAGCGAGTCGGCGCGCGCCCGGGCGAGCGTCCGTTCGAGCTCTTCGGCACGCAGCTCGACCTCCTGCGCGATCACCTGGTCGAACGATGCCTTGCCGCGCTCGATCTCGGCCTCGAGCAGGCGCGCCTGAGCCCGGATGCGGCGCTGCGCTGCGAGCGTGGCGACCAGGGCGACGACCGCGATTGCGGCCCCTGCGATGGCGATGGTGGCGGCGGTCATCCCGTTAGGTTAGGCGCGCGGCGACGAGGGCTGCGCCGAGGAGGATGTTGGCCCACGGCAGGATGCGCAGCGCACGCTCGAGCGGCTCGACGCCGGCGAGGCTGCCTGCCTCGCGGCGCGCGTGGCGAACCGGCGTCGAAAGCGTCCGCTGGACGAGGATCATCCCCGTCCCGAAGCCGGCGGCGAGGACGGCCGAGGGGCGCAGGGTCTGGGCTTCCGCGTAGTAGGCGGTGAGGATCGCGAACCCGCCCCAGGAGAACGCGAGCCACCACTCGTCGTGGAACCGGCCTCCGAAGAGCTCGAGGTTGTACGCAGGGACGATGAACGCGCCGAAGGCGATGAAGACGAGCAGGCCGAGGCCCCAGCTCACCGCCGCCCAGATGCCGATCGCGACGGCGCCGGCGAGCGCGGCGCCGGCGACCGCGACGAGTGTGGTGTCGCCGATCCGCGTGCGCAGCGGCCGGCCGTTGCGCTCGTCCAGCATGTGAGCCGCCACGCCGAGGGCGAGCACGAACGCGACGATCGTCCACACCATCCGGTTCGTGTGGAAGTGCGGCGCGAGCGCTGCGCCGAGCGCCACGTACGAGGCGTTCCAGGCCGTGTAGGGCAGGTGCAGCACCGTGACGTAGTCGCGCCAGCCTCCGGGGCGCAGCGCGTAGAAAGCCGGCTTTAGCTCTTGCGACCCCATGTCACGATCCCTCCGCCGAGCGAGAGCCGGCGCGTCTGGAGGTCCTCGATCCCGGCAGCTCGCCAGGCCTCGAGCAGCCGCGGCAGCGGCCAGGTTTCATAGTGGTTGCGGATCGAGGGGCCGAGGAACGAGCCGGCTGCTCGCCAACCGCGTCCGATCACAGCTCCCGCCGCCGGGAGCCCGACGCGAACGTGCAGCTCCCAGAGCAGCCGCCACACTCCGCGCGGGACGGCGAACTCGAGCCCGGCGATCGTGCCTCCGGGCCGCACGACGCGCACCAACTCCCGCAGGGTCGCAGGCGGGTCGTCGACGTAGCGCAGGAGGTAGGTGAACGTGAGCGCGTCGAAGGCTCCGTCGGCGAAGGGCAAGCGCTCTGCGCTCGCCTCGACGAGCTCCGCCTGCCCACCCAGCCGGCTGCGCGCCTCGGCGAGCATCTCGGCGCTCTGGTCGACTCCGACGACGGAGCAGCCTTTCTGGCGCACGAGCTCGCGTGCGACGGCGCCGGTGCCGGTCGCCACGTCGAGCACACGGTCACCGGGCCCGGCCTCGACCTGCGAGACGAGGAAGCGCCGCCAGCGCGGGTCCTGTCCGTAGGAGAGCAGTGCGGCGTAGCGGTCGTAGGTCGGCCCGAGCGGCGCGAACAGCCGCTTGGCGTGCTCGGCGCGTTCCACTACAGGCGGTGGTCGGCGATCGTGTCGGCGACCGTCTCGGCGATCGGGCGGCAGCGGAAGCCGAGCTCGCGCTCCGCCTTCCCGCCGTCGTAGAACCACCAGTGCCCGGCCGCGCGAATCTCGCCCGCGCTCACCGGGCTCGGCACGATCCGCGACCCGAACGCGGCGAGTCCTGCGGGCAGGCTGATCATCAGGCGCTTCTTGCCCGAGACCTGCGCGACGAGCGCGAAGAACGCCTGCCAGCTCAGGTTCCCCTCGGGATTGACGAGCAGGGTGCGTTCGCCGGCGCGGCCTTGCTCGCTCAGCAGGACGAGCCCGGCGGCGATGTCCCGCGCGTCGGCGAAGGCGAGGCCGCCCGCGGTGCGGACCCGGAGCTTGCCGGAGATGTAGGCGTCGATCGGCCAGGTCGAGACGCGATGGACGTCGCCCGGGCCGAGCAGGAAGGCCGGGTTCGCGATCACGACGTCGACCCCGGAGGCGGCAGCCTCCAGCGCGACCAGCTCGCCCTCGTGCTTGGTCGTCGCGTAGGGGAGGCTCGCGATCGTGGTCGGGAAGGGCTGCTGCTCGTCCGCCCGCGCTGTGCGGGAAGGGGCAGGCCCGACGGCAGCGACGCTCGAGACGTGCACGACGCGAGCACCAGGCTCGACTGCGGCCAGCAGCGCCCGGGTCGCATCGACGTTGACGGCGCGCATCTTCGGCAGGTCGCGGCGGTCGTGTGAGACGACGCCGGCGAGATGAAAGACCTTGTCGCAGCCCGCGACGGCGCGCCGGACTGCGTCTGCGTCGGTGATGTCGCCCGCCACGACCTCGACGCCGAGCCGCACCGCTCCGGCAGGCGTGCGCACGAGCGCCCGAACCTGATCGCCCCGTTCGCGGAGCGCTGCGACGAGATGCCCGCCGAGGAACCCGGTCGCCCCGGTGACGAGCGTGGCCATCGGCCTTCCTAGACCATCGGGACTTGCCGGAGCAAGACGGGCTCGATCCGGTTCAAGATCTCGGTGAGGCTCTCTCCGGTGGCGGTGATGCCGTGGTTCAGGAGCCCCACGACCGCACAACCCGGGTCGGGCTCGGCCGCTGATCAGCGCGGCGACGCTTCTCGCCAGCTCGGCCGTCCCGCACGGGAAGTTGATCTCGGTCGCGGGGATCCCCTCCATCCAGGCGTGGACGTGGAGGATCGCCTTCACGTCGGGATTCTCGCGGTAGATCATCCAGTGCTCGATCGCGTCGACCGAGACGCGCCGGGGCTCGATCCCGGGCGGCACGCTCAGGATCATCCGCCCGTGCTCGGCGTCGTAGCCCGAGACGAGCAGTATGTCGCGGCCTGGCTCCTCGAGGTTCCCCTTGTCCACGCCGCTCGCGCTCATCCAGAAGCGCGTGTCGTCCTTGCGCGCCGAGAGGTTGCCGTACGAGAGGCCGCCGATCGAGTAGAGACGCTTCACGTGGCGGAGCTCCCGCTCGCTGAGCAGCTCCTCGATCGGGAACGGTGCCGGCAGGAGCCCGAGGGTGTCGAGCCGCTTGCCGACCTCCTTCATCTCCTCGGTCAGCTCGTCGCCGCCCCAGAGCTCCTGCTCGAGGTCGGTGCGGAACTCGTTCTCGATGATCAGCTTCGACTGGGCGAGCGGCAGCAGGCGTTCGAGGACGCGCTCGGACATGGTCGGGCCTTCGCCGTTCTCGGGCACGACGTAGTGGCCGCGCTCCATCGTCGTGAAGTACGCGCCCTTGCCCGGGACGTAGAGCAGAGCGATGTTCGCAAGCGCCCGGATGAGCATCGGGTAGTTCTCGCGCAGCCCGTCCACCGGCTCCCGGTCGGACACGAAGACCGCGGCGACGAAGGTTCCCTGCGACTTGCGCCGGAAGGGCTTCGGGTTGTCGGGGTCGATCAGGTTGAGGACGACGTCGGTGTAGGTCGGGTCGTCCGCACGCTCGAAACCGTGCTCTTCGAGCCCCCTGGCCAGCTCCTCCACAAACGGCGCCAGCGCCGGATCGGGTTCGCCGACGAATGCGTATGTATGGGTGGCAGCCACTGGTGAACACCGTACCGAACCGCCAGCAGTGAGCGCCTCGTAATCTGTCTCAGGTGGCCCTCGGCGATGACCTGGAGCGGATCGCGGCAGCGGCGGCCGAGCACGGTCTGGTCTCGGGCGTGCTCGCGGCGGAGCCGACTGCGGGCGGCCGGGTCTACCTCGTCGCGTTCGGCGAGGAGGAGGAGCTGGAGTGGCTCGTCGTCGACGACGAGGCACGGCCGCTGGCCGGGCGAGCCGCAGTGCGAGACGTCGCCTCGATCGTGGTCATGTGCGAGCTGGCGGGTGAGCTCGCGGGCGGCGGCGACCTCGACGAGCTGCGCGCCAAGCTGACGCAGGTGCGCCTGATCGAGCAGCCGGACGGGATCGAGGAGGCGGAGGCGGCGGCGCTCGCACTGGAGCGTGCGGTTGGCGCCCCGCCGCGCGTCGCGTCGCCCTCGTACCTCGACGGGATCGGCGCTGCAACGCGCGCACTCGAGCGCGCACTCGGCGAGATCGAGTCGCCGTTCGCGAGCGCGATCACCTCCTCGGCGGGAGCGGTCGAGTCGTTTGTCCGCGAAGTCGAGACGCGCTACAAGCTGCCGCTTCGCTAGTGTGATTCGCATGGAAGAAGGCGGCGCGTTCGGCTTCCCATTCGGCGGCGATCCGGAGGATCTCCTGCGCAGCCTGCGCGAGTTCGCCGAACAGCAGTCGCAGTCCGTGCACGAGACGCAGAAGGAGCAGTTCGCGACGCTGACGCTGAACACCGCGGTCGAGCTGACCGCGGCCGCGCTCTCACACGTGCAGGCCACCGGAACGGTCGACGAGCAGGCGACCGCCCTCCGCGATGCGATGCGCGTGCTCTTCCCCGAGGCGGTCGCGCTCGTCAGCGCTGCCCGCCAGGGCTTCATGCGCGAATAGTGCGCGTCGTCAACCGGGCGATCGTCGGGGCACTTCCGCTCGTTCCGCGAGAGATCGTGCGGCGGCTCTCGTCGCGCTACATCGCCGGGCCGGCGCTCGACGACGCGATCCGCGTCGTCCGGCGGCTGAACGGAGAGGGGAAGCTGGCGACGATCGACGTGCTCGGCGAGGAGATCACGAGCGCGGACGAGGCTCGCGCGATCGCCGCTGCCTACCACGAGGTGCTCGCGCGGGTCCAGGCCGAGGGGCTCGACGCGAACATCTCCGTGAAGCTGACCGGGCTCGGGCTCGGGCTGGGTGACGACGTCTGCCGGGCGAACCTGGAAGGGGTCGTCCGGGATGCGCGCGAGCGAAGCACCTACGTCCGGATCGACATGGAGGACTCCTCGACGACCGATGTGACGCTCCGTCTGTACCGCGACCTGCGTGCCGCGGGCTACGAGAACCTGGGCGTCGTCCTCCAGTCGCGCCTGCGTCGGAGCCTCGCCGACACGACGGGGCTCGACGACGTCCGCCTCTGCAAGGGCATCTACGTCGAGCCGGAGGAGGTGGCGTTCCAGGGGTACGACGAGGTGCGGTCGAGCTACGTCCGCTGCCTCGAGGCGCTGCTCGACGCGGGGGCGTACGTCGGGATCGCGACGCACGACGAGTACCTGCTCGGCGAGGGGCTCCGGCTCGTCCGCGAGCACGGCCTCCGGCCGGACCGGTACGAGTTCCAGATGCTGCTCGGCGTGCGGCCGGAGCGAGGCGACGAGCTCGTGCGGGCCGGACACCGGCTGCGCGTCTACGTCCCGTTCGGGACGCACTGGTACGAGTACTCGCTGCGCCGCCTCCAGGAGAACCCGCAGATCGCGGGGTATGTCGCGGCCGATCTCTTGCGCCGGCGGCCGTAACGCCAGGTCAGCTCTCGTCCGCGTCCCGGGTGTTGCGAGCGCGTTGCCGGTCCCGGTTCGGCGCGGGCCGGAAAATGCACGTCGTCCCGGACGACGTGCATTCGTGCGAGCGTACGAGGTGCATCGTCACGGCTCTGTAACACTCCTGGCTGCAAAATGCGACTGCGACTGTCCCCTGCGGCCGCGTACTTCGTGACGAGAGCGCGGCCTTTGATCCACACCCGTACCACGTCCGGGACGAGGTACACGCGCAGCCGATCTCTTGCGCCGGCTGCCGTATCGCCGGCTCAGCTTCCGTCCACATCCCCGGTGTTGAGCAACTCATGCAGCGTGTCCCGAGCACGTTGCCTGTCCCCGCTCGGCGTGGCTGCGGAGAGCTGATCGCGGATCTGGATCAGCCAGCCTGCGAACTCTGGGCGGCCATCGAGGTCGACCTGGTCGAAGGCGCAGCGCCCAGGGAGAGCTGCACCTCCCGGCTCCCAGAGCGGGCAGTCGCTTTCGGAGCATTCCTCGAACCGGCCCGCGAATTCCTGAATCCGGCAACGTCGCTCGCTCGCCGGCTCCTCAGCTCGAGTCATGGGGCCAGATCGTCACCAGCGACCACTGTCGTTGCGTCCGGGCCGGCGCGGATCGCGCTGCGGGGAAACCGCGAGCCGAACGGTCAGACGAGGAGCGAGAAGCCGCCGTCGACGATCAGCGTCTGGCCGCGGATCATGTCGGCGTCGGGTGAGCAGAGGAAGCTGACCGCCCCGGCGACGTCGTCGGGCGAGACGAGCCGGCCGACCGGGTTGGCGCGGCCCGCCGCGAGCATCTCCTCCTTGTTCGGGAAGTGCTCGAGCGCGCCCGTCTCGACGACGCCCGCGGAGACGGCGTTGACGCGGATCCCGGCCGGTGCGAGCTCGACGGCCAGGTAGCGCACGAGCGATTCGAGCGCCGCCTTCGAGGTGCCGATCAGCGAGTAGTTCTCGAGCACGAGCCGCGAGCCGAGTGACGAGATCGCCACGATCGACGACCCCGGCGACATCTGCGGCGCCGCCACACGCGTGAGCGAGAGCAACGCGCGCGCGTTCGCGTTCATCGTCCAGTCCCAGTGCTTGTCGTCGGTCTCGAGCGCAGGCCGGACGACCCCCGTTGCCGCGTTGTGCACCAGGACGTCGAGCGGGCCGAGCGCGGCGACCTCTTCGACGACCCGGTCGGAGGTGACGTTGCCGCGCACGAAGACCACCTCGGCGCCGAGTGCCCGGAGCTCCTCCGCGGTCGCCTCCGCCGCCTCGTCGTTGCGCATGTAGCCGATTGCGATCCGTTTGGCGCCGTCGCGGGCGAAGCGGAGCGCGATCGCGCGGCCGATCCCGCGCGAGCCGCCCGTGACGAGGACGGTCACGTCGAGTGCGGGAGCGGAGCGTCCGCCGGTGCGGAGCTCGGGATCTCGCCCCAGCCGAGGCGGCTCTCCGACTCGCGCGGCCCCTCTGCGGCCTTCGACGAGGCGTGCCCGAGCCGGTCGAGCAGCGCGAGCTTCTGCTCCGCATAGACGCGCACGTCGTTGCCTGCCGGCAGGTCGGCGACGAGCTCGCGCAGCCGTGCGTGGAGCTGATAGGCGAACTGCGGAGTCGCAGGCCCGACGAGAGCGTCGACGTCGTCGCGGGTCGGTTGGTGGCTCATGGAGGTGATGCTAACGCTCGGTAACGTCGCGGGGTGAAGAAACCGACCGCCGACCTGATGCTCGTGACGACGATGTGCCTGTGGGCGCTGAACTTCACGGCATCGAAGTACATCCTCACCCACGGCGTCTCGCCGCTCGCCTACGCCGGTCCGCGCTACGGGATCGCCGCGATCGTCTTCGCGCTCCTCGCCTACGCGCGAGACGGGACGCTGCGGATCGGCCGTCGCGACGTCCTGATTCTCGCCGGCGCCTCGATAGTGCTCTTCTTCAACCAGATCGGGTTCATCTACTCGCTGCACTTCACCACTGCGGCGACGGCAGCGCTCGTGTTCGGCACGCTCCCGATCTTCACTGCCGCGATCGCGGCGCTCGCCGGGGTCGAACGGCCGACCCGTCGTTTCCTCATCGCGGCTGCGATCTCCCTCGCTGGAGTTGCGCTCGTCGCGACGGGATCGAACGGCGCGCTGTCGGCGAACGTGAAGGGCGACGCGCTCGCGCTGCTCGGCGCTGCGACCTGGGCGGGGTACTCCGTGATCGCCGCCCCGGCGATGATGCGCTACAGCCCCTTGCGCACGAGCGCCTTGGTCGTCGGCGGCACGTCGATCCTGCTCCTCGTCGCAGGCGCCGGGCAGATTCACGCCGAGAGCTATCCGGGCTCGTGGCGGGTGTGGGCGGCGTTCCTGTTCGCGGTCTTCGGGCCGCTCGTGATCACGAACGTGCTCTGGTTCACGGCGATCGACCGCGTCGGCCCGTCGCGCGCATCCCTGTTCGCGAATCTCCAGTTCTTCCTGGCCGCGTTGTTCGGGCTCGTGCTGCTCTCGGAGTCGATCACGGTCGTCCAGGTCGTCGGTGGCGTCGCGATCGCGGCGGCGATCGCGCTCTCGCGCCGCCGAGGCGTGCCGCAGCCGGTCGAATAGCTGGGACAATCTCCGCGTGAGCGCTTTCGGATCCCTGACGGCCTCCGTGCGTCAGGCGCTGGCGGCGGAGGAGGTCTCGCACCGGCCGTGGCCCATGCCGGACGGGCACTGGCTGCAAGGGCAGACGCTGGAGGACGTGCTCTTCGCGCACTGGCGCGTCGAGCCGGCCGCACTGGCACGCCTGCTGCCGCCCGAGCTCGCGGTCGACACCTTCGACGGCGAGGCGTGGCTCGGCGTCGTCGCCTTGCGCGTCACGAACCTCCGGCTCCGCGGACTGCCGCCCCTCCCGGGGCTCTCGTCGTTCGCAGAGCTGAACGTGCGTACGTACGTCTCGCTCGGCGACCGGCCCGGGATCTGGTTCTTCTCGCTCACCGTCGGGAACACGCTCGTCGCCGAGGCGATGAAGCGCCTCTACCGCCTGCCGGCGCAGCGGGCGCGGATCGACGCCGGCCCCGGCGGGTACGGGCTCGCCGGCTTCAGCGCGCGGTACCGCCCCGTCGGTGAGACGTTGCAGGCGGGCGCCGGCACCCTCGAGGAGTTCCTCACGGAGCGCTTCTGTCTCTACACGGCCGACGGAGGCCGGATCTACCGGGCCGAGGTCCAGCACGCTCCGTGGCAGCTGCAGCGGGCCGAAGGGACGATCGACACGAACACGAGGTCGCCGGTCCCGCTTCCGAACGAGACGCCGCACCTGCTCTACGCGGCAAGCCAGGACCTGCTCGCGTGGGGACTCGAGGAGCTATGACGCCGCAGCGCCGCGTGGCGCAGATGTCGGTTGTGGCTGCGGCTGCGCTCGTTGTGCTGAAGCTCTCCGTCGGTCTTGCCACGCACAGCCTTGGCCTCGTCTCGGAGGCGATCCACTCGGGGACCGACCTCGTCGCCGCGCTGCTCACGCTCTTCGCGGTCGGTGTCGCCGGCCGCCCGGCCGATCTCTCGCACCAGTACGGGCACGGGAAGGCCGAGCACATCACGGCCCTCGCGGAGGCGGCGTTTCTCTCCGCGGCGAGCCTGCTGATCGGCTTCCGTGCGATCGAACGGCTGACCGGGTCGTCGCACTCGAACGTGCATGCGACCTGGTACGCGTTCGCCGTCGTCGCGCTCGTGATCGTGATCGACGTGAGCCGGTTGACCGTCTCGTGGCGCTCCTCGAAGCGGTACCGGAGCGCGGCGCTCGCCTCGAACGCAGTCCATTTCGCGAGCGACCTCGGCGGCTCGATCGCCGTGCTCGCGGGCCTGCTGCTCGTGCGGTCGGGACACCCGAACGGCGACTCGGTCGCAGCGCTCTTCGTCGCGGTGCTCGTGCTCGGCGCCGCTGCGCAGCTGATGCGGGTGAACATCGACGTCTTGATGGACCGCGCGCCGGCGGCGGCGGAGGCGGCGGCGCGGGCCGCGATCGCCGCCGTGCGGCCGGAGGTGGACCTGCGCCGTCTCCGCATGCGCCAGGCCGGCGGCCGCCAGTTCGCGGATGTGGTGATCGGCGTCTCCTCGGCCGCTCCCGTCGGTCAGGGCCATGCAGCCGCGGACTCGGTCGAGGCCGCGCTCGAGCGTGCGCTGCCGGGAAGCGACGTCGTCGTGCACGTCGAGCCGCTGGAGGATGTCGGGTTGCGTGACCGCGTGCACGCGGCCGCCTTCACCGTGCCCGGGGTGCGCGAGATCCACGACGTCGTGCTCGTCGAGGTGGATCGGCGAACCGAGCTCTCTCTGCACGTGAAGCTTCCCGGCGAGATCTCGCTCGAGGACGCACACGAGATCGCCGAGCAGGTCGAGCGGGCGATCTGTGCCGCCGTCCCCGAGGTCGACGCCGTTCAGACGCACCTCGAGCCGCTGGCCGAGACGCGGTCGGCCAGCGAGGTCGCGATCGATGCCGCCTCCGTCAACCGGATCGTCCAGACCGTCACCGGCAAGCCGCCGCGCTCGCTGCGGTTCCTGCGCACCGACGAGGGGATCGTCGTCTTCCTGACGCTCGGGCTCGACCCGCAGAGCCGGCTCGTCGAAGCGCACGCGCGCGCCGAGGAGATCAAGCAGCACATCCGCCTCGGGCATCCGGAAATCGCCGACGTGATCGTGCACACCGAGCCATGAGGCTCTGCATGTTCAGTCCCAAGGGCGAGGATCTCCGCCGCGGCTGGCCGGGCCGGATCGACGGCGACCGTGTGATCCAGCTCGCCGCCCAGACGCTCCAGGCGTTCTTCACCGGTGGCGGCGCCGCGCGCGAGCATGCCGAGTACCCGCTGGCCGAGGTGGATCTCCGCCCACCTGTCATCCACCCGCCGACCGTGCGGCGCTTCGAGGGTCGGTCTCTGGACTTCGAGTTCCTGAACACCGCCTCGGTCTACGGCCCGGAGGATGCGATCCCGTTCCCGGAGGGAGCGAGCACGGTCATCCCGTCCTTCGGTCTCGCAGCCGTGATCGGGGCGGAAGGCGCGATCGGTGGCTACACGCTGGCCAACATCCTCGTCGCCCCCGAGCTGGCCGGCGCAAAGCAGCGCGATTTTGCGCTCTCGCTCGGCCCGGTGCTCGTGACCGAGCTTCCTCGGAACGCGCTGCCCTTCGAGCCGCGGTGGGCAGAGATCGTCGCCCACGCGGCGCTCAACACGCGTCTCCGCCCGGGCGACCTGCTGATCGTCGACACGGCCCCTGACTGCCACGAGGTCCGTCCCGGCGAAAGCTGCCAGATCGAGAACGACGAGATCGGCGTGCTGCGAAACACGATCGTCTAGTGCAGGTCGCGCTCGACTGGGACGGGACGTGCACCGTCGGCGACTCGCTGGTCGCAGCCGTGCGCATCTTCGGCGAGGCCGATGTCCTCTACGCGGGCTACGGCTCGCACGGCGAGGCGCTCGCGCACGAGGTCGGGTCGCTGCGCGCGAGCGCGGCCGAGATCTCCGCGTGGGCGGTCGCGAACGTCGTCGTGCGCCCGGGGCTGCACGAGCTGGCAGAGCGGTTCCGGCCGGTGATCGTCTCGAGCGGCCTGCCGCAGCTGATCCTCCCAGTGCTCGCCCGCGAGGGGGTCGAGCTGGAGGTGCGCTCGAATGACGCCGAGCCGCGCCCCGACGGCTGGCGGATCCGCTTCTACGACGAGCGGCCGTGCCCGGCCTGCGGCGGGAAGTGCAAACGCGCCGCGCTGCCGGCCGGACGCCCGCTCGTCTATGTCGGGGACGGCTACTCCGACCGCTGCGCCGCGCGTGCCGCCGACCGTGTCTTTGCCCGCGACGTCCTCGCGCGGTCGTTCGAGGACGAGGGCCTCCCGTACGAGCCGTTCGACACGCTGCACGACGTCGTGGCGGCGCTCGAGGGCTGATGGCCTTCCTGGCGCTGCCGGAGCCGTACGACTTCGCGCTCTCGACCGAGCGCTTCCGCACCTTCGGGCCGGATCTCGCGAACCTCTGGCACGACGGCGCCCTGCATCGAGTCGTCGCCGGGAAAGCGGTGCGGATCGAGGCCGCCCCGGGCGGCGTGGACGTCGAGCCGGCGGACGACGCGATCCGGGGCGTGGTGTCGAAGCTCCTCGGCGCGGAGTTCGAGCTCGAGGCGTTCCGTGCCTGGGCCGCCGATCAGCCCGTGCTCTCGGGGACAGTCCCCAGGCTCGTCGGCTTCCGGCCGCCCGTCCTCCCGGATCCGTTCGAGGCGCTCGTCACCTCGATCACGGCGCAGCAGGTGTCGCTGCGCTCGGCGCTCGCGATGCGCAACCGGCTGATCGAGCGCTTCGGCGTCCAGGCCGGCTGCGCCTACGCGTTTCCGGCTCGCGAGCGCGTGGCGGCCGCGAGCGAGGACGAGCTGTTCGCGCTCGGCTTCTCGCACCGAAAGGCCGAGTACGTGCTCGGCCTGGCCCGCAGCGAGCTCGACCTGGACGCCCTGCACGCACTGGACGACGACGAGGTCCGCTCCCGCCTGACGGCGATCCGCGGCCTCGGCCCGTGGACGGCGGAATGGTTCCTGGCCCGCCACCTCGCCCGTCCGCGCGCGTGGCCCGCCGGCGACCTCGTGCTGCGCAAGGCCGCCGAGACGCTCTACGGAGTGGACGTGCACGAGCTCGGCCGGCGGCTCGATCCGTTCCAGAACCTCTCCGCCCACTACCTTTTGACCGGGATGCGCGTTCCTTGAACATTCGTAGAGCGACCGAGGCCGACGAGGCCGTGCTGCGCGAGCTCTGGGAGGAGTTCGAAGTCGACGTTCCCTCCCCGCCGAGCCCCGAGCGTCAGACGTGGGAGGGCGAGTGGGGGAGCGTGCGGACAAACCTCGCAGAAGGCGCCGTCTATCTCGCCGAGGACGACGAGGGTCCGGTCGGCGTCGCCGAGACGGCGGCCCCCGTTCGAGGTCGGGCGCACATCGTGCTCGTCTACGTCCGGCCCCGCGGCCGGCGGCAGGGGATCGCAAAGGCGCTCCTCGCAGAATGCGTCCGCGAGTCGAAGGAGAAGGGCGCGGCGCTTGTCAGCCTCGACGTCCTGACCACGAACGAGACAGCCCGGACGGTCTGGCGGCGGCTCGGCTTCGAGGAGGTGCAGCTGGCCCTAGCGACGCCGGCCGATGCGCTCGAGCGGCGGCTTGCCGTGCGGCCATCCGGCCGGTCGCGCTCGACGACGCACGTCCAGAGCGACGACGGCCCGTCGATTCGGCGCGCGCTTGCCCAGTCCGTTCCCCGTCTGGACTCGGCGGACGTCGACTCGACCGCGAACGGCTGGATCCGGATCGCCCACCCGCTACTCGACACCGATCGCGACCTCCAGGGCCGGCTGGCAAAGGAGATCTCGGAGCGGATCGGAGGCGTCGTGGTCGCACTCGCGTTGGAGCTGGAGGCGGTCGTGCGCTTCCGCCTCTACGAGAACGGCCGCATGGTTGACGAGTACCTGTCCGTGCCGAGGTTCTACGGAGAGCTGCCGAAGGCGGACGAGCTCGCGCTGGAGGCGAACCCGACGCTGGTTGCGCGGCTCACCGGCGCCGATCGCGACGACGTCCGGCGTGTCGCACGCACCGCGGTCTCGCCCGCCGACCTTCCCGAGGCGCCCGAGCTGTACGAGCAAGTCGCCCGACTGATGGGCCTCGAACCATGACCGAGATCGGGATCGCCGAGCTCGCTTCGCGTCTGGGCCGGGTGTGCGTGCTCGACGTCCGTGACCCCGGCGAATACGACGGGTCGCTCGGCTACTCGTGCGACCCGCGCCAGGGCCACATCCCGGGTGCGGTCAACCTCCCGGTCGGCGAGCTGCTCGCCCTCAGCGAGCAGGAGCTCAGGGCCAAGCTCGGTGTCGCCGCCGGCGCCGAAGTCGTCGTCTACTGCCACAGCGGCTCACGCTCCACGATTGCCGCGCAGGTGCTCCGCTCGCACGGCTACAACGCGCGCAACTACCCCGGGTCGTGGCACGAGTGGTCGCGCACCGATCATCCGCTCGAGCTCTAACTCGCCGTATCGAGAAAGGCGTTGCACAGCGCGCGGCCGAGCTCCTGCCAGTGCGCGATCCCTTCGTCCAGCTCGCGGGTGAGTTCGGGCAGCGGGCGGGGGAGAGACGGTTCCTGCCGAAACCACTCGACCACCTGGTCGCGCCGGACTTCCGGGTGGAACTGGACACCCCACGCGCACGCTCCGAGCCGGAAGGCCTGCGACGCATCGGCGGTCGAGGCCAGCTCGACGCCGCCGGCCGGGACATCGAAGGCGTAGGAGTTCCCGACGAGCGCCTCGAAGCGGGGCGGCAGCACGCCGAGCACCGGATCGGCGATTCCGGCCGGGGTGAGCGAGATCGGCAGGAACCCGAGCTGCTGGACGGGCGCGCGCCGCACGGCACCGCCCATGGCGTGCGCAAGCGTCTGCGCGCCGAGGCAGACCCCGAGGAGCGGCGTTCCGTCGTCGACCCAGCCACGGAGCAGCTCGTACTCGTCGTGCAGCCAGGGGTGCCGCTCCTCCTCGCCGACGTTCATGTCGCCGCCGAAGACGATCGCCGCGTCGAAGCCAGCCGGCGGCCGTCCTTGCGTGCGGATGTTCCACTCGACGAGCTCGTGACCGTTCTCCTCGATCACGTCGCCGAACAGCTCGGCCCGTACGAGTCGGCCGTGGATCAGCGAGAGCACGCGCACCTCGCAAACGTACCGATCCCGGCTCTCGCCCCAGCGGTCATTACAATCGGCCCATGGATGCGCGCCCCATCGGGGTCTTCGACTCCGGCGTCGGCGGGCTCACCGTCCTCCACGAGTGCCTCGTGACGATGCCGAACGAGGACTTCGTCTACCTCGGCGACCACGCGCGCCTGCCGTACGGGCCGAGGCCGCTCGACCAGATCCGCCGCTTCGCGCACGAGATCGCGGCCTACCTCGCAGGCCAGGATGTGAAGCTGATCGTGATCGCGTGCAACGCGGCGACCTCCGCGGCGCTGCCGGATCTCCAGGAGGCGCTCGACGTCCCCGTCGTCGGGGTGATCACTCCCGAGGCCTATGCCGCCGTCCGGGCGACGCGCAACCGCCGGATCGGGCTGCTCGCAACGCAGGCGACGGTGACCGCGGGCCGCTACGAGTCGCTCGTCTGCTCGCTCGATGCGGGCGTCCGCTTCACGGCCGTTGCCTGTCCGGCGCTCGTGCCGCTGATCGAAGCGGGCGAGCAGACCGTCGTCGCTGTCTCGGAGTACGCGGAGCCGCTGAAGGCTGCCGGCTGCGACACGGTCATCCTCGGCTGCACCCACTATCCGCTGATCCGACCGGTGCTGCAACGCGTCTTCGGCCGTGACGTGACGTTGATCTTCTCGGCCGAAGAGCTCGCCCGTGAGGTCGCCGACACGCTGGCTCGGAAGGGCTGGGAAAACGAGCGTGCCCGCACCGGCGACTACCGCTTCCTGACCACCGGCGATCCGGAGCTCTTCCGCTCGCACGGCGAGCGGTTCCTCCAGCTTCCGCTCGTCGACGTCAAGCGGGTGTCCGTCACCGAGCTGGAACGGGCCGCTGCATGAGGACTGTGGACAACATTTCGCACTCTTGTCACGGTACGTCGTCCCGGACGACGTGCCGCGCCGGAAACCGCTCGATTCTGGGGACAACATTTTTCACTTCTGTTGCGGTACGTCGTCCCGGACGACGTACCGCGCGGTGGCAGGTATGAGCCGCAACGACGGCCGCCGGCCCGACGCGCTTCGCCCGATCGTCGCCGATCCCAGCTTCCTGGAGCAACCGCACGGCGTCGTGCTCTGGTCGCAGGGCAAGACGCGCGTGCTCTGTACCGCGTCGGTGGGCGAGGGCGTGCCGCGCTGGCTCTACCGCTCCGGCCGGGGGTGGATGACGGCCGAGTACTCGCTCCTGCCCGCGTCGACCGGAGAGCGGACCGAGCGCGAAGCCACCCGTGGCAAGCAGGGCGGCCGCACGGTCGAGATCCAGCGGCTGATCGGGCGGGCGCTGCGCGGGATCGTCGACTTCGAGGCGCTCGGCGAGCGAACGGTCTACCTCGACTGCGACGTGCTCCAGGCCGACGGCGGCACGCGCTGCGCCGCGATCTGCGGCGCGTATGTCGCGGCCGCACGCGCACTCGACCGCTTCGGCCTCTCGAAGGCGCTCACCGGCCCGATCGCGGCCGTCTCGGTCGGAGTCGTCGACGGAGAGTCGCTGCTCGACCTCGACTACTCCGAGGACTCGAACGCCGACGTCGACCTGAACATCGTGATGACCGGCGACGGCCGGCTCGTCGAGGTGCAGGCGACCGCCGAGAAGGTGCCGTTCGACCGGGATCGGCTCGACGAGCTGCTCGACCTCGCGACCGCCGGGATCGAGGAGCTCGCCGTCTTCCAGCAGGAGGCGATCGCGGTGCCTCCGGCCGTTTGACGGCCTTGGCAGCAACGGTGGCGGCGAGGCTCGCCTCGCAGAACCGCAACAAGCTGGACGAGCTGCGCCACGGACTTCCCGGCTGGGAGATCGAGTTGCTCGCAGTCGGCGACTACCCGCCGGAAGACGGCGCGACCTACCTCGAGAACGCGCGCATCAAGGCCAGGTTTGGCCGGCGCGTCGGCGAGCCCGACGCCTGGATGCTCGGCGAGGACTCCGGGATCGAGTGCGACGCGCTCGGCGGTGAGCCCGGTCTCCACTCGGCCCGTTGGGCGCCGGGGGCCGATCAGGCCGAAGCGCTGATCGAGCGCCTCGAGGGCGAGACGAACCGTCGCGCCCGCATGGTCACCGAGCTCGTCGCCATCTCGCCGGACGGCGAGGAGCTCCGCGGCGAGGGCGTCCTCGAGGGCACTCTCGCGACCGAGAAGCGCGGCGTCACCGGCTTCGGCTACGACCCGATCTTCATCCCTGGCGGCTCCGACCGGACCGTCGCAGAGCTCGGCGAGGACTGGAAGCGCGAGCACTCCCATCGGGCGCGTGCCGCACAGGCGCTGCTCCGTGCATTCGCCGAGCACGGCGCCAGTTGATCTCGGCGCCGAGCACGATCACGTTCGCCATCACGTAGAGCCAGACGAGCAGCACGGCGGGGCCCGAGAGGGTTTGGAGCACCGGGTTGTGCTTCGAGATGCGCACGTAGAGGGGGAGCACCTGGAACGTCGCCTCCATGGTGATCGCGGCCGCGACGGCTCCCGGCAGCACCTCGCGCCAGGCGAGGTCCGTGTTCGTGAGCACGTAGTAGGCGGTTGCGAGGAAGACGAAGATCCCGAGCGCCGAGACGGTGATCGAGACGACCGTCGCGAAGACCGCGTTGTCGCTGAAGCCGGCGTAGCGCTTCAGGATGTCCGAGCCGGAGACGCCGATCACGAGCGAGCTGAAGAGCGCGACGAGCGAGCCCACCATCATCATCGTCGCCAGCGCCTTCCCGCGGAGGAAGCCCCGGTTCGGCAGCCCGTAGACGATGTTGAAGGCGCTCTCGAGCACGCTGAAGAACGAGAGCGATGACCAGAGCAGAAAGCCCGCTCCGACGATTCCGAGCGTCGTGGCGTTCGACTGGATCTTCGTCACGGCGTTGAGGATCGAGTCGAACGAGGTGCTCGGGAAGGTGCGCTTCAGCTCGTGAACGAAGAACGAATGCTGAGTCGCCTGGTGTGCGAATCCGAGCAACGCCAGCGACAGGAAGAGCAGCGGCACGAACGAAAGCAGGGCGAAGTAGGCGATCATCGCCGCGAGATGCGTTCCCCGGTCGGCGAAGAACTTCCGCAGCACCGCGCCCATCAACTTCTCCTCGGGAGCTCCATCGACCCCGCAGTATGCTCCGAGCGTGGACGCGACTCAGGCGCTAGCCGACTTGACCGAGATCTCGTCGCAGATCGTGAAGGCCGCGATCGTCGACGGAGACGGCTCCGTGCTCGCGACCACGATCGCGCGAGAGGACGTCGGTAGGAGCTTCGCGGCCGGAGTGACGAAGCTCGTCGAGGAGGCCGGTCACGCGGGCAGCTCGCGCGGTCTCGTCGGCCTCGCGCAGTTCGAGGCGGCCACCCTCGAGGGCAGCGTCTTTGTCGTCCGGCGCGGAGCCCGGATGATCGCCGCCACGACGAGGCCCGATCCGACAGTCGGGCTCGTCTTCTACGACCTCAAGCACTGCCTGCAGAGCATCGAGGAGCCGGCGAAGCCGGCGCCACGGGCGCGCAAGAGGACGAATGGCGAAGCGTAAGGTCGTCACCGGCGTGCTGTTCGCGGCGGGCTCGCTGGCCGGCTCGCTGCTCTATCGCCGCCGCACCGTTCGGCAGCGCGAGCGCGTCGACCTCTTCGCGGAAGACGGCTCGATGGTCTCGATCGCCGACGGCTCACCGCAAGCCGCCGAGCTCCTCTCGCTCGCGCGCGAGCTGATCGCGCTGACCTCATCGTGAACGGAAGCCTCGTCGACGCGATCCGCGAAGCCGCCTATCTGGAGGGCGATTTCGTGCTGCGCTCTGGCAAGCGGAGCACCTACTACCTCGACAAGTACCGGTTCGGCACGCGGCCCGACCTGCTCGCGCCGCTCGGGGAGGCGATCGCCGACGCCGTGCGCAAGCACGAGCCGGAGGCCGTCCGGATCGCCGCGCCGGAGCTCGGCGCGGTGTCGCTCGCCGCTGCCGCCTCGCTCTCGGGCGGCTTGCCGTTCGTGATCGTCCGCAACACCGCAAAGGCTTACGGCACCTCAAATCGGATCGAAGGCGCATTCGAGCCGGGCGAGCTCGTCTGCCTGGTCGAGGACGTCGTCACCTCGGGCGGAGCCGCGATCTCGGCGGTCGAGGCGCTGCGCGAGGCGGGCCTGAGAGTTTCCACCGCGATCTGCGTCGTCGACCGCGAAGAGGGGGGCGTCGACGCCCTTGCCCGCGCCGCCGTCCGCCTGTGGCCGCTCTTCCGCGCGTCCGAGCTCCGCACCGCCTAGACAAGCCGCATGGTTGAGCGATATCCGGCAGGATTGTTAGGGTGTTTGTCCAAGGTCTAGACCACAGCACTTCAACGAGGAGGAAGGCTTTGACGAAGCAGGAGTTCATCCAGAAGGTCGGTCAGAAGAGCGGCCTGTCGAACCGCGATGCGGGCAAGGCCGTCGATGCCTTCTTGGAGTCGGTGACCGAGACGCTGAAGAGCGGAGACTCGGTCAACTTCACAGGCTTTGGGAAGTTCTCGGCTGCTGCGCGTGCAGCCCGCCAGGGCGTCAACCCCCGCACCGGCGAGCGTGTCCAGATCGCGGCGACGACGGTTCCCAAGTTCAGTGCCGGGAGCCAGCTCAAGGCAGCACTGAAGAGCTAGAAGCGAGAAGCAGCAAGGTTTTCGCCGAGGGCCGCCGAAATGCGGTCCTCGGTGTTTAAGCTGAATGAGATGGCGACCGCGACGCTCTCCTTTGCCGACCGCCTCGCAGCCGAGGTCGAGCGGAAACGCAGCCAGCTGGTCGTCGGGCTCGATCCGCAGCCCGAGCTGCTGCCGGTCGAGCTCGGTGGGGACGTGGCTCGGTTCTGCTGCGGGATCGTCGACGCGGTCGCGCCGCACGCGGTCGCGGTCAAGCCGCAGCTGGCCTTCTTCGAGGCGCTCGGCTCCGAGGGGATGGCGGCTTTCGAGGAGATCTGTCTCTACGCGCGGCGAGCCGGCCTGCTCGTGATCGCCGACGGCAAGCGGGGAGACATCGGCTCCACTGCGCGTGCCTACTCCGCGGCGTACCTCGAAGGGGACGAGCCGCGAGCCGATGCGAT
This sequence comes from uncultured Actinomycetes bacterium, assembly GCA_963759085.1. Lineage (GTDB taxonomy): Bacteria > Actinomycetota > Thermoleophilia > Gaiellales > Gaiellaceae > PALSA-600. The sequence goes on from CAVWXR010000018.1 coordinate 245,364, forward strand.
GACCGTCAACCCGTGGCTCGGGCGTGAGTCGATCGAGCCGTACCTCGCGGCCGCGCGGCGATACGGCGCCGGCATCTTCTGCGTCGTGAAGACCTCGAACGCAGGCGGTGACGTCCAGGACGTGACGCTGTCGGATGGACGGCCGATGTGGCACCACGTGGCGAAGCTCGTCGCCGAGTGGGGCGAGGATCTCGTCGGCGAGCACGGCCTCTCGTCCGTCGGAGCCGTCGTCGGAGCGACGCATCCGCGCGCGGTCAGCGAGGCGAGGAAGCTGATGCCGCAGACCGTGCTCCTGCTGCCCGGGGTCGGGGCACAGGGCGCGAAGCCGGCCGACCTCGCGCGGGCGTTCACGAGCGGTCCCGCGAGCGCCCTGGTGAACGCGTCGCGCTCGGTCATCTTCGCCCACCGCGACACGGGCGAGGACTTCCGCGCCGCGGCCGGCGCGGAGGCGGCCCGCATCAAGCAAGAAGTCTGGGCCGTCTCCGGCTGGTAGGCGTGGCCTCTCGCAGCTGGAGACCGTTTGCGGCCCCGACCGCGTTTCTGCTCGTGGCGACCGTCGTGGTGCTGATCGTGCACGGGGCTCTGCACCGGGGGCACACCGCCACGACCCCGACCGTGACCTCCAAGCCGGCCTCGCTGCTGACCCCGCCGAGCGTCTATTCCGTGCGAGCCGGCGACACACTTGCTTCAATTGCAGGGAAGACAGGCGTCGGGACGGCGAAGCTCTTGAAGCTGAACCCGAAACTGCAGCCGACCTCACTGTTTCTCGGTGAGAAGATCCGCCTCCGATGAGATGGCTCACCTTCATACTGCTGCTTCTCTGCCTCGTAGCAGCGGGTTCCGCCGCCGCGAAACCGGCGGCGCCGGTGCAGGCGCTCGCTCGCGCCTGGTTCGTCGAGGACACCGCGACGGGTGCGGTGCTGACCTCCCACGACGCCGACATGCGAATGCCGATCGCCTCGATCACGAAGCTGATGACGGTGCTGGTCGCGCTCGACCATCACAAGCTCACGGACGTCGTGACGGTCGACCCGCGGGTGACGACCGTCGGCCAGGAGTCGATCGACCTGCGCGCCGGCGAGCAGATGACCGTGCTCGATCTGATCAAGGGCGCGCTGATCCAGTCCGCCAACGACGCGGTGGACGCGCTCGCCCTGTCCATTGCCCCGAGCTTCCCGGCCTTCGCGGTGCTGATGAACGAGAAGGCGAGGCAGCTCGGCCTGGACAACACCAACTTCGTGCGACCGGACGGCCTCGACGCTCCGGGCGAGTACTCGACCGCGAGCGACGTCGCGCGGCTCGCGATCGACGCGATGCGGGTTCCGATCATCCGCGACACGGTGCGAGAGAAGACCGCGATGATCTCAGGCGATCGGACGTTGCACACGTGGAACGATCTACTCGGTGTCGTGCCCGGCGTGATCGGAGTCAAGACCGGCCACACGGACGAAGCCGGCTGGTGTCAGGTCGCGGCCCTCCGTGGCCAAGGCGTCACGATCTACGCGGTCATTCTCGGCAGCCCGTCTGAGTCGCAGCGCGACACCGACCTCGAGGCGATGCTCGAATGGGGCCTCGACCAGTTTCGCGTCGTCGACGCGATCAGCGACGCTCGCGTCTATGCCCACGTCGGGCTCCCCTACGGCAAGGCGCCGCTGGCCCTCGTCGCGCGGAGCTCGCTGCTCACCGTGGCGCGAATCGGACTGCCGCTGCAGGAGCGTGTCGTAGCGCCGGCGACGGTCTCGCTGCCGGTCACCGCCGGACAGGTGATCGGCCAGGTCACCGTCTGGGCCGGCACGAAGCTGGTGGGGAAGCGCCCACTGGTCGCTGCGCGCTCGGTCGCGCGGCCAGGCGTGGCGGGGCGGGTAGGGTTCTATGCGCAGCGGACGGCTCACGACCTGATCCGCCTTCTCCAGTGATCATCACCGTCACGCTCAACGCGGCCTTCGCGCGCACGATCACCGTCCCGAACTTCCAGCGCGGGCAGCGCCACCGCGCGAGCCCGGGGCTGCCGCTGGCAGGCGGCAAGGGGATCAACGTGGCGCGGGCCCTGAAGACGCTCGGTGTGCCGGTCGTAGCGACGGGGCTCGCCGGCGGCCAGGCCGGTCTCCGGATCGTCGAGCGGCTGACCGGCGAGGCGATCCTGAACGACTTCGTCCGGATCGAAGACGAGTCGCGGACCGCCACGGCCGTCGTCGACCCGACCACCAACCAGTACACGGAGATCAACGAGTGGGGCCCGGTCGTGAAGCCCGAGGAGCTCGAGGTGCTGCGGGAGAAGCTGCACTACCTCTCGCAGGGGGCGCAGCTCGTCGTCTTCGCCGGCTCCCTGCCGCGCGACGTCGCGGAGTCGTTCTATGCGGAGGCGATCCACGATCTCGCTCGTCGCCAGATTCCCGCCGTGCTCGACAGCGAAGGGGAGCCGTTGCGCTTCGGTGTCGAGGCGGAGCCGTTTCTCGTCTCCCCGAACCAGCAGGAGGCCGAGGCGCTCGTCGGCCAGGAGTTCTACGACGACGAGGACTTCCTGCTCGGCCTCGACCGGATTGCCGAGCTCGGCGCGCGCAACGTGATCATCACCTCCGAGGCGGGTTGTGTCGCGCTCTTCCGCGACGGCCGGGAGACGCTGCGCTTCCGTGCTGTCGCGCCCAGGGTCGACCCGGTCTCGGCGGTCGGCTCCGGGGATGTGCTGCTGGCCGCCTTTCTCGCCGCCCACGTTGCCGGGCGTTCGCACGAGGACTGCTTGCGCAGCGCGGTCGCCGCCGGTGCGGCCGCGACGCTCGAGCTCGGAGCGGGCCGGTTCGACCCGCGCCAGGCCCGCCGCCTCGAGGCCGGCGTCGAGGTCTCGCAGCTCGCAGCAGCCGCCGCGCCCACCGAGCTCTAGCCGACGGCGTCGTTCGCCACCGGTATCTTTTCTCGATGGACGTTGAGAGGTTCTCGGTCGAATCGGAGACGGCTCGGTCCGAGAAGTTCGGCAAGGAGGGCCTCACCTTCGACGATGTCCTTCTCGTCCCCGCCGAATCCTCCGTTCTCCCGAACGCCGTCTCGACCGCGACCCGGCTGACCCGGACGATCGCGCTGAACGTTCCGGTCGTCTCGGCCGCGATGGACACGGTGACCGAGGCGCGGATGGCGATCGCGCTCGCACGCGAAGGCGGGATCGGGATCGTGCACCGCAACCTGTCGATCGAGGAGCAGGTCGCCGAGGTCGACAAGGTCAAGCGCTCCGAGTCCGGGATGATCGTCGAGCCGCTGACGCTGCCCCCGACCGCGCTCGTCGCCGACGCGCTCGAGCTGATCGAGCGCTACCACATCTCCGGTGTCCCGATCACCGAGAACGGCCGCCTGGTCGGCATCCTCACCAACCGCGACCTCCGCTTCGAGAAGGACACCTCGCAGCCGGTCTCGGCGCTGATGACCTCGGAAGGGCTCGTTACGGCGCCGATCGGGACGACGCTCGCCGAAGCGGAGCAGCTGCTGCACCGCCACCGGATCGAGAAGCTCCCCGTTGTCGATGCCGACGGCGTGCTGAAGGGCCTGATCACGGTCAAGGACATCCAGAAGCGGATCGAGTTCCCGCTCGCGACGAAGGACCAGCAGGGCCGCCTGCGGGTCGGCGCGGCGGTCGGCGTCGGGCCTGACGCATTCGCGCGAGCCCAGGCGCTCGTCGAGGCGGGAGCCGACGTGCTCGTCGTCGACACCGCGCACGGCCACTCGCGCGGCGTGATCGACATGGTCGCCCGGATCAAGGGCGTCTCGGGCGAGTTCGAGCTGATCGCCGGCAACATCGCGACCGGCGAGGCGGCGGAAGCGCTGATCGACGCGGGCGCCGATGCGGTGAAGGTCGGGATCGGCCCGGGCACGATCTGCACGACGCGGATCGTCGCCGGCGTCGGAGTCCCGCAGGTGACCGCGATCCACGACGTGGCCGAGGTGACGGCCCGTCACGGCGTCCCGATCATCGCCGACGGCGGGATCACCTCGTCCGGCGACGTCGCAAAGGCAATCGCGGCAGGCGCAGACAGCGTCATGCTCGGCTCGTTCCTGGCCGGCACCGACGAAGCGCCCGGAGACGTCGTCTTCGCGCAGGGCGAGCGCTACAAGGAGTACCGCGCGATGGGCTCGCTCGGGGCGATGCGCGCCCGCGGCTTCTCGAAGGACCGCTACTTCCAGGGCGACGTCGAGGACGTCGACAAGCTCGTTCCCGAGGGAATCGAGGCGCGCGTCCCGTACAAGGGTGCGCTCAGCGGGGTGCTCTATCAACTGGTCGGTGGGCTCCGGGCTGCCATGGGCTACACCGGCGCGCCGACGATCGAGGCGCTGAAAGCGGCCCGCTTCGTGAAGATCACCGGCGCCGGGCTGCGCGAATCGCACCCGCACGACATCACGATCACGAAGGACGCACCGAATTACCGGCGTAGCTGAGGTCATCGAGCTTCGACCCGAACCGCTCCCCGAGGAGCGCCCGGTCCTGGTGATCGACCTCGGCGGCCAGTACGCGCAGCTGATCGCGCGGCGCGTCCGCGAGGCCCGGGTCTACTCGGAGCTCGTCCCGCACCGGGTCACGGCGGAGGAGGTCCGCCGCCGCGACCCGATCGCGTTGATCCTCTCCGGCGGCGGGGCTTCGGTCTATGACGAGAGCTCGCCGCACATCGATCCGGCGATCTATGAGCTCGGCATCCCCACGCTCGGCATCTGTTACGGGATGCAGCTGATGGCGCTCGAGCTCGGCGGCCAGGTCGACCGCACGGGCAGCTCGGAGTTCGGCAAGACGGAGCTGCGAGCGTCCGGCGGCAAGCTCTTCCACGACCTGCCGCAGGAACAGACGGTCTGGATGTCGCACGGCGACAGCGTCGTCGCCGCGCCCGCGGGCGCGCGCGTCGTCGCCGGGTCGCAGGCCACCCCGATCGCCGCCTTCGAGGACGACGAGCGCAAGCGCTACGGCGTGCAGTTCCATCCCGAGGTCGTCCACACGCCGTACGGCCAGGACGTCTTGAAGAACTTCCTCTACGGGATCGCGGGCGCGGCGCCGACCTGGACACCGGCCGCGGTGATCGAGGAGCAGGTCGAGCGGATCCGGGCGCAGGTCGGGCGCCAGCGCGTGATCTGCGGCCTCTCCGGCGGCGTCGACAGCGCCGTCGCCGCGCTGCTCGTCTACAAGGCGATCGGCGACCAGCTGACGTGCGTCTTCGTCGACCACGGCTTCCTGCGCAAGGGCGAGGCGGAGCAGGTCGTGGAGGCGTTCGGCGGCCACTTCCACGTGCCGCTCGTGCACGTGCAGGCGCAGGAGCGCTTCCTCGCCAAGCTCGCCGGGGTCAGCGAGCCCGAGGAGAAGCGCAAGCTGATCGGCGAGGAGTTCATCCGTGTCTTCGAAGAGGAGGCCCGCCGGCTCGGCGACGTCGACTGGCTCGTCCAGGGGACGCTCTACTCCGACGTGATCGAGTCGGGCGGGGAGGACGGTGTCGCAGAGACGATCAAGAGCCACCACAACGTGGGCGGGCTGCCTGCCGACATGAAGATGAAGCTCGTCGAGCCGTTGCGTCTGCTCTTCAAGGACGAGGTCAGGCGCGTCGGCGAGGAGCTCGGCTTGCCGGAGAAGTTCGTCTGGCGCCAGCCGTTCCCCGGTCCCGGACTCGCGATCAGGATCATCGGCGAGGTGACCGCGGAGCGTCTCGAGACGCTCCGCGAGGCCGATGCGATCCTGCAAGAGGAGATCCGGCGAGCGGGTCTCTACCGCGAGCTCTGGCAGTCGTTCGCCGTGTTGCCGGCGATCCGCTCGGTTGGCGTGCAGGGCGATTCGCGCACCTACGGCTACCCGATCGTGATCCGGGCGGTCACCTCCGACGACGCGATGACGGCCGACTGGGCGCGCCTGCCGTATGACCTGATCGAGCTGGTGTCGACACGACTCGTGAACGAGATCCCGGCGGTGAACCGCGTCGTTCTCGACGTCACCTCGAAACCTCCGGCCACGATCGAGTGGGAGTAGACGCGGGAGCGGCAATCGCCGCTCCCGCGCGGCTTTTCGTTACGGGCCCCACCCGGTGTTCGCAAACAGTCCTGCGAGCGTCAGAAGGCCGGCCACGAGCGCATATGCCTTGAATTTCAGCAACGGAATCACCTCCCTTGCAAACTCAGGAGACTCTGTTCGGTCATCATGTCTACAAAAGTAGACGTCGGACCCGACGACGCCGGCGGGGCTTACCTTGACGATTGTCAATCGGGCCGGGTAGATTGTGATTTATGAGTGAGATTTGGACGCAGGAGACGATTGGCGAGCGGCTGAAGCGACTCCGGTGCGAGCGCGGCCTCTCGCAGCGAGCGCTCGCCGCTCAGGGGGTCAGCTACGCGTACATCTCGCGGATCGAGCTCGGCGATCGCGTCCCGTCGATGAAGGCGCTCCGAGTGCTGGCGGCGAAGCTCGGCGTCACCGCGGACTACCTCGAAACGGGCCGCAATCTGCCCGATGCCGAGGTTCGCGCGCTGAAGCTCGGCGAGGCCGAGCTGATCTTGCGGCTGGGCGGGGACGTCGCTGTCGCCGAAGCGCTGCTGCACGAAGCTCTTCTCGACGCGGTGCAACACGGAGATGCGCGCGATGCCGTCAGGGCGCGCATCAGTCTGGGCCTCGCGGCTGCTGACCGGGGCGATCACGAGCACGCGATCGACTACCTCGAGGGCGCGGTCGCTGAGCCGTGGGTGACACCGCTTCTCTATCCCGACGCTTTCGCGACGCTCGGGCACTCGTACATCAGCGCGGGCCGGGGAGCGAGGCCGGCGGCCGATCTCTTCTGCCGCGCGATCGACACGCTTCTCGCCGCGACGCCGGTCAACGGCTCCAGCGTGGTGCGCTTCGCCACGTATCTGAGCTACGCGCTCTCGGATCTCGGCGACCTCGAAGGCGCCAGAGCCGCGATCAACAAAGGGTTGCGCTACACGGCGCTTGCCGACGACCCGTACACCCGTGTGCGGCTGTACTGGTCGAACGCCCGGTTGGCGTCGCTGAGCGGCGACCACGACCTCGCCCGGCTCAGCATCGAGCGCGCGATCGCACTGCTCGCGACGACCGAGGACACCGGTCATCTCGGGCGCGCACACCTGCTCGCCGCCGAGATCGCCACGACCGACGACGACCTCGAGCTCGCGCGCGAGCACCTCGACGCGGCGCAGAGCTTCGTCGGTCCCACCAGCCAGCGCCAGGACTACGCCTGGCTCCGCGTTCAGCGCGCGCTCGTGAACGCGCGCACCGGAGACTCCGCAGGCGCGATCGACGAGGCGAGCGAGGCAATCCGGATTCTCGGCGACGACGGTGACGAGACGCTTCGCGGCTGCGGCCACTGGGCGCTCGGCGAGGCGTACGCGGCCGCCGGTGCCGTGAGTGCGGCGCGCGCAGCGTTCAAGCAGGCTTCCGATCTGATCGCGCCGGGCTCCAAGTACGCCGACAGGTTCGTCCAGTCCTGGGCGCGCGTCTTCCCGGCAGATACGCCTGCCGACGTGCGTTAGCCGCTGCTTGCTACCATCCGCCGTCTGTGATCGTCCTTGGTCACAGCCTTTCCGCATGAAGACCTACAGCGCCAAGACCGGCGAAATCACACGCGATTGGTATCTCGTCGACGCCGAGGGGAAGACCCTCGGGCGTCTCGCGACCCAAATCGCGGATCGTCTGCGCGGAAAGGGCAAGCCGCAGTACACCCCGCACATCGACACGGGCGACTTCGTCGTCGTCGTGAACGCCGACAAGATCGCGGTCACGGGGAACAAGCTCGACTCGAAGATGTACTACCGCCACTCGGGCTTTCCCGGCGGCCTGCGCGTGCGCCCGCTGCGTGAGCAGCTCGAGCGGCGCCCCACCGAGGTGCTGCGCAAGGCGGTCAAGGGAATGCTGCCGCGGAACCGCCTCGCGCGCGAGCAGCTGACGAAGCTGAAGATCTACGCCGGGCCCGCGCATCCGCACGAGGCCCAGGCGCCGAAGCCGTTCGAGGGTGCGTCGTAGTGGCTACTCCCGCCCAGTACCTCGGCACCGGCAAGCGCAAGACCTCCGTCGCCCGCGTGATCCTCCGTCCCGGTGACGGCACGACGTGGGTCAACGGCCGCACCCTCGAGGCGTACTTCCCGCGTCTCATGCACCGCACGATCGCGCTCTCACCGTTGAAGACCACGGAGCTGCTCGGTCAATACGACCTCCGCGTCCGCGTCCACGGCGGTGGCCCCTCGGGCCAGGCCGGCGCTGTCCGCCACGGGATCGCCCGCGCCCTCGTCGAGGTGAACCCCGACTTCCGCGTGCTCCTGAAGCGGCAGGGCTTCCTCACCCGGGACGCCCGCCAGGTCGAGCGCAAGAAGGCCGGCCTGCACAAGGCGCGCAAGGCGCCGCAGTTCAGCAAGCGGTAAAAGCTCCGCTTTTCCCGTTTGGTTTCGCCGCGGCCGGCATTGGTGAGCGGTGATTCGTCTGCCGCCGGTTGGCGATCTCGTGCTCTAGCGGAGCCGCCGGCAAGCCGGCGCCTCCGTCCCACGGTGCTTCGCGCGGTCTGGGGAAAGGATGCTCGCGCAGCCAACGTCAGCGACGCTCGACGTCGAGGCACACAGACCGGATGCCGTAGAGTCGCCGCATGGCGCTTGCGGCCGTGTTCGGGTTCGTAGTCAGCGAGCGAATGCAGGACATCCTGGAGTGGCTCAGGTGGCCCGCGCTTGCGTTCGGACTCGCAATCGTTGTCGGCTTCTACGCGGGTGTCTTCTTCGTGATGCGGAAGCTCGTGCGGCGCTGGCGCAAGCTGTCTGACCGCCGCCACGGGAGACTCCGCGTGACTTCGGAGGCACTCGGCACCGCAGTCTTCATCGCCCTGTGGGTGCTCGCCTCTCGGGTCGCCCCCTAGCTTCCCGAGGGCCGGGTGCGCGGCCTCCTTATTTCGCCAAAGTCTCTCATGAACGTTCGGAGTGTCTCCCGGCACGCGCAGCCGAGAGCGCTGCTCGCCGGCTTCACTCGCGAACGTTGTCGCAGGCTAGAGGCCCTCGCTAGTACCAAGTTGTTACTTGCGTTGGTGCCTTGGCCGCGGCGGGACATGTCGCCAAGAGCCATCTTGCGTGGACCCGCGCTGCCTCGGTACACCTCGGGTACGACCCCGGGGTAGCTCAACTGGTAGAGCGCCGGACTGTCCATCCGAGTGATGCCGGTTCGAGTCCGGCCCCCGGGGTCCAGGACACCGAAGGCCCGCTCATGGCGGGCCTTCGTGTGGGTATCTCAACAAGCAGCCGGACTGTCCGTTGCGAATCGTACTCCTCGTAGGGTCGTGTGGCGCCGCGGCGCTCGCCCCGCGACACGACAGACCGTTCGGCGCCAATTCCGACGCGACTGCGACTAGGGTTTCGCGGCGATGGCGCGACAGTACTTTGGCACCGACGGTGTGCGCGGGATCGTCGGCGAGTTCCTGACGATCGAGCTCGTGGAACGGCTCGGCCGCGCCGCGACCTTCTGGACGGACGGCGGCACGGCCTTCATCGGCCGCGACACCCGCGGCTCCGGGCCCGAGCTGGAGGCCGCCTTCGCGCGCGGCGTGATCTCGGCCGGCGGCTCCGCGGTGCTCGGCGGTGTGCTGCCCACGGGCGCGATCGCGCTGGCCGCGCTCGACCTCGGCGTCGTCATCTCCGCCTCGCACAACCCGCCGCAGTACAACGGGGTCAAGTTCTTCGACGGCCACGGCCGCAAGCTCCCCGACCAGTCGGAGGAGGAGATCGAGGCGCTGCTCGACACCGCGCCGACCGGCGGGCGCGGCTCGATCACTCACGCGAGCGGTGCGAGCGAGAGGTACCTCGACTACGTCGTCACGCAGTTCGGCTCCGACCTCTCCGGCCTGCGGATTGCAGTCGACTGCGCGAACGGCGCCTATTCGGGTCTTGCGCCGCGCGCGTTCGAGCGGCTCGGCGCCGAGGTGCACGCAATCGGCGACCATCCGGACGGGACGAACATCAACACGGGCTGCGGCGCCACCGACCTCGCGAGCTTGCAACACAGTGTTACAAGCGGCGGGTTCGACCTCGGCGTCGCGTTCGACGGGGACGGCGACCGGATGCTCGCGGTCGACGAGACCGGCAAGGCTGTCGACGGCGACCAGATCCTCGCCGTGCTCGCGCTCTATCTCGGCGTCGACCTGATCGCGGTCACGCAGATGACGAACCTCGGGTTCCACGCGCTGATGCGGGAGCACGGGATCCGCGTGCTCACGACCGACGTCGGCGACCGCTACGTGCTCGACGCGCTCGACCTCGAAGGCGGCGTTCTCGGCGGCGAGCAGTCCGGCCACATCATCTACCTGCGCGACCACGTCACCGGAGACGGCCTCGCGGCCGCGCTCGTCCTCTGCGCCGCGCTGCGCGGCCGCAAGCCGAGCGACGCCTTCTCGGTCATGCCCCGCTGGCCGCAGGCCAAGGAAAACATCCGGGTCGCATCGAAAGAGCTCAGCTCGACGATCGTAAAAGCGGTCTCCGAGGCCAACGCCGAGCTGGGCGAGGGAGGCCGCATCCTGGTGAGGCCGTCGGGGACGGAGCCCTTGATTCGAGTGCTCGCGGAGGCAGAGAATGAGGCGGTCGCAGAGGAGGCCTGTGCTAGGATCGCAGCGCTCGTTCGAGAGGAGCTCGGCTGACCGTTCCGACGCGGGAACGGGGTTGCGGCCGGGCTCTTGCGTGTTTTTGAGGCACTTCTTGACGGACATCACCCACACCTAAAGGAGCGTTCGATATGTGTGGAATCATCGGGTACGTCGGGAACCGAGCTTCGAAGGATCTCCTGATCGCCGGCCTCGAGCGCCTCGAGTTTCGTGGCTACGACTCGGCCGGAATTGCGCTCCTCGAGGACGATGGTCTCGAGTACGTGCGCGCTGTCGGGAACCTCGCCAACCTCAAGGAGGTGGCCGGCCCCAATGGCTCGCACGCCACGACCGGCCTCGGCCACACTCGTTGGGCGACGCACGGCGGTGTGAACGAGGACAACGCCCATCCGCTGACGGGCTGCGACGAGCACGAGCTCGCGATCGTCCTGAACGGGATCGTCGAGAACTACCGCGAGCTGAAAGCCGAGCTCGAGAAGGCCGGCCACGTCTTCACCTCCGAGACCGACGCCGAGGTGGTCGCGCATCTGGTCGAGACCGTGTACGACGGCGATCTCGTCGCCGCCGTCCGTGCTGTCTACGCGCGCCTCGAGGGGCACTTCACGTTCGTCGTCATCCACCGTCTGGAGCCCAACCGGCTCGTCGGCGTGCGCTGCCAGACGCCGCTCGTCGTCGGGCTCGGCGACGGCGAGAACTTCCTCGCGTCGAACCTGGCCGCCTTCCTGGCCGAGACGCGGCGCGTCATCTACCCGGATCACGGCGAGATCGTCGAGATCACGCCGGAGGGCGTGCGGATCACCCGCGCCGCCGACGGGAGCGATGTTCCGCTCGACATCCAGGAGATCGACTGGGACGAGGAGGTCGCGCAGCGCGAGGGCTACGAGACGTTCATGCTGAAGGAGATCTTCGAGCAGCCGGTCGGCCTCGAGGAGACGATCGGCGAGCGGGTCCGGCACGGCGCCCTCGTCCAGGACGGGCTCGGGCTGGACGAGCAGGACATGCGCGAGCTTCGCCGCATCGTCATCGTCGCGTGCGGCACCGCTTACCACGCGGGTGTCGTCGGCCGGTACGTGATCGAGGAGTGGGCGCGCGTTCCGGTCGAGCCCGACGTCGCGAGCGAGTGGATCTACCGCAACCCGGTGCTCGACGAGGACACGCTCGTGATCGGCATCTCGCAGTCCGGCGAGACGCGGGACACGATCCAGGCGATGCAGCTCGCCCGCTCGCTGGGCGCGCGGACCGTCGCGATCACGAACCAGATGGGGTCGCAGATCACCCGCGAGGTCGACTCGGTGCTCTACACCCGCACCGGCCTCGAGGTCGGGGTGGCCGCCTCGAAGACCTTCTCGGCGCAGGTCGGGCTGATGTACCTGATCGGCCTCGAGCTCGCCCGCCAGCGCGGCACGCTGCCGCCCGGCGAGATCGAGTTCATCCTCGACCAGGTCTGGAAGCTCCGGGTGAAGATGCAGTCCTTCCTCGACGAGTACCGGCTCGCCGACGGGCATCACCCGATCGACGAGATCGCCGAGCGGTTCTACCAGTCGCCGTTCTTCCTCTTCCTCGGCCGCCACATCGGGCTGCCGGTGGCGCTCGAGGGCGCGCTGAAGCTGAAAGAGATCTCCTACATTCCGACCGAGGCCTACTCGGCCGGCGAGATGAAGCACGGCCCGATCGCCCTGCTCGAGGAAGGGACGCCCGTGGTCGTCGTGGCGACCAGGATGAACATCGTCTACGACAAGGTCGTCTCGAACATCCAGGAGTGCAGGGCCCGGGGAGCGCATGTGATCGCGATCGCGACCGAGGGGAACGAGGACATCCAGCACCACGCGAACGACGTGATCTACGTGCCCAAGTCGCCCGCGTTCCTGCAGGCTGCGCTCGCCACGTTGCCGCTCCAGCTGCTCGCCTACAAGATCGCCCGCCTGCGCGGCCTGAACGTGGATCAGCCGCGGAATCTGGCCAAGACCGTCACGGTCGAGTAAGAAGCTCTAACTAAACGAAGCTTGAGCCGCTCGGCCGCGCTGGGCGGCGCGATGCTGCGTCCTCGGTCGTGCCGATAGCTCGACTATCGGCACTTCCTGCGTCCTTGCCTCGCACCACCCATCGCACCCGATCGACGAAGCGTCATTCAGTCAGAGCTTCTAACTCGTTCGAGGGATCGGGCGAAGGCTTCCTGCGGGTCCCTGCTTACTTATGTAATCATGGGGGAGTTCCAAACCTGGCTCGGCGCCGAGTGGAAGCTTGCGCGTCAAGCCTTGCGCGAAACGGGGCGGCCGGCCGAGTGCCGCAGCTCGAGTAGGCCGCCCCGTTTCTCTCGTCTCTCAGGCAGGTGCACGAGCGCAGCGGACGCGTCGCCGGTGACCTCGCGCGCCGTGTCGACGAAAGCGCGTGCAGCCGGTGAGTGGTAGCGGTCGGTATGCCAGACGATTCCGACGGCGCGAGGCGCGATCCCGGCTGCGAGCTCGACGATCCGGACCGCGTCGTTGCCGGCGTCGACCGCGAGCCGTGGCACGAGCGCGACGCCGATGCCCGCGCCGGCGAGGCCCTGGACGACGCCGTTGTCGTCCGAACGGAAGACGAATTTCGGCTCGTGCCCGGTTGAGCGGAGCTGGTCGACGATCACGCTTGTCGCGCGACAGTGATGGAAGCCGATCAGCGGTTGCCGGGCGATCTCCTGGAGCGTCGGCGGCCGCTTGCCTCGTGCGAACGGCGAGTCGGTGGCCGTAACGAGCACGTAGTCGTCACGCAGCAGCTCGATCGTCTCGAGCGACGGGTGGACGAGGGGAAGCTGGACGAACGCGAGATCGAGATCCCCGCGCTCGACGAGCTCGGCGAGCTCTTCGTCGGAGTGCGACTCGACGAGGGCGATCTCGACCTTCGGCCACGTGGATGTGAAGCGGCGCATCACCTCCGGCAGGATCTTCGCGCCGACGCTCTGGATCGTCCCCACGTGCAACGAGCCTGCCTCTCCGGCCGACAGCGCGGCCAGGTCGGCCTGCGCGGCCTGGAGCCGGGCGAGGATCGACGCGGCGTGGCGCAGGAGCACGCGGCCGGCCTCGGTCAGCGAGACCGCGCGTGGACCGCCGGGCCGGTCGATCAACCGCTCGCCGACGAGCCGCTCCAGCATGGCGATCTGCTGGCTGATCGCCGACTGGGTGTAGCCGAGCTTCTGCGCCGCCCGCCCGAACGATCCCTCCGACGCCACCGCTTCGAGCGCCGCCAGGTGCCGCAATTCGACGCCAAGCCATGTATCAGGTTTCATGATGAATACCAATCATAGATCGATTTGCACTAATGATACCGGGCGGGCACGATGCTCTTGTGTTCGCAATCATCCTGATCGCATTCGGCGTGTTCGCGTTCGGCGCTCTGACCGTCCGCTACGGCGTGGATTCACGCCCGGACGACTCGCAGACCCACCGGCGCAACCTCTAGGACCCGGCTAGTCGGCCGGCGGGCGGCGAAGCCGCTTCGTCTGTGACTGCTGCCGCTTCTCTTCGAGACGCCGTTCCCGTGCCGCCTTCGTCGGCTTCGTCGCCTGGCGCTTGCGCTGGACGTGGGTCGCCGCGCGGAGCTGCTCGATGATCCTCTCGGTCGCCAACTCTCGGTTGCGCAGCTGTGAGCGCTCGTCCTGCGCGACGGCACGCACGACCGGCCCGATCCGCGCGAGCACTCGGGCCCGTTCGGCGTCGCTGAGCCCCTGGGACGCCTCGACGTCGAAGAGCGCCTCGACACGCGTCGAGGTCTTGTTCGCGTGCTGACCCCCGGGCCCGCTCGACCGAGAGAAGCGGAACGCGACTTCGGTCCGAATAAACTCGACGTCCATGGCTGCAATTCTCCTTGACGTCGACGGGGTGCTGCACGTTTCGGGGGAAACGATTCCCGGAGCCGTGGACGCGGTCAAGCGCCTTCGTGCCGCCGGGCACCGGATCCGGTTCGTCACGAACTCGACCACGAAGTCTCGTGCGGACCTCGGCCTGCACCTGCGCGCGATGGGGTTTGCGATCGAGGACGACGAGCTCCAGACCACGGGTGACGTTGCCGCCCGCGCACTGAAGGGGAAGCGCGTCCTGGCGCTGACGATGCCGGGGATCCTCGACGACCTCGACGGCCTGGAGCTGATCGGGATGAACGCCGAGGCCGTCCTCATCGGTGGCGCCGACGAGGGAGAGGAGACCGGCCGGGTCTTCTCGTATCTGAATCTGAATCGCGCGTTCCTGGAGCTGCAGGCGGGCGCCGAGCTGTACTGCCTGCACAAGAACCGCTGGTGGCAGACCGCAGAGGGCCCACGGCTCGACGCGGGCGCGTTCGTGGCGGGGCTCGAGTATGCGGCGGACACCGAAGCGACGGTTCTCGGCAAGCCGAGCCCCGAGTACTTCGCGGCGGCTCTCGAAGCGCTCGACGCCGACGCCGACCTCGCCTGGATGGTCGGCGACGACCTCGAGGGCGACGTCGTCGGCGCGCAGCGGCATGGGATGCGAACGGTGCTGGTACGGACGGGCAAGTTCCGGCCCGATGATCTCGAGCACCGCGGCGTCCTGCCCGACGGGATCGTCTCGTCGATCGCACAGCTGCCCGACTGGCTCGAGCAGAATCCTTAATGCGGGTCGGCGTCGACCTGATCGAGATCGAGCGCGTGCGCCACGCCCTCGACCGGCACGGCGACGGCTTCCGCGAGCGCTGCTTCACGGTCGCTGAGCGCGAGTACTGCGACTCGAAGCCGAACCCCGCACAGCACTACGCGGGCCGCTTCGCCGCCAAGGAGGCGGTCGGCAAGGCGCTGGGCTCCGGCGTCTACTTCACGTGGAAGGAGATCGAGATCCGCGGCCGTCCGAAGCCGGGGGTCTTCCTCAGCGGCCGCACCGCGGCGTGGTCGGACAAGATCGGCGCGGGCCAGATCGAGCTCTCGATGACCCATTCGCGCGAGCTGGCCGCCGCCGTAGCTGTCATCCTCGATCGATGATCCTCGAACCGCTGCTGACCGCCGACGAGACGCGGCGCTCCGAGGAGGCCCATGAGGGGCCGCTCGAGGAGCTGATGGAGCGCGCCGGGACCGCGGTTGCCCAGGTCGTGCTCGAGCGCTTCCCCGGGCGTGTCGCGGTCGTCTGCGGCGGCGGCAACAACGGCGGCGACGGACGGGTCTGCGCGCGCGTGCTGCGCGACGCGGGTCGCGACGTGACGCTCGTGGACGGCTTCGGCGAGCTCGGCGAGCCGGATGTGATCGTGGACGCGATCCTCGGGATCGGCCTGCGCGAGGCCCCGCGTGAGGACGTTGCGCGGATGATCGGGCTGATCAACGCGGCCGGGAGGCCTGTCGTTGCGGTCGACGTTCCTTCCGGCGTCAACGCCTCGACCGGCGAGGTGCCGGGAGCGGCCGTCCGCGCGACGGTGACCGTGAGCTTCGGCGCTGCGAAGGTCGGCCTGGCGGTCGCGCCCGGGCGATTCCACGCCGGCTCCGTCCACGCGGTCTCGATCGGCCTCGCCGCCCCGGCCCATGAGCACGCGCTCGTCCCGGCCGGCGCGCTCGGCCAGATCCCGCGCAAGACGGCGGAGAGCTCGAAGTACCGGGCCGGATCGGTGCTGATCGTCGGCGGCTCGCGTGGCCTCACGGGTGCGCCGATGCTGGCCGCCCTCGCCGCCTTCAGGGCGGACGCCGGCTATGTCACGGTCGCAGCGCCGGAATCGGCGCTCCCTGCGTTGGAAGCCCACTTGCTCGAGGCGGTCAAGTGGCCTCTCCCCGAAGACGCGGCCGGCCGTCTCTTGCCGCGCGCAGCCGACTCGGTGCTCGAGGCTGCGGCGCGGGCCGACGTGGTCGCGATCGGGCCCGGGCTCGGGCGGAGCGACGGAACGCGGGAGCTCGTGCGTGTCCTGCTGGAACGGCTCGAAGGGCCCGTGGTGCTCGATGCGGACGCCCTCTGGGGCCTGGAGCCGTTCGAGCGCCGCCCGCCGACGATCATGACGCCGCACGCGGGCGAGCTCGCGCGGATGCTCGGTGCCGAGTCGCGCGAGATCGACGCGCACCGGCTCGAGGCGGTGCGTCGCGCCGCCTCGCTCTTCGGCTCGGTCGTGCTGCTGAAAGGCGCGGACACGCTGGTGACGGCGCCGCGCGAAGGAGTGCTCGTCGCGGCCTATGGCGCCCCGTCGCTTGCGACAGCGGGCACCGGAGACGTCCTCACGGGCATCGTCGCGGCGTTCGTCGCCAAGGGCGTCGAGCCACGCTTCGCGGCGGCGGCGGCGGCGGTCGCGCACGGGCTCGCCTCGAGGCTCGTCGAGAACCAGCCGGGTCTCGTCGCGAGCGACCTGCTGCCCGGGATCCAGCGCGCGCTCGCGGGTGAGGGCTGGGACTGGGCTCCCCTCGTCTGACCGATGGCGCGGAGCGAGATCACGATCGACCTCGGCGCGCTGCGCCGGAACGTTCGCTTTCTGCGCCGTGTCCTCGACGGCACCGAGCTCTGGGCGGTCGTCAAGGCGAACGGCTACGGGCATGGCGCCGTCGACTGCGCCGGGGCGGCCCTCAGCGAGGGAGCGACGGCGCTCTGCGTCGCGACCGTCGGCGAGGGGCTCGAGCTCCGCGCCGAGTTTCCGGCCGCGCGGATCATCGTCATGGGCCCGTCGTCGAACCTCGAGGTCGGCTTGGCGCGGGAGGGGGGGCTCGAGCTCGTCGTCTCGGAGGACATCCCCGAGGGGATCCCCGTGCATGTGAAGCTCGACACGGGCATGGGGCGCTGGGGCGTCGCGGAGCTGTACAAGCCGGAACGAAACGTGGTCGGGCTGATGACGCACCTCGCGACTGCGGATACGGATCTCAACTTCGCCCGCGTCCAGGTCGAGCGGTTTCGCGCCGCGACCGCGGCCTATCCCGGTCTCAGCCGGCACGCCGCGAACAGCGCAGCCGCGCTTCGGCTTCCGGAGGCGCGCTTCGACGCGGCGCGGTGTGGGATCGCGCTCTACGGGCTCTCACCGTTCGGCGGCGATGCGCTCGAGGACGGGCTCGAGCCGGTGCTCTCGTGGACGAGCGAGCTCGCCGCGGTGAAGTTCCTCCAGCCGGGAGAGTCGACCGGATACGGCCGCCGGTACGTCGCGGAGGAGGCGACGTGGATCGGCATCGTGCCCGTGGGATACGCCGACGGGTTCCGCCGCGACCTGACGGGGACCGAGGTTCGGGTCGCGGGCGGACGGCGGCGCGTCGTCGGCACCGTGTCGATGGATGCGTTCGCGGTTGAGCTCGACCGCAAGCTTCCGCCCGGGACGTCGGTGACGATCGTCGGCCACGGCGTGGCGCTCGAAGAGCACGCGCGCGTCGCCGGGACGCTCACCTACGAGCTGGCGTCCCGAATCGAGAGCAGCCCGACGCGAGCGCGCCGCGTCGTCAACGACTCATGACTGTTGGCGCCGCGCCCGCGTGCGCGCGAGCGCGCCGGGGAAAAGCGCCTGCAGCCACGCGACCGGGCGGTACCAGCGGGGCACGAAGATCTCCCAGCGGTTGTGCTCGATCGCGTCCAGGATCCGCCCGGCGACAAACGGCGGGTCGACGACGAGGCGGCGGACGGGAAACGGCATCCGCGCGCGTTGGGGGAACCCCGGGGTCTCGACGAAGCCCGGATTGACGGTCAGCACGGTCACTCCGCGCGCGGCGAGCTCCATGCCGATCGAGCGGGAGAAGGCGATCTGCGCGTGCTTCGAGGCCGAGTAGGGCCCGTCTGCGACCGTGCCCGCCACCGAGACGACGTTCACGAGCTTTGCCGTCGCAGCGAGGCCGGGCAGGAATGCGCGCACGGTCCAGACCGAGCCGAGGTAGTTCGTGGCGATCACGGCCTCGATCTGCTCGGGCGGCGTCTCGAGGAAGCCGTCCCGGGCCGGAATGCCGGCGTCGTTCACGAGCAAGTCGATCCGGGGATGCCGCTCCAGCACCCGCGCCGCCGCGGCCTCGACCGAAGCGCGGTCGGCCACGTCGCACGTCTCGTGCTCGTCGACGTCCGCGGCCGGGCTGCGTGACAGTCCGACGACATGCCATCCCTGCCCGCGGAGGGCGCGACAGACGGCGGCACCGATCCCGGACGAGGCTCCTGTGACGACTGCGACTCGCATCTCTCACCGACGGTACCCAAGCCGGGTAGAGTCGCGCCGTGTTTCAGGGCAAACGAGGTCTCGTTCTCGGGGTCGCGAACAAGCGCTCGATCGCCTGGGCGATCGCGAAGCGCCTGGCCGACGGCGGCGCCCAGCTTGCGTTCACCTACCAGGGCGAGCGGATCGAGAGCAGCGTCCGCGAGCTGGCCGAATCCGTCTCGAGCCCGCTCGTGACGTCGTGCGACGTCCGCTCCGACGAGGACATCGCCCGGGTCTTCGCCGAGGTCGGCGAGGCCTTCGGCGGGCAGCTCGACATTCTCGTCCACTCGGTCGCGTTCGCGGCCGCCGAGGATCTGGAAGGCCGCTTCACCGACACGCCGCGCGACCGGTTCTGGATGGCGCTCGACGTCAGCGCCTACTCGCTCGTCGCCTGCACGCGGGCGGCCGAGCCGCTGATGGTCGCTGCGGGCGGCGGCGCCGTCGTGACGATGACCTATCTCGGCGGGGAGCGGGCCGTGCCGCACTACAACGTGATGGGTGTCGCCAAGGCGACCCTCGACTCGAGCGTCCGCTACCTCGCGTGGGACCTCGGGCAGAAGAACATCCGCGTCAACGCGGTCTCCGCCGGGCCGGTGCGCACCCTGGCCGCTCGTTCCATCGCAGGATTCCCGACCATGGAGGCGATCGTCGAGGAGCGCTCGCCGCTCCATCGCGCGATCGACGCGGACGACGTCGGGGGCGCCGCCGCGTATCTGCTCAGCGACGACGCCCGGAATGTCACCGGCACCACGCTGTACGTGGACAGCGGGTACCACGCGATGGGCATGTAGTTGTCGCGTCGCTAACTGAACGGCTTCAGCACCATGTCGAACACCACGAGCAGCAGGACTGCGACGTCGAAGCGTGCGATCACGAGCAGCCTGGCGATCGCGGCCTGAGTCTCGGGCGCCTCGACGCCGTGGCTCTCGGTGAGCGCGACGATCTTCCTCGACTCCGGCGCGAGGAACGCGATGCCGGTGATGAACGTCGAGGCGAAGCCGAGCAGACCGAAGCTCGACCCAGAACTTCCCCCAGTCGAGGCTGCCGTTGATCATCATCGCGATCCCCATCACGAGGACCACCATCGCCGCCGGCGAGAAGAGCTTCTGCCCGACCATCGAAGCCTGACGCGCGATCGCCGCCAGCGCGAGCGGGTCCCGCTGCCGCTCGGCGACCACGCCGAGGATCGTGAGCAGCGCACCGCCGCCGATCCAGATCACGGCGAAGGTGACGTGAATCGCCTTGAAGACGAAGTACCAGTTGCCGTTCGAGACGGCGAAGATGAACGCGAAGACCAGGAAGGCAGCGGCGATCGCCGCCGTGAGGTTTACCGCTGGTTTGGAGCTGGCTGTGGTTTCCATGCTTGGAGCAAAGCGCATCCGGGGCCGGGTTTCAAGAGGGAATGATCGCCTCGGCCTCGATCTCGACCAGCCAGCGCGGGTCGAGCAGCTCCGTCACGATCCCGGTCGTCGCGGGACGGGCGGTCGCGAACGCCTCGCCGTGGGCCCGGCCGACGGGGTCGATGTGGGCGGCGTCGGTGACGTAGATGCGGGTGCGCACGACGTGATCGAGCGACGCCCCGGCCTCCTCGAGGGCGCGGGCGACGATCGCCAGGCAGGTCCGAGCCTGCTCATAGGCGTCCGCGGGCGGGTCGGCGTCGCCGGGCATGATCGGCGCCGTGCCCGAGACCCACACGTGCGGGCCGACCCGGACGGCACGCGAGTAGCCGACGCGCTGCTCGAACGCGGCGCCCGAGGAGATGTGTTGCCTGTCCACCCCGGTAGTCTCGATGCAATGGAGGCGTTGAGGCAAGTCGAGGGCTGGCCCTGCGAGCACGTGGCGGTCTGCGTCGCCGGCCGGGTCGCCGCAACGCACGGCGCCGTCGAGCATTCGTTCGAATGGGCGTCGGTGACCAAGCTTGCAACCGCTGTCGCGGTGCTCGTGGCCGCCGACGAGGGGATCGTCGATCTCGACGAGCCCGCAGGTCCTCCCGGCTCGACTGTCCGCCATCTGCTGGCTCATGCCTCGGGGCTGCCCTTCGAGGAGGGCGCGCCGATCGCGAAGCCCGGTGAGCGGCGGATCTACTCGAACTCGGGCTTCGACGCGGTTGGCCGGCACGTCGCAGAACGAGCCGAGATGGCGTTCGCCGACTACTTCGAGGCGGTCTGGGGGTTCAGGCTGGCGGGCTCGCCGGCGAAGGGCGTGCGCGCACCGCTCGAGCAGTTGCTCGCGCTTGCGCACGAGCTCCTGCGACCGTTGCGGCTCGCCCGCGAGACGCTCTCCGAGGCGACCCAGGTGCAGTTCCCCGGTCTCGACGGCGTCCTGCCCGGCTACGGGCGCCTGGCGCCGAACGACTGGGGGCTCGGCTTCGAGCTGCGCGGCGGGAAGAGCCCGCACTGGGCCGGCCGGCTGAGCTCGTCACGCACGTTCGGCCACTTCGGCGGCAGCGGTACGTTCCTCTGGGTCGATCCCGACGCCGGCCTCGCGCTCGGGGTGCTGACGGATCTCGAGTTCGGAGACTGGGCGAAAGACGCCTGGCCGCGGCTCTCGGATGCTGTGCTCGCGGAGGCAGGCGTCGCCTGAGCGCCGTGGACAACATTTCGCACTTCTGTTGCGGTACGTCGTCCCGGACGAGGTACCGGCCGTGAACGGCCCGAATTTGTGGACAACATTTCGCACTCTTGTTGCGGTACGTCGTCCCGGACGAGGTACCGCGGAGTGGCCCTCGTGAGCATCCTCGACGGCTGGCGGTTCTGTCCGCGGTGCGCGACCGAGCTCGAGCCTCGCCCTGACCGGCTCCACTGCCCGGGCTGCGGCTCCGACTACTGGGCGAACTCGATGCCGGCGACGCAGGGGTTCCTCGAGCGAGACGGCCGCGTGCTGCTCGGCCGGCGCAGGCACGATCCACGCGCCGGCCACTGGGACATCCCCGGCGGATTCCTCGAGGAGGGCGAAGAGCCGATCGACGGCCTGCGCCGCGAGTTCCTCGAGGAGACGGGGCTCGCACGTGGAGCCGGTCGAATGGCTCGGCGCCTTCATCGACCCCTACGATGGCCGGTTCGTGCTCGGCCTCGGCTGGATCGTCGCAGGCGACGGCGAGCCGGAGGCCGCCGACGACATCGAAGAGCTCACGTGGTTCGGCCCGGACGAGCTGCCGACGGAGATGGCCTTCCCGAGCCAGGTCGAGGCGCTCCAACTCTGGGCCGCGCGGGTGCGCGACCGCTAGTGCGCTACTCGGTTACGAAGCCGAGCGCCCGTTCCAATGCGCCCTTGGGCAGCGCGCCCACTGCCGAGGCCTGCGGCACACCGTTCTCGAAGACGACCATCATCGGGATCGACATCACGCCGTAGCGCTGCGCCAGGCCCTGCTCGTGGTCGATGTTCACCTTCACGAGCTTCGCCTGCTGCTCGTCGGCGATCCGCTCGAGGACGGGCGCAACCGCATGGCACGGCCCACACCACTCGGCCCAGAAATCGACGATCACCTTGCCTTCGCCTGAGATGACCTCACTCTCGAAGGTCGCCTCGGTTGCTTCAACACTCATGACTCTCCTTTTGGGTCGTTGCTGTTTTCAACGTGGTGCTTGGTGGGATTCTTCCCGACGGCGCGGCCGTCCGTCTGGGCAGCAGACCGACGGAGGGGTTGGGGAACCGGGAGGCTCCCCGATCGCCCCTAGAATCGACGTGTGTTTCAACCGCTTCCGCCCCAGCCGGATTCGAATGCGCTCGAGCTCGAGATCCTCGAGCTCTGGGAACGCGAGGGCACGTTCGAGGCCCTTCGCGAGCGCAATCGCGGCGGGCCCAAGTGGTCGTTCATCGACGGGCCGGTGACCGCCAACAAGAAGCTCGCCGTCCACACGGCGTGGGGGCGGACGCTGAAAGACGTCTTCCAGCGCTACAAGGCGCTGCGCGGGTTCGACCAGCGCTACCAGAACGGATTCGACTGCCAGGGGCTGTGGATCGAGGTTGGAGTAGAACGCCAGCTCGGCCTCAACTCGAAGCGTGAGATCGAGGAGTTCGGGCTCGAGGAGTTCGCGCGCCGCTGCCGCGAGGTCGTCGTCAAGTCGTCCGCGGAGCTGACGCGCGGCTGCATCCGCCTCGGCCAGTGGATGGACTGGGGCAACGACTACTTCACCTTCAGCGACACGAACATCGAGTACATCTGGCGCTTCCTGAAGATCGTGAACGAGCGCGGGATGCTCTTCGTCGGCCACAGAGCCACCGAGTGGTGTCCCAGATGCGGCACCTCGCTCTCGCAGCACGAGCTGACGCAGTCGGGCGTCTACCAGGAGAAGAGCGATCCTTCCCTCTTCGTGCGCTTTCCGCTGCTCGATCACAAGGGGGAGTCGGTCGTCGTCTGGACGACGACGCCGTGGACGCTCCCCGCGAACGTCGCCGCGGCCGTCAACCCCGAGGGCGAGTACGGCCTGCGCGAGAACGGCGAGTGGGTTCTCGCCGCGCTCTTCCCGGACGACACCTTCGTCCGCCGCGTGCAGGGCGAGGAGCTCGTCGGCCGCCGCTACGAAGGGCCGTTCGACAACCTCGCTCCGGGCGCGAGCGTCGAGCACCGCGTCGTCGCGTGGGAGGACGTCTCGCTCGATGAGGGCACCGGGATCGTCCACATCGCGACCGGCTGCGGTGGCGAGGACTTCGAGCTCGGTCGCTCGCTCGGACTGCCGGTGCTGACGCCGGTCGACGAGGCGGGGCATTTCTACGACGACTACGGCTGGCTGCACGGCCTCTCGACGACCGACGCGGCCGATCAGATCGTCGGCGATCTCGCCGAGCGCGGCTTCCTCGTCTCGGCGGGGCAGTCCATCCACAACTACCCGCACTGCTGGCGCTGCGACACGCCGCTCATCTTCCGCATCTCCGACGACTGGTTCATCGGCGTCGACAGCGTGCGCGACGACCTGCTCGCCGCGAACGCCACGGTCGAGTGGGTGCCCGCCTACATGGGCAAGCGCATGGACGACTGGCTGCGCAACATGGGCGACTGGAACATCTCGCGCCGCCGCTACTACGGGCTGCCGCTGCCTTTCTACCCATGCTCGTGCGGCCACCTGAACGTGATCGGGTCGAAAGAGGAGCTGCGCGAACGGGCGATCGAGGGCTTCGAGCAGCTCGAGGAGCTCCGCCGGCCCTGGATCGACCGTGTCCCGATCCGCTGCGAGGCCTGCGGCGAGGCCGTGACGCGCGTGGTCGAGGTGGGAGACGTCTGGCTCGACGCGGGGATCGTCCCGTTCTCGACGCTCGGCTGGGAGAACCCGGAGTGGAAGCCCGGCGGGTACGCGACGGGCGCCTCGGTCGGCCTCTCGAACGCCGACCTGCCCGACAACGCCTACTGGGAGCAGTGGTTTCCCGCCGACTGGGTGTCCGAGATGCGCGAGCAGATCCGGCTCTGGTTCTACTCGCAGCTCTTCATGTCGGTCGTGCTCGTGAACCGCTCGCCGTTTCGGCGGGTGCTCGGCTACGAGAAGATGCTCGACGAAAACGGCCGCGAGATGCATGGCTCGTGGGGGAACATGATCGACGCCGAAGACGCGTTCGAGCGGATGGGCGCCGACGTGATGCGCTGGCAGTACTGCGCGCAGCCGCCCGACCGCAACCTCCTCTTCGGCTTCGGGCCCGGGCACGAGGCCAAGCGCAAGCTGCTCACGTTCTGGAACTCCACCGTCGTGCTCGTGAGCTATGGCAACATCGAGGGCTTCGAGCCGACGCTCGCCGACCTCGAGAGCGGACCGCCCGCGGAACGTCCGCTCGACCGCTGGCTGGTCGCGCGCACGCACGAGCTGGTGCGCGAGGCGACGGAGGCGTACGAGGCCACGCTGACGGTCGACGTGATCCGCGCGTTCGAGGCGTTCGTCGACGATCTGTCGAACTGGTACATCCGCCGCTCGCGCCGCCATTTCTACTCCTACGACGACGCCGCGTTTCGGACGCTCTGGTACGCGCTCGTCCAGTCGCTCCGGGTGATCTCGCCGGTGATGCCGTTCCTCGCCGAGCATCTGTGGCGAAACCTCGTGCCCGGGGAGACCTCCGTGTTCCTGGCCGGGTGGCCCGACGTCGTCGAGCCCGATCGCGCATTGCTCGAAGAGATCGCCGACGTGCGCCGGGTCGTCGACCTCGGCCGCCAGGCTCGGTCGGCGTCCGGGCTGAAGCAGCGTCAGCCGCTGCGGCGTCTGGTGGTCGCGGGCGCCGGAGCGGCGCAGGCACATGCCGACGAGATCGCCGACGAGCTGCGGGTGAAGCAGGTCGAGTTCGGCGTGGTCGAGGCGTCCGGGCTGAAGGTGAAGCCGAACCTGCCGGTGCTCGGACCCAAGCTCGGCGCGGCCCTCCGGGACGTCGCCAAGGCGCTTTCCGAGGGACGGTTCACCGAACTCGAGGCCGGCCGCTTCGAGGTTGAGGGCTACATCCTCGAGCCCGACGAGGTTATCGTCGAGCGCATCGGCCGAGAGGGCTGGGTACTCGCAACCGACGGGGTGATCACTGTTGCGCTCGACACCACGCTCGACGACGAGCTCCGAGTCGAGGCTCGCCTGCTCGACCTGATCCGCTCCGTCCAGGTGCTGCGCAAGGACTCGGGCCTCGAGGTCACAGATCGGATCCGGCTCTGGATCCCGGACGAGGAACTGCTCCAGTTCGCCGACCAGATCGCCGCCGAGACGTTGGCGGTCTCGGTCGAGGTGGGCGGCGAGTTGCGACTCGAAAAGGCCTGAGCGATCGACGGGCTCGAGCAGCTCGTCGCTCGCGTGGCCGAGCTGGTCGACGGTCGGGACCGTCCGGTGCTCGCTGCGCTCGACGGGTGCAGCGGCGCCGGTAAGTCGACGCTCGCGGGCGAGCTTGCGGCAACGACCGGGGCCGCGGTGATCGACGGCGACGACTTCTACGCCGGACGCTCGGCGCAGGAGTGGGATGCGATGTCAGCGGGCGAGCAGGTGGAGAGCTGCCTGGACTGGCGCCGCCAGCGGGCGGTGCTGGAGGCGCTCTCCCGGGGACGGCCCGCGACCTGGCAGCCGTATGACTGGGTGGCCGACGACGGCCGCCTCGCGGATCGCCTGCTCCGCTGCGATCCGACCTGGGCGGTCATCCTCGAAGGCGCCTACAGCGCTCGACCCGAGTTGGCCGACCTGCTCGACCTGAGAGTCCTGCTCATCGTGCCCGACGACGTGAGGCAGGCGCAGCTGCGTGCGCGCGAGGGCGAGCACTACCGCGCGGAGTGGGAAGCACGTTGGGCTGCGGCTGAGGGCCACTACTTCCGGGACGTGATGCCGCCCGAGGCGTTCGATCTCGTCCTGAGCCCGTACGCCTAGTTCTGCGACTCGGCGAGTGTCGCTCGCAGCCCAGCTCGATCGGCAGGCGGAACTCGACATGTCCGGTGTCAGACATGTCCGGTGTCAGACACCGACACGGAAGTGTCACGTGACTGTGACGAATGTGGAACTTCTTGGCTTCAAGCAACACTTCGTGGCGCCAGTTCAGTCAGCATTGCGGTGTCAGACACCCGAGAATTGAGCGCGGGACCGCCACGGTCGAGGCGGCGAGGCGGGCGTTGAAGCCTGACGCGCGCCCTACGGTGCCTGCGACTCGGCGAGTGTCAGCTCGCGCCGCAGCTCGATCGGCAGGCGGAACTCCACGTCCTCGTCGACCAGCCGGTAAGGCTCGATCGCCGTCACACCTCGCGCGCGGAACCAGTCGCAGACGCGCTCGACGAGCTTCTCCGGCGCCGAGGCGCCGGAGGTGACCCCGACGACCCGAACGCCGTCGAGCCATTGCTCGTCGATCTCCGACTCGTCGTCGATCAGGTGCGCCGCAACCCCGCCCGACCTCGCAGTCTCGACGAGCCGGTTCGAGTTCGACGAGTTGCGCGAGCCGATCACGAGCAGCAGGTCGATCTCGGTGAGCATCTCCTTGACGGCCCACTGCCGGTTGGAGGTCGCGTAACAGATGTCCTCCTTCTTCGGCGCGTAGATCTCGGGGAAGCGCCGGCGAAGAGCTGCGATCGTCTCGCCGGTCTCGTCGACGGAGAGCGTCGTCTGCGTCACGTAGGCGAGCTTGGCGCCCTCGGGGAACGACAGCTCGGCCACGTCTGCGGTCGACTCGACGAGCACGATCGAGTCGGGCGCCTCGCCCATCGTCCCGACGACCTCCTCGTGCCCGTCGTGGCCGATCAGGATCACCGTGTACCCGGCTGCGGCGTAGCGCCGCGCCTGGACGTGCACCTTGGTCACGAGCGGACAGGTCGCGTCGATCGTCTGGAGCTTCCGCGCGGCGGCCTGCACGTGCACCTCCGGGGCGACTCCATGGGCCGAGAAGACGATCGTCTCGCCCTCGGGCACCTCGCTCTCGTCCTCGACGAACACGGCGCCCCGGGCCTCGAGATCGCGGACGACGTGGAGGTTGTGGACGATCTGCTTGCGCACGTAGACGGGTGGCCCGTAGAGATCGAGGGCGCGCTCGACTGTTTCGACTGCGCGCTCGACCCCGGCGCAGTAGCCTCGGGGTGAGGCCAGGAGCACTTTCTCGACCATGGTTCCAGTCTACGTCCGACGCGCGGGCCGACGATTTGTGCACGATGAACAGATGCTCCGCGCCTTGGTGATCGACGACGAGCCGCCGATTCGTCTGCTCTGCCGTGTGAACCTCGAGGCAGACGGGATCGAGGTGATCGAGGCGCTGGACGGGCCGAGTGGTGTGGCGGTCGCCCGGTCGGAACGTCCGGACGTGATCATCCTCGACGTGATGATGCCGGGCCTCGACGGCTGGCACGTTGCCGAGCAGCTGCTCGACGACGAGCGGACGAGTGCGATCCCGATCATCTTCCTGACGGCCCGCGCGGAGCTCCGCGACCGCGTCCGAGGCTTGGACGCAGGTGGCGTCGATTACCTGACGAAGCCGTTCAACCCGGTCCAGCTCGCGCCGCTGATCCGCGAGCTGCTCGCGAGCGTGGCGGGCGGCCAGCACGACGAGATCCGGCGCGAGAAGATCGCCGAGTTGCGCAGCCTTATCGATCCGCACTAGTGCACCGTTCCGCAAGTCTCGGCACATTCCCGACGGCGTCTCGTCGCCCGTGGCTGCGTCCTCGGTCGGCCCGATAGCGCGACTATCGGGCCTCCCTGCGTCCTTCCCACGAACGACGATCCATCCGCCGGAAACGCACCGGACTTACGGAACGGTGCACTAGCGCGCGGTTTGCGCCAGCGCGATCGCAGCTAGGACGGTCGCGGCTCCGATCAGCTGCAGCGCGCCGAGCGACTCGCCCAACCAGACCCAGGCGACGATCGTCGCGACGACCGGCTCGACCATGGCGATGATCGCGACCCGGGTGGCGGAGAGGTGCCGGAGCGCGCTGACGAGTAGGAAGAACGGCACGATCGTGCCGGGCACGATCATCCAGGCCATCAGCCCCCAGACCGGCAGGTGCTGGGTGTGAAGGTGTCCGAGCAGCGAGACGCTTGCGCCGACTCGATGTCCGGGGAAGCTCCACCACGGCGCGATGATCGCCCAGAAGACCGCGGCGAAGCCGAACCCCCACGCAAGGAGCGAGACGGGGTCGCGGTTGCCCACGGCGTGCTCCGCGAGGAGGATGTAGAGCGCGTAGGTCACGGCGGCCGCGAGCGCGAAGACGATCCCCATGGTCGAGAGCGACCCGCCGTGGAAGACGTCGACGATCAGTCCGAGGCCGACGAGCGCAAGCGCGAGCGCAAGCCAGATCCGGCGGCGGACCGCCTCGTGAAACGCGAACCGCGCCCAGAGCGCCACGAGGAGCGGCGCAAGGTATTCGATCAGCAGCGCGATTCCGACTTCGAGCCGGTGGATCGCGAGGAAGTAGAACCACTGGACGAGCGCAAGCCCTCCGATCCCGAAGAGCGCGAGGTGGGGAAGCTCGCGTCTTCGGACGCGGAAGCCCGTGGGCGCGGTCGCGAGGAGCACGAGCACGAGCCCGACGAGCGCGCCCGTCGTGCGCACCTCGGAGAGGCGCAGCGATGAGATCCCGGAGGCGAGGATCACCTTCGAGACGGTCCCGTTGATCGCCCAGAGCGTCGCGGCGCTCGCGGCCATCGCGTACCCGACGCGCGGCCGTTGTCGCCGTGCCGGCTCTACGAGGAAGGGGGCTTCGGTCACGGCGGGCAGCCTACGCGGGCTACCGGGGGAGTTGCGCTCTACACTCCTCTCCGAACGGGATGTAGCTCAGCCTGGTTAGAGCGCTGCGTTTGGGACGCAGAGGCCGCGAGTTCGAATCTCGCCGTCCCGATTGAGGGCGGGCTGTTGGCGGAGTCGCCGGCTCCGCCGGTGGCTTCGCTCAAGCATGCGTTGCCCGACGATGACGCTCCGTACCGGAGCCTTCCGTCGACAGCCGTGGCGAAAAAGGAGGGGGCTCACGGGAGAAACCCGGTTTCCCCCGTGTTACTCAGCTCTGGTAGAGCGCCGCGTTTGGGACGCGGAAGTCGGCAGTTCGAGTCTGTCCGCCCCGATCTAGCGACTACTAGCTCAGAACCCAGTTGCCGCCACGCAGGATCGGGATCTCTTCCCCGCTGTGAGTCAGTCCGGAGACAGCCAGCTCCGTCGAGCCGATCATGAAGTCCGTGTGGATCGACGAGTGGTTGATCCCGCGCTCGTGCCGCTCTGCGCTCGAGAGGGCCGACGAGCCACTGATCGTCTGCGGGAACGCCATCCCGAACGCGATGTGGGACGAGGCATTCTCGTCGAACAGGGTGTCGGAGAAGATCAGTCCCGTCTTGCCGACTCGAGAGTCGGAGTCGACGAGTGCGACCTCCCCCAGCCTCCCGGCGCCGTCGTCTGTGGCGATGTGCATCTGCACGATCTCCTGGCCCTCGTCGGCGCGCACCTCGACGGCGCGGCCGCCTTCGAAGCGCACCTCCAGGCCGCGCACGATCGTTCCGTGGAGCTGGAGCGGGTACGTCGATCGGACCGTCCCGTCGACCCGCCGCGCGTCAGGCGAGGTGAAGACCTCCTCCGTCGGCATGTTCGCGACGTGCTCGATCCCGGCCGAGTGCTCGAGCGCAGCCATCCAGTGGGAGTCGGGGTGCAGCCCGATGGTCAGGTCGGTGCCGGGGCCGCGGTAGCGGAGCGCGTCGAAGCGCCGTTCGTTCAGCGCCGTGGCGCGCGCGGCAAGCTTCGCGATGTGCTCCTTCCAGGCCGCGACCGGGTCGGGCTCGTCGAGCCGCACCGCCGTCGCAACCGCCTGCCAGAGCCGCTCGACGTCCGGCTCGCCGAACACGGTACGCGCCCAGCCTGCACTCGGGAACGCGACGATCGACCAGTTGCAGAGGCCGTCGGTGAGCTTCAGGGTTTCCTCGCTGAGCTCCTTCATCCGCGCCCGGCCGACGCGGCTGCCGTCGAGGTCGGCAAAGAGCTCCGGCTCCGGGTTGCCGCTGATCCCGAGCAGCGCCCCGCCTTCCTCGCCGAGCGACTCGATCCGCTCGACCAGCCACGGCGGCGACCAGTCGAGCCGGTCCTCCGGCGCATACTCGACATGTGCCCGGCGCACGTGCTGGTCGGAGTAGAGGACGTCGACGAAAAGCGCTCCTGCCTCGTATGCCTCCTCGGCGACCGCGCGCACGAGCGGGGCGTGCTCGACGAGGGCGTTGATCGCGAGTCGCTGGCCGGGTTGGAGGTTCAGTCCGACGTGAACCGCGAGCCGCGCGTAGTCCCTGAGCCTGGCGTCTTGCGCAGTCATCTTCGTGAAGCCTACGTTCCGCTGTCGAAGCTGCCCGCCGGAGCTGACACTAGACTGATCGATGTGCTTCGGTTCGCGCTGCTTGGGGTCGCCGTCTTGCTTGTTGCCGCAGGATGTGGCAGCAGCCGGAAGACCTACACGGCCACGGCGACGCGTGCCTGCCTGACAAAGGACGGCGCGACGATCGGCGGCCAGCTCGACTTCGTCGCTTCGACCGCGATCGGCGGCGCTTTCATCGCCCATTTGAGCGACGACAACTTCGCCACGGTCGCCTTCGGGAGCGGAGACGCCGACGGGATTCAGCTCCAGCTCGCCTACGAGCGGTTCGCGTTCCCGAACGTGAAGCAGAACCTCTCGGACGTGCTCAAGCGCTACAACAACGCGGTCACGCTCTGGCATAAGCATCCGACGGACAGCGATCTCGCGCTCGTCGTGAACTGCCTCAAGTAACCCGTTCCAAGCGGGCCGCGCCGCTACCCTTGTGCGCGAGACGCGGGTGTAGCTCAATGGTAGAGCTCCAGCCTTCCAAGCTGACTACGCGGGTTCGATTCCCGCCACCCGCTTTTAACACGGGGGAGCACCTCCGGTTCTCCCCCGTGGGCCCCCACTCCGACACCTTGCGACTCGTGGTGGGCGAGCACCGGCCAAGCCGGCACTCGCGGCTGCTGGCTGCGCATCCGCGTCTCGCGTCAGAGCAAGAGCCTCCCGATCGCGCCGCTACGCTTGGAAGTGGCGCCCGTAGCTCAGTGGACAGAGCGACGGCCTTCTAAGCCGTTGGTCGGAGGTTCGAATCCTCCCGGGCGCACTCGCGCCCCTGACCGGCGGCGCCTTACGGCCGGCGGAGCCGGCCTCCGGTCGACGCCTCGGCCCGCTGCGCGCACGCTGCTCTCCGGGGCCGTGCTCGAGCACTGTCCCCTCCGGCAGCGCACACGCAGCGGGCCGTCAGGAACGCGAGCCAGTTCGGGTCTGACAACCCGGCTAGGATGTCTGCGGCGTGGTGGCGGTAGCTCAGTTGGTAGAGCCCCGGGTTGTGGTCCCGGTGGTCGCGGGTTCGAGTCCCGTCCGCCACCCTTGATGAGGCTTCATGCGCGAGTCGCCGTACCTCGCTGAGATCCGGCGACTCTGTCTGGTCGCCGATGCGCAGCGGATCGTCCACCCGGACGCGTGCTTCGAGTTCCCCTGGGATCTCCAGCGCCCGCTCGAGCTCGCCTTCTACCGGGCCTAGCACGGCTACGAGCTCGAGACGCTCGGCCCGGTCCGGCGGCACGACTACTCTGGCGTCAGCTCGGCCCCGTAGCTCAGTGGATAGAGCGGCAGACTTCGAATCTGCGCGCGGTGGTTCGATTCCACCCGGGGCCATCCGTTGTCCTTATTACAACGAAAGTGCTGCTCAGCGGCACCTTTTGATGTCCGATCGCTTGCGCAAGAGACCGCTCTTATTCAAACCGCGTACGGGAGCGGCGACTCTGGTGACGGCGATGGAGGAAACGGCGGCTCGGATGGCGGAAAGGGTGGCTCCGGTGATGGCGAGGGAGGTAAGGGCGGCAGCAGCAATAACTCAAGCGTCATACCGCTCCCCGGCTTCATCGACCCCGGTTTCGGGGAGGGAGGTCTGGACGCCGAGCCCGCCACGTCCGGTCGTCGGACCGAGGGTGGGCCTACCGGCTCGTCGTGGATCTTCGGGTCCCGGGTCATGGTTTGTACGCTTAAGAGCCGACCAAGTAGGGACTGATCAGTGAGCAGCGCTCAAGAGGCGACCACTCTCGTCGACAAAGGCTGGCATCTCGCCGAGCGAGGGCGGCGCCAGGATGCCATCGCGCTCTACCAGCAGGTTGTCGCTCGCTTTGGCGACTCGCACGAGCCCGCGATAGTGCGACAAGTCTCGCGAGCTCTTCTCAACGAGGGCGGATCGCTCAGTGATCTTGGCGAATGGACAGAGGCGATCTCGAAGTGGGACGAGCTTGTCGAGCGATTTCATGATGCACAAGACCGAGATGTAGTCGGGAATGTCGCCACAGCCCGACTGAATCGCGCTGTAGCGCTGGGTCATCTGAACCGCAAAGACGACGCCGTAGCTGCGTACGGCGAGATTATTCGTCTCTACGGTGACGATCGCGAGTTCCAGAACCGAGTCCATGGGCGATGTCCGCAACAGCGGACTCGCTGGCCGTCGCCGGAGACTCAGCAGCGGCTTTGCAACTCTACGACCAGATCGTCCACGCGCTACTATGGCGCGAGTTCGCCGGAGTTCCATGGCATCGTCGCCCACGCACTCGTCGGAAAGGGATTTCGACTCGCAACGATGGGGCGTAAAGGAGGAGGCGATTCGCGCCTATGACGAGACCCTCGAGCGGTTCGGGACATCAACCGACGGCGAGACACTGATCTCGCTCTCTCGTGCGGCCTACTACTACCGCGCATACGCGCTTGAGGACCAAAGCTTGGCCCGCAGGCCGGGCCGAGGCGCTGACGACAAGGGTTATGACGAAACAATCGCACGCTTTGGACCCGTCATACACACGATCGTGAGATTCGAACCCTCGTGAATGAGGCTGCGAGAGTCGAAAGTAAGTGGTCCTGGACTCGGGTGGACTTAGAGCAGGTTGTGTTTGTTTGCTGTCCTAGATTCGGGATCATGCAACGTGATGTCGTTTCTCGATCTCTTCGAGGAGAGCACTTCGAGAGATAGATCGATAGGTGGGGCAAGAATGAACCAAGCTGAGTAGCGTCGGCCCCGCATCCCCTGGTTCTCCGGGACCCCCACCCGTGACAGATCCTTACTATCAAGGATATCTCTACCAGTAATTCGTGCTGTGACTTGACGATGCTCAGGTAGCCCGTCCTGGCCGACCCCAAGGGTCAGCGGCTTCTCTCCTCTCGGTATGTCGTGGT
>CAVWXR010000019.1:0-145562 GCA_963759085.1 uncultured Actinomycetes bacterium
AGTTTCCTCCCGTGGCGCGAACGCTCCCCGGCGCCGGAGCCCGGACCGCGGCAGATCGTCGCCCGCGCTCCCGTTCCTCCGGAGCCGCCTCCCGAGGCTGCCGTCACCCTTCCACGCGCCGTCCCGCTCGAGGAGCCGCTCCAGCCGATGAGCCAGTACTGGAGCCTGCGCGCGCTGCGGCGTCTCGTCGAGAAACGCCTACCGGAGTTCCCGGAGCGCGCCGAGGAATGGCGCGCCTACCTCGATCTCCTCGACCAACAGCAGGTCGACGGGCTCCTGCCGCCGTCCTTCGATCGGCTCGTGACGGAAGTGTTCGCTCCGATCCTCGACGCTCGGAGCGGATAACGCGAACGCGTCCAGGCTGCGCGCTCGGCACGACCGTCCGGCAGCGGGGTACCATGTGCGCTCGGGCAAAGGAAACCGGTGGCGCCGCCGATAAGGCGGAGAGGGGATTTGAGTGTTCGAACGATTCACAGAGCGGGCCCGCCAGGTCGTTGTTCTCGCGCAGGATGAAGCGCGGGCGTTGAAGCACAACTACATCGGCACCGAGCACATTCTCCTCGGCCTCCTCCGTGAGGAGGAAGGGCTCGCCGCACGCGTGCTCGAGTCGCTCGACATCACGGTCGAGGAAGTCCGTGCGCAGGTGGCGCGGATCGTCGGCCAGGGCGACGAGGTCACGACCGGTCAGATCCCGTTCACGCCGCGCGCGAAGAAGGTTCTCGAATTGGCTTTGCGCGAAGCTCTGAGCCTCGGCCACAACTACATCGGCACCGAGCACATCCTGCTCGGCCTCGTGCGCGAGAACGAAGGCGTCGCTGCACGGATCCTGCTCGACTTCGACGCAGACGCCGAGAAGATCCGCAACGAGATCATCCGCATGCTCTCCGGCCCCGGCCGGCGCCAGCAGGGCCAGGCCGGCCCTGGCGGCGAGAAGTCCAAGAGCTCGAAGCTCCTGGATCAATTTGGTCGGAACCTGACGAAGCTGGCCGCCGAAGGCAAGCTCGACCCGGTGGTCGGGCGCCAGAACGAGATCGAGCGCGTGATGCAGATCCTCTCGCGCCGCACCAAGAACAACCCGGTTCTGATCGGCGAGCCCGGTGTCGGCAAGACGGCCGTCGTCGAGGGGCTCGCAGCGCGGATCAGCGCGAACCAGGTGCCCGAGCTGCTGAAGAACAAGCAGATCTACACGCTCGACCTGGCGGCGCTCGTCGCCGGCTCGAAGTACCGCGGTGAGTTCGAGGAGCGCCTGAAGAAGGTGATGAAGGAGATCACCCAGCGCGGCGACATCATCCTGTTCATCGACGAGCTCCACAATCTCGTCGGCGCCGGCGCGGCCGAGGGCGCGATCGACGCTGCGTCGATCCTGAAGCCCGCGCTCGCCCGCGGTGAGCTCCAGACGATCGGTGCGACCACCCTCGACGAGTACCGGAAGTACCTGGAGCGCGACGCCGCGCTCGAGCGCCGCTTCCAGCAGATCCGCGTCGAGGAGCCGTCGACCGACGACACCGTCCAGATCCTGCGCGGCCTGCGCGACCGCTACGAGGCGCACCACCGCTGCAAGATCACGGACGAGGCGCTCGTCGCAGCGGCGACGCTCGCCGACCGCTACATCCAGGACCGCCAGCTCCCCGACAAGGCGATCGACCTGATCGACGAGGCCGCGTCGCGGATGCGCATCAAGACGATGACCGCGCCGCCGCACTACCGCGAGCTCGAAGAGGAGATCGACAAGGTCCGCAAGGAGAAGGAAGACTCGATCGAGAACCAGGAGTTCGAGAAGGCCGCCTCACTGCGCGACAAGGAGCGCAAGCTGACGCAGAGCAAGCGTGAGCTCGAGGAGGCGTGGCGCAAGGAGGAGCAGGTCGAGCAGCCGTCGATCGGCGAGGAAGAGATCGCCGACATCGTCTCGATGTGGACCGGCATCCCGGTCTTCAAGCTCACCGAGGCCGAGTCGCAGAAGCTGATCCGGATGGAGGACGAGCTGCACAAGCGCGTGATCGGCCAGGACGCGGCGATCATCGCCGTCTCCAAGGCGATCCGCCGCGCCCGCGCGGGGATCAAGGATCCGAAGCGCCCGACCGGCTCGTTCATCTTCCTCGGCCCCTCGGGCGTCGGGAAGACGGAGCTCGCCCGCACGCTCGCCGAGTTCCTGTTCGGCGACGAGGAGGCCATGATCCAGATCGACATGTCCGAGTACATGGAGAAGCACGCCGTCTCCAGGCTCGTCGGCTCGCCTCCGGGCTACATCGGCTACGACGAAGGCGGCCAGCTCACCGAGTCGGTGCGCCGCAAGCCGTACTCCGTCGTGCTCTTCGACGAGATCGAGAAGGCCCACCCGGACGTCTTCAACATCCTGCTCCAGATCCTGGAAGACGGGAAGCTGACCGACTCGCAGGGCCGCAAGGTCGACTTCCGCAACGTGATCGTGATCATGACCTCGAACATCGGCTCGACCTCGATCTCGAAGAACCAGGCGCTCGGCTTCAACCTCTCGGACGAGCAGGGCCTGTCCTACGACGACATGAAGGGCCGCGTCATGGGCGACCTGAAGAAGTCGTTCCGGCCGGAGCTCCTGAACAGGATCGACGAGATCATCGTCTTCCCGAAGCTGGCGAAGAGCGAGATCCTCCAGATCGTCGACCTGATGCTGAACCGCCTGCGCGTGCAGATGGCCGAGCACGAGGTCACGATCGAGCTCTCCGACGAGGCGAAGGACATGCTGGTCGAGAAGGGCTACGACCCGGCGATGGGCGCCCGGCCGCTGCGCCGCGCGATCCAGCGCCTGATCGAGGACCCGCTCGCCGACTTCGTCCTCGGCCGCAGCCTCGAGCCGGGCTCGACGATCGTCGTCACCCGCAAGAACGAGGAAGAGGTCGACATCGAGGTGATCCCGCCCCTCGCTCCCGACGCCGTGGCCGTGCCGGCGGGCCAGCCGGGCGGCGCGAGCGCCGACGACGAGCCCTCCTCCGAGGACGTTCAGAGCTAACCGACCCACATTGGGTGACGGCAGCGAGGCCGGGCTTTGTCCCGGCCTCGCGCGTTTTACGACCCGCTTACCGCGCCTTACCTCCGGCTGATCCGGCGCGGAAGTTGCCCTTACAGATGTTGCCGAAGCTCTTTCGCGTCAACCTCGAACCAAGGAGCTTCCGATGGGCAAGCGCTTCACACTTCTGTTCTCGCTCTTCTTCGCGCTCGCAGCTGGGAGCGCATTTGCAGACAGCACCCCCGCGCAGCAGGGCCCGTTCGCGCAGGCCGTGCACGCGGTCGGCAACATCACCTACAAGGATGCCTCGCAGCAGTCGTGGAGCTGGGATCGCGGCAAGATCACGGCGCTGTCGGCAAGCTCGATCACGCTCACGCGGCCCGACAAGGTTGCAGTCACCTTTGCGATCACGTCGAGCACCCTCGTGCGCAACGACGGCGGCAGCTACAGCCTCTCCGATCTAAAGGTCGGTCTTGCGGCAACCGTCATCTCGCAGAACGGCAACGCGGACCTCATCCGCAACATCCGTGGTGACGGCGCACCGAGCGGCGCTGCCTCCTCGACGATCGACGGGCCGGCGAAGGACTCCGTCACCGGAACGATCCAGGCCCAGTACGTCGACGGCTCGACCCAGTCCTTCGACTACAACCGCGGCCGGATCACGCAGGTCGGCAATGGCCAGCTGACGATCAAGCGGGCCGACGGGCAGACGGTGACCCTCACCTACGACGGCACCACCGTCGTTCGTGACCAGGGCCAGCTCGAGTCGGCCAGCGATCTCCAGGTCGGCGAAGGCGCCATGTTCTTCTCCCAGAGCGGCGCGCTGAAGCTCGTCCAGTGTCTCGCCCCGGCCGGCGCGCAGCAGGCTCCGGCCGCGAAGCCCTCGGGCGCGTAGACAGCCTCCCGCCTCCCGCGGTACGTCAGGGGCGCCTTCGGGCGCCTCTCACGTATCCGTCGGGACGTCCTCCCAGGTCGAGCCGAGCCCGCAGAGCCAGTTCAGGG
This sequence comes from uncultured Actinomycetes bacterium, assembly GCA_963759085.1. Lineage (GTDB taxonomy): Bacteria > Actinomycetota > Thermoleophilia > Gaiellales > Gaiellaceae > PALSA-600. The sequence goes on from CAVWXR010000019.1 coordinate 3,986, forward strand.
CGTGGTGGCGCTCGAGGGCGATCGAATGCGTCACGGCGTGCTGGGACGGCGTCAGGTTCCGGTAGACGGCGTCGAAGGCGCGAAAGTCGCCGCGCAGCGGTGGCGGGAGCAGGCCCGACTCGAAGCCGCGCATCGCGGTCGCGGCGATCAGCTGGTCGAATGACTGCCAGCGCTCGGGCAGCGCGACGTTGCCCTCCTCGCGGAGCAGCGTCGTCCGGGCCCGCCAGTGCCAGAGCTGCGCGGTGTCGCGCGCGTGCTCGATCTCGGCCTCGGAGCGCAGACGGGGGTTGTCGATCCGCTCGGCGATCAGCACGTCGTAGTCGAACGGCGTGTCGTAGGCGGGCAGCTCGGCAAGCGTCAGCGCCCAGAGCAGCGTGCCGAGCGACTCTCCGCGCCAGATGGCATCGACGACGGCCGGATCGCTCTGATGGTCGGGGAGCTGGGTGAGTGCGGCGCGCAACTCCGACGCAAGGCCGTGGCAACGGGTGACGACCGTGCGCTGGCTGCGGAGCTTGACCTGGGTCACCAGGGCAGTGTGGAGGAAACGTTCCGAAGCTGTGACAGTTGCCGTCGGGCGCCGTGCGTACAGTGGCGCGGTGGCCAAAACCGCGGCTGTCCAACATGCCTGCACCGAGTGCGGCACCACCTCCGGTCGCTGGCTCGGGCGCTGCCCCGGCTGCGGCGAGTTCGGCACGCTCGTCGCCGAAGCCGTACCCACCCGCGGGGCGCAACGCAGCGCGGCGCGTCCGCTCCTGCGGCTTGTCGACGTCGTCGCCGAGGAGACGGAGCGCATTCCGACCGGCGTCTCGGAGCTCGACCGGGTGCTCGGAGGCGGTCTCGTCCCGGCCTCGCTCGTGCTCGTCGGCGGCGAGCCCGGGGTCGGCAAGTCGACGTTGCTCCTGAGTGCGCTCGGTGCGATCTCGCAGGAGCGCCGCGCGCTGCTCGTCACAGGGGAAGAGTCGGTCGCGCAGGTGAAGCTTCGCGCGGCGCGGCTCGGCGGCTGCGGGAGGGTCGAGATCCTCGCCGAGACCGAGCTCGAGGCCGTGTGTGCGACGCTCGAGCGGGAACGGCCCGACGTCTGCGTGATCGACTCGGTGCAGACCCTCTATTCGGCCGACGTCGGCTCGTCGCCCGGCTCCGTCTCGCAGGTGCGGGAAGCCGCGGCGAGGCTTCTGCGCGTCGCAAAGGAGTCCGGGGTCGCGACCTTCCTGGTTGGTCACGTGACGAAGGACGGCTCCGTTGCAGGCCCGCGCATGCTCGAGCACCTCGTCGACTGCGTCCTCCAGTTCGAGGGTGACCGCTACCAGGCGCACCGGATCCTTCGTGCGACCAAGAACCGGTTCGGGTCGACGAATGAGCTCGGCGTCTTCGAGATGACCGGCACCGGGCTCGTCGGCGTGCCCGACCCGTCGGCGATCTTCGGCCGCAGCGAGGGTGGAGAGATCGGCGCCGTCGTCGTCTGCACCCTCGAGGGCACGCGTCCGCTGCTGCTCGAGATCCAGTCGCTCGTCGCGCCGACCGACCTCGCGATGCCCCGGCGGGTCGGGACCGGCGTCGATCCGAGACGGCTCGCCATGATCGTCGCCGTGCTCGCCCGGCACGCCGGCCTGCCGCTCGGCGGCGCCGACGTGTTCGTGAACGTCGCCGGCGGCGTGCGGATCGACGAGCCCGGCGCGGATCTCGGGATCGCGCTTGCGATCGCCTCGGCCTCGCGGTCGCTGCCGGTGCACACCGGGCTCGCGTCGTTCGGCGAGATCGGGCTCACCGGCCGCCTCCGGGCAGCGACCCAGGCCGACCGGCGCCTCGAGGAATGCCGCAAGCTCGGGCTCTCGACGGTCGTCGCGCCGGCCGGTACCACCGGGGCCGCGCTCGAGGCCGAGACGATTCACCGCGCCCTTCAGCTCGCTCTGGCCGATAATGGTGTTTGAGCAGGGATTTTTCCGAAATCCCCAAAACCCCTGCAAAATTCCCGCTTTTAGAGGGATTCTGGTAAACTAGCCTCTCCGCTGACAGCCATCCGAGGCCGTCGGTGCTGTTGCGAGCAAAAGCCGGCCATCACAGATGAGAGAGGAAGTCAGCTTGTACAAGATCGGCGACAAAGTGGTGTATCCGCACCACGGGGCAGGCACGATCGTCAAGCGTGAGAAGCGCGAGGTCCTGGGTGAGAAGCGCGAGTACCTGACGATCAAGATCCTCCACAACGACATGACCGTGAACGTTCCCGCCGACAATGCCGAGCGGGTCGGCCTCCGCAAGGTGATCGACGAGGAGGCCGTCAAGAAGGTCGTCAAGTACCTGACGAGCGGCGGCACGGAGATGCCGAAGAACTGGAATCGCCGCTTCAAGCACAACCGCGACAAGATGAAGACCGGCGACATCTTCGAGCTGGCCGAAGTGGTCCGGAACCTCTCGCTTCGTGACGGGGAGAAGGGGCTTTCCACCGGCGAGAAGCAGATGTACGTGAAGGCGAAGAAGATCCTCGCGTCCGAGCTCATGTACGCGAAGAACTTCAGCGAAGAAGACGCGATCGCCTGGCTCGAAGAGGTGCTCGTCGGAACGGCCGGGGCGGTCAAGGCCGCCGCGAAGAAGGTCGTAGCGAAGAAGCCGGCGGCGCCGGCGGTGGCCGCCAAGCCTGCAGCGAAGAAAAAGACCGCGGCAGCCGCCTAAGTGCCGCAAGCGGTTTGGGCCGTGCTCGTCGCCGCGGGGCGGGGAGAGCGGCTCGGGGCAGACCGGCCGAAGGCGTTTGCGCGCCTCGGCGATCTTCCCCTGCTGGCAGAGTCGCTACGCAGGCTCGACGAGAGCCCGCTGATCGACGGGATCGTGGTCGTCGCGCCGGCGGAGTGGGAAGAGCCGGCGATCCTCGTCGCCGAAGAGATCGGCGCCTCGAAGGTGACAGCGTGCGTCCCGGGCGGCGAGACACGCTCGGCTTCGGTGCGGGCCGGGCTCGCCGAGGTGCCCGACGAGGCCACGATCATCCTCGTCCACGACGCGGCCCGGCCGGTGCTGCCGGCCGAGGTCGTGCAGCGCCTGCTCGATGCGCTCGCGGAGGGTTTCGACGGCGCGGTGCCGGTGCTGCCCGCAGCCGACACGGTCAAGCGCGTGCAGGATGGAGTCGTGGTCGAGACGCTCCCCCGTGACGAGCTTGCGGTCGTCCAGACGCCGCAGGCGTTCGTGGCGTCGGTGCTGCGAGCCGCCGCGCACGGGGAGGGGTCCGACTGTGCGTCGCTCGTCGAGGCCCATGGCGGCCGTGTGAAGGCCGTGGCAGGAGATGTGCGGCTACTGAAGGTGACGACGCCGGCGGACCTCGAGCGCGTCGCCGCCTGGCTCGCGGCCGAGAGCAAGTAACACTGTGTTACTTGCGCGGTTTGTTGTTCAATCCTTGTCTTGGGCGGTCGGTCGCGTAGCCTCTGACCGTGGCTGACTTCCGGGTCGGGATCGGAGTCGACGCGCACGCCCTCGAGGAAGGTGTGCCGCTCGTGCTGGGTGGGGTCACGATCGACCACCCCCGCGGGCTCGCCGGGCACTCCGACGGGGACGTGATCACGCATGCGCTGATCGACGCGCTGCTCGGGGCCGCGGGCCTCGGTGACATCGGCGGGCTGTTCTCCTCGGACGACGAGAGCTATCGCGGCATCTCGTCGGTCGACCTCTTGAAGGAGGCCTACGAGCACGTGCTTGCGGCCGGCTGGCAGCTCGTCAACGCCGACTGCGTGCTCATCGGCGAGGCGCCGCGGATCGCGCCCCACCGCGAGGAGATGCGCCACCGTCTGCAGGCTGCTCTCGGCCAGGGGGAGGTCAACGTCCGCGCGACGACCACCGACCGCCTCGGCTTCACCGGCCGCGCCGAGGGTCTCGCCGCGCAGGCGGTTGCGCTGCTGGAACGAGCGCTAGGCTTCCGGCAGCGACACGGCGCCAGCGGCGACCGTGACCAGCCCGTCGCGCGCCAGCGAGTCGATCGCCTCGGCGTCCGCAGGGGCGTCCCCGCGCGCAACTGCGCGCAGCGCGCGCGCCCGGCGCTGCCGGAACGAGCCTTCGAACGCGGACTGCCGGCGCAGCGGCTCATACCGCCGGCCGCGCGAGGGGCACGCGGCTGCGAGCGGGCACACCTCGCAACGTGGCACCCGCGCCAGGCAGACGGTTGAGCCGAGATCGAAGAGCGCCTGCGCGCAGGCGCCGTCGAAGCTCTCGCCCGTTCGCTCGGTCACGCGGCGGACGTTCGTGTCGAGCGGCAGCACGTCGCGGCCGAAGGCGAAGTTCCCGACCGCGGCGGCTGTGTAGGGGCCGATCCCCGGCAACTCGGTCAGATCCTCCGGCCAACCGCCCTCCGCAATCGCGCGAGCCGCCCGCTGCAGGTTGACGGCCCGCCGGTTGTAGCCGAGCCCCTGCCACTCGACGATCACCTCCGCGGTCGAGGCCGCCGCCAGGGCCGCGGCGCTCGGCCAGCGCTCGAGCCAGCGGGTGTAGCGCGGGATCACCCTGGCGACCTGCGTCTGCTGCAGCATCACCTCGCTGACGAGGATCGCGTACGGGTCCCGGGTGCCGCGCCACGGCAGGTCGCGCCGGTGCTCTCCGTACCACACGAGCAGGCGTTCTCTCATCGGTTCCCCAGGGTCGTGAAGTACGGTATGCGCTCGGTCATGCGGCTCACCGTGATGCGAAGTTGTAGCTTGCACAGTCGAGGCGCTTAGGGCGCGGAGAGGGGGCAGAGCACCATGAGGAATCATCCACTGCTGATCGCAGTCATCGGAGTCGCACTTGCCGTTCTGGCGGCCGTCGGCGGGGCGTCTGCGCGCCGCGGTGACGCGAGCTCGTTCGTGAACTGGGCGAGTTGGGGGAACACCGTCGACCAGAACCGCTACACGTCGTTGAGCTCGATCACGTCCTCGAACGTGACTCAGCTGGGCCGCGCGTTCACCGTCGACCTGAACAAGCTCGTGCCCGGGATCAAGAAGGGGCAGCAGACCTATCCGATCGTCGACAACGGGGTCATGTACGTGACCTCCGGCGACGACCAGGTGTTCGCGGTCGACGCTACGAACGGGACCCTGCTCTGGCACTACACGCCGGACAACAACGCGACGTTCAAGAACTACGGCATCGTCGCCAATCGCGGCGTCGCGGTCTGCGACAACCGCGTCTTCCTCTTGACGCTCGACATGACGATCGTCTCGCTCGATCCGGCGACCGGGAAGCTGCTCGCGCGTGTCCCGATCGCCCACGCGGTTCCGGGCGCCCTCTCGAACTACGGCTACTCCGAGACGAGCGCGCCGATCTGCGCCGACCACCATCTGATCGTCGGCGCCGCCGGCTCCGAGTACGGCGCGCGCGGCTTCGTGATGGCCTACAACACCCCGAATCTGACGCCGGCGTGGGCGAACCCGTTCTGGACGATCCCGCCTGACAACACCGAGTGGCGAACCGCCGCGCGGATCGTCGGCGGCGGGGTCGTCTGGACGCCGACGACCGTCGACCTGACCACGAACACGCTCTACATCGGCACCGGCGCCGCGACGCCGCCCTACTACCCCTCGCTGCGGCCGGGACCCGACCCGCGCGCCGACTCCTTGATCGCGCTCGACCTGAACACCGGGCAGATGAAGTGGTGGCAGCAGCTGCTCTCCTCGAACCAGTGGTCGTATGACGTGTCGCAGCCGCCGATGGTCTACACCGCCAAGGTGGGCGGGAAGAGCGAGCGGATCGTCTCTGTCGCGTCGATGGAAGGCGAATGGTTCGCCTACAACGCCGCGACCGGCGCGCCGATCTGGCAGCGCGTGAAGGTGATCGACAACGTCGAGCATCCGAACCTGAAGCCCGGGCAGCCGGTCGTCATCTATCCCTCGTCGCTCGGCGGACTCAACTTCTCACCCGCGTCGTTCGACCCGCAGACCGGCTACGTCTACAACGCGGCCTCCGAAACCGCCTCGGTGCTCGTCGAGCAGACCTCCGCCGAGCAGCAGCGGCAGGCGATGCTCGCCGGAGACGTCTTCCTCGGGCTCGCAAACGGCGACTACGGCACGTATCTGCAGACCGGCTGGCGCGATTACGGCTCGATCAGCGCGATCGACGTCTCGACCGGCAAGCAGGTGTGGAAGTTCGACACGCCGGAGCCGGAGCGCGGCGGTCCGACGCTGACGGCCTCCGGGGTCGGCTTCGTCGGGGGCGGCGACGGGAACCTGCGGGCCTTCGACGCCAAGACCGGCACCGTGCTCTGGAAGTTCCAGACCGGAGCCCAGATCGCCGACGGCCCATCCGTCTACTCCGTCAACGGCAACGAGTACATCGCGATCGGAGTCGGCGGCACCCCGACGTCGTCCTCCGGCGGCACGGTGCTCTCGCAGATCCAGGTCTTCGACCTCGGCGGCAGCTCGACCCAGTCGACCGCGCCGGTGATCAACGGGCTCTTCCAGGCCGCGACGGCCGACTCGACGCGCTCGACCCGCGCGACGAGCTCCACCCGGGTCAAGGCGGCGTCCGCCGCGGTCAGCCGCGCTGCGGGGGCGAGAGTCGACACTCCGGCCGGGCTGCTCGTGAAGGCGTGGGATCCGAACTCCTCGAACACGCAGGACGTCCAGGGTCATGTGCTGCTCGACGGCCAGCCGGTCGCCGGAGCTCAGGTGAAGGTCGGCGGCTGGATCGTGCCGCAGCTGACCGACAGCTCCGGGGCGTTCACCTACCCGGTCGACATCACGGATGCGGCGCGCCACCAGGTCGCGGTGGTCGACGCGAGCAAGGCGACGATCGGTGGCAAGCCGCTGACCGCGGCGCAGCAGTCGGCCGTCCTCGGCAGCAGCGGCGGCTTCAGCGTCGGCTACCAGGTGAGCAACCTCTCGACGAGCAGCGGCGCCAACGGCACCGTCGTGATCAAGGGCCGGCTCTCGTACGGGGCGAACGCCGCGCCGCCGCCGGTGCTCCTCTACAGCTACGAGCTGAAGGGCGTGATCACCGATAGCAACGGGAACCCGCTTGCGGGCGCCGTCGTGACCACGCGGACGAACGACCGCCAGTACTGGACGCAGTCCCGGCCGACCGCGAAGAACGGGAGCTACGCCTCGTTCCTCGTCGCCGCCGACCAGGAAGGCGACAACCCGGTGCCGATGACCGTCGGCGTCGCTCAGGGCTCGACCGCGTGGGCGGAGCCGGTGGTGGACTCGATCAACTTCGCGCATCTCAGCAGCGCGACGTTGAACATCCAGCTGCCTGCAGCCTCGGGCACCACCCTCGCCAAGTCGCTGCTCAACCCGACGGCGATGCCCGGCGCCATCTACCAGGGCCTGCTCGTCGGTGTCGTCGGCAAGGGCCGCGCGATCACCCCTGTGAGCGCAACCTGGCCCGACGCCAAGGGCAACTTCGAGCTCGTCCTGCCGAGCTCCGCACGCGGGGTGACGGTGGCCTTCTGGGAGGCGTCGCGACAGTTCTTCTCCGCGCAGGCCACGAAGCCGGGCGGCACCGTCGACCTGTCGATCTACCCGAAGTCGCTTCCGTCGGATGCGCCGCAGAACATCGCGACGCTGAAGCTTCCGGGCTGATGAGCGCACGCCACGGGCGGAGGAAGGAGCAGAGCAGCGATCTCCTTCCTCCGCCCGTGACGCCACGCAGCCGCCTCTGGCTGCTGCTCGCCCTCGCCGCGTCGGTTCCGGCCCTCGCGGGCTGCGGCTCACACTCGTCGGGCGCCGACTGGCCGCTGCCCAATCACGACCTCGCCTCGACGCGCGCGCTGCCGGGCAGCGGCATCACGAGCAAGAACGTCGCGGGGCTGCACGTCGCCTGGAGGTTCCGCTTGCAGATCCGTCCGGGCTATTCGGGATCCGACACGGCGATTCCGGTCGTCGCCGGGGGCGTCGTGTACCTGCAGGACATGGACAGCAACGTCTACGCGCTCGACCTGAAGACGGGTGTGGAGCGCTGGCGCGCTCAGTTCGACGACACGAACCAGGGGCCGGACGGTGTCACGGTCGTGGGCGATCGGGTCTACGGCGCGACCGACACGTCGGTGTTCGCGCTCTCGACGGCGACCGGCAAGCTGCTCTGGACGCAGCGGCTCGTCTCCGCGACGCAGCAGTTCGTCAACATCGCCCCCCAGGTTGCGAATGGGACCGTCTACGCAGCCACGATCGGGGAGCCGCCCGGCGGTGAGGGAGAGCTGTACGCGATCGACGCGCAGACCGGCAAGGTGCACTGGAAGTTCAACACGATCAAGACGCCTTGGAAGCACCCGTTCCTCTCCGGCGGCGGCGGCGCCTGGTACACGCCGAGCGTCGCCGGGAGCGTCGTCTACTGGGGGATCGCGAACCCGTTGCCGTGGGGTGGCAGCCGCAAGTATCCCAACGGAGCCGCGTTCGGCGGCGCCGCGCTCTACACGGACTCGCTGCTCGCCCTGGACGCCACGACCGGCAAGCTGCTCTGGTATGACCAGGTGACCGAACACGACGTCCGCGACCAGGACTTCCAGCTCCCTCCGATCGTCGGCTCGATCGGGAAGACGCCCACCGTCTTCGGCGCCGGGAAGCGAGGTCTCGTGATCGCCTGGAGCGCCACCACGCACCGGCGGATCTGGGAGGCGAGCGTCGGCGTCCATCGAAACGACACGGGCCCGCTGCCGACGCACCGTGTCCTCGTCTGCCCCGGCCTGCTCGGCGGGGTCCTGACCCCGATGGCCTACGCGCAGAACACGCTCTTCGTGCCGGTCGTCGATCTCTGCATGCACGGGAGCGCCTACGGCTACGAGAGTCTCGGCGGCGTGAACGTGAGCAAACGCGGCACGGGCGAGCTGATCGCGCTCGACGCGACCAGTGGGAAGCGCCTCTGGACGCGGAAGCTGCCGCAGCCCGATTTCAGCTGCGCCACGGTCGCCCGCGGGGTCGTGTTCACCGCCACCTACGACGGAACCGTCTACGGCTTCGACACGGCCACCGGCGCGACGCTCTGGCAGGCCAGGATGCCGGCCGGGATCAACTCGTGCCCGTCCCTCGCCGGGGACACGCTGCTCGTTGGGGCAGGCGTGACGAAGGGGAACGGCGCGCGCGAGCTCGAGGCGTTCAGGCCCTAGGCCCGTCCTCCGCCGCTACCAGTCGATCCGGCCGGTGTGGTGGAAGCCGGCGTGCAGGAGCCTGGAGATCAGCATCGTGTGCAGCCAGTTGCTGATGCGTCGCTGGAGCGCTCTCATCAGCGCCTCCCTCTCTTGGGGTCGCCGACACCTTCGCCGTGAGGCGTCAGAATCCTTTGCGGCGCGGGGCTACTCGAGGTCTTTGGCGTGCAAGACCCCGTGCAGGAAGCACAGGTTGTAGAGCGCGACGTGGGTGTCGTACCACTCGAAGCACTGATCCGGCGTCGCCGTGTACGTCTGGTACGGCTTCGGCCACTGGCTCAGCACGGAGAGCTTCGTTTGGCCGACGACGGCGCTGTCGAACAGCTGCCGGTACGCGATGTGGGTCGGCACTGGGGTCGAGGAGCTGCTCGACGAAGTGGCCAGCACGGTGATGCCGACGATCAGCGCAACCACGAGCACCGCGACGGCGACGACAATCAGCCGCATGCGCGTACCGGTCACCGTTGCCGCGCTTCCCCTCTTTTGAACGCTTGCAGGCATCTGCCGCGAGCATCGTAGCGCAGTTCGCTCTGGAGGCCGGCGCCGGAGCCGGCGCTCACGCCACCGGTGCGATCTCGTTTCGGACGTGACCTCGCGCCCTGCGAACGAGACGAAGCGCCTGGGCGAAGAGCTCGCGGAGGAGGAGCAGGAGCGCGGGCGCGAGCCCGCGCGGAGCCGGGCGCAGGACGATCAGCAGCAGCGGCAGGAGCGCGGCGAGGGCGACGTAGGGGGCGAGCGTGCGCGTCCGCTCGACGCTCCCCTGGAGGACGGTTGGCCCGCTCGTGCCGAGGTCGGCCTTCATCGCGCGGATCGCGCTTCCGAGCGAGCTCTCGTCGAAGGACTTGCCGTTGTCGAGGGCGGCCGCGAGCGTCTGCAGGATCTGGCCGCTGTTCGGATCCTCGTGATAGCCCTGCTCAGGGCTGTTGCCGTCGTACACCGCCTCGCCGGGCTTCCAGACGTGGACGAAGACGACCTTGATGCCCGGCCCCGTCGCGAGCGCGCGGGCGACGGCGCCGTCATCGACCGGATTGCTCTCGCCGTCGGTGAGGATCACCGCGAGCCGGTTGTGGATCGTCGCCGGGAAGTAGTTCTGCGTGGCGAGGTACTCGAGCGGGACGGTGAACGTCGTCGCCTTGATGTTGGAGCTCGCCGGCGGCGGCTGCTCGATCTGCACCGCCTGCTCGATCGTCTGGGTGAAGACGCTCGGGTCGGGGTTCGGGAGGAGGTTTGGGAGCAGCCGGTCGGTCAGCGTGGCGATCCCGGCCGGAATCTCCGGCAGCGCGTTGCGCATCCGGATCGCGTCGGCCCGGGCCCGCGCCAGCCGCGTCGGATCGCCCGGCGCTTTTCTCGCCAGCATCGACCGTGAGGTGTCGAGGATGAAGTACGCCTGCGCATCGGTGCGCACCCGCTGCTTGGTCGTTGAGCGCAAGGCCGGCTGGGTCGCCGCGAGCCCGAGCAGCGCGGGAATCGCGACGAGCGCGAGCACCCGTGGCAGCTGCTTCGTGGGCGGCGGCGCGGCCAGGCCGAGCAGCTTGCGGCCGCGCTGTTCGCGCTGCGCCACGAGGGCGAGTGCTGCCAGTGGGATCACGAGCGCGAGAGCGGCGATCCCTCCGGTGGGCGTGAGGAGGACGAGGGCTCCCAGCACTCAGTAGCCCTTCCCGGGGACGCCGCCGCCGGCGCCGTTTCGGCCCTTCTTCGACGCGCCCGCGCTGCCGTTCGCGCCCTTGCGCGATCCCTGCGCGACGAGCTGTCGCATCAGCCACTCGAGGTTGAACTTCGCGTCCTCGTTCGTCGGGTCGAGCGAGACCGCCGAGCGGAAGTCGGATTCGCTGCGCTCGACCGGAGTCGGCGCGTACGGCCCTGTCTGCTTCGAGTCGGTGTAGGCGAGGATCCCGAGCAGGTTGTCGGCCTCGGAGTCGCGCTGCTTGCTCGGGCCCGCGGCGAGGGTGGTGAGGACGGCCTCGGCGGCGGCGCGGTCGCGCGACTCGGAGTAGCCGTTGTCGAAGCCCAGGCCGGCGGCGGCGACCGTGACGAACGTCTGCACGGCGTTCCGGAAGGCAAGCTGGTTGCCGATCCCGAGCAGTACGCGCGCCGGGTCGCCGGGCAGGAGCGGCGTTGCCGTCCAGTCCGCGTAGCCGGGGTTCTGGCTGAAGCGAAGATCTCCGCTGCGGACGGCGCTCTGCCAATTGCGCACATCGGCGGCGAGGAGGGCCACGACGACGGCCAGCACGAGCAGGACGCCTGCGATCGCGATCCGGGTTGCTCTCATGCGGCAACCTCGGCCGTGTCGTTCCAGCGCAGGCGGGCCGAACGGAGCTCGTTCGCGGCGAGCAGCGCCGCGACGAAGATCGTCAGGATCAGGAGCCAGCGCGGGAACCGGGCGCTCGCCGAGGACTGGGCCGTTCCGTTGTTACCGGGCAGAGCGCCCTGGAGGACGGAGATGTCATTTCCGAGCGCCACCGTGAACACCGCCTGGTCGTTGGCTGCTGCGTTCAGGCTGACGACCGTGAACGGGATCTTCTTCGCCTTGTAGACCGCCAGGACGCCCTGGAGCTGGGGCACGTCGCCGTTGTCATCGGCGAGGTCGCTGACGAGCACGACGGCCGGATGCTTGATCCGATCGGTGCCGATGAGCTCGAGCGCGAGCGCGAGCCCGGCGGAGATCTTCGTCCCGCTGGTGAACGAGCTCGACCAGGGATTGACCGGGAACGTCGGTTGCTCGCCGGTGATCGCCGGGAGCAAGGTGAAGTAGCGCTCGAGCGGCTGCAGCGCGGAAGCCGGCGTGCCCGGCGGGAGTGCTTCGTAGGCCGTGTTCGAGAAGACCACGAGCCCGTACCGGCCACCGCGGCGCACGATCTGGCGCAGCGTCTGGCCGATCCGCGAGTAGGTGTCGGACGAGATGCTCGCCGACAGGTCGAGCACGACGATGCCTCCCGCGTGTGGCGGCGTGAACTGCGGCTCGTTGAGCTGCGGGTGACGGGCTGCCGCGGCGGTCGCGAGCACGAGCGCGACCAGGGCGACCGAGAGTGCCGCACGGGCGAGGGTCGTGCGGGCGGCGATCTGCGCGAAGGCTCGCAGGCCGGCGTAGGGGATGGCGGCTCTCAACGCTGCTCCGCCCTGGTGGTCTCGACCTCGTCGGCCAGCTCGACGACGCGGGCCGGTGTGGGAGGCTCCTCCGCCCAGGCCACGTCGCCGGCGGTGCCTGCGAGCGTGGAGACGCCGTCGGCGTCGAGCACCTTGGCGAGCAGCTCGAGCGCCTTGCGGCGATCGGCCGGATCGGGCCGGCCGGCGGCCTGCCGCAGGTAGAGGAGCGCGGCTTCGAGCGGAGTCAGCTTGGCGAGCGCACCGAGGCGCCGGCGAGCGAGCACTCCCAGCAGCTCACGCCCGAGCAGCGCGAGGGCGCCGGCGGCGAGCAGGATCGCGGCGACCGTCAGCCCGCCGGCGAGGACGCCGGGGGACACGGAGTAGACGGGCGACGGCAGTGTCGTCGGATGACGGAAGTGGGCGATCGAGCTCGAGATGTCCGCGGGCTGGAGCCGCGAGGACGCGATCGCAAGCGGCCATTTCGCGCTCTCCTTCAGCTGCTGCGAGCCCGCCGCTGCGGTCACCGTGACCGGGGGGAAGCGGATCGTGCTCGGGCCCTTGAGCGGCAGGCAGGGGTCGTCGACGCACTGGAGGGTGTAGCGGTACTGGATCACCTCGTCGGGCCCGGCGCGGTGGCGGCTGACCTCGGGCGCCTTCGTCTCGACATAGGGCGCGAAGCTCGGTGCGGCGAGCTTGACGCTGTCGGTGCGCACTGCCGCCCGTGTGACGTCGACGTCGATCTCGGCCGTGAGTGGGTCGCCGAAGAAGATCGGCCGCGGTGTGAGCGAGGTCGAGACGGTGAGCTCGCCCGCTGCCTGGCCACCGCCCGGCGCGCTGTTCCACCAGCCGAGCGCGATGCTGGCGACGGCCGCGATCACCGCCGCTGCAACGACTCCCGCGACGACGAGCGGCTGCGACCTCATCGGCGGTTCCTCAGGTTGCGCCGCCGCTCGGCCCACTCGAGGAACGTCCGGTCGATCTCCTCGGGCACGCTCGTCTCGAGCAGCACCGGGTCGACGCCGACCGCGGCAAACGTCGCGAGCAGGGCCGCGCGGCGCCGCTCGTTGGCCGCCCGGCGGGCGCGCGCCTCGCGGCGGGAGACCCTCGCTTCGAGCACCTGACCGCCGGCCGGATCGCGCAGCGGCAGGACGAGCCCGCCGAGGAGCGGGAAGCTCTGCTCCCAGGTCGGGTCCTGGACGACGACGGGCACGACCTCCCAGCGCCGCGCCGAGGCGGTCAGCCAGGTCGACTCGTCGATCGGCGGCCCCAGGAAGTCGGAGATCGCGAAGACGAAGGTCCCGGACGAGAGCTCGGCGCGGAACCGGCCGAGGAAGTCGAGGCCGCGGGTGATCCCGTCTTCGGGCGCGTCGTAGTCCGGTGTCTCCTCCTGGCGGGTCTCGATCCGCTCGATCATCGCGCGCCCGCTCGGCTTGATCCAGAACGGCTCGCCGTTCGCCCTCGCGGCGCCCGCGTAGTCGAGGTAGCCGACCGGTGCGTGCGCGCCGTCTGCGCTCGCGACGATCGACTCGATCGCCGCGCGGACGACCGCGGGCTTCGAGAGCCACGGAAACGGCGGCGGGTAGAGGGCCATCGACGGGCTGCGGTCGCAGAGCACGATCACGCGCGGTGCCTCCTCGGCGAAGCGCTCGCGGACGATGAAGTCGTCGCTCCCCCGTGCGGATGAGAGCCGCGCCGTCGCACGCCAGTCGATCGTGGAGATCGGATCGCCCCGGACGTAGGCGCGTGAACCGGCGACATCCGTGCCGTGCCCGCGGCGCAGGCTGCGCGAGCCGCCGAACGGGAGCCCGGCAAGCCGGTGCCTGGGCACCAGCGGGAACGTGCTGCGGCTCCTGACCGGCATGGCGCCCTAGGACGCGGCTGCGTCCTGCGCCCAGCCGCCGGAGGCGTGCTCGGCGGCCCAGTCCGGTCGCGGCGGCGGCACGAGGGCGAAGCACTCGTCCTGAACCTCCCGCAGCGTCTCCGCCAGCGTCAGATGCCGGGTCTCGGCGAGGTACGTCGGCGCCAGCATCAGCCGGTGGCCGAGGACGGGCACGAAGAGGTGCTCGACGTCGGCGGGCATCACGTAGGCGCGGCCGTGCAGGAGCGCCCAGGCGCGGGCGGTCTTGATCAGGGCCAGGGTGCCGCGGACGGACGCGCCGATCTCGACCTTGGCGAGCGTGCGCGTTGCGCGGACGAGCTCGACGATCCACTGGTCGAGCAGCTCGTCGACGTAGACGTCCTCGCAGGCGCGGCGGAGGTCGGCGATCTCGGCGCTCGTCACCGCGGGCTTCAGTCCCTCCAGCGGATGGCGGTGCCGCTGCTCGCGCACGATCTGGAGCTCCTCGGCCTCGCCCGGATAGCCGAGGCTGGCGCGTAGGAAGAAGCGGTCGAGCTGCGCCTCCGGCAGCGGGAAGGTTCCCTCGTACTCGATCGGGTTCTCGGTCGCGATCAGGAAGAACGGATTCGGCAGCGGGCGGGTCACGCCGTCGACTGTCACCTGGTGCTCGGCCATCGCCTCGAGCAGCGCCGACTGCGTCTTCGGCATCGCGCGGTTGATCTCGTCGACGAGGACGATGTTCGCGAACAGCGGCCCTTCCTGGAACTCGAACTTCCGGATCTCCTGGTTGAAGACGCTGAGGCCCGTCACATCGGTCGGCTGTAGGTCGGGCGTGCACTGGATCCGGGCCGGGACGACGCCCTCGATGCTGGCCGCGATCGCCCGGGCGAGTACGGTCTTCGCGGTTCCCGGGACGTCCTCGAAGAGGACGTGACCGCCGCCGATCAGCGCCGCGAGCACGAGGCGAATCTCCTCGCGCTTGCCGTGGACGACCGTCTCGATGTTCTCGAGCAGGCGCCGCGCGACGTCTCCGCCTGGGTTCGTCCAGTGCTCGCTTTGCTCCATCCCCGGCATCGCCGTATCCTAATACCAGCAGTAGCTGGGATTTGTCTGAGCCGCGGGCCCGGAATCCCTGTCACCGTGGCGCCGCTCGGGCATCTACGATCAGGTCGTGCCTGCCTGGCTGCTCTGGGTGCTTGCAGCCGTCGCCCTCACTGTGGGTGAGATCGCCACGCCCGGGCTCTTCTTTCTCGGCCCGATCGCGCTTGCGGCGTGTGCGTCTGCGCTCGTGGCTGCCCTCGGGGGCGGCTGGGCGATCGAGCTGATCGTCTTCGCCGGCGCGTCGGCAGCTTCGCTCGGGCTCCTGCGGCCGATCGCGCGCCGGCACCTGCGGATGCCGCTGGCGATCCGCACGGGGAGCGCCAAGCTCGTGGGCGAGACGGCGACGGTGGTCGAGCGCGTCGACGCCACGGGAGGCCGCGTGAAGATCGGCGGCGAGATCTGGAGCGCCCGCGCGTTCGACCCGGCGCAGGTGCTCGAGCCCGGATTGCAGGTCGAGGTTGCCCAAATCGACGGCGCGACTGCGCTCGTCTACGAATAGGAGATCGCCATGGTCGCGCTGATCGTCATCGGAGTCGTCGTCGTCCTCGTGCTCGTCACGCTGGCCCGGACGATCCGCATCGTTCCCCAGGCCCGCGCGGGCGTGATCGAACGGCTCGGCCGCTACAACCGGACGCTGCTTCCCGGCCTCGCGATCGTGATCCCGTTCGTGGATCGCCTCCGGCCGCTGATCGATCTGCGCGAGCAGGTCGTCTCCTTCGCACCGCAGCCCGTGATCACCGAGGACAACCTCGTCGTCTCGATCGACTCCGTCATCTACTTCCAGGTCACGGATGCAAAGGCGGCGACCTACGAGATCGCCAACTACATCCAGGCGATCGAGCAGCTGACCGTGACGACGCTGCGCAACGTGATCGGCGGCATGGCGCTCGAGAAGACGCTCACCTCGCGCGACGAGATCAACAACCAGCTGCGCGGCGTCCTCGACGAGGCAACGGGCAAGTGGGGGATCAGGGTGAACCGCGTCGAGCTGAAGGCGATCGATCCGCCGATGTCGATTCAGGAGACGATGGAGAAGCAGATGCGCGCGGACCGCGAGAAGCGCGCCGCGATCCTGACCGCCGAAGGCGTGAAGCAGTCGCAG
Organism: uncultured Actinomycetes bacterium; assembly: GCA_963759085.1. Classification (GTDB taxonomy): domain Bacteria; phylum Actinomycetota; class Thermoleophilia; order Gaiellales; family Gaiellaceae; genus PALSA-600. The sequence continues at coordinate 20,195 of CAVWXR010000019.1, forward strand.
ATCCTGACGGCGGAGGGCGAGAAGCAGGCCTCGATCCTGAAGGCCGAGGGCGCGCGCCAGTCGATGATCCTGAACGCCGAAGGGCAGGCCAGCGCGATCGCGACCGTGTTCAAGGCGATCCACGAAGGCGACGCCGACCCGAAGCTGCTGGCCTACCAGTACCTGCAGATGCTGCCTCAGATCGCGCAGGGCGAGGCGAACAAGCTGTGGATCGTCCCGAGCGAGCTGACGCAGGCGCTCGGGCGGATCGGGGAGCTCGGGAAGAGCGGGGAAGAGAAAACCTAGACTCAGAAGCGTGAAGGTCCGCTTCGCCCCCAGCCCGACAGGCTCGCTCCACATCGGCAACGCGCTCGGCGCGGTCGCCAACCGCAACTTCGGCGGCACCATGCTGCTGCGGATCGACGACACCGATCCCGCGCGCAACGTGCCCGGCGGGGAGGAGGCGATCCTCGACGACCTGCGCTGGCTCGGGATCGAGTGGGACGAAGGTCCCATACGCCAAAGCGATAGAGCGGAGCGCTACCGGGAGGCGGCAGCGGGGCTGCCGCAGCGCGTCGAGGGCGTGACGCTGCTCCGCGACGACGGGACGGCGACCTACCACCTGGCGAGCGTCGTCGATGATGCCGACTTCGGGATCACGCACGTGGTCCGCGGCAACGACCACCGGCCGAACGAGGCGCTGCACCGTGCGCTCGCGGCGGCCCTCGGGGTGGCAGCGCCGGAGTACATCCACCACGGCCTGATCCTCGGCCCCGACGGGAAGAAGATCTCGAAGCGCGCGTCGGGCGGGTCGATCGCATCGCTGCGGGAGGAAGGGATCCCGGCCGAGGCGGTGCGTGCGTACCTCGACGAGCTCGGACTGCCGCGCCACGACGTCCACCTCGATCTCGAGCGGATCCGGTCGCTGTCGGTCGACGTGCTGGCAGGCCTGTCGGACGAGGAGCTGGCAGCGCGAGTGGGCGTCCCGGCGGCACTTGCGCCCGCACTCCGCGGCGCCCACGACCTGAACGAAGCCCGCACCCTCGCCGCTGCCGTTCTGAACCCTCCAAGTAACACTGTGTTACTAGCCGAGGGCGAGCGCGAGACGCTGGAGCGTTTTCGGGCGTTGCGCGAGCATGCGCTCGTGCTCGACGAGGACTCCGCCAAGGCGGTCCTGCGCGAGCTGAAGGCCGTCGGTGGGAATCTCCGCACGGTTCGGCGGGCGCTGACCGGTGCCGACAGTGGGCCCGAGCTCTGGGCCGTGCTTGCCGCGCTGCCGCGGGACGAGACGTTGCGCAGGGTCGATGCGGCTCTTTGACACCTACTCGAAGTCGCTCGTCGAGCTGCCTCCGCCACCGGGCCCGATCCGGATGTACTTCTGCGGCCCGACGGTCTACGCGCGTGCGCACGTCGGCAACGCGCGTCCGTTCGTGATCGGGATGTGGCTGCGCTCGTGGTTGCGCTCGGAGGGGTACGACGTGACCCTCGTGCACAACATCACCGACGTGAACGACAAGATCTACGACGCGGCGCCGGGCGCGAGCGCGGCGCTCGCCGAGCAAGCGACGGCGTGGTACCTCGAGGACACGGGTGACCTCGGCCTCGGCATGCCCGACCACCTGCCGAAGGTGACCGACCACATCCCGGGCATCGTCCGGTTCATCGAGGAGCTCGTCGACCGCGGCTTCGCCTATTCCGTGGCGGGAGACGTCTACTTCCGTGTCGCGCGGTTCTCCGAGTACGGCCGCCTGTCGGGCCAGCGGCCGGACCAGGTCGAGGAGCAGGAGCCGAACCCGCTCAAGGAGGACGGCCGCGATTTCGCGCTCTGGAAGGCGAACAAGCCGGGCGAGGACACCGCCTGGGACTCGCCCTGGGGCCGCGGCCGGCCGGGCTGGCACATCGAGTGCTCGGCGATGGCCGAGGAGCTGCTCGGGCCCGCGTTCGAGATCCACGGCGGCGGGCTCGACCTGGTCTTCCCCCATCACGAGAACGAGCTCGCGCAGTCGCGGGCGCTCGGCCATCCGTTCGCCGAGATCTGGGCGCACAACGGGCTGCTCCAGTTCACCGGCGAGAAGATGTCGAAGTCGGTCGGCAACATCGCGACGATCCGCGAGGCGCTCGACGAGTGGGGGCGCGAGACGCTGCTCGTGTTCTTCCTCGGTGGGCACTGGCGCAAGCCGATCGACTTCTCGCCGGAGACGATGGCTCAGGCAAAGGCGCAGGTCGAGTCGTTTCGGAATGCGTTTCGGAGTCCGCCTCCGCGCGTGGGCGCCACGGCCCCACGGGAGTCGTTCGCGCATGCGCTGGAGGACGACTTCAATACTCCGGAGGCGCTCTCCATTCTTCACTCGTGGCGTGCGCACGGATTCCTCGAATGGGTTGAGGAAGGCCTTAACGTGTTCGGATTGGGGTCTCTGGTGAGCGACCAAGCCGCGCCTCACCGGATTCACCTGCTTGCTCAAGAGCGGCAAGCGGCACGAAAGGATCGTCGCTTCGAGGATGCCGATTCGCTTCGCGAACAGATCGAGGCGGAAGGCTGGGAGATGCGCGACGAGGCTGACGGTTACATGCTCGTGCCCAAGTCATGAGCACTGATCTCGTCTACGGCCGCCGCCCGGTCCGCGAAGCATTGCGCGGGCGCCGCGAGGTGCTCGAGATCTGGGCGACCGAGCGGACGATGTCCGTCGAGCCGTGGCTCGCGGACACGAAGGCCCGGGTCCGCCCCGAGCGGGAGCTGACCGAGCTCGCCGGCACGCGTGACCACCAGGGCGTGGTCGCAAAGGTCGAGCCGTATCGCTACGCCGACGCCTACGAGCTCGCCGCGGTCGAGAAGCCGCTGCTCGCGGTGCTCGACCAGGTCACCGACCCGCACAACCTCGGCGCCGTCTGCCGCAGTGCCGACGGAGCCGGGGCGACCGGGGTCGTGGTTCCCGCCCATGGCTCGGCCGTCGTCACGGCCGCCGTCGCGCGCGCCTCCGCCGGCGCGATCGAGCACCTGCCGATCGCCGTCGTCACGAACCTCGCCCGCTACCTGGACGAGGTGAAGGGCGCCGACCTCTGGGTCTACGGGGCGGCTGCCGAGGGAGAGAGCTCGATGTGGGACACCGATCTCTCGGGCGGCACCGCACTCGTCTTCGGCGCCGAGGGGAAGGGGATCCGGCCGCTCGTGAAGCGGAGCTGCGACGTGCTCGTCTCGATTCCGCTCTCCGGTGCCGTCGAGTCGCTGAACGTCAGCGTGGCGGCGGCGCTCCTGCTCTTCGAAGCTCGCCGCCAGCGTGGCTGAGGCGAGCCTCTACCTCTTCGACGGCTACAACCTCCTCCACGCCGGGCAGTTCACCGAGCCGCTCGAGCTCGTCGATGCGCTCGCGAGCTTCGTGGCGATGAAAGGCGCTCGCGGCGTGCTCGTCTTCGACGGTGTGGGCGAGGATGCCGAGCGGGGCCCGCTGTCGGTTCGGTACGTCTCCCATGCGGACACCCTGCTCGAGCGGCTGGCGGCGGAGCATCGCGACCGCGAGCGCGTCGTCGTGGTCTCGTCGGACGCGACCGTTCTCGACACCGCGGGGCGGGCCGTGACGAAGCTGAGCTCCCAGACGTTCATGCGCGAGCTCGAGCCGGTCGAGCACCGCGACGAGCGGCCCGGCGGTCTGGCCGACAAGCTCGATCCCGAGACCCGGGCGCGGCTCGAACGGCTCCGCCGCGGAGTGGAATAGACGCGACCGCAGGTTGGGCTTGTAATCTCGCGACACGGTTGCTAGATTGACCTCAACCTCAGGGTGAGACTTCTGAGCGAGCAAAACCACTAGAGTCCCGCACAACGTCGCAAATACCGGGGGTAAACAACGTGAGTGTCCGTTACGCAACCGCAGCGAAGAGTCCGCAAAAGGCTCAACGTGAGCTTGAGGATCTGCAGCTCGTGCTCAAGGCGCGCAACGGCGACAGCCAGGCGCTCGACGCTCTCATGCGTCGCTACACCACCTTCGTCCGGCTAAAGGCGAGCTCGTACTTCCTCGCCGGCGGCGACAGCGACGACCTCCTGCAAGAGGGATTGATCGGTCTCTACAAGGCGGTGCGCGATTTCCGGCCCGACAAGGAGACCTCGTTCCGGTCGTTCGCCGAGCTCTGCGTTACCCGTCAGATCATCACTGCGATCAAGACGGCGACGCGGTTCAAGCACGCACCGCTGAACACCTACATCTCGTTTTCCCACACGCCGTCCGGCCAGGAGGCCGACAGCGAGTGCACGCTTGGGGATGCGCTGCCGGGGCCGCGGGTCAACGACCCGGCGATCTGCGTGATCTCGACCGAGGAGCTCCAGAGCCTCGTCTTCTGCCTCGGCACGAGCCTGTCGCCGCTCGAGTCGGATGCGCTCCGGCTCTACCTCGAGGGCTCCTCGTACGAGGAGATGGCGGAGGAGCTCGGCTGCGACACGAAGACGATCGACAACGCGCTCCAGCGCGTGAAGCGCAAGATCCTCACGCACCAGGCCGAGCGGCAAGTCCTTCAGTAGCGACCGGCGCCTGGCCGACCTCATATCGGGCAGCTAGCCGCACACCTCGGCGCTGGGAGTTCTTCGCTGGTTCCAAGCGAAGCGATCCTTCGTACTGCGTCGGTAAGTCTTCGATCGGAATGAGATAGACGCGGCCGTTGTCACGGCAATACACCCCGAAGAAGTCGACATCGTTTCCGTAGGCGCGGAAGCGCGCTTTCGCGTTGGAATGGTGTGCGTGGCTGCTGCGACGTCCGAAAGCGAATCGCTCCGGAGCGAATGCGGCCGGTCTTGCATTGCACACGTGCCAATCGCCTGCCGTCATCGATGGCGAGGTCATAGCGGGTGTTTTCGCCGAATGGGACAAGCAAGGCATAGCCTTGAGTCTGCAGTGCAAGCATCACAGCAAGCGTGGAGCGTGATCGCCGATCGACTTTCGGACGCTCGTTCACGATCGAATAATGCCGACGGTCTCGGACAGGCCGTGTCCAAAATAGACAACATGGCGATGGCTACGATGAGGCCGCGCCGGAGTAGCTCAGTTGGCAGAGCGCGCTCTTGTAAAGCTGGTGTCGTGGGTTCGAGTCCCACCTCCGGCTCTCTCCCTCCGCGCTACTCCCCGATCGCCTTCAGCACGACCCGCTTGCGGCGGCGGCCGTCGAACTCGGCGTAGAAGACCTGCTCCCACGGCCCGAGGTCGAGCTTTCCGTCGGTGATCGGCAGCACGACTTGATGCGCCATCAGCTGCCGCTTCAGGTGCGCGTCGGCGTTGTCCTCGCCGACGTTGTGGCGGTAACCGGAGACCGGCTCGTGAGGCGCCAGCCGCTCGAGCCAGTCGTCGATGTCGGCGATCAGGCCGGGCTCGTCGTCGTTCACGAACACCGCTGCGGTGATGTGCATCGGGTTCACGAGCACGAGCCCGTGCTGGATCCCGGACTCCCGCACGAACGCCTCGACCCGGTCGGTGATGTTCACGTAGTCGCGGCGGTGCGGGGTCTCGAAGGTGAGGTACTCGGTCGCGTGCTTCATGCGGCTTCGAGTGCCTGCGCGAGGTCGGCCCAGAGCGCGTCCACGTCTTCCAGCCCCACGGACAGCCGCAGCAGGCCCGCCGGGACGCGGTCGCCTTCCCAGCGATGGCGGCTCTCCATCGTCGAGCTCGCGCCGCCGAGGCTGGTCGCGTTCACGATCAGGTGGGTGCGAGTCTCGACCGAGCGCGCGGCGTCGACGTCGAACGAGATCAGCCCCGAGAATCCGGGATAGCGGACGTGCGAGACCGCCGGGTGTGCCGCGAGACGCTGTGCCAGCTCGGTTGCGCTCTTGGTGTGGCGGCGCATCCGCTCCTCGAGCGTCGCGAGGCCCCGGAGCATCGAGGCCGCGGAGTCCGGCGAGGCCGTGATCCCGGTGCGCGAGCGCATGTCTCGGAGGCGGAGCGTCAGCTCCGGGTCGCGCGTCACGGTGGCACCGAGCAGGGCGTCGTGCTGGCCGGTCAGGTACTTCGTCGCCGAGTGGACGACGACGTCGGCTCCTTCGTCGAGAGCCTTCAGGTAGACGGGCGTCGACGCGGTCGCGTCACAGACGACCAGGCCCGGGTGGGCCCGCAGCGCCTCCCAGCTCGGCACGGTGAGGAGCGGGTTCGCCGGCGACTCGACCCAGACGATGTCTGCGTCCGGCGGCGCCTCCGTCTGGTCGTACTCGACGAAGTGCAGGCCCCAACGCTCGAGGCTGCGGAAGAGCACGGACGTCCCGTAGTAGGCGCCTTCGGCGAGCGCGACAGTTGTTCCCGGCTCGGCGAGTGTGAGCAGGACCGCCGTCTCGGCACCCATTCCGGAGGAGTAGAGGAGCGCGTCGCCTCCCTCGAGCGCGCCGAGCTGGGCCTCAGCGGCGGCACCCGTCGGATGTGCGAAGCGCGCGTAGAAGAACTCGCCCGGCTCGCCGAGCTCGTCGTAGGGCCAGATCGTCGAGCGGTCGACGGGATGCACTAGTCGCTACGGCGTCACAGCTGCGCGGCCGCGCAGCAGGCTGGGCGCAGAGCGCGCATAGTCGAGCCCGGAGATCCAGGTCAGGGCAACCGCCACGAGCAGGAACCACCACGAGATGCTGTGACTCCACGCTCCGGCTGCCGCGAGCCCGCCGACGCCCGCCGCGATCGCCTGCGACCACGTCTTCAGCTTGCCGAGGTCGCGCGCCGCGATCACGACGCCCCGCTCGAGTGCTGCGAGGCGGAGGCCGCTGATCAGCAGCTCCCGTCCGACGATCGCGGCAACCATCCACGCCGGAAAAACGCGTTGATCCAGCAGGACGACGAGCGTGCAGAGCACGAGCAGCTTGTCGGCGACGGGGTCGACCAGCGAGCCGAACGACGAGGTGCGTCCCGTGCGTCGCGCGATCCGCCCGTCGAACCAGTCGGTCGACATCGCGACGCCGAAGACCCCGGTCGCCCAGTAGTCGTGATCCGCGAACTGGACCGCGTAGAGGAAGACGACGAGCGGCGCCGCCGCGGCCCGGGCTGCTGTCAGCTGATCGGCGAACGTCACCCCCGGAGAATACGCGCGGCGAGTGCACCCGTCCGTACGTTAGGCACGTTCCCGGCGACGTCTCGCCGCCCGTGGCTGTGTCCTCGGTCGCCTCGATAGCTACGGCTATCGAGGCTCCCTGCGTCCTTGCCACGAACGACGATCCATCCGCCGGATAACGCACCGAACGTACGGACGGGTGCACTAGAGTCGGCACCCGTGGACCTGCACGAGCACCAGGGGAAGGAGCTCTTCCGCCGTTACGGGATCCCCGTGTCGGAGGGGCGACTCGCGACCACGCCACAGGAGGCGCGGCGAGCGGCGCAGGAGCTCGGCGGGCCCGTCGTCGTGAAGGCGCAGGTGCTCACCGGCGGGCGCGGGAAGGCGGGTGGGGTCAAGCTCGCGGTCGACCCTGCGGACGCCGAGGCAAAGGCAGGCGAGATCCTCGGGCTCGACATCCGCGGTCACGTCGTTCGCAAGGTGTGGGTCGAGCAGGCCTCGGAGATCGCGAAGGAGTACTACCTCTCGGTCACCTTCGACCGCGGCGCGCGGAGGCCGCTGCTGATGCTCACGACGGAGGGCGGCGTCGAGATCGAGGACGTGGCCGCGCACAACCCCGGCGCGCTGGCGCGGCTCCACGTCGATCCGCTCGTCGGCTATCAGCCGTTCGAGGGCCGCGACCTCGTGTTCGGAGCAGGGATCGCCGATCCGGGCGAGCAGAAGCAGGTGCTCGAGATCATCGAGCAGCTCTACGCGTGCTTCGCCGGCGAGGAGGCGATGCTCTGCGAGATCAACCCGCTGGTCGTCACGGCCTCCGGGGAGGTGAAGGCGCTCGACGCGAAGGTGACGGTGGACGACTCGGCGCTCTTCCGCCACCCGGATGTGGCCGCGTGGCGCGACACCGCGGCGGCAGATCCGCTGGAGGCGTTCGCCAGGGAGAAGGGCGTCACGTACGTCAAGCTGGACGGCTCGGTTGGGATCGTCGGCAACGGCGCCGGTCTCGCGATGTCGACGCTCGACCTGATCGTGGCCGCAGGTGGACGGCCGGCGAACTTCTGCGACCTCGGCGGTGCGAGCAACGCCGATACCGTCACCGACGCCTTCGAGGTGATCGGTCGTGACCGGCAGGTGCGCTCGATCCTGCTCAACATCTTCGCCGGCATCACGCGCTGCGACGAGATCGCGCGCGGGATGCTCGTCGCTCTCGACCGGACCGGGATCGCCGTGCCGATCGTCGTGCGCTTCGACGGCACGAATGCGGACGAGGGCCGTCGGATCCTGTCGGACTCGGGCCGCGAGAACATCCACGTCGAGCCGACCATGCTCGACGCCGCCCGCCGAGCCGTGGAGCTGGCCGCGTGATCCGCGCCTTTCCAGACATGTCCTGGGGACTGTCCCCAGACATGGCCAGAGCGGACGGTGGTGCTCGATGACCGACGCCTGGAGCGAGCGGGCGGAGCTCTACCGGCAGAGCCCCGTCCACAGGGAGGGGCCCGATCTCGACCTGATGGTGGAGTGGTCGCGTGGGTTTCAGACCGCGCTCGACGTCGCCACCGGCGGCGGCCACGTCGCACGGCGACTCCGCGAGGCCGGGCTCTCGGTCGTCACCTGCGACCCGGCACCGGGAATGGAGCCGGACGTGATCGCGCCGGCCGAGGAATTGCCGTTCGAGGATGCGAGCTTCGACGTGGTCACCTGCCGGCGGGCGGCCCACCACTTCGCAGACGTCGGCGCCGCTGTGCGGGAGCTGGCGCGGGTTGCGCGATCGCTCGTCCTGCTCCAGGACGCTGTGTGCACGGATGAGCGGTACGAGGAGGCGGAGCGGCTCCGCGATCCATCCCACGTGCAGCACTACACCGAGGAGGAGTGGCGCGGCTTCTTCGCCGCCGCCGGTCTCACGGTCATAGACGCGGTGCCCTTCGAGGAGCTGCTCGACCTCGAGGCGTGGCTCGCCCGCACCGGCTGCGCCGGCGCGACTGCAGCCCGGGTGCGCGAGCTGCTGGCTCCGGTGACGGTCGGCAGCGACTGGACGTACTCGTACCTCGTCTTCCGCAGCGAGAAGGCCGTCTGATGGCAATCGTGATCGACAGGCAGACACGGCTGCTCGTCCAGGGCCTCACCGGCAGCGAGGGCCGCTTCCACGGGCTGCGCAACCGCGAGTACGGCACGAACGTGGTGGCGGGCGTCACCCCGGGGAAAGGCGGCCAGGACGTCGAGGGCATCCCGGTCTTCGACACCGTCCTCGAAGCAGTCGAGCAGACCGGGGCCGACGCCACGCTCATCTTCGTTCCCGCGCGGTTCGCGCCCGACGCGATCTACGAGGCGATCGACGCCGGCATCAAGACGCTGATCTGCATCAGCGAGCACGTGCCGGCCCACGAGATGCTCCGCATCTACCCGACGCTCCGCGCGAACGGCGTCACGATGCTCGGGCCCAACTGCCCCGGCGCGCTCTCGCCCGGCAAGGCGAACGCCGGGATCATCCCGGCGCAGATCTTCCGGGAAGGGAACGTCGGGCTTGTTTCCCGTTCGGGGACGCTCACGTATCAGATCGGCCACGAGCTGACGCAGCTCGGGCTCGGGAACTCCACGATCGTCGGGATCGGCGGCGACCCGATCGTCGGGTCATCGTTCATCGACATCCTCGAGCTCTTCGAGGCGGACCCGGAGACGGAGCGCGTCGTCCTCGTCGGCGAGATCGGTGGCGACGAGGAAGAGAAGGCCGCGCACTACGTCGCCGACCACATGACGAAGCCCGTGTTCGCCTACATCGCCGGCTTCTCGGCGCCGCCCGGGAAGACGATGGGGCACGCCGGCGCGATCATCTCGGGCTCGTCGGGAACCGCGCAGGCGAAGAAATCCGCGCTCGAAGCCGTCGGGATCGCGGTGGGCACCACGCCGACCGAGGTCGCGGAGCTCGTGGCAGCGTCGTGAGGCTGCTGCTCGCCCTGCTCGGTGTCCTCGCGCTCGCCGGGCCGGCCTCGGCGTCGGGCCCCAACCGGCTGAGCGTTGCCGGCTCGGTCGAGCAGATCGCCTTCGACGGCTCGCAGGTCGCGATCTCCTCGCACCTGGAAGAGGGCGGGCAGCGATGCGACCGCGCGGAGGAGTGGGACCTGGCGACGGGGAAGGTCGTCCACTTCGGACTGGCCGGCGAGCAGGAGTGCCACGGCTCCGGACAGGGGAACGACGACCCGGTCACGGACATCGCCTTCGGCGGCGGCCGTGCGCTCTGGGTCACGGCCCAGTTCAGCAACCACTCGCACTGCACCCATCTCGAGACCGCGACCGTGGCGGAGCCTGCGGCGACGGTCGTGCCCCACCCGCTCTGCAACGGGTACACCGATGACACCGCCTTCGAAACCGAGGGCGACGGGTCGCTGATCGCGGTGGAGAGCTACATCGACTGCGAGTACGAGCCGGACTGCCTCAACGGGGTGGTTCGCCTCGACCCCGCTCTCTATCGCCTCGACGGCTCGAAGTTGACGAAACTCGCGAGCGGCAACGACGTCTACCGACTCTTCTCGGTGGACTCCGGCCGGATCGCCGTGCAGTCGAAGAACGGTGACCTGCAGATCCGCTCGAGCAGCGGGGCGGTGCTCCAGACGCTCCCCTTCGAGCGAGGCGAGGTGGGGAACGCCAAGCTGGACGGGTCGTCGATCATCGTTCGCACGAAGGAGGCGCTCGAGGTGTACACGATCGGTGCGACGAAGCCCGAAGAGACGTGGCCGCTCCCGAGAGCCGATCGTCTCCAGGACGTGAGCGGCGGCCTCGCCGTGTACCTGGTGACCGCCTCGGGGCTCACCGCGGTGCACGTGCTGCGTCTCTCGGACGGGCGCGACCGGACTGTCGTCTCGGGTGTGAAGGGGATCCTCGATGCGCAGATCGAGCCGAGCGGGCTCGTCTACGCCTACAACGACTGGGCCGCCGGCACGCGCCCAGGGCGCGTCGTGTTCGTCCCGGCGAACCGGCTCCTGCACGCGCTTCGCTAGTGCACCGTTCGGCGTCGGCTCGCCCCGCACGAGTACCTAGACTCCGGCCATGGAAACGATCTCGTTCGCCCGCGGGGTTCCCGCGCCGGAGTGCCTGCCGGTCGAGGAGTTCGCCGACTGTGCGCGGGCGGCGGTCGAGCGCGACGGCCACACGATCCTCTCCTACGGCCCAGGCGGCGGTTACGGCCCGTTGCGGAAGTGGATCGCCGATCGCCACGAGGTCGAGCCATCGCGCGTGCTCATCTCGAATGGGTCACTCCAGGGCTTCGTCTTCCTGGCCCAGCGCCTCGCTCCCGGCCGGCGTGTCCTGGTCGAGGATCCCACCTACGACCGCCCGCTGAAGATCCTGCGCGAGCTCGGCGCCGAGATCGTTCCCGTCGCGATGGACGACGAGGGTCTCGACCCGGATGCGCTCGAGCAGGCACTCGCGGCCGGCGAGCCACCGGCCTTCCTCTACACGATCCCGACCTTCCAGAACCCGAGTGGCCGGACGCTCTCAACCGAGCGCCGCCGCCGTGTGGCCGAGCTGGCCGCCGCTGCCGACCTGCTCGTCCTGGAAGACGACCCGTACGGCCTGATCCGGTTCGAGGGCGAGCCCCAGCCGTCGCTCTTCGATCTCTCCGGGAAGACGATCGCCTACAGCTCGTCCTTCTCGAAGACAATCGCACCGGGCGTGCGCGTCGGCTGGTTCGTCTTCTCGGAGGAGCTGACGCGCGACCTGGAGGCCGTTGCCAACGCGACCTACATCACGCCGGCGCTGCTCGGCGAGGCCGCGGTCTACGAGTTCGTGCGCCGCGGCAACTTCGAGCCCAACCTCGTCCGCGTGAACGGCCTGCTGAAGGCGCGCCGCGACGCGATGATGGCCGCGCTCGCCGAGCACCTTCCCGAGGCGACGTGGTCGAAGCCGGCCGGCGGCTACTTCACCTGGCTCGAGTTTCCCGAGGGCGTGGATGCGGCCGAGCTGGCCCGGCGCGCCGAGGGGGTCACGGTCGTGCTCGGCACCGACTTCGGCGGCCCCGCGAACACGGCTCGGCTTGCCTACAGCTACGTCTCGCCCGAAGAGATCGACGTCGGCGTCCAGCGGCTCGCCGCGGCGCTCGCGACCTTCTAGGCGGCTGCGCCGGCGATCGCCGGCCGTGGGACGAGCCGCGGCTGTCGCGGCGGCTGCAGCGTGCGGCCCGTCGCGCGGAACGTCGGGCAGGGCCGCTCGAGGTCAAGCGCGCAGAGGCTGTGCCGCCGGAAGTAGCAGTCGTCGCAGCTTGGGCCTTTCACCATCGGAGTGACGGTCGTGGACTGAGAGGAGAGAGGCTGCAACGCCGAGCGATCCTACGGCTCTTCGGTCAGCAATCAAGGGCTTGCCCAAAGAGAAAACGCGCAGTTTCCGCCCAGTTTCAATCGCCCAAGATCTCACGCCGCTGCGTGCTTCTCCGGCAATGTTGCCAGAGCGCGCAACGCCTGTTGAAAACTCTTCACAGGGATGATGCGCAGCCCGTCCGCATAGCGCTTGGCGTCGGTCGCGTTCTGCCCAGCCGGCACGAGGAATGCGTCCACACCCGCTTCGCGCGCCCCATACGTCTTCTGCTTGATCCCGCCGATCGGGCCGACGGCGCCGTTCAGATAGATCTCGCCCGTGGCGGCGATCTTGTTGCCGCGGTCGACGTTGTGGCCCAGCTTCTCGAGCACCTCGAGTGCGAACGCGAGCCCGGCCGAGGGCCCGCCGACGTTGCCCGCGTCGATCGAGACGTGGATCGGCAGGTGGATCGACTCGGCCTGCTCGACGTAGATGCCGACGATCGCCCGCTTCGAGGTGCGGCTCGCCGCGACCGTCCGGATCGCAACGGTCTTCGTCTTGCCGCCGCGGTGGATCGTGAACCGGACGATCTGGCCGACCGGGCGTCCGCGCATCGCATGCGTCAGCGTCGCCGGAGAGGTGACCTCCTTCCCGTCGACCGCGACGATCACGTCCGTCGGCTCGAGCTTGCCCACCGCCGGGAGCCCGGGGGAAACACCGTCAACGAGCGCGCCGCTGTCGACCGTCTTCACGTTGTAGCCGAGCGAGCGCAGCGCGACGGCGCCGGCGATCTGCTGCGAGGCCTTCATCTCCTCGAGCGAGAGCTGATCGTTCTGCGCGCTCGTCACACCGGGCGGAACCACGTTGTCGGGAGCCTCGAGGTCGGCTCCCTGGTGCAGGCCGCCGAAGAGGCGCTCGAGCAGCGTCGCCTTCCGGACGATCACGTCGACGAAGAAGATCCCGCCGGGCCCTTTCGGATTGTGGCCGCCCGCCACCGATACCAGCGGCGAGACGGGGTGGGCGCGGTCGGGCAGGAAGATGTACTCGTTCGAGGGGACGATGAAGAGCGCCGCAGCCACCGCGAGCACGACGAGAGCGGCCGTCAATGCCCGTCCTGGCGTGACGACTCTCAGGAACGGGCGGCGGAGGCGCAGCTCCACGACGGAAGTTTAGAGGCCCCCTGCGGCTCTACGTCGTCAGGACGGCGACGACCTCGCGCACGGCGGCCGCCGAGTGCGCAAGTGCCTCGCGCTCGGCCGGCTCGAGCTCGAGCTCGACGATCTGCTCGACCCCGCCGGCGCCGAGCTTCACGGGGACACCGATGTAGAGGCCGTCGATCCCGTATTCGCCGTCGAGATAGGCGGTGCACGGGAGCACGCGCTTCTCGTCCAGGGAGATCGCGTCGACCATCTGCGCGACCGCCGCGCCCGGCGCATACCAGGCCGACGTGCCGAGCAGGTTCACGAGCTCGCCGCCACCCTTTGCCGTCCGCTCGACCATCGCCTGGATGCGCTCCTCCGAGACGAGCTTGCGCAGCGGGATGCCGCCGACCGACGTCGCGCTGACCACCGGAACCATCTGATCGCCGTGACCGCCGAGCACCAGCGCCGTCACATCCTTGACCGACGCGCCGGTCTCCCACGCGATGAAGGTGGAAAAGCGCCCGGTGTCGAGGATCCCGGCCATCCCGAGCACCCGCTCGCGCGGCCAACCCGAAACGTTCTTCGCGACATGGCACATCGCGTCGAGCGGGTTCGAGACGACGATCAGGATCGCGTCGGGCGACGCTGCGGTCACGCTTGCGGTGACGTCGGCGACGATCCGCTCGTTCGTGGTCACGAGGTCGTCCCGGCTCATTCCGGGCGTGCGCGGCAGCCCCGCGGTGATCACGACCACCGAGGAGCCCGCGGTCTCCTCGTAGCTGTTCGTGCCGAGCACGTTCGGCTCGTAGCCGAGCACCGCGCCCATCTGGTTGATGTCGAGCGCCTTGCCCTGCGGCAGGCCCTCCTTGATATCGACGAGCACCACGTCGGCGTAGTCGCGGCGCGCCAGCACCTGGGCGCAGGTCGCGCCGACATTGCCTGCTCCGACGACCGTGATCTTGCGCCGAGCGACCACTAGGTCTGGAGCTTGGCGATCAGGGCGTCGGCGAGCTGGCTCGTCCCGACGGCGTTCGGGTCGCTGCGCGTCGGGTACATGTCCGAGGTGAGATTCTTCCCCTCTGCGATCAGCTCGGCGATCGCGCGCTCGAGGCGGTCGGCCGCTTCCGGCTCGTGGAGGTAGCGCAGCATCATCATCCCCGAGAGGAGCTGGGCCATCGGGTTCATGCGGTTCTGACCGGTGTACTTCGGGGCCGAGCCGTGGGTCGGCTCGAAGACGGCGACGTGCTCGCCGTAGTTGGCGCCCGGGGCCATTCCGAGACCGCCGATCAGGCCGGCGCCGACGTCCGAGAGGATGTCGCCGTAGAGGTTTGGCAGGACGAGGACGTCATAGTCCTCGGGGCGCTGCACGAGCTGCATGCACATGTTGTCGACGATCTTGTCCTCGAACTCGACGTCGGTGTTCTCGGCAGCCACCTGGCGCGCGGTCTCCAGCCAGAGCCCGTCCGTGAACTTCATGATGTTCGCCTTGTGGACGGCCGTGACCTTCTTGCGGCCGGTTTGACGCGCGTAGTCGAACGCGAACTCGACCACCTTCCGCGTGCCGGTGATCGAGATCGGCTTGATCGAGATGCCGGCGTCGTTGTGGGGCAGCTTGCCGCCGTGGGCCTCGATCCACGCGATCAACTCCTTCGCGTCGTCGCTGCCCTGCTCGTACTCGATCCCGGTGTAGAGATCCTCGGTGTTCTCCCGGATGATCACGAAGTCGACCTCGTCGTAGTGCGAGCGCACGCCGGGATAGAGCTTGCAGGGACGGACCTGGGCGTAGAGGTCGAGCGCCTTGCGAAGCGCGACGTTGACCGACCGGAAGCCGCCGCCGACCGGTGTCGTGATCGGGCCCTTGAGCGCGACGCCGTTGCGGCGGACCGACTCCAGCGTGGGAGGGGGCAGCGGGTTGCCGCCGTGCTGGTCCATCACGTCGGCGCCCGCCGGCTGCACGTCCCAGTCGAACTCGACTCCGGTCGCCTCGAGCACGCGGCGCGTCGCCTCGGTGAGCTCGGGGCCGGTGCCGTCGCCCGGGATGAGTGTGACTCGGTGCGCCATGGGCCGGGAATTGTACGGTTCGCCTCCCGCCGCGCGCCGGTACCCGACCTGGGACGAGCTTCTCCAAGCCGTTTGGGTACCGTTCGGAGCGTGAATGGCTTCGTCCCGGGGCTCGAGGGCGTGATCGCATTCGAGACAGAGATCGCCGAGCCCGACCGGGAGGGATCCTCGCTTCGCTATCGCGGGATCGACATCGAAGAGCTCGTCGGCCGGTACCCGTTCGAGCAGGTGTGGGGCCTGCTGGTCGACTCGAGCTTCGAGCCGGGGATGCCGCATGCGGAGCGGATCGAGCTCCAGGATCCGAGTGGCTCGGTGATGGCCGACCTCCAGGCCGCCCTCGCGACCCTCGGCCCGAAGTGGGGCCTCAAGCAGCTCCTCGACATCGAGCCCGAGCAGGCCCGCGACGATGTGGCGCGGCTCTCGGCGGCGGCGCTCTCGATCGTCGCGCAGGCGGCTCGCGGCGCCGAGAAACCGCCGGTGCCCGAGATCGCGGTCAACCAGGGCGAAAATGCGGCGGCACAGTTCCTGATCCGCTGGCGCGGCGAGGCCGATCCCAGGCATGTGAAGGCGGTCGACACCTACTGGGTCTCGGCCGCCGAGCACGGGATGAACCCGTCGACGTTCTGCGCGCGGATCGCGGCGTCGACCGGCGCCGACTGCGCAGCGGCGATGTCCTCGGCGGTCGGCGCCCTCTCGGGGCCGCTGCACGGGGGCGCACCGACGCGCGTGCTGAAGATGCTCGACGAGGTGGCCGCGTCGGGCGACGCGAAGGCGTACGTCCACGGGATCCTCGATCGCGGCGAGCGGATCATGGGCTTCGGCCACCGCGTGTACCGCGCCGAGGATCCGCGGGCGCGGGTGCTCCGCCGCACAGCGCAGCAGCTCGGCTCGCCGCGGGTCGAGGTCGCGGAGGCGCTGGAGGTGGCGGCGCTCGAGGCGCTGCGCGAGAAGTCCCCGGATCGGGTGCTCGAGACGAACGTCGAGTTCTGGGCGGCGGTCGTGCTCGACGTCGCGGCGATCCCGCCCGAGATGTACCCCGCGATGTTCGGATGCGCCCGCGTCGCCGGCTGGTCGGCGCACATCGTCGAGCAGCGGCGCACAGGCCGCGTGATCCGGCCGTCCGCCCGTTACGTCGGGCCGGCCGCGCACTCGCCGGTCGAAGGTTCCGTGCAGTCGGGGTGACGCTCGCCGAGGCCGCAACCGAGGCCGACGGGCTCGCCGAGGCAGGGAAGGAACAGGAGCTCTCGGTTCTGCGTGGGCAGTGGGACGAGGAGCTGGAGGCCGCCGCGCGCTCGCAGGACTACCGGGAGCGCGCAGTGGCCTATCGGGCGATTGCACAGTTCCGCTTCCGCCAGAAGACCGAGCTCCTGCGGCGCGGCCTCGAGGACTCGAGCCCGGCCTGCCGTGGCTCGGCGCTCCTGTCGCTCGAGCGGCTCGGGCGCGACCATCCGGGTGTGATCAACGGCGTGCGGCCGCTGCTGCACGATCTGGTGGCGCGGGACGACAACGAGGCGGTTCGCCGGCTGGCGATCGTCGCCTTGCGAAACGGCTCGCCGGAGCGTTCCACGATCCAGATCCTCGCCTCGCTCGGCGAGGACGACGAGCAGGAGAGGGAGCTCCGCGAAGCCGCGGCCAAGGTCGCCCAGTTCCTGCGCAAGAAGGCCGGACCGAGCAAGTAACACAGTGTTACTTGCGCCCGGCCGTTACTTCGATCTACGGGCGTGCGGGTGGGCGGCGAAGTACGACTCCGAGCGACGCTTGTCGGAGACGTGCAGGTAGAGCTCCGTCGTTCCCAGATCTGCGTGGCCGAGCATCTCCTGGACGCTGCGCAGGTCGGCGCCGCCCTCCAGCAGGTGGGTCGCGAAGGAGTGACGGAGCAGGTGCGGATGGACGCGGCCCGGCTCGAGCCCTGCGGCCGCGGCGAGCTTGCGCAGGATCAGGAAGGCGCCGGCGCGGGTGAGGGCGCCGCCCTTGGCGTTCAGGAACAGCTCGGCCCGGTGACGCGTGTCCAGGTGCGGCCTGCCGCGCGCGAGGTAGCGCTCCAGTGACTCGACCGCCTGCCTCCCGACCGGGACGATCCGTTCCTTGCCGCCCTTGCCCACCACCCGCACGAGCCTTTCCCGGAGGTCGACGCCCCCTTTCTCGATCCCCATCGCCTCCGAGACGCGCAGGCCCGCGCCGTACAGCAGCTCGACGAGGGCGCGGTCGCGCAGCGCTCGTGGCGAGACTCCGTTCGCCGCCTCGATCATGCGTCTGACCTCGCTGCCCGAAAGCGTGCGCGGGAGCTTCCTGGTGCGCCGCGGGAGCGCGACGGCCGCCGCGGGATTGTCGGCCCGGGTGCCCATCAGGAGCTGGTGGCGGAAGAACGTGCGGGCTGCGGCGGTCCGGCGCGCGATCGTCGCCGCCGAGAGCCCGTCCTCGCGGAGCTGGCCGACATAGCGCTCGATGTCCTCGGCGCGCGCATCTGCAACGGGTCCGCCGAGGAACTCCGCGAGGCGGGCGAGATCGCGCCGGTAGGCCGTCACTGTCTGGGGAGCTCGCCGCGCCGCGAGCAGCGCGAAGAATCCCTCGAGCTCAGGATCTCGGATGGGCGCGGTCATAGACGCGGCGAAGCCGCTTCCCGTCGACGTGGCTGTAGGCCTGGGTGGTGGACAGCGAGGAATGGCCGAGCAGCTCCTGGATCACGCGCAGGTCGGCACCGCCCTCGAGCAGGTGCGTGGCGAACGCGTGGCGGTAGCGATGGGGGTGAGGAGCAAGCCGCCGCAGCGTGGAGGTGTCGAGCCGCCGGCCGCGCGCGGAGAGAAAGAGCGCGTTCTCCGGCCCGCGTACGAGCGCCGGTCGCGCGTCGCGCACGTACCGCGCGACCCAGTCGGCCGCCTCCTCGCCGAGCGGGACGACCCGCTCCTTCGCGCCTTTGCCGAGCCGCACGTGGATCCGCTCCTGCTCGTGGTCGACATCGCCCAGGTCGAGGCCGACGGCCTCGGCGCTGCGCAGCCCCGCCGAGTAGACGAGCTCGACCAGGGCACGGTTGCGCAGCGCCAGCGGGCCGCCTCCGGCGCCGATCGTGTCCAGCAGCTGCTCGATCTCCTCCAGCTTCGGCGCGTCGGGCAGGCGGCGGTTCCGGCGCGGTGCCAGTGTCGCGTCGGGCACCTGCGCCGGGCCGAGCGAGTAGCGGATGAGCGCGCGCACGGCGGAGAGGCGGCGCGCGATCGTCGCGGGCGCTAGCTTCCGGCCCCTGCGGGCGCGCCCGAGGTCGGCGGTGTACTCGGCGAGCACGCGGACGTCGACCTGCTCGATCGGGCGCTCGCCGTACCATTCGACGAAGTCGCGCAGGTCGGCGGCATAGGCCCGGCGCGTGGAGTCGGAGATCCCGGCGCAGGAGAGGTAACGGTCGATCGCGAGCGTGATCGTCACCCGCCCGGATTCGCGCTGGCGCTACGATCGCCTGCTGATGGAGGAGCGCTTCCAAGCCCTCGGCGAGCTCGCCGTCCACGGCGCCAACGTGCAGCCCGGCCAGATCCTGGCCGTCGGTGCGACGATCGGTCAGGAGGAGCTCGCGCGTGCGGTCGCGGTCGCCGCGTACAAGCGGGGAGCGATCTACGTCGACGTCGCCTACTTCGATCCCTATGTGAAGCGCGCGCGGCTCGAGCACGCCGATCCGGCGACGCTCGATTTCGTCCCGCCGTGGATGACCGCGCGCCTGCTCGGGCTGGCCGAGCGCGGGGACGCGCGGATGGCCCTGAACGGCCTCGTTGCGCCGAACGTCTTCGACGGTGTCGACCCGGAGCTGCTCGGCAAGGATCAGTTGCCGCGCCTGAAGGAGGCGTCACGCGTCGTCGGCGAGCGCTCGACGAACTGGACGATCGTGCCCTGCCCGCATCCGGCCTGGGCCGCCCTCGTCCACCCCGAGCTCGATGGGCCGGCCGCCTACGAGAAGCTCTGGGACGAGATCTGGCACATCCTCCGCCTCGACGAGAGCGATCCCGCCGCCGCCTGGGACGAGCGGATGGCCGTGCTCAGACGCTCCGCGGACGCGCTGACGGCGCGGCGGTTCGACGCGATCGAGCTGCGCGGGCCCGGCACCGAGCTGACGGTCGGCCTCTTCGGGACGAGCGTGTGGGGCGCGGGTGACTTCACGACGCGCAAGGGCTTGCGCCACCTGCCGAACCTGCCGACGGAAGAGGTCTTCACGACGCCCGACCCGGCTCGGACCGAGGGCTACGTGACCTCGACCAAGCCGCTCGCGCTCGAGGATGGCGTGATCGTCCGCGGCCTGCGCGTCCGCTTCGAAGGCGGTCGCGCCGTCTCGATCGAGGCGGACGAGAACGTCGAAGCGCTACGGGCAAAGGCCGCTCTCGATGACGGCGGCGGCCTGCTCGGAGAGCTCGCGCTCGTCGACGGCCAGGGCCGCATCGGTCCGCTCGGCACCGTCTTCTACGACACGTTGCTCGACGAGAACGCCGCGAGCCACATCGCGCTCGGCCACGGCTTCCCGTTTGCGGTCGGCGAGGATGACCTCGAGCGCGTGAACGAGAGCCGGATCCACATCGACTTCATGATCGGCTCGCCCGAGCTCGAGGTCACGGGCCTCACGAAGGACGGCAGCCGCGTTTCCGTCCTGCGCGACGGCAACTGGCAGATCTAGTCACCGGGCGCCGTACTATCATGCGGTCGTGGCTTCGACGACTGAGCCGGGCCTCGCGAGCCACGGCATCGACGCGCGCGGCGCGGTCTTCCGGAACCTGACGACGCCGGCGCTGTACATGCACGCGCTGCGCCGCGAGGAGGGTGTGCTCGCCCACGGTGGGCCGCTCGTCGTCGACACGGGGAAGCACACCGGCCGCTCGGCCGCAGACAAGTTCGTCGTCCGGGAGAGCGCTTCCGAGGATCGGATCTGGTGGGGCAAGGTCAACCGTCCGCTCGCAGAGGAGCGCTTCGCCGCGCTGCGCGACAAGGTTCGCGCCCATCTCGGCGAGCGCGACCTCTACGTCGTCGATGCGTTCGCGGGCGCGGATCCGGCGCATCGGATCCGGGTGCGAGTCGTCACACCGGTGGCGTTCCATGCGCTGTTCGCGCGCACGATCTTCATCACGCCGAGCGACGACGAGCTGGAGGAGTTCGAGCCGGAGGCGCTGGTGCTGCACGCGCCGGGCCTGGAAGCCGATCCGGCGGAGGATGGCATTCGCAGCGGCACGTTCATCGTGCTGCACGCGACCCTGCAGGAGGTGCTGATCGGCGGCACGTTCTACACAGGTGAGATCAAGAAGTCGGTCTTCACGCTGCTGAACGACCGGCTGCCTCTGGAGGGCGTGTTTCCGATGCACTGCTCGGCGAACGTCGGTGAAAGCGGAGACGTGGCGATCTTCTTCGGGCTCTCGGGCACCGGCAAGACGACGCTCTCGGCCGATCCGCAGCGCCAGTTGATCGGCGACGACGAGCACGGCTGGGGCGACGCCGGCGTCTTCAACCTCGAGGGTGGCTGCTACGCGAAGGCGATCAGGCTCTCGGCCGAGGCCGAGCCCGAGATCTTCCAGACGACACGCACCTTCGGCACGCTGCTCGAGAACGTCGTCGTCGACGATCGGGGCAGGCTCGACCTCGACAGCGACGAGAAGACCGAGAACACGCGCGCCGCCTACAAGCTCGAGCGGATCTCGAACGCGTTGCACACGAAGTCCGCCGGGCATCCGAGCAACGTCGTCTTCCTGACCGCGGACGCGTTCGGGATCATGCCGCCGATCGCACGGCTGACGAGCGAGCAGGCGCGCTACCACTTCCTGTCCGGATTCACTGCGAGGCTCGCCGGCACCGAGATCGGCGTCACCGAGCCTGCGCCGACCTTCTCACCATGTTTGGCGGCCCGTTCCTGCCGCAGCCGCCCGCGGTCTACTCGCAGCTGCTGGGCGAGAAGCTCAGCGAGCACAAGCCGAGCGTCTGGCTCGTGAACACCGGCTGGACCGGCGGCCCGGTGGGTCACGGCGGTCACCGGATGCCGATCGATGCGACTCGAGCGCTCCTCCACGCCGCGCTGTCGGGCCGGCTCGACCACGCCGAGTACCGAACCGACGGCGTCTTCGGCTTCGAGGTTCCGCTGTCCGTGCCGGGAGTGGACGCCGGGCTGCTCGATCCACGCTCGACGTGGCAGGACCCGGCTGCCTACGACGTCAAGGCAGAGGAGCTCGCCGGGATGTTCAAGGCGAACTTCGACCAGTTCGAGGACGTCGATCCCGCCGTTGCGGCGGGAGGCCCACGGATCGCATAGCGTCAGGCTACCGTCCGAGGAGTCGGCGGGCGAGTGCGCGGAGCGGGTCGTAGCGACGATCGACGATGCGCTCCTTGAGCGGGATGATCGCGTTGTCGGTGATGTGAATGCCCTCCGGGCAGACGTCCGAGCAGCATTTCGTGATGTTGCAGAGCCCGAGCCCGGCGGCGCCTTCGAGCAGCGCCGAGCGGTCGCCGTCGTCGAGCGGGTGCATCTCCAGGCTCGCGATCCGGGCGAAGAACCGCGGCCCGAAGTAGCGCTGCTTCAGCTGGTGGTCGCGCAGGACGTGGCAGACGTTCTGGCAGAGGAAGCACTCGATGCATTTGCGGAACTCCTCGATCCGGTCGACATCCGCCTGGTGCATCAGCCAGTTCGCGTCCTTCCTCGGCGTGAACGGGGGGATCTGCTTGTTGACCTCGTAGTTCCAGGAGACGTCGCTGACCAGGTCGCGGATGATCGGGAAGGCTCTCAGCGGGCCGACGGTGACCGGGCGATCGGCGGGCAGCGCGGTCAGCCTCGTCTTGCACATCAACACCGGCTTGCCGTTCACCTCCGCGCCGCAGGAGCCGCACTTCGCGGCCTTGCAGTTCCAGCGGACGGCCAGGTCACCCGCCTGGCTGCGTTGGATCTCGCGCACTGCGTCGAGGACGACCATGCCCTCTCGGACCGCGGTCTCGTAGTCGGTGAAGCCGCCGCCCGCCTCGTCGCCACGCCAGATCCGGAACGTGCGGTGCTCGGCGCTGCTCATCGATAGTCCTTCGCCCGGCGTGTTTCGACGAGCGGCTCCAGCCCGGGAGCGGAGACGAGCGGCCGCTCATCGACGGACATCGTTGCGCCCTTGCGGCTGACGACGAGGTTGCGCAGGCCCCATTCGGGCGACTGCGCGGGGAAGTCGAGCCGGTTGTGCGCGCCGCGGCTCTCCGCTCGCTGCAAGGCGGAGCGTGCGATCGCCTCCGCGCAGACGAGGAGATTGCGGACGTCGCGGCAGAGGTGCCAGCCCGGGTTGAAGCGGCGGTCCGGCTCGCGCACGCGCAGGCTTCGGGCCCGGCTCTTGAGCGCCTCGAGCTCGTCGACTGCGGCGGCGAGGCCGCTCTCGTCGCGGAAGATCCCGACGTGCTTCTTCATCGTGGCCTGCAGGTCCGCGTGCAGGACATAGGGATCCTCGTTCCCGCTGCCGGTCAGGTAGCCGGACAGCTCGGACTCGGCGGCGGCGACCTCAGTGTCGTCGATTGCGGGGGCCGGGGCGCTGCTCGCGTAGCTCGCGGCGGCGACGCCGGCCCGCCGCCCGAAGACGAGCAGGTCCGAGAGCGAGTTCCCACCGAGCCGTGTCGCACCGCTCATCCCGCCGGAGCACTCGCCGGCGGCGTAGAGCCCGGGCACGGTGGTTGCGGCGGTTTCGGCGTCCACCCTGATGCCGCCCATGATGTAGTGGCAGGTCGGAGCGACTTCCATCGGCGCGGCCGTGATGTCGACACCGGCGAGCTCGAGGAACTGGGCGTACATGCTCGGAAGCTTGTTCTTCACGGTCTCGGCCGGAAGGTGCGAGACGTCGAGGTAGACACCTCCGCGCTCCGTGCCGCGGCCCTCCTGGATCTCGGTGTAGATCGCCTTCGCCACGATGTCCCTGGTCGAGAGATCCAGCCGCTCGGGGTCGTAGCGCTCCATGAACCGCTCGCCTTCGGCGTTCTTCAGCACGCCACCCTCGCCGCGCACGGCCTCCGTGACGAGCAGCCCCGCGACGCCGGGTGGCCAGACCATGCCGGTCGGATGAAACTGGACGAACTCCATGTCGATCAGCTCGGCGCCCGCCTCGTACGCGAGCGCCTGCCCGTCGCCCGTGCACTCCCACGAGTTGGAGGTGATCTCGTAGCAGCGGCCGAGGCCGCCGGACGCGAGCACCACCGCGCGGGCCTTGAAGACGACGAAGCGACCCGTTGCGCGCCAGTACCCGAACGCGCCGCAGACGCGATCCCCGTCCTTCAAGAGGTGGGTGATCGTGCATTCCATGAACACGTCCACGTCCTGATGGACGCACTTGTCCTGCAGCGTCCGCAGGAGCTCGAGGCCGGTGCGGTCGCCGATGTGGACGAGGCGCCGGTAGCTGTGGCCGCCGAAGGTTCGCTGCGACATCTTCCCGGCCGGGGTGCGGTCGAAGACGCCGCCCCAGCGCTCGAGCTCCTGCACCCGCTCGGGCGCCTCCTTGGCGTGCAGCTCCGCCATGCGCCAGTTGTTCAGGTACTTGCCGGCCGAGATCGTGTCCTGGAAGTGTGTCTCCCAGTTGTCGGCCTCGTCGACGTTGCCGAGCGCCGCCGCCACACCGCCCTCGGCCATCACCGTGTGCGCCTTCCCGAGCAGCGACTTGCAGATCACGGCCGTCTTCGAGCCGAGGCTCGAGGACTCGATCGCCGCGCGCAGGCCCGCCCCGCCGGCGCCGATCACGATCACGTCGTGCTCGTGCAGATCGTATTCGAGCTGCGAGGACAACTCAGAAGATCCGCGGGTCGTGAAACACGCCGGCCGCCGCGAGCCGCACATAGAGATCCGCGAGGCCGACCGTGGCGAGGCTGATCCAGGCCCAATCTCTGTGCCTGATGTTCAGGACCGTGACGCCGAGCCAGAGCCGGTGACGCACGCGCGTCGAGAGGGAGCACGTGAAGCAATCCAGGTTGCCGCCGATCAGGTGGCGAAACGAGTTGCAGCCGAAGGTGAACGCCGACAGCGCGGCGACGTTCACGAGCAGCACCAGCGAGCCGAGGCCCACGCCGAAGCCGAGCGAGCCGCCGGCGGCCCTGAAGAAGAACGCCCTGACAGCGTCGTACCAGAGGAATCCGACCACGATCGTCGCGAAGTAGAAGAAGAACCGGTGGGCGTTCTGCAGCACGAACGGGAAGGCGGTCTCGCCACGATACGGGCGCTTGCGCGCCGGCCCGGGCACCGCGCATGCGGGCGGCGACCAGAAGAACGAGCGGTAGTACGCCTTGCGATAGTAGTAACAGGTGAGCCGCAGCCCGAGTGGCGCCCACAAGACCATGAACGCGGGCGAGAACGGTGGGTTCAGGCCGAACATGCTGTGCAGGTCCGGCGAGTAGAACGGCGACAGGTAGCGCGCCCCGTGGCCCCTGTAGAGGTAGTCCGACCCTTGCACCGCCGCGAAGATCGCGTACACGCCGAACGCCGTCAGCCCCGCGGCCGTCGCGAGCGGGGCGACCCACCAGGCATCCTCTCTCGCTGTCGGTCCGACTCTCGGCAGTACGGGTGTCGCGTCCACTGGCTCCTGATCCTAGACGGTGCTTTCGACCTTGCGTGTCTCGCCACAAGGTCTGCGCAGATTTCCGATAGCGTCGGACGGCGTGACCCCAGAACACGATGTGCTCGTCGTGGCGCCGGCTGCGCCGAGGACGGGCGCGACACGAAGTGGCAATCGCCGGTGAGGACGTGCTGATGCGCTGGCTCTCGGGATCGCTCGTGCTCGCGGCCGCGACGCTCCTGACCGCCTGTGGAGCGGGGAAGGGGCCGGTCGCCGCCGCGGCGGCAAAGAGCTCGCAGGCGCAGAGCATGCACATCGTGACCCTGCTCCAGGAGCAAGCCGCGAACGGCCCGGCGATCCAGCTGCTGCTCGCGGGCGACTTCGACAACGTGAGCAAGCGAAGCTCGCTCATCCTCAACCTGGGCAGCTTCGCCCGCAGTCTCGGGGACACGGGCGCCAGCTCGCAGCTCTTCAACGGCCAGGAGGTGTCCGACTCGAATGCCGGCAGCCCGGTGTTCTACCTCAACGTGCCGTTCTATTCGCTGTCGATCCCGGCCGCGAAGCCGTGGCTGAAGTTCGGCTTCGCGACGCTCGGGCGCGACGAGGGCGTCGGCTTGCTCGAGATCGCGGAGCTGAACGGCACGGAGCCGGGAGGTCAGCTCGAGGTCATCCAGGAGAGCACCGCCAAGTTCGCCAACCTCGGTCAGGACGAGATCGACGGCACCCCCGCAACCCACTATCAGGGGCAGATCGACCTGCAAAGCCTCGTGACCAGGCTGAGCGGCCCCGCGAGATCGGAGATCGCGAGTCTCCTGCTGCACTCGAACGGCACCGCTGTCCCCTACGACGTCTGGATCGGCGCCGAAGGCTTCGTTCGGCGCGTCGAGGTGCAGATCCCCGCAAGCACCGGGGCCCGGGGCCTGACGCTCGGCCTGATCTCGGACTTTTCGGACTACGGTAAGCCCGTGTACGTCAGCCTCCCACCGGCGGCCCAGGTGACCGACCTCACCGTTCGTCGCATGTCCGAGCTCACCGCCGTCCTCGACGAGCGCCGGCCGTAGACGCCGTCGTCGTTGCGGCGGTCGTCGTCGCGCTCGCGGCTGCCTGGGGCCTCTACGAGGCGGGCTGGGTTCGGCTCCGCGAGCTCGAGGTCGTCGTGCCCGGGCTGCCGCCCGAGTTGGACGGGTTGCGGATCGCGCACCTGTCGGACTTCCACCTGGGCGTCCCGTCCCGCGGTGCGCACGCCTGCACGCGGGCGGTCGACTGGGTCGCGCAGCGCAGGCCCGATCTCACGGTCGTGACGGGCGACCTGCTCTCGCGTCCGGCCGGCCACGACCGGCTGCTGGCGCTGCTCGGTCGGCTCGACCGGCCCTACGTCGTGCTCGGAAACCACGACTTCGCGGACTCGCGCGACCCGTTCTCCAAGGACGCCGGCATCTCGGAGCTGGCGAACGGGACGCTCCTCTTCGACGACTCCGTCGCCACGGAGCTCCGGAATCGTCGCGTCGAGCTCGCAGGTGTCGACCCGCGTACGTGGATGGCAGGCAGGCTGCGGGAGTTCGGCGACTCTGACGCCGAGCTGCGGATCCTGCTCTGCCACTTCCCGCGCGTCCTCGACCGGCTGCCCCCGGGGCGGTTCCACCTCGTCCTCTCGGGCCACATCCATGCGGGTCAGATCGTCGTCCCCTACGGCTTCGGCAGGCTCAACCTCGCGCATCCGCGAGCCCGCTTCGCGAGCGGCATCTATCGCCGCGGCGACACGGTGATGCACGTCTCGCCGGGTCTCGGGACGACATTTGTCCCCTTCCGCCTCTTCGCGCGCCCGGAGGCCACCGAGCTGACCCTAAGATCAGGGTGATGGAAGGTCACGGCCTCGTCTCACCCGAAGTGGTCGCCCGGTATGCGCGCGACGCTGCGCAGGACGTGCCGGGTGTCGCCAGGATCGTCGACGGCGTCCGGAAGGGCGTGCGCGTCGAAGGCAACGCGATCGAGCTTCACCTCGCCGTCGACTGGGGAGCGTCGATCCCCGAGCTCGGCGCGGCGGTGCAGCGCCGGGTGGCCGACTACCTCGCCCGCATGACCGACACGCGGCCCGCGGCCGTGAACATCGTCGTCGAAGAGGTGAGTGATCGCTCCTAGGCTCGCCGGCCTGACGAAGCTGACGCTCGAGACGACGCCGAGCGTCTGTCACGCCTGCGTCTGGTGGCAGACCCGCGGCCGCCGCTCCGTCGACAAGGAGCGCTGGGTGGAGCGGGTCGAGGACGAGTTCGGAGCGTTCGGCACCGTCTACTACGACAGCGACGGCCGCGTGCTCGGCTCGATGCAGTACGGCCCGGCGCCGCTCTTTCCGCGGGCCCAGGAGCTTCCGGCCGGTCCGCCTTCGGACGGTGCGATCCTGATCACCTGCGCCTACGTCGTCGACGAATCGAGCCCGTGGGTGCTCCAGTCGCTCTTCCTCGCCGCGATCGGCGAGGCCCGTGACCGGGGCGCCGAGTCGGTGGAGGCATTCTCGTACCGCTACCCGGAAGGCGAGTCGGGCTACGAGCGGTTCCGCGTGCACAAGACGGTCTTCCCGGCGGACTTCCTCGGCGACTTCGGCTTCCGCGTGATCCGCGCCTCGGGCCGGGTCGGGCTGGCCCACCTCGACCTCGGTGGGCTCCAGCCGGCGGCCGAGGGCCGGCGCGAGAAGGTGCTGCGGGTCGTGACCGAGGCCTTCTTCCCCGAGCCCGTCCCCGAGCCACGGCCCTAGGTTTCCGGGAGCTCGACGTCGAGCGACTCGAGCACGACCCCCTGAGCCTCCGGCTCCGTCGGGTCGGTGCGGAGCTCGGTCTCGACCTCGGCGCCCTCCGCGACCGTCCCGCGGGCCGCGTCTTCGAAATGCTCGCGGAAATGCTCGGCGGTGAAGTGGGAGAGTGCGCCGAGGCGCACGCGGATCCGCGTCACCCGGCCGCCGCCCTCGGCGGCCGCTTCGGCCTCGATCTTCCGCATCAGGTCGTTCATCAACGCGTGCTCGTGCATGCGCGTACCTCCTCGCGGATCGCTTCGGCAGCCTGTGCGGAGCCGCGCTGGACTTCGGGTGTGAGCTCGTCGCCGATCTCGAACCTGGCACCCTCGACGCCGTAGACGACGAGCCGCCGCGGCAGCTTGCCGAGCGCACGCGCGAGCTCGACCGCCTCGGCCAGGCCGAGGTGGTGCGTCGAGGTGCGGAAGAGCTCAGGCGGCAGCTCTTGCTCGCTTGCGTCGAGCCGGCGGATCGTGCCCGTGGCGGCTCCCGACGAGATCGCGTCGGCCAGCCAGACACTCTCGGCGCCTTCCCAGGCGTCGATCAGCGAAGCCGGTTCGCCCTCGCGCTCGAGCACCTCGACGCCCTCGGGCAGCGTGCCCGCGAGCAGCCGCGCGACGGCGAGCCCGGCTCCGTCGTCGCAGCGCCAGGGGTTGCCGACGCCGATCACCCTCAGCAGCGTTCCACCTCCAGCGTGAGGAAGTGGGTCGCGCAGGAGATGCAGGGGTCGTAGTTGCGGATCGTCTGCTCGCAGCGGAGACCGAGCTCGGCGTCCGGCAGGTCGAGCGAGCGCTCGACCACACCGCGCAGGTCCTCCTCGATCGCCAGCTGGTTCTGCGAGGTCGGCGGCACGATCTTCGCGACGAGGATCGTCCCGTCCTCGTCGAGCTCGTAGCGGTGGTAGAGGATCCCGCGCGGCGCCTCCGTCACTCCGTGGCCGATCCCGGCGCGCGGCTCGACGGGGACCGAGGGCGCGTCGGGCTCCTCGTAGGCGGCGATGAGCCGGAGGGCCTCGTCGGCTGCGTAGACGAGCTCGACGGCGCGGACGACGATGCTCCTGAACGGGTTGCGCTCGGCCGCCGTCAGCCCGACCGCGGCAGCCGCCTCCTTCGCCAGCGGAGAGAGCCGGTCGTAGTTGAGCGCGAAGCGCGCCAGCGGGCCGCAGAGGTACGAGCCGCCCCCGACGCGGCGCGAGTGGAGGGCGTTCGAGCGCGCGACGTGCTCCTCGGCGAAATGCCGCTCGTACTCGGAGACGTCGATGTCGAGGCCCGCGGTTGGAGACGATGCGCCCCTGCTCGATCGGGTACCCGCCCGGATCCGACAGCGCGACCAGCTCGTAGTCGTGCGCGTAGTCGGGGAAGTCGAAGCCGGAGACGACGGTGACGGTCTCGAGCGCGATCTCGCGGGCCCGCTCGAGCTTCTCGACGAGCCCTGCCAGCTCCCGCTTGCGTGGGGCGCGGTAGAAGCCGCCGACGCGGACGTTGATCGGGTGGACCTCGCGCCCGCCGACGACGCGTCATCAGCTCGTTGCCCGCCTTCTTCAGCTGCGAGCCCGGGCTCGACGAGCGCCGGGTTGGTCGCGGGCCAGCTCGATCGCGCTCGCGTAGCCGAGGAAGTCGGGGGCGTGGAGCATGTAGACGTGCAGCGCGTGGCTCTCGATCCACTCGCCGCAGTAGAGGAGCCGCCGCAGCGCCGCGCAGCTGGCCGTCGACCATCGACGCCGCAGGCCTGCTCCATCGCCTTGCACCGAGCTCATCTGGTAGGCGACCGGGCAGATGCCGCAGATGCGCGCGGTGATGTCCGGCGCCTCGGTGTAGGCGCGCCCGCGCAGGAACGCCTCGAAGAAGCGGGGCGGCTCGAAGATGTTGCAGCTGCGACCTCCGTCGACCACGCCGTCCTCGATGCGGACGCGCATGCCGCCCTCGCCCTCGACGCGGGCGAGGTAGTCGGTCTTGATCGTCTCGCGTGCGCCTGCCTCAGCTCATGCGGCGTCGCTCGCTTGCTCGGAACGCGGCGCGTCGGCGTTGAAGGTGCGGTAGACGCGCGTCGACGTCCGGGTCGGTCATCCCGAGGACCTTGCAGCCAGCGCGCGTCAGCGAGGCGGTGTTCGGCGTCTCCATCGGCCCGAAGCAGCCGTAGCAGCCGCGGTCGTAGGAGGGGCAGATCGCGCCGCAGCCGGCGTGCGTGACCGGGCCCAGGCACGGCGTGCCGTGGGCGACCATGACGCAGACGGTGCCGCGGCGCTTGCACTCGATGCAGACGCTCGTCGTCGCGACGTTCGGCGCGGCGGCCGTGCAGGTAGGCGCAGATCACCTCCAGCAGCTGGCGCTTGTCGATCGGGCAGCCCGTGCAGCTCGAAGTCGACGGGAACGTGCGCCGCGATCGGCGTCGAGGTCGCGAGCGTCGAGATGAACTCCGGGCGAGGCGTAGACGACCGCGACGAAGTCCTCGACGTCGGCGAAGTTGCGCAGCGCCTGGATGCCCCCGGCGGTGGCGCAGGCGCCGATCGTGACGAGCGCGCTTCGAGTCGCGCGCGGATCTCGTGGATCCGCTCCGCGTCGTGCGCGGTCGTGATCGAGCCCTCGACGAGCGAGAGGTCGTAGGGGCCGTCGCACGGTCGCGCTGGTCGCCTCCGGGAAGTGGGCGATCTCGACCGCGCCGGCGAGCGCGAGCAGCTCGTCCTCGCAGTCGAGCAGCGTGAGCTGGCAGCCGTCGCACGAGGCGAACTTCCAGACGGCGAGCTTCGGCTTGCGGGCTTCGGCCATCGCTCACAGCTCCCTGACCGCCAGCAGCGGCGCCAGCCGGTCGTAGGGGAAGACCGGCCCGTCGCGGCAGACGAGCGTCGGCCCGAGCTGGCAGTGCCCGCAGAGCCCGAGCGCCGCACTTCATGTTGCGCTCCATCGAGAGCGTAGATCGCGCTCGCGGCGCACGCCCGCGCTGCGCAGAGCGCCTGGACGGAGAAGCGCATCATGATCTCCGGCCCGCACGACCAGCGCCATCGACGTCGGCGGGGTCGAAGCTCGGCGCCGCGCGATCAGCTGCGGGACGACGCCGACGTGCCGCGCCAGCCGGCCCCGGCGCTGTCGACCGTGACCTCGACCTCGACGCCTCCTGCGCGCCGCCAGCGCTCCAGCTCGCTCGTGTAGAGGAGGTCGGTCGGGCGTGCGCGCGCCGTAGAGCAGCGCAACCTCGCCGTAGCGCTCGCGGTGGGCGAGCAGGTGCGCGGAACGCCGGCCGCAGCGGCGCCAGGCCGATGCCGCCGGCGATCACGACCACGTCGTCGCCGCGCGACCTCGGCCAGCGGCCACGCGTGCCGAACGGGCCCGCGGACGCCGAGCACCTCGCCCGGTCGGGCGTCGCAGATCGCCTGGTCACGTCAGGCCGACGGCGCGGACCGTGTGCACGAGCGCCTCGCGCTCGCCGCCGTCGCCGCTGATCGAGATCGGCACCTCGCCGGCGCCGAAGGCGTAGAGCATCGTGAACTGGCCCGGGTGCGAACGTGCAGCGGCGCGCCCGAGTCCGGCTCGAGCTCGAGCGTCCACGTGTCGTGGTGTCTCCGCGGCGGTCCGCTTGACGACGCCGGCACCATCGGCCGGTCGGCAGCTCAGCGGCGTTCGGCTGCCATAGATGTCGAGGAGCTGGAGCCGCGTCCATTGCAGGCGCTCGATCAGCGACGCCGCGAAGCGGCGCATGAGCTGCGTAGCCGAGCTCGGGTCGGCCTCGCACTTGCCGCGCAGGCAGGCGCCGTCGAAGGCGATCGCCCGGCACCGGCTCGAGCGCGCGCGCGTCGAAGCTGCCAGCGGTAGGGCTCGAAGAGCCACGACCAGCCGACGACCTCGCCTGCCTCGAGCGTCTCGATCGTGATCGCGCCGCGGCCGGGACGACCGTCACCTCGAGCGCCACGCTGCCGTGGCGGATCAGGTAGAACGGTCGGCCGGGTCGCCCTCGCGGAACAGGTACCTGCCCGGCGTTGAAGTGCACGTTCGCGCGCGCAGCCGGCGATCAGCTCGAGCTGGGCGGGCTCCAGCCCCGCGAAGAGCGGAACGCTCGCGGAGCAGCATCTCAATGCGTTTCGCATGCTCCACCTCCGTGCGGTCCGCTGTCGCGGATCGCGCGCAGCCTCCTCGGTGATGTCGATGCCGACCGGGCACCAGGTGATGCAGCGCCCGCAGCCGACGCAGCCGGAGCTGCCGAACTGGTCGATCCAGGTGCGCGAGCTTGTGCGTCATCCACTGGCGGTAGCGCGCGCGGGTCGACGGGCGCACGGCGCCGCCGTGGATGTAGGAGTAGTCGACCGTGAAGCAGGAGTCCCAGCGCCGGCGGCGCTCGAGCGTGCTCGCCCGCGAGGTCGGTGACGTCCTCGACGCGCTGCAGAAGCAGGTCGGGCAGACCATCGTGCAGTTGCCGCAGGTCAGGCAGCGCTCGGCGACCTCGTCCCAGCGCGGGTGCTCGAGGTTGCCGTACGAGCAGGTCGCGGAGGTCGCTCACGTCGAGCTCGCGCCCCATCTGCCGCGGCGCGTCGACGCGCGGCGCCGCGCTCGCCGCGTCGACGCTCCTCCGTCGCGCGCGCGCGTGGGGCAGCTCGCCGAGCACCTCCGCGCCGCGCTCGCTGCCGACCTCGACGAGGAAGCGGTGCTCGCCGTCGAGGATCTCGGTCAGCGCGAGGTCGAAGCCGGCCTCGACCTTCGGGCCGGTGCCCATCGAGACGCAGAAGCACGTGCCGCCCGGCCTCGACGCAGTTGACCGCGACGACGAAGGCGTCCTCGCGCCGGGCGCGCGTAGTCCGGATCGACGTAGCGCGCCGCCGAGAAGCACCCGATCCTGGATCGCCATCGCGTGCAGCTCGCAGGAGCGCACGCCGAAGAAGGCGAAGCGGGGCCGTCGGCGGCTCCGGCGGCTCGATCTGAAGCGAGCCGTCGTCCGGCGCCGGCGCGCGCCACAGGCGGACGCGCGGCGGGAGCAGGAACTGCTTCCACGAGTGCGGGCCGACGGCGTAGCCGAACAGCGCCTCGTCCTCGCGCGCCTCAGCCGGTAGCGTCCGCCGGCTCCTGCTCGTCGGTCCAGCCGATCGGCAGGTCGTGCGCGCGCTGCCGATCTCGTCGTAGACGATCGCGCCGTCGCGCACTGTCGGGCCGAGAACCCGAAAGCCGCGGGCGCCGAGCTCTGCGATCAGAGCGTCCAGCGCGCCGGGATCGATCACGCGTGGTTCCGTCACGGACTCGACTCCGAGCCTAGCTGCCAGCGGTCCTCGAACCGGGCCATCTTCCAGATCGTCACCGAAACCGCCCACGTGAGCGCGAAGAGCGCCACGATCCCGTACCCGAGTGTCCCGAGCTCGAGCCGCTCGAGCGACGCCCAGAACGAACCGCGGAGGGCGAGCCTGTCGGCGGCCACCTGGAGCAGCTCGACCGTGCCGATTGCGAACGCGACCGCGACCGACAGGCCGGTGACGGTGATGTTGTAGTAGACGCGCCGCAGCGGGTTGCGAAAGGCCCAGCCGTAGGCGTGCGTCATCAGGACGCCGTCGGCGGTGTCGACCAGGCTCATGCCGGCCGCGAAGAGCAGGGGGAGCGACAGCACGGCGAGGATCGGCACATGAATGGGTCGCCACGCCTGCGGCGAGTGCGAGCAGTCCGATCTCGGTCGCCGTGTCGAAGCCGAGCCCGAACAGGACGCCGAGCGGAAACATGTGCCACGACTTGAGACGAAGCGGAGCAGGCGTCCGAGAAGAACCTGCTGAGCAGGCCGCGCTGGAGGAGCCGCTCTTCGAGGTGGCCCTCGTCGTCGTGCCCGCGCCGGAGCCCGCGGAAGATCCGGACGACGTCGATCAGCACGAGGAGATTGGCGATCGCGATCAGCCAGAGGAAGACGCCGGAGACGGCGGTGCCGATCGTGCCGCCGTAGGCCTGGAACGACGGGGACCTGCGACCTCACGGCGTTCGCTGCGAGCGCGAGCCCGGCCGCCAGCGAGAAGACGATCGTCGAATGCCCGAGCGAGAAGAAGAATCCGGCGCCGAGCGGCCGCTGTCCCTCCTGGAGCAGCTTGCGGGTCGTGTTGTCGATCGCCGCGATGTGGTCGGCGTCGAAGGCGTGCCGCAAGCCGAACGAGTACGCGAGCAGGCCGAGCCCGGCGAGCGCGGGCTCGCGCGCCGCGTAGTAGAGGAAGAGACCCCAGCCGGCGACGTGCAGGCAGGTCACCACTCCACCGAGCGCGCCCAGGCGAAGCCGGTCGTCGTGGCGCGCGTGCCCTGTGCGGGAAGCCTGCACGACGCGACCGTATCCGAGCGGCCGCTCGAGGAGAAGCGGGAAAACCCGGATCTCCTTGCGCGGCGGGGCGTTCTCCGCAACGCTGGCGCTGTGCCGTCTTCGGAGCGTCGCCGGGTCCGCGTCCGCGGCGTCGTCCAGGGCGTGGGCTTTCGGCCCTTCGTGTACGGCCTCGCTAACCGGCACCGGCTCTCGGGTTTCGTTCGCAACGACGGGGGCGGCGTTCTGATCGAGGCAGAGGGCGAGCCTCGGGCGCTCGATGCGTTCGTCGCCGCGCTCCGCGCCGAGGCGCCCCGCCTCGCTCAGGTCGAGGCCGTGTCCGTCTCGGTCATCGAGGCGACCGGCCGGCCGGGCTTCGCGATCGCCGCGAGCCGCGCAGCGGTGGAACGGGCCCTCGTCCCGCCCGACATCGCGACCTGCGACGACTGCCTCCGGGAGCTGTTCGACCCGCTCGACCGGCGCTATCGCCACCCGTTCGTCAACTGCACGGGCTGCGGGCCGCGCTTCACGATCGTCCGGGCGGTGCCCTACGACCGGGCCAACACGACGATGGCGGGATTCCCGATGTGCGCCGAGTGCCGCGCCGAGTACGAGGATCCGGCCGACCGCCGCTTCCACGCCGAGGCGACCTGCTGCCCGGCGTGCGGGCCGCAGCTGTCGATGCCGCTCTCCGAGGCGGTCTCGCTGCTTCGTCAAGGCGCCGTGCTCGCGGTCAAGGGGATCGGCGGCTACCACCTCGCCTGCCTGGCGGGCGACGAGAGCGCGGTCGCGCGCCTGCGTGCGCGCAAGCAGCGCGAGGAGAAGCCGTTCGCCGTGCTGAGCGCCGCGCCGGAGTCGATCGCCTCGTGCTCCGCCGAGGAGCTGGCGCTGCTGCGCTCTCCCGCAGCGCCGATCGTGCTGCTGCGACGGCTTCCTGGAGCCGCGATCGCTCCCTCGGTCGTCCCGGTCGGGCCGTGGCTCGGGGTGATGCTGCCCTATTCGCCGCTCCATCATCTGCTCTGCGCCGATCTCGGCGAGGCGCTCGTCCTGACAAGCGGCAACCGTTCCGACGAGCCGATCGCGTTCGACGACGGCGATGCCCGGCGGCGGCTCGGCGGGATCGCCGATGCCGTGCTCGCCCACGACCGGCCGATCCGCCGTCGCTGCGAGGACTCGGTCGTGCGGGCCGGGCTCCCCGTCCGCCGCTCACGGGGCTACGCGCCGGCGGCGCTCCCGCTCCCGCTGGCTGCCGTGCGGCCGGTCGTCGCGGCGGGCGCCGAGCTGAAGGCGACCTTCTGCGTCGCCCGCGGCAACGAGGCCTTCCTCTCGGCCCATCTCGGCGATCTCGATTCGGAGCCGGCGTACCGCGCGTTCCGCTCCGATCTCGAGCTCGTCCTGGCGATGCTCGCGGTCCGGCCCGAGGTGATCGCGCACGACCTCCATCCGGAGTACCTCTCGACGAAGTGGGCGCTCGAGCAGGAGGCGGAGCTGGTCGGCGTCCAGCACCATCACGCACACGCGGCGGCCTGCCTCGCCGAGCACGGCGAGGAAGGCCCCGCGCTCGCGCTCGTCTTCGACGGGACGGGGTACGGCACGGACGGGACGCTCTGGGGCGGCGAGCTCCTGCGCTGCGACCTGGCGGGCTTCGAGCGCCTCGCCCATCTCGAGCCGGTTCCGCTCCCCGGGGGCGAGGCGGCGATCCGGGAGCCGTGGCGTCTCGCCGCGCTGCATCTCGAGCTGGCCGGGTTGCCCGTGCCGTGGGAGCGCTGGTCGCAGGTCCGCGAGAGCCTGAAGCTCGACCCGCCGCTCTCGTCGGGGATGGGGCGCCTCTTCGACGCCGTGGCCGCCGTGCTCGGCGTCCGCGACACGGTCAGCTACGAGGGGCAGGCCGCGATCGAGCTCGAGCACCTCGCCGGCGAGGTCGCCGCCGCTCCCTACGAGTGGCGCTTCGGGGCCACAACCGAGCTGGTAACACAGTGTTACTTGGAGCTTGCCGCGGGCCGGCCGAGAGCCGAGGTTGCAGCGGCGTTCCACGAGACCGTCGCGGCCGGCGCGGCTGCGGCGTGCGTCGAGGCGGGCGAGGCGGGGACGGTCGTCCTCTCCGGCGGGACGTTTCAGAACCTGCGGCTGCTCGGCTCGACCCGGCGACGGCTCCAGGCGCACGGCTTCCGCGTGCTCACCCACCGCCTCGTGCCCCCGAACGACGGAGGCATAAGCTACGGCCAGGCCGCAGTCGCGGCGAGGAGGACCACCAGATGTGCCTAGGAATCCCCGCGCAGATCGTCGAGCTGATCGACCCCGAGGTCGGGCTCGCGAAGGCCGAGATCTCGAGCGTGCGCCGGAACGTCTCGGTCGCCCTCTGCCCCGAGGTCCGGGTCGGAGACTGGGTGCTCGTCCACGTCGGCTTCGCGCTCGCGAAGATCGACGAGGAGCAGGCCCGCGAGACGCTCGCGCTGCTCGAGCAGATGGGCGAGGCCTACGAGCAGGAGCTGAGCGAGATCCGGGCGAGCGTCGCGCCATGAGCCTCGACCACGACCACTGCCTCACCTGCAGCGACGCCGCAGTCGAGGCGACGGTGCTCGAGGTGCGAGGCCACACGGCGACGGTCGACGCTGCGGGCCGACGCGAGGACGTCGGCGTCGAACTCGTCGAGCCGGTCGCGCCCGGCGACGTCCTCCTCTGCCACGCGGGGATCGCGCTCGAGAAGCTCGCATGAAGTACGTCGACGAGTTCCGCTCGGGCGAGCTGGCCCGGAGGCTCGCGCAGGAGATCGCCGGCCTCGTCGAGCCCGGCCGCGAGGTGAAGCTGATGGAGGTCTGCGGCGGTCACACGCACACGATCTACAAGCACGGGCTCGAGGATCTCGCCCCGCCCGAGGTCGACTTCGTGCACGGGCCGGGCTGCCCCGTCTGCGTGATCCCGATGGGGCGCGTCGACGACGCAATCGCACTCGTCTGAACGGCCCGAGGTGATCTTCACGACCTTCGGGGACATGATGCGCGTGCCCGGCGGGCGCGGTTCGCTGCTCGAGGCGAAGGCGCGCGGCGCCGACGTCCGGATGGTCTACTCGCCGCTCGACGCGCTCGAGCTCGCCCGCCGCAACCCCGACCGCGAGGTCGTCTTCTTCGCGATCGGCTTCGAGACGACGGCGCCGGCGACGGCGCTGACGCTCCTGCGCGCCCGGGCCGACGGGATCGCCAACTTCTCCGCGTTCTGCAACCACGTGACGATCGGCCCGCCGCTGCAGCGCGATCCTCGACTCGCCCGGCCTGCGCCTCGACGGCTTCATCGCCCCGGGCCACGTCTCGACCGTCGTCGGCACGCGGCCCTACGACTTCATCGTGCGCGACTACGGCAAGCCGGTCGTGGTCACGGCCTTCGAGCCGCTGGACATCCTTCAGGCGATCGTCATGCTCCTGCGCCAGCTCCGCGACGGCCGCTGCGAAGTCGAGAACCAGTACACGCGCGTCGTGCGCCGCGACGGCAACCCGCGCGCGCTCGCGGTGCTCGCCGAGACGATGGAGCTGCGCGAGACCTTCGAGTGGCGCGGGCTCGGCTGGATCGCGCGGAGCGCGCTGAAGCTGCGTCCGGAGTTCGCGGCCTGGGACGCGGAGGCGACGGTTCGAGCTCCCGGGCCGTCGCGACCCGGATCCGAAGGCGTGCCAGTGCGGCGAGGTGCTGATCGGCGCGATCAAGCCGTGGGAGTGCAAGGTGTTCGGCACGGCCTGCACGCCCGAGCGGCCGATCGGCACCTGCATGGTCTCGAGCGAGGGCGCCTGCGCGGCCTACTACAACTACGGGCGCGTCCTCCGCGACCGCGAGCACGTCCCGGCGTGAGCCGGCGGCGGACGAAGCTCCGCGACGAGCTGGTCAACCTCGCGCACGGTGCGGGGGGGAAGGCGACGCGCAACCTCGTCGAGGGTCTTTTCCTCGAGGAGCTCGGCAACCCGCTGCTCGACCTGCTCGGCGATGCTGCGCTGATCGAGCTCGACGGCGCCCGCCTTGCGTTCACGACCGACTCCTACGTCGTCAAGCCGCTCTTCTTCCCGGGCGGCGACATCGGCGAGCTCGCCGTCAACGGCACCGTCAACGATCTCGCCGTCTCCGGCGCGCGGCCGCTCGCGCTCTCGGCCGGCTTCGTCATCGAGGAGGGCTTGCCCATCGCCGACCTGCGGCGGATCGCCGCGTCGATGGCGCGCGGCGGCACGGCGCGGCCGGCGTGGCGATCGCGCCGGCGACACGAAGGTGGTCGAGCGCGGGCAAGGGCGACGGCGTCTATGTGACGACGGCCGGCGATCGGCCTCGTGCCCGCCGCGTGTCGAGCTCGGCCCCGCCCGTGTGCGACCCGGCGACCGCGTGCTCGTCTCGGGCACCCTCGCCGACCACGGAATGGCGGTTATGATCGCGCGCGGCGACCTCGAGCTCGAGGCCGACATCCGAAGCGACAGCGCGCCGCGTGCACGAGCTCGCCGCGGCTGCTGATCGCAGCTCGGCCCGGCGCTGCGCTGGATGCGCGACCCGACCCGCGGCGGCCTCGCCACGGCGCTGAACGAGCTCGCGGGCCAGGCAGGCGTCGCGGTCGCGCTGGACGAGACGGCGCTGCCGGTGCGCGAGGCGGTCGCAGGAGCGTGCGAGATCCTCGGCATCGACCCGCTCTACGTCGCGAACGAGGGCAAGCTCGTCGCGATCGTGGCCGCGCAGGCAGCCGACGCCGCGCTCGCCTCGCTGCGTGCGCAGCCGCTCGGCGCCGAGGCGGCGATCGTCGGCACGGTCCGGGCCGAGCCGGAGGGATTCGTCCTGATCGACACGGTGTTCGGCGGCAGCCGCATCGTCGACATGCTCGTCGGCGACCCACTACCGCGGATCTGCTGAGAGAACGCCGCTGGTCTCGACGTAACGCTGCGGCCGACTACGGACTCGCCGATCGGGGCTCGACCCGATGGCAACGTTGCTCCTCAGGGGCAAGATGGTGCCTAGGCAGGAGGTAACGATGGTGGGCATTCGCGATCACCGGGGTCGGAAGTCGGCGGGACGGGTGAAGCGATGTCTTCTGGCGATATTGGTCGGTATCTCGATCGCGGGCTTCGGCTTCGCGTCGGCAACCCCGAGCAGCGGACAGACGCCGCCGGCGCCTGCGAAGCCGTCCGAGCCTGCGAAGCCGTCCGAACCTGCGAAGCCGTCCGAACCTGCGAAGCCGTCGGAGCCCACGAAGCCGTCCGAGCCCACGAAGCCGTCCGAGCCCACGAAGCCGTCCGAGCCTGCGAAGCCGTCGGAGCCTGCGAAACCGTCGGCGCCTGCAGCGCCCACGAAGCCGTCGGAGCCGACGCCGCCGAGCGCGCCAGGCCCGAAGTAGCGGCCCACATTGTCGTTGCGATCGGGGCGCCGGAAGAGCGCGCCGAGCTTTGCGGTCAGCGCCGAGAGCTCCTCGCCGGCGAGGCCCTTCTAGACGGCCGCGGCCGTCGCGCCCGCAAGCAGCAGCTCCGCGACCTGGATCCCGTTCAGCGCCGCTCCCTTGCGGAGGTTGTCGCACGCGATGAAGAGCGCGAGCCCGTTCTCGACGGTCGGGTCCTGGCGGATCCGCCCGACGAGCACCTCGTCGCCGCCTGCCGCCTTGCCGGGTGACGGGAACTCCTCGACGCGAACGGATGGCGCCGCGCCGAGCAGCTCGCGGGCGCGCTCGGCCGAGAGCGGCTGCTCGGTCTCGATCCAGACGGCTTCCGCATGGCCGATCATCACCGGGACGCGGACGCAGGTCGCCTGGATCGGCAGGTCGGGCAGCTCCATGATCTTCCGGGCCTCTTCGCGCAGCTTCGACTCCTCGTCGAACTCGACGCCGTCGAACTCCCAGTCCATGCGCAGGTCGTGCGCCTCCGGCGCCTCGTTCGCAAGGCGGTCCATCGACTGTGCTCCGGCGCCCGAGACCGACTGATAGGTCGCGACGTGCACGCGGGCGAGCCCTGCCTCGTCGAAGAGCGGCTTCAGCACGCAGGTGAGCGGGATCGTGCAGCAGTTCGGGTTGGCGATGATCCCCTCATTCTCGAGCGCGCGGGCGCCGTTGACCTCGGGCACGACGAGCGGGATCCCGTCCGTCAGCCGGAATGCGGCCGACTTGTCGACAACGACGGCGCCGCCGCGCACCGCGTACGGAACGAGCTCGCGCGACGCGCCGGTGCCAACCGAGAAGAGGAAGATGTCGACGTCCCCGCGCTCGAGCGCCTCCGGGGTCGCCTCCTCCACGATGTGCCCGCTGATCTCCGTGCCCGCCGAACGGGCCGAGGCGAAGACGCGTACGTTCTCGTAGCCGCGCTCGCGCAGGAGGCTGAGGGTGACGTTTCCGACGGCTCCGGTTCCGCCGACGACTCCGATCCGGGTCTTCCGGTCCACGGCGCAAGGGTAGCGGCGCTACATCTCCCGCCGGCCGCTGAGCGCACGTCCGAGTGTGACCTCGTCGGCGTACTCGAGGTCGCCGCCGACGGGCAGGCCGCTCGCAAGACGCGTCACGCGGACGCGGTCGCGCAGCCGGTCGGCGAGGTACGCCGCGGTCGCCTCGCCGGTCATCGTTCGGGTTCGTGGCGAGCACGACCTCGACGACGCCGTTCGCCGAGACGCGCTGCAGCAGCTCGTCGATCCGCAGATCGCCCGGCTCGACCCCGTCGAAGGGCGAGAGCGCCCCGCCGAGCACGTGGTAGAGCCCGCGGTACTCGTGCGTCCGCTCGAGCGAGACGACGTCGACGGGCTGCTCGACGACGCAGATCGTCGTGTGGTCGCGCCGCTGGTCGAGGCAGATCGCGCACACCTCGTCCTCGGTCAGGTTGCCGCACTCGCGGCAGAACCGGACGCGCTCCTTCACCTCGGATCAGCGCCGCAAGCGCGACGCCTGGGCCTCGTCGGCCGGCCGCTGGAGGATGTGGAACGCGAGCCGCTGGGCGGTCCGGGTCCCGATCCCGGGCAGGCGGGTCAGCTGGGCGACGAGGTTGTCGACGGAAGGGCTGAACACGCCGCCATTGTGCCTTCCGGCCTCGGCTGGTCCGGCCCTGCGAGGCCGACGGCGCAGAGAATCACGAGCGCGAATGCGGCCAGGCGCAGCTCGCCCGCGACCCCGCCGGGAAGCCGCTCGTGGAACAGCACGATCCCGGCGGCGATCGGGAGCGCGTTCGTGAACAGCGTCGAGAGACCGGTGGTGGTCAACGCGCCGCCGCGCTGGAACCCGAGCTGGAGGGCTACGAACGCGAGGCCGTGGGCGGCGAAGACGACCGGAACGAACGCCAGCCGTCCCCCTCCACCGACCGCAGCCTTCGTCGCGACGTCGCCCGCGGCATAGAGGACGCCGGCCGCGATTCCGAGCCCGGCGCCGCCCCCGATCGTGAGCGCGGCGAGGCCTGAGACGTGCAGCGAGCCTGCGATCCAGGCGGCGGCTCCACTCGCCTCGGCAAGGTGGCTCGCGGGTGTGCCGTGACCGAGCGTCGCTCCCAGGAGCAGGAGCCCGCCCAGTCCCAGCGAGACCGCGGTCCACTCGCGGCGGACGAGCCGGCGGGAGCGGTAGTGGACGAGCAGGGCGAGGAAGCCGATCCCGCCGGCCGAGACCGCCTGGACGAGCGAGAGCGGCGCGAGTGCGAGCGCCGCGACATAGAGGCCCCAGCCGCCGAGGCCGACGAGGAAGCCGACGAGCCAGCGCGGGCTCGCGAACAGCAGTCGCAGCGACCGCAGTGGGCGGCGGAGCGAGAGCGGCGGCAGCGCAGTCGCGGCCCCGTGCTGGGCGACGAAGCCCCAGTTGAGCGCGATCGCCGAGCCGAGTGCAAGCGCGAGCCCGAGCTTCACCTGCGCGCGGCCTGGAACGGCAGATACGCCTCGGCGGCGAGCGCCGCCAAGCCGACGCGTGGGAGATCGCGCCTGCGCTCGTAGACGATGAAGCGGCGCTCCCAGCTCGGGAAGAACTTGCGGTTGAAGGCCAGGAGATTGTCGAGCTGGAAGTGGCCCTTCAAGCGCAGGAGCGCCTGACGCTCGATCGCCTGGAACGCGGTCAATTCGGTGTCGCGCGCCAGCAACCCGGCGAACGGCGAGAAGTTGAGCGAGACGCGCTCGAGGCCCTGCTCCCTGGCCCAGGCGATCGTCTCGCAGATCAGCCACTCGTTGAACCCGTTCGGCGTCGAGGCCCGGACCCGCGGCATCGACGAGAGGGAGAGCGCGGAGATCGCGTGCGCGACCGCGAAGTGCAGGAAGCCCTGCGGCCGGCCGGCGGCGTCGAACCCGACCACGAACACGGCATCCTCGTCGCCGAGCGAGAAGAGGGCGTCGAGCGCCATCACGAACCCTCGCTCGGGCTGTCCATCACGCCACGAGTCGGCGATCTCGGTCAGCTCGCGTTGCAAGGCGTCGTCGAGCTCGCTCGGTCGCAGGACCCGCGCCGAGCTGCCGGCCGCCTCGAGGCGATGCACCGATTGCCGCACCTTCCTGATCGCCCGCCCTTCGAGCGAGAAGCTCGCGGTCTCCACGACCGCCTCGTCTCCGTGGTAGAGGACGTGGAGCCCGTGGGCGCGGTACTCGTCGAGCCAGCGCTCGGAGGCGCCGAGGATCGCGATCCGCCAGTCGCGCTGCCGCGCGTGCTCGACGAACCCAGTGACCAGGTCGCGGAAGGCCGAGGGCGGGCCGATCGGGTCGCCCGAGATGATCGCCACCCCGCCGACGACCCGGTAGGCGAGGAACGCGCGGCCGTGCTCGGTGAAGAAGTACGACTTGTCGTGGCGGAGCACGAAAGGCGCCAGCGTGTCCGCTCCCCAGGCCCGCACGAGCTCGCGCGCTCGCTCGAAGTCCTGCGCCTCCTGGCGCACGCGATGGCGCCACGGCGCGAGCCAGCCCGCCATGATCCAGACGGTGGCGCTCAGCCCGAGGATCAGGAGCGAGAGCGGGAACCAGTGCCCGAAGGGGCCTGCGAGATGAGGCGAGCCGCGGGTGTAGAGCCCGAGGCTGCCTGCCAGGATCTCGCGTCCGGCGAACCGGAGCGTGAACGGCTGGTCGGCCTCGATCTGGTTCAGCCAGAGCGCCGCGAGGCCGTAGCTCCCGATCGTCGCGACGGCGATCAGGGTCCGTGTCGCAAGCAGGTAGCGCGTCTGCACGTCGCCGGGCAGCGGGAAGTCGTGGCGGCGCGCGACGAGGAGGATCAGCACGACGACCGACACGAGCGTGCCGTGCGTGACGCCGTGCAGGACGTGCAACGTGGTCGAGAGCGCGGCGACCGAGACGGCGAGCTGCCAGGCCCGATGGCGGCGCCGGGCGAGCCCACGGGCCGCAAAGAGGAGCGCGAGCCCGCCGAATGCCCCGGCCGCCCGGGTGAGCGGTCCGACTGCATCCGGGGTCAGGCTGCGCAGCAAGCCCGTGTTCTCTCCCGGCAGGATGGTGTGCAGGAGCTCGAGTGCGCCGGCGAGAGCGATGAACGACGCGACGAGCCCCGGTGCACGGCGGCCGTGCGGCCGCGCCTGCGCGATCAACCCAACCCCGACCCCGACGAGCAGTGCCGGCAGGTAGAGGCTGCTCAGCCTGGATCGAGACATGCAGGGCGTCGCGCAACGAGATCTGGCGCGCCACCGCGAGCGAGACGCCGTTCGTCGCGTAGAGCAGCACCGCCGTCAGCGCACCGAACGCGAGCGCTGCGGTCAGCCGCTCGATCCGAGCCCAGCGGGCCGCGAGCCCGAGCAGGGCGGCGGCGATCGCCCAGACGGCTCCGAACCAGAGCAGCGGCGCGCTCGAGTGCTTCGCGAGCTCGTCGAGCGGCAGCGCGTCTGCGACCTTCGGGCCGGGAAGCCCACCGGGCCGCACGGTCGAGAACCAGCCGCTCGTCGCCAGCAGGACGCCGAGCGCGAGCGGAGCGATCGCGAGCTTACGCAACATCGCTCAGGTGCCTCGAGGCTGCGAGATAGGAGTCGGCCGCGTTGCCGCGCCAGAGAGCCCAGTTGTGCCCGCCCCGCACCACCCGGAACCGGTGCGCGAGGCGGTCCCGGCCGAGCAGGCTCGAGAAGGCGACGTTCTGCGACAGGAACGAGTCGTTGCTTCCGGTGTAGAGCCAGAAGAACGTCCCGGCCCGGCGCAGCTTCGGCGCCGCGGCGGTCAGGGTGCGCAGCGGAGTGTTCCGGCGGAGGAGGGCCTTGCTCCGCCCGAAGATCGAGCGGATCGGGTCCGCTTGCTCGTAGCCCGACCAGCTCTCCACGACCCCGAACTCGCCGGGGTGGTGGATCGCGATGTTGATCGCGCCGTAGCCGCCTTCGGAGAGCCCGCCGATCCCTCGCGCCGAGCCTTTCCGGATCGTGCGGAAGCGCGTGTCGATCGCCCGCACGAGGTCGCGCGCCACGAATGTCTCCCAGCCCTCATGCGGGCGGACGCCGTTCGCCCATTCCTCGTCGGTGAACGTCCCCGTCGAGCCGAACGGCATCACGAGAATCAGCGGTTGCGCGTGATGCAACGCGACGAGCTCGTCTTCGACCACTCCCATCCGGACCGTCTCGAGGAACGCACCGGGCCGTCCCGGCTCGCCATGCAGGAGGTAGAGGACGGGATAGCGCCTGGCGGGATGGGCGCGGTACCCGGGCGGCAGGTAGACGTCGACGAGCTGGCGCCTGCCGCCCAGCGCGGCGCTCCGCACCTGGATGCTGAGCGCCGTCCCGTGCGCCGTCACGTACCGGGGGTCGCTCGGCTTCGGGAAGCCGCGGTAGAGCCAGAAGTTGTCGACGTACTGGTACGTGCCGACGAGACCGATGCTCAGGAACGCCCCGGCAACGGCCAGCACGGCCAGTTTCGAGGGGAGGGGCGCTCGGATCGCGGACACGCTGAGTGTTCTAGACCTGCCTCTGCGTCGAGTGGGTTAAGCACGTCGCGGTGGTTGGTTAAGGCTTGTTGAGGGGCGCTGCGCCTCGGCTATGGTCGAACGAGATGCACGCCCTGGCCGTCGCGCTCTCGGCGCTCGTGTTGCCAGGCTTCCAGGCTGTTGCCCACGAGCCT
Source organism: uncultured Actinomycetes bacterium (assembly GCA_963759085.1). Taxonomy (GTDB): domain Bacteria; phylum Actinomycetota; class Thermoleophilia; order Gaiellales; family Gaiellaceae; genus PALSA-600. The sequence continues at coordinate 65,179 of CAVWXR010000019.1, forward strand.
TCGGGCGGCGAGCTGCTCCAGGGCACGTTCCCCGGCACGGTGCGGCCCGGAGACGTCTACCTGCCGCCGGGATTCGATCCGTCGCGTCGCTACCCGGCCGTGTACCTCCTGCACGGCCTCCCCGGAGATCCGTCGGAGTACGTGGACGGAGCGCAGCTCGGCCAGTTCGCCGATGCTGCGATCAGCAAGGGAACGGTGCGGCCGTTCATCGCGATCGTGCCGGCGGCCGGCGCCGACCCGCACTACGACGGCGAGTGGGCGGGCCAGTGGGAGACGGGCCTCGTCGACCACGTCATTCCCTGGGTGGATCAGTACCTGCCGACGATCGCGAGTCCGTCCGGCCGGATCATCGCCGGGCTGTCAGCCGGAGGCTACGGTGCAGTCGACATCGCTCTCCGCCATCTCGACCTGTTCGGGACGGTCGAGTCCTGGAGCGGCTACTTCACGCCCCTCCGCGACGGCCCGTTTCTCCACGCCGACGCGGGCACCCTCGACGCCAACAATCCCACCGAGCTGGCGCCCATCGAGGCCGCGAGCCTGCGGCGCTCGAAGGTGCGCTTCTTCCTCTCGACCGGCCCGATGCACAGTCATCTCTTCTCGCCCCAGGAGACCCTCGACTTCGCACACGAGCTCGCAAAGCTCGGAATCGCCGTTCATTCGCTGGTCTACCCGACCGTGAAGGGCGAGTGGCGCGCGCAGCTCGCCCTGGGCCTGACCTGGGCCCTGCGCGCCTAGATGGTTGATTCCACGATCTCGCGTGCCCGGCTGCACGATCTGGCCGCTCCGGGCCGCTTCGGCCTTACGGGAGCCGGCGAAGCCGTCTCCCTCCAGGCCTGTGCTTCACCACGTCGACTCCTCGCCGATGCCTCGAGCATCGCCGAGGAGTCGCCGCGGCGCCCCGGAGCACCCAGCTCGCGCCCCGGTTCAGACGATCTCGTGGAATCAACCATCTAGAGAGCTCTGCTCAGGCCTCGAGCTCGCGCGCGTCGAACGTGCTCTTCATCAGCTCGAGGATCTCCTCCTCGGTCGCCGGATGCTCGTCTTCGACGGCCGGCTCCGTTCGTGCCGCACCGATCACGAACGCGAGCTCGAGCCGGCGTCCGGTGATCTCGTAGAGCGCATCTTGGAGCAGCTGCGAGTTCTTCGGATCCTCGGCCTGCTCGCTCATGAACGTGGCCGTCGGCGGGAACTCGAGCGTCAGGGTGGAACCCTCGAGCTCCGACGGATGGGCCTCCGCCAGCATCGCCGCGGCAGGAATCGACCGGTGCTCAACGGCCGGCAGGATCGTCCGCCGCCACGCTTCCTGGAGCTGCTCGAGCTCGAGCGCCGGAGCTTCCGTAACCTCCGCGGTTACGGGCCGCGCAGCGTCCGACCGAGCTTCGGGAGCCGGCGCCACAGGAGCCGCCGCCGCACCGGCTTGCGACACGTTGGTACTTGCCGGGTGTGGGCCGTGGCCTTGCTCGAGCTGGTCGACCCGGTAGGCGAGCGACTCCCGCGACAGATCCGAGCCGGGCCGGGTCACTTTCACGAGCGCGAGCTCCAGGGGCAGCCGCGGGTCGCCGCCCTGGCGGATGTCGTCCACGGCCACGTGCAGCAGGTCGATCAGCCGCACTACCGTCGGGGCGCCGAGCTGGTTTGCCTGCTCGCGCAGCCGCCCGCGCGTCTCCTCGGTCACCGGCAGCGTCTCCGGGACCTCGCCCATGTGCTGGACGAGCAGCAGATGGCGCAGGTGCTCGAGCAGATCCGTGACCAGCCGCGCCAGGTCCTGGCCCTGCTCCGACAGCTCCTCGATGAAGACGAGCGCAGCTGCCGTGTCGCCGTCGACGACGAGGTCGCAGAGCCGGAAGAGCACCTCCTCCTCCACGGCTCCGAGCAGCTGGAGGACGTCTTGAACCGTGATCTTGCCGCCGGTCGCGGCGGCCAGCTGATCCAGGGACGAGGTGGGATCGCGGAACGAGCCGCGGGCCGCGCGTGCGATCAGCGCGAGCGCTGCGTCGGGGACGTCCATCCCCTCGCCGTCCGCGACGCGGCGGAGCACCTTGATCAGATCCGGCAGCCGCGGCCGCGCGAAGACGAAGGTCTGGCAGCGCGAGCGGACCGTCGGCAGCACCTTCTGGAGCTCGGTCGTGCAGAAGATGAAGAGCAGGTGGGGCGGCGGCTCCTCGATCAGCTTCAGGAGCGCGTTCCACGCGGCATCCGTGAGCTGATGCGCCTCGTCGAGGATGTAGACCTTCGAGCGTCCCTCGACGGGCTGGAGCACGACGCGGTCGCGGATCTCGCGGATGTCGTCGATCCCTCGCTGCGACGCGGCATCCATCTCGATCACGTCGAGCGAGGTGCCGTTCGAGATCGCGACGCACGAGTGGCAGGTGTTGTCCGGGGTGGGGGTGGGCCCGCGCTCGCAGTTGACCGATTTCGCCAGGATCCGAGCCAATGACGTCTTGCCGGTGCCGCGCGGCCCGGCGAAGAGGTAGGCCTGGCGAACCTGGCCGGTGGTGATCGCGTTCGAGAGCGTTCGCACCACCGCGTCCTGCCCGACGACCTCGTCGAAGACCTGCGGGCGGTACTTGCGGTAGAGAGCAGCCACGCTCCGATTCAAGCAGATCGATCCGGCGCCGGGCCCGTACGCGGGACAGGATTCCTCCTCGGAGCGGGCCAATCGATCGGCCCCGCGCGCCACGGGGACCCTATGATTCAGTCTGAGCTCGGGGGTAGCGCGCGTGGGTTGCTCGCGACGAGCCCTGCCACCATGCGACCTCTGTAGAATAAATCACCAAACAGCTATGAAAAGGCCGGAAAGTTTTATTTGAATTCTATTCTTCTACACCTATAGCGTTCGATCTGCCAACCGAGTGGGGAGACCAACTTCATGAGTCCATCGCCGACCGACGGAACCAGCCTCGAGAAGAAGCAGCGCTGGGATTCCGGAGTCACGCCGTATGCCGAAATGGGGTACTACGACGCGGATTACGTTCCCAAGGACACCGACATCCTCTGCGCCTTCCGCATCTCGCCGCAGGAGGGTGTCGACGCGATCGAGGCGGCAGCCGCCGTCGCCGGTGAGTCCTCGACGGCGACCTGGACGGTCGTCTGGACCGACCGCCTGACCGACCACAAGCACTACCAGGCCAAGGCCTACAGCGTCGAGCCCGTCCCCGGCGTCGAGAACCAGTACCTCGCCAAGATCGCCTACGACATCGACCTCTTCGAGGAAGGCTCGATCCCGAACCTCTCGTCGTCGATCATCGGCAACGTCTTCGGGTTCAAGCCGCTCAAGGCGCTACGCCTCGAGGACATGCGGATCCCGGCGCACTATGTGAAGACCTTCGCCGGTCCCCCGCACGGGATCGTGATGGAGCGTGAGTACCTGGACAAGTTCGGCCGTCCGCTGCTCGGCGCGACCGTGAAGCCGAAGCTCGGCCTCTCGGCGAAGAACTACGGCCGGATCGTCTACGAGGCGCTCGTCGGTGGCCTCGACTTCACGAAGGACGACGAGAACATCAACTCGCAGCCCTTCATGCGCTGGCGCGACCGCTTCCTCTACTGCATGGAAGGCGTCCAGAAGGCGATGGCCGGCAGTGGCGAGGTCAAGGGCCACTACCTGAACATCACCGCCGGCGACATGGAGCAGATGTACGAGCGGGCCGAGTTCGCGAAGGAGATCGGCAGCATCATCGTCATGATCGACCTGACGATCGGCTACACCGCCATGCAGTCGATGTCCAAGTGGTGCCGCGCGAACGGGATGCTCCTGCACCTCCACCGCGCCGGTCACGGCACCTACACGCGCCAGAAGACGCACGGCGTCAGCTTCCGCGTGATCGCCAAGTGGGCCCGCCTGATGGGCGTCGACCACATCCACGCCGGCACGGTCGTCGGCAAGCTCGAGGGAGATCCGGCCACGACGGCGGGCTTCTACGACATCCTCCGCGACGACTTCATCCCGGAGAACCTCGCGCATGGCGTCTACTTCGACCAGGAGTGGTGCTCGATGCCCGGTGTCATGCCGGTCGCCTCGGGCGGCATCCACGCCGGCCAGATGCACCAGCTCCTCCACCACCTCGGCGAGGACGTGATCCTGCAGTTCGGCGGCGGCACCATCGGCCATCCGATGGGCATCCGCGCAGGGGCCACGGCCAACCGCGTCGCGACGGAGGCGATGATCCAGGCCCGCAACGAGGGCCGGGACTACTACCAGGAGGGCCCGGACATCCTCGAGAAGGCGGCCAAGGGCTGCCCCGAGCTGAACGCCGCCCTGCAGGTCTGGAAGGACATCACGTTCAACTACGAGTCCACCGACACGCCCGACGTCCTCGCGATGCCGTCCGTCGGCTACTAGGAGATCCTGAGATGAGAATCACTCAAGGCGCGTTTTCGTTTCTGCCCGACTTCACCGATGAGGAGGTCGACGCTCAGATCAGGTACGCGATCTCCCACGGCTGGTCGCTCTCGATCGAGTACACGGACGATCCGCATCCGCGGAACTTCTACTGGGAGATGTGGGGCCTGCCCCGCTTCGACCTGACCGTCGATCAGTCGGACGTCGTTCTCCGTGAGGTGCGCGCAGCCCGGGAGGCATTCCCGGACGCGTACATCAAGGTGATCGCCTACGACGCGACCCGCGGTCGTCAGACCACGGCGCTCAGCTTCATCGTCAACCGCCCGCAGGTGGAGCACGGCTTCCACATCGAGCGGACGGAGGACAAGGACCGCGTCCAGCGCTACCGGCTCGTCCACCTGCGTGAGGCGATCGGCTCGGTCGGCGTCGGCAACACCGCGATCCGTGGCAACGAGGGCGGAGGCTCGGTCACCGAGTGAGCACCCGGTTCCCGTTTGCGAACTCTGGCACTGCCGCGGTGGCGCAGGAGACGACGCCTGCGCCACCGCCTGCCGTCGCCGGCGAGTCCGTGGCGAACGTCCCGCCGTCCCTGCCGACCGAAGCGAACCTCGCCGCGGCGCTCGCGGCGACGAACATCACGCAGGTCCTCGACGACCTCGACCGCGAGCTGATCGCGCTCGCTCCGGTGAAGACCCGCATTCGCGAGATCGCAGCGCTGCTGCTGATCGACCGCCTGCGGGGCGAGGTCGGCCTCGCGTCCGACCGGCCGAGCCTGCACATGTCGTTCACCGGCAACCCGGGAACCGGCAAGACGACCGTCGCGATGAAGATGGCCGAGATCCTGCACCGGCTCGGCTACATCGACAAGCCGCAGGTCGTCGCCACGACGCGTGACGACCTCGTGGGTCAGTACGTCGGTCACACCGCTCCCAAGACGAAGGAAGTGCTCCGCCGCGCCTACGGCGGCGTCCTCTTCATCGACGAGGCCTACTACCTCTTCCGGCCCGAGAACGAGCGCGACTACGGGCAGGAGGCGATCGAGATCCTGCTCCAGGTGATGGAGGCCGAGCGGGACAAGCTCGTCGTGATCTTCGCGGGCTACAAGGACCGGATGGACGACTTCTTCCACTCGAACCCCGGTCTCAGCTCGCGTGTCGCCCACCACATCGATTTTCCCGACTACGACGTCGACGAGCTGATGGCGATCGCGCACCTGATGCTCGACGCGCAGAACTACCGGTTCGGCCCCGGCGCCGACGAGGCGTTTCGTGCCTATCTCGAGCGCCGCGTCGCACGCCCGCGCTTTGCCCATGGCCGCAGCGTCCGCAACTCGATCGACCGTTCTCGCCTGCGGCAGGCAAACCGACTCTTCGCCGAGGGTCGCCCGACCCTCACGCGCGACGAGCTGATGGTCATCACCCCGGACGACATCATGAAGAGCAGTGTCTTCGCGGAAGACCGCGAGCCCGAAGACATGGATGTCAACTCCCCCCTGTCGGCGGCATGACGGACTCGATGCGTACTGGCCGCACCGCTGCCTGGGGGCCTGCACACGGCGGATCGCGCCCGCCTCGTCTGCGACCAAGGCCACCTGCCTTGGCCACAGCCGAGTCGGCCACGCTCCTTGGTGCATGCCCTCCCCAGCGGCACGTCCAGCACACATCGAGCCCGTAAAGGAGACCCTCATGGCACGCCCGATCATTCTCGGCGTCGTCGGCGACTCGGCGGCAGGCAAGACAACCATCACCCGCGGCCTCGTCCGCATTCTCGGCGCCGACAACGTGACGCACGTCTGCACCGACGATTACCACAAGTACGACCGCAGGCAGCGCGCCGAGCGGAACATCACGCCGCTCACCCCCGAGTGCAATCACATCGACATCATGGCGCAGCATCTCGGCCATCTCCGCGCGGGAGAGGCGTTCATGAAGCCCGTCTACCAGCACCACGACGGCACCTTCGGGCCGCTCGTCCGGATCGAGCCGGAGCAGTTCGCCGTCGTCGAAGGGCTGCTCGGCTACTCGACGGACGAGATGCGCCGGATGTACGACGTGCGCGTCTACCTGAACCCGCCCGAGGAGCTGCGGCGGAAATGGAAGGTGCAGCGCGACTGCTCGAAACGCGGCTACACGACCGACCAGGTGCTGAGCGAGCTCGACCGCCGCGAACCCGACTCCGAGGCGTTCATCCGCCCCCAGCAGCAGTACGCCGACATCGTCGTCTCCTTCCTGCCGGGCGACCAGGAGCACCTCGACGCAGAGATCGTGCTGCGCTCATCGCTCCAGCATCCGAAGCTCGCCGCGATCATCGGCGGCTGCCCCGGGAGCCGGATCAAGGTCACCGAGCTCGACGACGAGCTGCACCTGTGGATCCCGGGCGACCTCGAAGCCGCTCCGGCGCTCGAGATCGAGGAGCAGATCTGGCGCGACCTGCACTTCGCGAGCCACCTCCGCACCGAGCGGCTCGGGGAGCTCACGCTCGGCGGCGATCGCCTCGTCCGCTCCGAATCGCTCGCCCTGATCCAGCTGCTCGTGCTCTACCACCTCTTCACGGCAACGGCGAGTGTCGCGCTCGGCGGGAACGGAACGCGTGTCCCGGAGCGCGAGAGCATCGCAACCTAGTCGGGGAAACCTAAGAAGTCGCTAAGAGTGTCCCGGAACCTGTCGCTCAGGGCATACACTCGTTCACATGGGTCCGTACGGTCGCCTCACACCGATGCAGCAGATGCCGATCGAGCACTTCAGGAACGGTGGCGGTCCTCATCCGTTTGCCTGGCTCTTCATCATCGTCGTGATCGCGCTCGTCGCGCTCGTGGTCTACTGGGCGATCCGCTACATGCGTCGCCCGCTGGCGCAGGCCGCGGTCTCGGGCGGCGTTCCCGGACAGAACGTGCTGGCGATCGTCGCGCTTCGCTACGCGAACGGCGAAATCGATCGCGACCAGTACCTGCGCATGAGCGCAGATCTCGGCGGCCCGGCAGTTCCGGCGGCTCCTGAGCCGCCGCCGCCGGCGTCGTAATCGCGTAGAGTCAACACCCCACGACCGGGGAGGCCCGTTGACCGTCAAACTGCATCGCTGCAGGACCCTCTGGCTGAAGGTCGGCGTGCATCCATGCTGGAGAGTTCAGCGGGAGCTCGATGCCGCAGGGATCGAGTACGAGCTCGTCCCGGGGCCGCTCAGCCGGAGCAAGCGCTCGAAGCTCGAGGCGTTGAGCGGGCAGCGGCACTATCCGGTGATCGAGTTCGAGGACGGCTCGATCTACCGGGAGGAGTCGAAGGCCATGGCCGCGCGCATCAAGGCCGGGAAGCTCCACGAGGCCCACCATCCGCACCATCCGGGCCACGACGTGCACGACCGCGCGCACGAAGCGCACCCGCTCGACACCGAAGCGATGTAGCGCTCGCCGAGATGGTTGATTCCACGAGATCGTCTGAACCGGGGCGCGAGCTGGGCGCTGGCGCCACGGCGGCTCCTCGGCGATGCTGGCGGCATCGGCGAGGAGACGACGTGGTGAAGCGCAGGCCTGGAGGGAGACGGCTTCGCCGGCTCCCGTAAGGCCGAAGCGGCCCAGGGCGGCCAGCTCGCGCAGCCGGGCACGCGAGATCGTGGAATCAACCATCTAGGCTGCGGCCGTGCTGTCGCCGACGTCGTAGAAGACGTCCGACAGCTTCAGGCGCTCGTGGATCACGTTCACGGCCCGCTCGGCGTCGGCGCGGGGCACGACGCACGAGACCCGGATCGACGAGGTCGAGATGATCTCGATGTTGATCCCGGCGTCCGCGAGCGCTTCGAAGATGTCCGCGGCGACGCCCGGGTTGCTCTTCATCCCGGCGCCGATCACGGAGATCTTCGCGATGTCGGCCTCACAGGCGTACCCGCCCGCGCCGATCTCGCGCGCGAGCTTCTCGAGGACGGGTTCGGCGTGCTGGAGCTCGTTCTCGGGGAGCGTGAACGAGATGTCGGCGAGGCCCGCGGTCGAGGTGTTCTGCACGATCATGTCGATGTTGATCTGCGCATCGGCAAGTGCTCGGAAGGTTCGGGCGGCGATGCCGACCTGATCCGGCACGGCGCGGATCGTGACCTTCGCCTCGCTCGTGTCGTGGGCAACTCCGGAGATGATCGCCTGCTCCAACATGTCTTCCTCCTTCACGACCCAGGTGCCCTCCTCCGGCAGGAACGAGGAGCGGACGTGGATCTTGACGCCGTGGGTACGAGCGTACTCGACCGAGCGCAGCGCGAGGACGCGGGCGCCGGACGCGGCCAGCTCGAGCATCTCCTCGAACGTGACCTGGCTCACCTTGCGCGCGCTCTTCACGATCCGGGGATCGGCTGTGAAGACGCCGGTCACGTCCGTGTAGATCTCGCAGACATCCGCGTGCAGGGCCGCGGCCAGCGCGACCGCGGTCGTGTCCGAGCCGCCACGGCCGAGCGTCGTCACGTCGAGTGCGGTGGAAACGCCCTGGAAGCCGGCGACGATCACGATCTTCCCCTCGTCGAGCGCCTCCTGGACCCGCTTGGCCCGGATCTCGACGATGCGCGCCTTGCCGTGGGTCGTGTCGGTGACGATCCCGGCCTGCGACCCCGTGAACGAGACCGCCTCGCGGCCGAGGTCGTTGATCGCCATCGAGAGCAGCGCCATCGAGATCCGCTCGCCGGCGGTGAGCAGCATGTCCAGCTCCCGCGGGTGCGGATCGTCCGAAACCTGGGCGGCGAGCTCGATCAGCTCGTCGGTCGTGTGGCCCATCGCGGAGACGACCACGCAGACCTGGTCGCCGCCGGCGGCGGTCTCGACGACTCGCTGCGCGACGCGCTTCAGCTTCTCCGGCTCGCCGACGGACGTGCCGCCGTATTTCTGGACGATGACTCCCATCGCCGAAACGCTACCGGCGCCGCGCGTAGAGGCTGACGCCTGCGTAGGGATACGCGTTCAGCGCCCAGAACGTCGCGGGCCGGCGGCCGAGCCGCAACAGCTTCCCGGCGATGTTGCGCGTGGCGAGCTCGCCCGAGCCTTCCGCGTACTCGACGCGCTTCAGCTTCAGGCCCGCGTGACGCATCGCCCAGACGTAGGCCCAGACCGTGTGGACGTGCTCGTTGATCCCGAGCTCCTTCTCGTGCTCCTGTTCCGGGTTGGAGCCGCTCCGATAGGGCGCGCGCGTGCCCTCGTTCAGCGCGGCGACCACTCCGCCGCGGCGGGTCACCCGAGCGAGCTCGGAGACCATCGCGCCGAGGTCGATCGCGTGGTGGAGCGTCGCGACGCAGAACGCGACGTCGAAGCTGCCCTCGGCAAACGGCAGCCGCTCCCCGTCGGCCTGGATGCGTAGATACGGGCCGACGCGCTGCTCGAAGAAGGCGCCTCGCCCGAGGCCGATCACCGGGTCGACGACGAGGTCGCAGGCGACGTACTCGCAGCCCCGCGGCACGAGATGCTGGGAGGCCCAGCTCTTGGCCGCCCCGACCTCGAGCACGCGGTCGCCGGGTCGGATGTACTCGTCGAGCAGGAGCTGAAAGCCGTGCTCGGTTGCGGCCCAGGAGCGGTTCTCCCAGCCGAGCTCACGGTTCAGGAAGGGCAGCGCCGCGTCGATCCGGTCGTCGACCTCGTACCAGCCCTGCTCGCGCGCGAGCTCGGGCCAGCCGTCGATCTCGCGCAGCTTCGCGTCGATCCCGGGCGCCTCGAGATCGAGCAGCGCGACGATCCCGTTGTTGGCGGTGAACTGCCGCCCACAGGCGCGGCAGGTCAGGTGGTCGCCCAACTCTCCCCGGCACGACGGACACCGGACGTAGGGCGGAACCTCCACGCGCAGACGATAACCCCAAGCCCTCCTCGGAGGCTACCGTGTCCGTGTGGCGAAGACTGCAGCTCCGGGCGCAGCGGTCGTGTACGGACGTCTGGCCGCCGCCTTTGCGGCCCTGGCGGCGGGCACGGCTGCGGTGATCGTCGCCGTCCTGCTCCTGCACGGGCTCGCCCCGATCATCCCGAGCGCCGCGCCGAGCACGAGCGCCGCAGCCGCGACGCCGGCGGTAGTGACCTCGGCCGCGACGGCATCGGGCTTCCCGGCGCCTCCGGAGGGGGCGACCGTGCTGGGAGCCCAGGCCGGGCAAGACGCACTCGGGCTGGCGGTCACACCGGCCGGCGGAGGAGTCGGCCTCCAGGCCTCGCTTGTCGGCTACCCGAAAGGTGTGTCGGGCGGCATCTCGGGGCTTTCCGTCCGTTTCGAGGTCGTTGGCCGGGATGGAACCTCGGTCACGACCCCCGCCGCCGTTTCCTGCGGCGCCGGCTGCTACCGCTCCAGTGCGCCCGTCGCGCATCCGGCCAACGTGACCGTCCTCCTCGCCCGGCACCGTCCGGCGCACGTCGCATTCGTGCTGCCGGCGGTGTGGCCGCCTCCGGGCGCCGAGGCGTTGGTCGCCCGCGCCGTTGCAGTCTGGCGCGGCCTGCACACGCTCGTGTTCGAGGACCGGCTCTCGACCGGCGGCTCCGTGACGCTCGACACCCGTTGGAGCATCGTCGCGCCGGACCGGATCGCCTATGAGATCCGCGGCGGTGGCTCCTCGGTGATCATCGGCGACAAGCGCTGGGACAAGTCGGCCGGCGGCAGCACCTGGCATGAGTCGCCGCAGGCGCCGGTCCAGCAGCCGCAGCCGTTCTGGGTTGCGGCGACCGACGCGCGGCTCCTCGGCACCGTGTCGGTCGGCGGCCGGCCCGCCTGGCGGATCTCGTTCTTCGATCCGCGGACACCGGGCTGGTTCACGATCCTCGTCGACAAGGCCACGATGCGCACCGTCGACATCCGGATGATCGCGATCGCCCATTTCATGCACGATGCGTACGGCCCGTTCAACGCCCCGATCGCGATCGCGCCGCCCAAGTAGAGATGCGGATCGCCCTCCTCGCCGCCGTGCTGGTCGCGGCCCTGCAGGCGGGCAGCGCGGCCGCCGTCCACGACGCGCTCCCGTGCACCGGAAAGGATCTCCGCGGCACGTTCAAGGCCGTTCCGGGGAGTCAGGGCGCAGGGAACATCGTCTACGCGCTGCGCCTGACCAATGCCTCGGCCCGGGCCTGCACCGTCACCGGCATTCCGCAGGTGCAGCTGCTCGATGCGCAGGGGCAGAAGCTGCCGACCGCAGCGGTGGCCGCCCACCCCGGTGAGCTGACCGCAGTGCTCGTCACACTCGCCCCGGGCCAGGCGGCGACCTTGAACGCGCGCTTCTCGCCCGACGTGCCGGGGAAGGGCGAGCAGCACATGGGCCGCTGCGAGCCGATCGCCTCCAAGCTGCGCGTGACACCCTCGGGCGGCGGGAGCCTGATCGCGGCGATCACACCGCCGACGTCTGTCTGCGAGCACGGCGGGATGACGCTCTCCGTGCTCACCGCCGGGCACTGAAACCCCGTCACACGCTGTTCACAGAGCGGCCATTCTCCCGAAATCGCGCCGCACTATCGTGATCTTCGTGAATGCCGAGGAAGCAATCACGATGGGCCCTCGAGGAGAGGAGGAGCGATCGAAGCTCTCTGGAGCGTTGTAGCTCTCGCCTTCGTCATTGGAACGCTCACCACGGTTGGCGTGGGGGTCTCCAAGATGTTCGGGCTCGGGCCTCGACTGCGCTGACCACGCTCGGCGCGGTTCGGGCAGATCCGAACGGCGACAAGACATCCCGAATGACCGACCTCATCAATGAGCCTCCGCACCTCCCGCGGAGGCTCAGCTTCGTCACGGGCTATGCTGGGAGTTCGTGGACCGGGCGTAGACGCTCGGAGCCGCAGCGGCGAAGATGCCGCAACCGGCATCGTCGCGTGCGCGACGGCCGCCGTCGACGCCGACGGGCAGCAGCTCTCTCGTCCAATCCGTGTTGAGGAGATCCCTTGAGGTCAGATTCGACCCCCGTTGAATATGTTCTGCGTAGCGCCGAGGAGCAGGGAGTCCGCTTCGTCCGGCTGTGGTTCGTCGATGTGCTCGGCCTGCTGAAGAGCTCCTCGATTCCGATCTCCGAGCTCGAGCAGGCGCTGACGGAAGGAGTCGGGCTCGACGGATCCTCGCTCGAGAGCGGCACGAGGCTCTTCGAGCTCGACGCGATCGCCCACCCGGACCCGACGACCTTCGAGCTCCTGCCCTGGCGCCCCGACGCGGCAGTCGCGCGCATGTTCTGCGACATCAAGCTTCCCGACGGGACGCCGTCTCCCGGCGACTCCCGTGAGGCGCTGCGACGCCAGCTGCGGCGCGTCGCCGAGCTCGGCTACTCGTTCCAGGTCGGCCCGGAGATCGAGTTCTTCCTCTTCGAGAGCAAGCTCGGCAGCGAACCGCCGACGCCGCTCGACGAGGGCTCGTACTTCGACCAGACCCCGCTCGACGACGGCAGCGACTTCCGGCGGGCGACGATCCAGTACCTCGAGCAGATGGGCATCCCGATCAAGGCCTCCCACCACGAGGTCGGTGCCTCGCAGCACGAGATGGACTTGAAGCACACCGACGCGCTGACGATGGCGGACGCGATCACGACCTTCCGCCTCACGGTCAAGGAGGTCGCGCGCGAGGTCGGGGCTTTTGCGACGTTCATGCCGAAGCCGGTCGACGGCCTGCCGGGCTCCGGGATGCACCTGCATCTCTCGCTGCTCCAGGGCGACACCGGCCTGGACGCGTTCTACGACCCCGATCCCGAGACGTTGCTCTCGCCCGTGGGCCGCGCCTTCCTCGCCGGAGTGCTCCGCCACGCCCGTGAGCTGACGGCGATCACGAACCAGTGGGTGAACTCCTACAAGCGGCTGCTCTCCGGCTTCGAGGCGCCGGACACGGTCACCTGGGCGCGACACTCCCGCTCGGCGCTCGTGCGCGTCCCCTCGAACCGTCCCGGGAAGGAGAGCGCGGCGCGGATCGAGCTGCGCTCGCCGGACGGCGCCTGCAACCCGTACCTCGCGCTGGCGCTGATCTGCGCCGCCGGCCTGCGCGGGATCGAGGGCGGCTACGAGCTGCAAGCGGAGCTCGATCCCGACCAGCTCGGGACGCAGGAGCGGCTGCCGGCCGACCTCGGCGAGGCGCTCGACGCCTTCGAGGGCTCCGAGCTTGCGCGCGAGGTGCTCGGCGAGCAGCTCTTCGCCTGGTTCGTGCGCAACAAGCGCAGCGAGTGGCACGCCTACCGCACCGTCGTCACCGACCACGAGCGGAAAGTCTTTCCGGGGTTGCTCTAGGCATGCACGACGTCTGGGTCTACGCGCAGAGCAAGGCGACCGTTGCCGACCTCAGCACTGCGCTCGCGGAGCTCGGGTTTGCCCCCCACTATCTCGGGACGGGCCAGCCGCTCATGCCCGCCGGGCACGACCGCTCGCCGCGGCGGCCGTCGCTCGCCGCAGTCGTCGCCGGGCCGGGCGAGCCGTTGCCGAGCGAGCTCTTCGATCGGATCAGCGACGCCCAGGAGCTCGACGACGTCGGCGTGCTGCTCGTCGTCGAGCCCGAGCACCTGCGGCGCTACCCGGGGCTCGCCACTGCGTACGAGCTGCTCGTGCGGCCGTTTTCGGTCGCCGAGCTCGAGGTGCGAGTTGCCCGCGCGACGCAGGACATCGTCGGCACCGACGACACCTCGGTCGTGCGGGCCGGGTCGCTCGAGTTGAACCTGGCGAAGTACCAGGTCACGATCGACGGGCATTCCGTCGGCTTCGCCTACATGGAATACGAGCTGCTGAAGTTCCTGATGACCCACCCGAACCGCGTCTTCTCGCGCGAGGCGCTACTGAAGCGGGTCTGGGGGTACGACTACTACGGAGGCGCGAGGACGGTCGACGTCCACATCCGCCGGGTGCGCGCAAAGCTCGGCCAGGAGCAGGCGGCGCGGATCAAGACGGTGCGCAGCGTCGGCTACCTGTTCGAGCTGCCGCCTCAGGTTGCGGCGAGCACTGCGGCCTAGCCGTTAGAGAGAAACCGCGTCGCGGGCGTGCGGGAAGCCGCGCGTCGAGAGCACCCGGTTGTCGGCCAGGATCGTCAGCGCCTCGTAGCCTCGAAGGCGGGCGGTCCATTCGGGCCCCGCGGCACCCATGGCGAAGGCGGCGGTGGCGTAGGCGTCGGCGGTCGCCAGGTCCGGCCCCGCGATCGTGACGGAGAGAACGCCGTCCGGCGGCGTGTGGGTGTGAGGATCGAGCACGTGCTCGCCGCGCTCGTAGGCGCCCGAGGTGGCAACCGCCCCGTTGCAGAGTGCGGCGACGCCGGCGAGCTTGTCACGGAGGAGCGGATGCTGGATTCCGACCCGCCACTCGAAGGCGGGGACGGCCCGGCCCGAGAGCCGGACATCCCCGCCGGCATTGATCGAGTAGTTGTGGCCGCCCACGCGGTCGAGGAGCGCGGCGGCGCGGTCGACCGACCAGCCCTTCACGAGCCCTGACGGGTCGGTCAGGCCGGGCGAGGCGGCCCGCACGTCGAAGTACCCGAGGGTCTCGACGCGCAGCTCCTCGCAGCGCTCGAGCACGGAGCGCACTTCCGGGTCCACGTCGTCGAGGGTCAGCTCGCCGCGGTTCAGGCGGCTGATCTCGCTTTCCGGCTTGAACGTGCTGAACGTCGCATCGACCCAGGTGAGCCATTCGAACACCGGGTCGAGGTCACGTGCCATGAAGCCGTCGTCCCTGACGTCGACGATGATCGGCATCCCCATGAGGTGCTCGACCCGGCGGACGCCCGGGAGGATGGATTCCGTCACGGTCATGCGTTTGCCTTCAGGATCGCCGACTGGAGCGACTGCTCGAACGCCTGGCTCGTGTAGGTCGCCCCCGAGATCAGCGAGACGTTCGGGCTCTGGGCCGTGAGGAACTCCTGGCGCAGCTGCGGCAGCGACTGCGACATGATGAATTGCGAGCGGCTCGTGTGGTAGGTGAAGTTGCCTCCGAGGTCGAGGTACTTGCGTGTCACCTTCGTACCGACCTTCGTGATCTGGACCTTCAGGTTCACCGTGACCGTTCCCCACCGATCGGCCTGGCCGGTTGTCCCGGTGAAGGTCTTCGTCACCACTTTCTTTGCCTGCGCGAGTCTCGTAGCTGCCCGCGCTACGGCGACGCCGTCGAGCGTGGGGATGGCGAGAACGATGACCGTGAGTGCAACAGTGAGCGTCTTACGCATCGGGCTCCCTCCTTTCAAAGGGCGAATCGTTCGATGTGGACGTGGCGGGATGGAACAGCTGTGCGGCCAACGTTCGCGGCGAGCGCGTCTGCCATCGCCGGTGGGCCGCAGACATACACCTCGCAATCGGCGAGGTCGGGAACGAGCTCGAGCAGATGGGCGGGCGAGAGATGGTCGCGCCCTTCGTCTGTCCTGTGGTCGCCGACGACGATGTGCAGCGCGAAGCCGCGCTCGGCGGCGAGCCGTTCGAGCTCGTCCCGAAAGACGACGTCGCTTTCGGCGAGCACGCGGTAGATGACCACCAGCTCGCCGCGGATCTCCTCGACGAGCGCGCGCACCGGCGTGATCCCGATCCCGCCGGCGATCAGGACGACCTTCTGACGGCGGCGGAAGCGGTCGGTGAAGACGCCGAACGGCCCCTCGGCCACGACCCGCGTGCCGGGGGCGATCTCGCCGATCCGGCTCGTGAAGTCGCCGAGGTTCTTGACCGTGATCCTGAAGGAGCGCCCGTCCGGAGCTTCGGAGAGCGAGAACGGATGCGACCTCCACCAATCGCGGCGCGAGAGGAAGCGCCAGAGGAAGAACTGCCCCGCACGCGCGTTCAGGCGGTCGAGGCCGCGGCCGGCGATCCGCAGCGAGACGACTCCGGGTGCCTCGGTCACGACCTCTGCGACCTGCAGGCGATAGCGAAACGCGTTGCGCGCTGGCTCGCCGATGCGGAACACGAGCAGCAGGACGAGCGTCGCGAGGAAGAGGCTGTTCCAGTAGTACTGCGCCGGCTTGTCGAGCACGAGCTCGTTGCCGGTCGGGATCTCGTGGAACCAGCTGAGCGCGATCGCGGCATAGACGGTGAGATGGACGAGGTACCACGTCTCGTAACGAAGGCGGCGCCGGATGACCACGATCGAGCTGACGACGACGGCGACGAAGAGGAAGGTGGCGATCGTCGCCAGGATCATCCCCGGGTAGACGCCGCCCCAGATCATCGTCGAGATCTCCTTCTGGACCGTGAAGCGGTCCATCGAGGCGTAGCCGAGCACCGAGAAGACGACATGCGCGAGGATCAGGTAGAGGCAGGCGTGGCCGTTCCAGCGGTGCCAGACCGTCAGCCGGTCGAAGCCGACCCTTCGCTCCAGCGCAGGAAGCCTCGCGAGCAGCAGCACCTGGACGAGCGCGGAGTAGGCGCCGAGCAGGCCCGTGATCCGCGCGATGCTCGTGAGCAGCTCCCCTGTCGAGTGAACTGCCGTGATGTTGCCGCCGTGGTACCAGAGCCAGACGATCGCGACGGCGTTCCCGCCGGCGACGAGCCAGAGTCCCGCAACAGTGAGCCGCTCGCGGTTAGGACGCTCGCCTACGCCGTAGGCGAGGCTGTAGGTGCGACCGTCGGACGGCAGGCTCGTCTCCATCCGAGGAGTGTGTGGTTCCGGCATGAGTGGAGCATTAGAACCGGCTTAGAATCGTCTGAAGAAGACGCTAGGGCCGGCCCCTCGTGTCGCTGCGCTGGAGCAGCAGCGCGAGCGTCGGACAGGCCGCGGCGGCCTTCCGGGCGTGCTTCTCGAGCTGGCTCGGAACCGGCCCGGGCTCGACGATCGGATAGCCCCATTCGTCGATTGCGATTCGCTCGGGGAGCAGCTCTGCGCACAGTCCGTGACCGACGCAGGTGATCGGGTTCACGCGCAGGGCGATCGTCTTCACGCGCGTGTCCCGGCACGGGTGGTCAACGGCAGCACCCTGCGGGTGGTGCGGCTGCAGCTGCGATGGCGGAGATGGTGCTCGACCTCGTCCTCGAAGACGCTGAACATGCTGGACACGAAACGCGCGGCGCCGTCCGGATGGTGGCAGGCGCCACGCCCGCGCACGAGCTCGACCCAGCGCGCCAGGTCGCCTCGCGGGTCGCCCGGCTCGAGGCGGCCGAGCCGCTCGAGCCCGCCCGCGATCGCCTCCAGGCCGTGCACGCAGGGGCCGCACTGGCCGGCGCTTTCGTCGGACAGGTAGCGCGCGACGCGTGCCGACTCCGCCACGCCGCACGCCGAGCCGGGAAAGACGACGAGAGAACGCGCTCCCAGTGCCGCGCCGACCGTGCGGAGGTCGGAGTTGAGGAGGGAGAGCCGGGCGATGTCGTCCGCGTTTGCCCAGGTGCCGAAGTAGCCGCCGACGAGAAACGCCCGCGGCGCCTCGGTCACGCCACCGGCGTCGGCGACGATCGCCGGGAACGACGTCCCGAGCGCAACCTCGTAGACGCCGGGACGCCGAACGGCGCCCGCGATCGTCACGAGGGTCGAGCCGGGCTCGTCGGCGGTGCCGAGCTCGCGGAACCACGCGGGCCCGAAGCGCGCGATCAGCGCGATGTGCGCCATCGTCTCGGCGTTCTGCAAGAGCGTCGGCGCTCCGCCGATGCCCCGCTCGTACGGCCGGGGCGGCGTGAACGTCGGTTTCGACGCACCGCCGTTCAAGGCGCTGACCAGCGCCGTCTCTTCGCCGCTCACGAAGCCATCCGGCACGGCGACGAGGCGGAGCGTCACGCGTCCGTCCCCTCCGTGGCGCTCGCGCTCCTTCAGCGCTCCCGCGACCGCGGCCCGCTCGCGCTTTGCGGTTCGCGCGACCGCGATCGTCGCCTCTCGTGCCCCCACGGCCCTCGCCGCGGCGACGGCACCGTCGAGGACGAGGTGCGGCAGATACCTGAGCAGCACCTTGTCCTTGTCGCTCACGGGCTCCCCTTCGAGGCCGTTCACGACGACGACGGGCCGCCGGCGCTCCCCCGCGACCGCTCGGAGCTTGCGTCCGGTCGGGAAGCCGGCACCGCCGCGGCCCGTCAGGCCGCTCTGCTCGATCGCCGCGATCAACTCCTCTCCGTGTCTCGGCAGGACCCTCGAGAATGGGCGCGTAGCGCCGAAGGTGGTCGGCCAGCGGGACGGCACCGCTCGACCTGGCCCCTGCGAGCAGGCGGGCCGGAACGGTGCGGGCAGAGGTCTGCGCGCTCATTGCGCCCGTCGAGACGAGACGCCGTGGATCCGGCCGCTCACGGCGCCCGTGCTCGCGTTGAGGCGGAGGGAGAGGCGGAGCTCGACCGAGCCGACCTCGGGAGCCGAGACCCTCGCGACCACCAGGTCGCCGTTCAGTCCGACGATGCTCCCTTCGTAGACGGCCGGCACCCCTGACGCAGCGAACGCAACCCCGCTCGCGGTCATCGAGACGCCGCCTCCCTCGGTCGGATCCCCGCGGAGCACCAGACGGATCTTCCCCTGCACCCGCCCCTGGACCGCGGCGTCGATCCTCACTCCGATCAGGCCGCCGGCGTCGGGCCCGGACTGCGTCATGCGCCCGCTCAGTCGGGCGTTGAACGTTGCGGGAAGCTTCGGCACGGGGGGTTGCGCACGCCGCAGGCTCACCGCCACCGTGTGGGGTTGGAGGATCGCGGCCGGTGTCCCGGCTCGCGCCGCCCAGCCGTGACGGGCGGGGCCGCCCTGGTACCAGACGATCAAGGCGACGGGCACAACCAACGCTGCGATCCCGCCGGCGGAACGGACGCGGACACTTCCCCCGCCGTAGCCCACGCGGACGAGGGCGGAGAACGTGACGGCGGCGACACACGCGAGGCCGAGCGCGGCCATCCAGCTGAGACGCGCGTCGCTTCCCGTCCCGAGCGAGTGCAGGAGAGCGAGCGGCCACGACGCGTAGGCGAGCCAGTGCACCGTCCGCCAGGTCCGGAAGCCGAACCGTGCGCGCAGGAGGCTCGTCACGATCACCGCGGCCAGGAGGTCTGTCGAGAGGGCGCCGAGCCCCAGCCAGAACGGGCGGTAGGCGGCGACGAACGGGATGAAGACGTCCTTCACGCCGATCGGCGTGAACCCGTCCGCGATCGTCGTGCCGACGTGGAGCGCAAGGAACACGACCGCCAGCAGCGTCAGGTTGCGGTGCAGGCCCGCGACGACGAAGCGGGGGACGCCTCTGCTGCGCCAGCGGACGGACGTGAGGACTCCGAGGGAGACACTCACCGTCAGGAGCACGAGCGTCACGATCCCGGAACCGCGCGTCAGGTACCAGAAGGCGCTCGGGGAGGCCGATGCCGCCCCGACGAGGCCTGTCATGCCGCAGCCGCCGTGTCCGCAGGCCAGGAACCGGCCAGTACGACCGGGCCGTCGCTTCCGGCGAGCCGGGCTGCGAGGTGCCGTTTCTCCAACCAGCTCGGTGCGCGCTCGCCCAGCAGAATCGCCGCCGTGCTCGCAGCGTTCGCATCGACGCACGATGCCGCGGCGACGGAGACCGTCACCCAACCGCCCGCGGCGGGCCGGCCGGTTCGAGGATCGAGGATGTGATGAACCATCCCGGCTGCGGTCTCCCACCGGCGCACCTGCGTGCTCGAGGTGGCCAGGCCGCCGGCGACGATCGCGACGGTCGGCCCGTTCGTGTCCAGCGGCGCCCGGTGGTCCTCGGCGATCCGGATCGGCCAGCCACCGTCGGGAGCCTCCCCGGCGACGGCGATGTCGCCTCCGAGGCCGACGAGGACACCCGAGCCGGTGGCGTTCGCCGCGGCGACGGCGACCTGGTCGGCGACGAGAGCCTTGGCGGTCGCGCCGAGGTCGAGCTCGACTCCCTGCGGCACGCAGATCGTCCGGCGGGCGGCGTCGAGCTCGACGTCACGCCAGGTGCCGCCCGGCTCGAACGAGGGCCGAACGAGTTGCCCGTCGCGCAGGAGCACGCGGCTGAAGGTGCGGTCGTAGCCTGCGAGGCGCAGGGGACGCCCGAGCGTCGGGTCGACGAGCCCGCCGGTCATCCAGGCAACGCGAAGAGCGACCTCGACGGCTTCCCAGAGGGCGGCGCTCACCGTGACCGGCACCCCGGACGACCGGTTGAGCGCGACCAGCTCCGAGTCGTCGCGGAACCGGCTGCAGGCCAGATCGACCGCGCGGAGCTTCGGGATCAGGAGCGATCGTGCCTCGTCGAGCGCGCCGGGCTCGGAGGTTGCGACCACGGCTGTCGTCCCAAGAGCACGAACCGTTCTCGAGAGGACGGTGCTCATGACCCACCGGAGACGACGACGGGTGGGGCAACCGACGCGACAGGCTGGGCCGACGGCGCCGGCGTGGGTGTCGGCGCCGGCGAATCGATGGTGACGGTCGCCGTCGGAGCCGGCACCGGCGGCACCCCGTGGATCGCGTGTGCTCGAGTCGTCGCCCTCGACGCCTGCGCGCTCTTCCGTCCCGGCGTCGAGGACGCGGCGTAGCTCGCGAGGCCGCCGGCGCCTGCAACCGCGAGTGCGGCGGCGCCGAGCGTCAACTGGCGGAGCCGCCCGGTTGCGAGATCGCGCGCTCGTGCTGCACCTCGAACGTGATGGGGATCTCGGCTCATCGCCCTCCGAGGGTGCCGAACCGAGATGAAGCGGCGATGAACGCGGGCTAGTCGTCGAGGCTTGTGTGCGACGTCACCGTGATCCAGACGTCGGCCCCGCCGCCCTCGCGGTTGGCGACCGCGGCGCTGCCGCCATGAGCCCGCGCGATCAACTCGACGATCGCGAGCCCGAGTCCGGTCCCGCCGGGCCCGCGGCCCTCGTTGCCACGGCTGAAACGATCGAAGGCCCGCTCCGCGAATCCGGGTGGAAAGCCGTCACCCTCGTCGGCGACGTGCAGCTCGACCGTCCCGTTCGACCGCTGGGCGTACAGGCTGACCGGGCCCCTGCCGTGGGCCAGCGCGTTATCGACGAGGTTGCCGATCGCCTGCTCGACGCGCGCCGGGTCGACGTCGAGCACGATCTCGGCGGACGGCGTGACCGAGACGGAACGGCCGAGCTCGGCCGCCCGCGGCTCGAACCGGCTGGCAATCCGGTCGAGGATCGCGGAGGCTTCGACGGGCTCGCGGCGGATCGGGATCCCTTCCTGGTCGGAGCGGGCGATCAGCAGGATGTCCTGCGCAAGCTGGGTCATCCGCTCCGTCTCCTCCGAGGCCGACCGGAGCGCCGCGACGAGCTCCGCGTGCGTCCGTGGCCGCCGCAGGGCCAGCTCGAGCTCGGTGCGCATCAGCGCGAGCGGGGTGCGCAGCTCATGGCTCGCGTCGGCGAGGAAGCGCCGCTCGTGCTCGAACGCCGCCTCGAGGCGGTCGAGCATGTCGTTCAGCGTCTCGGCCAGGCGAGAGATCTCGTCGTGGCTCTTCGGCACCGGCAGTCGCTGCCCGGGCGTGGCCGCGGTCACCGCCGCGGCGCGGCGTCGCATCGCCTCGACCGGGCGCAACGCTGCAGCCGCGAGGCCGTAACCGGCGCCGATCGCGAGCAGGAGCGCAAGTGGCCCGCTGAGCAGGAACTCGCGGGCCAGGCGGTGCAGCGAGTCCTCCCGGTCCTTCAGCGACCGGGCGATCACGAGGACGCCCCGGCCCGTGGACAGGGTCACCGGCTCGGCCAGCAGCCGCCAGTCGTCCGTCAGCTTGGGCAGCGACCCGGAGCGCCAGACCGCGTGGCCGGCGAGCGCCTTGCGGCGATCGGCGGTTGAGAGGAGCGGCGTCCGGTGGGTCGGCATGGACAGCAGGACCGTGCCGTCGGCCGAGAGCAGCTGGGCGACCGTCGGGCCTGCGGCCGTGTCCCGGTCGATCAGCTCCCGGCCCCCGCTGCGGAGATGCCCCTCCGACTCGGACATCTGCGCGTGGAGGTTCTGATCGATGGTCGAGAGGAGCGCGTTGCTGACCCGGAAGTAGACGAACACCCCCATCGCGAAGAGCACGCCGGCCATCGCAAGCGCGAACGGCAACGTCAGGCGGATCCGGATCGGGAGCGAGCTCACGGCGACTTGCGCAGGCGGTAACCGTGGCCCCGCACCGTCTCGAGCGACTCCCGGCCGAACGGGCGGTCGATCTTCGCCCGCAGATAGCGGACGTAGACGTCGATGATGTTCGACCGGCTCTCGAAGGCCATGTCCCACGCGCCGTCGAGCATCTGGACGCGCGAGAGCGTTTCGCCGGCATGGCGCATCAGCAGCTCGAGGAGCGCGAACTCCTTCGCCGTCAACGAAAGCTCGACATCTCCGCGCCAGGCCTGCCGGGACGCCGGGTCGAGGCGCAGATCGTCCACGACGAGGGTGGTCGGGCGCTCCGCCGGGGCGCGGCGCACGAGCGCCCGCAGGCGCGCGAGCAGCTCCGAGAACGAGAACGGCTTCACGAGATAGTCGTCGGCGCCGGTGTCGAGGCCGGCGACGCGATCGGCGACGGCGTCCCGCGCGGTGAGGAGCAGCACCGGCGTCCAGATGCCCTTGGCGCGAAGCTCGCGGCAGGTGGCGAAGCCGTCGATTCCCGGCAGCATCACGTCGAGGACGATCGCGTCGTAATAGGCGGCGGTCGCCATCCAGAGGGCCTCCTCGCCGCTCGGCGCGATGTCCGCGGCATGGCCTTCTTCGCCGAACCCCCGTTTCAGGAGCTCGGCCATCTTGGGTTCGTCTTCCACGACGAGGACACGCACGAAAGCATTGTCGCGCGTGCGCATGAGACAGCGATGAGCCGGGACTCATCGCTGTCTCATCTCCCTTCGCTGAACTAGCGGCAGATGGAGACGCAAGAGCGACCTCGGACGCGGCATGCGGTAGCGGTCTCACACCGGGCGAAACGGCGCTTCGGGGCCGGCGCGACCGGGAACGACCGCCTGACCTCGGTAGCCGGGGCCGTGCTGATCGTCCTGCTGGCGATCGAGGGGGCGACGATTCCCGTCCTGCGCAGCCTGCTCACGGTTCACGTCTTCATCGGGATGCTGCTGCTCGGGCCCGTTGCCCTGAAGCTCGGAAGCACGGGCTATCGCGCTGCGCGCTACTACAGCCGGAGCCCCGAGTACGTCCGCCGGGGGCCGCCGGCGCCGCTGATGCGCCTCTTCGTCGCTCCGATCCTCGTGCTTTCGACGCTGACGCTCTTCGGGACGGGTGTCGGGCTGATCGTGATCGGGCCGGGCCGGGGCCTGCTGCTCGGGCTGCACAAGGCGAGCTTCCTCGTATGGTTCGCCGCGATGTCGATTCACGTTCTGGTCTACGCCGTCCGGGCGGCCCGACATGTGCTGGCGGATCTCGGGCGTCATCGAGTCGCCGGGGTCGCGCTCCGCTACGTGCTCGTGGCCGGGGCGCTGGCCGCCGGGCTCGTCGTCGCGCTGCTGACACTCCCGCTCGCCGGCCCGTGGCAGCACTGGCGGCATTGAGGCCCTCGTGAGACGCAGGCTCGTGCCGTTCGCGCTCGTGATCGCGGTCGTGGCCGCCGTGCTGCTCCTGACGGGCCACGGCGGCTCGTCGACCAGCACCGCCTCGAGCACCACGACAGCATCTCCGGCCACCGCTCTCGCCAAGCCGGTGCGGCACGTGACGCGGCTGGTCGAACGCGCCGCGCCTCCGCTCGGGGCTCCCGTTCAGGACGCGGCCGCAGCTTCGGTCGGCGGCCGCGTCATCCTCCTCGGCGGCCTGACGGCTGCGGACACCTCGACGGATCAGATCCTCGCCGCAACCGCCTCGGGCTCGCGGCTGATCGGCCATCTGCCGTCGGCTCGTCACGACACCGCGGCGGCCGCGATCGGTGGCTCCGTCTACCTCTTCGGCGGCGGCAACGGAGTCGCCCAGCTCGACGAGATCGTGCGGGTCGATCCGGCGACGGGGCAAGCCGGCGTGATCGGGCATCTGCCTGCCGCGAGCTCGGACTCGTCCGCCGCCGCGATCGGCGGCACCGCCTACGTCGTCGGCGGCTACACCGGCACGCGCTGGCTCGACACGATCGTCGCTTTCACTCCCGGCCGGCCCGCGCGCATCGTCGCCCACCTTCCCCAACCGGTTCGGTACGCGGCGGTCACGGCCGCTGCCGGGCGGCTCGTGATCGCCGGCGGATCGCTCGAGGACGGGACCGCGAGCAGCGCGGTGCTCGAGTTCGTCCCGGGCACGGGTCACGTCCTGCGAATCGGGACGCTTGCCGCGCCGACTACCCACGCGGCCGCAGCGGCGATCGGCTCCGTCGCCTACGTGATCGGGGGCCGCGGCGCCTTGCTCGACACCCCGACCGACCGGATCGTCGCGATCGACGTCGCGACCAAGCAGATCCGCGTCGCCGGGACGCTTCGGGCGTCTCGCTCGGATCTGTCCGCGGCCCCGCTCGGGGCTCGCATCCTGGTCGTCGGCGGTCGCGACGCCGTCGCGACCCAGGCGACGGTGAATGTGCTGACCGTGACGTCGGTGGTCGCGCCGGTCCGCTCCACGGCGACGGGAAAGCCGATCGACGTCTACGCCCACGACGGGTCGAACATGCTCTCGCCGGTCGCCCGGCTGGCGTTGCCGCGGATCTACGTTCCGAACAGCGAGAGCAACACGGTGGACGTGATCGACCCGAAGACCTACAAGATCGTCGAGCACTTCGCTGTCGGCACGCTGCCACAGCACGTCGTGCCGGCCTGGGATCTGAAGACGCTCTACGTCACGAACGATCTCGGCAACAGCCTCACCCCGATCAATCCGCGGACGGGGAAGCCCGGCACGCCGATCCCGGTCGACGACCCGTACAACATGTACTTCACCCCGAACGGCCGGTACGCGATCGTCGTCGCAGAGCGGCTGCACCGGCTCGACTTCCGCAACGCGCAGACGTTCCGCCTGCACCGTTCCGTTCCGGTGCCGTGCTCGGGCGTCGACCACATGGACTTCTCCGCCGACGGCAGCTACCTGATCGCGAGCTGCGAGTTCTCCGGGCAGCTCGTGAAGGTCAACGTCGCGCAGGAGAGGGTCGTCGGCGTCCTGAACCTTCCCGACGGCTCGATGGGGATGCCGCAGGACGTCAAGCTCTCACCCGACGGCAAGGTCTTCTACGTCGCGGACATGCACGCGAACGGGCTCTGGGAGATCGACGGCGCCAGCCTGAAGGTGATCGGCTTCCTGCCGACCGGCCGCGGGACGCACGGTCTGTATCCGAGCCGCAACTCGAAGCTCCTCTACGTCACGAACCGCAGCGAAGGGTCGATCTCCGTCGTCAGCTTCCGGACGCGGAAGGTGGTCGCGAAGTGGTGGATCCCGGGCGGCGGCAGCCCCGACATGGGCGGGGTCTCGGCCGACGGCAAGGTGCTGTGGCTCTCGGGCCGCTACAGCGGCGTCGTCTACGCGATCTCGACGGCGAACGGCAAGCTGCTCGCGAAGATCCCGGTCGGGAGCGGCCCGCACGGGCTCTGCGTCTGGCCGCAGCCGGGACGCTATTCGCTCGGGCACACCGGGATTCTCCGCTAGCAGCATCTGTCACAAGCCGCGGTGCTCAGGTTGGCGACGCTCGGCAGCGCGCCTCTCGTCGGCGCTCTAGTCACTGTCCCCGCGCTCGCGATGACGATCGCGCCCGCCTTGCTCGGCCGGAGCGTGAGTGCCCATGACCTCAGCCGAACGGGGTTGATGGGCCCCCGCGGGGAGGTTGCGGGGGCCCATCGGAGGTCGCTCATTCGGTTGTGTGTGTCACCGTTTCCCTCACCCGGGCGACTAGGTCTGCGTGGTCACCGCAGCCGCCAGGCTCATCTGACCGGATCCACGTGAAGGACGATAGTGCACCCCGATTTCGTCTCTGTGCACGCTGCGTGAACAGCATGTGACGGGGGCGCGCGCTCGTGTGTAGGATTCCGAAACGGCGCGCAGCCCTTGCGCCGAAGAGAACGTCCTCCCTCAAGGAGCGTGGGTTGGAGACTGTCGACCGCAACTCCCGGTCGGCGACATCGCCTCGTTTCTTGCATGTTTGGGAGGACTCGAGATTCGAAAGCTGGTCACAACCGCAGCCCGGACAACTGGTACGGCAACCGTGACCGTCGCCGTGCGGAACGAGGCATGGGGCACCTCCTCTCCATGAACGTCGACACCGCCAGGAACCCGACCCGAGAAATCGGCGGGTAGTTAGGGAGCTAGACGGCAAGCTCGGAGCGGCGCTGCTTGCGGCGCCGCTCCGAGTCTTTCACCAGCAACACGATGGCAGCCGGGACCCCGCGTATAGTTGTGGCCGGACGCCTCGCCAACAACTGGAAGGTCGGGACGTGACGGTTCTCCTCGCAGCGATCATCAGTCTCAACGGTCGGCCGCACTACTTCCACAGCGGCTGGTTCCTGATCTCGGTCGCGAATCTGGTCGTGATCCTCGCGATGATCGCGCTCTTCGTGCTCGCGATCGCGATCCCGTTCCCGCGAGATCGGGACGACTCGTGAGCGCCCAGGCCGATCCCCCGACCTGGACCGGCCGGGTGCGCGACGCCGCCGTCGCGGCGCTGCCGCCCGACAAGCTTCTGCCCGACACGCAGCCCGCGTACGTCTCGTCGTGGATCTACGTCTTCGGCGTGCTGACGCTGGCGGCGTTTGCGGTCATTGTCGGCTCGGGCTGCGTGCTCGCGCTGGCCGGGCCCGCTTGGTGGCACACCTCCGGCGTCGGCCACTTCTTCAACAGCATGCATCTCTGGAGCACGGAGCTCTTCTTCTTCTTCATGGTCGTCCACCTCTGGGGCAAGTTCTTCATGGCCGCCTGGCGCGGAAACCGCGCCCTGACGTGGATGACGGGCGCCGTGTCCTTCCTCGTCTCGATCGGGACGGCGTTCACCGGCTATCTCTCCCAGCAGAACTTCGACTCGCAGTGGATCGGGGGGCAGGCGAAGGACGGCCTGAACGCGGCAGGGATCGGCTCCTTCTTCAACGTCCTCAACTTCGGCCAGATGCTGATGTGGCACATCGTCCTGCTTCCGCTCGGCATCGCGGCGCTGATCGGGCTTCACGTCCTGCTCGTTCGCCGCACCGGCGTCTGCCCGCCGCTGCCCGCCCGCGGAGAGGAGCCGTGAGCGCCGCCGGCTACCCACGGCGACCGGACCCGGCGCTTCCGTGGACCGGCGCCACGCGCCGCTACGACCTGGTGAAGGAAGCGGTGATCGCGCTCGTCGTCGTCGGTCTGCTGACGATCTTGCTCGCTGCGGTCTTCTCCTCTCCCGACGACAAGCCGGTCACGGTCTCGAGCTGGTCGATCAAGGCGCCGCAGGACTTCCTGAACACTGCGCTGGCCGAGCTCGACGGCACGAGCGGCGTCGCGACCTACGGCCCGCCGTACACCCATGTCGCCGGCGCCGGCCAGAACATCATCGGCGGGTTGTCGATCGAGCGCGCGCTCGGCGTGCAGATTCCGATCAACACCGCCAACGCCTTCGTGCTCGAGCCGCTGTCGATCGAGGCGCAGACCAACCCGCCGCTGCGCGCCGCTCTCCACACCTACGTCACGGCGTCTCCCGCGACCCAGCGGGCCTGGACGAGCGCGGTTGCGGCCGCATTCGCCAAGGGGCCATTCCCCTCGGGCGCCTTCCGCTACGGGCCGGTGCCGCTTCTGATGGGCAACCTGCTCAAGATGGCGCGGAGCGGCGCCCTCGACGGCGCGCTCCTCTCGACGGCGCGCTTCTACCAGACCAACTTCACGAAGTCGGTGCTGTTCCTCTCGGACGGCAGCTACCTGGAGGACGTCGCCACCCAGCAGAACCTGCTCGGCAGCCAGTGGGGGATGATGAACGAGACCGGGAACTACCCCGGCCAGGCGTGGCTCTGGCTCTACACCTTCTGGTACCAGATCCCGCCGTTCGCAACCTCCGACAACGCCGATGCGCAGGTCTGGGCGATCATGGCGCTCCTCTCGATCGCCTTCGTCGGGCTCCCGTTCATCCCGGGAGTCCGCTCGATCCCGCAGGCCGTGCCCGTGTACCGGCTGATCTGGCGGGACTACTACCGGAAAGCGGAAGCACCCTAGAGGCTGCTACCGTGGTTTTCACGGAGACCAATCGGGTCCCGTGGAGATCTGCTTCTCGTTCCTCCTTTTCAGGCGATTCGAGTCAGTTGCATCTCGAAACCCTGCTCGAAAACAAGGAGTCGAACATCGTGTCCCAGTCTTTCCAGGCGCTTGGCGTCAGCTCGCCCGTTGCGGCCGTTCTCGCCGCCGGCGGCATCAACGAACCTTTTGCAATCCAGAACCTCGTCCTTCCAGATGCTCTTGCCGGGCTCGACATCGTCGCCGAGGCGCCGACGGGCTCCGGCAAGACACTCGCCTTCGGCCTGCCGCTCATTGAACGGTTGGCGGGCTCCAATGCACAGCCCGGTGCGCTCGTCCTCGTCCCGACGCGAGAGCTCGCGACGCAGGTCGCAGCAGACCTCCGTCCGCTCGCCACCGCGAAGAAGCTGCGCGTCGCAACCGTCTACGGCGGCACGTCGGTCATGCCGCAGGCCCGCAAGGCGAAGGACGCGCACATCCTCGTCGCAACGCCCGGCCGGCTCCAGGATCTGATCGAACGCCGCCTGGTCGATCTCGCCAAGGTGAGCGTGCTCGTCCTCGACGAGGCAGACCGGATGCTCGACATGGGCTTCAAGCCGCAGGTCGACCGCATCCTGCGCAGCGTCCCGGCGAACCGGCAGACGATGCTCTTCTCGGCAACGCTGGACGGCGCCGTCGCAGACCTCGCCCGCGCATACACGACGACCGCGTCGCGGATCCGGGCCGAGCTCCCTCCCCAGGCGCAGCGCGGTGAGGTCGAGCACACGTTCGTCGCCGTCACGCCCGACGACAAGCTCAGCCGCTTGATCGAGCAGCTCGACGTCGAGCGCGGGCTTGCGCTCGTCTTCGTCCGCACGAAGCACGGGGCCGACAAGCTGGCCCGCAAGCTCGATCGCCAGCACAACATCCCGGCGGTCGCGATGCACGGGAACCTCTCGCAGAACCAGCGCGAGCGCGCCCTCTCGCAGTTCGAGACCGGTCGCGTCTCGACGCTCGTCGCCACCGACGTCGCCGCCCGCGGGCTCGATGTCGACGACATCACGCACGTGATCAACTTCGATCCGCCGCACGGTGACACCGACTACGTCCACCGTGTCGGCCGCACGGGCCGTGCAGGCCGGAGCGGAACGGGCATCACGCTCGTGCTTCCCGAGCAGCGCGGTGACGTCAGCCGGCTGGCCGCGCGTCTCGGCCACGGCGCCCAGTTCGCCGCGTCGGGCATGGTCGTCGAGCGGCCGGCGCAGCAGCAGCGGTCCTCTGGCCAGCGCCGCCGCCGCCGCTAACCACCGGGGCCGCTCCCGGATCTTTCCGAGATCGTTACCCGCGGTTGCTGCGCTCTGTCTCAACGCCCGGCTCGCCGCAGCGGCCCCCGTGTGAAGCCGAGACCCGGGTGAAGCCGAGAGAGGCGCGGCAGCCCCCGACCACAAGGGACGGCCGCGGCCTCTCTCGGTGCAACGGGAGGGACGTGCGAGGACGACGCTAGCTCCGGCGCGGGACTGCCGGGGTTGCGGTGCTGGGGCGTGCCGGTCGCAAGGCGGTGAACCGACGGGTGCACTAGGCCCACGGGAGCGTGACGAGCTTCGTCGTCGTCAGCGCGCGGATTGCTTCGACGACGCCTTCCTTGGCGCCGAGACCGGATGCCTTGATGCCTCCGAACGGAGTCTGCTCGGTTCGGAACCCGGGGATCTCGCGGACGTTCACCGTTCCGCAGCGGAGCTCCTTGACGCAGCGCATGATCGACGAGAGGTCGTTCGACACGACGCCGGCAGAGAGGCCGAAGCGCGTGCCGTTTGCGACCTGGATCGCGTCGAGCAGGCCGTCGACCCGGATCACCGGAACGGCGGGGCCGAACGTCTCCTCGCGAACGAGCTCGGTCTCCGGCGAGACGTTGTCGAGCAGCGGCGGGATGATCTGCGCGCCGCTCCGCTCTCCGCCGCGCAGAAGCGTCGCTCCGTGGGCGATTGCGCCCACGACACGGCGCTCGACGACGAGCGCGGCCTCCTCGTCGATCAGCGTGCCGACGTCGGTCGACGGGTCGAACGGGTCGCCGACGCGCAGGGCCGCGAGCTCGAAGTCGATCCGCTCGACGAGCTCGTCTGCGATCGCCATGTCGGCCAGGATCCGCTTCACGGCCGTGCAGCGCTGGCCGCTGTTGCGCGTCGCCCCGATCACCGCGAGCGAGGCGGCCTCCTCGAGATCCGCGTCGGCGAGCACGATCAACGGGTCGTTCCCGCCCAGCTCGAGCAGCGTGCGCCGGTAGCCGGCGCGCTGCGCGATCTCGTGCCCGACCGCGACGCTGCCGGTGAACGCGACGACCTCGACCGCTTCGTGTGAGAGCATCTCGTCGAGGATCTGCCGGGGATCCCCGGTGACGACCGCGACCGCGTCGGCGGGGAAGCCGGCTTCGAGCACGACCCGGGCAAGCCAGAGGGCCGCGAGCGGGGTCTTCTCGGACGGCTTGAGGACGATCGGCGCGCCTGCGGCGATCGCGGGTGCGAGCTTGTGCGCGACCTGGTTCAGAGGGTGGTTGAACGGCGTGATCGCTGCGACCAGCCGTACCGGCTCGCGCATCGTGAAGGCACGGCGCGGCCGGCCGTTCGGAGAGACGTCGCAGGCGTACAGCTCGCCGTCGTCGCGGAGCGCCTCGCGTGCCGCGAAGCGGAAGACGTCGGTTGCCCGCGCGACCTCGTGGTGGGTGTCGGCGAGGCAGAGTCCCGACTCCCACGTGATCAGGTTGGCCAGCTCGTCGCGCGCCTCGGCGATCGCGTCGGCGACGCGCTCCAGCACGCGGGCCCGCTCGTAGCGGTCGAGCGAGACCCGCGCGTTCCCCGCGTTCGTGAGTGCACGGCGAACCGTGTCCGGCGAGAGCGACGGAGCGGATCCGACGATCTCGTCGGTGTAGGGATAGACGACGTCGATACGCGACTCGCCGTGCTCTTCGGCGCCGCCGATCAGGCACGGCAGCTCGTAGCTGGGGATCGAGATCGTCATGAGGCGCCTCCGAGGACGAGAGAGTGGATGTCGGCGTTCGTGAACGTCGCGCCGGGCCGGGCGCCCGGGTCGTCGGAGAGCAGGATCGGGATCTCCTGCTCGTGGCGTCCTCCGTGCGATCGCAGCGGCCCGCGCAGCATGGAGAGATCGTGGTCGGCTGCCCGCGTGCCGAAGACCGTCGAGGCATCCCCGAGGACGATCAGGTCGCCGATCCGGTCGGGCGGGAGCTTGAACCGCTGCGCGGCATCCGCGCGGTCCAGCACCTCCTCGACCCCGTCCACGATCTCGACGGCCCGCCTGGCCGCCTCTCGCTCGTCCTCGTCGACGTGCACCCAGCAGCAGGAGCCGAGGGACGCATGGTGCACGACGTATGGATCGGTGATCGGCAGCACGACGTGCGCGCTCTTCACGCCGGCCTGCTCCAGGATGTCTGCGAGATAGCGGACGTTCGGGCGGCCGTCCCGATCGACCTTCGCGTTCATGCCGTGGTCCGCGACGAGGCCGAGCCGCCAGCCCTGGTCGAGGTAGGCGCCGACCAGCTCGTCGAGCCGGCGGAGATAGCGGTCGCTCAGCTCCTCCCCGGGGGCGCAGGCGTGCTGCACCGCGTCGGTGAGCGAGACATAGAGCAGCTCGACGTCGAGCCGGTGGGAGAGCTCGAGTGCGAGCTCGAGCGCGTAGTGGGAGCAGTCCCAGTCGTAGATGTCCGGCTTCGGCCTCGAGACGACGCTCGACGCGAAGCCGTCGAGACCGGGGAGCGTCTGCCGGTCGGCGTGCTCGGCGGAGACACACGGGACGTTGTCGTTGCCGAGCAGGAGCCGGAGCTTCTCCTTCGTTGTGACGGCGAGCACGCGGGTGCCGGCCTCTGCAAACGCGGCGTGAATCGACCGCGCGCGCAGGAACTCCGCGCGGTCGAGCTGGACGTCCTCGCCGCTCGGGTCGCGGTAGTGATTCCCAGGGATGCCGTGAACATCGGGCGTCACGCCGGTCACGATCGAGACGTTGTTCGGGTTCGTGAAGCTCGGCAGCTGCGACAGGCCGCCGATGTACGTGCCCGACTCGACGAGCTCGGCGAGCCTCGGCGTGAGGTGGCGCTCGAAGGCGTCGGTGAGATAGTCGGGGTCGACGCCGTCGAGGCAGACCACCGCGGTCTTCGAGCGGGGCTTCGCGTAGCGCCGACCGTTGACCCTGACCGCTTGTTCCGGCCGGGGTCCGCTGTCGAACTCGCTCCAGACGCCCATGGCGGGCACCCTAGAGCGCGCACGGCCCTCCGAGAATCGCTGCGGCTGAGCTGCAGCCACTTCGTCACGGATCCGTAACCCACCTGCCGGGCGCGTGGTCGTAGGGTCGCCCCGATCGCAACCGTTCATGAGAGGAGCACATCAATGAGGCATCGCCGACTTGCGGCAGCGCTCACCGTTTCGGCCCTTGCAGTTCTCGCGGTGTTCGCGCTGACCGCCATGCCAGCTGCAGCTGCGAAGAGAGTGACGAATCTTTGCCCGGACGGAGCCGTGAACTTCGGCGTCGAGCCCTACGACTCCGGCGCGAAGTTCACCGCGGCCTACCAGGCGCTCACGACCGACCTGTCGACCGATCTGAAGTGCCCGGTCAATCTGATCATCAACGACAACTACACCGACGAGATCGAGGCGATGAAGGCCGGCAAGATCGACGTCGGCGAGTTCGGGCCGCTCGGCTACATCTTCGCCCACTCGGTCGCCGATGCGCAGCCGGTCGCCGTCTTCGCGGACAAGAACCGCAAGCCGGTGACCTACACCGCAGCGATCTGGGTCCCGGTGAGCTCCCCGATCCAGACCGTCGCCGAGCTCAAGGGCCACTCGATCGCCTTCTCCGATCCGGGCTCGACCTCGGGGAACCTGATGCCCCGCTACGCCTTGATCCACGCGGGTCTCAACCCGGACAAGGACGTGAAGATCGTCTTCGCCGGCGGGCACCCGCAGTCGCTGCTTGCGCTCGTGAACGGCAAGGTCGACGCGGGCGAGATCAACAGCCAGCAGCAGGCGACCGCAACCGCGGCGCACCAGTTCGATCCGTCGAAGTTCCGGGTGCTCTGGCGCTCGGCGCCGATCCAGAACGATCCGATCACGGTTCGCGGAGCTCTGTCTCCGGCGTTCAAGGCGGCGGTCACGAAGGCGCTGCTGAAGCTGACGCCCGCGCAGCTGAAGCTCCTCGACACGGAGCTCGGGGTCGACGCGGGCCCGATGGTGCCGGCGAAGGACTCGTTCTACGCACCGATCCGCGCCCTCGTCAACGCAGAGGGCCTCAAGATCACGGACGTCGGCTGATCGAGTCGGCGACAGCTGAGTGGCCGGGCGCGGATCTTGCGAGATCCGCGCCCGCGCCCGTGCTCGAGCTCACCGGGCTGCGCAAGTCCTACGGTGCCCGCGAGGTCCTGAAGGGCGTCGACGTGGCCGTTCGCCCCGGCGAGCTGACCGTGATCCTGGGCGCGAACGGGAGCGGCAAGTCGACGCTCCTGCGTTGCGCGATGCGGCTGATCGAGCCCGACGACGGTGAGATGACCCTGTGCGGTCTCGATCTGCGACGTTCTCGCGGCGACGAACTGCGCCGCGCGCGGCGCCATGCCGCGATGGTGTTCCAGCAGGTGCTCGTCGTCCGGCGCAGGACCTCGCTCGAGAACGTCGCCTTCGGCGCGCTCGGTGAGCTGCCGCTGCACCGCTCCGTGTCGACGAGGCTCTTCCCGGCGGAGCTGAGAGCGCGCGCGCTCGACTCGCTCGACCGCGTCGGGCTTGCCGACTACGCCGCGCAACGGGCGGGAACGCTCTCCGGCGGCCAGGCCCAGCGGGTCGCGGTTGCCCGGGCGCTCTGCCAGAAGGCCCGGGTGATCCTGGCCGACGAGCCGGTCGCGAGCCTCGACCCGCATGCGGCCGAATCGGTGCTCGCGCTGCTCGCGGACGTCGCCAAGAACGAGAATCTCGGCGTGCTCGTCGTGCTCCACCAGCCCGAGCTCGCCCGCCGCTACGCCGACCGGCTCGTCGGTTTCCACGACGGGCGGATCAGCTTCGACCGCGCCCCGGGGCAGGTCGGAAGCGACGAGATCGAGGCGCTGTACGGGCACGATGACGACGAACGCTGAGCTCGCTCCGGGCGCCGCTCGCGCCCGACTCTCATGGGGCCGCGTCCTGCGCAAGCCCGTGCTCGCCGCGATCGTGATCACGGTCTTCGTCCACGCCTGGACGGATACCCACATCTCGATCAGCGAGTTCTTCTCGAGCTTCCACAACCTGATCCGCCTCGTCGGCGAG
This sequence comes from uncultured Actinomycetes bacterium, assembly GCA_963759085.1. Classification (GTDB taxonomy): domain Bacteria; phylum Actinomycetota; class Thermoleophilia; order Gaiellales; family Gaiellaceae; genus PALSA-600. The sequence goes on from CAVWXR010000019.1 coordinate 99,629, forward strand.
ATGTTCCCGCCGAACTCGGGGGTGCTCGACAGCTCGATCCACGCGGCGATCCTCACCTTCGACACGGCTCTCCTCGCCACGGCCGCGGCCTTCGTGATCGCGTTGCTGCTGACGCCGCTCGCCGCGCGCAACATCACTCCTCACCGCAGCGTCTACGAGGTGACGCGTGCGGTGATCGGCTTCCTGCGCTCGATCCCGCTCCTGATCAGCGGTCTCCTCTTCCTCGTCGTCGTCGGGCCGACCCCGTTCGCCGGCGTGCTCGCGCTCACCGTCGAGACGTCGGCGTCCTCCCGAAGCTGTACGCCGAGGCGATCGAGGAGATGGACATGGGCCCGGTCGACGCGCTGCGCGTGTCGGGTGCCCGGCGCACGCAGGTGTTCCTGCACGGCGTGCTGCCCGCGGTCACGCCGACCTTCGTCGGCCTCGTCATCTATCGGATGGACTCGAACGTCCGCTCGGCGCTCGTTCTGAGCGCCTTCGGCGCCGGCGGAATCGGCTTCCTGCTCTACCAGTCGATCGAGCTCTTCCAGTGGCAGCAGGTCGGGACCGAGCTGATCGTGATGCTCGTGCTCGTCCTGCTCGTCGAGCGCGCGTCGATCTTCGTCCGGTCGAGGATCGCGTGAGCGTCCAGGCTGCCAGCTCGAAGCGGCTCGCGTCGGCGAGCCTGGCCGGCGACGTGATCAGCGTCCAGCTCGCAGACGGTGCGACGGCGAGCTACCACTGCTTCGCGCTCCGCGACGGCTGCCCGTGCGCTGCGTGCCGGCATCCGGTCAGTGGCCAGCGCCTCTTCGAGAGCGGCGCGGTGGTGCCGAGCGCCCGAGCCCTGTTTGCGGCCGTCGACGGGAACGAGCTCAGCGTCGAGTGGGCCGACGGGCATTCGAGCTCGTTCGACGCCGCCTGGCTCGCGGCGGCCGTTGCAGCTGGGCCATGGGGCGCGCATCGGCAGACCCTTTGGGGAGCGGAGCTGATCGACCGGGTGCCGGCCGAGCAGTTCGCGGAGATCGTCGAGGACGACCGTGTCCTTCGCCGGTGGCTCGCCGCGCTTGCCGAGTACGGCTTCGCGCTCGTCCGGGGCGTTCCGGGCCACGAGGGCGCGGTGGCCGAGGTCGCCGAGCTCTTCGGGCAGGTGCGGGTGACGAACTACGGACGGATCTTCGACGTCACCGTGCGGGTCGACGCGACGAACCTCGCCGACACGGCCCTCGCGCTCAGCCTGCACACCGACAACCCGTACCGTGACCCGGCGCCCACGCTGCAGCTGCTGCACTGCCTCGCCTCCAGCGTCGAAGGCGGCGAGACGGTGCTGGCAGACGGGTTTCGCGCCGTCGAACGGCTCTCCCCGCGGAGCCTCGAGCTGCTCGCCGGGCAACCGATCCGGTTTGCCTATCGGGACGCGACGGCCGATCTCTCCGCGGCTGTGCCGGCGGTCACGCTCGACAGCTGGGGAGCGCCCGCCGCGCTGCACGTCAACAACCGCTCGAAGGGCGTGCCGACCGGCTCGCCGGATTCGGTGGCGGCCTGGTACGAGGCGTACTTCGAGCTCCTCGGGCTCCTCGAGGCTCCCGACGCGCAGGTGGTGTTCCGGCTGGAGCCCGGGGACGTGATCGTGTTCGACAACCTGCGTGTGCTGCACGGCCGCCTCGGCTTCGCGAGCGGGGGCGAGCGCCGGCTCCAGGGGTGCTACGCCGATCGCGATTCCCTGCTCAGCACTCTCACCGTCCTGGAACGAAAGGAGAGCACGTGACCGACGACGTGATCGACGTCATCTTCGAGGTCTTCGAATCGAAGGGGGCTGCAGCATATCTCGGCGAGCCGGTCACGCTGCGCGAGCACATGCTCCAGAGCGCCCATGCGGCCGCGGAGGACGGCGCCCCGGACGATCTGGTTGCGGCAGCGCTGCTGCACGACATCGGACACCTCCTGCACGACGAGCCGGAGGATGTCGCCGAGAGGGGCATCGACACCGAGCACGAGGAGCTCGGCTTCGTCTTCCTCGAGGAGCACTTCCCGCCCGAGGTCGTCGAGCCGGTGCTGCTGCACGTCGCCGCGAAGCGGTACCTCTGCGCGGTCGACCCGGAGTACTTCGACGTGCTCTCGCCGGCGTCGAGGTTGAGCCTCGAGCTGCAGGGCGGGCCGATGAACGCGCGAGAGATCGCGGCGTTCGAGGCGCTGCCGCACTTCGAGGCGGCTTGCCGGCTGCGCCGCTACGACGACATCGCGAAGGAACCGGCGGCGGACGTGCCGCCGCTCGAGCACTACAGGGGAGTACTCGAGGCCATCGCACGCTGAGTGAGGCCCGCGCCCGCGAGCACCCGCTCCGCGATCGCCGGAGCAGCGGTCATGCCGCGGCCGCCGGCGCCGGTGACGATCCAGGCCGACTGGGCGACCTCTTCGCAGTAGAAGAGCCGCTCGTCGATCGCCTGGCTGTAGACGCCGGCCCAGCGGCGGCGCACCGGCGGCATCGGCACGCCGAGGATCGACTCGACGCGCTCCTGAAGATGGCGGTAGGGCGCCTCGTCCACGGTCATCTCGAACGGCTCGTCGTAGGAGTGGGTGTCGCCGATCGTGAGCGATCCGTCGAGCCGTTGCTGGAGCAGCAGCTGCATCCCCTGCTCGGCCACGATCGCAGCCGGCTCGGCCAGTCCGGTCAGTGCGGGCACGTCGAACGCGGGGTAGTAGCGGAGCGAGTCGCCGTCGGCGATCGACGTCGTGATCTCCGGCGAGAACGGCTCCGTCTCCATCATCTGGAGCCGGACGCGCCGCAGCGGCGCGCGATCGGGATCCCATCCCGTGAAGCCGCGGTGAGCCGCGCCCGGGCAGACGAACACGAAGTCTCCTTCGTGGCGCTGGCCGAGGTGATCGCGCACCATCTCGTCGCCGACCTCGACGATGTGCCGGCCGGGAAGCCACCGATAGCCGGGGGTCCCGTCGAGGACGGCGCGAATTGCCCCCGGCACCTTTCGTGGCTCGACGGCAGCGTCGGCGCGGCAGTAGAGCCCGGCAAGCACCTCGCCGCGGATCGCGGGGTTGAGCGTGCGAACCTCTGCGGGATCGAGGAGCGACAACCGCCGCTCGGATGCGTCCGGACGGGCCAGCACCTGCTCGACCACCCGCAGCTCGGCCTCCCGCTGGAGGATCGTCAGCGACCCGTTCGCGCGGAACCCGATCTCCGGAATCTCCTCGGCGATCTCCTCCCAGAGTCGGCGCGAGCGCAGGGCGAGGGCGAGCTCGTCACCTGGGCGCCGGCCGCTCACCCAGATGAGGCCGAAGTTGCGCACGGAGGCGCCGCGGGCACCGAACTCCCGCTCGAGATGGATCACCTCCGCGCCTTCCTTCAGGGCCAGGAATGCGTGCAGCGCGCCGATCACGCCACCGCCGACGACCACGACTCGCGTCACGCGAATCGGCTCCCGGGCAGGCTTCGACGCTCACGCACGGAGGCCGACGCTACCAACCGCATCCGGCCGGGAAGCGACCGGCGGCACGGTTGACCCCACCTTGTCACCAGCCTGTCACGATCACCAGGCCCGGAGCGCCCGGAGGCGCGAGGTCTTCTTGACCTGGTGCCCTTCCATGCGGCTGAGCACGTCGTCGAGGATCATGACGGCGTCCAGCACGTAGGGGCCCTTGTTCAGCATCACGCATTCGGCGCGCTCGGCCATCGCGGCGTCGGTCATCTCGGCTCGCGAGTGGACGCCCTTGCGGACGAAGGTGTCGAGGACGCTCGTGGCCCAGATCACCGGCACCTGGGCGGCCTCGCAGAGCCACAGGATCTCCTCTTGCATCTCGGCGAGGCGTCCGAATCCGATCTCGACGGCCAGGTCGCCGCGCGCGATCATCACTGCGAGTGGCTGTCTGCCGGCACCCTGGACGATGATCTCGGGAAGCTGCCGGATCGCTCGCGCCGTCTCGATCTTGGCCGAGATCGCAGGCGACCACTCCGGCGCTCGCCCGGTCAGCTCGTCCTGGAGGCGCGCGATGTCGTCTGCGCTCTGGACGAACGAGTAGCCGATGATGTCGGCGTTCCCGACGATTGCGTCGAGTGCGACGAGGTCCTTCGCGGTGAGCGGATCGAGGTGGAGGTCGGTGTCCGGGAAGTTGAGCCCCTTCTGCGGCCGCAGGCGTCCCTTGGACTCGACGTGTGTGACCCGGAGCAGCGCCGACTCGGCCCCCGCGACCTCGGTGGTGAGGCGGATCCGTCCCTCGTCGATGCACACCTCGTTGCCGGGCCGGAGCTGCGCCACCGCGGCGGGGAGCGAGCATTCCACCTGTGGGACGTCGGGATCCCGCTCCGGTTCTTCGGTCACGAGCCGGATCCGGTCGCCGACTGCGACGCGCAGAGGGTCACGTCGACCCGACACGCGCCCGGTTCTCGCCCGCGGTCCTTCGAGATCGATCAGGACGCGGCACGATCGCCCGGTCTCGTGCGCTGCCCGCTGCACAAGCGCCGACATCGCGGCCCAGTCGTCCGGAGTGTCATGGGCGGCGTTGATGCGGGCCACGTCGGCGCCGCCCCCGACGAGCGCCCGGACGAGCTCGTAGTCTCCGGCTGCCTCGGTGGGAAGCGTGACCATGATCCGCACCGGGCGGTTCGGTGGCGTCGGGCCGAAGACCGCTCGGGTGTGACGGTCGAGAAAGCGGTTGCCGCGGTAGAACGCGCTGGGCCGTGGATGTGAGGGCACGGAAGCCAGCCCGTCGTCTCCGGTGATCATCGCCAGCGACGCGATCACCGCGTCCAGATTTGGGAGCACCCGCGCCTCACAGCGTCCGAGCGAAGAGAGACCGAGTGGCATCAGCGCCTCTTGCAGCGGGCGCAGATCCCGGCGGCGAAGGGCCAGGTAGCGGGCCAGGTTGAGCGCGCTCGGAACGAACGCCCGGCGCACGAGTGCGGGCCGCCACGCGTCGAAGCAGGCGTCGCCCTCTGCGACCACCTCGGCTCGCAGGTCGAGCAGCTCCTGCAGCAGCGTCCGCCGCGCCGCGATCGGCGGTGACTCGAGTAGACGCGTGTTCATGGCAACGGCGATCATCGCCCGAGGCCGGGCCCGTTTCATCGGGGAAGTCGCCGAGCCGCGCTGCCGAAAAGTACGGAGCCCCGCTCAGGCGGTGGCGACGAACCGGGCTTCGTAGAGCCGCGCGCGCCCGCCGAGGCTGACCAGGCACGGGCAGAACGTGGCCTCGCGGATCTTCCACGGGGCCTCGCCGAAGTGCCGAGCGCACTCCCGCTCGGCACAGGCAACGAGCTCACGCGGCGAAAAGCCACGGAGCGTGACCTCGAAGCGGTCCGGAATGGTGTCGAGCAGCGCGCTCATGTAAGGCACACCTTACAGGAGATGGTCGGACCGGCCATCGTCAGTTGAGTGTGCGCAGCCGCTCGCGCACCGAGCGGTGGACGAGCAACGGGATGTAGTCGTCGAAGTGCGCGCTTGCGATCAGGTCGCGCAGCCGTTCCTCGACGTCGTGCTCGATCTCTTCCACGGGCGCACTCGGAAACTCGTTGTGCAGGTAGCGAGGCAACTGCTCGATCTTCTTGGCCGCAACCGAGCTCAATTGCATCTCAGCCCTCCTTCTCTCGTCTGCCACGAGAGCAAACCTCAAATCTCCCTGCAAAGCGTCCGTGCTGCCACGGATTTGGGAGACGTGGTTACCCGCAAGTCACGGCGGCGGCTCGAGGAGCTCGCAGTGCCGTTCGTAGGAGTCGATGATCGCAGCGACCGCCTCTCCCGGGTCGTCGGTGACGTGCAGTGACGCGAGGTCGGCGACCGAGATCATGCTCTGGCCGAAGGCTTGGGTTCGCAACCAGTCGAGCAGCTCCGCCCAGTAGCTCGAGCCGAACAGGACGACGGGGAAGTGCAGCACCTTCTCGGTCTGGATCAGCGTCAGCGCCTCGAAGAGCTCATCGAGCGTGCCGAAGCCGCCGGGGAAGATCACGAAACCCTCCGAGGGTTTCACGAAGCAGACCTTGCGGGCGTAGAAGTGCTTGAAGACGTAGGCGATGTCGACATAGGAGTTCGTCTCCTGCTCCTGCGGCAGCTCGATGTTGAAGCCGATCGAGAGCCCTCCGCCTTCTCTGGCGCCGCGGTTTGCGGCCTCCATCACCCCTGGGCCGCCGCCGGTGATCACCGCCCAACCGCGCTCGGCAAATCCGCGTCCGACGGCGCGCGCCACCTCGTATTCGGGTTGGCTCTCGGCAATGCGCGCCGAGCCGAACAGGGCGACAGCGGGCCGGTCGATCTCTGCGACCACGCTGAACCCGCGTCGGAACTCTGCGGCGATCTGCTCGACCGCTGCGTCCACGTCGCGGTGCGCGCTGTCCAGAAGGTGACGGTCTTCCACGCGCGGGCAGCGTAGCCGCGGGCCGGTCTCCGGCGACTAGTGCGCTAACCGCCTACGGCCTGAGCGGGTTGCCGCGCGAGCGTCGCGTGGAGGGTGAGCTGCTTCCCGCCGCGGGTCACCTCGAGGGTGACGTTCGCGCCGGGGTGGCTCGCAGCGAGTGCGGCGACGAGGTCGCCGAAGCCCGTGATCTGGACGTTGCCGAAGCGGGTGATCACGTCGCCGGCCTTGACTCCGGCCTTCGCGGCCGGGCTACCGGCACGGACCGTCTGCACCAGCGCACCCGGCGTGTTCGCGTCGATCGAGCCCACACCGAGGTACGCATGAGCGGGCGTCTTGCCCTGCTCGAGCGCCGGCAGGACCGCCTTGACGACGTCGACCGGGACAGCGAAGCCGACACCGGTGTTCGTCTCGACTCCGGTCCCACCGGTGGCGATCTGGTCGATTACACCGATTTGGAGTCCGCTGGAATTCAGCATCGGCCCGCCGGAGTTGCCGGGGTTGATCGCGGCGTCGGTCTGGATCGAGTCGGAGACCATGAATCCGTTGGGCGCGACGATCGTGCGACCGAGCCCGGAGACGACCCCGACGCTCAGGCTGCGGGGATACCCGAAGGGGTCGCCGATCACGGCAAGTGGATCGCCGATCCGCAGCGAGCGGAGGGTGCCGAGAGCGAGCGGGTGCAGTGTCAGGCCGGCCGGATCGATCTTCAGGACGGCAACATCGGTGGCCGAGTCCTTTCCGAGCAGGGTCGCCTTGCGAGTGGTGCCGTTCTCGAACTTGACGCTGATCGAGGAAGCCCCCTGGATGACGTGCTCGGCCGTCAGGATGCGGCCCTTCGTGTCGAGCACGCTGCCGGTGCCGGTCGAGACTTCCTTCTCGGGCTCGGGCCCGTACGGCGTCTGGACCTCGGTCGTGATGTTCGCCGTGATCGCGACCACCCCCGGAGCTGCAGCGGCGTAGATCGCGCTTGCTCGCAGCGACGGCGCGGCGTTCGTGGACGGCTGCTGCTCGACGATCGTCGTTGCGGTGGCGGCCGTGTGGATCGCGCCGAGTGAGAACAGCAGCCCTGCCAGCGCTCCGGCTCCCACCAACCCTGCCAGGATCGCGACGATGGATAGTCGCAGCCGCGAAGGCCTTGGCGGCCGGCTCGGGGCGACCACGATGACGTCGTCACCGACAGGGCTGAGTGGTGGGCGACCGACGGTCGGTGTGGACACAGCCGGCACGCTACGGCGCGCATCGACCCTTGCCACCGTGGTTGACCCCGATTCGACCTGCGGGGAAGCACCCGGTGATTGCGGGTTTCCCCGCGCTTATTCAGGTGGCTCGCGGAGGCGGCCGAAAACTGCGAGGCTGAACACTGCGACCATGCAAGTGTCAGCGTGCTGCCTGGAGGGCGATGATGGAGATCGAGAGTAAGAAGGGCTGGGCGGGCGAGGTGCCCGTGCCACATGCGCTGGACGTCGACAAGGCGAAGAGGCAACTCGTCGCGTCAGGCGGCGGCTACGAGATCGTGCACGAGTCGGCCGGGCTCGAGATCGGGGTCTACGCGCTCGTGGCGCCGGAGCCGGACCGCCAGCAGCCGCATGCGGACGACGAGGTCTACTTCGTGCTCGAGGGCACCGGCGTGCTCGACATCGAGGGCACGCCTGTCGACCTTCGTGAGGGCCAGGTGGTGTTCGTGCCGGCCGGCGCGGACCATCGCTTCAGCGCCTACGAGCAACTGGTCGTGCTCGTGGTCTTCGCTCGCAAGCGGTGACGCTCCGGCGCAACGCAGGACCGCTCGTCTCGATCCGCATCCGGGGCTTTCGCTCGGCCCACGACGTCACCTTCGAGCCGGGCCCGGTCACCGCGCTCGTGGGAGAGGCCGGCAGCGGCAAGTCGAACCTGCTCGTGGCGATCTGGAAGCTGCTGGCCGTCCCACTCGAGCAAGCCGACGCGACCGCCGGAGCGGAAATGCCGGTTCGGATCGAGGCTGCCCTCAGCTCGGGCTCGACCGTGCGCCTCGAGGCAACCCCCGGCCGTGCCGGCGAGCAGCGCTCGGGGCGGCCGCCCGCCGCTCTCTTTCTTCCCGCGGCACGGCGGGCGGACACGCTCGTGGCGGACGGAGCCGCCGTGCCGCCTGCGCTCGCGCAGGCGCTCGCGCAGAGCCGCTCCGCTCCGCTCGCCTTCGTCCACACGCTCCGGTCCTGGCTCGAGGAGCAGAGGACGGGCTTCGTGCTGATGATCGAGGAGCCCGAGCTGTTCCTCCGGCCGCAGGCCCAGCGCGCGCTCTACCGGCTGCTACGCGAGTTCGCGGCGCGCGGCAACCAGGTGCTCTACTCGACCCACGCCGCGACGTTCCTGAACGTCACCCGGCTCGAAGAGCTTGCGCTCGTCGAGCGCGACTCGGCCGGCCCGACGAGCATCCGCAGGCCCGGCCCGCTCCCCGCGGTGGAGGCCTTCCGGGCGCTGAACGAGTTCGACGCCGAGCGGAGCGAGCTGCTCCTCGCGCGCGCCGCGCTGCTCGTGGAAGGAAGGACGGAGAAGCTCGTCTTCCCCTTTCTCTTCCGGGCGCTCGGCCACGACGCCGACGCGGAAGGCATCTCGATCGTCGAGTGCGGCGGGAAGCCGAACATTCCGGTGATCGCCGAGGTCTGCAACGTCGTCGGGATCCCGTATCTCGTCGTCCACGACCGCGACGCCGATCCAGGCCGGCGGCCGATCGCCTCCGAGCGGGCCGTCAACGACGCGATCCTCCGCGTCGCCGGAGCCGAGCGCACGATCGAGCTGGCGCGCGATTTCGAGGCGGTCGCTCAGCTCCACGGCCATCGCCACAAGCCCGAACGCGCCCGCTCGTGGTTCGCCCTCGCCGACTCTCCGAGCGACGTGCCCAGGCAGCTGGCCGAGGCGGTGGCGCGGGTCGTGGCGCTCGCCCGCGCGGAGCGCGGAGGCGGGCGCTGAAGGCCATGATCCTTCGGTCGGCGGGGACACTGCTCGAGCTGTCCGAGCTCGAGCGCCCGGTCCCGCGCGCCGGCGAAGTGCTTCTGCGCGTGCTGGCCTGCGGTGTCTGCCGGACCGACCTGCACGTGGTCGACGGCGAGCTGACGGAGCCGAAGCTGCCGCTCGTTCCCGGTCACCAGATCGTCGGGGTCGCGCAGGACGGGCGCCGCCTGGGAGTCCCCTGGCTCGGCTGGACGTGTGGCGAGTGCCGCTATTGCCGCGGTGGCAGGGAGAACCTGTGTGACCGGGCGCGCTTCACCGGCTACGACATCGACGGTGGCTACGCGGAGTGGACGGTCGCCGACGAGCGCTACTGCTTCCCACTACCGGACGGCTACGGCGACCCGGAGATCGCCCCGTTGCTGTGCGCCGGCTTGATCGGCTACCGCTCCCTGCGCCTGGCAGGCGACGCGGAGCGTCTCGGCCTCTACGGCTTCGGATCGGCGGCGCACATCGTCGCCCAGGTCGCCCGCTGGGAGGGGCGGCGCGTGTTCGCGGTCACTCGTGAGGGCGACGCGCGCGGCGCAATCGTTCGCGCGCTCGCTCGGCGCCGAGTGGGCCGGGGCGGGCCCGCCGCCGGAGGAGCTCGACGCAGCGATCGTCTTCGCTCCGGCAGGCGAGCTCGTCCCGGCAGCCCTGCGCGCCATCGCGAAGGGCGGCACCGTCGTCTGTGCCGGGATCCACATGTCCGACATCCCCGCCTTTCCGTACGAGATCCTCTGGGGCGAGCGGTCGGTGCGCTCGGTGGCGAACCTGACGCGCCGCGACGGCGAGGAGTTTCTCGAGCTCGCGCCACGGGTGCCGGTCAGGACCGAGGTCGAGACGTTCCCGCTCGCACGCGCGAACGAGGCGCTCGCACGGCTCCGAGCCGGCGACGTCCGCGGTTCGCTCGTGCTCGTTCCTGGAGTCTCAGTGGACGATCAGCACGTCGCAGCGTGAGTGCCGTGCCACGGCCTGGCTGACGCTGCCGTTCAGCAGGCGGTCGATGAATCCCGGCTCCCGGGTGCCGACCACGATCAGGTGCGCGCCTCGACGCTCGGCGAGCTTGACGAGCGCGTCCGCGGGGTCGCCGGCCTCGAGGTCGAACTCGACCTCGACCTCTTCGCCCTCGACTGCCGCGCGGATCCGCGCGAGCGCCTCGCGGTGCTCCTGCGGCGGATCGGCCGGATCGTATGGCCCGACTCCGTGCGCGGCAGCGCCGCTCGGCAGCACGGGCGCCACGCTCGAGACGATCAGGTGCGCATCCATCGACTTTGCGAGCACGACGGCGCGCCCAAGCGCACGCCTCGAGTCATCGGTGTCTTCGTAGCCGACGACGATTGTTTCCCAGCGCATCTCTCTACCGTCCTTTCGTCTCTGTCAGGAGCCGGCCCGCCTCCAGGAGGACGCGGCGCTCGGCGGTGTCGATCAGTCTGCGCGTTCGGTCGACGACGTCGATGTTGACCGAGATCGCGTCGATGCCGGCGCGGACGAGCAGCTCCGTGTACTCCGGGTGAACCGAGGGCGCCTGGCCGCAGATCGAGGTCTTCAGGCCGAGGCTGTGCGCCTTCGGGATCAGTTGCTGGAGGTAGGCGACAACGGCCGGGTCGCGCTCGTCGAAGAGCTCGGCGAGCTCACCCGAGTCGCGGTCGGCGCCGAGCAGGAGCTGGGTCAGGTCGTTCGAGCCGATCGAGATGCCTGCGATTCCGAGCGCCGCGTAGCGCTCGAGGTTGAAGAGCACCGACGGCACCTCGGCCATCACCCAGAGCTCGAAGCCGCGGCGGTCGAGCAGGCCCGACTCGGCGACCAGCGCCTTGCAGCGCGCCAGCTCGACGGCTGTGCGGACGAACGGGAGCATCACGTGGAGGTTCGTGTGGCCCTCGTCCCAGACGCGACGGACGGCCTCCAGCTCGATCGCGAACAGCTCTGGCTCGCGGGTGTAGCGGAGGGCGCCGCGAACACCGATCATCGGGTTCGCCTCTTCGGGCTCGAACCGCTCGCCGCCTTCGAGGCCGCGGAACTCGTTCGTGCGGAAGTCGGTCGTGCGGTAGGTGATCGGCCGCGGGGCGAACCCGGCCGCGAACGTGGTCAGGCCTTCGGCCATCCGGTCGACGAACTCGGCGGTGTTGCGCTGCTCGAGCAGCAGCCGCGGGTGCTTGCCGTCGAGCGCCTCGAGCAGCATCAGCTCGGCGCGCAGCAGGCCCACGCCGTCGACGTCGAGCTCGGCGGCTCGCTCGACCTGAGAGGGCTCGGAGAGGTTGAGGAGCAAGCTGGTGGCGGTCGCCGTTGCCGGCGCCGCCGGTGAGGCAAGAGTCGGGGCAGGTGCCTGCACGGCGTGCTTGCTCGCCCCTTCGAGCACGACCCCGCGCGTCGCGTCGACGGTCACGATCTCGCCGTTGCGGAGCTTCTGCGTCGCGGTCTGCGTGCCGACGACGCACGGAATGCCGAGCTCGCGCGAGACGATCGCCGCGTGGCAGGTCATGCCGCCGGAATCGGTCGCGATCGCGGACGCACGCCGCATCAGGGGCACCCAGTCGGGGGCGGTCATGCGGGTGACGAGCACCTCGCCGTCGACGAAGGAGCCGGCGTCCGAGAGCGCCGTGAGGACGCGAACCGGCCCGCTCGCCTCGCCGGGCGCCGCACCGAGCCCGCGCACGAGGATCTCGCCTTCGTGCTCCTGCGCGACGGCCGTGCCGCCGGAGGTCGTGACGGGACGCGACTGGAGCATCCAGACGGTTCCGTCGGCGTCGAATGCCCACTCGGTGTCCTGGGGAGAGCCGTAGTGCTGCTCGATCCGCTTGCCGAGCGTCGCGACCTGGATCACCTCGGCGTCGGTCAACGCCGGGCGCATCCCTTCGTCGTGTGAGAGCTGGCGGACGGTGGTGCCGCCGCCGGCCTGCGACTCGATCACGGCTTCCTTCGGGTGGATCTCGCGCACGCGGATCGCCAGCGTCTGCTTGTCGACGACATAGCGGTCGGGCGAGACGCGGCCGCTGACGACGGCTTCGCCGAGCCCGAACGAGCCCTCGATCACGAGCCGGTCGGTTGCGCCGCTCGACGGGTCGATCGTGAACATGACGCCGGCGCGCTCGGAGGCGATCTGGCGCTGGACGACGACGGCGATGTCCATGTCGGCCTGGCCGAAGCCCCGCTTGGCGCGGTAGAAGATCGTGCGGCCGCCGAAGAGGGAGGCCCAGCACTTGCGGACGGCGTCGATGACGTCGTCGGCGCCGTGGACGTTCAGAAAGGTCTCGTTCATGCCCGCGAAGGAGGCGGCCTCGGTGTCTTCGGCCGTCGCCGACGACCGAACTGCAACGGGCGCCTCGTGGTCGTCGCCTGCGAGCAGGTCGTAGTTGCGGCGGATCGCCTCGGCGATGTCGCCGGGGATCGGCTCTGTCTGGATCAGCTCGCGGCAGTGCCGCGCCGCCGCGTCGAGGGCGTCGGAGTCGTCCACGTCGAGCCCCTCGAGCCGCTCCTCGATCCGTGCCCGCAGGCCCGTCCGTGAGACGAAAGCGCCGTACACGGGCGCACCGATCACGAATCCTGGCGGAACCGGGAGACCGGCGGCTGTGAGCTCGCCGAGGTTCGCTCCCTTGCCACCCGCGAATGGGACGTCAGCCTTGCTCAGATCGGCGATCGGCCTGACGCCGAGCTCGATATCGAGCGGGGAGAGGGTACTCGTCGTCGCCATCGTGCGCACCTCCGGTCGCGGAGCTTTCACGATCGCGCGCGGGCGCTCCCGAAGCATCCGGGAAGGTGCCGACGGTGGGCTGCGGAGAACTACGTATCTCGCGCTTGCGGGAACCGAGGCACCGAGCCGGCTACTCCTCGGTCGCCGATCGTCCCTGGTTGCGCACCTGCTCGATCGACGCGGCGGCAGTGTCGAGATCGAGATAGGTGCCGCTGACGCCGAAGCGCGGGTCGACCGGGCGCAGCGGACGCAGCCGCTCGTCGAGCTCGTAGAGCAGCGGGACCCCGGTCGGCAGGTTCAGATCGGCGATGGCGTCGTCCGAGATGTCGTCGAGGTGCTTCGCGAGCGCGCGCAGCGAGTTGCCGTGGGCCGAGACGAGCGTCAGCCGTCCGTCGTGGAGATCCGGGACGATCGCGTCGTGCCAGTACGGGAGCATGCGCACGAGCACGTCCTTCAGGCACTCCGAGTCCGGCAGCGCATCGGGCGCGACGGCGGCGTAGCGCGGGTCGCGCGCCGCGGCCAGCTCCGAGTCGGCAGGTAGCGGCGGCGGCGGCACGTCGTAGGAGCGGCGCCAGAGCAGGTACTGCTCGTCGCCGTACTCGAGCCGGGTCTGCTCCTTGTCAAGCCCCTGCAGGGCGCCGTAGTGACGCTCGTTCAGCCGCCAGGAGCGGCGGACGGGAATCCACTGGCGGCCGGCTGCTTCAAGGGCGATCTCGCTCGTACGGATCGCGCGGGCGAGCAGCGAGGTATGGACGACGTCGGGGAGCAGACCGCTCGCCACGAGCAACTCGCCGGCGTGGGCCGCCTCATGGACGCCGCGCTCGGAGAGGCCGACGTCGGCCCAGCCCGTGAAGAGGCCCTGCTCGTTCCAGATGCTCTCGCCGTGGCGGAGCAGCAGGAGCCGATGGCTCGCCGGCGCTGCCATGGTCTAGATCACGAGCGCTCGGTTGATGAGGGCCGCGAGGTCGGTGACGACATGGTCGGCCCCCTGGGGTGGGAGCATCGCGGCGCGGCCTCGGCGGTCGACCCCGACGACGTGCCTGAACCCGGCAGCGCGGGCGGCCGCGACCCCGGCCAGGCTGGTCTCGAAGGCGGCGGCCCCGTCCGGCGCGACGTCGAGCCGGCGACAGGCTGCGAGGAGCGTGTCCGGCTCGGGCTTGTTCCGCAGCGCCTCGGCTTGGATCGTGTTCCCGTCTACGCATTCGTCGATCAGCGCCCCGAGCCCTGCGCGGTCGAGGATCGCCTTCGTGTTGGTGCTCGACGAGACGACGGCGCAGCGCAACCCGGCCTCGTGCGCGCCCTCGAGGTATTGCTGCGACCCGGCGTATGCAGCCACGCCCTCGCGGTCGAGACGCTTGAGCAGCGCCTCGTTCTTCCGGTTCGCAAGCCCGTACACGGTCTCGGTGCCGGCCGGATCGTCGGGCCGGCCTTCGGCGAGCCTGATGCCACGGCTGGCGAGGAAGGCATGAATTCCCTCCAGCCGCGGCTTGGCGTGGATGTGCTCGAAGTAGTCGTTGCGCCGATCGAACGGCTTGAAGGGCGCGAAGCGCTCTCCCGTCTGCTCGACGCGGCGCGAGAGGAACTCGTCCAGCGTCTCCGCCCACGCAGCGGCGTGGACCGTTGCGCTCGCGGTGAGCACGCCGTCCAGGTCGAACACACACGCGAGCAGGTCCGGCGGCAGTCCCAGCATGCGCTTGGTGGCGCGCCGGAAGACGAGCCGGTGCGCCACCAGGATGTGCTCGTCCCGAGCGATCTGGTCGATCAGGCGCGCGGTGACCTCGCGGTCCCGGGTGAGCCGGCTCGCGCGCTCTCGCAGTTCGGAATCGGGGAAGCGAAGACTGGCGCCGCACGCACGCGCGGCCAGGAGGGCGTCCGCAGCGGCATCGAAGACGATCCGCCAGTGGGCGCTGACCGCGTCGAGGGTGACGGGCTGCTCCGGGGCGCCTGCCCGCTTCTCGATTCCGGTGGACGGAGCCGGCACCGCCTCCTTGTGCATGGCTCGTCGGGACGGCCGTTTCCGGCGCGCAGTCGCGGCTCCCGCCATCCTAGGAGGACGCCACGGCGCCCTCACGCTCGAGCTCGGGCGTGTACGCGCCGATCCGGGCTGCGCCGTTCATCCGGGCCCGGTGGTGGAACGCTCGCTGGGCCGCTTCGCCGTTCTCGGGGTCGCCGCGCCATGCCTTCTGCACCGGCGCCTGGAGCGCCCGGCCGAACGAGAACGAGAGCTCCCAGGGATGCGGGCCGCGCGCATTCATCGCGTTCAGGTGGACTGTTGCGTCCTCGTCGGACTGCCCGCCGGAGAGGAACACGATCCCCGGGACGGCCGCCGGCACGTGCCGGTAGAGGCACTCGAGCGTCCGCTCGGCCACCTCGTCGACGCCGGCGCGGCTCGTCGCCTCGTAGCCGGAGAGCACCATGTTCGGCTTCAGCAGCGTGCCTCGGAGGTCGAGCCGCTGGTCGTGCAGCTCGACGTAGAGCGCGTGCAACGCGCGTCCGGTCGCCCGCGCGCTCTCCTCGATCGTGTGGTCGCCGTCCATCAGCACTTCCGGCTCGACGATCGGGACGAGCCCGGCTTCCTGGGCGAGCGCGGCGTAGCGGGCCAGGGCATGGGCGTTCACCCAGGTGCAGTACTCGCTCGGGCGGCCGTTCCCGACCGAGTAGGTCGCGCGCCACTTCGCAAAGCGGGCGCCGAGGCCGCGGTATTCCTCGAACCGCTCGCGGAGCCCGTCCAGGCCCTCGGTGACCGTTTCGCCGTCTGCGAGGGCGAGCTGCTTCGTGCCCTTGTCAACCTTGATCCCGGGAATGACTCCGTTCGACTCGAGCAGCTGGGGGAACGGCGTGCCGTCGGCCGCGCTCTGGCGGATCGTCTCGTCGAAGAGGATG
Source organism: uncultured Actinomycetes bacterium (assembly GCA_963759085.1). GTDB lineage: Bacteria > Actinomycetota > Thermoleophilia > Gaiellales > Gaiellaceae > PALSA-600. The sequence goes on from CAVWXR010000019.1 coordinate 115,497, forward strand.
ACGCCGCTGATGAACTCCTCGGCTCCCGGGGTCGTGAACAGGAGCTCGCGGTAGAAGCGGCGGTTCTCCTCGGTCGACTCGACGCCGATCGCGTCGAACCGCTTCTTGATCGTGCCGGAGCTCTCGTCGGCGGCGAGGATCCCTTTGCCTGGAGCGACGAGCGCTTGCGCCGTCTCGTGCAGAGCGTTCATGATTCCTTCCTTCCGGGAATTGGCACGTGGCCCTCTTCGGCGTCGCGCTCGCAGCGGGCGAGCAGCTCGGCCCAGTCGTCGTCGATCTGGGCCTGGATCTCGTCGACGTGCGCTCGGTTCTCGGGTCCCCAGAGGTGAGCGAACCGGGCCTGGCTCTCGATCCAGTGCTCGATCGGAATGGGCCGCTCTGGACGATAGGTGAGCCGGTAGCGGCCGCGGTCGACCTCGTAGAGCGGCCAGAAGAGGCTCTCGACTGCCGTGTCGAGGATCTGGTTCCCGAGCCGCGGCTCGTGGCCCCAGCCGACGGGGCAGTCGGTGAGCACGTTCAGGAAGGACGGTCCGTCGACGGCCGCGGCGCGCTCGACCTTCAAGCTCAGGTCGTGCCAGTGCGAGGCGATTCCCTGCGCGACGTAGGGAACGTGATGGCCGATCGCGATCGTGGTCATGTCCTTGCGCTTCTGCGCCTTGCCGAAGCTCTCCTTGCCTGAGGGACTCGTCGTGGTCGAGGCGCCGAAGGGTGTCGCGCCCGAGCGCTGGATGCCGGTGTTCATGTACGCCTCGTTGTCGTAACACACGAACATGAACCGGTGGCCGCGCTCGAGCGCGCCGGAGAGCGCCTGCAGGCCGATGTCGTAGGTGCCGCCGTCGCCGGCGAACGTGACGATCGTGATCTCCTCCTCGTCGGGGAGCGCGTGACGCCGGCGGAGCGCTTTCTGAGCGCTCTCGATCCCGCCTGCGACGGCGGCCGCGTTCTCGAAGGCGACGTGGATCCACGGCACGTTCCAGGCCGTCGTCGGGTAGCGCGTCGTCGCGACCTCGAGGCAGCCCGTCGCGTTCACGACGACGACCGGGCCCTTGATCGAGCTGAGCACCGTGCGGACGACGAGCGGGATGCCGCAGCCCTGACAAAGGGCATGGCCACCACGAAGCGGCGGAACGCCCCGTTCGTTCTCGACGAGCAGCTTCAGGCGAGCCATGGGTCTCCTCTCACACCGACGTGGGCCGGGGCGCCGCCGGCGAAGACGGCGCGGATCTCCTCCGGATGGAGGTCGCGTCCGCCGAGGCCGTAGACGTGCCCTTCGAGCTCCGAGCCGCTGCCGTAGAGCGCAGCGGCGACCTCGGCGTGAAGCGGGGGGAAGCTGCCGGGCGAATCGGCGCGGTCGAGGACGACGACCCGCCCGACATCTGAGAGTGCGGCGGCGATCGCCTCCGCAGGAAACGGCCGGAACGAGAGGATCTCGAGCAGGCCGACCGCCTCGCCCTCGTCGCGCAGGTCGTCGACGACGTCCTTGACGGTGCCGGCGGTCGAGCCGAGCGCGACGATCGCCCGCTCTGCGCCCTCGAGGCGGTACGCCTCGACAGCGGCATAGTGGCGTCCGGAAATGGCCTCGTACTCGGCGGCGAGCTCGCCGAAGACGCCGAGGGCGGCGCTCAGCGCTGCTCCTTGCTGGCGGCGCAGCTCGTAGTAGTAGTCGGGCATCGCGAACGGCCCGTGGGTGGTCGGGGCGCTCACGTCGAGCATCGAATGCGCGATCCGGTATTCGCCGACGAAGGCCGCGACGGCGGCGTCGTCCAGCAAGGTCACAGGCTCTGCGGAGTGGGTGATCGTGAAGCCGTCGAGGCAGATGAGCACCGGCAGCAGCACGTCCGGGTGCTCGGCGAGCCGCGGCGCGATCACCGTCAGGTCGTAGGCGGCCTGCGCGTTCTCGGCGAAGAGCTGCACGACGCCGGAGTCCCGGATCAGCATCGAGTCCGAGTGGTCGCAGTGGATGTTGATCGGGCCGGAGAGCGCGCGGTTGCCGAGCGCCATCACGATCGGCGCGCGCATCGAGGCGGCGATGTAGACGATCTCGGCCATCAGCGCGAGGCCCTGCGACGAGGTCGCCGTCATCGTCCGCGCGCCCGCGAGCGCTGCTCCGACCGCGGCGCTCATCGCCGAGTGCTCGGATTCGACGTCAACGAGCTCCGCGTGCGCGCGGCCGTCGGCGACGAACTTCGCGAAGCCCTGGATGATCGGTGTCTGCGGCGTGATCGGATAGATCGGCACGACGTCCGGGTCGATCTGGCGCATCGCGTTCGCGATTGCGGCCCCGCCGGTCAGGAGCTCAGGTGCGTTCATCGCGTCACCCCGAGCGGCGGCAGCGGCGTCTCCTCGGCGACCATCGTGATCGCACCGACGGGACATACCTCCTCGCAGATCTCGCAGCCCTTGCAGTAGTCGAAGTCGAAGCCGACGAACGTCGTGCCGTCGAGCAGGATCGCCGAGTCGGGGCACTGCAGCCAGCAGAGCAGGCAGTTCACGCACTTCGAGAGGTCGGCGGACGGCTTCACGCCGGTACGCCAGGCGCCCGTGTGCGGCTGCTCGGCGTCGGCCGGCGATCACCGTGCCGCCGGGCTCGAGCTCGCTCCAGGACTTCAGTTCAGCCATGCGTGTCCTCTCTCGACCGCCGCGGAGATCTCGCCGGCTTCGAGCTTTCCGCCGAGCGTCTGCACGGCCGCTTCCTGCACCAGCTTGAGCGACGGCGTGCCGAGCTCGGCGGCGACCGCTCCGAGCATGACCAGATTCACGAAACCGGAGCCCTGTTCGGCCGCAAGCCGCGAGGCCGGCACGCAACGCACATGGAGCCCTGCCAGCTCCACGGGAGCCTCCTCGCCGTTGACGAGGATCGTGCCGCCTTGCTTCAACCCTTCGCCGACACTGACCTCGTGGACGAGCGACGGCTCGAGCACGACGACCACGTCGGGGTCGGTGATCCCATCGTGGCGGCGGATCGGCTCGTCGGCGAACCGGGTGTAGGCGCGCAGCGGCGCGCCACGGCGCTCCGGACCGTATTCGGGGAAGGCCTGGGCGCTCTTGCCGTCGGCGAGCGCCGCGAGCGCCAGTGCCTGAGCGGCGGTCTTCGCGCCCTGGCCGGCCCGAGCGTGCCAGCGGATCTCGGTCAGCTTGTGCACGAAAGCCACCTGTCGATCGCGCGCGCTGCGCGCTTGCCCTCGCGAACCGCCTCGACCACGCTCGAGCCGCCGTTGACGACGTCGCCGCCGGCGAAGAAGCGCGGGTTCGAGGTGTGACCCGTCTCGGGGTCGATCTTGAGCGCACCGTGGTCGAACTCGATCCCCTCGATCCAGTCGGAGAGCTCAAGGCGCGGGCGCTGGCCGATCGCCTTGATCGCGGTGTCCGCGCGGAGGACGAACTCGCTGCCGGACACGGGCTGCGGTCGCCGCCGGCCGCTCTCGTCCGGCTCTCCGAGGCTCATCAGGCGGCACTCGACGGCATCCAGGCGATGGGCGCCGAGGAACCGCACCGGCTCTGCGAGCCAGAGGAAGCGCACTCCCTCCGCCTCTGCCTCGGCGACCTCGTGCGCATAGGCCGGGATCTCGGCGCGCGTGCGGCGATAGACGATCGTGACGCTCTCGGCGCCCAGGCGGACGGACTCGCAGGCGACGTCGATCGCGGTGTTGCCGCCGCCGATCACGAGCACGTCGCGGCCGACCTTCGGCGCCTCGCCCGTCTTCAGCGCCTCGATGAACGGGAGCGAGTTCCAGACGCCCGGCAGCTCGTCGCCGGGGTAGGCGACATCCGCGTCCGGGCCGAGGCCGACGCCGAGAAACACGGCGTCCGCCGCCGCGATCGCCTCCCGCGCCTCGGGCGCGCTGCTCGGCGTCCCGAGTCGGAACTCGACCCCGAGCGCCTCGAGCGCCGCCGCCTCGGCCGGAAGCGGGTCGAGCTGCTCCCGGTAAGGCGCGATCGCGTAGCGGACGAGCCCGCCGACCTCGTCGTGCTCGTCGAAGACCGTGACCCGGTATCCGAGCGTTGCCAGCTCGCCGGCGCAGACCATTCCCGACGGGCCCGCGCCGATCACGGCGACGGAGCGATTCGTCGGCGGCGCCGGCTCTCGCAGCAGGAGATCCCGGTCGCCGAGCGCGGCGTCGGTCGCGTAGCGCTGGAGCGCTCCGATCGCAATCGGCGCGCGTCCTTCGTTGTGGAGCACGCAGGCTCCTTCGCAGAGCACCTCGACGGGGCAGACCCGCGAGCACGTCCCGCCGAGCAGGTTCTCGGCGAAGATCGTGCGGGCCGCGTCCAGCTCGTCACCGTCGGCGAGCGCGCCGATGAAGCTCGGAACGTCGATGTCGGCGGGACAGGCGAGCGTGCACGGGGCCTGCGCGTAGGGACCGCCGCACCCGAGACAACGGTCGGCCTCGAGCAGCGCCTCCTGCGCCGAGAGCGGCGGCCGCAGCTCGCGCGTCAGCGCCGGCTCGGTCTGCTGGGAGAGGACACCGGACATGACTCGATTCTCGCCGGCACGGCGCCGCGGGCCATCGGGTCATCTGCGGAACCCGGTCGCGGCAAACCCGCAGAGTGGAGACTGCGGAAAAGCCGTCGGCGATTCCGTATTTCGCCGGTCGACGCGGATCTGCGGCGCGCCGATACTCGATCTCATGACCGCTCGCAAACCAACAAACGATGTCGAGCCGCAGGAGTACAGCGGCGAAGGACCGGGGGCGCCCGGGGACATTCTCGTGATCGGTGCCCGCTCCGCCGGCGGCCATGAGCAGCTGGCAGAGATCGTCGGCGTCCTGGGCGAGGGTGTCCACACGCACTATCGCGTTCGCTGGGAAGACGGCCACGAAAGCGTCTTCTTCCCGGGCTCCGACGCGACGATCCGGCGCGCCAAGCCGCGTCACCGGGCCTGAACGCCACCAGGCCTGAACCGCGACCGTCAGCGATCTGCCGGGACGGCCTTACGGTGGGCCGTCCCGGCAGAGCCGCAGTCGCTGTCAGTCGGCCAGGGCCGGCTGCCGCTCGTGGAGCGAGGCGGTCTCGGGCACGACAGGCACGACGAGCACCGGGCAGGGCGCCGTGTTCAGGAGCACCTTCGCGACGCTGCCAAGAACTGCGCCCGTAACTGCGCTGTGGTGGTGAATGCCGACGACGATCAGATCTGCGTCGACCTCCTTGGCCGCCACCGCCAGCAACTCCGCAACGCCGTGACGGTCGGATGTCTCTACCTCCAGCCTCGCGGGAAAACCGGCCTCGCGCAGATCAGAAACCTGGCCAGCGATCTTCGTGACGAGCTCATCCTCGTCGGCGAAGAGCCGGGCCACCGCCGAAACGGCCGCCCCTGAACCGCTGGTTCACATGGACGGCGACGATGCTCGATCCATGCTTGAGGGCAAGCTCCGTCACGGCTGGAAGCGCTTCGCTCGCGACCTCGGACCCGTCGGTTGCCCACATGATTGTCTCGAACATGGGACACCTCCTTCGTTCGGTCGCCACATGCCTGCGGCCACCAGAAGGGAGAATCCACCTTCCACGAGCAGTTGCCCTCCGGGAACAACCGGATCTCGCCTGCGCGGAACTACCGGAGCGACGGTCCGGCGGGCGCGGAAACCCGCATCGGCGATCCGCGGTTCACCCGATGGCGCGGTCTGATCCGGTCGTCAGGATCTGCTGCTGAACCCCGGTGCGACAACTGCATTCAGTGCCTGACCCTCAACGCGTCGCGTCGAGCGCCGAGGGAGTGGCGGATCCCCTGAGCCTCGATCTGGCGGTCGTTGCGGCGCAGAGCCCTGCAGAGGCGCTGGCCATGCTCGGTTCAAGCGAGCACGGGCTGTCGGATGCAGAGGCGGCCCGCCGCCTGGCGGTCCACGGGCCGAACGCGTTGCGCTCGCACGGAGCGAGCGCCTGGTCTGTGTTGCTGCGCCAGCTGCGCAGCTACCTCCTGCTTCTGCTCGTCGCGGCGGCGGCGATCTCCGCCGTCGTCGGCGATCGGACCGAGGCCGGGATCATCGGCGGGATCATCTCGCTGAGCATCGGCCTCAGCTTCGTGAACGAATACCGTTCTGAGAAGGCAGTCGAATCGCTGCACGCGCAGATCCGCCATCTCGTCTTCGTCGACCGGGGCGGTGCGACGCAGCAGATCGAGGTGACGAAGCTGGTGCCGGGCGACGTGGTGCATCTCGGGGTCGGCGACGTCGTGCCGGCGGACCTCCGCCTGATCGAGAGCCACCAGCTCGAGTGCGACGAGTCGGTGCTCACGGGCGAGTCCCAGGCCGCCGAGAAGGACGCGAATGCGCCCGGGCAGGGTGGATCGCCGCTGACGTTGCCCTCGTGCGCCTTCATGGGAACGCTCGTCCGCGGGGGTGCGGGGCGTGGGCTGGTCGTCGGCACCGGCCCGAGCACCGAGTTCGGCAAGATCGCGCTCCGGCTCGGCGAGCGCCACGAGCAGACGTCCTTCCAGCGAGGGCTCTCGGACTTCTCGCGGATGCTCGCGACCGTCACGGCGATCCTGGCCGGCTCGATCTTCGTGATCAACGTCGTGCTCGGGCGCTCCGTCCTGCAATCTGCGCTCTTCGCGCTGGCAATCGCGGTCGGGCTGACCCCACAGCTGCTGCCGGCAATCGTGACGGTGAGCCTCGCGACCGGCGCGCGGCGCCTGGCACAGCAGCAGGTGATCGTGAAGCGGCTTGTCTGCATCGAGGATCTGGGCAACGTCGATGTCCTGTTCACCGACAAGACCGGAACGCTCACGGAAGGCCACGTCGCGTTCATCGAGTCGCTCGGAGCGGGGGGAGGGTCTGACCCCGCGGTGCTCGCGCTCGGTCTGGCCTGCAGCGACCGGACCGGCAACGAGCTCGACCGCGCGCTCTGGGCGAGCGCCGGCGACGACCCTGAGGGCGGTGGCTGGAAGACGCTCGACAGCCTCCCGTTCGATCACGAGCGCCAGCTCGTCTCGACCCTCGCCGAGACCCCCCAGGGAAGGCGGCTGATCGCCAAGGGCGCTCCGGAAGCGGTCCTGGCGCGGTGCTCCCGCGTCCCGGCCGAGGCGCAGGCGACACTCGATCGGCTCTTCGCTGCGGGCACGCGCGTCGTGGCCGTTGCGAGCGCTGCCACGTCGCTCGAGCGGCTCGGGCCGGCCGACGAGCAGGGCCTCGCCTTCGACGGCTTTCTCTGCTTCTCGGATCCGGCAAAGCTCGATGCTCGCGCCGTCGCTCGCGCGCCTGGCCGCCCTCGGGATCGAGGTGAAGATCGTGACGGGCGACAACGGCCAGGTGGCGGCCCACCTCTGCGGGCAACTCGGCCTCGTCGCGGGGCGCGTCGTCACCGGAGCGGACGTCGCGGCGCTGGACGATGCGGCTCTCGCCGAGCTGCTGCCGGCCACGACGATCTTCGCGCGCGTCTCGCCGGAGCAGAAATCGCGCATCATCCGCGCCCAGCGCGCCCACGGCGACGTGGTCGGATTTCTCGGCGACGGAGTGAACGACGCGATCGCGCTCCACGACGCCGACGTCGGCATCTCCGTCGAGTCGGCCGTCGACGTCGCCAAGGACGCAGCAGACGTCGTGCTCGTGACCAAGGATCTCGGCATCCTCGCGAACGGTGTCGTCGAGGGCAGGCGGATCTTCGCCAACACGATCAAGTACGTCCTGATGGGGACGTCCTCGAACTTCGGGAACATGTTCTCCGCGGCCGGCGCGTCGCTGTTCCTCTCCTTCCTGCCGATGCTGCCGGCCCAGATCCTGCTCAACAACCTCCTCTACGACGTCAGCGAGCTGACGATCCCGACCGACAACGTCGACGAGGAGCTGCTCGCACGCCCCTCGCAGTGGGACATCGGCTTCATCCGGCGCTTCATGTCGTTCTTCGGGCCCATCTCGAGTCTCTACGACTTCCTCACCTTCGCGGTCATGCTGCATTTCTTCCACGCCGGGCCGCACCTCTTCCGTTCGGGGTGGTTCGTCGAGTCGCTGGCGACGCAGACGCTCGTCATCTTCGTCATCCGCACCCGCCGCGTCCCGTTTCTCAAGAGCCGGCCGAGCCTGCCGTTGCTCGTCACGACGCTGGCCTGTGCCGGCCTCGGCGTGGCGCTGCCCTACATCGGGCCGGTGGCGCGCGCGCTCGGCTTTCGAGCGCTCCCGCTGACCTTCCTCCTCGTGCTGGCCGGGATGATCGTGACCTACCTCGGCCTGGCGGAGATCGGGAAGGCGGTCTTCTTCAAGCCCCGCCCACCGCGCCCGCGTCGCTCGCTCGCACGCGCACTCGCCGTCCGAGAGCGCCGGATCATGCGCCGGGCTGCGCGCTGGGTGGTGTGGCGCCAACCTGCGGCGGGCAGGTAGTGCGTTCGGTCACTATGGGTGCCGATGCTCTGGCTCGGGCTCGCAACGGCGGTGATCGCTTCGGTGTTGTTCAACGTCGGGATCGTGCTCCAGGCGCTCGACGCGCGGGTTGCGCCGCACGAGCTCGCTCTTCGCCTGGCGCTGCTGGCGCGACTCCTCTCCCGGCCGCGCTGGGTCGTCGGCTTTCTCCTGGGCCTGATCGGGGTCTGGCCTCAGATCGTCTCCTACGCAAATGCTCCGTTCGTCGTCGTGCAGCCGGCTCTCACCATCGGCCTGCTCCTCACGCTGGTGCTTGCGGTGCACGTGCTGCACGAGCGGGTCGGGCGGAGAGAGGTCGCGGGGGTCGTCGCGATCATCGGCGGGGTCGTCCTCGTCGCCTGGGGAGCGCCGTCACATAGCGACACCCACCGGAGCTCGTTCGCCGTCGTGTCGGTCGCCGCCGCGCTCTCGGTTGCGGGGCTCGCCCCATTCCTCCTGCGCACGACGCGGCTGAACATGGGAATGCTCGTGATCGTCGCGGCCGGCTGCGGCTTCGGGGCGACGAACGTCGCGACGAAGCTCGTCGGAGACGACTTCAACGTCGGCCACTACGGCAACGCCGCCGTGTGGGGAATCGTCGGGCTCGGCATGGGCGTCGTCGCGACGGTGACGAACATGACGGCGTTCCAGCTCCGTGCGGCGACGGTCGTCGTTCCGGTCTCGACTGCCGTGCAGACGTTCCTGCCGATCATCCTCGAGCCCTTGTTCCTCCGCGAACGCTGGGGCTCCGCCGGCCTCGACGGCGTGCCGATGATCGTCGGGCTGCTCCTGGCGTTGCTCGGAAGCGTCCTCGTCGCGGGCAGCCCGGCCGTCAGCAAGCTGATCGCGGGCGCCTCCTAGCGGTCTCAGGCCGCTTTGACCGTCCCGCGCGGGCGGCGTGCCGGGGCCGTCAACAGCCCGCCGACCTCCGTCGCGGGGACGGGCCTCGCGAGCAGGAAGCCCTGTGCACGCTCGCAGCGGAGATGAAGCAACGCGGCCAGCTGCTCGTCGGTCTCCACTCCCTCGGCGGTGACGGTGCAGTCGAGCGCGTTCGCCATGTTGATCACCGCTGCGACGAGCGCGTAATCGTCGCTCCGCTCGGCGACGCCGGCGATGAAGCTGCGGTCGATCTTGAGCGCGCTGAACGGATGGTGCTTCAGCCACGCAAGCGACGAGTGCCCGGTGCCGAAGTCGTCGAGCACGATCCGGACCCCGAGTGCGTTCAGGGCATGCAAGTTGCGCATGGCGACGGCGTTCGGCCGGATGAGCGCGGTCTCGGTGATCTCGAGCGCCAGCAGGTCGGCCGGAAACTCCGCGTGGGCCAGGGTCTGCCGCACCCAGAGCGGGAAGTCCGGGTCGGACACCTGGCGGCCCGAGACGTTCACATGGAGCTCCACGGGCCTTGCCGGGTCCGCGCCGGCGATCGTCTCGCAGCTCTCGCGCAGGGCCCACGCTCCGATCGGCACGATCGTCCCGGTGTCCTCCGCGACCGGCACGAGCTCGGCCGGCTCGACCTCGCCGATCGTCGGATTCGTCCAGCGCAGCAGCGCCTCCACGCCGACGATCTCCAGGGCCGGGAGAGCGAACACGGGTTGATAGACGAGCCGCAGCTCGCCCCGCGTCTCGGCGCCGCGCAAGCCGCGGGCGAGCAGCAGGTGCCGTCCGGTGCGAACGCGCTCCTCACCGTCGAAGAACGTCACGCGGTCACGCCCCGATCGCTTGGCGTCGTACATTGCGCTGTCTGAGGCCTGGATCACCTCGCGGACGTCGATCGCATCGCTGCGGACGAGCGCGATCCCGATGCTGGCGGTGACGGCTATCGAGTCGACGTCCGGGAGGGGCTGCGATACCGCCTCGAGCAGGCGGAGCCCGAGCACCGCCGCCTCCTCACGGTCGCGGACTCCCTCGACGATCGCGACGAACTCGTCGCCGCCGAAGCGACCGACGAAGTCGCTCGGACGGAGCGCCGCCGACAGCCGGCCGCCCACCTCGCGGATCATCTCGTCGGCGCGGTGGTGGCCGAGCGTGTCGTTCAGATGCTTCAGGTTGTCCAGGTCGATGAACATCGCCGCCGCCATGCTCTCGGGGCTCACCCGCGCGATCGCCTCGTCGAGTGCCTCGAAGATCGCCATCCGGTTCGGAAGCCCGGTCAGGCCGTCGTGGCGGGCATCGTGGACCAGCCGATCCAGGGCCTCGCCCCGTTCGATCGCGATCCCCGCGACGCGCGCCCAGTCCTCGAGCAGCGTCAGGTGCTCGGGCTCCGGGTGCCGCGGCCGATGCCCGTAGAAGGCCAGCGTCCCGAGCACGTCGCCCCCGGAGGTCTTGATCGGCATCGACCAGCAGTGAGCCAGCCCCGCTCTCTGCGCCTTCTCGCGAATCGGCGCCCACCGCGGATCCTCGGCGATGTCGGCGGTCACCGTCAGCCGGCCGAACCAGGCCGCCGTGCCGCAGGTGCCGATGGTCGGCCCGATCGGCGCGCCGTTGATGCCATCGAGGTATTCGGCGGGCAGAGACGGCCCGAACGCGGAGTGGAAGGTGCGCGACGTGCGATCCAGCAGCAGCACGGATGCCTTGATCGACGGGTCGTACCGCTCGACGCTCTCCAGCGCCTCGGCGAGGACATCTCGAAGCGACGCGCCGCGCGAGATCAGATCGTGCACCTTGTTGTGCGATGTGACGAGCTCCTGGACTCGTTGCGCGTCTTTCTTTGCCAGACGCAGCGCGATCGCGGTCGACACCGCGGTCGCTGTGTCGGCAAGCGCCTCCAGGTCCGCTTCGGCCCAATCGCGCCGACGACCGTCGGCCATGGCGATCTGGCCCAGCAGCTGTCCGTCGACCGCGATCGGCGCCTCCGCGTACACGCAGCCATGCTCTGCCCCGCCGGCCTGACGCGCCAGGCCGACGACGTGGCGCTCGAACGGCTCGGAGAGCGCCAGCTCCGAGGCCTGGTCGGCCGATCCGTCGGCGGTGCAGAAGCTCTTGAGCAGCCGGCACGACTCGTCGAGGAAACCGAGAGCCACGACGGCCGCGCCCGTGGTCCGGCGCAGGGCCACAGTCCACCGGTCGAAGTCGGGGTCCGGCGAGTGGTCGAGCACGCCGCTCCGTCGAAGCATCACGAAACGCCCCTCGTCTGCGGGCAGGGGCAAGGCCTTCGCGACCGTGGTCGTTCGCTGCCGTCCCATACGCCCTACTCATCGGCTCCAGGGTCGTGGAGCTGAAGCACGAGTGCTCCTCTGCGACATCGTGGAACCGTCGCACAACGAGATCGCCGACGGCTCGCTCGAGACGCCGGATGCGAGCTTCGGCGGACGCCGCCGGGCCCGGTCAGCTCGCTGCGGGCTTGCCGTCGACGAGCGCGAGCAGCGCCTCGGCGATGGCCTCCGGGGTCGGTGGGCAGCCGGGTATGCGAACGTCGACCGGGAGGATGTCCGAGACGGGGCCGACGAGGTTCTTGCTCATGCCGAGGACGTTGCAACCGAGGGCGCACTCGCCGACGGCGGCGACGCGGCGCGGCTCGGGCATCGCGTGGTAGGCGACCAGGAGCGGCTCGTGCATCCGAGCCGTGACGGTGCCGGTGACGAGGAGCAGGTCGGCATGGCGGGGTGAGGCGACGATCCCGAGGCCGAAGCGCTCGAGGTCGTAGTAGGGGCTGGTGAGCAGGGTGAGCTCGTGTTCGCAGCCGTTGCAGGATCCTGCGTCCACGTGGCGGATCGCGAGGCTGCGACCGTGGTCCGGGCGTTGCAGCCCGATGCTTCGGCGCAGTTGACGGAGGTCGCGGAAGAGGTTCAGCATCAGCGGTCGGTGCAGGCGTAGCAGAGCTCGAAGCTCTTGTTGATCAGGGGGAAGTCGGGCAGCAGGTTGTCGGCTGCGGCGAACGCGACCGAGGGCCAATTCGCGTACGAGCCCGTGCGAAGTCGTAGCCGGCTGACCCGGTCGCCGCTGCGCTCCACGATGCAGGTCGTCGCCCCCCGCGGGCTCTCGACGCGCCCGACGCCGATCTCCCGCCGGTCGTCGCCTACGGTTGCGCTCGCGGGAGTCACGGGCCGGACGAGCAGGCCGTCGAGGATTGCGAACGACTGCTCGAGCTCCAGTGTGCGTTGTTCCAGCCTGGCGCGAACGTCTCCGTCCGGCTCCTCCGGCAGCACGGCCTCGAACTGCTCGTACGCCAGCCGCGTGGAGCTCTGGCGCACATCGTCGCGAATGCCGCTTGCACGTGCCGCCGGGCCGACCGTGCCCAGCCGGCGGGCATCCTCGCTGCCGACGACACCGATCTCCGGCAAGCGATCCTCGAACGAGAAGTTGAACAGCAGCGCCCGCCGCCCGGTTGCCACTCGCGAGCGGATCGTCGCGAGCTGCTCGCGCGCCTCCCGGATCTGGTCCTCTCCGAGCTCGAGCGTGCTCCCGCCGACCTGGACGGTGCCGAAGAGGAGGCGATGGCCGGTGAGGAACGCATTCAGGCGGCGGGCCTCCTCGGTCAGGGCGCGCGAAGTGGCTGTTGCCGGGGGCGAGCCCGGCGCCGGCGCAGATCGCCGCGATGTCGTTGAGGTGGCCCCAGGTCCACTCGAGCTCGAGCAGGATCGTCCGGGCCCGTGCCAGCTCGGGCGTAGCGTGGAGCCCGAGAGCCTCTTCGCAGGCGTGCGCGTAGGCCACGGTGTTCGCGACCGAGCAGGCGGCGCAGGCCCGAGCGACGTAGGCGAGCCCGTCGGCGAGCGTGCTGCCTTCAGCTGCCTGCTCGAGCCCGCGGTGCTTGTAGAAGAGCCGTGGGTCGAGGTGGAGGATGCGGTCGCCGACCACGTGGAAGCGGAAGTGGCCGGACTCGATCACCCCGGCGTGAATCGGGCCGACCGCGACTTGATACGGATCGCGGCCGCGGACCGGCACCGTCCAGTGGTCGAGGACAGGATCGTGGTCGACCAGCGGCCGCAGCGGCTCGTGCCCGGAGAACTCGACGCCGTACAGGTCGTGGGCCTCGCGCTCGTCCCAGTCGGCGGCCGGGGCGAGGTCGACGATCGACGGAGCCCGCAAGCCGCTCGCGGTCGTCTCTTCGAGTCGGGTCGACCCGTCCGGGGCGACGAGCAATGTGCGCACGAGAGCGCCGTGTGTCGCATGGAGGCCGCCGAACCGCCAGCCGGCGTCGAGAGCTTCTTCGACCGCGGCGCGGTAGGAACGCGCGTCCATCAGCTGAGCCCCTTCACGAGCGCGGCGACGAGGGATGTTCCGGGGAGCCAGAACGCCGCTGCGGAGAGCGCGCCGAGCAAGACCACCGAGACGGCTGCGAGCGCGTTCACGCTGCGCAGGCCGGGGATGAGCCCCCCGGCACGCCGGTGTGCCTTCCCCGCGGTGACCTCGAGCAGGGAATGCATCAGGCCCACGAAGCCGAGCCCGAGCAGAACCGCCGCGACCCCCGCGCCCCAGTAGCGCCCGGCCTGGAATCCGCCGGCCACGATCAGGATCTCGCTGGCAAACAGCGGCGACGGCGGAAGTCCGGCGAGCGTTCCGAGCGAGATTCCCATTGCGGCGCCGAGCTTCCCCTGGGTTCGGGCGATGCCCGTCACGCCGTGAGCGGCGGCCCGGGGCTCGTGGCCGATCAGCGGTGTCGCCGCGTAGAACCCGAGCGCCTTCGCGACGGCGTGTCCGGCGACGTGGATCGCGACACCGGCGAGCGCGAGCGGCGTCGCAAAGCCGATTCCGAGCGCGATCACGCCCATGTGCTCGAGGCTCGAGTAGGCGAGCAGCCGTTTCCAGGCGAGCGAGCGCCACAGGAACGGGACGGCGACCGCCAGCGAGGCGAGCCCGAAGCCGACCAGGATCGACTGTGCCGTGTGCGGGCCGATCACCGGGCGCGAGCGCATGCTCCGATCGCCAGGCGACGAGCAAGCACGTTCGGCAGGAGCGCCGCCGAGAGCAGGGCGGAGATCGGGCGCGGGCGCCTCGGAGTGCGCGTCCGGGAGCCAGTTGTGGACGGGTGCCCAGCCGATCTTCGTCGCGAGCCCGGCGAGCAGGAACAGGTAGGCGACGAGCGCCGGCTTGGCGCCCGACGTGTAGGTCGGGAGCTTGTGCCACGACAGTCGCGTCGATCCGCTCGTGCGGAGGCCGGCGGTGAGGATCACGATCCCGAGCAGGGCGACCGCAAGCCCGAGCGAGGTGAGGACGAGGTACTTCCAGCCGGCCTCGAGCGCCCGTGCCTTGCCGTTGAACCCGACGAGCAGCGCCGACGGCGGCGGTTGTGGCCTCGACCAGCAGCCAGGCCAGCCCGAGGTTGCCGGCGATCAGGATGGCAAAGAGCACCGCCCAGAACGAGTAGAGCAGGAGGAAGTAGATCCGCACGCGTCGCCGCGGCCGGACGAGCGAGCCGTGCAGCGTGCCCAGATAGGCGGGCGAGACGGCCACGCTCGCCAGCCCGACGAGGGCGGTGACACCGGCGAGCAGCCCTCCGGCGGCATCGATCGCGATCCCGTCGTGGACCGACGCGCCGCCACGAAGCGCCACGATCGCGAAGGCGATCCCCAGCCCCGCCGTCGGGAGCGCAGCTGCCAGCGCGAGCGGGGAGACGAGCCGGGCCGGCACGATCGCGAGCAGCGCGGCCGCGAGCGCCGGGGCCGCAACGACCGCGACCGCGAGGAGCTCGTGGCTAGTCACGCAGGCTCCTCAGCACCGCAGAATCCGCGGTGCCGAACTCGGCGAAGATCCGGCTGTGGAAGGCGGCCGCGACGAACGCGATCATCGTCAGGTCGAACGCCACACCGAGCTCGATCACGAGCGAGAGCGGGTGTGAGCGCTCGAGCGCAGCGAGTGCGAGCCCGTTCTCGACGAGGACGATGCCCATCACCTGGGGGAGAGTCGCCCTGCGGGTTGCGACGGTGACGAGCCCGAACGCGACGAGCGCCAGGACCGTGCGCTCGGCGTCGCGCGATACGAGCCCGAGGCTCGGCACGAGCCACGTCAACGCGAGCGCGAACGCCACCGCTCCGGCGGCGCGGAGGAACGGGTCGATGCCGGCGCGCACCGGCCGCGCCTCGCGCGTGCGCGACGCAACGAACAGGAACAGCACGGCGAGCGCGATCGCGCGCACGCAGAGTGCGCCTGCGGCGACGACGTCGCCGGTTCCGGTCGTCTTGTCGAGCGCGAGCCCGACGAGGGCCAGGGCCTGAGCCGTCACCAGGCCGATCACGAACGAGCGCGCGCGAACGACGACGGCGAGCAGCCCGAGGCCGACCAGGGTCCAGAGCAGGAAGCTCAACTCCCCGCGACCTCCCACGCGATGATCCCGAGCAGCGCGACCGTGGCGGCCGCAGCGACCAGCCGGGGCACGAGCAGGATGCGGGTCTTCGCGACCAGCGATTCCAGCAAGGCGAGCCCCGCGCACAGCACCACCAACACCAGCGGGAGGGAGCCGAGCTGCCACCACGTGTTCTGCGCATGCGGCAGGAGGAGCTCGGCTGCGAGCACGAGCACGAGCCAGTGCCGTGCCGCGCTCGCCCACTGGAGGTAGGCGAGGTCGCGTCCGGCGTACTCGAGGAGCGGCCCCTCGTGGATCATCGTCAGCTCGAGGTGCGTGTCGGGGTTGTCGACGGGTTGGCGTCCGGTCTCCGCCACGACGACGACGGCGAACGCGACGGCCGCGAGACCGAGTGCGGGGCTCTCCCAGACGTGCGTGCCTGCGGTCGCCGCGACCATGCCGCGCAGATCGGTCGTTCTCGCGATCAGCGCCGGAGCCGTCACCGACAGGATCAGCGTCACATCGACGAAGACCGAGAACGTCAGGTCACGGCTCGCGCCCATCAGCGCGAACCCGTTGCCGGTGTCCCACGCTGCGGCGGCGACGGCGAACCGGGCGAGGGCGAGCAGCCCGGCGAGTGCGAGGACGTCGTGGCCGACGCCCCAGCTCGGGCTCGTGTCGGCGACCGGGACGAGCAGGACCGCGGCGACTAGGCAGGCCGCAGCAACTGCCGGAGCGACCCGGTAGATCGCCGTCGTGCCTTCGACGTCGACCGTGCTCTTGCCCCAGAGCCGCCGGAGCTCCCGAAACGGCTGCAGCGGGCTGGGCCCGCGCCGTCCCTGGAACCGGGCCTTCCAGTGCTGGACGAGACCCGGCAGCAGCGGCGCAAGCACGATTCCGCCGAGCAGTTGCATCGCTCCGGCCAGCGTCGTGACGGCGCTCATCCGATCACTCCCAGCCGGGCGGCCACGAGCAGCACGAGCACGAGCAGGATCAGATAGACGACGTATGTCCCGAGGCTGCCGCTCTGAAGCCTTCTCGCCTGCCGGGCCGCGGTCAGCGAGAGCCGCCTCGCAGGCCGGTACACGCGCTCGTCGATCAGGTGGGGCACGCGCCCCGAGTAGGCGACCTCGAGCACGAGGCCGCCTCGCTCGTGCACGGTGATCTCGCGCTCGGGGCGGAGGATCACCTCGAGCATGAGCCGAAGCGGCTTCGTGAAGCCGCTGCTCGTCCACGCGAGCGCGCGCTCGACGACCTGGCCGCTCGCCCAGGTCGGCGCCGGCAGGGCCACCCGCCTGCCTCGCATGGCTAGCAGCGCTCCGGTCACGGCGGCCAGGAGCAGTGCGATTCCGGCCGTCGGCAGCGAGCCGGTCCCGGGCAGATGGAGCGGCACGCGGATCGGCTCCCTCGGCGCCCATGGCGCCAGACGGACGAGTGCCCCGAACAGCACCCCCGGCGCGAGGCCGAGCAGAACGCACGCGCCGGCGAGGAAGGCGAGGGCCGCCTTCATCGCTCGAGGAGCGTCGTGCGCGGCCGCGGGAGCCTTCGCTCGCGGCGGGCCGAGGAGCACGAGGCCGATCACCTTCACGAAGCAGAACACCGCCAGGGCGGCGGCCGCCGCGAGCGCCGCGAGGGCAATCGCTCCGGCCGTCCCGTCGGTTGTGTGACCGTAGACGGGGATGCGGAGCAGCGCTTGCAGCGTCAGCCATTCCGAGGCGAACCCGTTGAACGGCGGCACGCCGGCAATCGCCAGCGCGCCGACCAGGAAGGCCCCTCCCGCCCAGGGCATCCGGCGCAGGAGCCCGCCGAGCCGGTCGAGCTCGAGCGAGCCGACCGCCTTCTCGAACGCGCCTGCGCCGAGGAACAGGAGCGCCTTGAAGACCGCGTGGTTCAAGGTGTGCAGCAGCGCTGCGCCGAGCGCGAAGGCCGCCCAGAGATCCGCGCCCCGAGCGCCGCAGGATCAGGCAGGCGCCGATTCCGAGCACGATGATCCCGATGTTCTCGATCGAGCTGAGCGCCAGCACCCGTTTCAGGTCGCGCTGGAAGAGCGCGTACAGCACGCCGCCCACCGCGGTCAGCCCACCGAGGGCCAGGACGAGGACCCCGAACCAGACCGGCAGCACCCCCAGCCAGTCGACGAGCACGCGCACGAGCGCGTAGATCGCCGCCTTGATCATGACCCCGCTCATCAGCGCCGAGACCGTTGCGGGCGCGATCGGATGGGCGCGGGGGAGCCAGACGTGCAGCGGCATCACGCCTGCCTTCGTGCCCATGCCGACGAGTGCCGCGAGCGCGATTGCGATCTGGACGCCGGAGCCGGACCCGATCGCCGACGGATCGCCGATCGCCCCGGCGTGTGCGAGCAGCAGCACCGCGATCCAGGTGCCCGCTCCGCCGAGGTGCGTGACCGCGAGGTACACGAACACCGCGCTGCGGGACCGTCGGTCCGCCTGGCGCGCGATCAGGATCACCGCCGCCGGGATCAGCGTCATCAACTCCCATCCGGTCAGGAACGTGAGCGGGTCGCGGGCGCAGAAGACGAGCGCCATCGCGAGCAGGAACGCGGCTGTCAGAGCCGCGATCACCCGGCCACGACGCGTCGGCTCGAGGTAGCGCAGCGAGAAGACGAGCACCGGAGCGGCGATCAGCCCGAGTGTCCCGAGGAAGAACCCGCTCAGCCCGTCGACGCCGAGGTGCGGCGAAAAGGCGTTCGTGAACCCTGCGCCGATAAACGCCCGCGAGCCGAGGTCCCAGAAGCCGGCCACGCCGAGAGTCAGCGCAGCGAGGCTCTGCACGACCAGCCCGGCCCGAAACGTCGCCCGGGACATCGAGAGGAGACCGCCAAGGGCGATCGCGCTCAGGCCGACGACGACTGTGACGGCGCTCACTCCGGCGTGAGCTCGCCCAAGATCGACTGTTGCTCGGCGAGTTGGCGGCTGATGATGTCGCGGCCGGCGTTCAAGAGGTCGAAGACACGCTCGTCATCGACGCGGTAGTAGACGCTCGTCCCTTCCCTCCGCGACTGCACGAGCCCGATCCGCCGCAACGCAGCGAGATGCTGCGACGTCCCGCTCGAGTCGAGCTCGAGCTCGCCCTGGAGCGCCCCGACCGACCGCTCGCCGGCGCGGAGGATCTCGAGGATCCGGATGCGTGCGGGATGGCCGAGCACGCGGAAGAGATTTGCCTTGATCTCATGCACGGGGCGCGAGTTGTACGGCATCTCCCAAACTATATCTTGCAATCTTTGAAGATTCAAGACAATACGGTGGGTTCGCTGCCCACCATGCCTGCCGACAGATCGAGCCGCCGGATGCGCAGCTGCCAGCTCAGTCAGCCTCTGGCGGTGGAACGCTTGTCACACAGTCGTTACGGTACGTCGTACCGGACGACGTACCGGACTCCCGCTGTGGAACGTTTGTCGCAGAGTTGTTGCGGTACGTCGTACCGGACGATGCCCGCGGTCGGACTATTCGGTGGCGAGCGCCGGGCTCCACGCTGCGGCGCCGTCGAGTGGTAGCGACCGAAGCCGGCCTCCGGTCGCCGCCTGGATCGCGTTTGCGATCGCCGGTGCGACGGCGATGATGGGTGTCTCCCCGGCGCCGGCCGGAGCGATGTCGCGACGGTCGACGAGCACGACCTCGATCGGCGGCACGTCGCGCAAGCGGGGCACCCGGTAGTCGCCGAGCGTCGCGTTCTGGATGACTCCCCGGTCGAAGTGCAGCCCTTCGAACAGCGCGCCGCCGAGCCCCATCACGGTGGCGCCTTCGATCTGGTTGACGAGGTTGTCGGGGTCGACGACCGCGCCGCAGTCGAATGCGGTCACGATGCGCGTCACCGCGATGCTCCCGCCCGGCCGCACCCGAACCTCGGCGCAGGTCGCGACGCGGGCCTCCTTCTCGAGCCCCGCCGCGATTCCCAGTCCGACGCCGCCCGTCCTGCGGCCGGTGTTCCCAGCCGCCCCGGTCCGCCGCGGTGCGGAGCACCGTCGCGAGCCGCTCGTCGTCGAGGTGTCGGAGCCTGAGCTCGAGCGGGTCGGCGCCGACGTGCGCGGCGAGCTCGTCGAGGTGCGACTCGCGGGCGAAGTTGTTGGCGGTGGCGGCGAGGGCTCGATACGAGCCTTGCCGCAGCGGCGACTCGGCCGGCTGGAACCGGATCCGTGAGTTTTCGACGCGATACGGGCTGAAGATCCCAGCCGCCCCCGCGTTCAGGTTCAGGAAGTCCCAGGCAACCAGCGTCCCGTCTGCTCGCGCGCCGCTGCGGACATCGATCGCCGCCGCGGGTCGTGCATATGCATGCTGGAACTCTTCGCCGCGCGTCCAGCGGACCTTGACGGAGCGCCCGGCCGCGCGGGCGAGCCTCGCGGCCTCGACGGCGACCTCTCCGGTGTGCTTGCCGCCGAAGGCGCCGCCGGCGGTCGGTGCGACGACTCGCACCTGATCCTCGTCGAGGCCGAGCTCGGTGGCGAGCTGCTCCCGGACCGCGAATGGCCGCTGAGTCCCTGTCCACACGGTCAGCCGGTCACCGTCCCACTCTGCGAGCGCAACGCGGGTCTCGAGCGGTACGTGGGCGATGTAGGCCGTGGTGTAGGTGTGTTCGATCCGAACGGCTGCGCTGGCGAGCCCGTGCTCGACATCGCCTTCTGCCTGGTCGAGCGCTTCCTCCCAGCCGCCGGGCTGTGCCGGATGCGATCGGAGGTAGTCGATCAGCTCCTGCTCATCCGGTTGGGGTCGGCCGACCCATTCGGGCTCGACCAGGTCGAGGGCCCTCTGCACGCTCACCGCATCCGGGGCGACCACTCCGACGAAGCCCTCTTCGCGGACGACGTGGCAGCCGTGCACACCCTCGGCGTGCGACGTGTCGGCAGCGGCGAGACGGGCTCCGACCGTCGGTGGCTTGATAGCCCCTCCGGCGACCGTGCCCAGGCGGGTGAGGTCGGAAGGAAAGCGTGCCGCCCCGGTCACGAACGCAACCGCGTCGGCTCGGCGGAACGACCGGCCGGCGACACGCCACGCCGAGGGCGGTGTGAGCTCGATGTCGGAGCCTGCGACGGCGACGCGTCGCTGCCCCTGCAAGAGCTCGCGGTAGCTCACCCGCCGCCCGTCCGGGCTGAGGACGGCGCCGTCGGCGGCCTCGAGCGCAAGCGCTTCGACGCCCCAGAGCGTCGAAGCGATGCCGAGGAGGATGCCGCGGGCGGCGGCGGCGGCCTGCGCGAGGAGTGGCGCGGCGTCCGGCATCGACCGGCTGCCGAAGGTGCCCAGGTCGTATGGGCAAAGGTCGGTGTCGCCCAGGACGAGCTGCATTGCGTCGATCGGCAGCCGAAGCTCTTCTGCGATCAGCGAGGCCATGGCGCCCGTGTTTCCCTGGCCGACGTCGACCTTGCCGCTGAACCCGGTCACCGATCCGTCCGCTCCCAGATGCAACCACGCCTCGCTGCAGGTCGACCAAGCCGCCGTCGATTCGGGGCGCCTGGCGACGACGACGAGGCCGTCCCCGAGGCGGGAGAAGAAATCGCTCTCGGCCCGCAGCCCGGAGCTCCACGGCTGCGCGGGCCGCTCGAGGTGGGGGCGCGGCGCGGCCGTGCTCGGCAGGCGCTGTGTTCCCGGCCCGCGCCCCAGCTCGACGGCTCGGCGCAGCGCACGGACGATGCCCGGGTACGCGCAGCAGCGGCAGAGATTGCCGTCGAGGCCCGCCACGATCTCGGCCTCCGACGGGTCCGCGTTCCGCTCGAGCAGGGCGACGCCGCTCAGGATCATGCCGGAGGTGCAGTAGCCGCACTGGAAGGCGCCGACCTCCAGGAACGCCTGCTGGACCGGATGCAGAAGGCCGTCGGCCGCGATCCCTTCGACCGTCGTGATGCGCCGGCCCGCCGCGGCGCTTGCAGGAACGACACACGACCGCACGGGCTCGCCGTCGAGCAGGACGGTGCACACGCCGCAGACCCCTTCGCCGCACCCGTACTTGGCGCCCACGAGACCGGCGTCCTCGCGGAGAAACGCGAGCAGGCTCGTGCCGCCGTGGGTGGCGATCGGGCAGAACAGGCCGTTCACGACGATCCCGAGGGGGCCGCCCTTGGGCTGATCGGCGCTGATGCCTGAAGCAGGCACGCCGGCTATTCGGTCTGGTTGAACTGCCAGATTGCGAGCACGAGCGCGACGGCGGCGACGGCGGCGACGATGCCGAGCTCGAGTGGGATCGGGAGGCGCCAGCCGTCCCAGCTGATCCCGGCATTCAGTCGTTGCTGGAGGGCTGCGGACGCGTGGACGTGCGCGAAGACGGCGCGGCGCATCGGGTCGATGGCGTAGGAGAGCGGGTCGAGCTTCGTCAGGACGGCGAGCCACTGGGGGAGCCCGCTGGCCGGGAAGATGGCGCCGGAGAGGAAGAACATCGGCATGACGAGAAACTGCATCACGGCCTGGAACGACTCGATCTGGGTCATCCGGCTGGCGAAGAGGACGCCGAGGGCGGTCAAGGCGACCGCGAGCAGCACCATCTCGGCCAGGAGCGTCAAGAGCAGCGTGGGCGCGTAGGGAACGCCCACGAGGCCGGCGAGCAGGAGCATCACGGAGCCCTGGATCACGGCGGTCGTCGCTCCGCCGGCGCACTTTCCGAGGACGATCGCGCTACGGGGGACCGGAGCGACGAGCATCTCGCGCAGGAAGCCGAACTCGCGATCCCAGACGATCGAGATCGCCGAGAACAGCGCGGTGAAGAGCACCGTCATCGCGAGGATGCCCGGAAACATGAACGTCTTGAAGTTGACGCCACCGCTCGAGGCGACGAGCGAAGACATGCCGGTGCCGAGCACGAGCAGGAACAGCACCGGCTGCACGAACGACGTCACGAGCCGGAGCCGGTTGCGCAGGAAGCGCAGCAGCTCGCGCCGCCAGACGACGCGGATGGCGCGCAGGGCCGAGCCGTGGCCGGCGCCTTCGCCGAGGCGAACCGGAGCGGCCGCTCGCGCTGCGACAGTCATGTCTAGCGGCCCCTGCGCCAGCGCAGCGCGTGGTTGCGCATCCGCTCGCCCGCCGAGGCCTCCGCGTCGCGGATCGTCCGCCCTGTGTGGGCCATGAACACGTCGTCGAGCGTGGGGCGGGCGACCCGGATCGAGTTCACCGGCTTGCCGAGCTCGGCAAAGAGGCGCGGCACGAACTCCTCGCCTCCGGTGACGTGAAACGTGACGGCTCCCTCGCTGAGCCGGGCATCGATCCCGAACCGGTCGCGCAGCCTGTCGATCGTTGCGGGGGCGTCGTCGACGTGGAGCTCGATCCGGTCCTTGCCGATCATCGCCTTCAGCGCGTCGGGGGTGTCGATCGCGACCAGCTCGCCATGGTCGATGATCGCGATCCGGTCGCAGTGCTCCGCTTCCTCCATGTAATGGGTGGTCAGGAAGATCGTGATCTGCTCGCGGACGCGCAGCTCGTTGATGTAGGCCCAGATGTGTGCTCGTGTCTGCGGATCGAGCCCCACGGTCGGCTCGTCGAGGAAGAGCACGCGCGGCGAGTGGATCAGGCCACGCGCGATCTCGAGGCGGCGCTTCATCCCGCCGGAGAACGTGCCGACCAGGTGGCCGCGTCGGTCCGCCAGGTCGACCATCGCCAGCACCGCATCGAGTCGCCCGGCGAGCTGATCCGGGTCGACACCGTAGAGCTCGGCGTGGAAGCTGAGGTTCTCCTCGGCGGTCAGGTAGTCGTCGAGCGTCGTGTCCTGGAACACGAGCCCGATCTGCTGGCGAACCCACAGCGGCTCGGCGACGACGTCCACGCCGGCGATGCGGGCGCTGCCGGAGGTCGGACGGAGCAGCGTGCAGAGGATGTTGATCGTCGTCGACTTCCCGGCGCCGTTCGGTCCGAGGAACCCGAAGACCTCGCCTTCTGCGACGTCGAACGACACGCCCGCGACGGCGTCCACGTCGTCGAAGCGGCGCCGAAGGTCGGCAACCTCGATCACCGGCCCGGGCAAAGCATCATCCACCCGATGCTCCGGCGGTGCGGCTTCTGCGAGTCGACTCATCTCCGTCTGAGCCTGCCGGCGGGCGTGCTCGCCGGAATCGGTGCTGCTCCCGATGGGGTCGGGGGAAACTACGGATCGGGAGGGACAGGCGCTCTTCGTTGCGTGGTGCCAGATTCGAGATCGGCTCTTCGCACCACTACTGATCGAACTCTGCGGTCTTGCGGAGCCGGGGTCAGTACCGACCCCGATGCGACTGGTGCGTGCGCCTTCGACGATGGCGCCAGTAACGACAAAGTGGGTCAGGAAAGGAGTGACGATCATGAGACGGCTACTCGTGCTTCTGGTCGCAGGGCTCGCCTTCTTGGCGATTCCCGTGGCTCAAGCAGACGGCCCCGACCCGGTCGTTGCGGTGCAGCAGGGTGGGATGACGTTCTTCTATGACGCCACCGCCCAGGTGTACCGCCAGGTCCCGGACTATGCCACCGGTATTTCGCTTGGCATGAACTGGTCCGGCTCCGATTGGCTCTACGCTGTCCCGGTCCTGACGGTCGACCAGCTCGCTGCCCCGGTGGGCACCGAGTTCACGAGCGTTTGGGACCCTCCTGCGCTTGCAGAACTGCCTGACGGCAGCCTCTACCAGCTGGGTGACGACGGCGCATATCACTTCATCCCGAATCCGGCGATTGCTTTCGGCGTCGGGATGGCCTGGACTGGGATCGATTGGTCCGGAGCCACGCACATCGACAATCCGCTCCAGCTTGCAGCACCGGTTGGAGCTCCCCTCACCGCCCAATAGGGCGCCTGCATCGTGGTGCCGTGCCTCTGCAGACACGGCACCACGATGACGTGCAGCGCCGCGCCGAGCCGCCGTAGCTTGCCGTGCGGCAATAGGGGATTTCGCGGATGCCGCGGGCGTCCGCCGCAACGACGATTCCGGAGATCATGAATCCAACGATCTCGCTCGGACGCATCGCCGGTGTGAAGGTGGGCCTCAACTGGAGTTGGGCGATCGTCTTCGGCCTGATCGTCTGGTCGCTCGAGGCGGCCGTCTTCCCCGATCAGGATCCGGGTCTCTCGAGAAGTGCATACGTCGGCATGGCGGTCGTTGCCGCGTTGCTGTTCTTCATCTCCCTGCTCCTCCACGAGCTCGGCCACGCCGCCCAGGCCAGGCGCGAGGGTGTCGAGATCGAAGGAATCACACTCTGGCTCTTCGGAGGCGTTGCCCAGTTCAAGGGCGAGTTCCCGAGCGCGGGAGCGGAGTTCCGGATCGCGGTCGCCGGCCCGATGGTGACCGCCGTGATCGCGTCGGTGTGCGTCGCCAGCTCGGTCCTCATCCAGCTTCCGACAACCGTGGACGGCGTGCTCGTCTGGCTCGGGTACATCAACTTCCTGCTGCTCGCCTTCAACCTGATCCCTGCCTTCCCCCTGGACGGCGGCAGGGTCTTGCGCGCGTCGCTCTGGGCCCGGAAGCGGAACTTCGCCGAGGCGACGCGGCTTGCCGCGGAGATCAGCCGAGGCTTCGCGTTCTTCATGATCGGAGGTGGACTGCTGTTCTTCGTCGCCGGAGGCGCATTCACGGGCGCGTGGCTCGCGTTCCTCGGCTGGTTCCTGCTTCAGGCCGCGGCGTCGGAGGCGCGGTATCCGCTGATCCGTGAGGCGCTCGCCGGCCTGACCGTGCGCGACTTCATGGTTCCGCACCCGATCACGGCGCGCCCGGAACAGACGATCGGCGCGTTCATGGACGAGGTCGCGGGTGTCGCTCGCTTCACGACCTATCCGGTGGTTCGCGATGGCGAGGTGCTGGGGATGCTGCCGTTTGCGCGGATCCTCCGCACGCCGAGGGCCGATTGGGACGAGCGTCGCGTCGCGGACTGCATGCTGAGCAGCGACGAGGTGCCGGTGTTCGCGCCCGACGCGCCCGCGCTGGACGCGCTCGCCGACCTCGGCGCAGGTCATGTCCACCGTGGCCTGGTCGTCGACGGCGGGCAGCTCGCCGGCCTCGTCTCGATCACCGACATCGCTCGGATCCTCGCCCGACTGGGGCAGCGGCCGACCCCTGCATCCACCCCCTAGTGGTCGCTCCTGGAAATTCAGCACCCTTTGGCCGGCTGCAAACGCTTCGCAGGCCGTCGTCCTCAGTCGGCCGCATACCTTTGGGTATGCGGCCTCCCTGCGTCCTAGGCCTGCTCGGTTTTCGCTCGGCCATCCGGCACCGAATTCCCAGGAGCAACCACTAGCCGGCAGAGGTGTGGGAAAGCCGTAGCCGAAGATCCGCAGATGACCTGATGTATTCGTGCGGGCGGCCCTGAAGGATCCGAGCCTCACCCGCCGAGAGAAAGGAACCACGAGTGGCCGCCAACGCTCTGTCGCCGGCTCAGCACATCCGACCTTCCCGCCGCAGTCCGCAGGTTGCGCTCGCCCCCGTCCGGGAGCGGGAAGAGTCGATGTTCGACCGCGACTACTGGGTCTGCCATTGCGAGGGCTATCGCGTCGACGGTCACGCGGGCCGGATCGGTTTCGTCGAAGAGGTGCGCAACGACCCGTCGGAGCCGTCGCGGAAGCTGCTCGCGGTTCGTGCCGGCTTGCTCGGCCGGCGCGTGGTCGTTCTCTCCGCCGACGAGATCGAGTTCATCGTGCCGCGTGCCGAGCGGATCTGGATCCGCACCCCACACACGATCCTCGGCTCCGAGGCCGCCTGACGACGACTCACGGACCGGCGTTGCCCTGACAGGTGTGCTTCGCCGTGCCGGTGTTTTCCCGAAGCGCCGATCGGTGGCGCCTCGGATGCAGCGGCGCGGCGGCGAGGCGAAGGTGATGTGATTTGCAGGTCACCGATGTCGCCGCTTCGGCCCACACCCGGCTCATGACACGCGGCCTGCCCAGAATCGGAGGCCAGCGGGGAGGTCGCGTGGCCAACGTCCGAGGCGGTGCTCTCCAGGCGGCGATCTGGGCGGGGTTCGGGGTGTCGTACGAGATCGTGAGATGGCTGGCGACCGGCGATCGGACGATCGCTCTTGCGAACGCACGCTCGATCATCAGGCTCGAGCAGCGCCTCGACTGCTTCGTCGAGCCGTCGATCCAACGCCACTTGCTGCAAAGCCGGGTCGTGATCGACCTTGCAGACTGGACGTACTGGCTCGCGCAGTTCGCGGTCGTCGGGCTCGTGGTTGTCTGGGTGTACTTCCGGCGACCCGCGGCCTACCCGCGGCTGCGGAACACGCTGATCGCGACGAACACCATCGGGTTGGCCGGCTATTTGTTCTTTCCCGTCGCGCCCCCGAGGCTGGTCGCCGGCTTCGGCTTCCACGACACGATCGCCGCGTTGCACCAGCAGAGTGGGCTCATCCACGTGCTCGAGAATCCCTACGCCGCCTTTCCGAGCCTGCATGCTGCCGACGCGCTCGTGGTCGCCGTGGTGCTCTTTCGGGTCGTGGCGCTGCGCGCCGTGAAGCTCGTAGCCATGATCTGGCCGGTCTGGGTGTCGTTCTCCCTCGTCCTCAGCGCCAACCACTTCCTGCTGGACATCGTCGTCGGCGCGGGCGTTGCCGTGGTGGGGTGGCTCCTCGTCGCGCTTGTTGCGCACGCGTCCCGATCGTCGGGACGCCGGTGCAGGAGTCAGCTGCGGGGCGCGTCGCCCGGGTTGTGAGCACCGACCCCGACTCGTGGCGGTCGGGATGGGACGGCGGCGAGCGCGACGAGCACTCCGCCGACCGCGACGACCGCGCCGATCAGCAGCGAGATCCCGACGCCGCTCATGAAGGCCGAGCTCGCGACCTCGACGAGCTGCGCCCCGGCAGCTCTCGGGAGCCCGGCCGCGACGTCGAGCGCGCCGCCGATCGAGCCGAGGGCGGTGTGCACGACGGGCGCTGGCAGGTGTTGCCCGGCAAGCGCAGGCGAGAGATGGTGCTGGTAGCGGGTCGAGAGAGCGCTCCCGATCACGGCGACGCCCAGTGCCCCGCCGACCTGGATCGAGACGCCGTTCGTCGCCGAGCCGACGCCCGCATCGCCCGGTGGGACAGAGCCGATCACGGCGTCCGTGGCGGTGGGCATCAGAAGTCCCGCTCCGAGCCCGATCAGGAGCATTCCGGGCACGACCTGGCCGTAGGTCGTCGCAGGACCGGAGGCCTGCGAGATCTCCAGGAGCCCACCGGCGATCGCGAGCAGGCCGATGCTCGCCGTGGCTTTGCTCCCGATCGCGCGAACGATGAACGTCGAGAGTGGGGCGGCGACGGCGACGACGGCCGCGATCGGAAGAATCCGCACGCCCGCTTCGATCGCGGACAAGTGGAGGTCGAACTGCAAGAACTGTGTCTGGACGAACAGCGCACCGAATAGGCCGAACACCCCGAGTGACAGCGATGACGTCGCCGCCGAGAAGCGGGGGGCGCGGAAGAAGCGCAGGTTCAGCATCGGGTGATCGATGCGGGACTCCCAAACCCCGAACACCGCGAGCACGAGGAGCCCGCTGACGCCGACCTCGAGGACTCTCGGCGACGACCAGCCGTGGGTCGGGGCGTCGATGATCGCCCAGAGGATGCAGCCGAGCCCGAGCATCGACAGGATCCCGCCACCGGGATCGGGCCGGGCAGCGTGCGGGTTCCTGGAGTCCGGAACGAGGAACACCGCTCCCAGCGCTCCCGCGATCACGATCGGAACGTTGACGAAGAACACGGATCCCCACCAGAAGTGTGCGAGCAAGAGCCCGCCGGCGATCGGGCCGATCGCGATCCCGATGCCGCTCGTTCCGGCCCAGAGCCCGATCGCACGTGACCGCTCGCCCGGGTCGCGGAAGAGATCGTTGATGATCGAGAGCGTCGCCGGCATCGTCAGCGCGGCTCCGCCTCCCATCACGGCCCGCCATCCGATCAACTGCCCCACCGATCCGCAGAACGCCGCCCCGATCGACCCGCCCGCGAATACGGCCAGGCCGATCAGAAACAGGCGCTTGCGTCCAAAGCGGTCGGCAAGGCTGCCGCCGACCAGGAGCAGCCCTGCGAAGACCATGGCGTAGGAGTCGACAATCCACTGCAACTCGCTGGAGGTCGCATTCAGCTTCCTGACCAGGGTCGGTAACGCGACGTTGAGAATCGTGTTGTCGAGATTCACCACCAGGATCGAGACGCAGAGCACGACGAGTGCAGCCCACCGGCGAACCGGCTTCCCGGGCGAGCCGCCACGGCGAAGATCCACGGCAGAGACAAGGGCGGGCCGCCGGGCCGAGTCCCGCGCCACCATGAAGGCGATTCCGCCCCGGACTCGCGTCATGAGCCGACGCTAGGGCGGTCGGGCTGACCCGTCATCCGTAGAAGCGCGTGCTCCGACTCGTAGTTTCCCAAGGAGGGCGAGCGAAGGCAGGCGAGGGCGATTCGGCCTCCTGCGGGAGAAGCCGTAGTTCCCCACCGCGCAATCAGGAGCGGCCCCGATGCGGGCCGGGGAAGCCTCGCGCAGGATGCCGTAGGAAGAAGCAAAGCGAGAGAGGAGGTTAGCGATGATGACGCCGGTGAAGCAATCCATCCTCCCCGACTTCGAGACAATGGAGCGACGGCTCCGCCGCATCTTTGAGGGCATGTCGGTGATGCCCGCATTCCTGCAGGCGGCGCCGGCAGCCGATGTCTACGAGACGCAGAAGGAGTACGTCGTCGAGGTCGAGGTCCCTGGCTATGAAGAGAAAGAGCTCGAGCTCGAAGTCTCCGATCACACCCTTACTGTCTCTGGGCTGCGTGAGGAGACGAAGGAAGAGCGCGAGAAGACCTTCCGGCTCCATGAGCGGCTCGAGCACACGTTCGAGCGCACGTTCACGCTGCCGCCGGAGATCGACAGCGAGCACATCACGGCGCAATTCACCAAGGGCGTGCTGAAGGTGCACGCTCCGAAGCTCGTTGTGACGAGTCCCCGCAAGGTCGAGATCTCGAAATCATGAGCCGATGAGCAGGGGTGGCGTGCAATGACGCCGCCCCTCTCGTCGTTCTTACCGAGCCGGCCAACTTCCTGCTCTCGGCTCTTGAGGTTGTGCTCCGAGCGGGGCGGTCCGGACGTTCGGTAGTTTCCCGAAGTCGGCGTCGGACTCGTTGCGGATGCTCCTCGTTTGCGCGGTCTGCACGCTGCGAGCATGAGCCACGTCGGATTGCCGACGCCGTGAGCGCGGCGGCGAAACCGCCCGGCGTCGATCGGCGGCAGCAGGTCGAGCTTCCGCTCGGCGAGTTCGAGACGGGCCCCAGTTGGCTGTCCAGCCGTGAGGTCGCCCGCCGGCTCGTGATCCACGGCCGCAACGAGCTCGTGCGGCGGGGCGGGCGTCGCTGGCCTCGCGAGCTGCTCAAGCAGGCTGTCCACCCGCTGGCGCTCCTCCTCTGGGTCGCCGCCGGTCTGTGTGTGTTGTGTGTGTGTGTGTGTGTGTGTGTGTGTGTGTGTGTGTGAAGGAGACGACGGAGGGAGGAGGAGGAGGGAAGAAGACAGAGAGAGAGAGAGAGAGAGAGAGAGAGAGAGAGAGAGAGAGAGAGAGAGAGAGAGAGAGGAGGAGAGAGAGAGAGAGAGAGAGAGAGAGAGAGAGAGAGAGAGAAGAAGAAGAAGAAGGAA
>CAVWXR010000020.1:0-164490 GCA_963759085.1 uncultured Actinomycetes bacterium
TCGGGGCGCTTGACCTCGGTCGCGAGGCGGAGCTTCTCCATGCCACGGATCACGAGCGCGGAGATGTCGAGCTGGCCGGGCTCGAGGCCGTGGACTGCCGAGGCCGGGAATGCGTGGTGCCCGTTGTGCCACGACTCGCCGAACGACGGGATCGCCAGCAGCCAGACGTTGCGGCTCTCGTCGCGGGTGCGGAACGGCTGCTCGCCGAAGAAGTGGCAGATCGAGTTGATCGAGAACGTCACGTGCTGGAACAGGAAGATCCGAACGAGGCCGGCCCAGACCATCGCCTCGAGGCCCCGTTGCCAGCTTCCGCCGACGAGGTAGCCGGCGAGGAACGGGAGGCCGAGCGTCAGCGCGACCCAGAGCAGGTAGAGACGATCGATCCCCCGCACGAGCCGGTCCTCGTACAGGTCGCGCCCGTACTCGACGCCGCGCTCGAGGCCCTTGGTCGAGAAGAGCCAGCCGATGTGCGAGTGCCACAGGCCGAGCACGTGCTCGGCCAGCGAGTCGCCGTGCCCGGCGTGCGGTGAGTGCGGGTCGCCGGGCCGGTCGGAGAGCGCGTGGTGCTTGCGGTGGTCGGTGACCCACTGGGTGAGCGGGCCCTGCATCGCCATGCTCCCGAGAATCGCCCACAAGGCACGGAGCGGCGCGCTCGTCTCGAAGCTCTTGTGCGTGAAGAGCCGGTGGAAGCCGACGGTGATCCCCAGCCCGCAGGCGACGTAGAACCCCGCGAGCAGCACGAGGTCGACCGGGCGCACTCCGCGGTTCCAGAGCAGCCAGACCGCGGCGACGAGCCCGAGCGGCGGCACGACGACGGCCACGATCCCGGCGAGCTGGCTCGGGACGCTCGTCCGCTCGCGGACGGTCTTGATCCTCGTCATGCGGGCTCCTCGAACGGCCGGCCGAGGACGAGCTGCATGTCGCGGATCGCGCGCGTCCTGAACAGCGCCTCGCACGAGGCGAGGTAGAAGTCCCAGATCCGGACGAAGCGGTCGTCGAAGCCGAGCGCGCGCACCTCGGGGAGGTTGGTGAAGAACCGCTCGCGCCAGACCTTGAGCGTGTCCGCGTAGTGCGGCCCGATCTCGTCGAGCCCGACCACCATCAGGCCCGAGGCGCGGCTCATCGCCGTCTGCAGCGCCTCGAGCGACGGCAGCAGCGAGCCGGGGAAGATGTAGCGCTGGATCCAGTCCTCCTTGCGCCGGTAGCGCTCGAAGCGCTGGTCGGGCATCCCGATCACCTGGATCGCGGCGAGGCCGCCGGGAGCGAGCAGCCGGTCGCAGGCGGCGAAGAAGGTCGGGTACTGCGCGTAGCCGATCGCCTCGAGCATCTCGATCGAGGCGATCTTCGAGAACTGTCCCTCGAGCGTGCGGTAGTCCTGGAGGCGGATCTCGACGCGGTCGGCGAGGCCGGCCGCCGCGACGCGCTCGCGCGCGAGCTCGAGCTGCTGCTGCGAGAGCGTGACGCCGGTGACCCGCGCGCCGTACTCGCCGGCCGCCATCAGCGCGAAGCTGCCCCAGCCGCAGCCGATCTCGAGCACGTGGTCGCCGGGGCCCAGGCGGAGCTTCTCGCAGATCGCCCGCAGCTTCCGCTCCTGCGCCTGCTCGAGCGTGTCGCCCTCCTCCCATAGCGCGCACGAGTAGGTCATCGACTCGTCGAGGAAGAGCCGGTAGAGGTCGTTGCCGAGGTCGTAGTGGTACTGGATGTTCGCCCGGGCCTTGCGCAGGCCCTGCCGCGGTGAGACGTGGGGACGGTGGCGGTCGAGCCGCGCGAGGCGCGAGCCGGCGCGCCACGTCTCGAGGTTGCGAACGACGAGCGCGATCAGGCCGGGTAGGTCGTCGGTGTGCCAGTCGCCGGCGGCGTAGGACTCGCCGAAGCCGAGGCCGGGCGAGCGCGCGAGCCGGCGGAAGACGTCGTTCGAGGTGACGGTGACGACGATCGGGTCGCCCGTGCCGCCCCGGTACACGCGCCCGCCGGGGAGTCGCAGCTCCAGCGCGCCGTGCTCGATCCGGCCGAGCGCGCGGATCGCGGCGCTCTCGGCGAGGCGGGCGCCGATCCGGCGGCCGGCGGGAAGCTCGCGCAGCACCTCGGTCACGGTCTTCACCGATCCCTCGCCGGGCACGAACGGCGGCTTGTGGAAGAACGGCACGCGCTTCAGCCAGAGCCTCGCCGCCTGGAGGTGGATCAGGACGGTCACCTGCAGCGGCATCAGCGGGTAGCGGAGCAGCGCGCGGGCGAGGGTCGCGTCGGTCAGCGGCCGCCGCCGCCCGGTGAGCGTGGCGAAGAACGGCCGCGCCCTGCCCTCGGTGAGGTCGATCCGCACGTCGAGCTGCTCGCCGGGCTCCGAGAACCACCACTGGTAGCTCTGGTCGAGGCCGAAGAACGGCGAGACGTGCAGCTTCTTGTCGTGACGGTAGGAGAGCCGGCGCTCGTCGCGCTCCTGGTTCGCGGGCGAGAGGAGGTAGGGAAGCCGCTCGCCGAAGGTGTTGCTGACCTCGGCGACGATGCAGGCGAGCTCGCCGCCCTGGTAGCAGTAGAAGAAGCTGACCGGGTTGAACACGTAGCCGAGCACGCGCAGGTTCGTCAGGAGCAGGATCCGGTCGGCCTCGATCCCGTGCTCGGCCAGGTAGGCGCGCACGTCCAGGTGGTCGCGGTCGTGGAGGCTGACCAGGCCGCGCCGGTTCCAGCCGAAGAGCGCGCACGCGCCGGTCGAGCTCGGGTAGCTCGTCGAGGTCGAGCAGGTAGAAGCAGACGCGGTAGCGGAAGACGTTCTCCTTCGGCGTCTTGCGCGCGTGCATCACGGTGCCGGTGTAGAGCGCGGACCTCACCAGCTCGCTCCGAAGGCGGCTGCGGCGGCGAGGCCGGAGCGCAGCCCGTCCTCGTGGAAGCAGTAGCCCTGCCAGGCGCCTGCGAAGGCGGTGCGCCGCGGGCCGTTCAGGCGCGGCAGCTCGGGCTGGGCGCGCATCGACTCGAGCGTCACGAGCGGGTGGCGGTAGGAGAAGCGGCGGATGATCCGCGCCGGGTCGATCTCGGCCGTGCGATTCAGCGTGACGCAGTAGTGCTCGTCCTCGTCGAGGCGCTGGAGCTTGTTCAGGTAGTAGGTCATCGTCGGGCGGCCGTCGTCGCAGCCGCAGTCGCGGAGCTGGTAGTTCCAGGAGCCGCGGGTCGAGACGCGGCGGGGCAGGAAGCGCTCGTCGGTGTGGAGGACGGTGTCGTTCTCGGTCGTCCCGAAGACGCCGAGCAGGCGACGCTCGTCCTCGCTCGGATCCTCGAGCAGGCGCAGCGCCTGGTCGGCGTGGGTCGCGACGACGACGCCGTCGAAGCGCCGCAGCTCGTCGCCTCCGAGCCGCAGCTCGACGCCGCCGTCGAGGCGGCGGATCGAGCGGACCTCGGTCGAGAGGTTGATGCGCAGCCGCTCCTCCAGCGCGCGCACGTAGGTCCGGCTGCCGCCGGTGACCGTCTTCCAGCGGAGGCGGCGGAAGCCGAGGATGCCGTGGTTTGCGAAGAAGCGGATGGCGTAGACGAGCGGGAAGTCGAGCGTCTGGCTGGGAGCAGTCGACCAGAGCGCGGCGCAGAGCGGGACGAGGAAGTGGTCCCGGAACCGCGGCGAGTAGCCCTCCTCGGCGACGTAGCGGGAGAGGCTCCACTCCGCGCAGCGGGGGTCGTCGAGCGCCCGGCTCCCGAGGCGCAGGAAGCGGGCGATCTCGAGCGTCAGCCGCGTGAGCGGCGGGCGGCTGCCCGAGTACTCGAGGCCGTGCCGGTCGCAGGCGACCGAGAAGCTCATCTCCGACGGCTGCGTGCGCACGCCGAGCTCGCGGA
Organism: uncultured Actinomycetes bacterium; assembly: GCA_963759085.1. Lineage (GTDB taxonomy): Bacteria > Actinomycetota > Thermoleophilia > Gaiellales > Gaiellaceae > PALSA-600. The sequence goes on from CAVWXR010000020.1 coordinate 3,817, forward strand.
AGAGGCGGACGAGGTTCGGGTAGGTGTCCTCGTTGTGGACGATGAAGCCGGTGTCGAGCCGGAGCGTCCGGCCCGCGACCATGTGCTCGACCGTGTTCGAGTGGCCGCCGGCGCGGTCGTCGCGCTCGAACAGCTCGACCTCGTGGCCCTTCGAGAGCGCGTACGCCGCTCCCAGGCCCGAGATGCCCGTGCCGATCACTGCGATCTTCATTCCTCATATCTTAGACAATACCTATACAGACCTTTGCTATGCTTCGGACACGATGGCCCGCTACCTCACGAGGATCGAGTCCGCGCTTCCGCAAGCCGAGGCGTTCGCCTACATGGCCGACTTCGCCAATGCCCGCTTCTGGGACCCAAGCGTGAGCGAGGCCCGCCGGGTCGGCGAGGCGCCGATCGGGATCGGCTCCGCGTTCGACCTCGTCGCGCGCTTCGGCGGGCGTGACGTGCCGCTCCGCTACGAGATCGTCGAATACGACTCACCGCGACGGGTCGTGCTCGAGGCGCGGCGTCCGGGATTCGTCTCGAGGGACACGATCACGGTCGAGCCCGCCGGTGAGGGGTCGGTCGTGAACTACGACGCGACGCTTGCGTTCGGTGGGCTCGGTCGGCTGTTCGACCCGATCATGCAACGCATCTTCAATCGGGTCGGGGCTCGCGCGACGCTCGGGATGCAGGCTGCGCTGAACTCGTGACGCCCTCGCCCGCGGCGAACCTCGTCGACTGGACGCTGGAGGCGAGCGTCGTCGGCAGCTTCACCCGGATCGGCTACCACGTCGCGGCGGCGCCTCTTCGACTGGAGCGCCGCTGCAGTCGCTCCGTCTCGACGGCAAGGTGGCAATCGTGACCGGGGCGACCTCGGGCCTCGGACGAGCGGCGGCCGAGTCGATCGCGGCGCTGGGCGGGCACGTCTGCATCGTCGGGCGCGACCCGGAGCGCACCGAGCGCGCCCGCAGCGAGATCTCCGCCGCGGCAGGCTCTGCGGTCGAGGCCGACCTCGCAGATCTCTCGTCCCTCGCGGAGACCGCGGCCTTCGCTGCCCGCTTCGCCGAGAGATCACGACCGCCTCGACGTGCTCGTCCTGAACGCCGGTGCGCTGACCCATCGAATACACGGTGACGGGCGAGGGCAACGAGCTGACGTTCGCGACGCACGTCTTGTCGCCGTTCCTGCTCACCCGCGCGCTGCGGCCTCTGCTCGAGGCGTCGGCACCGTCGCGCGTGATCGTGGTGGCATCCGGCGGCATGTACACCGAGCCGCTCGACGTCGACTGCCCTCGACCCGGAGCCCGCCGCCTACGACGGGACGAAGACATACGCGCGCTGCAAGCGGGCGCAGGTCGTGCTGGCCGAGGAGTGGACGCGAGAGCTGCTCGACACCGGCATCACCGTCAACGCCATGCATCCCGGCTGGGCCGACACCCCCGGGCTTCGGACCGCGCTTCCCGGCTTCAGCCGCGTCGTCGGGCCGCTGCTCCGGACGCCGGAGGAAGGAGCCGACACGATCGTCTGGCTGGCCGCCGCCCCGGACGCCGCGGACCTCAGCGGCCTGTTCTTCCTCGACCGGCGAGCGCGGGCGAAGCACCGCCTGGGCCGCACGCGCCGTCCCGACGAGGCCCGTGAGGCGGCGCGACTCTGGCGGCTCTGTACGGAGCGCACGGCTCCGTTCGCGGCCGAGCTCGGCGCGATCAGCCGCCTGACCCGGCAGCCGCGAGCGTGCTGCGCCGCCCGCCGAGCAGCCGCTCGACCGCGTCACGCCGGTAGTCGAAGATCCGCTCGAGATCACGGGCGACGAGGATGCGGTGTGCGATCGCTCCGAGCGGTCCGTACGGCATCCGGTAGACGAACGGTGTCGCGAATCAGCGTGCCGTCCGGTCGCTCCTCGAAGGCATGGGTGTGCTCCCAGAGGCGGAACGGGCCCTTCACCTGCCTGTCCACGAAACGCCGTCCCGGTTCCCACTCGACGATCTCGGTGCGCCAGCGGACGGGGAGCCGTCGCGTGGTGAGCACGTACTCGATCGACGTTCCCCTTCTGCATCGGGATCGGTCGCGGCGTGAGGATCCGGAAGCGGAGCCACGGCGGCGTGAGCGCTTCGAGGTTGTAGGCATCGGCGAAGAACGCGAACGCGTCCTCGACGTGGCAACGGGACGAGCTGGGAGCGTTCGATGCGGCGCAGCGGCTCAGGCATGGTCGAGACCGGTGGTGATGCCCGGGAAGAGGTCGCCGGCTTCCTCAGGCGCCTGGGCGGCGTCTGCGATCCTGGTCAGCATGCCTTTGAAGATCCACGAGTGGACGGGGAAGAGGCCGTACCAGTAGGCCGTGCCCGAGCAGGCCGGTCGGGTGGAAGATCGCCGTCTGGCGGATCGTGCTGCCGGCGTCGTCCCCGTCGACCTCGAACTGGAGCCACGCCCGCCCCGGGAGCTTCATCTCGGCGTGGAGCCGGAGCAGACGGTCCGGCTCGTAGGCCTCGACGCGCCAGAAGTCGAGCGCCGAGCCAACGGTCGGCGATCTCGGGATCGCGCCGGCCTCGGCGCACGCCGACGCCGCCGGCGAGCAGGTCGACGAAGCCGCGCAGCCGCCAGAGGCGGTCGCCGAAGTACCAGCCCGTCTCGCCGCCGATCCGCCGGATCGGACGAAACGCCTGCGTCGGGGGGACCCGCACCTGGATCGAGCGGGAGTCGACCAGGCGCTTGCCGTGTCGTACGCCGCCGTAGCGCTCCGGCCGCAGGCCCGCGGAGGCGACGGCGTCGGACCAGCGGGTTTCGGCGAACTCGCGGTCCTCGTTTGCGAGAGCCCGCGCGATCGCTTCCCGGTAGCCGCGAGGCCTGATCGCGAAGGCCCGGCCGGCGCTCGCGCTGCGGACGACGGTCTCGTGGGGAAGGCTGTCGATCAGCTTGCGACCGACACGGGCGTAGACGGGGGTCACGAGCCCGAGCCAGAGGCTCGACAGCCGGGCGGTGAGGAACGGCACCGGGATGATCCACCGGCGGATGCCGAGCTGCCGCGCGTACTCGCGCATCAGCTCCTCGTAGGAGACCCGGTCGGCGCCGCCGATCTCGAACACCGCGCTGCCTTCGAGCTCGACGTCGAGAGCCGCGACGAGGTAGTCGAGCACGTCCTCGATCGCGATCGGCTGCGCCTTGGTGCGCACCCAGCGCGGCGTGATCATCACCGGCAGGCGCTCGACCAGCTTGCGAAGCATCTCGAAGGAGAGGCTGCCCGAGCCGATCACGATCGAAGCCCGGAACTCGATCGTCTGCACGCCGGAGTCGGCGAGAATGCGGCCGACTTCCTGGCGACTCGACAGGTGGCTCGAGAGATCGCCGCCGGCGCCGAGCCCGCCCAGGTAGACGATCCGGCGCACGCCCGCCTCGTGCGCCGCGGCGGCGAAGTTGGCGGCGCCGCGACGGTCCTGCTCCTCGAAGCTCGTCGCCGAGGTCATCGAATGAACGAGGTAGTAGGCGGTCTCGACCCCGCGCATCGCCGGACGCAGGGACTCGAGCTCGAGGACGTCGCCGGCGACGACCGTCGTCGTGTCGCGGTGAGCGGCGACGGCCTCGGGGCGGCGGGTCAGGCAGCGCACGCGCTCCCCGCGCTCCTCGAGCGCTCGGAGGAGCCGGCCGCCGACGTAGCCGGTGGCGCCGGTGAGCAGGATCAGCGGACGCTGCGGGCCGGACACGGGCACGGTCACGTCCGCGCAACTTCGTCGGCTGCCGCTACGAGATCTCCGTTCAGGCGGCGGGCGCCGAGGCGGGCGCTGAGCTCGTCCGTTGCGCCGGGGCCTGCGAGCGCGAGCGGCACCGCCCGGGCCAGCCGGCGGAGGCCGGCAGCTTGCGCCTCGAGCAGGGCGGGGTCGAAGCTCGAGACGACGACGAGCGCCGGCCTCGTCGTCTCGGCCGCGCTGGGCGAGCGTTGCGATCGGCGTGTCCGCGCCGAGAAAGAGGATCCGCCAGGAGTGAGAGCGCAGGACGAGCGCGAACGCGAGCAGGGTGATGTCGTGCATCTCGCCGGGTGCACAGGCGAGGAGAGCAAGAGGGCCCGTTCCGCGGCCCCAGAACCGGGCAAGCGCGAGCAGCCTGCCGCGGATGAGGTTGCTCGCGAAGTGCTCCTGGCTGATCTCGATCTCGCCGCGCTCCCAGCCGTCGCCGACCTCCTTCAAGGTGGGCAACACGACCTGGCGCAGCGACTCCTCCAGGCCGAACGCAGCAAGGCTCTCGTCGAGCACCGAGTGAGCGGCGGCCTCGTCGTAGCGGCCGATCGCCGCGAGCAGGCGAGCGGCGGCGTCCTCGAGCAGGCCCTCCGAGGGCCGCTCGTCCTCGAGTGCGGCGCGCGCAGCCTCCGCGGCTGAGAGACCCTGGTCGAGTCCGCGTCGCATGCGCTCCACGCGAGCGGCGTCGGCCGCCGTGTAGAGCCGGAAGCCGCCCGGCGAGCGAACCGGCCGCGTGAGCCCGTACCGCGACTCCCACGCGCGCAGCAGCTCGGGAGTGACGCCCACCCGGCGCGCGAACTCGCCGATCCGCAGCTGCCCGGAATCCGTCGCCACGGTCAGGATCATACAAACATTCAACAAACACTTGACGCCGACAAGGCGGCTGGCGAGGCCGGCGTGGCCGGTGAGGACGCGATCGTGCTCGTGGCGCTGCCTGGCGATTGTCTATCGTCGGAGCGATGTGGGGCTTCGATCGAGTGCACTTCGCCGTCGGGATTGCTGCGTTCCTCGCGTTCGACGGCCTCCTCTTCTACGTGGATTGGCGGGCCGGGCTGGCGGTGCTCCTGCCAAGCCTGGTCGTCGCCGCGCTGGCCGAGCGCAGCTAGTCCGTCGACGAAGAGCTTTCGGTGTCCGGCGGAGCCGGGCTCCGCCCGGCGGGAGCCAAAACGCGCGCGGCGATGAGAAGACGAGCGCGAAAATTCTAGGATTTTCGTGCGCGGGGTGAGACGACGGGAGCGACGGGGATCGGCCCCTCGTTAGGCACCCCATCGAGATCCGAGATTGACTGAGGCATCGTCGAGCTCGAGTCCGTCATTACGGATGCACAGCAGGGCTTTGCGCGCCGCCTTCCTCGGTGGCGAGCTCCAGCACCTCCGGATCGAGGCCGGCCCAGCCGAGCCGGTGCTCGGGCAAGCTCATGCTCGAGTGTCTGCTCGCCCGCGATCCGCTGTCGCCGCAACGAACAGGATCGAAACGCTTGGCCCTCTATTCGGTCGCCGGTGATGCACCCGGACTCTCCGGGGGTGGGTCGATTTCGGCCGGTGGTCGGACACCGTAGTACTTGGTCTCGATCTCGCGACGATGCCGAACAAGCCATGTCCGTTGCAGTCCATAGCTTCCCAGGAGCTTGCGTTCATGACTACGAAAATGGATGAGGGCGGCGCCGGCTACTAACGAGCCCGCCCAAGCTGCACAGGCAGTTGTCGTAATCGGACCGGTACTCGGGAGTTTTCGGAGAACACACCCGATGGACGTCAGGGCCGCGATTGTGAATAGCAGCGATGCGGAGACGCCGTGTAGATTCCGTCGGGAGGGCAATCTAGTGCCGGTCTTCGGGTCTATTCGAAAGAACTCTTGACCAGTCTTAGGGTCAGTTACGGCTTCCCCTTCATCTCTTGGACGTCGTACCCCCCAGAAGTAACGCACAGACCAAATCGCTGTAGTGATGAAGATCGCAGCGACGGCCCACCGCGGGTTTCGAAGATGAAACTGGAACGCATAGGCCGTGGCGATGGCCACTGCCGCCGCAAGGAAAACCCGATCGGGCCACGGGACTTCCACTCGAATGTCGTTCGTCATCACCCGCGTGACACGTTCGGCGACGGTCTTCGCGCCCTTGTAGCGATGTTCCTTGCAACGGGCCATAAAGGACGCAATGAAGAACATGAGGATCACGGCGGCGCCAGTAATCAAGATCAGCAGCGATTCGTGGCGGTGATGGAAGTTCGGTCTCCCAACGCTCGGATAAAGCTCACCGAGCGTCAGGACCGCCAAAGCCGGCAGCGTCAGCAGATACACGGCCTCGAATCCGATCCTGTAGATCACGCCGAGGTAAGTCGTTCGAACTCGAATGCCAGCTGGCATGAACGTGTCGAGAATTTCGTAGTAGACGTTGAGATGGTTCCCGCCACTCGGTGGACGGTTGCCCCAAGTCCGCAGTACCAGCTCGGGCGACTCGAACTGGAAGAGCGTCGCACGGGACGGAAAGTCGACAAACAAAAAGAGCATCCCGACGATGACGGCCCCTACGATTGCCGGGAGAGTGGAGATGTCACTTGCGCTGGAAAGGAAGCCAAAAGTACTTCCCGTAGCCGCGTACAACGCGACGACGAACGTCCCCGGAAGAACGATTCTCAACCCTTCATAGAACTCAAAGGAGTCGGAGCTAACTGAAGGAATCTCCACACGCGCAGCGTAATGCGTAGCGGAGCGGACTGTCCGATCCGGATGCTAGGGTCGTTGTTGCGTTCAAACGCCTGGGGCTGTGCGTCGGTCTATGACCGCAGGGCAGAGAAAGGCCGGGCCGCCCGTAGTACCGGAAACGCACTCCGGCGGCGGCCCGACTACCTCCTTCTCTCTGTTCACGAGGCCGGAGTTCTGGAGCGTAGTTCTCGTTCAAGCGCGCGGAGGGTTTGGCGGCGGCGACTCCACACTGTGGCGCCCGCGGCCGCGAGGAGCGTGATCGTGATGGTGTTGGCCAGGCTTCGGTGTTCGAGGAATGCCCAGGCCGTGAGGCTGGTGATCATGCTGGCTGACGTGATTACCTCGGCCTTCTTCTTGTGGCTCTGCGATCTGATGATCCCGAATCGGCCGGTAATGAACCAGAGGATGAGGCCAATCCAAAGGGCGTAGATCGTGACGCTGAGCGCGAACGCAACGACGGCGATTGCAACTACGACTCTTGTGACGAGCGTGTTAAAGAGGAGTCGCACGGCCCACGCGATCGCTTGCGCGTACTTCTCAATCAGGAGCGCGGCGAGGTCTTGATTCACGGCTTCTTATTGAACGGTTCTAGGGATGCCCATCGTGTCGGGCGGGTGAGTCGTGCGCTGGCGGGCGGCCGGACGCGGCAGCCTTCGTTGCACTTCCATCGGTAGGCGGTAGCGAGTGGGCGTTCGCCGCTGAGATCGAGCGCCTCGTGGTTGGTGGCTCGGTCGAGGAGGTGTCCTGTTTGCAGTTTGATGATTTGGGCCAGGAGGAGCACTCCTGCGGCTGCTGAGAGAAAGGGGAGTGAGGCGTCGGTGCGTTGGGTGGTGCCGATCGTTCCTGTTGAGCAGGTGAAGACTGGGTCTTCTTCGGGGAGTCGGCAGGCGATGCAGTCGTCGTGTCCGGCGATATGGCGATGCGCGATCGCGGTCCAGTTGGGCGTGGTGGTGGCGTGAAGCAAAACGGTGACGGGCCGTGATTGGGCAATGGCGCGTGCGCCTCGCTCGTTTGCGAGAGGGAGGATTAGGTCGAATTGCTCGTCGGCGAGGTTTGCTTGGTCGAGCCAGGTTGGAATGCTGTGGGCGTTCGGGCCGAGCGCGGCTGCGGCAGCGATGGCTTTGTTGCATGGTTGGCCGGTCGGGAAGCCTGCGTCTGTTGCGAGAAAGAGCATCTGTCGGTTGAGGTTGGTCGCGTCGACGTCGTCGCCGTCGACGATCGTCCACTGGTCGGCGATGCCGAGTACGGCGAGCCAGTAATCGAGCGCGAAGCCGACTGCTCCTGCGCCTGCCTGGAGGACCCGTCCGACGTCGACCGGACCGCTGAATGTTGGGCCCTTGAAGTTCGAAGCGGCCGCGTTCTCCCAGAGTGAGTAGGAGGGGGCGAGTTTGAAGTCGGTGCCAATCTGGCGGTGGAAGGCTGCGGCGGCGGCAAGGGTCGCTGCGAGCGAGGCGCCGAGGATGGAATCGGTGTCTGCGGCTACGGAGGCGTCGGAGCCGAACTGGGCGCACCAGCCCGTTGCGCCGATGCGGATCTCGGCGGGGCAGTCGATCCCGAGCGAGATGAGGACGTCTTCGGGGGGCGGGTGTTGTTGATGGTTGATCTCGATGAAGGGGTTGATCGCGCGAGCGCGATCGACCGTGGCCCCATGAAGCGTTGCGGCGCCGAGTGGGTCGCGGGCGAGGAGAGGTCGGTTGAGGTCGCCGACGATGATGAGGCGGCGATGGGCTCGAGCGAGCTGGTTGATGAGGGCGCAGATGAGTGCGTGACCGGCTGGGGTGTGTGAGGCATCGCCGATCGCAACAAGGACGGCGCGGGGGTCGGGTCGGAAGTCCGGGTGGTAGGCGAGCGTGCGTGAGTTGAACGCTTGCTCGAATTCTTCGGGTTTCATCGCAGGTCGATGGCGTTGTCGATCGTCAGGAAGTTCGCCTTGACGGTTGCTGGGTCGCAGACGACCCAGACGCCGCGCTGGAACTGGTGTACACCGAGTGAGTCGAGCGGCCGGAGACCGAGATGTCCGTAGTCGGGTACGACGATCGAGAGCATTCCCTCGAAGGGCATGAAGATCATTTCGTCGTCGCCCCAGGAGTGGCCGTCCCGCCGGTGGGGTGGGTATGCACCTGGGCGAGGAGTCCCACGCCGTTTCGTCGGGCGGCGGCGGTGACCGATGCCAGGTCCGTGTCGGAGCACTGGACGTGCCCGCGGCCGTGATCGGCCGCAGGAGCGATGGCGGTCGTGTAGACCGTTAGGTAAGAGAGCTCGAATCCACAAAGGAAGGCGATCCCCTCGTGAGGGCCGTCGGTACCGCGGTAAGTCGGAAGTAGCCGCTCGAGAGCGTCGAGCGCGGCGGCGGTGATTGCGAACCGCCCCTCGAGCTCGCCAGAGGGCCAGGTGGTCCGGAACGCGGTGAAGGGTCGAGTGCTTTTCATGCCGCCCGTGTACCGCGTTGTGAGAGTGGTGCCATGCGGTGAGGGCTTCGGCGGACTTCGGCGTGGATCCGGGCGAGCATGTCGGGGATGGTGTTTGCCTGGGTGTGTTCCGGTACGAGTGTCTGCCACTTAGTCGGTTCGGTCCACTCGTTGTGGGGGCCGCCGCGATCGGCGTAGGAGACTCGGCTCCAGGGGGCGCAGATGACTCCGTTGGGGTGGAGGATCGACCCGTCTGGCCAGTCGCCGAGCGGATAGGCGGCGGTGCCGATCTCTTCGCCGCTGTCGGGGTCGACGAAGCGCCATGTCGGGGGCAGTAGCCGGTAATCATCGAACCGTCCGATGAGTAGGTAGGGCTCCTCGCCGGACGTGTTCTCGCTTCGCCCGATGAAGCGAAGCGAGAACACGAGCTGGTCGGTGTCCCATGCGTGATCGAGGCGGTGGTACTCGGCCCAGGCGATCGCGGCAGGCATCTCGGACGGCTCCTCCAGGTAGGCGAGGACTGTCTCGCGGTCGAGCAGAGCCATCAGACGCCGCCGCCCGCGTCGATCAGCTCGAGAACGTCGCCATCTTCGATGTGCTCTGCGACGAGCTGCTTTGAGCGGTCGAGCGGGAGTCCGTCCTTGGCGAGGGTGGGATTGCCGCCGCTGTAGCCGAAGGCGGTCGCCGCCTCGGTGGCAGCCTCACCGACGGTCAGATGCTTGTCCCAGGAGAACTCGCGTCGGTCGTCGGGGTTGCGGGGAGAAAAGACAAAGACCTCAAGCGTCTGCTTGCTTGATTCGGTTGATGCAGGTTCGGTGATGCTCATTTGCGACTAACCTCCTACGAGTGTGAACGATGAATTGCCTCGGCGGACGTTCGCGCGCCCGCCGAGGCGTTTTTGCTATTTCTTCTTCGGGGCGCGCTGTGACAGCGCCGATCCTGCTGCCGTCTTCGACGCCTTGCTCGTGCGGCCGTCGCGGAGCACCTTCGATGCCGCCTTGGCTGCCGATGCCGATGTCTTACGCTGCTTGGGTATGACTCTCACCTCCTTGAACCCGCTCCGTTCATCCGCAGGGAGCCCTAAACTGCATCTGGTGGTGCGGGCTCCCTCCGTCGTTATGCGCATCTGGGATACTATAACCCATGCGCATGACCGACGCTTCTCTTTTTCTTATGGCGCCTAGCGCCGTCGCTGCCATCGGTGCCCGCATCAAGCGAGCGCGTCTGAAGAAGGGCCTCAACCAGGCCGCTCTCGCCGAGCTCGTTGGGAAACAACAGACGACGATCTCCTACTGGGAAGGGGGCCACCGCTCACCCGACCTCGACGACATCATCGCGCTCGCCGACGCACTCGACGTAGACATCGCCTACTTCTTCGATCGCATCGAAACTCGAACCCCGAAGAAGGTGCTGCTTCGAGCCGAGGCCACCCTCCGCCCATACGGCGAGCTCGCAGAGGAACTCGAGGTCTTCGCGGCCAAAGCCGAAGGAATGGATCCCGTAGTGCCGCAGGTTCACATCACGGCACAAGCTCCGATTCCCGCAGCCCAGCAACTCCTCGCCCAAGCGCGTGTCGCCAAACCGCCGGTCGACGTGGACGAACTCAGCCACCTCTGCGGTCTCAACGTTGCAGCGGCCGAGCTCAGTAACGACGTATCCGGTGTACTGCTCGACCTCGACACAGGCCCAGTGATCGGATTCAACAAAGATCATGCGCTTACACGGCAGCGGTTCACGGTCGCACACGAACTTGGCCACTACCTCCTCAACCACCACGACCACTTCCACATCGACCTCAGCGACCTCGAGAGCCTCGGCGAAGTTCCCGGCTACAACTGGCAAGACGAACGCGCAGCCAACGAATTCGCAGCAGAGCTCCTCATGCCGGCCGCCCTCGTCGCCGCCCACTTCAACGGCGACCTCGCAGAACTCGCGCACACCTTCAAGGTCAGCAGCCAAGCGATGGATGGCGCCTACTCAATCTGGGCCTTCTGCATTAGCTTCCTCGCGATGCGCTTCGTATCGTGGTCTGAGCCTGAGACAGTACGCGACGACTTGCGCTTAGGGGCTGAGAAGCTTGGCTTCAGTCGTAGGTGCCGGTGGCGTGCAGGCTCGGCTACAGACTCGCCGATGGCGCCTGTTCCTCAGGGAGCAGTGGGGCGGTTTCTTGTTCGAGAGAAGCTGGTGCCGACCTCGATGATCTGGGCTGTCGCCTGAGCGGTCTCAATGTGAGAGACGTCGAGTACCCAGTCAAGTCCTTGCTGGTTTGAGATCTCGATACGACCGTAGAGCATGATGGGCAGCTCGCGGTGTTCTTGAAGCGCTTGTCTGGGCCGCCCTTCTTGTTGACTAACCGCCAAGTTGTGTCGACCTGCTGGCTGTCTTTCGGTACGCGTCCCTCCGTCTCAATGAATCGGGACGGAGACGAGTCGATCCGAAGGGATGCGAGTCCGGCGTCGCTGAACCGCTTGCCGTCTCGCACGAGCAACCGGTCAGGAAAGAAGTGGAGCTTGCGTTTGCCTGCCTTGATCGTCGGGATGGCGATATTGGTATGAAGCAGTTTCGGCCCTTTAGCCCAGCCTGCGCTGTGACTCGAGATAGCAGCGTGCTCGCGCCCGCGTTCACCTTGTACTGGTAAGGTGGTTCGAACTTTTCCGGACGCGTCGATTCGCCAGAACCCTTTGGCTTGCCTTAGTGACCCGGTGCAGTTAACCGAGGCCGTTCGAACCAGGTCTGCGATATCGTCGTTCACGTCATACAACGTGACGACTGAACGCCGGGGATCTGTCCTGAAGCCACAGCCAGACAACGGTTGGTATTCCCGGCACGTAGCAAACAGCGCCGACGATGGGTTTCACGTAGCAGCAGCACTATGAGAAGCGCCAGTAGCCACGGAGAAATCCCAGGACGCCTGCTTGCCTGGTTCAGTTGCTCAACGAGATCACCAGAGCCGGTTGCAACGAGTTCGGTTGCGGGAGGCACCAGTGACGTCTTCGAGTAGCACCTCTAACTTGGTGGCAAGATCCTCTCAATCACCGGCGGAGAACCAGAGGGCAGCGAGCGGCGTGACGACTACTTGCCGCCGAGTGTCGCTCGGTAGTAGACCCCATGCGACTGGTGTGAACGTAGTTTCCGCGAGGGCCCATCTTGATGGAATTGAGGCACACCAACGCTGACACTGATGCTGGACTTGCTCAGGTTACGCGGCCGCCGACGTTGGCGAAGATAGAAGCCCACGCTTAGCTGGGCAGCAAATCACTCCGAGGAGCCAACACAAGCCCACGTCTCATCGCCGACGGATTTGGTTAGCCGCTTGCGAGGTTGGGCTGGAGGGGCGCTGTGCTCACGGCCGGAGGAACCTCGACCAGTGCCAGCCGTCGGGAAATAGCTCCGTTGAAGGCGGTAGGTGACCTTCTCTCGCTTAATGAACGAGCCGACTACCGCGCCTGCAACTGTCCCCAAAATGGTTGTTAGCAAGGCGAAGCCAGAAGGTCCGTACTGGTTCCAGCGATACCGCCACCGACGGCGCCCACGAAGGCCATCTCGGTTGCGGCGCTCGCCAACTCAGCGGCCTCTCCTTCGATCACGCTATAGCCAAGATTCTGAAGGGCGACAAGATCTCGTTGAAGGCAACCGCGGGTGTCTTCCGCTGTAGTCGGAGACGCACGGTGGGGGATTACCGCACCTTGTCCCGGACGACGTACCGTAACGAGAGCGTGACGGACTCTCCACAGGTAGTCGGCGAACGAGTGGGCGAAGAGCTTCCCGACGCCGGCGGAGCCGGGCTTCGCCCGGCGGGAGCCGAAGCGCGGGCGGCGATGAGAAGACGAGCGCGAAAATTCTAGGATTTTCGTGCGCGGGGCGAGACGACGGGAGCGACGGGACTCGAACCCGCGACCTCCGGCGTGACAGGCCGGCGTTCTAACCAACTGAACTACGCCCCCCGTGGGCGGAGGGCAGTGTAGCCGCGCGCCGAACTACTACGCGGGATGACGACCCTCGACTGGATCCTGCTCGGGTTCATCGCGCTCATGGCGCTGGGCGGGCTCCGGCGCGGGCTGATCGGGACTGCGCTCTCGCTCGGCGGGCTCGCGATCGGCGCGATCGTCGGCGCGCGCGAGGCGCCGCGCTTCCTCTCGGGGTCGCTCGAGAACCACTACTCCGCGCTCGTCGGGCTCGGCGGCGCGCTGGTCGGGGCGGCGGTGCTCCAGTCGGTCGGCGGGATGATCGGCTCGTTCACCCGCACCGGGCTGCACCTGATGCCGCCGCTGCGGATGCTCGACTCGCTCGGGGGGCTCGTGGCCGGTGCGCTCTGCGGCGCGCTGCTCGTCTGGGTCGCCGGTGCCGTCGCGCTTCAGGTTCCGGGGCAGCCGAAGATCCACGCCCGCGTTGTGCAGTCGCACGTGCTGCGGCGGCTGGACAAGATCGCGCCGCCGCACGACATCCTGCGGATCCAGGCTCAGTTAGGGGCTTGATGCGGAATTGACGCACCGCTGGCTGGGGGCCTGCACACGTCGGATCGCGCCCGCCTCGCCCACGACCAAGGCGCTCGGCCTTGCCCGCGGTCGAGTCAGACACGCTCCTTGGTGCATGCCCTCCCCACCGGCACGCCAATTCCGCATCAACCCCCTAACGCAGTAGCTCGAGCACGGCGCTCGGCCGGCGGTACGGCGCGACGATGTAGGCGCCGTCGCAGCGCCCGGGAGCGGCGTCGAGCAGCGCCCGCGCGTTCGCCATCCCGACCTCGGCCGCGTCGGAGCCCGCGTCCTCGAGCGCCCGCTGGAGCGAGTCCGGGACGACGATCCCCGGCACCTCGTTGTGGAGTCGCAGGGCGAGCCGGTAGCTCGTGAGCGGGAAGATCCCCGCGAGCACCGGGATCGGCCAGGTGCCGCCCAGCACCTCGGCGAACCGGTCGAGCACGTCGAGGTCGAAGACGATCTGCGTCATCGCGAACTTCGCCCCCGCCTCGACCTTCTGCCGGAAGCGGTCGGCCTCGAGCTCGAGGTCGTCGGCCGTCGGGTTCACGGCGACGCCGACGAAGAACGAGGTCGGCGCGTCGATCGGCCGGCCGTTGTAGTCCTCGCCGCGGTTCAGCGCGCCGATCAGGCGGGTGAGCCCGATCGCGTCGATCTCGTAGACGCCGCGGGAGCCCGGGTAGTCGCCGACCTCGGGCGGGTCGCCGGTGATCGCGAGCACGTTGCGGACGCCTTCGGCATGCGCCCCCAGCACGAGCGACTCGAGGCCGAGCACGGTCCAGTCGCGGGTCGTGAGATGGGGGATCGTCTCGAGGCCGGTGGCCCGCTCGATCGCGCCGGAGATCATCAGCGAGCTCATCCCGGCGCGCGCCGTCGCGTTGTCGTTCACGTCGACGAACCGGACGTGGCCCGACTCCTCAAGTGTCTTGCAGAGCTCGAGCACGCCGGCGCTCGAGCCGCCGAGAGGCGGGTCGACCTGCACCGAGACGACGAACTCGCCTTCGCGCAGCGCGCGCGCCAGCTCGGTCTCGCGGTGCTCCTCGCCGAGCGCCACGATCAGCTCGCGCTCGGCGACCTCGAACGACGACCGCGCCGCGCGCCCCTCGTCGATCGCCGCACGGATCGCAGCGATCTCGGTGGGAGTCGTCCCGCAGCAGCCCCCGATCACGCGTGCCCCGAGGTCGCGCGCGTGCGCGGCGAACTCGGCGAAGTACTCCGGTGTGGCGTGGGGATAGATGACGCGCCCGCCTGACAGGCTGGCCAGGCCGATGTTCGGGAGCACGGCGAGCGCGCGGCCCTCGGCCTGCATCTGCTCGAGCGCGGAGAGCGCTGCGAGCAGTCCGGCGCCGTGGTTCGCGCCCATGGCCGCAACGTCGAGCTCGGCGAGTCGTGCCGCAGCTGCGCGTGCGGTCACCCCGGCGAGCGTCTCGGCGCCCTCGTCGAAGGTGAGCAGCGCGACGATGGGCAGGCTCGAGACGCTGCGGACCGCGGCGATCGCGTCGACGAGCTCCTCGAGGTCGAAGAACGTCTCGACCATGAACAGGTCTGCTCCCCGGCCTTCGAGGATGGCCGCCTGCTCGGCGAACACCTCTTGCCGGATCGCCGAGCTGACGACCGTGCCGATCGGCCCGATCGAGCCGCCGATGAACACGTCGCGGCCCGAGATCTCCCGCGCCTGGCGGGCGAGCTTGACCGCCGTCGAGTTGATCTGCTCGAGCTCGTCCTCGAGGTAGTGCGCTGCGAGCTTGCGCCGGTTCGCGCCGAAGGTGTTCGTCTCGATCAGCTCGGCGCCCGCGTTGATGAAGCTGAGGTGCAGCGAGACGACGGCCTCCGGGGCGCGCAGATTGGCCTCCTCAGGCGATCTCAGCCGCGGGACCGCCGCGGTCAGGAGCGAGCCCATGCCGCCGTCGGCGACGATCGCGGGCCCCTCGCCCAGGCGGGTCTCGAACTGTCCGGCCATGACGGGAGGCTAGTGCACCGCGAGCATCGGGAGCGGCTTGGTCAAGTGCCGCCGTCAACCACTCAACGGGGGATGGATCAAGCCGGTCGCACCGGCGATGATTCGCAGTGAGAAATGGGCTCGATGCGGCGTGGCTCAGTTGCGAAGAAAACGCTAAAGGTGCGCAGCGACGTGCCGATAACGGTTGGACCCTCCTGAGACGGGACTGACGGCAATCTTTCCTGTGACAGGATTCAAACGGCGGCCTCCGGGCCGCCGTTTTCGTTTCGGACGACCCTCCAGGGCCCGCTGAGCGCGTCGGCGCACCCTGTCCCTCGCGGCTGCTGTCGGAACGTGTGAAGAAATTGTTCCCGATTAGTACGCACCGGATGTATAGTCCGCCCGCGCCAGAGAGTGAGCCGGAAAGAGGCAACGGCTCTGAAGGTCGTTTTCCCGTCAGCCCGCGACTGGAGGTCGAGCTAGCAGTGCTCACTGTCGACATCTCTCTCCCTGAGATCGAGGAAGTCACCAAGCTTGTTGAGACAGGGAAGGAGAAGGGCTTCCTCACCTATGACGAGATCGTCTCCGGCCTGGAAGAGGTCGAGCTCACGAAGGAACAGCTCGAGGACTTCACTACCTATCTGATCGATCACGGCGTCGAGCTGCTCGAGGGTGAGCAGCACAAGGTGCTCCCGCACGAGCAGCCGCTCCCCGAAGAAGAGAAGGAGCCGCCGAAGCTCGATCTCACCGTCGAGCCCTCGCTCGACTCGCTGCGTCTCTACCTGCGCGAGATCGGCAAGGTGCCGTTGCTGACCGCCGACCAGGAGATCTACCTGGCGAAGAAGATCGAGCGCGGCGACTTGGCTGCGAAGACGCAGATGATCGAGGCGAACCTCCGCCTCGTCGTCTCGATCGCGAAGGGTTACCTCGGGCGCGGCCTGACGTTCCTCGACCTGATCCAGGAGGGATCGCTCGGCCTGATCCGTGCCGTCGAGAAGTTCGACTACCGCAAGGGCTTCAAGTTCTCGACCTACGCGACCTGGTGGATCCGCCAGGCCGTGACCCGCGCGATCGCCGACAAGGCGCGCACGATCCGGATTCCGGTGCACATGGTCGAGAAGCTGAACAAGGTCGTCCACATCGAGCGCCAGCTCGTCCAGCGCCTCGGCCGCGAGCCCTATCCCGAGGAGATCGCAGAGGAGCTCGAGATCTCGACCGAGGAGGTGCGCGAGATCCTCCGGATGGCGCAGCACCCGATCTCGCTCGAGAAGCCGGTCGGCGAGGAGGAGGACTCGGAGCTCGGCGACTTCGTCGAGGACGACCAGGCCGAGTCGCCGTTCGACTCGGCGTCGCTGACGCTGCGCCGCTCCGACATCGAGAACGCGCTCTCGTCGTTGCCGGAGCGTGAACGACGAGTGATCGAGCTGCGCTTCGGCCTCGACGGGACGCAGCCGTGCACGCTCGAGGAGGTCGGCAAGGCCTTCGGCGTCACGCGCGAGCGGATCCGGCAGATCGAGAACAACACGCTGAAGAAGCTCGAGTCCCTGCCTGAGGCCCAGGGCCTCCGGGACTGTGTCTAATAGCACGGGGGAAACCGGGTTTCCCCCGTGAGCCCCCTCCTTTTCGTGCTGGCCCGACGCTGAATTCTTGATTCAGCTGCCTGCCTCGATCGACTCGTGCTTGGCGGAGGCCCGGGCCAAGCCCGTGCCTCCGTCTTATGAAACCGCGATTGACTCGATCCTGACTTCGTCGATCGGGCGGTCCTGCGATCCGGTCGGGGTGGCTTCGATCGCCTCGACGACGTCCATCCCGCCGGTGACGCGCCCGAAGACCGTGTGCTTGCCGTCGAGCCACGGGCAGGCGTCGGCGGTGACGATGAAGAACTGCGATCCGTTCGTGTTCGGGCCGGCGTTCGCCATCGCGAGCGCGCCGCGGTCGACCTTGTGGTGGTTGAACTCGTCGGCGAACTGGTAGCCGGGCCCGCCCGAGCCGGTGCCCGTCGGGTCGCCGCCCTGGATCATGAAGTCCGGGATCACGCGGTGGAAGATGACGCCGTCGTAGAAGCCGTCGCGCGCGAGCTTGAGGAAGTTGCCGACCGTCGTCGGGGCGTCCTCGTCGTAGAGCTCGATCTCGATCGCGCCGTGGTTTGTCTGGAGAGTGGCTGAGGTCATGCAGCGATCGTAGTCGCCGACCCGGCGCAGCCGTCGCAGACAACCGCCCGCGCATACTTGAGCGCGCAGGTAGATTCGAGGCCGCATGGAACAGAAGGCGCACTCGGTCCGTCCGGGCTTGATCCTCGCCGTGCTCTCGCTCAGCGGCGGCGCCTACGCGCTGCTCCAGTCGCTCGTGGTGCCGGCACTGCCTGTCCTGGAGAAGGATCTTCACACCTCGCCGTCGGGCGTGACCTGGATCTTCACCTCGTACCTGCTCGCCGCCTCGGTCGTCACGCCGATCGCAGGCCGGCTCGGCGACATGTTCGGCAAGAAGCGCGTCCTGATCGTCGCCCTCTGGGGCCTCGCCGCCGGCAGCCTGCTCGCTGCGGTCGTCAGCTCGCTGGCGCTGATGATCGTCGCGCGCACGATCCAGGGTCTCGGCGGCGCGATCTTCCCGCTGGCCTTCGGGATCCTCCGGGACGAGTTTCCCCGTGAGCGGGTCGCGAGCGCGATCGCGCTCATGTCCGGGGTCCTCGGGATCGGTGGCGGGCTCGGGATCGTGCTCGCCGGCCCGATCCTCCAGGGCCTGGACTACCACTGGCTCTTCTGGATTCCGCTTGCCGTCACGGCGGTCTCCGCGTGCACCGCGACGATCCTGATCCCGGAGTCGACCCTGCGCGCGCCCGGGAACGTCCACTGGCTCGGGGCGATCCTGCTCTCCGGCTGGCTCGTCGGGCTCCTGCTCGCAGTCAGCGAAGCGGCGACCTGGGGCTGGGGCTCCAGCAAGACGGTCGGCCTGATCGCCTGCTCGCTGGTGATCGCCGCGCTCTGGGTCCGGGCGGAGGCGCGCTCGCGCCACCCGCTCGTCGACATGACGATGATGCGCCTTCCCGGTGTCTGGACGACGAACCTCGCGGCGCTGCTGCTCGGGTTCGGGATGTACAGCGCCTTCATCCTGATCCCGCAGTTCGTTCAGACGCCCAAGTCGACCGGCTACGGCTTCGGTGCGTCGGTGAGCCAGGCCGGGCTCTTCCTCGTCCCGACGACGATCGCGATGCTCGTCACGAGCCCGCTCGGCGGGCGGCTTTCGAACGTGGTCGGATCGAAGGTGCCGCTCGTGCTCGGGTCGGCGATCACGACGATCGCCTTCGTGGTGCTTACGCTCGCCGACGCCCGTTGGGAGATCTACGTGGCCTCGGCATTGCTCGGGATCGGGGTCGGCTTCGCGTTCGCGTCGATGGCGAATCTGATCGTCGAGGCGGTGCCGCCGGGTCAGACCGGGGTAGCTACCGGGATGAACACGATCGTGCGCACGATCGGCGGCGCGGTCGGAGCGGAGGTCGCGGCGTCGATCCTCGCTGCGACCCTCTCGGGCGGCGAGCCGAGCAAGCACGGCTACACGATCACGTTTGCGATCTGCGCGGCGGTGGTCGCGGTCGGGATCCTCGCGTCCCTCGCCGTTCCTGGCCGCCGCCCGGAAGCGGCCCATGTGCTGACCGTCGCGGACGCCGTCCCGGCGAACGACTGAGAGGAGAGCTCATGCCAGGAATCGTGGTCGGGGTCGATGGCTCCAAGGCCGCAGACGCAGCCCTCGCGTTTGCGCTCGAAGAGGCGAAGCTGCGCAAGCTGCCGTTGCGGATCGTCTGTGCCTGGGAGATACCGGCGATCGAGTACGCGGGAGCTGCGTTCGTTCCGACCCCCGACCTCGCGTCGTCGGCCGAGAGCGAGGCGAACGAGGTGCTGGCGAGAGCGGCGGCGACCCTCGGCCCGGACTGCGGGATCCATGTCGAGACAGCGGCCGTCCACGGGCACCCGGCGACGGTGCTCGTCGAACAGGCGTCAGACGCGACGCTGCTCGTCGTCGGTGCGCACGGGCACGGAGCTCTTGCGACGTTGATGCTCGGCTCGGTCAGCAAGGCGGTCGTGCATCACTGCACCGTTCCGCTCGCGATCATCCCCTCGAGCTAGACGGGGGCTACTTGCTCTGGTTCAGGAACGCCACGAGGTCGGCGAGCTGCTGCGCCGTCAGCGACGATCCGAACGTCGCCGGCATGATCCCGCCCGTGTAACCCGGTGCGATGTACGCCTCCGGGCTGACGATCGACTCCTTGATGAACGCCTCGAGCGGTTCGCCTGCCTTCGCGGCTTCCGCAGTCAGACTGTCCAGGTCGGGCCCGACCTTGCCGGTCGCTCCGGCAGCCGCGAACGTGTGACACCCGGCGCAGCCGCTGGACGCGAACACCGCCTTGCCGGCGGTCGGATTCCCGGTCGGCGCCGGAGCGGCCTTCGGTATGACGCCACCCGGAAACGGGCCCACGTCGTGGCCGCTGCCGCAGCCGGCAAGCACGAGCGTCACACCTGCCAGCGAGCAAGAGGCGAGAAACCGGGAGCGGCGGCCTCGAACCATCCGCCTATCCTAATGCGTGTTCGTCCCGGAGGTGTGCGCAAGCTTTCGTCGGGAAACCGAACGCGCACGGTAGATCCATATGGAGTTCTCATAATCGCCTTGTACTCTGTGTCGCGCCTATGAATCCGCCCGAAGGATCCGCCGCTCTCGTGCCGCCCCCCTTGCAGCTTGGCGCATTGCCGGCTGGCGGGCGATTCCGCTTCACGACACGCTTTGCGCTCGTCTACGGCGCGCTCGCGGTCGTGCTGATCGCCTCCTGCGCAGCGTTCGTGATCTTCCTCGTGCACGGCAGCTCAGGGTGGTCGAGCTGGCAGCCGGCGCCCGGGACGACGGCGAAGGTGAGCAAGGAGATCGCCGATCACGTCGCGAGCGAGTACCGGACGCAACCGGCGCCCAGCTCGTCGCAGTCGTTGCGAGCCCGCCGGCGGTCACGATCGGCACCCGGAACATCGCGATTACGGCGGTTGCCGCTCACACCAGCCCCTCCCAGACCTCGAACATCCAGGCGACGCCGACCGACGGCGCCGAGACCTTCACCTTCTGCGGGCTCGAGGTGGACTGCTCGCTGAGCGGAACGCCGACGGTGTACCGCGGCCAGCTGATCCGCCGCGAGGCGCTCGAGACCGCGCTCTACACCTTCAAGTACCTGCCGAAGATCGACTCGGTGATCGCCTTCATGCCGGCGTCGAAGGTCTCGCCGCTGAAGGAGCTCCTCTACCTGCGCAAGCAGGATCTGACGCGGCAGCTCAACCAGCCGCTGCGGACGACGCTGCCGCTCGCGACGCCGCCGCCGCCGTCGGCCGCGAATCCCGATCTCGATCCAGACCAGGCCGAGCAGCCGACGATCGACCAGCTGACGCTGCACCGGATGTTCACCTACACGTTCACCGACCTGCAGTCGAACGGCGCGTTGCTGATCCTGAGCCCGCTCTTCTGAAACGAGCTCAAGCGCCCCGCGCGACAGGTCGCAACAACTTTTCTAGCATTCTGCGGCCCCTCACTCTAGGATTGAGCACGGGATGGATGCCTGGGGGGGACTCTTCCGGACGAAACGACTTGCGGTCTGGCTTGTCCTCGCTGCGATCGGCATCCTGGTGGCGCTTCTGGCTACCGGCGTTCTCTCGAAGCACACAGGGGGGGCCGAAGCGACGACGCCGACCACCGCGCCTACGATCACCACGGCCACGACGGGGGCCCAGGCGGAAACCGGCACGGGTTTCGGGCCCGGCGACTGGGGTACGTACGGCGGCACGTTCGACGAGATCCGCCACTCGCCGCTGACCCAGATCGACACGACGAACGTCGGCTCGCTCGAGCGTCTGGCGACGATCGACCTGCGCCGGATCGACCCGTCGATCCCGAAGGGCCAGCAGAGCTTCCCGCTCGTGATCAACGGCGTCATCTACGTGACCACCTCGAACGATCACGTGTTCGCGATCAACGGCGGCGACGGCGCGGTGATCTGGCACTTCAAGCCGAGCAACACCGGCGTGTTCGCCAACTACGGCGTGAACGCGAACCGCGGCGTCGCCTACTGCGACGGGAACCTCTACCTGCTCACCCTCGACATGAGGATCGACGCCATCAACGCCAGCACGGGAAAGCTGGTGAACGAGGTCCCGATCTCCGCTGCGGTTCCGGGAGCGCTCGCCCAGTACAGCTACTCCGAGACGCAGGCCCCGATCTGTTACAAGAACACGCTGATCATCGGGGCCTCCGGCTCGGACTACGGCGTCCGCGGTTTCGTGATGGCCTACCACGCCGATTTGACCGCGGCCTGGTCGAGCCCGTACTGGATCGTGCCGCCGGACGGCGAGGAGTGGCGCAGCGCCGGGAACTACACCGGCGGCGGCACGAACTGGAACCCGGTCACGATCGACACGAAGACGAACATCCTCTACGCGACGACCTCGAACCCCTCTCCGATCTTCGATCCACAGGTTCGGCCCGGCCCGGACCCGCGCACCGACTCGATCGTCGCCCTCGACCTCTCGACCGGGCGGCAGGTGTGGTGGCAGCAGCAGATCCCCGGCGACCAGTGGGGCTACAGCACCTCTCAGCCGGTGCTCCTCTACAACGTGCAGATCGGCGGCCACACCGAGCGCGTCGTCTCGGTCGCGACCAAGGAGGGGACCTGGTGGATGTACAACGCGAAGACCGGCGCTCCGATCTACCAGCGCGTGAAGCTGCTGAACCAGCTCGAGCATCCGACGCTCCAACCCGGCAAGGCCGTCACGGTCTATCCGTCCTCGCTCGGCGGCCTGAACTACTCGCCGTCGTCCTATGACCCGAAGACGGGCTACGTGATCAACAACCAGGCCGAGACGTCATCCGTGCTCCAGGAGCAGCCGAACCCGAAGGCGGTCGACAAGTACAAGATCAAGGGCGACGTCAGCAACGGCCTCGAGCAGGGCACGTTCGGGTACTCGCCGCCGGGCTGGCACGACTACGGCAGCGTGACGGCGATCAACGCCGCCAAGGGCAAGGTCGCCTGGAAGTACAACACGCCTGAGCCGGGCCGCGGCGGGATCACGACGACGGCCTCCGGGCTCGCGTTCGCACCCGGAGGCGACGGTGTGCTCAGGGCCTTCAACACGGCCAACGGCCAGCTGCTCTGGAGCTTCCAGACGGGGTACCAGCTCGCGGCCGCCCCGTCGATCTACGAGGACCACGGCAACGAGTACCTGGCGATCACGGTCGGCGGCACGGCGACCTCCTCGTACGGCGGCACCGCGTCGCAGCTCCAGATCTTCGCGCTGAAGGGCGGGAGCACGACGCAATCGCCCGCGCCGCCGCTTCGCCCGCCGGGCCCGGGCCCCGGGGTGTTCCACTCGCCGAGCGAGTTCTTCTCGCGAGGTGTCGTGCCGCACACGCTCGAGCTCCAGATCGTCACGTCGATGTACGCCCCGAAGGGCAGGAACACGATCGACGGGACGTCCAACGGCCAGATGACGGTCGAGATCCCGCAGGGCTGGCAGGTGAATGTCTCGTTCACGAACCACGCGCTGACCCGGAACGACGGCGTCGCGGTCGTCCAGACGCAGGCCGGCGGGACGCCTGTCTTCTCGGGGGCCGAGACACCGAATCCGGCCGGCGTGCCCGCGGGCACGTACTCGTACTTCCACTTCATCGCGTCCACGGAAGGCGACTACGTGCTCGCCTCGACGACGAAGTCGCGGGCGGAAAACGGCGAGTGGATCCACTTCAAAGTGGTGAAGTCGGACGCCGCTCCCGAGCTCTTCCTGCCCGGCCTGCAGTTCGCCGTCGTCGCTGCGGGGTCGAATGGCTAGCCTGACCAGCCGGCCGAAGCTCACGCTCTGCATCGTTGCGCTCGCGCTGGCCGTGGCCGGCACGCTTGGCTCCGCTCGGGCGGCGTCGAAGTCCGCCGGCGCGATCGTCGTGCCCCCGCCGACGACGCTGAAGAGGTGGAACCCCGACACCGACAACCTGATCCCGATCCAGGGCACCGTCGAGTGGAACGGCAAGCCGGTCTCGGGTGTGAGCGTCCGCGTCGACACGTTCGTCGTCCCGAGCCCGACCGATGCGCAGGGGCACTTCACCTATCTCGTCGACGGCACGTTGCTGGGCCGGCACGTCGTCACGGTCGCAAACGCCAGCCAGGCGAAGGTCGGCGGCGTCGCCTTGACCGGCGCCGAGCAGTCCGCCCTCGATCGGACGCAGGGCGCGATCACGGTCGACTACGGGATCCACGACCTGCAGGTCTCCCGCGACAGCGCCGGCCGGCCGGTCGTCACCGGGCAGCTCACGGACTCCCTCGGTACCCCGCCGCCCCCCGTCGGCCTCTTCACATACCAGCTCACCGGGACCGTCGTCGACTCGGACGGGAAGCCCGTCGTCGGTGCCCAGGTCAGCACGCGCACCGAGGACCGCGACTACTGGACCGTCTCGACCTTGACGAACTCGAAGGGCTACTACAGCTCGCTCTTCACGGCGTCGGCGGAGACCGCCGGAGTGCCGGGCGCCCCCGTTCCGTTCACGGTGCGGGTCTCGAAGGGAGATCTCGTCTACCAGTTCCTGCCGCTCGAGTTCGTCGAGTTCGAGCGGCTCGAGAGCGCAACGCTGAACATCCAACTGCCGCCGCAGGGCTATCCGCTGGCGCTGCCCCTGCCGCGGTCCCGCCCGGGCGCGATCTACCAGGGAGTCGTCGTCGGCGTCGCCCAGGGCGACCAGGCCGTGCGTCCCGTGGCCACGACCTGGCCCGACAAGACGGGCCACTTCTCGATCACGCTGCCGAAGAGCATGGCGGGCAAGACCGTCTCGCTCTGGGAGGGCCGGCTCCAGCTCTTCTCCGAGGCCGAGGCCACCCAGGGCGGCCCGATCGATCTGCAGGACTACCCCTCGACGTTGCCCGCCGACGTTCCGCGCGACCTCCAGCCAGTCACGCTCAAGTAAGCGACGTCGCGAGCTCCGTCAAGAGCCGCACGCCGGCGCCGCTGGCGCCTTTGCCGAGGTAGTCGCGCTCCTCGTCGAGGTAGGCCGTCGAGTGAATGTCCAGGTGCGCCCAGGGAAGGTCTCCGACGAAGCGTTCGAGGAAGCTGGCGGCGATGATCGGGTAGCCGAAGCTCCGGCCTGAGGTGTTTCGGAGGTCGGCCAAGGGCGAATCGAGCAGGCGCCGGTAGCGCCTGTGCAGCGGCCAGGGCCAGGCGTGGTCGCCGCTCTCGTTGCCC
Source organism: uncultured Actinomycetes bacterium (assembly GCA_963759085.1). Classification (GTDB taxonomy): domain Bacteria; phylum Actinomycetota; class Thermoleophilia; order Gaiellales; family Gaiellaceae; genus PALSA-600. The sequence continues at coordinate 28,299 of CAVWXR010000020.1, forward strand.
GCGCTGACGAGGCGCGCCCGCCAGTCGTCGTCGTTGGCGAACACGCCGATGTACATGTCGCCGAGCGCGCCGCGCATCGCTCCGGTCAGGGTCGCAACGTCGACGAGCCGTGTGGCGCCCTCGCGCTGCGCGTACCAGAGCGCGTCTGCCAGCACGAGCCGGCCCTCGGCGTCGGTGTTCGTGATCTCGACGGTCAGCCCGGCCGCGGTCGTGACGATGTCGCTCGGACGGAAGGCGCTGCCACCGATCATGTTCTCGGCAGCGGGGAGCACACCGACGATCTCGAGTGGCAACCCGAGCTCGGCGATCGCGCCGATCGCGCCGATCACGGCGGCGCCACCGCCCATGTCGGCCTTCTGCTTCACGATGTCGTTCTGCGGCTTCAGGAAGTAGCCGCCGGTGTCGAAGGTGATCGACTTGCCGACGAGCCCGAGGAGATCGCCCTTTGCGGCCTTGGCGCCGTGGTAGCGGAGGACGATCAGCCGCGGCTCGTTCACGCTCCCCTGCCCGACCGCGGTCAGCGCCCCGAGCCCGAGCTGCTCGATCTCGGCCGGGCCGAAGACGTCGATCCCGACCCCGAGCGGCTCGAGCAGCTCCGTCGCGGCGGCGGCGAGCTCTGCCGGCGTCAGCTCGTTCGGCGGCCTGTCGACGAGCTCGCGGGCGGCGTTCGTCCAGCGGGCGACCGTTTCCGCCCGGGAGGCGACTCCTTGAAGCCCTTCGGCAGCGCCGGCGATCACGAGCCGGTCAGGGAGGGCCGCCGGCGGCGTCGTCTTCCAGCGGGCCGGATCGTGGCCGCCGAGCAGCGCGCCCTCGACGACCGCGCGCGCCTGTTCCTCTGCTGCCAGGCCGAGCCCGGGATCGAACGCCCAGACGACCGAGCCGCCGAGCCCTCTGGCTGCGCGCACCGCGCCGGAGGCTGCCGTGCGCACCGCGTCGGCGTCGGTCTCGCCGGATGCGCCCACGCCGACCAGTGCCACCCTGACCGCTGCCAGCTCGCTGCCTGTCTGAACGTGCAGGACGGCCGCCTTTCCGGGCTCGGCCTTCGCCTCACCCGACGCCGTGAGTCTCGAAAGCGCACCGCCGAGGATCCCGTCGAGGCGGTCGAACAGCGGTGAGGGCGTGCCGGCGAACGGCAGCGCCAGGAGCTCGGCGGCGAGCGTCTCCGGCGCGCCGCTCGTGACCTCGACGATCACGCAGGCCGCCGGGAGCCTTGGAGCTTCTTGTAAAATCTGTTCATTCCCCATTAACTCCTATTGACTCGGCCGATGACAGAGCCTACAGTGCACTGCTGTAGGTCCATCCATCATCCTGCATAGGAGGCAATTGTGGCGTGGAATACCCCGAGCTTCGAGGTCATCGAGCTCTCGTCAGAAGTCACCTGCTACCGGTATCACAGGTAGGACGTACTTCTTGCGCGGAGCCCGCGGCCGGAAACGTCCAGGGCTCCGCGTTTTCCTTCCCTCTTGCCGCCTAGCTCATGCGCGTACGGATACTCGGATCAGCGGCCGGCGGCGGATTTCCTCAGTGGAATTGCAACTGCGAAACGTGCACCGCGGCGCGTGACTCTGATGTGGCCGCGACGCCGCGGACTCAGTCGTCGATCGCAGTTCGGGCCGAGAACGGCCCCTGGTTTCTCGTCAACGCCTCGCCCGACCTGCGCCAGCAGCTGGCAGACCTTCCCGGCGAGCCGAACGGCACGCTGCGCGACTCGCGCGTCGCAGGGATCCTCTTGACCGACGCCGAGATCGACCACACGGCCGGCTTGCTGCTGATGCGCGAGTCGAGCACGCCACTCGAGATCTACTCGAGTGAGCAGGTCAGGCAGGCGCTCAGTGTCGACTACCCGGTGCTGACGATGCTCGACCGCTACTGCGGCGTCCGCTGGTCGCCCCTCGAGCCCGGCCGGCCCGTGCTGCTCGGCGGCTCGCTCGAGGTCGACGCCTTCGAGACCGGTGGGGATGCGCCGCTCTACGTCGCAGGCGACGACGGCCCGACGGCAATGGGCCTGACGATCACCGACCGCGAGACCGGAGGAGTCTTCACCTACGCACCGGCGCTCGAGGCAATCGACGCCGAGATCGGCGAGCGCTTCGGCCGCAGCGACTGCCTGTTCGTGGACGGGACGTTCTGGACTGCCGACGAGCTCGTCGAGCTGGGGCTCGCCGAGCGGAACGCGTATGCGATGGGGCACATGCCGATCAGCGGTCCCGACGGGACTCTCGCGACGCTCGAAACGTTGTCCGCCCGCACGGTCTTCGTCCATGTGAACAATACGAACCCGGTCCTGCTCGATGACTCCGCGGAGCGTGCGATAGTGGCCGCCAGCGGCATCGACGTGGGCTACGACGGAATGGAGATCGAACTATGACGAGCACGCTCGAGCCGGTGACCGTCCAGAAGCCCTGGACCGAGGACGAGTTCATTGCGGCGCTGAAGGCCCACGGCGCGCGCTACCACAACCTCCATCCGTTCCACGTCCGGATGAACAACGGCGAGCTGACGCGCGAGGAGCTTCAGCGCTGGGTGATCAACCGCTTCGCCTACCAGGCGATCATCCCGCGCAAGGACGCCGCGATCCTCTCGAAGTGTCCCGAGCCTGCGGTGCGGCGCGCGTGGATCCAGCGGATCGTCGACCACGACGGCGCCGAGGCCGGCTCCGGCGGGATCGAGTCCTGGCTCCGGCTCGGCGAAGCCCTCGGCGTCTCGCGCAGCGAGATCGAGAGCGAGAAGCTCGTGCTGCCGGGTGTCCGGTACTCGGTCGACGCCTACCTCCACTTCTGCCAGGAGAACCACTGGGTGATCGGATGCGCGTCGTCGCTGACCGAGCTCTTCGGCCCCGCCGCGATCCGGGTCCGCCTCGAGGGGATGGAGCTCCACTACCCGTGGATCGACCCCGCCGGGCTCGACTACTTCCGTGCACGGCTCCATCAGGCGCCGCGGGATGCGGAGTACGCCCTCGCCCTCACGGTCGAGCGCTGCCGCACCCGCGAGCTGCAAGAGCAGGCGGTCGCCGCGCTCTCGTTCAAGTGCGACATGCTCTGGGAGCAGATCGAGGCGATCGACCGCGGCGACACCCGCCCGGGGGGGTCGGCCTCGTGACCGTGGCGACGATCGCGAGGCCGCGGCTGATCGTGGGTGCTCGGCTGCGCTTCGACGCGCGGCGCGACCGGCACGTGCTGCTCTACCCGGAAGGGGCGATCGCGCTGAATCCGACGGCCGTCGCGGTGATCGAGCTGTGTGACGGGGAGCGGACGATCGATGCGATCGCGAGCGAGCTGAGCGAGAAGTACAACGGCGCCGACATCCGGGCCGACGTCGAGGGTTTGGTCGAAGCAATCGCTGCGAGAGGACTGATCGTCGATGCCGACAGCTGAGTACCCACTGCTCCTGATCGCGGAGCTTTCGTACAAGTGCCCGCTGCACTGCCCGTATTGCTCGAATCCCGTCGGGATCGCCGCGGAGCGCTACCGCGACGAGCTCTCGACCGAGGACTGGTCGCGCGTCTTCCGCCAGGCCGCTGAGCTCGGCGCGCTCCAGCTCGCGCTCACCGGCGGCGAACCGCTCGTGCGCAAGGACGCGGAGGAGCTGACGCGTGTCGCTGCCGAGGTCGGGCTCTACAGCACGCTCGTCACGGCCGGTACCCCGTTCACGCGCAAGCGCGCGCTGGCGCTGCGGGAGGCGGGCCTCGACAACGTCCAGATCAGCATCCAGGACAGCGACCCCGTCTCCTCTGACCTGATCGCCGGCACCAAGTCGTTCTCGAAGAAGATCGAGGCGGCTCACCTGGCGCGCGAGCTTGGCTTCCCGCTCACGATCAACGTCGTTCTGCACCGGCGCAACCTCGACCGGGTCGAGGAGATCATCGCGCTCGCCGAAGCTCTGGACGCACGGCGCATCGAGCTCGCGAACACGCAGTATCAGGGCTGGGCGCTGCCGAACCGCGACGCGCTGATGCCGACGCGCGCGCAGCTCGAGCGCGGCGAGGCCGTTGTCATAGCCGCCAGGGAACGACTTGGGCCGAAGATGGAGATCCTCTGGGTCTTGCCCGACTACTACGAGGACCTGCCGAAGCCGTGCATGGGCGGCTGGGGCCGCGAGGCGATCCTGATCGCGCCGAACGGCGACGTGCTGCCGTGCCAGTCGGCGTCGATCATCCCCGGCATGGAGTTCGACAACGTGCGCGACAAGTCGCTGGAGGAGATCTGGTTCGAGTCGGAGGCGTTCAACCGCTTCCGCGGCACCGACTGGATGCCGGAGCCCTGCAAGAGCTGTCCTCTGGACCGCCAGCGGGCCGATTTCGGCGGGTGCCGCTGCCAGGCGTTCCAGCTCTCCGGCGATGCCGCCGCGGTGGATCCCGTCTGCCAGTTCTCGGTCGACCACTCGATCATCGTCGAGGCCCGCGAACGGGTGAATCCGGACGAGGTCGAATACATCTACCGCCAGCACGATCCGGTCCCCGCTGCCCGATCGTAGGCAAGCTTCCGGGATGGAGGCCGGGTCGGCGGGGATCGTCACCGAGGGATTGAGTCGGGACTACGGCTCCGCGCGCGCCGTGGATGCGATCGACCTCGAAGTCCTGCCCGGTGAGTTCTTCGGCTTCCTGGGCCCGAACGGGGCCGGCAAGACGACGACGATCCGCATGCTCACGACGCTCCTGCGCCCCTCGCGCGGGACCGCCTCGGTTGCCGGCTTCGACGTCCAGGCGAAGCCGCTCGACGTGCGGCGCCACATCGGCGTCGTCTTCCAGGAGACGACGCTCGACCTCGACCTGACCGCCGAGGAGAACCTGCGCTTCTGCACGCGGCTCTACGGCATGTCGCGGAAGGAGAGCGCGCTGCGCATCGGCGAGGCGCTCGAGCTCTTCGGGCTCACCGAACGGCGCGCCTCCAGCGTCCGCTCGTTCTCGGGCGGGATGCGCCGCGCGCTCGACTTGGCGCGCGGCGTCCTGCACCGCCCGCACATCCTCTTCCTCGACGAGCCGACGCTCGGGCTCGACCCGGGCCAGCGCCGCCGGATCTGGGAGTTCCTGAAGCGGCTCTCGAGCGAATCGGGGACGACGCTCTTCCTGACGACGCACTATCTGGAGGAAGCCGATCCCTGCGATCGCGTCGCGATCGTCGACCACGGGCGGATCGTCGCCTCCGGCGAGCCGGCCACCTTGAAGCGCGGCCTCGGCCGCGAGCGGATCGAGCTGAAGACGGACCGGCCCGAGGACTTCGTGACGCAGATCCGCGAGCTCACGGGCGTCGAGCCCCGCCCCGCGCCGTACGGCCTGTCGCTCTTCGTCGAGGACGCGGAGCCGCTCCTCCACATGCTGATGCCGCTGACGAAGGAGGGCGTCGAGCTCGGCGTCAGCCTGCCGTCGCTCGAGGACGTCTTCGTCGATCTGACCGGGCGCAAGAGCGAGGTCGTGACGCTGTGACAGGCGCGATCGTCGCGGTCGTCGCCCGCGAGTTCATCCGCTTCCGGCGCCAGATCGGGCGCCTGGTCGCCACCTTTGCCCGCCCGCTGCTCTGGCTGGTCGTGATCGGCTCCGGCTTCGAGAAGGTGGTGCCCACCTTCGGCACCGTCTCCTACAAGCAGTTCCTGCTGCCCGGCATCTTCGGGATGGTGCTGCTCTTCAGCACGATGCTCTCCTCGCTCGCGACCGTCCACGACCGGGAGTTCGGCCCGATCCGGATGCTCCTGATCGCGCCGCTGCCGCGCTCGGTGGCCGTGCTCGCGAAGACGATCAGCTCGACGCTGCTGGCCTTCGTCCAGGCGGTGATGCTGATGCCGCTGATCTGGATCCTGGGCCTCCGTCCGTCGCTCCTCGCCGTCGCGGAGTTCCTCGGCGGCGTGATGATCACGTCGCTCTCGCTCTCGGGCCTCGGGATGGTGATCGCCTCGCGGATGAAGTCGGTCGAGAACTTCGCGGGGATCATGAACTTCCTGATGTTCCCGCTCTTCTTCCTCTCGAGCTCGCTCTACCCGGCCTCGTCGCTGCCCGGCTTCCTGCAGCCGCTCGTCCGCGCCGATCCGCTCACCTACGGCGTCGACCTGATGCGGCATCCGCTGCTGCACGGGCTCTACCCGGCGAACCTCGGCACCGACTACACGGCGACCTTCGACGTCTGGGTGCTGCTCTTCATGGCGTTCATCCTGGTCACGCTCGCCTGCCTCGTCTTCGGCGAGGAGGACCACCTCGGCCGGATCCTGCTCGTCGAGTCGCCCCGCTCGAAGAAGTAGCCGCGCGCGTGGAGCAAGCGCGGCTCCGGCTCCTGTAGCTCCCGTGCGGCCTAAGCGCGCCGGGCCGAGGCCTTCGCGTACCGCTCGGCGACCGCGTCCCAGTTGACGACGTTCCACCAGGCGGCGAGGTAGTCGGGCCGGCGATTCTGGTAGGCGAGGTAGTAGGCGTGCTCCCAGACGTCGATCCCGAGCAGCGGGGCGTGCCCATCCATCAACGGCGAGTCCTGGTTCGGGGTCGAGACGACCGCGAGGCCGGTGCCGTCGTGGATCAGCCAGGTCCAGCCGCTGCCGAAGCGCTTCACGCCGGCGTCGTTCAGCGCGGCCTTCAGCGCGTCGACGCTCTCGAAGGTGGCGTTGATCGCCTCCGCGAGGTCGCCGCTCGGCTCTCCGCCGCCGTCGGGGCTCATCGTCTCCCAGAAGAGCGTGTGATTGGCGTGCCCGCCGCCGTTGTTTCGCACCGCCGCCCGCTTCGCCTCCGGAATCAGGTCGAGCCCGTCGAGCAGCTGCTCGAGCGGCGCATCGGCCCACTCGGTGCCCTCGAGCGCCGCGTTCAGATTCGCGACGTAGGCGGCGTGATGCTTGTCGTGATGGATCTCCATCGTCCTCGCGTCGATCGTCGGCTCGAGCGCGTCGAAGGCATAGGGAAGGTCGGGAAGCGAAAACGGCATGGCGGACTCCTTTGGAGATCGTCGTTCTGTGTGGCTAAGGCTAGCCGTCAGGCAGCTTCTCCCCCCGAACGAATTGATACGCGAGCCCGCCCACGGACGTCCCCACGATCGGAGCGAGGATGTAGAGCCAGATCGCATGCAGGTCTCCCGAGACGAGGGCCGGCCCGAGCGAGCGCATCGGGTTCATCGACGCGCCCGAGATCGGGCCGCCGAACATCGCGTCGAGCGCGATCGTGCCTCCGATCGCGATCGCCGCGGCCTCGCCGACCGCGCGGCTGTCCGTGGCGACGGCGAGCACGACGAACATCAGGATGGCGCTCAGCACGAGCTCCCAGAGAAACGACTGCGCCTGCGAGCCCGACGGCAGCGTGGCCCCGACATGAGCGATGTTCCCGAGCGAGCTCCGCAGTAGCGCGGCGGCCGCGACGGCGCCGACGAACTGCGCCAGCCAGTAGCCGACCGCGTGTCGCCAGGGGAAGTGGCGCGTTAGCGCGAAGGCGAATGTCACAGCGGCGTTGAAGTGCGCGCCGGAGACGTGACCGACCGCGTAGATCATCGCCATGATCACGAGGCCGAACGTGATCGCCACCCCGACGTGCCCGAGCGCGTGCGTCTTGGCATCGACCATGACTGCGCCCGCTCCCGCGAAGACGAGCGCGAAGGTGCCGATCGCCTCGGCGGCGAGAGCCCGCACGAGTGCCGGCCGCACTCTCAGGCCAGCAGCTCGGCGACGAGCGTCTCGACGCGGAGGTCGATCGCGTCGCGAATCGCCCGCACGGCCGCGAGATCCTGGCCTGCGGGATCGTCGAGCACCCAGTCCTCGTACTTCTTGCCCGGGTAGATCGGGCAGGCGTCGCCGCAGCCCATCGTGATCACGACGTCGGCGGCGCGCACGACCTCGTCGGTGAGCGGCTTCGGGAACTCCTCGCTCATGTCGACGCCGATCTCCCTCATCGCTTCGATCACCGCCGGGTTGATCTCGCTGCCGGGTGCGCTTCCCGCTGAGCGGACGTGGACGCGGCCGTGCGAGCGGAGCTTCACGAGCCCGGCGGCCATCTGGCTGCGCCCGGCGTTGTGCACGCAGACGAAGAGCACCTCGGGCTGCTCTTTCACGATCAGATTATCCGCCTGCGCAAGCGCCTTGAGCCGTTCACGTGCGAAGCGATGCGCGAGCACCGGCACGAAGACGTTGATCCGCGAGCTTCCGAGCAGGTCGAGCGAGTCGCCGATGTAGCGCTCGATCGTCTCCTCCGAGAACACTCCGGCGAACTCGTCCTTCAGCCGTTTCGCGGCCTGCCGGACGTGGTTCTGGGTCACTGGGTCGAGCGCCTGGCTCATCGCGACTCCCTCTCATATCGACGCCGATCAATGTCTGCAGTGTGACAACGACATCGACGTCTGTCAATATGTATCGGTGCAGACGATCGCGACGCTCTCGACATCGTGCCCGCCGCTCCTGGCTGGCCCGCTCGAGCCCGGCGAGGCCGAGAGCCTGGCGGGAGCGCTGAAGGTCCTGGCCGACCCGACCCGGCTGCGACTGCTCAGCCTGATCCAGTCCCAGCCCTCCGGCGAGGCGTGCGTCTGCAATCTCACCGAGCCGCTCGAGCTGACCCAGCCGACGATCAGCCATCACCTGAAGGTGCTGCTCGACGCCGGCCTCGTCGAGCGCGAGCAGCGCGGGAGCTGGGCCTACTTCCGGGTCGTCCCCGACCAGCTTCGGTCGTTGCGGGAGCTTCTCAGCTAGCTAGCCGTCTTCGGCGAGGCGCGCCGCGAGGTAGTCCCAGTCGCGGTTGAAGCGGTACGAGTGGCTTCTGGGCGGCTGCGGTGCCTGCGTCTCGAGCCAGCGCACGCGGCGGGGGCTGCGGTTCCTGAAGGCGTGGATGCAGCCGACCCCGGTCCAGAAGATGTCGCCCTGGTGCAACGTGAACGTGTCGCCGTCGGCGGTCGCCTCGACCTCGCCCTCGATGATGTAGTAGGCCTCCTCGAGCGGATGGTCGTGGGGCTGGGCGACGCCGCCGGGCTCGTACTCGACCATGAACATCGTGTGCAGCACGGCTCCCAGGCGCTCGTCGACGAGCATCTTGACCGCGATCCCGCTGTAGGCGAGCAGGGCGGTCGCCATGCTCGCGGACACGGTCGGCGCGTCGACCGGCGCGCCGAGCTTCAGGTTGTCGAGCTCCATCTGGCCCGCGCCGAGCCGGAAGAACGTGCGGCTGCGCGGGTCGCGGATGTCGAGCGGCTTGCCCTGCGCCTTGGGATGCGGCTCGCCGGTGAAGAAGGTGTCCGGTGGGCCGCTCAGGCGCGGCGCCGGCGAATGCACCTCGAGCCAGCGGGCGCCGGTCCCGGCGCGCCACGCATGTGAGGCGCCGACGGGAATCAGCCCGCAATCGTTCGGGGCGAGACGATGGCGGCGGCCGTCGAGCGAAAGCACGGGGCTGCCGGCCAGGATGTAGAAGCTCTCCTCGGTCGAGTGGACGTGGGGCGCGAGTCGTCCGCCGGCTGCGAGCTCGGAGATCGCGAACCCGGTGTGGACCGAGCCGACGTTGCGGCCGACGAGGTCGGCGCGCGTGTAGCCGGCGCAGTGCCCTTCGTAGTCCTTGGCAGGGGAGAGCTCGATCGTGACGGCCCGCTGCGCGTACCAGTTCATGGTCACTCGAGTCCGGCTTCGCGCCGGAGCCGCGGGAGCAGCACTGTCAAATCTTCGTCGCCCAGCCCCTGCTCGATGCAGTCCTGGACGAGCGCGAGCGTCTTCGCGGTCAGGGGCAACGGCACGCCGGACTCGGCCGCACGGTCGAGCGCGAGGCCGAGGTCCTTCGCGAGCAGGCGGGCGGAGAAGGTCGTCGTGTAGTCGTCGGCGATCAGCGGCTCGGTCTTGTACTTCACGAACGGGCTGCCGATCGCCGAGCCGCCCATCACCTCGAGCATCTCCCGCCGCCCGATCCCGTGTCTCTCCGAGAGCACGAGCGCCTCGGCGATCAGCTCCGCCGTGCCGCCGATCACGAGGTTCAGCGCGAGCTTGACGACCCGCGACTGCTCCCGGTCGCCCACGTAGAAGAGGTTCGGGCCGATGTCGCGCAGGGTGGGCGCGAGCTGGTCGAAGACGTCGCGCGGCCCGGAGACGATGATGCCCAGGTTTCCTGCCGCGACCACGCCGGCATTGCCGCTGACGGGGGCGCGCAGGAACGGCACGCCGCGTCGCGCGGCCTCCGCCGCCACCCGTTCGGAGCTTTCGACGGAGATCGTGCTCATGTCGATCAGCGTGCCGCCCGTCGCTCCGCCGAGAATGCCGTTCGGCCCGAGCGTCACTTCCTCGACAGCTGCGGGATCGGCGACCATCGTGATCGCGAGCTCGGCGAGCTGGAGCGCGGCTGCGGGCGATGCGAGCTGCGTGGCGCCGCGGTCGACGAACTCGTCAGACGGCCCGGGCGAGCGGTTCCAGACCAGGAGCTGATGTCCTGCACCCTCGATGCGGCGTGCGATCGCCGCTCCCATCAGCCCCAATCCGACGACCGCAATTCTCATGAGCGCGCATCACTATAAGGCGCGAGGTTTGTTGACGCGGAATCCGGCTATGTGCAGAATCGCTTAACACCATCGAGGTTCGGAGGCAGGGCGTGAACATTGCGTCGCGAGGTGCGACGAGAGCGGTTGACTGGGAGCAGCGAGTCGATTACGACCGCCTCCGGACTCACCGGCTCGCGCGGGCGAAGGCTGCGCTCGAGGCTTCGGATCTCGGAGCGCTCCTGCTCTTCGACCCGAACAACCTCCGCTACGTCACGAGCACCGCGATCGGGACGTGGGAGCGCGACAAGAACATCCGCTTCGCGCTCCTGCCGCGCGGCGAGGACCCGATCATGTGGGACTTCGGCTCGGCGGCGCGCCACCACAAGCTCTACTGCCCGTGGCTGCCCGAAGAGAACTGGCGTGCCTGGGTGCCGCCGATGCGGGGCGCGATGCCGGACGCGACCGGCGTCCCGGACGACCTCGCCGAGCTGATCTACGAGGAGCTGCGCCAGCGCGGGATCGAGAAGGAGCCGCTCGGGGTCGACGTCCCGGACATGACGACGTTCCTGGCGCTGAGCCGCAAGGGGATCTTCATGGCGGACTCGCAACCGGTGATGCTCGAGGCGCGAAAGATCAAGTCGGCCGACGAGCTGGCGCTGCTCGACCAGGCGGCCGGGATCGTCGATGCCGTCTACGAGGACATCTACCGGATGCTGCGCCCGGGCGTGACCGAGAACGAGGTCGTCGCGATGGCGATGCAGAAGCTCTTCGAGCTCGGGTCCGAGCACGTCGAGGCGATCAACGCGATCTCGGGAGACCGCTGCAACCCGCATCCGCACACGTTTTCCGACCGGCTGCTGCGCCCCGGCGACCAGGCGTTCTTCGACATCATCCACGCGTTCAACGGTTACCGGACGTGCTACTACCGCACATTCAGCGTCGGCTACGCGACCCCGGCCCAGCTCGGTGCGTACAAGCAGTGCCGCGAGTGGCTGGACGCGTCGATCGCCATGGTTCGTCCCGGCGTCACGACCGACAAGATCGCCGAGGTCTGGCCGACCGCGAAGGAGCTCGGCTTCGAGAGCGAGCGCGCCGCGTTCGGCCTCCAGTTCGGCCACGGGCTCGGCGTCGGCCTCTACGAGGCGCCGATGATCTCGCGCCTGCACTCGTTCCATGACCCGGTTGAGATCGAGGTTGGGATGGTCTTCGCGCTCGAGACCTACTGCGCCGCAAGCGACGGCCGCTCGGCCGCGCGGATCGAGGAAGAGGTGATCGTCACCCCGACCGGGCCCGAGGTGATCACCCGTTTCCCCGCGGACGAGCTGCTCGTCACCGGCACGACCTACGTCCGCGGGATCGACCTCGTCGAGGGCAAGGTCGTCAGCTCGAACGGCGCCGGCGCCGGCGCCTCCGCACCGTCTTCTGCTCGCACAAAGCTCTAGTTCTCTCCGACGAAGGAGGAAGGAGCAGTTGGCCAACCGCATACTGATCAAGGGCGGCAGTGTCGTCACGGTCGATCCGAAGCTGGGCGACATCCCGCAGGGCGACATTCTCATCGAGGACGGCGCGATCGTCGCCGTCGGCGCGGATCTGGGCGTCACGGACGCCGAGGTGATCGACGCCACCGATTGCATCGTCCTCCCGGGGATGGTGGACACGCACCGCCACACCTGGCAGGCGCTCTTCCGCAACATCGGCTCCGACTGGACGCTGGCCCACTACTTCACCGGCCTGCACGGGATGCTCAGCGGGCTCTACCGCCCGGAGGACACCTACGCCGGCAACCTGATCGGGACGCTCGAGGCGCTCGACGGCGGGATCACCACGCTGCTCGACTGGTCGCACAATCTGAATTCCCCCGCGCACTCGGATGCAGCGGTTGACGCGCTCACCGAGTCGGGCGCACGCGTCGTCTTCGCGCACGGTGCCGGGCACGCGCACTGGCAGCCCGTCAGCGACCTCGCGCACCCGGCCGGCGACGTCCGCCGGCTGCGCAGCGAGCGCTTCGCTTCCGACGACCAGCTCGTGACGATGGCGCTGGCACCCCGCGGCAACCAGTTCGCGACGATGGAGGTCACCCGGGCCGACTGGGCGCTCGCCGAGGAGCTGAACCTGCGGATCACCTGCCACTTCGGCGACGGCGCCTGGGGCAAGAGCCGGCCCGTCGCAGCGCTGCGCGACAACGGCATGCTCGGCCCGCAGATGACTTTCGTCCACTGCAACACGCTCGCCGACGACGAGCTCCAGATGATGGCCGACAACGGTGTCACCGCCTCGATCTCGCCCGACATCGAGCTCCAGATGGGGCACGGCTGGCCGGCGACCGGCCGCCTGATGGACGTGGGGATCCGGCCGAGCCTCTCGATCGACGTCTGCTGCGCGAACGGGGGGCACCTGTTCGGAACGATGCGCTCCACGATCGGCACGCAGCGGGCCTTCGACAACGAGGCGGCGCAGGCGCAGGGCAAGCCGTGGGTCGACGAGATGCGGGTCACCTGCCGTGACGTGCTCGAGTTCGCGACGATCGAGGGCGCCCGTGCGACGGGCCTCGACCACAAGATCGGGAGCCTCACGCCGGGCAAGCGCGCCGACGTGATCCTGATCCGCGCCGACTCGTTCGGGATGACGCCGCTGAACAACGCGATCGGCCAGTTCGTCTACAACGCGCATCCCGGCCTCGTCGACACGATCCTCGTCGACGGCAAGGTCGTGAAGCGCGACGGCAAGCTGCTCGGCCTCGACGCGGCGCGCGTTCGTCGTCTGGCGGTCGAGTCGCGCGACGACATCCTGAGCCGCTCCGATCCCGCCGGTGGCGCTCACATCGGCGGCGACTGGATCCCGGCCGCGTACGCGGCGCCTGAGTAGCCGCGACGGTGAGTGCCGCTGACGAGAGCGAGCTGTACCTGGGCCTCTACCGCCGGATGCGCCTGATCCGCGGGGTCGAGGAGCTCGTACAGACGCTGTTCCTGCGCGGCGAGGTCTACGGCACGACGCACCTCTACTCCGGGCAGGAGGCGGTCGCCGTCGGTTTCGCGAGTGCGCTGCAGGAGGGCGACCGTGTCGCCTGCACCTATCGAGGCCACGGGCATCTGCTCGCCCGCGGCCTCGAGGCGGAGGCGCTCGTGGCCGAGCTGCTCGGCCGCACGACCGGCGTGAACGGCGGCCGGGCCGGCTCGATGAACATGGTCGACCCCGACCGCGGCACGATCGGCTGCTTCGGGATCGTCGGCGGCAGCATCGCCGCGGCGACTGGTGCGGCGCTGGCGTTGAAGGGCACGGGCAAGATCGCAGTCGCCTTCTTCGGGGACGGCACGGCGAACCAGGCGTACTTCTTCGAGTGCCTGAACTTCGCGAAGGTGCTCTCGCTGCCGCTCGTCTTCGTCTGCGAGAACAACGGCTACGGCGAGTACACGCCGATGGAGGCGTCCACCGCGGGGCGGATCACGGCGCGCCCGGAGGCGATGGAGATCCCGGCGCTCGAGATCGACGGGATGGATCTCTGGGCCGTGCGCGAGGCTGCGGTTCGCACCGTCTCGCAGGTGCGCGAGAGCGGCGAGCCCGCGTTCGTCGAGGCCCGCACGTATCGCTTCGTCGGCCATTCGCGCAGCGATCCCGGCAAGTACCGGCCCGAGGGCGAGCTCGACCGCTGGAGGGAGCGCGACCCGCTCGTCGTGGCGGCGCAGCGGCTCGTCGAGCTCGAGGTCGATCCGGCGCGGATCGCGAGCATCGACGACGAGGTCGCGGCCGAGCTCGTCGCGGTCGAGGCCGCCGCCCTGGCGGCTCCCTTCCCGGAGCCGGTCGCGTACTCCGAGTTCGCCTGACGCCGCGCATCCTGCGAAACTGCATGCGTGGCGACCAAAAGCGATAACGCTCACGAAGGTGGCGACAGCGCGCTCGGCGCCCGGCTGCGCCAGGAACGTGACCGGGTCGGCCTGAGCCTACGCGAACTGGCGCGGCGCCTGGAGGTCTCGCCGAGCCTCGTCTCCCAGATCGAGACCGGGAAGACGCAGCCGTCGGTGCGGACGCTCTACGCGATCGTGAACGAGCTCGGCGTCTCGCTCGACGACGTCTTCGCGCGGGAGAACGGCGGCGTGCGGACGAGCCGGGGCCGGGGCAAGAAGCGCGCCGGCGGCGGCGCCGTTCAGCGCGCCCACGACCGAAGCGTGATCGACCTCGGCTCGGGTGTTCACTGGGAGCGGCTCACGACCTGGAACGACCGCGACGTCGACTTCCTCTACACGATCTACGAGCCGGGCGGCGCGTCGAGCCCCGACGAGAGCCTCGTCCGCCACAACGGCCGCGAGTTCGGGATCGTCGTCAGCGGCTCGCTCGGCGTCACCGTCGGCTTCGACGAGTACGTGCTCGAGCCCGGCGACTCGATCTCGTTCGACTCGAGCGTTCCCCACCGGCTGCACAACGACGGCGACGAGGTCGTGAACGCGATCTGGGTCGTGCTCGGCAGGCACCACGCACCCGAGGAGTAGGCGCGCAGCGTTCAGTCCAGCTTGACACGCTGCCCAGCAGCGCTTAACGTCGTTCGGGTGCCCAGCCTGGATTGGGGTCTTGCGGGAAAGTCGGTGATCGTGACGGGTGCCAGCTCCGGCATCGGTGCGTCGATCGCGCGCGCGCTGGGCTCGGCCGGCGCCTCGGTGGTGATGGTCGGCCGTGACCACGACCGGCTCGAGGCGGTGCTCCGAGAGGTCGAGGAGCGGGGCGGCAAGACGGCTGCCGTGTACGCAGATCTGGAAGAGCGCGACGCGCCGGCGCAGATCGTGCGCGAGGCGCTCGAGGCGTTCGGCCCGATCGACGGCGGGATCGTCCATTGCGCGAGCCTCTTCGAGCCGCTGCCGCTGGCCGACACAACCTTCGAGAGCTTCGACCGGCAGTGGCGGGTCAACGTCGCCGCGCCGTTCCTGATGACCCAGGCGGCACTCGAGCATCTCCAGCCCGGCAGCTCGATGGTGTTCCTGGCCTCGACGATCGCCCTCGTCGGCTTCCCGATGTGCTCCGCCTACACCGCGACGAAGGGGGCGACGGCGTCGATGGGCCGCGCGTTTGCGATCGAGCTGGCCGACCGCCAGATCCGCGTGAACACGGTCTGCCCGGGCTACGTCTACACGCCGATGCTCCAGCCGAGCCTCGACGCCTTCCCGGGGTACGAGGAGAGCATCATCTCGAAGACCCCGCTCGGCCGAATCGCCGGTCCCGACGAGATCGCCACGACGGTGCTGTTCCTGCTCTCGGGACTGTCCACGTATGTCGATGGAGCCACGCTCGTCGCCGACGGTGGCTGGGTCGCGCAATAGCCTGTCGTGCTGATCGCCCGCCTGCGCCCGAAGGGGTACGGGGCGATCTGGGTTGCGACGGCTCTGCTCTTCGCGGTCAGCCCCGTGCTCGCCACAGGCAGCCTGGGCGGCAGCGCGCTGCTCTCGATGCTGCCGTTCGCGGCGATCCTCGCGATCGCAGCGATCGGGCAGACGCTCGTCATCCAGCAACGCGGCCTGGATCTCTCCGTACCGGGGATGATCACCCTGACGACGATCATCGTCACGAAGTACCCGAACGGCGCCGACAGCAAGCTGCCGGCTGCGATTGGCCTGGTGGTCGTCGCCTGCGTCTGCTCGGGGCTCGTGAGCGGGATCGCGATCACGCGCTTCGGGATCACGCCGCTCGTCGCCACGCTGGGCGTGAACGCGCTCTTGATGGGGGCGATCCTCCAGATCACGAACGGGACGGCGACGGTCTCCAGCCCGAACGGGCTCGACAACTTCGCTCTGGCGAAGACCGCCGGCATCCCAAACACGGTGTTGATCGCGGTCGCCGTGGTGCTCGTGGTCTCGGTCGTGATCCGGTCGACCGTGACCGGCAGGCGCTTCGTCGCGGTGGGGGCGAGCCCGGCGACGGCATACGCGGCGGGGATTCCGGTGCGCCGCTACCAGATCGCCACCTACGTCGTGGCCTCGCTCGCCTACGGTGGCGCCGGGATCCTGATCGCGGGCTATCTGCGAACCCCCGGCATCTCGTCGGGAAACGATTACCTGCTGCCGACGATCGCGGCCGTGGTGCTCGGCGGGACGTCGCTTGCGGGCGGCACGGGCAGCGTCGTCGCGACGGCGGTCGGCGCGCTCTTTCTGACGCAGCTCGAGCAGGTCGTGCTCGGGATGGGAGCGGCGGATGCCGTCCAGCTCGTGATCCAGGGATCGATCATCGCAGCAGGGATGGCGCTGCGGAACGTGCCGTGGCGCCGGGTCGGCGCCCGGTTCCAAGAGCTTGCAGGCGCGCTCCAGACAGATTCGTCCGGCCAGGAGGGGCGGACGGAGCTTCCGGAAGGAAGCGATCCATGAAAGCCGGTCGGAGGCCGGGTGGTCGTTGTGCCCATTAACGGGTCGAAGAGGGAGGTAGTTGCGATGAGTAGGGCTTCAAGTGCGGTCCGCCGGAAGTTCGGCTGGCGCGCGGGGATCGTGCTGCTGGCGTTGACGGCGGCGGCGACTGTGGCGATTTCGGCCGCAGCGTCCGCGTCGACCACGCCGGCGCAGGAGATCGCCACAGAAGGGATCACGAGCAGCAAGGCGTTCTGCGGAACGAAGCAGATCACGCTCGGGATCGAGGACGGCTTCGGCATCAACACGTGGTCGCAGGAGTCGTATGCGGCCGTGCGCTCCGAGGCTGCGAAGTGCCCGAACGTGAAGCAGATCGCGCTCGCGGGCGGCGGTGTGCTGAACCAGATGATCTCGGACATCAACTCGCTCGTGGCGCAGGGCGTGAATGCTCTGGCGGTCATCCCCGACTACGGCCAGGCCGAGCTCGCGGCGATCCAGAACGCGACGAAGGCCGGCGTCAAGGTCGTGCCGTGGGGAGCGGATCCGGGCGGAACGCCCGGCAAGGACTACGTCACCTACGTGGACTGGAACGATCCGGTCGCCGGGACGATGTGGGCGAACTGGATGGTCAAGGCTCTGAACGGCAAGGGCGACGTGATCTTCCTGGGCGGCCCCGCGGGCAGCCCGGTCGGTGAGGCCCAGCTTGCGAACATCGTGAAGGTGTTCGCGGCGCATCCCGGGATGAAGCTCCTGACCGGGAACAAGAGCTACGCGGTCACGAACTGGGATCCGGCCACGGCCCAGAAGGTGACGGCGGCGCTGCTCGCCAAGTACCCGGAGGTCGACGGCATCATCGCGAACTTCGGCACCGACGCCCTGGCCGCGACACGCGCGCTCACGGCGGCAAACCGCAAGCTCGTCCCGATCGCCGCACTCGACGCGAACGGGCTCTCGTGCCTGTACCAGTCGACGCGAAAGACCGATCCGCAGTTCCAGCTCGCGACGATCTCGAACCGCAACTGGCTGGGCCGGATCGCGGCTCGCAAGGCGATCTCCGCGGCCGAAGGCATTGCGAACACCGAACCGAGCCGGCTGACGCTGCCGTTCTACGAGAACACGCTGGCCAGCTCGAAGGTGTACTGCGAGCCGAAGGAGAGTCCGGACTTCTACGTCTCGGACAACATCTCGCCGGCCGTCGTCGCGAAGTACGGAAAGCCGACCTGATCGATGACTGATCCCAGCGTCGTTCTTCGCCTCTCGGACGTCGTCAAGACGTATCCGGGCGTCGTTGCCCTCAAAGGCGTCAGCTTCGAGGTCAACGCGGGCGAGGTGCATGCGCTCGTCGGCGAGAACGGCGCCGGGAAATCGACGCTGATGAAGATCCTCGCCGGCTCGACATTGCCTGATCAGGGCACGATCGAGATCGGCGGCCACGCCATGGCTCGACCTCGCCGCTGGCGGCCGCAGGCGCTCGGCTCGGCGGTCGATCTACCAGCACCTGTCGATCCTCGAGGACCTACGGTCGCGATCGAGAACATCGTGT
This sequence comes from uncultured Actinomycetes bacterium, assembly GCA_963759085.1. Lineage (GTDB taxonomy): Bacteria > Actinomycetota > Thermoleophilia > Gaiellales > Gaiellaceae > PALSA-600. The sequence continues at coordinate 46,562 of CAVWXR010000020.1, forward strand.
TCGCGATGCCGGCGGCGCGCTCGGCCGTCGAAGGCGGTCGCCGGCGCGCTGGACGAGCGGTCAGCTCGCCGGTCGTGGGCGTCGAGATCGATCCGGCCGGCACGGGTGAACGAGCTGTCGGTCGCCGAACAGCAGCTACTCGAGATCGCGAAGGCGCTCGTGCGGCAGTCGAAGGTGCTCGTGATGGACGAGCCGACGGCAGGCGTTGACCACCGGTCGAGAGCGCGCGCTCTTCGCGCTGATCGCGAAGATCAAGGCGGCAGCGGCGCCGCCGTCGTCTACATCTCGCACCGGCTCCCGAGGTGAAGCGGGTCGCCGACCGCATCACGGTGATCCGGGACGGCGAGACGCGCGGGACGTCGCGGCCGCGACGCGATGCCGAGGAGGAGAGATCCTGAACCTGATCGTCGGCCGCGCGGTCGAACCAGGTTTTCCCGAGAAGCGCCGGCCGAGGCCGAGGCGCGCGCCGCTGTCGAGGTGAAGAAGCCTGCGCGCGGCGACCACTTCATGACGTCGATTCGAGGTGAAGCCGGCGAGATCGTCGGGCTCGCCGGTGTCGAGGGCAACGGGCAGCGCGAGCTGATGCGCGCCCTCGCCGGTCTCGGCGGCTCGAGGGGCGAGGTGCTGCTCGGCGGGACGCGCATTTCCGTGTCCGATCCGGGCGCGGCGCGGCGCGCGGGCGTCGTCTACCTGCCCGGAGACCGCCACGCCGAGGGCATGTTGCTCTCGCTCGGCGTCCGCGAGAACGTCTCGTTGCTCTCGCTGCCCGCGCTCGCGCGCTTCGGCTTCGTCCAGCGTCTGCTCGAGCGGCGGATCGTGAGCGGCGAGGTCGAGCGGCTCAGGATCCGGACGCCGGGGCTGGAGACGCCGACGTCGTCGCTCTCGGGCGGCAACCAGCAGAAGGTGCTCTTCGCGCGCTCGCTCCTCGCCGAGCCGACGGTGCTGCTGGCCGACGAGCCGACCCGCGGCGTCGACGCCGGGGCCCGCATGGAGCTCTACCAGGTGCTGCGCCGCACCGCGGACGACGGCAAGGCGGTCGTCATCCTCTCGTCCGACTCGATCGAGCTCCAGGGACTGTGTGACCGCGTGCTCGTCTTCTCGCGCGGGCAGATCGTGCGCTCGCTCGAAGGCGACCAGATCACGGAGGAGAACATCACGGGCACCGCGATCACCTCGACCTCCGGTGGCGGCGTCGCGACGACGCAGCGCGAGTGGAGCGTCAGGCGGCTGCGCCGCTTCGTCGCCGGCGACTACATGCCGAGCGTGATCCTGGCGGCGATCGTGCTCGGCCTGGGGCTCTCCACGACGGCGTCGAACGGCCGCTTCTACAGCGCCTACAACTTCCAGAGCATGCTGCTGCTCGCGAGCGCGCTCGTCTTCATCGCGTTCGGGCAGCTGATCGTGCTGATGACTGGCGGGATCGACCTCTCGGTCGGGCCGCTCGCCGGCCTCGTCGTCGTCGTGCTCTCGTTCTTCGCGGGTCAGGGACAGAGCGGAGGCCTGCTCGCGCTCGGCATTCTCACGGCGCTCGGCGTCGCACTCCTGGTCGGGCTCGTGAACGGCCTGCTGATCCGCGGCGCCCGGCTTGCGCCCGTGCTCGCCACGCTCTCGACCTACATCGTGATCCAGGGCGTCTCGGAGCTCCTGCGTCCCGTGCCGGCAGGCTTCTTCCGCACCGGCGTCGTGAACGCGCTCGCGACGAACGTCGGCTGGTTCCCGCTCGCGTTCATCCTCTCGGCGCTCGTCGGCATCGGCTGCGAGATCCTGCTCCGGCGCTCGCGCGCCGGACTCGAGCTGCGCGCGGTCGGCTCGGACGAGACGCGCGCCCACCGGCTCGGCGCCCGCGTGACCACGACGCACATCGTCGCCTACGCGCTCTGCTCGCTCTTCAGCGCGATCGGCGGCTTCGTGCTCGCGGCGCAGGTCGCCGTCGGGGACGCCTCGCTCGGCGTCGAGTTCACCCTGACCAGCATCACCGCGGTCGTGCTCGGCGGTGCGAGCATCTTCGGCGGCCGCGGCTCGTTCATCGGCGCCTTCTTGGGCGCCGTCCTGATCCAGGAGATCGTGACAGCGACGACGTTTCTCCAGATCGGCGTCGCCTGGCAGTACTGGCTGCCGGGGATCCTGATCCTCGGCGGCGCCGGTCTCTACTCGCGCGCCCGCGGCATGAAGGCGGTTACTCTCGGGACTGAGTCGATATGAGCGACATCCTGATGCCCAAGCTCTCCGACGCGATGGAGGAGGCGACCGTCCTGCGCTGGCTGAAGCAGCCGGGCGAGGCGGTTGCGAAGGGCGAGCCGCTGGTCGAGGTCGAGACCGACAAGGCGACCATGGTCTACGAGGCCGAGTTCGACGGCATGCTCGTGGAGATCGTCATCGGCGACGGTGGGATCGCTGCGCTCGGCGCGGTGATCGCCCGCACCGGCTCCGCGACTGCAGTCCCCGCCGCGCGTGCTGTCGCTCGACCCGAGGCCGTGGCCGGCAGCGAGATCGAGTTCCGCGAGGCGATCCGTCAGGCGCTCGACGAGGAGCTCGAGCGCGACGAGCGCGTGATCTTCTTCGGCGAGGACGTCGCGAGATCGCCGGCGGCGCCTTCAACACGTCGCCCGGGCTGTGCGAGAAGTACGGCGACGAGCGCGTGTTCGACACGCCGATCTCCGAGCTGGCGCTCGCCGGTGCGGCGTTCGGCGTCCGCCGTCACCGGGCTGCGGCCGGTGGTCGAGATCATGTTCGGCGACTTCCTCGCGCTCGCGATGGACAGCCTCGTCAACCAGTCGACGAAGTACTGGTACCTGACGCAGGAGCGGCAGAGCGTGCCGCTGACGATCCGCTCGGTGGTCGGCGCCGGCGGGCGCTTCGGCGCGATCCACTCGCAGATGCCGGTCTCGTGGTTCATGGGCGTCCCGGGCCTGAAGATCGTCGCCCCGTCGACGCCGGCGGACGCGAAAGGCCTGCTGAAGTCCGCGATTCGCGACGACAACCCGGTGCTCTTCTTCGAGCACAAGCGCCTCTACACAGTGAAGGGCGAGGTCGGACGACGAGCTCGTCCCGCTCGGCAAGCGCGCGCGTCGTCCGCGAGGGCACCGACGTGACGATCGTCACGTGCGATGAAGGGCGTCCACGATGCGCTCGAGATCGCGGCCGAAACGCTCCGGCCACGGAGTGTCTGCGGAGGTGATCGACCTGCGCACGCTGCGCCCGCTCGACATCGGCACCGTGGTCGGCTCGGTTCGCAAGACGAACCGCATTCTCGTTCTCGAGGAGGGGCCGTTGACCGGCGGCTGGGCGGGCGAGGTCCTCGCACGGTCACCGAGGAGGCGCTCGGCGACCTCGACGACGCGTGGCGCATCGCGACGGCCGAACTGCCGTCCCGTACAGCCCACCACTCGAGGACGCGTTCCTCCCGGGCGTCGACCGGATCGTGGCGGAGATCCTCGTTAGGCGCTGAGCACGGGGCGAACGAGCCGCCGCGGCCGTTCCAGCCGCGCCTCGTTCACATGCGGGTTGCGCGGCTCCTCGAGCGCCGCTGCCCCGAACGACCGCGCCACTTGCCCGGCGGGCGCCTCGCCGTAGAGCGTCGTGCGCTGGCGCGGCACGCGGCCGACCGAGCGGATCAGCGCCTCCATCTGCTCGGGCGGCAGCTCCTGGCCCGTACTCGGCGCCGGCGGCGCGCGAGATGGACTCGTTCATCAGCGTGCCGCCGAGGTCGTTGACGCCGGCGCGCAGCGCCTGCCGCGACGCCCGCCGCGGCCCAGCTTGACCCACGAGGCCTGAATGTTCGTCGATCTGCGGATGCAGCGCGAGGCGGCCGACCGCGTGCATCAGCAGCGCCTCGCGCGAACGTCGGGCCCCGGCGTGCGCGGCCCTTGCAGGTACATCGGCGCTTCCATGTGCACGAACGGCAGCGGCACGAACTCGGTGAAGCCGCCGGTGCGCGCTGCAGCGTCGCGCACCGCGAGCAGGTGGCGCGCCCAGTGCGCGGGCTGCTCGACGTGGCCGAACATGATCGTGGCGTTCGAGCGCAGCCCGACGCGTGCGCCGTGTCGTGCACCTCGAGCCACTGCGCGGTCGTGATCTTGTCGGGGCAGATGACTGCGCGCACCTCGTCGTCGAGGATCTCCGCTGCCGTCCCCGGCAGCGAGCCGAGGCCCGGCGTCTCTCAGCCGCGCGAGGTAGCTCGCGAGCGGCAGCGCCGAGCGTCGTCGCGCCCTGCCAGATCTCGAGCGCGCGAGAACGCGTGCACGTGGATCTCCGGCACGGCGGCCTTGATCGCGCGCAGACGACTGAGAGTAGTAGTCGCCGGTGAAGCTCGGGTGGATGCCGCCCTGCAGGCAGACCTCCGTCGCGCCGCGCTCCCAGGCCTCCACGGCCCGCCGGCGATCTCGTGTGCGGGACGAGGTAACGGCGCGCCGCGCAGGTTCGCCGCCAGCTTGCCCCTTCGAGAAGGCGCAGAAGCCGCAGCGGAAGTAGCAGACGTTCGTGTACTGGATGTTCCGCGTGACGACGTAGCTGACCGACGTCGCCGCTCACCTCGCGGCGCAGCGCGTCGGCGGCCGCGAACACGCGCTCGCGCTCCTCGCCGCGCGCCGAGAACAGGCGCGACGATCTCCTCCTCGCCGAGCTCGTCGTCGCGTGTCGATGCGGCAGCGCGTCGCGACGGCACGACGAACGGCACGCTCGCCGGGGCTCGCCGGGCGCCCAGCCGTCCTCGCGCGCGAAGCCGAGCGCGTCCGAGGCGCGCAGCGACGTGCGGCAGCGACGCGCCGGCGTCGATCCAGTCGCGAGTCGAGCCGTAGCCCGGGATAGACGGTCAGCCGCGGCAGCGAGCTCGAGCCCGCGGCTCGCGTGGCGCCTCGCAGCAGCGTCGAGCTCGGGCCACGGCGCCTCGGGGTTGACGTGGTCGAGCGTCACCGGCGAGACGCCGCCCCAGTCGTCGATGCCGGCGTCGAGCAGCGCGGCGAAGTCGTTCGGTGCAGGTTCGGCGGCGCCTGCAAGTGCGATCTCGGGCGGAAGCACAGCCGCGCGACCGCGATCGTCCAGAGCTGCTCCTCGAGCGGCGGCTCGGGCGCGGCCGCCATCCTCGTGCCCGGCTTGGCGCGGAAGTTCTGGACGATCACCTCCTGCACGTGGCCGTGCCGGTCGTGCAGGTCGCGAATCGCGAGCAGCGCGTCGAGCCGCTCGCGCGCGTCTCGCCGATCCCGATCAGGATGCCCGTCGTGAACGGGACGCGCGCCGCGCCGGCCAGCGCGGAGCGTCGCGAGCCGCGCCGCGGGCAGCTTGTCCGGCGAGCCGAAATGCGGGCCGCCACGCTGCGAGAGCCGCTCCGACGCTCGTCTCGAGCATCATCCCCATCGAGGCCGAGACCGGCCGCAGCAGCTCGCAGGTCCGCCGCCGTCATGACGCCCGGATTGAGGTGCGGCAGCAGGCCGGTCTCCTCGCAGCACGGCTCGCGCCGCGTCGGGCGAGGTACTCGAGCGTCGTCGCAAAGCCGAGCGCGCGCGAGCTCCTCGCGCGCGGCGCGCGTAGCGAAGCTCCGGCTTGTCGCCGAGCGTGAACAGCGCCTCGCGGCAGCCCGCCGCGCTCGCCTGCGCGCGCGATCTCGAGCACCTCGTCGAGCGTCAGGTAGGCACGCTCGCCCCGCCGGGGCGGGTCGGCGAACGTGCAGTAGTGGCAGACGTCGCGGCAGAGCTTCGTCAGCGGGATGAAGACCTTCGGGCTGTAGGTGACGAGCCGCCCGCGCGTCGCCTCCCGAATCGCCTGCGCTTCCGCAAGCAACTCGGGGAGGGGACGCCGAAGCAGCTCGGCCCGGCTGTGCATCTGATCTGTGATCTTCGGCCTATGCGGCGTCGAAGCCGTACGAGTCGACCTTGTCGATCTTGATGCGCCCGGTGACCCGCACCTCGCCCGGAGCCATCCATTCCCGCGGGTAGTCCTTGCCGAGGAACTTGTTCGCGAGCCTGTCGATCATCGCCTGACCACCCTCGGTCTCGAGCTTCGCCGTGCCGGTGACCGCGACCCACTTGTACGCGTTTCCGGAGTCGATGATTGCGACCGAGACCCGCGGGTCTGCCTGGAGGTGAATTTCCTTTGCGCGGCCCGCAGCCGTGTTGAAGATCAGGTCGTCGCCGTCCATGTCGACCCAGACAACCGTCGAGTGGGGCGACCCGTCCGCGCGGAGCGTCGTGATCACGCCGTAGAAGGGGTTGTCCGCGATGAAGCTGTGCTGCGCCTCGCTGAGCGATGCCATATCCGGCTCCTTTGATCGATCGCTTTCAGTTCAGGCGCATCATGCAGGAAACGCGCTGTCTTGTGCGCTGGCGCTGCACACGCGGCAGGCGGAATTTGCGAGCAGGTCGATCCAATCGCCCGATCTTCGGATCCAAGATCTGCTAGTTTCCCTATCTCGGGAGGACAGACTCCCTGTTTAGGATCCGAGATCGACAAGCCTGCATCCAGAACGACGGAGATCCGATGAGCGTTGCGATCCAAGCTCGACCGAAGGCCCGCCTGCATCTGAAGGTCCATGGAGGTAGCTCGGCACGTGGCTTCGAACGGTGCGAGGACGACGGCTGTCTCGTCGCCTCCGACGGCATCGCCACCTCGTGCGGCCGGCTCGCGTGCCCGGCCTGTGGCTGCGGGGGCACGAACCTGTCGACGATCCAGCTCGTGAACGTCCGCGTCGGCACCAGGATCGACTGCACCTGCGGAAACTCGTGGGTTCACTTCGGCCGCGCCGATGCTGGGAGCTCGGTCCGCGGATTGTGAGCGCGGCAGCTCTCGAGCTGCTCGCGCCGGCTGACAGCGAGGTTCTCTCTCCAGAGGCGATCGAGTTCGTCGCCCGCCTCCACCGCGAGCTCAACCCGACGAGGCTCGAGCTGCTCGGATGGCGGCACGAGCGCCAGGCCGAGCTCGCGGCCGGGACGCGCCCCGGCTTTCTGGCCGAGACCCGGTCGATCCGCGACGGCGAATGGCGGGTCGCGGCGGCGCCGCCCGACCTGCGCGACCGGCGCTGTGAGATCACCGGTCCGGTCGAGCGGAAGATGATGATCAACGCGCTCAACTCGGGCGCCCGCGTCTTCATGGCCGACTTCGAGGACGCCTGCTCGCCGACCTGGCCGAACGTCGTCGACGGGCAGCGCAACGTCTACGGCGCCGTTCGCCGAACGCTTTCGCTCGAGACGCCCGACAAGTCGTACCGGCTGAACGACCGGACCGCGACGCTGCTCATCCGCCCCCGCGGCTGGCATCTCGACGAGCGCCACCTGCTCGTCGACGGCGCTCCCGTCTCGGCGTCGCTGTTCGATTTCGGCCTGACCGTCTACAACAACGCGCGGGAGCAGCTCGAGCGCGGCAGCGGGCCGTACTTCTACCTGCCGAAGCTCGAGAGCCACCTCGAGGCGCGGCTCTGGGCTGCGGCGTTCGCGTTCGCCGAGGACGAGCTCGCGCTGCCGCCCGGCTCGATCCGCTGCACCGTTCTGATCGAGACGATCCTGGCCGCGTTCGAGATGGAGGAGATCCTCTACGAGCTGCGCGAGCACGGCTGCTCTGAACGCGGGCCGCTGGGACTACATCTTCAGCGTGATCAAGAAGCTCGGCGCCGTGCTGCCGGACCGCGCGCAGGTCACGATGGGCGTGCCGTTCATGCGCGCCTACACCGAGCTGCTCGTGCACACCTGCCACAAGCGCGGCGCGCACGCGATCGGCGGCATGGCCGCGTTCATCCCCTCGCGCCGCGATCCCGCGGTGAACGAGGTCGCGCTCGCGAAGGTGCGCGAGGACAAGGAGCGTGAGGCACGCGCAGGATTCGACGGCAGCTGGGTCGCGCATCCCGATCTCGTCCCGATCGCGACCGAGGTGTTCAGCGCTGCCTTCGGCGACCGGTCGAACCAGCTCGACCGCCTCCGCGACGACGTCGACGTCTCGGCGGATCAGCTGCTCGACTTCGAGATCCCGGGTGCGACGATCACCGAGGAGGGCCTGCGCGTGAACGTCTCGGTCGGTATCCGTTACCTCGACGCGTGGCTCGGCGGCTCGGGAGCGGTCGCGATCGACAACCTGATGGAGGACGCCGCGACGGCCGAGATCTCGCGGGCGCAGGTGTGGAGCTGGGTCCGTTCCGGACGGTTCACGGAGAGCGACGTTCGAAGGGAGCTGGAAACGGTCGAGGCGTCGGTGGAGGCGAAGCAGCTCTTCGCCGAGGTTGCGCTCGGGGGCGATTTTGTTGAGTTCCTGACCATTCCTGCCTACCATCAGTTGCAATGAGCCCCACCGCGCACCCTCTCGGCGAAGGCCTCGGCACGAAGGCCGACGAGATCGCGCTTGCAATCGAGGAAGCAATCGTCGCCGGTGAGCTCGAGCCCGGCTCGGTTCTGCGGCAGGAGCAGCTGTCGGCCACCTACTCCGTCAGCCGCACGCCGATCCGCGAAGCGCTGCGGCGGCTCTCGGCGCTCGGGCTCGTCTCGTTCGAGGCGAATCGTGGCTTCCGGGTCCGGACGCTCTCGCGCCAGGAGATGTACGAGGCGTTCCTGCTCCGCGCCGAGCTGGAAGGCCTGATCACCGCCGTTGCGGCCGAGAAGGTGACCGCTGAGGATCTCGCGGAGCTCGAGCAGGCCGAGAAGCGGTTCTCGCGTCTCACGCGCGCGCTGCGCGCCAGGGAGCCCGGCGCCGACCGGCGCTCGCTCACCGTCGACTGGATGCGCGCGAACCACGGCTTCCACGACGTCATCTATCGCGTCGCCGACCTGCCGTTGATCGAGCAGACCGCGAAGAACGCGCGCCGGACGTTCTCAGGCCCGGCCGTCTGGGCGCCGGGGGACGAGACGATCGACGAGCTGTACCTCGCGAACGAGCGCCAGCATCGCGCGATTCAGGCTGCGCTTGCGGCCCGCAGCCCCGAGGGGGCCCGGGCGCTCGCGCGCGCGCACGTGCTCTCGTCGTTCAACCTGCTCGAGACGATCCTCGAGCAGGTCGGCCGGCCGCTGCCTCGGACACGTTGAAGCTCTAACTGAATGACGCTTCGCCGATCGGGTGCGATGGGTGGTGCAAGGCAAGGACGCAGGGAGCGCCGATAGTCGCAGGCTATCGGCGCGACTGAGGACGAAGCATCGCGCCGCTCAGCGCGGCCGAGCGGCTCAAGGCTTCGTTCAGTTAGAGCTTCTCATCAGACCGCGGCTTCCTCGAACTGCTCTTCTTCGGTCGACCCGTGCAGGGCGAGCGTCGAGGACTGCCCGCCGCTGACGATCTCCGCCACGTGGTCGAAGTAACCTGCGCCGACCTCGCGCTGGTGCCTGGTGGCGGTGTAGCCGTCATGCTCGAGCACGAACTCGCCTTCCTGGAGCCTGACGTAGGCCGTCATCCCTTCGGCGACGTAATCGCGCGCCAGCTCGAACATCGCGGCGTTCAGCGAGTGGAAGCCCGCGAGCGTGATGAACTGGAAGCGGTAGCCGAGCTCGCCCAGCGTCTCCTGGAAGGCCGCGATCTCGGCGTCGTCCAAGTGCTTCTTCCAGTTGAAGGACGGGGAGCAGTTGTAGGCGAGCAGCTTGCCCGGGAACTCGGCGTGGATCGCCGTCGCGAACTCGCGCGCCTCGCCCAGGTCCGGCGTCGAGGTCTCGAACCAGACGACGTCCGCATACGGCGCGTACGCGAGCCCGCGGGCGATCGCGGCTGCGATCCCGTCCTTGATCCGGAAGAACCCTTCCGGCGTCCGGCCGCCGGCGAGGAACGCCTCGTCGGCCGGATCGATGTCGCTCGTCATCAAGTTCGCGCTGTGGGCGTCGGTGCGGGCGATGAGCACGGTCGGCACGTCGAGCACGTCGGCCGCGAGCCGCGCCGCGGTGAGGGTGCGGATGAACGCCGCGGTGGGCACGAGCACCTTGCCGCCCAGATGACCGCACTTCTTCTCGGCCGCGAGCTGGTCCTCGAAGTGGACGCCCGCCGCGCCGGCTTCGATCATGGCGCGCATCAGCTCGAAGCTGTTCAGCACCCCGCCGAAGCCCGCCTCGGCGTCGGCGACGATCGGAGCGAGCCAGTAGGTCTCATCGCGGCCTTCGGCCCAGTCGATCTGGTCGGCGCGCAGCAGCGCGTTGTTCAGGCGCCGCACGAGCGTCGGGACGCTGTTCGCCGGATAGAGGCTCTGGTCGGGATAGGTCTGCCCGGAGAGGTTCGCCTCGGCCGCGACTTGCCAGCCGGAGAGGTAGATCGCCTTCAGACCGGCGCGCACCATCTGCACGGCCTGGCCGCCGGTGACCGCGCCGAGCGCGGGCACGTAGCTCTCGTTTCTCAGGAGGTGCCAGAGCCGCTCGGCGCCGAGTCGGGCGACGGTGTGCTCGATCGGAAACCGACCGCGCAGGGCGATCACGTTGTCGGGGGTGTAGGAGCGCGTGATCCCCTTCCAGCGGGCCTCGTCGGCCCACGTCTTCGCGAGCGCGGCGGTGGCGGATGGGCGTTCCCCGTTGGTCATTCGTCCCGTCCCTTCATCGAAGTGTTCGGCATTGTATCCAAAAATGGCGATCTCGGATCCGAAGTCTGGGCAGATCAGCCATCTCAACTCTTCATCGGCTGATCTAGGATCCAACTTGAACGTATAGGATCCACTCTGTGAGGGCGGAATCCGTCAGAATGCTCCCTATGGCAGTCTCCGGCATGGTTCGCTGATGCACCGTCTCGGCCGCTTGAGCCAGACGCCCGACGGTGTCGGCCGGTATGCGGGGCACTGCGCCGGCCACTCGCGCCGCACGCTGATCGACCGCGGGACCGGCTCGCCCCACCAGGAGGTCGTGGTCGCGGAGCTCGCGCCCGGAGGCCGCGTCGATCGGCATCTGCACGCCTTCGAGGAGGCGTTCTACGTCCTCGAGGGCGAGCTCACGTTCGGCGCCGCCGGTGCGACGGAGGAGCTGGGAGCCGACGATTTCGTCTTCGTCGATCGCGGCACCGCCCACGAGCTCTCGAACACCTCCGGCGAGGTGGTGCGCTGGTTCGAGGTCAGCGCGCCGCAGCCCGGCACGGCACTCGAGGACACGGTCTTCTTCGCCGGCGAAGCGCCCGCGGCTCCGGCCGACCCGCCCTACTGGCGCGACCACTTCGATGCCGACGCGCTGCCGCCGCCGAGCGGCGTGATCCTCACCGGCTTCAACGCCGCGAACGTCGGCGGCGCGGCGCTCCGGATCCTCGTCGGCCCCGACTCGGGAGCGAGCCAGCTGAACCTGATGGTGGTGCAGTACCACCCCGGCGGCTTCATCGCCGAGCACGACCACGCCTTCGAGGAGGGCTTCTTCTTCCTCACCGGCGAGGTGGAGGCGAACCTCGACGGCGAGATCCACACGCTCGAAGCCGGCGACTACTGCTGGAGCTCGGTCGGCAGCATGCACGCGCTGACGAACCGCTCGGACGGGATCGTCCGCTGGCTCGAGACGCAGGTGCCGCAGCCGCCGTCCCGCTACCAGGCCCGCTTCCGTGGCGACTGGGAGCGCTTCGTCGCGAACGACCAGCCGGCCTAGCTGCGAGAGGACGCTCGCCTGGGCAAGCGTTCTCCCATCAGATCACTCGGTAGTCGACGCCCACGATCTCGTAGGTCGGTGTCGCCCGGCGGTCGAGGGTGAGGAGGGTTGCGTCGGCCTCCCTGGCCGTGGCTGCGATCAAGGCGTCGTACACGGCGCCGCCACCGATCCGTGCCGCGGCGGCGACGGCGAGGAGGCTCGCGTAGCTGGTCGGCGAGAGCGTCAGCGGCGGGGATTCGAAGCCCTCCTGCAGGTATTGCAGGGCGAGTGCGTGTGGCAGTCGTTGGGGTGGCGGAAGCCGGGTCAGCACCGAGTACGTCTCCAGGGCGACCGCCGCGAGGAGCGGTGTCTTGCCCTTCGGCAGGGCTGCGATAGTCGCGGTGTGGTGCTCGTGCCAGGGAAGCGCCGCGGCGATGGCGACACTCGCGTCGACGACGATCACGGCCTGGTGCGATCGAGCGCAGCCCGCACATCGTCTGCGGTCAGCACGGGCATCTCGACGTCCGTCTCGATCACCGGACTCCCGTCACGGATCACGAGCCGCATCGGAACCAGCGCCGGCTCGATCTCGATCCGGCCGTCGCGCAGCTCGATCTCCACCTCTGCGCCTGCTTTGAGCCCGGCCTCGTCACGGATGCTTTTCGGGATCACGACGCGCCCGGCGCCGTCGATGGTAGTACGCATGGCATGAAAATACCATTGTAATCTCGGCCGGCTTGCGGCCGCAATCCGCCCTTTCGGACACGCCACCGGTACGTTTCCGCGCATGCCCGAGCCGTCTGCCGTCGACCAGATCGCCTTCCGCGAGGCGGTCGCGCACTTCGCGACCGGCGTGACCGTGATCACGACCGTGCACGACGAGCGGCCGGCCGGGATGACCGCCAGCGCGGTCGCGTCGCTCTCGCTCGACCCGGTGCTGCTCCTCGTCTGCATCAGCAACGCGCTGCCGACGCATTCGGCCATCGAGGCGAGCCGCCGTTTCGTCGTGAACGTACTCGGAGAGGGGCAGGAGGCGCTGGCGCTCAAGTTCGCGCGGCCTTCCCCGGACAAGTTTGAGGGAGTCAAGCTGCTGCCCGACAAGGAGCTGCCCGTGCTGGAAGAGGCGATCGCCCACTTCGTCTGCGACGTGCACGAGCGCTTCCCCGGCGGCGACCATTCGATCTTCACCGGCCTTGTGCGCGAATGCCACGCGACGCCGGGCAGGCGCCCGCTCGTTTACTTCCAGAGCCGCTTCGGCGCGCTCCACGACCCGCAGTCGGAGCAGTTGCGCGACCAACTCGGCTGGGACATGCCGTCGTTGAGCGGAATCGGGCCTTCGACCCCCGGCCCCCAGTAGCGCCTACGCCGGCGCTGTCCGAGTTGGCCACGTCCCGGTGTCAGACACCGCGACGAAAGTGTGTCAACTTCGCAACAAAGCGCAAATCCATCGGGGTCCTGCGGCGCGAGGGGGTACAACGGCAGCGAACCCCGATCGGCGCGTGCGCCGGAGCAAACGACTCCAGTGCGGCTCGCGTTGCGGGGTGAGAGTCGATTTCGAGATCACGTCCGGGCTCGATCACGGCTCCGATCGTTGGCGCCTCTTGACCGGCCCGGCGAAACGGACCGTGCCGAGCAGGCCATGCTGTGATGAGCCATGTCTCGGTGTCAGACACCGTGACTTGCCGGCCGCTCGTCTGCTTCCGGCGCCGCTTCGGCGCGCTCCACGACCCGCAGTCCGAGCAACTGCGGGAAACGCTCGGCAGGGACATGCCGTCCCTGAGCCTGCCGAGAGTGCAGCTAGTAACACAGTGTTACTAGCTCCTCCGGCTCCGAGCTTCGTTCGCCCGCTGACGACGAGCAAGTAACAAGTTGCTACTTGCAGCTTGGCGTTCGAGACGTTCGGTCAAGCGCGGACGATCGCCAGCGAAGCCGGGCTTTGCCCGGCGGGAGCCGCGCAAGACTTGGCCATGGCACGGCGTGAAGAAGGGGGCTCGCGGGGGAAACATGGTTTCCCCCGCGTTCACTTCCCGAGGATCGAGACGTCGTCGGGGTTGATCAGGTCCGGGACCGTCCAGCCGTCGAGGTCGTACTCGGCCATGCAGGCCTCGGCGAAGCCCTTCATCTTGGCCACGGTTCCGTCGCCGTTCGCCATCCAGTAGCACTCGAGCTTCGTCAGCTCGTGGCTGCCCGAGTACGAGCGCTCGTACAGCTCGTGCCGGCCGCCGAACTCGCTGCCGATCGCGTCCCAGAGCAGCTTCACGAGCTTGATCTTGTCCAGCGCCGTGTAGCCGTTCGAGCCGCGGTAGAACTGATCGAGGTACGGCCGCAGCTCCGGGTTCTTCCAGTCGCGCGAGCTCGACGGATGCACGATCAGCGCACCGCCGGTCTGGTTCTCGATGATCCCCTTGATGATCGGGTAGGCCTGGGCCGAGAGGATGCGGTAGGCCGAGGCCGCCTCGATGTTCGGCAGCACCGAGCCGTTCGCGGAGGGAACCGGGTTGTGGCACATCGCGTCCGTGAGCGCCCAGAAGGTGTTCCGCCAGGCGATGATCTCGCCGATCGAGGCCTGGATGCCGCGGAAGTCGAGCGTCCCGGTCGCCTCGACCGCCTTGATGAAGAGCCCGGCGATGAAGTCGAGCTTCACCGCGAGGCGGGTGCAGCCCTGGAGCAGGGCGCGCCAGATGAAGCCGGTCAGGTGGTAGGTGCTCGCGATCTCGAGGTTGCCGTAGATGAGGAAGTTCTCCCACGGGATCAGCGCCTCCTCGAAGACGAGCACGGCGTCGTTCTCGTCGAAGCGGCTCGAGAGCGGGTAGTCGAACGGGCTGCCGATCGTCGCCGCCATGTACTCGTACGAGGGCCGGCAGATCAGCTTCGTGCCCTGCTGGTTCATCGGCGCGAAGAACGAGATCGCGTACTCGTCCTTCTTGATCGGCGTCGAGCCGTGGTAGGAGACGAAGTTGAAGTTCGAGAACGCCGAGCCGGTGGCGACCATCTTCGCGCCGCTGACGATCACGCCCTCGGAGGTTTCCTTGATCGCGTGGATGAAGACGTCGGAGACCTCGTGGATCTCCTTGTTGCGGTCGACCGGCGGGTTGACCAGCGTGTGGTTCATGAAGAAGACGTTCTCCTGCGCCTCCTTGTACCAGCGCCGCGCGTTGTCCTGGTAGGGCGTGTAGTAGTCGGCGTTCGGGCCGTAGGTGGCGAGGAATGCGGCCTTGTAGTCGGGCGTGCGGCCCATCCAGCCGTAGGTCAGGCGCTGCCAGGCGGCGATCGCGTCGCGGCCGGCGACGAGATCCGCGGCGGACATCGGCGCCTTGAAGTACGGGTGCGTGTAGCCGCCGTTGCCGGTGTCGGTGGGGACGGTGAGCACGTCCTTGGTCGCGGGGTCGTGGAGCGCGTTGTAGAGACGGGCGACGCTACGGACGCCGTTGCGAAACGCCGGGTGCGTCGTGACGTCGTCGACCTTCTCGCCGTAGATCCAGATCTCGCGCCCATCCCGCAGGCTCTCGGTGTACTCGGACCCGTTCATCGGACGGCCGTCTGCCATGTCGCTTCCTCCCGGTCGAATCGTCTGACAATTAGCGTTCGCGCGATAATAGCGTCGGCGGGCGCGACCTCCTAATCAGAGATCGGGACACACCTCGAGCGCCCGCACGCGCTGCACCAGATACTCGAGGTGGCGGCGCATCGCGCGCTCCGCTGCGGCCGGCTGGTGGCGCCGGATCGCCCGCACGATCTCGCGGTGCTGGCGCAGGATCAGCTCGCCGTCGAGCGCGTCGCCGACGGCGGCGATCAGCGTCGGCTGGAGGACGTCGAGCGTCCAGCTCGTGAAGGCACTGAGCAGCTCGTTGCCCGCCGCCGCGGCGATCGTGCGGTGGAAGCAGACATCCGCGCGGCTGAACACCTCTGAAGACGCGGGATGCCCCTCGGCGTCGGCGATCGCGGCGTCGAGCTTCAGGAACGTCTCCGTCGTGGCGTTCTTCGCTGCCAGGCCCGCGAGCGGGACCTCGAGGTGGAGGCGCGCCTCCACGAGATCGCCGAGCGAGAGGCTTTCCGTCTCGAGCAGCGTCGCGATCGACTGGCTCAGGCTCCGGCTCATGCCCTCGTTCGGCGTGCTCGCGACGAAGATCCCGCCGCCCGGGCCGCGTGAGGCTCGGATCAGCTGCGAGCTGGAGAGCAGGCGCAGGGCTTCGCGGAGCGTCGGCCGGCTGACGCCGAACTCGGTCGCGAGTTCCTGTTCGGTCCCGAGGCGGTCTCCGGGACGGAGGCTCTTGCGGGCGAGAAAACGGCGGATCTCGAGCGCGATTCGCTCACTCGCGTCGCCCTGCGTCGCGTCGGGGTGCGTCTTGGAGGCACGAACTCGCGGCATCGTCCGGAAATAGTAGGCGCCCGGTGACCAGAACAAGTCAGATGAATTCTGGGGAAGGTCAGACAAATGCTTGACTCATCCAAGAAACCGTCTTAAGCTCGAACGGGGGGTCACTACGAGGGAGGACATATGGACCATCCAGGCGGGTTGAAAGACTGGCGTTCGAACATCAACAGTCATCGACTCACCTATGCCCTGCTGGCGTCTGTCGTGGCAACGCACCTGGCCACGGTCAGCGGGTACTGGTACAAGATCATCGGCATTCCGGTGCTCGGTTGGCCGCAGTTCAACGGCATCCTGCTCATGGGGCACACGGGCTCATCGACGAGCGGCGCGCAGCAGTTCTGGGCGGGAACCGTCTACCACTACGGGACGGGCATCTGCTACGGGCTCATCTTCGCGTTCCTGATCCATCCGCTGCTGCCCGGCCGAAACACGGTGAAGGGCAACCTCTACAAGGCACTGATCTGGGGCGCGATCCTCGCCACCCTGAGTGCCCTGCTCTGGGTTCCCCGCAACTTCCCCGAGTTCCATCCGGGCTTCTTCACGAACAACCTCGGCTGGAAGACCGTGCTCGGGATCTACGTCTGGCACGCCGTCTACGGCTTGAACCTCGGGGCGTTCTTCAGCCCGACCGACGACTGACGATCACTTCCCGTCGGAGCGGTCGTCAGGCGGCCGCTCCGACGGGTGCACTAGAAAGGAAACGGTGCGGCTTGCGCGCGCGTCGTCGACCACTGCCACTTCGTGAACGCGTCGAGGTTCGCGACGCCACCGCAGAACGAGCCATTGCCCGAGGTGCCGAAGCCGCCGAAGGGGGCCTGGTCCTCCTCGTTCACGGTTTGGTCGTTCACGTGCACCATCCCGGCCTGGAGCTTTGCCGCGATTGCGTCGGCGTGCTCCTGGGAGCCCGACTGGACGGCCGCTGCGAGCCCGTAGCCCGTTCCGTTCGCGAGCTCGATCGCCTCCTCGTCGGTGCGGAACGTCGTCACCGCCGCGACCGGGCCGAAGATCTCCTCGGTGTAGGCCGCCATCTCCGGCGTCACATCTCGGAGGACGGTCGGCGGGTAGTACGGCGCGTTCGCCTGCCCGCCGGCAACCAGGGTCGCACCGGCGGCGACGGTCTCGTCGACGAGGCGCTGGATCCGGTCGATCTGGCGCTGGTTGATGATCGGGCCGAGCGCGACGTGCTCCGTCGCCGGGTTGCCGACCGGGAGTCGGTTGGCACGGATCGCGAGCGCTTCGACGTAGGCGTCGACGATGTCCTCGTGGACGAGGTGCCGGCTCGTCGCCATGCAGATCTGCCCCTGGTGCAGGAACGAGCCGAACGCGCCGGCCGACGAGGCGAGCTCGACGTCGGCGTCGGCGAGCACGATCAGCGGCGAGTTCCCGCCGAGCTCGAGTGCCGCGCGCTTCAAGGTGCGTCCCGCGGTCTCGCCGACCGCGCGCCCGGCGGCGGTCGAGCCGGTGAAGGCGACCATCGCGACATTCGGGTCGGCGGCGAGCGCCTGGCCGACCTCGGCGCCTCCAGCCATCACGTGCAGGAGGCCGTCGGGCAGCCCGGCTTCCTCGAAGACCCGGGCGAAGAGAATGCCGCCGACGATCGGCGTCTCGGGATCGGACTTCAGCACGACGGCGTTGCCGAGCGCGAGCGCCGGGGCAACGAAGCGCATCGAGAGGATGACCGGGAAGTTCCACGGTGTGATCACGGCCACGACGCCGAGCGGCACGCGTCTTGCCGTGCTCTCCCTCCCGGGGAAGGCCGTCGGCAGCTGTTGCTCGAGCGGCTCCGAGAGGAGCGCCGCGCTCGCCCGCAGGTGGGCGATCGACTGGCGGATCTCGATCTCGGCCTTCGGTTGCGCCGAGCCGGACTCGCGGATGATCCAGCTCTCCAACTCGGGCTGGTGCTCGGCCAGGACGTCGGCCGCTCGCTCCAGGATCGCAGCCCGTTCCTGCGCCGGTGTCGCGGCCCACGCGACCTCTGCGTTCGCCGCTGCTGAACAGGCGCGGGCCACGGCGGCGGGGTCGCCCACGCCTGCTTTGCCGATCACCTCGCCGGTCGCCGGCTCGATCACGTCGATCGTCGACGGCGCCTCGATCCAGCCGTTGCTGAAGATGAGCCCGCTCGAGGTGTGCTCCGAGAGAAGTGTCTCGACGACCGTGCTCATCCTCGCGATCGTAGGAGCCGCGAACCTGGGGTGTCAAGCGACGCGAAACGCGTAGGCTCTGCATCACCATGTCCTTCGGTACCTGGAAGACAGTGCAGGTGACCCTCGACGAGGGCATCGCGTGGGTCGAGCTGAACCGCCCCGAGAAGCGCAACGCGATGAGCCCGCAGCTGAACGCGGAGATGATCGAGGTGCTCGAGGCACTCGACGCCGAGGACGGCGCCGGCGTCCTCGTGCTCACCGGCGCGGGCGAGTCGTTCTCCGCCGGGATGGACCTCAAGGAGTATTTCCGCGAGGTCGACGGCGGGCCCGAGCACGTCCAGCGGAAGGTCCGGCGCGACAGCGCCTACTGGCAGTGGCGCCTCCTGCGCACCTACCCGAAGCCGACGATCGCGATGGTGAACGGCTGGTGCTTCGGCGGCGCGTTCACGCCGCTCGTCGCCTGCGACCTCGCGATTGCCGCCGACGAGGCGACCTTCGGCCTCTCCGAGATCAACTGGGGGATTCCCCCGGCGGCGTCGTGACGAAGGCGCTGGCCGACACCGTCGGCTCACGCGCAGGGCTCTTCTACGTCATGACCGGCCGGACGTTCGGCGGCCGTGAGGCCGCCGAGATGGGGCTCGTGAACAAGAGCGTGCCGCTCGCCGACCTGCGCGCCGAAGTCGAGGCGCTCGCCCGCGAGCTGCTCGAGAAGAATCCGGTCGTGCTCCGCGCCGCGAAGCTCGGCTACAAGCACAGCGCGGCCATGAGCTGGGACGACGCGAACGACTATCTCTACGCGAAGCTCGAGCAGTCGCAGTTCCTCGACACCGAGCGCGGCCGCGAGCAAGGCCTGACGCAGTTCCTCGACGAGAAGCGGATCAAGCCGGGCCTCGAGGCCTACCGGCGACCGAAGGGCTCTTGAACCTCGCGCACCTGCTTGCCGCAGCTGCGAGTGGAGATGGCCAGCGCCCCGCGCTCCTGCACGATGGTGCGCGGATCGACTACTCGGGCCTCGAGCAGCGCGCCCAGGCGAGCGCCGGCCTGCTTCGCTCGCTCGGGGTCGGGCCCGGCGATCGCGTCGGGATCCTGCTCCCGAACATTCCGGAGTACGTCGCCGCCTATCACGGCGCGCTCCGGCTCGGTGCGATCCTCGTGCCGCTCAATCCGCTGCTCAAGCGGCCGGAGATCGAAGGGCGGCTCAGGCACGCCGAGGCAGGGTGGCTCGTCGTCGCGCCCGATCGCCACGCCGAGCTGGCGGGTCTCGATGCGCTCCTCGTCGATCCCGCCGGCGCACACGTTGCGGAGCGCGTCACGGAGATCGTCGAGCGCTCGGACGATGACACGGGCGTCATCCTCTACACCTCCGGCACGAGCGGCAACGCGAAAGGCGCCGAGCTCAGCCACGGCGGGCTGCGGGCGAATGCCGAGTTCCTCGCCGGCCCGCTGCTGCGGCTCGTGCCCGAGGACGTGATCCTCGGGACGGCTCCGCTGACGCACGTTCTCGGCCAGTCGGGCGTGATGAACTCGGCGATCGTGGCGCGGGCCTGCGTCGCGTTGCTGCCGCGCTTCGATGCGGCGCAGGCGCTCGAGCTGATGCGCAGCGAGGCGGTGAACGTGGTGCTCGGCGTGCCGACGATGTGCGTCGCGCTGCTCCAGGAGGCGCAGTCACTGGCGGAGGTGCCGCAGCTCCGCATCGCCCACATCGGCGGCGCCGCCCTCGCGCCCGAGACGCTGCGCGCGTTCCAGGACCGGTTCGGCTGCCCGGTGGTCGAGGGGTACGGGATGACGGAGATCGCCGGGGTGGTCGCGACCCACCGGGTCGGGGACACGATCAAGGCCGGCTCCGTCGGCCGCCCCGCCGACGGCGTCGAGCTGCGGATCGTCGACTTCGGCGGTGCGGAGGTCGCGCCCGGCGAGGTCGGTGAGGTGCTCGTCCGCAGCCCAGCGCTGATGCGGCGCTACTGGCGCAACCCGGCGGCGACGGAGGCGGCGCTCGACCCCGACCGCTGGTTCGCGTCCGGGGACATGGGCTACCTCGACCCCGACGGCTACCTCTTCCTCGTCGACCGCAAGAAGGACGTCGTGCTGCGCGGCGGCTACACCGTCTATCCGCGCGAGGTGGAGGACGTGTTCTACGAGCACCCGGCAGTCAAGGAGGTCGCCGTGGTCGGCGTTCCCGACGAGACCCTCGGCGAGGAGGTCGTCGCGCTCGTCGTGCCGACGCCCGGAATGACGTGCGATGCCGTCGAGCTCCGTGAGTATGTGAAGGAGCGGGTCGCCGGCTACAAGTACCCGCGCCTCGTCGTGATCGTCGATCAGCTGCCGCGGGGCCCGAGCGGAAAGGTCCTGAAGCGCTCGATCGACCTCGAGCCGCTCCGCGCGGCTCTCGATCTCCCTACGCGATCTCTGACGAAATAGCCTTCGCCGTCTGCCGCACGGCAGGAGCGAAGCGCTGGATCAGATCGCTCGTCGACGCCATCGACCGGTGAACGGCGAGGTTGAGCGCCGCGACCACCTCGCCGGAGCGCGCGCGGATCGGCGCGGCGATCGAGCGTAGGCCGTAGGCGAGCTCCTCGTCGTTGACCGCGATGCCCGTCTGCCGGATCTGGCCGAGCTCCGCGACGAGCGCGGCCTTGTCGACGATCGTGTTCGGCCCCCGCCCGACGAGCTCCACCTGCGCGAGCGCGGCATCGAGCTGGTCTTCCGGCAGGAAGGCGAGCAGTACCTTGCCCATGGCCGTGCAGTACGCCGGGAGCCGGGCGCCGATGTGGAGGTTCAGGTCGATCGCCTGCTGACCTGGGTCGCGAGGTTCGGCAGCGCTCGATGTAGACGATGTCCGAGCCGTCGAGGATCGCCATGTTCACGGTGTGACCGGTCTCGTCGCTCAATTGCTGGAGGTGCGGGACCGAGATCTCGCGCACGTCCATCGAGTTGATCGCCGAGAAGCCGAGATCGAGCACCCGCGGTCCGAGGCGGTAGCGGCTGGTCTCCCGGTCCTGCCGGAGGTACCCGAGCGCCGCGAGCGTCGCGACGTAACGGTGGGCGGTGCTGCGCGAGAGATCGAGCGCGCGCGCCAATTCGCTGACCCCGAGCAGTGGACGGTCGGAGGTGAAGAGTGCGAGGATGGCGAGCCCGCGCTCGAGCGATTGCGACATGCCGCGCCCGACCGTCCGGCGCCGAGGAGTCGTCTGCAACTCGGACGCCATGTTCCACATAGTAGATCACCGTCTTGACGGGCGGAACACGTCATCGTATGTTCAGCGCGGGTTGTGTGCATTCGGGCATTCGCTTGACACTTTGTTGCGGATCGAAGTACGGTCCGCAAGCCGCACCCCTGTTCGCTCTGCGAACTCTTGGGTTCCTCGAACGGACACGGTTGTCAATGCCAGGGGCACGCGACGCTAGGAGGATCGTAGGAGACGAGATCTGATCGAGGCGCTCGCGGCTCTCGCCGCAGTGGTGGTTCAGTCTTAGGAACTGAGAAAATCGAGGGAGGAGAGACCTGATGGGATCGAAGAAGATCAACGTCGGTGTTGCACTCGCAGCCAGCGGCCTCGTTGCGCTGATGCTTGCCACCGGCGCAATGAGCCACACCGCCAAGACCGCGGGTGTCGGCTCGGGTACCGCGTCCGCGACGAAGAGCGTCTGCGGCCTCGGCACCGGCAAGCAGGCCACGGGATCACCGATCGTGATCGACGGCATCGACATGCTGATTCCGGGCGTCGACTTCACGACGGTCGGCAAGGTCGCAGCCGCGTACTTCGCTTGTGTGAACGACAACGGCGGCATCCATGGCCGGCCGGTCAAGTACACGCTCTACACCGAGGCGCTCGACCCGAACCAGGAGAAGGCACTCGCGAAGAAGGCGATCGAGAGCGACCACGCGGTCGGAATGGTGGGCAACACGAGCTTCGCCGAGTGCGGAACGAACGCCGCGTACTACGAGAGCAAGGGCTTCGTCGTGATCGGCGCAGGCGTGCAGGCCGAGTGCTTCAGCACCCCGGCCTTCGCCGAGTCGAACATGGGGCCGCGCTACAGCAACGTGGGAGCGGCTCAGGCGCTGATCAAGGCCGGCGTGAAGAAGATCGCGGTCGCCTCGCCGGACACGATCTCGGCCTACGCCGACGGTGGCGTTGTCCAGCTCGGCAAGGAGGACGGCGTTGCGGTCAAGGTCTTCCCGACGCATCTGCCGGTCACGGACGCGACCTCGCAGCTGCTCCAGATGTACCAGTTCGCCGGTAACGGCGGTGGCATCCTGCTCGACTTCACCCCGGACACCGCTCCGGCCTTCATGAAGGCGGCCGAGGCGCAGAACATCGTCAGCAAGGTGAAGTGGGGATCGTCGACACCGATCGCCAACACCTTCATGTCCGGCCAGTTCTCGCCGGCGTTCGACGGCCATCTCTGGATCAACAGCGAGTTCTCGCTGATCAACCCGAGCGTCGGCCCCGACACGGCGCTGATGTTCCAGGTCCTGAAGAAGTACGCGCCGAAGATCGCCCCGCAGTCGTTCGCTCAGATGGGCTACATGGACGCGGACTTCGCAACCCAGGCTCTGCTCAGCATCACCGGCCCGATCACCGCAGCGTCATACAACGACGCGGTCCGGGCACTCAAGAACGTGAAGACCGACATGCTCTGCAAGCCGTGGTACGTCGGCAACATCCCGTTCCACATCCCGAACAACACCGACATCACGGTCGACTACAAGGGCGGCAATGTCGTGACGCGCACCGGTTGCGTTGCGATCGCTCCGGTCGACAAGGCAATCTCCCAGACTCGCACGTGGGAGAAGCAGTACGACCTGAACACCGGCAAGTAGGAAACGGAGAACCGACAGCAACATGACGATCAGGGCGCCCGAGGGCTTCGATGACTGACCTGCTTGCGCTGAGCGTGTTCGGCGTGGACTGGCTGTTCCTCAAGCCGTACATCGTGATCGGCCTGGCGTTCGGAGGCGTGTACGCGCTCTCCGGCGTCGGGCTGGTCGTGCTGTACCGGGCGACCGGCGTGCTCAACGTCGCGTTCGGAGCCATTGGAGCTGCGGGCGCCCTGATCGCCTACTACCTGCTCAACCACACGAGCTGCCCCGAGTGGCTCGCGTTCACGGCCTGCGTGCTGTTCGGCGGGGTCGTGAACCTCGCCTACGGCGTCACGTTCGGCCGGGCATTCGCACGCCGTGATCCGCTGGTCAAGATGATGGGCACGCTCGGGCTTGCCTTGATCCTGCTCGGGCTGATGGCCTGGCGGGCGCCGATCGGCGGGGCGTTCGCCCGATTCCTGCCGTTGCCGAGCTCGACCCACTTCTACACCGTCGGTGGCACCAACGTGAGCCTGACGCAGATCATCTCGATCGGCCTCGCGTTCGCGATCACCGTCGGGGTGACCATCTTCCTGCGCGTGACGAAGCTCGGCACCGCCATGCGCGCGCTCGCGAACGACCGCGAGATCACCGCCACCTTGGGCGTGCCCGTTCGGCGCGTCGAGGCGACGGCATGGTTTGGATCAGGGATCGCATGCGGCGCGGCCGGACTGATCCTGCCCGATCTGCTCACGTCGCTCGACTATGCGGCGCTGACGTTCCTCGTCATCTCGTCGCTTGCAGCCGCGCTGATCGGCCAGCTCCGATCGCTCTGGGTCACGTTCCTGGGCGGGATCGCGGTGGGCCTCGGGCAATCGATCCTGAGTCCCTACGGCAACGTTTCCGCCTACCGCTCAGCGGCCCCGTTCGTGCTTGCCATCGTCGCGCTGCTCGTGATCTCCCGGCATCGGGTCGTGACGATCTCACGCGCGGCCCACTGAGAGAGCAGGCCTGACACCGTTGTCCAGCGACGTCACAGTGCTCAAGCGCGCGGTTTCGAGCCTCGAGCGGGGAACGGTGATCCGCGGCACGATCATCGCGGCCCTCCTGCTCTTCGTGATCATCCCGGTGCCGTCGCTGGTCGGCTCCGATTGGCTGACCACCTTCGCGAGCGTGTCGATCTATTCGATCGTGGCGCTCTCGTTCGGCATTCTCTACGGCCGCGTCGGGATGATCTCGCTCGGCCAGGTCGGGCTGCTCTCCGTCGGGTGCTGGATCGGGACACGCCTCGCGTACGGAACCGGTCTTCCCTTCCCGCTGCTGCTCCTCGTCGACGGTCTGATCACCGGCGTGCTCGGCACGCTCGTCGGAGTGCCGTCGCTGCGGGTCTCCGGCCTCTACCTCGCCCTGATCACGCTCATGCTTGCGGGCGCGACGACCGTCGTCCTCGCGGTGATCGACTTTCCGAACGGCGGCCATGGCTTCACCGGCGTAAGCGCGACCGGCGCCTTGACGACGAGCACCCCGCCGGTGCGGCGACCGTCGATGGCGGTCAGCGACACCGCGTTCTACCGCTACATCATCGTCGTCACGGCCCTCATGTTCCTGCTCGCGCTCATTCACGTCGCGAGCAAGCCGGGGCGGGCCTGGGCCTCGATCCGCGAGAGCGAGCCGGCCGCGCTGGCCGCCGGTGTCAACATCACGCTCTACAAGATGTGGGCCTTCGCGCTCGCCTCCTTCATGACCGGCGTCGCCGGCTGCCTGCTTGCATCCCAGGTTGGCGTGCCGCGCGCGATCACGTTTTCGACCCAGGACTCGCTGACGCTGGCTGCGACGGCGATGATCGGCGGCGTCTTCAGCCTCTGGGGCGCGATCATCGCGGGCGTCTTCAACCAGCTTCTGCCCTTCCTCTTCCAGGCGCAGTGGCAGATCAACTCGAACTTCCTGCTCATCCTCTTCGGCGCCGGCATCCTGCAGGTGCTGCTGACGGCGCCCGGTGGTCTGGTCGACCAGGTCCCGCGGGATCTGAAGAACCTCGGCCGGCTCCTGTTTCACCTCGCACGCAAGCTCGGCGGGCCGCGCGCGTGATCGAGGTCTCCAGCCTCACGGTCCGGTTCGCGGGCGTCACGCCGATCGACGACATGAGCGTCGTGTTCCCCGGCGGCACCTGCGGCCTGATCGGTCCGAACGGCGCCGGCAAGACGACCTTCGTGAACGTGATGAGCGGTTTCGTGAAGCCGGCCGTCGGGTCGATCTCGGCCTTCGGCGAGGACATCCTGAGGATGGCGGACTACCGCCGTGCACGCTGGGGCCTGCGCCGCACGTTCCAGACCGAGATGGCGATCGAGCAGCTCTCGATCTTCGACAACGTTGCGATGATCCACGAGCACTCGGGCGCCAAGCGTTCGTCTCGGCAGGCCGACGTTCACGCGGCGATCGACTTCGTGGGGCTCGAAGCTCCCCCGAAGACCAAGGTCGGAGGGCTCGGAGCGCGCGAGCGCCGCCTCGTCGAGGTCGCACGCGCAATCGTCGGCCAGCCGCGGGTCGTCCTGCTCGACGAGCCGGCGGCGGGGCTGCCGGAAGAGGAGACCGCGAACCTGAGCGAGGTGATCCAGAAGATCCCCGGCCAGTTCGGCGCGCTCGTGATCCTGATCGACCACGACATGAGCCTCGTCTCGGCGTGCTGCGAGATGACGGCGGTGCTGGACTTCGGGAAGCTGATCGCAGCGGGCCCGACGGCGGACGTGCTCCGCGACGAGCACGTGATGCGTGCCTACCTCGGGACCGAGGAGGTCATTTGAGCGAGGGGCTGCAGATTGCGGGCCTGACGATCGCTCGCGGCCCGCGCACCGTCGTGACGGATCTCTCGATGGAGATTCCGGCGGGACAGGTGACGACCCTGCTCGGCGCCAACGGCGCCGGGAAGTCGACGCTCGTGCTCACGGTCGGCGGCCTCCTGCGCCCGAGCGCGGGCAAGGTGCTGCTCGGAGACCGGGATCTGACTCGCCTGCGGCCCGAACAGGTGCGCGGCGCCGGAGTCGCGATCGTGCCGGAGGGCCGGCGACTGCTGCCCGAGCTCACGGTCGAGGACAACCTGCGGGTGGCGACCTATGCGCTCAACAAGGCGCACGCGAAGGAGGGGATCGAGTATGCGCTCGCGCTCTTCCCGGAGCTGGAGAAGCGCTGGCGCATCTCGAGCCGCCTGCTGTCGGGCGGCGAGCAGCAGATGGTCGTGCTCGCACAGGCTCTCGTCTCGCACCCGCGCATCCTGCTCGTCGACGAGCTCTCGCTCGGTCTCGCTCCGGTCGTCGTCAAGCGGCTCGTGCCGACGCTGACGTCCGTCGCGGAGAGCGGGGTCGGAGTTCTGCTGATCGAGCAGTTTGCGCATGTCGCACTCGCAGTCGCCGAGACCGCCTACGTGCTCGAAGGGGGCCGGATCGCCTACAGCGGCCCGGCGCAGGCGCTGATCGACGACCCGGAGCTGCTCCGCTCGGCGTACCTGAGCTGAGACAGTTGATGTGAGCCATCCAGCGTCTACGGAATGAGCACGGCGCGGCCGGTGACCTCGCCGTCGCGGAGCTTGTCGAGCACGTCGTTCACGGAGTCCAGCGGGTGCGTCTCGGTCTCGAGCACGACCCTGCCCGCGGCATGCAGCTGGAGCAGCTCCCAGAGGTCGATCCAGGTGCCGACGAGATTGCCGACGACCGCGTGCTCGTTCACGATCAGCGCGTTCGACGGGATCGAGATCGTCCCGCCGTACCCGATTACCGAGTACGTCCCGGCGCGCGCGAGCATGGCCATCGACTCCGCGTGCGTCTGGTCGGTGCCGACGAAGTCGAAGACGAGGTCGACCCCGCGACCGCCCGTAAGCTCGCGCACGGCGTCCACCGAGCCGGCGCCGTCGAGCACCTCGTCCGCGCCGAGCCTCGCCGCGAGCCGCCGCCGCCGCTCGTCGGTGTCGATCGCGATCACGGAGCACGAGCCGAGCTCGCGCAGGAGCTGGATCGCGATGTGCCCGACGCCGCCGACGCCGATCGCGACCGCGGTCGTTCCCGGGACGGCGAGCTGGGCAAGCCGGCGAACGGCGTGGTAGGCGGTCAGGCCCGCGTCCGCGTGCGGCGCGACGGTCGCCGGCTCGACTCCGGGCGGCAGCTTGAGCAGCGAGCGCTCCGAGACGAGCACGTAGTCGGCGAAGCCGCCGTCCACGGAGAGCCCCGTGAACTGGTGCTGCACGCAGTGCATGTCGTTGCCTCGGCGGCAGGGAACGCAGAGCCCACAGCTGAACGGGGGGTAGACGAGCACGGCGTCGCCCTTCGCCACCGTCGAGACGCCGGCGCCCACCTCCTCGACCCAGCCGGCGTTCTCGTGGCCGAGCACCCGCGGCAGCCGTACGCCCGCGGGCTCCATCAGGCCCTCGATCGCGTGCAGGTCGGTCGCGCAGACGCCTGCGCCGCCGACCCGGACGAGCACCTCGTTCGCCTGCGAGATCTCCGGCACCGGCCGGTCGATCAGCTCGAGCGGCTGGTGGTAGGAGCGCATGAGGGCCGCCTTCACAGGCTCTATTCTCTCATTGCGTGGATGAGTTCGCACCGGTCATGAGCAACGACGACAAGGAGCAGATCCGCGAGCTGCTCGAGAACTGGGTCGTCTGGCGGGACGCGGGCGACTGGGAGCGGTTCCGCTCGGTCTGGCACGGCGACGGCGAGATGATGGCGACCTGGTTCCAGGGCCCCGCCGAGGAGTTCATCCGGGTCAGCCGGGAAGGGTTCGAGCGCGGAGTGCGGATCCTGCACTTCCTCGGCGGCAGCTCGATCGAGATCGTCGGCACACGTGCGATCGCGCAGACGAAGATGACGATCACGCAGCGCGCTCCGGTGCACGACGTGGTCTGCGACGTCGTCTGCACGGGCCGGTTCTACGACTTTCTCGAGCGGCGCGACGGGACGTGGGGGATCGTCCTGCGCCAGCCGATCTACGAGCAGGATCGGCTCGACCCGGTCGATCCGGCGGCGGCGCTCGCGCTCGACGCGGCCCTGCTGGAGCGCTTCCCCGTCGGCTACCGCCATCTCGCCTACCTCCAGACGCAGATCGGCTTCGCGGTCAAGCCCGGCCTGCCGGGCCTCACGGGGCCCGCCGTCGAGGAGCTCTACGCGCGCGGCGAGACCTGGCTCGAGGGCGGCCTCTGATGGGGCGCGTGGAGGGCAAGGTGGTCGTCGTCACCGGTGCGGCAGGCGGGCAAGGCGCCGCCGACGCGATCGCGCTCGCCGGTGCAGGAGCGACCGTGATCGCAACGGATCTCCACGACGAGGCTCCGGCGCTCCCCGCCGAGGTCGTCTACCGTCGGCTCGATGTCTCGCACGCGGACGACTGGAGCGCGCTTCGGATCTGGCTTGCCGAGAGCCACGGCCGGGTCGACGGGCTCGTGAACAACGCCGGCATCCCGTGGCGGGCGCGGCTCGAGGAGGTCGAGCTCGGAGACTGGGAGCGCGTGCTCGGCGTCAACCTGACCGGGGCGCTGCTCGGGATCCAGGCCGTCGTGCCGCTGATGAGCGCCGGCAGCTCGATCGTGAACATCAGCTCGGTCGCCGGGCTGACCGGCTATCACGGCGCGGCGTACACCGTCAGCAAGTGGGGCCTCCGCGGCCTGTCTCGGGTCGCCAGCCTCGAGCTCGGACCACGCGGGATCCGGGTCAACACGATCTGCCCCGGCTACATCGAGACGCCGATGACCGCGACCGCCCCCGAGAGCTTTCGCTTCGCGAACGTCGCCGAGACGCCGCTCGGCCGGACCGGAGGCGTCGACGACATCGCGCCGCTCGTCGTCTTCCTGATCTCGGACGAGTCCTCGTACCTGAGCGGCGCCGAGATCCCGGTCGATGGCGGGCTCTCCGCACACGGCGGCGCGAAGTCGCTCTCGGATGCCGCACGGGCGGGAGCGGCGTGAGCATGGTCCAGACGGTGCGCGGCCCGGTCGAGGTCGCGCGGCTCGGCCGCACGCTCGCCCACGAGCACGTCTTCGTCCTCCAGCCCGAGGCGCTCCAGAACTACGGCCACGTCTGGGGAGCGAGCTACTGGGACGAGGAGCTCCGCATCGCCGACGCGATCGAGAAGCTGCGCGCGCTTCGAGCGGCCGGGATCGAGACGATCGTCGACCCGACGGTGCCCGGCCTCGGCCGTTACATCCCGCGGATCCAGCGGGTCAACGCCGAGGTCGACCTGAACATCGTCGTTGCGTCGGGCGTCTACGCGTTTCTCGAGCTGCCGAACTTCCTCGCCTACCGAAGCGTCGACGCGCTCGCTTCGCTGTTCGTCCGCGAGCTCCTCGAAGGGATCGACGACACCGGAGTCAGAGCCGCGTTCCTGAAATGCGCCGTCGAGCGCCACGGGATCGTCGGCGACGTGCCGCGGATCCTTGCCGCGGTCGCGACCGCAGCGACGGCAACCGGCGTGCCGGTGATGGTGCACACGAACGCGGTCGCGCAGACGGGACTGCTTGCGCTCGAGGCGCTTCGTGACCTCGGAGTCGACCCGCGGAAGATCGTGATCGCGCACGCGGGCGACAGCAACGATCTCGACTATCTGCGCGCGATCGCCGACACGGGCGCGGCGCTCGGCTTCGACCGGTTCAACATCCCGCACTTCAACTCCGACGCCGATCGCGTCCGCACCCTTGCGGCCCTCGTCGCTCGGGGGTACAGCGACCGGATTCACCTCTCGCACGACGCGGCGTGCTTCTACGACTTCATGACCGGTGACCCGAACTTCGCCGGCGAGCGGCCGGACTACCTGCACATCTCGACGACGATCCTGCCGGCGCTCCGGGCGGGCGGTGTCACCGAGGATCAGATCGACCAGATGCTGGTCGCGAACCCGAGAAAGCTCTTCGCCTAGATGGTTGATTCCACGAGATCGTATGAGCCGGGGCGCGAGCTGGGTGCTCTGGGGCGCCGCGGCGGCTTCTCGGCGATGCTGGCGGCATCGACGAGGAGACGACGTGGTGAAGCGCAGGCCTGGAGGGAGGCGGCTTCGCCGGCTCCCGTAAGGCCGAAGCGGCCCAGGGCGGCCAGATCGCGCAGCCGGGCACGCGAGATCGTGGAATCAACCATCTCAATGCTGAAAACCGGCCTTCAGCTGTGTACAGTCCCACTCAACAAGCTCGTCGGATCACGAACGAGGAGGAAGCGATGACGGAGTCGGTTGCAGCGGCGAAACCATCTTCTCGGTACTACACCGAGCCGAGCTGGATGCGGGTCGGCGACCTCGATGTCGCCTACCGGCGCAAGGGCTCCGGCGAGCCGGTCGTGTTCCTGCACGGGGCAGGCTCGACGCGGATGTGGCTGCCCTTCTACGAGCGCCTGTCGGAGAGCGTCGACTTCATCGCGCCGGAGCATCCCGGCTTCGGAGAGACCGCGTTCCCGGAGTGGCTCGACGGCTGGAACGACCTGATCCTCCACTACCGCGACCTGCTCGAGGCGCTCGAGCTCGACCGCGTTCACCTGATCGGCTTCTCGCTCGGCGGCTGGCTGGCCTCCGAGCTGGCGGTCTTCTACCCGGAGCGGCTGAAGAGCCTGACCCTGATCACGCCGATCGGGATCAGCGTCGAGGGCGCCCCGCGCGCGAACCTGTTCGCGATGCCGCCGGAGGAGATCCCAGGAATGCTCTTCAACGGCGACTTCATGCCCTACGTCGACTTCCTGCCGAACCCGCACAGCCTCGACGACATCGTCCACGCCTACGGCGAGCTGGGGACATTCGCGCGGCTCACCTGGACGCCGTCGCACGACTCGAAGCTCGAGCGCCACTTGCCAAATGTCCGAGTTCCAACGCTGGTACTCGGAGCCGAGGACGACTGGATCGTCCCGAACGTCTACGCCGACCGCTTCGCCGAGCTGATCCCGGGCGCCAAGCTCGAGCGCGTTCCGGGCACGGGGCACGGCCTGATCATGCAAGAGCCCGACCGCGCCGCAGAGGTCATCCGCGGCTTCATCGAAGGAGTCGCCCGATGAACAAGCTCCAGTTCTACTCGCTGATGTTCATGCCGTATCCGTTCATCCCGCCGGCGGCGGACCTGCCGTCGACCTGGGTCAACCTGCCGAACACGCTCTACGACCCGAAGGTCGGGCACCGGCTCTACAACGAGTTCCTCGAGCTGAACGTTCTGACTGAACGGTTGGGTTACGACGGTGTCCTTGTGAACGAGCACCACCAGACGGCGTACGGGACGATGCCGAGCCCGAACATCATGGCGTCGTACATCGTCGCCAAGACCGAGCGGATCAAGGTCGGCGTGATCGGGAATGCGCTGCCCCTGCACGGAAACCCGCTGCGCGTGGCCGAGGAGATCGCGATGCTGGACGTGATCTCGGGCGGGCGCATCATCTCCGGCTTCGTGCGCGGCACCGGCAACGAGTACTTCTCCTACGGCATCGACCCAAGCACCTCGCGCGAACGCTTCTGGGAGGCCCACGACCTGATCATGAAGGCGTGGACAGAGCCCGGGCCGTTCGCCTGGGAGGGCAAGTACTTCAACCTGCCCTTCGTGAACCCGTGGCCGCAGCCGCTGCAGAAGCCGCACCCGCCGATCTGGCTGCCCGGCTTCGCCTCGCTGGAGACGATCGACGAGGCGGCAAAGCGCCACTACACCTTCATGCAGGTCTTCTCGCCGCGCGCGGTGCTGAAGAAGGCGCTCGACACCTACCGGCGCCTGGCCGAGGAGAAGTACGGCTACGAGGCGAAGCGCGAGAACCTCGGCGCGGCGATCCTGATCTACGTTGCCGAGACCGACGAGCAGGCCCACCGCGAGGCGCGCCCGCACATCACGTGGCTCTTCCGCGAGGGGCTGAAGCACCCGAACTACTTCGCGGGGCCTCCCGGCTACCAGTCGCAGGCGTCGTTCCGGAACTTCCTCGGCACGATCATCGAGAAGGGCATCCCGGACATCTACGACCTGCAGTACGAGTACCTGATCGACAACGGCTACGCGATCGTCGGCTCGCCGGACACGGTGATCGAAGAGCTGTCGAAGCTGACCGACGATCTCGGCACCGGCGTCGTGACCGGCGCCGGGGGACAGTGGGGCGCGATGCCGCACTGGATGGCGATCAAGAACATGACGCTGATGGCCGAAGAGGTGATGCCGCACTTCCGCGAGCCCGACGGCAAGCCGATGTGGGCCAAGGAGGAGCGGCTCGGCAAGCACACGCTCACCGAGCACTCGGCGATGGTCGGCAAGCCGGCGATCGACCCGAGCATCCCCTGGGGCGACAACGGCATGCGGATCGATCCGCGGATCGCGCACCTGCCCGAGCTGGTCGACGAGGCCGTCGCCCGGCAGGGTGGAGATTAGGCGGGGAGACTAGGCCAGCAGCGCGTCGAGGGCCGCGAGGGCCGGCTCGTAGTCGGGCTCGTGCGTCAGCTCGGGGACGACCTGGGCGTACGTGATCGTGCCGTCGGCGTCGAGCACGAAGACGGCGCGGCCGAGCAGCTGCGTCTCCTCGACGAGCAGGCCCCACGACTCGGCGAACGAACGCGCCGGCTGGTCGGAGAGCGTCTCCATGTTCGCGATCCCCTCCGTGCTGCAGAAGCGAGCCTGGAGGTCGGGCGGGTCGAGGCTGACCGTGTAGGCGGCGATCCTGTCTCCGTAGGCCGCGAGCCGGTCGTTGAACGCCTTCGTCTGCTGCGAGCAGGTCTTCGTCTCGATCGCCGGCACGACGCTCAGGAGGCGTGGCTTGGCCGGCAGGTCGGCGAGTGTGACCGGCTCCGACCCGTTCTGAAGCGTGAAGTCGGGCGCGGCATCGCCCGCGCGCGGCGGCTCACCGCGCAGGTGTAGCGGCTCCCCCTTGAATGCGATCTGCGCCATGCGCACGATTGTACGGAGAGCGAACGCAGCCGCCAAATCTCAACTGACGGTGTTGGGCGGCAGCCGACCGTCGATCAGCACCGCACGGAGCGCTTCGACCGCCAGCATCCCCATCGCTTCACGCGTCGCGCGGGTTGCGCTGCCGAGGTGCGGGCTGAGGACGACGTTCTCGAAGCCGAGCAGCTCCTCGGTCACCTCGGGCTCGAACTCGTAGACGTCGAGGGCCGCGCCCGCGATCTCGCCGTCGCGCAACGCTGCGGCGAGCGCCCGCTCGTCGACGACCGGGCCGCGCGCGGTGTTCACGAGCACGGCCGTCGGCCGCATCTTCGCGAGGGCCGCGGCGTCGATCAGATGGTGCGTCTCGTCGGTCAGCGGGCAGTGCAGGCTGACGACGTCGGCGGCCCCGAGGAGCGTGTCGAGGTCGCCTCGCCCTGCGTAGATCGCCGTCGCGCCGAACGCCTCTGCCAGCCGCGCCGTCTCGCGGCCGACCCGTCCGGGCCCGACGACGCCGAACACCTTGCCCTCGAGGCTCTCGCCGAGCATGAACTCGAGCGCGAAGCGCCAGGGCCGCCGGCTGCGGATCAGGCGGTCGCCTTCCGTCACCCGCCGCAGCAGCGAGAGCGTGAGCGCGATCGCGAGCTCCGCCGTCGCCCGGGTGAGCACGTCGGGCGTGTTCGTGACGACGATGCCCCGCGCTCGTGCGGCGTCGAGGTCGATGTTGTTCACCCCCACGGCGTAGTTCGCAACCACCTTCAGCTGCGGCCCGGCCTGCTCGAGATACCGCTCGTCGACCGTCGTCGTCAGCAGGCTGAGGACTCCGTCGGCGCCTCGGAGCTGGGCGACGAGCTCGAAGTCGGCGCGCAGCGCGTCCTCGATCGCCTCCGGGATCGCCCCCGTGACGTGCACTTTCGGGCGGGGCATGCTCGAATACTGCCTCGGCGCGGTGCGGTCGGACGGCGCACAGGTGTGCGCTGCGGTTGCAAAGTGCGCCGAAAAGCGTTAAGTAGGACTGCTCACTGCTGCTCATCCGGTTTCGAGAGGAGGACTGCTTGTCGACCCTTGACCCGTCCGTGGATTTTGGTGCGCTAGATGATCGTTTGACCGGCACTGTCGTTGCGCGGGCTGACGAGAGCTTCGACGCCGCGCGCCTGGCGTGGAACCTCTCCGTCGACCAGCGGCCCGTCGCCGTCGTGTACCCCGAGTCGGCCGCCGACGTCGTCGCGGTCGTCGAGTTCGCCGGCGAGCACGGGCTCCGGATCGCGTTCCAGGGCGGGGGTCACAACGCCGGTCCGATCACCTGGGACGACCACGCCATCCTGCTGAAGACCGAGCGGATGCGCGGCATCGAGATCGACGCCGACGCGAAGCGCGTGCGGATCGAGGCCGGCGTGCTCGCCGACGAGCTTTCGGCCGCGGCCGGCGAGCACGGGCTCTGCTACCTCTGCGGCACCTCGCCGGACGTCGGCGTGGTCGGCTACATGCTCGGCGGCGGCATCAGCTGGATGGTGCGCAAGTACGGCCTGGCCACGAACAGCGTCCTGGCTGCCGAGCTCGTCACCGCCGACGGCAAGCTCCGGCGCGTCGATGCCGAGAACGAGCCCGATCTGTTCTGGGCGATCCGCGGCGGCGGCGGCAACTTCGGCGCGATCACGGCGCTCGAGGTCGGCCTCTACCCGATCTCCGAGATCTACGCCGGCTGCCTCTTCTGGCCGATCGAGCGGGCCGTGGAGATCCTGAAGGCGTGGCGGGCCTGGATCGACACCGTGCCCGAGGAGTGCACGTCGCTCGGCCGGCTGCTGAAGCTCCCGGATCTGCCCTTCATCCCGGATCACCTGAAGGCGCGCGACTTCGTGCTGATCGAGCCGGCGTTCCTCGGCAGCGAGGAGGACGGCGCCGCGCTCATCCAGCCGCTGCGCGACCTCGGCCCGGAGTTCGACACGGTCGCGATGATCCCGACGAGCCAGCTCAGCACGGTGAACATGGATCCCGCCGAGCCCGTGCCCTACCACGGCGAGGGCATCCACCTGCACTCGTTCGACGACGAGTGCATCGAGAAGCTCGTCGAGGTGATCACCGACACGCCGCTGATGCACTCGGAGGTGCGCCAGCTCGGTGGGGCGGCGGCCCGCTCTGCGCCGGAGCACGGGGCGCTCGACACGATCGACTTCGCCTTCACGACGCTCACTTTCGGCCTCGCTCTCGACCCGGAGATGAAGGCCGACATGGAGCGCCACCTGATCCGTCTGCACGACACGCTCGCGGACTGGGACAGCGGCTTCCGCTACCTGAACTTCGCCGAGTCGTCGATGGACGTGGAGACGATCTATCCGCCCGCCAGCTTCAAGCGGTTGTGCGAGATCAAGGGCCGCTTCGACCCGGATCACCGCTTCCTCGCGAATCACCCGGTTCGTTCGGCCGGTTGAGCATCCGGGCGGCAGTCACGCGGGCGAGGTCGACGATGGAGGTCGTCGACCTGCCCGAGGTCGGGCGGGCGGGGCCCGGGGAGCTGATCCTGCGGCCCGAGGCCGTGGGGCTGTGCGGCTCGGACTTCCACTACTTCCACGGCGACATCGGGGGCACCGATCCGTCGCTGCTCTACCCGCGGGTTCAGGGGCACGAGTTCTCGGCGATCGTCGAGGAGGTCGGGAGCGACTGCCCGTCCGCCTTCGCGTCGGGCCAGCGCGTCGCCGTCTGGCCCGTCCTGTCGTGCGGCCGCTGCTATCCGTGCCGGATCGGGCGCTCGAACGCGTGCGAGAAGATCAGCCTGATCGGGATCCATGCCGATGGTGCGCTCCAGCAACGGCTCCGCGTCCCGGCTTCGCAGGCGTTCCGGGTGGAGATCGGCGACGCGCGGCTGACGGCATTCGTGGAGCCGATGTCGATCGCCGTTCGCGCGGTCGAGCGTGGCCGCATCGCCACCGGCGAGCGGGTGCTCGTGCTCGGCGCCGGCCCGATCGGCCAGGCGATCGCGATCGCCGCGATCGACAAGGGCGCGCGCGTCCTGCTCGTCGACCGCGTGGCGAACAGGCTCGCGCGGAGCGCGTGCGGTGCCGACACGGCGACGGTCGGCCCGGACGACGACATCGTCGCGATCGCGCGCGAGTGGGCCGGTGGCGAGCTGCCGGAGGTCGTCTTCGAGGCGACCGGCGCCGACGAGCCGACGCGCGTGGCTCTCGAGGCTGTGGCGGCCGCCGGCCGGGTCGTGATCGTCGGCCTCTCGAACCATGCGATGCCGTTGCGGATCGGGGCGCTGCCGTTCCGCGAGCTCGACCTGCTCGGGACGAGCACCTGCCAGGCCGGCGACTTCGCCGCCGCGGCCGAGCTCGTCGCGCGCTACCGGGACGCCGTGCAGCCGCTGCTCACCCACGACTTCTCGCTCGAAGAGGCACCCGAGGCGATCGTCTACGCGATCGAGCACCCCGACGAGGTCGTGAAGGCGGTCGTCCACATCGGATGAGCGCAGCCGACGTGATCAGCCGGCTGTTCGACGTGCGCGGCAAGCGCGCCGTCGTCACGGGTGCCGCCAGCGGCCTCGGGCTCGCCTACGCGGAAGTGCTCGCCGACTGCGGTGCGCGGGTGACGCTCGCCGACATCGACGTGCCGCGCCTCGAAGCCGAGACCGCGCGGCTCGCGGCGAGCGGCGGCGACGTCCGCTCGACGCTCGTCGACGTTGCCGATCCCGCCTCGGTCGACGCGTGCTTCGACGAGCTCGTCGAAGTCCAGGGCGGCGTCGACATCGCGTTCGCGAACGCCGGGATCGCCGGAGTTCCGGGCTTCGCGGCCCCGGGCGGCGAGGAGCTGGGTGCGGTCGACGACCGGGTCTGGCGCGAGGTGCTCTCGATCAACCAGGACGGCGTTCTCTACACGATGCGGGCCGCCGCTGCCGTGATGAAGCCGCAGCGCTCCGGCCGGATCGTCGTCACGGCCTCGACCGCAGGCCTGATTCCCGAGGCACTCGTCTGTTACGCCTACGCGGCGGCGAAGGCGTCGGTGATCATGGTCGCCCGCCAGGCGGCGCGCGAGCTGGCCCCGTACGGCGTGCACGTGAACGTGATCGCTCCGGGGCCGACGAAGACGCGAATCGCCGGCGGGGTCACGCCGGAGAGCGAGCAGCTGTGGCGCTCGCTGATCCCGCTCGACCGGATGGGCGAGCCCGAGGAGCTGAAGGGCCTCGCGCTGCTGCTGTCGTCGCCGGCGTCGAGTTTCATCACCGGCGCGGTGTTCACGATCGACGGCGGGCAGGTGCTCGGGCAGCCGGGCGATTGGTGAGAAGACTCCGGTCATACTGGGCGCTGAATCGGCAAACATCTCGATGGAGGCAGCGATGAGTGCGATGCAATGGGGTACGGCGGCCGAGTTCCCGGCTGTCTACGAAGAGCTGATGGTCCCCGGGTTCTTCGAGGCGTTTGCGGAGGAGCTGCTCGACCGGGCGCAGCCGGCGGCGGGGGAGAGGATGCTCGACGTTGCAACGGGAACCGGGATCGTGTTGCGCCGCGCTCGGGCCCGTGCCGCAGGACTGACGCGGCTCGTCGGCCTGGATCTCACCGCGGGCATGCTCGACGTCGCCCGTGAGAAGGCGGCCGGGCTGGACGTCGAGTTCGTCGTGGGCGATGCGACGGCACTCCCATTCGACGACGGCTCGTTCGATCTCGTCAGCTGCCAGCAGGGCCTGCAGTTCTTTCCCGAGCGTGAGCGGGCGCTCGCCGAGTTCCTTCGCGTCCTCGCCCCCGGCGGCCGGGCCGTGGTGGCGTGCTGGTGCGAGATCGAGACGGCGCCAGCCAATCATGTTGTTGCAGAGACCGTGGCTCGTCATTTCCCGGACAGTGAGCGCGTGGCGCGGGCCCCCTTCTCGTTCCCGGACGCGGACGCGCTGCACAACCTCCTCGTCGGCGCCGGGTTCGGCTCCGTCGAGGTCGAGCGCGTGGACGGCGTCGCCAGGTTCTCGTCGCCGGAGGAGTTCACGCGGTCGTTCATGGAAGGCTCGCCGATGGCCGTGGCGATGGCCGAAGTCCCGCAGGAGCGGCGCGAAGCGCTCGCCCGCGACATTGCCTCGACCGTGCGCGAGCGGGTCGGGCACCCGGTCGCCGCGGCGATGGCGACCAACGTCGCGACCGCCCGCGTCTGATGGTTGGCGAAGCGGCCAGGACGGCCTTTCCCGAAGCTCGCCGCGATCTGCCGACGGGTGCGCCAGCCGACCCGGCGTGACGGCGACGCATCCGTCTGATCCCGCCGACCTCGGCGTCGTCGAGGCCGCGGCGCTGCTGGCCGCGCGCGAGCTCTCAGCCGCGGAGCTGGCCTTCGCCTGCCTCGCCCGGATCGGCGAGCGGGACGGGACGCACAGCTTCGACGGCGATCCCGACTCGATCAACGCCTGGGCCCGCGTGTACGCCGACACTGCGCGCGACGCCGCCCGCGCGGCCGACGCGCGGCTGGCCGCCGGGGGCGCGCCGCGGCTCTGCGGGATTCCGATCGGCCTGAAGGATCTCTACGGCGTCGCGGGCAAGCCGCTGACCGCTTCGAGCCGACAACCCGTCGAGCAGCCGACACGGGACTGCGACGTCTGGGCGCGCCTCGCGGGCGCCGGGATGGTGCTGCTCGGCCATCTGCACACGCACGAGTTCGCCGCGGGCGGAACGACCGATCAGGTGGGCAATCCGTGGGATCTCACGCGCTCGCCGGGAGGATCGAGCGGCGGCTCCGGCGCCGCGCTCGCCGCGCGGATGGTTCCGGCGGCGACCGGGACCGACACGGCCGGGTCGCTGCGGATCCCGTCTGCTCTCTGCGGCACATCGACGATCAAGCCGACGCGCGGACTCGTGCCGTTGCGGGGCGTGATTCCGCTGTCGGTGAGCCTCGACCACAGCGGGCCGATGGCGCGCTCGCTGGAGGACTGCGCTGCTCTGCTGGCCGCGATGGCCGGTTCGGCCGACCTCCCGACGGGCGCCGGGCTCGCGGGCGCGCGCCTCGTGGTCTCGCCGCGCATCGGATCCGTCGAGCTCGACCCGGATGTGGCCGAAGGGTTCGACGCTGGACTGGACGCGTGTCGTGCCCTCGGCGCCTCGATTGTCACGCCGCCGCCCGTCGGCGCGCCGCTCGAGGTTCAGGACGACTTCCTCGCCGTGCTGCTCGCCGAGCTCGGCGCCTACCACCACCGCTACGACGACTCGCGTGAGCTCTACCGCCCGTTCATGCGCGGCTGGCTGGAGGAGGTCGAGCAGCGGAGCCTGACGGCGGACGAGTACGTCGCGGCGCAGATGAGGCGCACCGAGCTGACGGCCGCCTGGTCGGACTGGTTCGCCGCCGAACGGATCACCGCCGTGGTCGAGCCGACGGTGCCGAAGGTCGCACCGGTTCGCGGGCGCGGGTACGACGCACCCTTCCAGGACGCCGCCCTGATCTCGCTCACGCATTACTGGGACTGGACCGGCTTTCCGGCGGTCTCGCTGCCGGCCGGCCTCGGCGCCCGCAGTGGCCTGCCAGTCGGTGTGTCGCTGATCGGCCCCACCGGGGCCGACTGGGAGCTTCTGGGCGCGGGCATCGACCTGCAGCGGCAGCTCGGCGTTCCCGTTCCCGCGGAGTCCGGCTCGTGAGTGCCGTGACCTCCGCCCGTCCGCGGACGAACTGGTGGACGCTCGCCGCCGTCTGTGGCGCCACGTTCATGCTCCTCGTCGACATCACGATCGTCCAGGTTGCGCTGCCGCGCATCCACAGCCAGCTGCACGCCAGCTTCACGCAGCTGCAGTGGGTGATCGACGCCTACTCGCTGACGCTCGCGGCGCTCGTCCTCACCTCCGGCTCGCTCGCCGACAAGTTCGGACGCAAGCGCGTGTTCGTGGGTGGGGTCGCCGTCTTCACCCTCGCGTCGCTCCTCTGCGGGATCTCGCAGAGCGGCCCGCAGCTCGATGTCGCCCGAGCGTTGCAGGGGGTCGGCGGCGCGACGCTGTTCGCGACCGCGCTGGCCCTGATCGCCCAGGAGTATCAGGGACGCGACCGGGGGACCGCGATCGCCTACTGGGGCGCGACGGTGGGAGGCGCGGTCGCGATCGGACCGGTGCTCGGCGGCAGTCTGACCGACGCGTTCAGCTGGCGCTGGGTCTTCTTCGTGAACCTTCCGATCGGGATCGGCGTCCTCGCGATCGCGCTGCGCCGGATGGTGAACGTCGCCGACCCGAACGCGAAGCGACTCGACCTCCCGGGCCTCGTCACGTTCTCGGCGTCGCTCTTCCTCCTGATCTTCGGTCTCCTGCGCGCGAACGCCGAAGGCTGGTCGAGCATCCTGATCGTGGCCTCGCTCGTCGGCTCCGCGGTGCTGATGGCCGCGTTCATCGTGGTCGAGCTCTGGCAGCAGCGGCCCATGTTCGACATCTCGCTCTTCCGCAACCGCTCGTTCAGCGGGGTTTCGCTGGCGACGGTCGCGGTCGGGATGGGCATGTTCGGCGCCGTCCCGTACCTGACCTTCTACCTCCAGAACCTGCTCGGCTACTCGCCGCTCGACGGCGGGCTGCGCCTGCTGCCGACGATGCTGCCCACGTTTCTGATCCCGATCCTGGCCCGCCGGTTGACGGGAAAGGTCGCGCCGGGGCTCCTGCTCGGCGGCGGCCTCGCGATCTGCTCGGTCGGGCTGCTGTGGATGAGCACCGTCTCGGTCGACTCGCGCTGGACGGTGCTCTTTCCCGGACTCGTGCTCACCGGCGTCGGGGTCGGGCTTGCGAACCCGGCGATTGCGAACATCGCGCTGGGCGTCGTTACGCCCGAGCGAAGCGGCATGGCGTCGGGGATCAGCAACACCTTCCGGATCGGCGGCCTCGCAACCGGGCTCGCCGGGCTCGGCGCCGTCTTCCAGCATCAGGTGCAGACGAAGCTCGCCGTGCTCGTTCCGGGCTCGGGCCATGCCCTGGTGGCCACCGTCGCCGCGAGCGGCCCGCGCGGGGCGGCGCTGACGGTGAGCGGCGCGCAGGCCCAGGCGCGGATCGCCGCGGCCGCCAAGGTCGCGTTCGTCTCGGGCACGCACGGGCTCCTGCTGGTCGGCGCCGTCAGCGTCGGGATCGGGGCGGTCTGCGCCCTCGCGCTGGTGCGGGCGAAGGATCTCGCCCACACCGCCGCGAGCTAGATGACGTCCGAATCCGGGAGAGCCCCGGCGTCGTGGCCGTAGATCCACGCGACCGCTGCGGCCGACCAGTCCGTCGAGCCGCTGGCCATCAGCGCGTCCCGCGCCTCCTGCTCGGGGCCGTCGGGCAGGTGGAAACGCGCCTTGTTCGTCGCGGAGATCGCCTGAATGCGGGAGGCGCGAGGGAGGCGGATCTCCTCGTAGCGGCGCAACGCCGTCGGCACATCGGCCTCCCGGGTCAGGCAGGCCGTCAGCGTCGCTCCGTCCTCGATCGCCTGCGCTGCGCCCTGGGCCATGAACGGGAGCATCGGGTGGCACGCGTCGCCGAGCAGCGTGACGCGGCCGGCCGACCAGTGCTCGAGCGGGGCACGGTCGAAGAGTGCCCAGACGAAGGTCGCCTCGACGGCGCCCAGGATCGAACGAACCTGCGGATGCCAGCCTTCGTAGGCGGCGAGTGCGTCCGCCACCTCGCCGCGGTCGTTCCAGGACTCGCGCGTCCAGGTGTCCCGGTCGATCAGCGCGACGAAGTTGACCAGCCGGCCGCCCTGGACGAAGTAGTGCACGAAGTGTCCGCCGGGTCCCATCCAGACCTGCGCGGTGACTTCGAGCTCCAGCTCCTGGAGCCGCTCGGCCGGAACGAGGCCCCGGTAGGCGACGCAGCCCGTGAAGCGCGGGCTCTCGGGCCCGAAGAGCGCGGTCCGGACGGTCGAGTGGATGCCGTCGGCTCCGACCAGCAGGTCGACCTCGATGCGATCGCCATCCGCGAATGTCGCCTCGACTCGGTCGCCACGGTCTGCCAGCCCGATCAGGCGCCGCCCGGTGTGCAGCCGCTCCGGCGGCAGCCGCCGGACGAGCGCGGCCAGCAGATCGGCGCGGTGGATCTGGTAGTGCGGAAACCCGAACGCCTCTTCGACAGCGCCTGCGAGTGGCGTACGCAGGAGCGTCCGGCCGTCGTCCCAACGCCGCTGGTGCCAGGCCAGCGGACGCACGCCCAGCTCCGCCAGCTCGTCCGCCAGGCCGAGGCGGTGCAGGAGCCGTGAGGCATTCGGGCTCACCTGGATGCCCGCCCCGACCTCGCTCAGCGCGGTCGCCTGCTCGAAGACGTGAACGTCGAATCCGGCGCGGAGCAAGGTCGACGCGGCCGCCAGGCCGCCGATCCCGCCACCGACCACGCCGATCGAGATCGTCTGCTCGTGCCGGCCCGCCATGATCTGCTCATTCTCCCGGCTAGCCGGGCATGACGACGATCGCGCGGCCGACGATCTCGCGCCGGTCGAGTGCGGCGTAGGCCTCGGCTGCCTCTTCGAGGCCGAACCGCCGCGTCAGGCTCGCCGCCGGGTCGATCGTGCCGGCCTCGACGAGAGCGAGCAGGCTCGGCATGTCGGAGCGCACGCGGGCGCCGTACGAGCCGACGATGTGCAGGCTCCGCCGCACGAGCCGTGTGATCTCGACCGGCGCCGTCGCTCCCAAGGGTGCGATCCCGACGGCGACCATCCGCCCGCCGTCGCGCGCCATCAGGAGCGCCTGCGTGAACGTCTGCTCGCCGCCGATCACCTCGAACACCACGTCGCCGCCACCTTCCGTGAGCTCGAGGACGCGCGCGACCGGATCCCCGGTGGCGGCGTCGACGACGTCGGTGGCGCCCAGACGGCGCGCCGCCTCGAGCTTCTCGGCGCCGATGTCGACCGCGACGATCTGAGCCGCTCCCCGAGCCTGCGCCAGCTGCACCACGAGCGAGCCGACGCCGCCGATCGCAACCACGACCACGCGGTCGCCGCGCCGGATCTCGCCTGCATGCGTCACGGCGCCGTACGCGGTCAGCGCTGCGCAGCCGATGATCGCCGACTCCTCGAGCGGGAGCGAGTCGGGCAGTGCGTAGATCCCCGTGGCGGGAACGACCGCGTACTCCGCGAGCCCACCCATCGAGTACATCGCGAGCGGGCTTCCGTCGTCGCGCCGGAGCCGCGTCTCGCCGTCGTAGAGGACGCCCTGCAGCCGGTTCAGCTCGAAGAAGCGCGAGCAGAGATCGTCCCGATCCCGCTCGCAGGACGCGCACGAGCCGCACGGCATGATGAACGTGCCGA
This sequence comes from uncultured Actinomycetes bacterium, assembly GCA_963759085.1. Taxonomy (GTDB): domain Bacteria; phylum Actinomycetota; class Thermoleophilia; order Gaiellales; family Gaiellaceae; genus PALSA-600. The sequence goes on from CAVWXR010000020.1 coordinate 89,406, forward strand.
CGACGCGGGTGCCCACCGGCGGTCCGTCGACTTCTTCGCCGAGCTCCACGACCGTGCCCGAGATCTCGTGACCGAGCACCGCCGGCGTCGGGAACGCGACCTCGCCCTTGATCACGTGCAGGTCGGTGTGGCAGACCCCGCACGCGGCGACGCGAACGAGGATCTCGCCGCGCCGCGGGCTCGGCACCGGGATCCGCTCGATCCGAAGCGGCTGCCCGGCTTCGGGCAGAACCGCTGCCAGCATGTGAGCTACGCCGGTACCCCCGCGGCGACGAAGTCCCCGACCGCGTCGACGGCTTCGCGCGACTCGTCGAAGATGAGGTGGCCAACCCCGGGGAGAATCGTCACCTGGGCGTTCGGAATGTGCTCGGCCCAAACCTCGGCCTGGCCGACGGGAATCAGCCGGTCGGCGTCGCCCCAGAGCACGAGCGTCGGTGCCGAGACCCGATGCAACCACTTCCCGAGCTTCCGGTCGTACGGGGTCTCCAGGGCGACCTGCGCCCAGGATGCTCCCTCGCGCTGGCGATCGGCGAGGAACTCGGGCGTCGGTGGATTCGGCAGGCCCGCGAAGACAGACAGATCCGCGGTGAGGTATTCACCGACTTCTTCGGGCGGGATGTCGAAGAAGCTGACGGTTGGATGCTCCTCGTCGAGAAGCCCGAACGGAGCAGCCAACACGAGGCGCCGCACCCGAGACCCGGCCTCGATCGCCAGCGTCGACGAGATGTAGCCACCCATCGAGTGGCCAACCAGCGCGACCTCGTCGAGTCCCAGCAGATCGAACAGGTCGAGGTAGTGAAGGACATAATCCTGGATGCTGTCGATGCTCGGGTCGTTCGCCGAGGCACCGAAGCCGGGATGGTTCGGGACGATCAGTCGGTTGCGCTCGGCCAGCGGCAGCAGGTAGTTGAACCCGGTCGCCGTACCCGCGCCGTGCAGGAACACGAGCGGCTCCCCTTCGCCGGCCGTGAGCACAGCCGTGTCGATCCCGTTCACGTCGTACCGCTCCTCGCGGAACTCGGTCATCAGCGCACCCCCGCGAGCGCGCGCCGCCGCAGGCTCGTCGAGATCTGCTCTGCCGTGTCGAGGAGCGCCGGCAGGACGCGGCTCTTCAGCTCGTCTGTGGTCACGCGCGTCGAGGCGCCGAACACGTTCATGGCCGCGACGGTGCGCCCGTCACCCCCGGTGATCGGAGCGGCGACGCTGCGCAGGCCGACCTCGAGCTCCTGGTCGCTGACCGTCCAGCCCTGCGTGCGGACCGTGGCGACGGCCTTGCCGAGCCGGGCGGGGTCGGTGATCGTGTGCGACGTGAACCGTTCGAGCTTCGCGCCGTCGAGGAACGCGTCGAGCTCGGGCTCCGGCAGCCCAGCGAGCAGCACGCGTCCGGTGCAGGTGGCGTGCACGGGCAAACGCATTCCGGGACCGACGGCGACATTGACGATGCGCCGGCTCTGCACCTCGGCGACATAGACGACGTCGGGCAGATCGAGCGTCCCGATCGAGCACGATTCGCCGGTTCGTTCGGCGAGCTCTTCCATCAGCGGCTGCGCCGCCTCCCAGATGTTCAACGACGAGAGGTAGGCCCAGCCGAGCGAGAGCACCCGGGGCGTGAGCGAGAACAGCCGTCCGTCGGAGCGCACGTAGCCGAGCTCCTCGAGCGTCAGGAGGATCCGCCGCGCAGTTGCGCGTGTGATCCCGGTCAGGCGCGCGACGTCGCTCAGGGTCAGCGCTGGATGCGTCGCCGAGAAGACCTGGATCACGGCAAGGCCTCGCTCGAGAGATTGAAGTGACTGATGCGTTTTCTCGGTCACAGGTGTACTGATATCAGGGTGGAGGCGCGAGTGGAAATGGCGGATGCGCCTGAGCTACGCTCCGTAGGCGCACACGTGTGTGCAGAGCGAACAGTGCAAAGCCAAGATTCGCCTCCAAACGACGCCCAGCTCGTTGTCGAGTTGCAGGCGTTCACGGCCTCGATGGCCGCGTTCCCGACCGGGGTGACGATCGTGACGACGCTCGACGAGGAAGGCTTGCCGGTCGGGTTGACGTGCAACGCGTTCATGTCGGTCTCGGTCGATCCGCCGCTCGTGCTCGTCTCGGTCGACCGGAAGAGCAACACGCTGCCGGCGCTCCAGCGCTCCCGCCACTTCGTCGTCAACTTCCTGGCCGCCGGCCGGGAGGCGCTCGCGCTGCACTTCGCCGGCAAGAGCGTCGACAAGTTCGCCGACAGCCTCTGGGCGCCGACGGAGCTCCATGGCCTGCCGGTGCTGCACGACGACTCGGTCGCACACATCGCCTGCGAGGTCGTGAACGAGATCGAGGCCGGCGACCACATCCTCTTCCTCGGCCGCGTCTACGAGGCGAAGCCCCCGGATCCGGACTCGCTGCCGCTGCTCTACTTCCGCCGCACCTTCGACCGGTGGCCCATGTGACAGAGAACGACGCCTTCGCCACGATCGAGGAAGCGCTCGAGGAGATCCGCGCCGGCAAGGCGGTCGTCGTCGTCGACGACAAGGATCGCGAGAACGAGGGCGACGTCACGATCGCGGCTCAGTTCGCGACCCCGGCGGCGATCAACTTCATGGCCACTCATGCGCGCGGCCTCATCTGCCTCTGCCTCACCGAGGAGCGCTGCGACGAGCTCGGCCTGCGCCAGATGACCGAGCGCAACGAGACGCCCTACGGCACCGCATTCACGGTCTCGATCGAGGCGCGCGAGGGTGTGACGACCGGCATCTCGGCCGCCGACCGCTCGCGCACGATCCAGGTCGCGATCGATCCGACGAAGGGCGCCCGCGACATCGTGCAGCCCGGCCACGTCTTTCCGCTCCGAGCCCGCGTCGGGGGTGTGCTTCAGCGCGCCGGGCAGACGGAGGCGGCCGTCGATCTGGCGCGGCTCGCGGGCCTCGCGCCGGCCGGTGTGATCTGCGAGGTGATGAACGAGGACGGCACGATGGCGCGTGTCCCCGATCTGATCGAGTTCTGCAAGAAGCACGACGTGAAGCTCGTCTCCGTCGCCGACTTGATCGAGTACCGGCGCGCCCACGAGAAGCTCGTCGAGCGCGTCACCTCGGTGCGGCTGCCGACCGCGTACGGCGAGTTCCAGGCGGTCTCGTTCCGCGAGAAGCTGACCGGGAAGCTCCACATCGCGCTTGTGAAGGGCGACGTCGACGGCGCCGAAGACGTGCTCGTCCGCGTCCACTCCGAGTGCCTCACCGGTGACGTCTTCCACTCGCTGCGCTGCGATTGCCGCGAGCAGCTCGACATCGCGCTGCGCCGCATCGGCGCCGAGGACAAGGGCGTCGTCCTCTATCTCTCCCAGGAAGGCCGCGGCATCGGGCTGCTCGGCAAGCTCCGCGCCTACGAGCTGCAGGAGCAGGGTCTCGACACGGTCGAGGCGAACCTCCAGCTCGGCTACCCGGAGGACGCACGCGAGTACGGAATCGGCTCGCAGATCCTCGCCGACCTCGGCCTGACCACGATCCGGGTGCTCACGAACAACCCGAAGAAGATCGCGGGGATCGAGGGCTTCGGTCTCCACGTCACGGGCCAGGAGCCGATCGAGGTGAAGCCGAACGCCGAGAACGTCCGCTACCTGAGCACGAAGCGCGACCGGATGGGCCACGACATCCTGAAGATCCACCACCAGAGCGTCCGCTTCGGCGACGACTGGGGCGAGCGCGGCGACGAGGATTGGCCGTCGCACCACGCCTGAGACGCTAGTTTCAACACGACCTGCCACCGTCTGAGGACCCGCTGCGGATCCGCATAAACTAGGTCCTATGACGCAGAGAGTAAGCCCCCCGTTTCGCGCCGACCACGTCGGCAGCCTGCTCCGCCCGGCCAACCTGCTCCAAGCACGAGCGGCGTTCAAAGCCGGGATGCTCCAGGCCGACGAGCTGCGCGCGATCGAGAACAACGCGATTCTCGCCGCCGTTCAGATGCAGGAGGAGATCGGTCTCCAACTCGCCACCGACGGCGAGTTCCGCCGCACCTCGTGGCACATGGACTTCATCTACGCACTCGGCGGGATCGTCCAGACCGACGAGAAGATCCACGTCAAGTTCCGCAACGCCGAGGGTGACCTCGACTACGCTCCGCCGGCCACCCGCGTCGCGGATCGGATCGTCTTGCGTGACACGATCTTCGCCGACCACTTCACGTTCCTCCAGCAGTGCGTGACGACCGCGACGCCGAAGCTGACGATCCCCTCGCCCAACATGGTCCATTACAGAGGTGGCCGCGCGGCGATCGACGACACGGTCTACCCGGATCTCGACCAGTTCTGGGCCGACCTGACCGCGGCCTATCGCGAAGAGGTGCAGCGCCTCGGCGCACTCGGCTGCACCTACCTCCAGCTCGACGACACGAGCCTCGCGTACCTGAACGACCCGACCCAGCGCGAGTATGTCGCGAGCATCGGCGGCGACAAGGAGCACCAGCACGAGATCTACATTCGCCACTTCAACGAGGCGATCGCCGACCGCCCCGTGGACATGGCGATCACGACCCACCTCTGCCGGGGCAACTTCCGCTCCTCGTGGGCTGCGGAGGGCAGCTACGAGTTCGTCGCGGAGGCGCTCTTCAACGAGCTCCAGGTCGACGGCTTCTTCCTGGAGTACGACGACGTCGGTCGAACGGGCGGCTTCGAGCCGCTGCGCTTCGTCCCGAAGGGCAAGCAGGTCGTGCTCGGATTGGTGACGACGAAGAAGGGCGAGCTGGAGACGAAGGACGAGCTGAAGCGCCGGATCGTGGAAGCGACGCAGTACGTCGACCTCGACCAGCTGTGCCTATCGCCGCAATGCGGGTTCTCGTCGACGGTTGACGGAAACTCGCTGACGTACGAGGAGGAGGTCGCGAAGCTGCGGCTGATCGTCGAGGTTGCGCAGGAGGTCTGGGGCTAGCTAGTGCACCGTTCCGCAAGTCTCGGCACATTCCCGACGGCGTCTCGTCGCCCGTGGCTGCGTCCTCGGTCGGCCCGATAGCGCGACTATCGGGCCTCCCTGCGTCCTTCCCACGAACGACGATCCATCCGCCGGAAACGCACCGGACTTACGGAACGGTGCACTAGTAGCGGTAGTGGTCGGCCTTGTAGGGCCCTTCGACCGGAACCCCGAGATACGCGGCCTGCTCGGGCGTCAGCTCGGTGAGCTTCGCTCCGAGCGCCTCGACGTGGAGCCGGGCGACCTTCTCGTCCAGGTGCTTCGGCAACACATGCACGCCGATGTCGTAGGCGCCGGTACGCGTGAAGAGCTCGATCTGCGCGATCGTCTGGTTCGAGAAGGAGTTGCTCATCACGAAGCTCGGGTGACCCGTCGCGTTGCCGAGGTTCAGCAGCCGGCCCTCCGAGAGGACGATCACCGCGTGGCCGTCGGGGAAGACCCACTGGTCGACCTGCGGCTTGATGTTCACCCGCTCGATCCCGGGCACCAGCGCCAGCTCGGCCATGTCGATCTCGTTGTCGAAGTGGCCGATGTTCCCGACGACGGCGTTGTGCTTCATCCGCGCCATCTGGCGCAGCGGTGACGATGCTCTTGTTGCCGGTCGTCGTGATCACGACGTCGGCGCTCTCGATCACGTCCTCGAGCGTCACGACCTCGTAGCCCTCCATCAGCGCCTGGAGCGCGCAGATCGGGTCGATCTCGGTGACCGCCACGCGCGCTCCCTGGGCGCGAAGTGAGGCGGCGGAACCCTTGCCGACGTCGCCGTAGCCGCAGACGACGCAGAGCTTGCCGGAGAGCATCAGGTCGACGGCGCGGTTGATCCCGTCGACGAGCGAGTGCCGGCAGCCGTAGAGGTTGTCGAACTTGCTCTTCGTGACGGAGTCGTTCACGTTGATCGCCGGGAAGAGCAGCGTGCCGGCCTCGGCCATCTGGTAGAGGCGGTGGACACCGGTGGTCGTCTCCTCGGTGACGCCCTTGATCTCGGCCGCGGTCCGCGTCCACTTCGTGGGATCCTCGGCGAGCGAGCGCCTGAGCAGCTCGAGCACGATCTGGAACTCCTCGGAGTCGGCGGTCGCCGGATCAGGCACGGCGCCGGCCGCCTCGAACTCGACGCCCTTGTGCACGAGCAGCGTGGCGTCCCCGCCGTCGTCGAGCAGCATGTTCGGCCCGCCGTCGGGCCAGGTCAGCGCCTGCTCGGTGCACCACCAGTACTCGTCGAGCGTCTCGCCCTTCCAGGCGAAGACCGGAACACCGCGCGGAGCGTCGGGCGTCCCGTCGGGCCCGACCGCGACCGCCGCGGCGGCGTGATCCTGCGTGGAGAAGATGTTGCAGGACGCCCAGCGAACCTCGGCTCCGAGCGCAACGAGCGTCTCGATCAGCACGGCCGTCTGGATCGTCATGTGCAGCGACCCGGTGATGCGAGCTCCGCGCAGCGGCTGAGCGGCGCCAAACTCGCGCCGCAGCGACATCAGCCCCGGCATCTCGTGCTCGGCAAGCCCGATTTCCTTCCGCCCGAACTCCGCCAGCGAGAGGTCGGCGACGCGGGAGTCGGTGGCAGCGGGCTGGCGGACGGCGGTGTCGGTCATCGGTGCTCCTTGTTATCTCGACCGCCGGGTGGATGAGTTGAGGCCGGCGAAGCGCGAGTTGGGTGAGGTTGGCGGCGGAAAGGCCCGCCGAAGCTTGTCGGGGGATTATGGAGGTTCGGCCGGGGGCAGCGGGCGAATCGGCGGTTACTGCGATTCTCTTGCGGCGGAAGAGGAAGGCGAGAATTGGCTGCCATCGTCATCTCGATGGTGGCAGCCAATTCTCACTTGTTGAGTGACTGTCTCGAGCGTGGCGGAGACTTCGCGCTCGTCTTCCAGACAGGCGGGTCAGAACGGGAACGGGTGCGTCCCACTCCGGATCGTGACCCAGCGCAGCTCCGTGAACTCGTCCACGACAGCCTGGCCGCCGAAGCGCCCGAAGCCGCTGTCCTTCACGCCGCCGAACGGCATCTGGGGCTCGTCCGCGACCGTCTGGTCGTTCACGTGGACGATGCCCGAGTCGATCTGCTGCGCGAGGGCGAAGCCGCGGTCCTTGTTGCCGGTCAGGATGCCGGCGCTCAGGCCGTATGACGTGGCGTTCGCGCGCGCGACCCCTTCTTCGGCACTGTCGACGATCTCCACCGCGACAACCGGGCCGAACGTCTCGTGCTTGGCGAAGTCCGAGTCCGGCGGGACGTCCGTGATCAGGGTCGCCTGGTAGCACGGGCCCTCCGACTGGCCGCCGGCCAGGATCCTGGCGCCGCCGGCGACGGCGTCGGAGACGCGCTTCGTGACCATGTCGAGAGCGGCCTGGTTGATCAGCGGGCCGATCACCGTGTCGTGCTCCTTCGGGTCGCCCGCCTTCAGGCCCTTCGTCTTCGCCGTCAGCTTCGCGATGAACTCGTCCGCGATCGGGCGCTCGACGAAGATCCGGCGCGTCGACATGCAGATCTGACCCTGATGCAGGAAGGCGCCGAAGGCCGAGGCGTTCACGGCGTAGTCGAGGTCGGCGTCGGCGAGCACGATCAGCGGGTTGTGCCCGCCCAGCTCGAGGACGACGCGCTTCAGCTGACGCCCCGCCTGCTCGGCGATCATCCTGCCGACGGCCGACGAGCCGGTGAAGTTCAGGCGGCGAACCGCGGGATGCTCGATCAGTGCGGCGCCGACCGGGCCGGCGTCGCCGGGCGCGTGCGTGACGATGTTCAGGACGCCGGCCGGGAGGCCCGCCTCCTCGAAGATCTCGCCCCAGATCAGACCGCCGGAGACCGGTGACCACTCGGAGGGCTTCAGGACGACGGTGTTCCCGAGCGCGAGCGGAGCCGCGATCGAGCGGGCCGAGAGGATCAGCGCGGCGTTCCACGGCGCGAATGCACCGACGACGCCGGCGGGCTTGCGGATCCCCATCGCGAAGGTGCCGTTGTCGGACGGGATCACCTGGCCGATCGGCGCGTACGCAAGTGCAGCGGCCTGGCGGAAGAGCCCGGGGACGAACATCGCCGTCTGGAACATCCCGAAGCCGAAGCTCGCGCCCGTCTCCTGTGCCAGCAGGCCGACGATCTCGTGCAGGCGGCGGTCGACGATGTCGGCGACAGCCAGGAAGATCTTCTGCCGCACGGCCGGCGGCGTCTGCGACCACTCGGGGAACGCTGCCGCGGCAGCCTCGATCGCGCGCTCGGCGTCGGCACGGCTGGAGGCCGCGTTGATCGCGACGACCTCGCCGGTGAACGGATCGCGGTTCTCGTAGGTCGCGCCGTCGGCGGCACCGACCCACTCGCCACCGATCAGCTGTCCGTACGTCTTGATCTCAGTGTCGACGGCAGTCATGTTCTCCCCTTTCGTTTCCCGGCGCGAGGCGGCGGGCGTGTTCAGCGATCGTGAACGCATATCCTAAGGCTCCGCCGCGGCCTGCGAAAGGGCGCAGCCCAACATCGTGACCGCCTCTTCTCGAGCCAGCCGCCGTTCCGCCGCGGGAGCCGGCTTCATCGCTGTCCTCGCGGCGCTGAACGCGTTCGGGCCGCTCTCGAACGACGCCTATCTGCCGGGGCTGCCGCAGCTCAGCCGCGACCTCAACACCTCGGCCACGGCCGGCGCGGCGACGCTGACGGCCGTCCTGGTGGGGCTCGCGTTCGGCCAGCTCGTCGTCGGGCCGGTCAGCGACTCGTACGGCCGCAGGCGGCCCCTCTTCTTCGGGATCGCCGCGTTCGCCGCCACGAGTCTCCTGTGCGCGGCCGCGCCCAACATCTGGGTGCTGCTCGCGCTTCGCGTCGCCCAGGGCGCGGCCGGCGGGGCCGGGATCGTGATCGCCCGCGCGATCGTGCGTGACCTGCACGAGGGCGCCGCGGCAGCGCGCTACTTCGGGATGCTGATGCTCGTCCAGGCGATCGCGCCGATCGTCGCTCCCGTGCTCGGCTCGCAGATCCTCTACTTCGCCTCGTGGCGCGGCATCTTCGTGGCGCTGGCGATCATCGGCCTGGTGCTGCTGGCCGCGGTCGCGTGGCGGCTGCCCGAGACGCTGCCGCAGGAGGACCGGCACCCGGGCGGGCTGCGTGCGACGCTTGCGACCTTCCGGCGGCTGCTCGGTGAGCGGACGTTCGTCGGCTACCTGCTCGCGAACGCGCTGCCGTTCGCGACGATGTTCGCGTACATCGCTGGCTCGCCGTTCGTGCTCCAGGACATCTACGGGCTCTCGCCGCAGGAGTTCGCGCTCGTCTTCGCCACGAACGCGCTCGGGATCGGGATTCTCGGCCATCAGAGCTCGCGCCTCGTTCACCGCTTCGGGCCGACCCGTCTTCTCGCCGTGGGGCTCGGGCTGAGCGCGACCGGAGGCGCTGGGATGCTCCTCTGCGCGCTGCTCGGCTCCGGTCTCGCTCCCGTCCTCGTGTCGTTCTTCGTCAGCGTCTCGGCGATCGGGCTCGTGCTGCCGAATGCGAGCGCACTGGCGCTGAAGGGCCACCCGAGCACGGCGGGCAGCGCCTCGGCGCTGCTCGGGCTGACGCAGTTCCTGTTCGGGGCGGTTGCCGCGCCGATCATCGGCGTCGCCGGCCGCTCGAGCGCGGTCCCGCTCGGGATCGTGATGGCAAGCCTGGGCGTGCTCTCCATTCTCACGTTCGTGTCGCTGGTCGTGCTGCCGCGCCGGCGTCAGGCGAGCTCGAGTTCGGCGTAGCGCTCCGCCCGGTACCTCGTCCGGGACGACGTACCGTCACAGAAGTGGGACGAACATTCCACACGGTTAGCGGAGTCGCCTCGTCCGGGACGACGTACCGTTACGGAAGTGCGACGAACGCTCCACAGGGGTTAGGGAGAGCGAACTAGACGCGCTCGAGCCCGACGTAGTTTTCGGCCAGCGTTCGCGCCGCGGCCTCCGACGTCGTCAGGTAGCGGAGCTGCGAGAGCTGGAGCCGGAGGTCGAACGGGTCGTCGCCGACTCGGTGCAGCATCGACGTCATCCACCACGAGAAGTGCTCCGCCCGCCAGACACGGCTCAGGCACGCCGTCGAATACGCGTCGAGCTGGTGCCGTGTCGCCGGAGGCATAGAAGCTCGTGACCGCCTCAGCGAGGACGCTCACATCCGCGATCGCCAGGTTCAGCCCTTTCGCGCCGGTCGGCGGGACGATGTGTGCCGCGTCACCAGCGAGGAAGAGCCGGCCGTACTGCATCGGCTCGGTGACGAAGCTGCGCATCCCCGTCACCCCTTTCTCCAGCACCGGCCCCTCCTGCAGCGTCCAGCCCGGCAGCCCGAGCCGCAATTGCAACTCGGCCCAGATCCGGTCGTCGGGCCACTCGTCGATCTTCTCGTCGGGAGCGCACTGGATGTAGAGGCGGCTGAGCTCGGGCGAGCGGAGGCTGAGCAGCGCGAACCCGCGCTCGTTGTGCGCGTAGACGAGCTCGTCGTTCGACGGCGCGACGGCTGCGAGGATCCCGAGCCAGCCGTAGGGGTAGTCGCGCTCGAACGTGCGCAGCACGCCCGCCGGGATGCTCGGCCGGCAGACGCCGTGAAACCCGTCGCAGCCGGCGATGAAGTCGCACTCGAGCTCCTCGCCGCCGAAGTGGATCCTGGGCCGGTCGGTGTCGAGGTCGTGCACGCTGACGTCGTCGACGTCGAAATGCAGCGGCAGATCGGACTCGATCCGCGCCGCGATCAGGTCCTTCACGACCTCCGTCTGTCCGTAGATCACGATCGAGCGGCCCCCGGCGAGCTCGCTGAGCGGCATCCGGTGGCGTTCGCCGTCGAACTGGAGCTCGATCCCGTGGTGGACGATCCCTTCGCGCTGCATCCGCTCGCCGACGCCCGCTTCGGTCAGGAGATCCGCGACTCCCTGCTCGAGCACGCCGGCGCGGATCCGGTGCTCGACGTACTCGCGGCTGCGGTTCTCGATCACGACCGAGTCGATCCCGGCGCGCTCGAGCAGGCGCGCGAGCATCAGCCCCGCCGGGCCCGCGCCGATGATGCCGACCTGGGTCCGCATCACATGCGCTCGAAGAGCGCGGCCTGACCCTGGCCGACGCCGACGCAGAGTGTGGCGAGGCCGTACGTTCCGCCCCGCCGTCCCAGCTCGTGCAGCAGCGAGACGACGAGCCGCGCGCCGCTCATCCCGAGGGGATGGCCGAGCGCGAGGGCGCCGCCGTTCACGTTCACCTTCTCGGGATCGAGGCCGAGCTCGCGGATCACGGCGACGCTCTGCGACGCGAAGGCTTCGTTCAGCTCGACGAGGTCGAGGTCGCCGGCAGCGATCCCCGTGCGTTCGAGCAGCCGGCGCACCGCGGGCACCGGCCCGATCCCCATCACGCTCGGATTGACGCCCGCGACCGCGCTGCCGACGAACGCGCCGAGCGGCTGGATGCCGAGCTCGCGGGCACGCTCCTCGCTCGCGATCACGAGCGCGGCCGCGCCGTCGTTCAGGCTCGCTGGCGTTTCCGGCCGTGACCGTTCCGCCCGCGCGGAAGACCGGCTTCAGCGTCGCGAGCTTCTCGGCGCTCGTGTCCGCACGGGGCTGCTCGTCGGTGTCGAGCTCGCCGACCGCAACGAGCTCGTCCCGGAAGCGGCCGGCGGCGTGTGCGGCGGCCCAGCGCTGCTGCGACTCGAGCGCGAACGCGTCCTGGTCATCCCGCGAGACGTTCCACTGCTCGGCGACGTTCTCGCCGGTCTCGCCCATCGACTCGAGCGGATAGAGCGCTGCGAGCTTCGGGTTCGGGAACCGCCAGCCGAGCGTCGTGTCGTAGGCCGTCTGATTGCCGCGCGGGAACGCCCTGTCCGGCTTCGCCAGCACGAACGGGGCGCGCGACATCGACTCGACGCCGCCGGCGACGAAGAGATCGCCGTCCCCGGCGATTACGGCGTGGGCAGGCAGCGACGACCGCGGCGAGGCCCGAGGCGCAGAGCCGATTGACAGTGACGCCCGCGACCGACTCGGGCAGGCCCGCCAGCAGCGCGGCCATCCGGGCGACGTTCCGGTTGTCCTCGCCGGACTGGTTGGCGGCGCCGAACCAGACGTCCTCGATCTCGCCCGGCGGGACGCCTGCCCGCTCGACCGCGGTCGCGATCACGAGCGCGGCGAGATCGTCGGGCCGCACGCCCGAGAGCCCGCCGCCGTAGCGGCCGATCGGTGTGCGAACGGCGGAGAGGATGACGGCGCGGCTCATCGTTCGTCGAGCACCTTCTGTGCGACCGCGAAGGCGGCGTTCGCCGCGGGCACGCCGCAGTAGATCGCCGACTGGAGCAGCACCTCCTTGATCTCGTCCGGCGTGAGCCCGTTGCGGAGCGCCGCGCGGACGTGCATCGCGAGCTCCTCGTCACGGCCGAGCGCGATCAGCGCGGTCAGCGTGATCGCGCTGCGCGTCTTGCGGTCGAGGCCCGGGCGCGCCCAGATCTCCCCCCAGGCATAGCGCGTGATCAGATCCTGGAAGTCGGCGGTGAACGCGGTCGTGCGTGCGATCGCGCCGTCCACGTGCTCGTCGCCGAGCACCTCCCGGCGGATCTTCATGCCGTCCTCGCTCATCCGATCTAGCCCCCGATCTCGAGCCGATAGACGCCGAGAGCACGGTCGATGAACGTCGTCGACGCGCCCAGGTAGGTCGCGGGGTCGAAGGCTTCGTCGAGCTCCTCCGGCGAGAGACCGACGCCGGAATCGGAGGAGAGCTCGTCGCGGAACGTCCGTCCGGACGCAGCGGCGCGCACCCCGGCAGCGGCGACCAGATCGCGTGCCGCCCTCCGGCCCATCCGCTCGGCGAGCAGGAACGCGAGCCGCTCGGCCATGATCGCCCCGCCCGTCAGGTCGAGATTCGAGCGCATCCGGCCGGCGTGCACCTCGAGCCCGCCCAGCACCTCGTTGATCGCCGCCGCCGCTCCGCCGGTATGAGCGAGAGCAGTCGAGAGCGCGCCCCACTCCGCCTGCCACGAGCCGATCGAGCGCTCGTGAGCACCAACGATTCCCTCCGTCAGGATCGCCGAAGCCGCCCGGACGTGCCGGGCGCTCGCATTGGCAAGCGTCGAGCCGACGGGATTGCGTTTGTGCGGCATCGTCGAAGATCCACCCTGGCCGGCGGGCTCGGACACCTCTCCGACCTCGGTCTGTTCCAGCATCGCGATGTCGAGACCGATCTTGGCGAACGTGCTCGCCGCGATCGCAAGCGCCGAGCCGAGCTCCGCGACCCGGGTGCGACGTGACTGCCAGGGCACGACCGGCTCGAGGAGGCCGAGCTCGGCCGCGAAGAGCCCGGCCACCTCCGGCCCCTTGTCGCCGAGCGCTGCGAGCGTGCCGACGGCGCCCCCGAGCTGGGACCTGAGCCGCTGCCGGGCGATCCCCTGGCGTGCTTCGCAGACGGTGATCAGCCAGCCGGACGCTTTCAGGCCGAACGTGGTCGGAATCGCCTGCTGCAGCAGCGTGCGCGCGGCCATCACCGTGTCGCGATGCTCGTCCGCGAGTTGCGCGCAGGAGGCGGCGACGCCGACGACCTCGCGGTCGATCAGCGCGAGCGCGCGCTGAGTGACGAGCGTGGCGGCCGTGTCCATGACGTCCTGGCTCGTCGCGCCGTAGTGCACGTCGTCCGCGGCTTCGCCTCCGACGGCCGTGCGCAGCGCGCGAACGAGCGGCTCGGCCGGGTTGGCCGTCGCATGACCGTCTGCAGCGAGTTGTGCGACATCGAATTGCTCGGCCCGGCACGCTGCGGCGATCGCCGGCTGCCGATTCGGCGGGGATGACGCCGGCCTTGGCTTCGGCGCTCGCGAGCGCGCTCTCGGCCTCGAGCATCGCCTCCAGCCAGGCCTCGTCGGAGACGGCGGCGGCCAGGTCAGGCGGCACGAAGATCGTGTCGAACGTCATTACAACGCGAAGAATGCCGTCTGCCGGTCACCCTGGAGGTGAACGTCGAAGCGAAAGCTGCCGTCCGCCTGCATGGCGATCAGGGACGCTCGGGCCGCTTCGTCGCCGATTCCGGTCAAGACAGGGTCTTCAGCGTTCGCTTCGGCCTCGTCCGCGAAGTAGACACGGGTCTGCGCCGCCTTCAGCAGTCCGCGGGCGAAGACGAGCATCGTCAGGTGAGGGGCCTGGAGCGTGCCGGTCGGCCCGGGGACTCGCCCAGGCTTCACGGTCACGAACCTGAACTCGCCGTCGGCGTCGGTGCCGCAGCGCCCCCAGCCGAAGTCGCCGCGATAGACGCCGTCCGCGTCGGCCTGCCAGATCTCGACCAGCGCGTCGGGAAGCGGATCGCCGGCGCCGTCGAGGACCCGGCCCGTGAGCTCGATCGCGCCGGTCCGGCCGGGCGGGACGAGCTCGTTGGCCGTTCTCCGGCAGAGCCCGAAGGCGAAGTACGGCCCGACGGTCTGTGCTGGGGTCGGATCAAGCATCGGCTCCTCCATCGGCGTTGCGTCAGGCCCGTCGAGCACGACGTCGAAGCGGAAGCCGAGCGCCCACTCGGGCGTCGTCGTCTCCCAGTCGAACGTCGAGATCATCCGCTCGCGCGCCTTCGGGTCGCGTACCGAGTTGAAGATCGGGTCGGCGGGGAAGAGCGGATCGCCGGGGAAGTACATCTGCGTGACGAGCCGCTCGGTGAACGCGCGGCCGAAGATCGAGAAGTGGATGTGGGCCGGCCGCCACGCGTTGTCGTGGTTGCGCCATGGATAGGCGCCCGGCTTGATCGTGACGAAGCGGTAGCTGGCCGTCGGCGTCGGTCAGGCAGCGGCCGGCGCCGGTGAAGTTCGGGTCGAGCGGCGCCGGGTGCTGGTCGACCTTGTGGACGTAGCGTCCGGCCGCGTTCGCCTGCCAGACCTCGATCAGCGTGTTGCGCACGGGCTTCCCGTTGCGGTCGAGGATCCGGCCGGAGACGATGATCCGCTCTCCGAGCGGCTCGCCTGCGTGCTGGCGGGTGAGGTCGTTGTCGGACTCGGTGAGCGCGTCGTCGCCGAACGCCGGGCCGGTGAGCTCCGAGAGCGTGTGCGGCAGGATCAGCAGCGGCTTCTTCGGGGCCCGCAGCTCGGTCGAGCGGTACTCGGGCGAGTTGTAGAGCGGGTCGTTGACCGAGTAGGCGTCGTCGGTGATCTGCTCGAGTCTCAGTGGATCGTTCATCGTGTGGTCTCCAGTGCTCGTAGCGCGGTCAGTTCGGCATCGGTGGGCGGTTCGACGGCGTGGGCTCGTCGGCGACGCGGAGCGCCCAGCCTGTCGCCGCGACGGCGGTCGCCGAATCGACGCCCGGAAAGAGCGAGGTGAGGGTCAGCTCGCAGCTCTCCGGATCGGGCTCGAGGACGCCGAGGTCCGTGATCACGACCGTCACTCCGGCACCCGCAAAGCCGAGCCGCTCCCGCGACCCCGGGCCGTCCCCGTGCCCGACGCTCGTGCGGAAGTCGAGTGTCTCGACGAACACGCGCGGCGTCTGGCGCACGAGCACGAAGACCTCCTGCGCCTGGCGCGGCGATCTCGGGCGCGCCGCCGCGCGCCCGGGCAGGCGCACCTTCGGGTGGTCGTAGTCGCCGATCACGGTGCTGTTCAGGTTGCCGATAGCGGTCGATCTGCGCGGCGCCCAGGAAGCCGACGTCGATTCGGCCGCCCTGGAGCCAGTAGCTGAAGATCTCCGGCACGGAGACGACCGCGGCTGCGGTCTCGGCCAGCTCGCCGTCGCCGATCGAGAGCGGCAGCCTCGACGGTTTCGCTCCGATCGTGCCCGACTCGTAGATCAGCACGCAGTCGGGCGCGTGCGTCCGGCGCGCGAGGTTGGCAGCGGTGCTCGGCAGGCCGATCCCGACGAAGCAGACCGTCCCGTTCGTGAGCAGCCGCGCGGCGGCGACGGTCATCATCTCGTCGGAGGTGTACGGAGCTGCGCTCGTCTCGCGCTCATGCCGCGGCGCTCACGCTCGAGCACGTGCCGCGCCATCCACTCG
The DNA here is from genome assembly GCA_963759085.1 of uncultured Actinomycetes bacterium. Classification (GTDB taxonomy): domain Bacteria; phylum Actinomycetota; class Thermoleophilia; order Gaiellales; family Gaiellaceae; genus PALSA-600. Next base: position 105,240 of record CAVWXR010000020.1, read on the forward strand.
GCGAACGAGTCGCGGTCGCGGCTGATCTCGTCCCAGGCGACGTAGAAGGCGTTGTCGCGCTCGTAGTAGCCGTGCGCGTACGACGGATGTGCGCCGCGCGGCGCAACCGGCGACCGCGCCGACCGCCCAGCCCGGGATGATCACTCCGCCCGGCCGCAGCTCGAGCTCGGGCACGATCTCCTCGACGGTCACGATCGAGGCGCGCGACGGCGAGCACGGCCTCCTTCTGCACTCCGATGATCCCCCAGAGCTGCACGTTGCCGCGCTCGTCAGCCTGCTGGGCGTGAACGATCCCGACGTCCGGCCGGATCGCCGGGACGGCGGCGACGCGTTCGCCGGTGAACGGGCAGGCGATCGTCGCAACGCGCGTGTGGGCGGCGAGATCGTTGCCGGCGTAGGCGCGCAGCGTTCCGAACGGCAGGTTGGACGCGCCCGCGACGTACGCGGCCGCCATCCCGGCGTGCGAGTGCTCTTCGAGCTCGAGCGGCGCCGGCCAGCCGTGCTCGACTGCGTCGCGGAAGCGGTGCAGCGAGCCGACGCCGGGGTTGCCGCCCCAGGAGAAGATCAGCTTCCGGGCGCAGCCCATGCCGATCAGCTGGTCGTAGATCACGTCGGGGGTCATCCGCACCAGCGTGAGGTCGCGCCGGCTCTGCCTGATCACCTCGTGTCCCGCCGCGTGCGGGATCAGGTGCGTGAAGCCCTCGAGCGCGACGGTCTGCCCGTCGCGGACGAACTCGGACACGGCCTCTGCCAGGGTGACGATCTCTGCCATCCGGTCGCCCTAGCTCATGCGGAGCACGGGCTTGATCGTCGTGCCCGCCTCTGCATCGCGTGCTGCCTGGTCGATCTGGTCGAAGTCGTAGAAGGTCATCAGCCGCTCAACCGGAAAGCGCCCCTGCTCGTGGAGCTTCAGGAGCCGCGGCAGGAACACGTCGGGGACGCTGTCCCCTTCGACGATGCCCCGCACCGTGCGGCCGCCGGTCAGGATCACGTTCACGTCGAGCGACACCTCGGAGCCGAAGGCGGGCGCTCCGATCACGCCGCAGGAGCCGAGCGGCGCGAGGCAGTCGACGGCTTGCCGGAGCACGGAGGTGACGCCGCTCGTCTCGAGGCTGAAGTCGACGCCGCTGCCCCCGGTGGCAGCCTTGATCGCCTCGACCGGGTCGGCCTCGCGGGCGTTCACGACGTGCGTCGCGCCGAGCTCGCGCGCGAGCTCCAGGCGGGCCGGGTGGAGATCGATGCCGACGATCGTGGTCGCGCCCGCGATCACGGCGGCAAGCACGGCCGAAAGGCCGACCGTGCCGGTTCCGAAGACCGCGATGCTGCTTCCGGCGGGAACGCCGAAGCTGTTCAGGACAGCGCCGGCGCCCGTCTGGATGCCGCAGCCGAAGGGAGCTGCCACCTCGAAGCCGACCGAGTCGGGCAGCTTCACGACGTTCCGCTCACCCGCCACCGCATGGGTCGCAAACGACGACTGCCCGAAGAAGTGGGCATGGATCGAGCTCCCGTTTCGGCTCAGCGCACTCGATCCGTCCTCGGGACGCGACGCGGCGAAGTTCCGCTCGAAGAACTCGTAGCAGTACGACGGCTTGCCGGTCTGGCAGCTTCTGCAGCTGCCACAGGAGTTGAAGGTCAAGCCGACGCGGTCGCCCGGTCTGACCTTCGTGACGGCCGCGCCTGCGGCCACGACGGTCCCGGCGCCCTCGTGGCCGAGCACGACCGGCAGCGGCACGGGGAGCCAGCCGTCGCGGCAGATCAGGTCGGTGTGGCAGATCCCGCAGGCCGCGATCGCGACCAGTATCTCGTCGTCCCGAAGGTCCCCAAGCTCGAGCTCCTCCAAAGCGAACGGTGCGCCACGGGTCTCAGTGACGGCGGCCGTGATTCTCACGCCTGCTCCTCTGCTTGCCCGCTGGAAGAAGGTTGAGCTGCTGTTGTGCGGGCAAGCTCCGCTGACGCTACGCTCGTGTTCGTCCGCTTGTCAAGACACCGTTCTAACTATCAGAACAGATGCCGGCCGCGAGAGTGAGCGCATGACGAAGACGACGAATCCGCCCTCCGGGCGTTCACGCGAGCTCGTGCGCTCGGCCTACGACCTGCACGTCCACGTCGGCCCCGACGTGATGGCCCGCCGGATCGACGACGTGACGCTTGCGCAGCGGTGCCTCGAGCTCGGTCTCGCCGGGTTCGCGCTGAAGTCGCACTACACCTCGACAGCCGAGCGGGCGCAGGTCGTCGAGTGCGCGGTGCCCGGGATCGACGTGGTCGGGACGCTGACGCTGAATGCCGCGATCGGCGGCCTCAATGCGCTCGCGGTCGAGATCGCAGCGCGCGAAGGCGCCCGCATCGTCTGGCTGCCTACCGTCGACGCGGTGAACGAGGCCGACGCACGTGACCACGAGTATCCGGAGGGCGTGCCGAAGCCGTTCTGGGCCCGCATTCAGGCCGACTTGCGCGAGCAGGGGACGGAGGCGCCGCCGGTCGCAGTCGTCGGCGCGGACGGCGCGCCGCTGCCGGAGCTGCTCGCGGTGCTGACGGTGATCGCCCGGCACGGGCTCGTGCTTGCCACCGGGCACCTCGCGCGCGACGAGATCTTCGCGGTCGTCGACGCGGCGCTCGCGGCCGGTGTCCAGCACGTTGTGATCACGCATCCGGAGTTTCCTGCGCAGAATCTCGACGTGGCCGACCAGGTTGCCCTCGCCGAGCGCGGCGCGCTCCTCGAGCGCTGCTTCACGACCCCGTACACGGGCAAGTGCTCCTGGGAGCGCGTCTTCGAGGGCATCCGGGCGACCGGCGTCGAGCGCAACCTGCTCTCGACCGATCTCGGCCAGCCGGCGAATCCTCCCGTCGAGGACGGGCTCGCGCTCTTCGTCGACCGGCTGCTCGAGGACGGCTTCTCGGAGGACGAGATCCGCACGATGACGGTCGTCAACTCGCGGGCTCTGGCCGGAGCGGCCGCGTGAGCCGCCGCCTGCTCGTAATCGGAGCCCACTCGGCCGACTTCGTCTGGCGCGCGGGCGGCGCCGTCGCCGTCGCCACGCGGGCCGGCGGGGTCGCGCAGGTGATCGCGCTCTCCTACGGCGAGCGCGGCGAGTCGGGTGAGCTGTGGAAGGTCGAGGGTCAGACCATCGAGAACGTGAAGCAGGTGCGTCATGCCGAGGCCGAGCGCGCGGCGCAGGCCCTCGGAGCGGAGTTCAGGGCGCTCGACTTCGGCGACTATCCCCTCGAGATCGGCCCGGAGCGGCTCGCGCTCGTCGTCGACGCGATCCGCGAGTTCGCACCGGACGCGATCGTCACGCACACCGACACCGATCCGTTCAATCCGGACCACCCGATCGCCTACCAGGCGGTGCAACGTGCGCGTACGCTGGCAGCAGGAGCGGGGATCAGCAGCGCGTTCCCCACGATCAGCCCGCCGGAGCTCTTCCTCTTCGAGCCGCACCAGCCCGAGCTCTGCAACTTCACGCCGACGACCTTCGTCGACATCACGCCGGTGATCGAGGCGAAGCGCGAGGCGATGGCGGCGATGGAGTCGCAGGTGTACCTCCAGACCTACTACGACCAGCGGGCCGAGCAGCGCGGCAATCACGCCCGGCGTGCGACGGGCGCGAGCGACGTTCGCTACGCCGAGGCGTTCCAGCGCGTTCTGCCGCAGGTGGTCCCGTCACTGTGAGCACCTTCGCCGAGCTCGCCCGCCTCGGCTCCGCCACGGTCTACGAAGCCTCCGGCAGAGAGGGTCTCGTCGACGCGGCGTTTCAGCAGATCGTCCCGGGCTCCCGTGCCGCCGGCCCCGCCCGCACCGTGCGCTGCGGCCAGGGCGACAACCTGATGGTGCACGCCGCGATCGACGCGCTCGAGCCCGGAGACGTATTGGTCGTGACGATGCCCGAGCCGGAAGCAGTGGCGCTGATGGGCGACCTGCTCGCCACGCAGGCGAAGGTGCACGGAGCCGCCGCGGTGCTGATCGACGGCGCCGTGCGCGACGTCGAGGAGCTGGCCGAGCTCGGCCTCCCGATCTGGGCGCGCCACGTCCGCATCCGCGGCGCGACGAAGAACGCGGTCGGCGCGCTCGACGTGCCCGTGACCGTCGGCGGGCAGGCGATCGAGCCCGGCGATGTCGTCGTGCTCGACGCCGACGGCGTCGTGATCGTGGCGAGCGATCGCGTCGACGACGTGCTCGCCACGTCGCTCGAGCGGGAGCGGTACGAGGCGGGGAAGCGCGCGCAGCTGCAAGCGGGCGCGCTGTCGTACGACCTCGATGGGCTCCGCGCGAAGGTGGAGGAAGCGTGAGCTTCGGCGACCTGGCCCATCTCGGCCACGTCGAGCTCCTGACGCCGGAGCCCGAGCGGAGCCTGCGCTTCTTCGTCGAGGCGCTCGGAATGGAGGAGGAGGCCCGCGAGGGCCAGTCGGTCTTCCTGCGCGGGTTCGGCGACTACCAGCGCTACTCGCTGAAGCTGACCGAAGCGCCCGAGCCGGGGCTCGGACATCTTGCGATCCGGGCGCGCACCCGCGAGACCCTGACCCGGCGAGTGGAGGCGATCGAGGCCGCCGGGCTGGGCCTCGGCTGGACGGAGGGGGACGTCGGCCACGGCCCGGCCTACCGCTTCACCGACCCCGACGGGCACGTCCTCGAGCTCTACTACGAGACGGAGCGCTACGAGCCGCCGCCGCACCTGCGGCCCGTTCTCCGCAACCAGCCGCAGCGCTACACCGGCCGCGGTGTGGGGGTGAACCGGCTCGACCACGTGAACCTGCTCGCTGTCGACGTGACCGCGAACCGCGAGTTCGCGATCGATGCGCTCGGCTACCGCCACTACGAGGGGATCGTGCAGGGCGACGGCACCGAGGCGGGTGCCTGGCTCAGCCTCTCGATCGCAGGTCACGAGCTGATCTATGTCGCCGACGCTCGGCGGGCGCGGGGCCGGCTCCATCACGTCGCCTTCTGGGTCGAGACCCGCGAGGAGGTGCTGCGGGCCGCCGACGTGCTGATCGAGCACCTGGTGCCGATCGAGTTCGCGCCCTCGAAGCACACGATCAGCCAGGGCTTCTTCCTCTACGTCTTCGAGCCGGGCGGGAACCGCATCGAGCTCACGAGCGGCGGCTACGTCGTCTACGACCCGGACCGGGAGCCGGTCGTCTGGACGCAGGCCGAGCGCGCGCGGGGGCAGGCGTGGGAAGTGAAGACGGTCGAGAGCTTCCACGAGTACGGGACGCCACCGGCGCACGAAGACGACCGCGCCTACGTCGCGCGCTGTGCGGAGTCGATGCCTTGAGCACCGTGCGCGACGAGACCTTTGCCGTGATGCGCAGGCTTGGGATGACGCGTGTCTTCGGCAACCCGGGCTCGACCGAGATCCCGTTTCTCACCGACTTTCCCGCCGACCTCGACTTCGTGCTCGGGCTCCACGAAGGCGCCGTCGTCGGGATGGCGAGCGGCTATGCGCTCGGGACGGGGAAGCCGGCCTTCGTGAATCTGCACACTGCGGCCGGGCTCGGCAACGCCGTGAACGCGATCGTCGGCGCCCGAGACAACCGGATCCCGCTCGTGATCGTGGTCGGCCAGCAGGACCGCCGGCAGCTCTTGCTCGGGCCCTTCCTCACCGGTCGCAGCCTCGAGCGTCTCGCCGGCGACTACCCCGTCTGGTCGACGCAGCCGGCCCACCCGAGCGAGGTGCCCGGGGCGATCGCGCGCGCCTGGCATGAGGCCGTCGTCCGGCGCGGCCCGGCGCTCGTGGTCGTGCCGATGGGGGACTGGGAGGAGGAGGTCGGAGACGACTGGCCCGGCCCGGCCGCGCCCGGTCGCCTGCTCACGGCGAGCGCGGCCGACCCCGCGGCGGTCGCGGAGCTCGCCGAGCTGATCGGCGCGGCGACCTCGCCGGCGCTCGTCGTCGGCGCCGGCGTCGACACGCCGCAGGGATGGGCGGGCCTGGTCGCCCTCGCGGAGCGCCTCGCCTGCCCGGTCTGGCAGGACACCTTCTCGAGCCGCGCCGGCTTCCCGCAGGACCATCCGCTGTTCGCGGGCCACCTGCCGTGGCGGCGCAGCGAGCTGCGCGAGCTCTTTGCCGGGAACGATCTCGTGGTTGCGGTCGGTACGCCCGCATTCAGGCTCTACCTGTACGACCCGGGGCTGCTCGTGGAGGCGGGCACCCGCGTGGCCGTCGTCGGCGACGACCCGGAGGACGTGCTCCGCAGCCCCTGCGACCTTGCGCTGCTCGCGCCACCGGCGGCGGTGTGCGCCGAGCTGGCCGCGCGACTGCCGCAACGCACCGGATCGGTGGAGCCGTTCCTGCGCCCGCCGGCTCCCGATCCGCCCGCGGCCGGCGAGCTGCTTCGCCCCGCCCATGTCCTCGCGGCGCTCGCCGAACGTCTGCCCAGGGACGCGATCTTCGTCGAGGAGGCGCCGTCGACCCGGCCCGAGATGCTCAGGCGGATTGCGATCCGGGAGCCGCTCGGCTTCGTCGCGGTTGCCAACGGCGCCCTCGGCTTCGGTCTGGCCGGTTCGGTCGGGCTCCGGATGGCGCTGCCGAACCGCCCGGTCCTCGCCCTGATCGGCGACGGCTCGGCAACGTACTCCGCGCAGGCGATCTGGAGCGCCGCGCACTACGGCGTCGGCGTCGTCTTCGTCGTAATGGGGAACGGGAGCTACGCGATCATGGACCAGCTCGCGCAGCTCCACGGCGCACCCGGTGCGTGGCCCGCGCTCGACTCGCTCGATCTCGCCACGGTTGCAGCGGGGCTGGGCTGCGCCTCCGAACGGATCGCGACCCACGACGAGCTGATCCGGGCGCTCGACGACGCCGTCGTAGGCTTGCGCGAGCGCAAGCAGCCGCTGCTGCTCGACGTCCGAGTCGCGACGTCGTAGGCACGATTACTGCAAGTAGTTCTCGACGGTCTCGATCGGCCGCAGCTCCTGAGCGTCGGCGTTCGCGCCGACCGCTCCGGCCGCACGCCTGCGGCGCAGGAGATCCCAGTAGCGGTCGAGCTCGACCTTGATCGCCTCGAGCCGCCGGCGCTCCTCCTCGCCGGAGTTGCCGCTTGCCTCCAGCTCCCAGAGGCGATGCTCCTCCGCAACGAGCTCCTCGATCTGCGCGTGGACGTCTCCAGACATCGTTGTCCTCCTTCGTGGGTTGGCGCAGGAATCATCCTACGGCGCGGCGGTGGGCAGGCCGTTTGGCTTGCGGTGACGTCGGCTGCCGGGCGATGTGCCCGTGCCATCGGCCGCCGACTTGGGCACAATCGGCGTGTGCAGGTGTGGCTCGCACGACGGGACGGCACGGTCTCGCGACCGGTTGTATTCGCGTGGGCTGCGCTCATCGCGGCTGTTGCCTGCTCGGCGTTCCCCGCCGGCGGCGCGGCGGCGCGGGCGGCCGGCGCTCCTGCCGGCGCATGTCCCGCGTGGGTCCCAGCGACCGGGACGGCTCCCAGCACGGGGGCTCCGGTCGCGACGATCGTGGGCCGAGCTGCCGTCGGGTCGACGAGCGCCCTGCTGACGGGGTCGGTGGCTGCCGGCGCGGGGCCGGTGTCCGTGACCGCCGAGTACTGGCAGACCGACTCGCCACCGGTGTGCGCGCCGGTCAGGGCGACGCAACAGAACAGTCTCCGGCTCGTGCTCCGTGGGCTTCGGCCGTCGGTGCGCTACCGCTTCCGGTTCGCAGTCAAGAGCGGTGCGGCGGCGACGTTGAGCAAGAGCGGCAGCTTCGTCACGTTGCCGCCGGCGACGATCGCGGAGGGGGTGACGGTCGGCGAGACGCGGGTCGGACGGATGGACCGCGCCGCGGCGGTTGCCGTGCTCAACCATTCGGTCGGCCAGCCGCTACGAATCGCCTACGCAGGCGCTCGCTGGCAGGTGCTGCCGAGCCGCCTCGGCGCGCACGTCGACATCGCGGACGCTGTTGCCGCCGCCTTCGCGGCGGCTCCCGGCCAGCAGTTGCGCAAGCTCAGGGTCTCGGTCGACCCGGCCGTCCTCAACTCCTATGTCGCCGCTCTCGGCCGCCGCTGGAGCCACAAGCCTGCTCAGGCCGATATCCGGCTCGTCGGCAAGCACGCAGTCGTGGTAGCGGCCCGTCCCGGTGTGGCCGTGAAGACGATCCAGCTGGCGACGCAGATCGAGCACGAGCTCACGACGGGCGAGCGCTCGCTGCTCTCCCTCGGCGTGCAGACGACCCGCGTGCCGGAGGACGCGACGCCGGAAAAGGCGGTCGTCGTCCGCCTCTCGAGCCAGACGCTGACCGCCTACCTGAACGGCAAGCCGGTGCTCGAGACACCCGTCACGACGGGACGGCCCGCGCTGCCTACGCCGATCGGCAGCTTCTCGGTGCTGAATCGCAACAGCCCATACGTCTTCCACTCGCCGTGGCCGGCCGGGAGCCCCTTCTGGTATCCGCCGACGCCGGTCACCTGGGCGATGGAGTTCTACGACGGCGACTTTCTCCACGACGACCCCGGGGAGCCGAGCAGCGACTTCGGGTCGGACTCACAGAACGGGTATTTCGCCAGCCATGGCTGCGTGCACATCCCGCACGACGCGATGGCGTTTCTCTACGACTGGCTCCCGATCGGGGCGCCGGTGATCGTCGCCGAGAGCTGAGCCGGACGCCACGAGCCCGACGCATGCGCGGCACCCCCGAGGCAGCGAGGCGTTACTCGGACGATTGAGTCCGCCGCGTCTTGTGCGGCTTGACGGCGCGGCGGAGGGACATATAGAGCACGACCACGACGACGACCGGCAGCACCCACCAGGCGCCGACCGAGCTTCTCGCGATTGCCGCCGTCACTCCGATTGCCAGGACGATCTCCGCGGCCACGAGCCAGTCGTCGCCGACGACGAAGTCCCACCAGAACCGTCCGAACGCCACGATCCGGCTCACGTCCCGGCTCCGCTCGGAACGAGGGCCTCCCGCTCGCGTCGAAGCAGCGTCACCAGCAGCACCGACGACGCGATCAGGAAGCAGATGACGACGGGGAGCGCAGCGTCGGAGCCGGGCCAATGCGCTCCCGCCCCTTCGGCTGCCCAGAAGATGCCGAACGACGTCAGCATGATCCCGACGGCGAACTTCATCGAGTTCTCGGGGACCCGGGCGAGCGGCGCGCGAACGGCGATGCCGACGACTGCGACGAGCACGATCGCAGCGGCGGCGCCGAGGGCCGCGAGCGAGATGCTTCCCTGGGTGCTGCCGAAGGTGATGACGATGAATGCGACCTCGAGCCCCTCGAGCAGGACGCCCTTGAACGAGAGCGTGAACCCGTACCAGTCGAGGCCCCCGCGTTCGAGGTGCGCTGCCAGCTGTGCTTCCCCGAGCTCGCTGGCGAAGATCGCGTCTTCGTCGTGGAGCGCCTTGAAGCCGCTCGCGCGCAGGATCGCCTTGCGCAGCCACTGCAGCCCGAAGACGAGCAGCAGTGAGCCGACGAAGAGCCGGAGGTCGTGCAGCGGAATCGCCGTCAGCGCGGGGCCGAGCGCGATCACGATCGCGGCGAGCGCCACGATCGCCGCGCCGACACCGGTGAGCGACGAGCGCCAGCCACGAGCGAGTCCGGCGGCGAGCACGATCGTCAACGCTTCGACCATCTCAACCGCGCTGGCCAGAAACGCGGAGAGAACGAGGAGCGCGGCACTCATGCCTGCGAGCAGGCGGATCGGCTCATCGGCGTGATCATAACGTCGCCAAACCTCCCTAGCGGCCGGCTTGACGCGCAGGCTCGATCACGACAAACGGATGAGCCCCCGCTGGGAGGTGCGGGGGCTCATCTTGGGTCGACTCGATTGTTTGTCACCGGTTCGCTCTCCCGGACGGCGCGATGCGTGGTCAGCGTCGCCGTGAGGCACCAAGTGAAACGGGCGGCAGTCCGAGGGAGGTCGGACCTCGCCCGGCTCGATGAGTCGGTCTGTCTGTGTGACTGTGGCGAGATCTGATGAGGATCGGCTCCACGCGAACCACGATAGACAGCCCTGATTGCGCGTGGGTAGACGCCGCGTGAACGCTTCGTGACGAGGGAGCTGTCACTGTGCAGCGGGTTGGTCAACGGTTCGCGCGGCTCCGCGATCTATCCTCGGGCAGTGGCCTGGCTCGACGACCTTCTGCAAGCGATCGGCAAGTCGAACCGGCGGGTCCGGTCTCGCCGCCGCGTCCCCACCGAGCTGCGGGCGCTGACGCCTGGGCTCAAGCGCCGACGCCGGCGCTGGTGGCAGCTCTGAGCGTAGAGTGGAGCGTGAGTTGGCGATCGAACGGCCCCAGATCGAGAAGCCCGAGGGTGACGTCCCGTTCGAGCTCGTCGTCGATGACCTCGTTGTCGGTGAGGGCGAGGAAGCGACCAGGGGCGCGAAGGTCTCCGTGCACTACGTCGGGGTGGCCTTCTCCTCGGGCGAGGAGTTCGATGCGTCGTGGAATCGCGGCGAGCCGTTCGAGTTCAAGCTCGGCGCCGGCCAGGTCATCCCGGGCTGGGACGCCGGTGTCGCCGGGATGCGGGTCGGGGGACGCCGCAAGCTGACGATCCCCTCCGCGCTGGCCTATGGCGCGCGCGGCGCGGGCGGCGTGATCGCGCCCCACGAGCCGCTGGTCTTCGTCGTTGATCTCCTGTCCGTCCGCTGAGCGGGCGCCGCGGCGACTCGCTCGGCGTTCAGCCCGGCGAGCTTCACGACGTAGCCGAGCGATTCGAGTCGGGCCGCGACCTGCTCGCGATGATCGCCCTGGAGCTCGAGCGCGCCGTCCTTGACGGTGCCTCCCGAGCCACACGCACGCTTGAGCTCGGTGGCTGTTCCGGGCAGATCCGCAGCCGTCAGGCCGCGCACGACGGTGACTGTCTTCCCGCGCCGCCCGCCTTTCTCGCGAAACACCCGGATGATCCCGTCGCTTTGCGGCTGCCGCCCGCGCGCGGCTGCAGCGGCTTTGTCGTCGGCCACGCGACGCTGGTCGCCGTCGCTGCTCGAATAGACGAGACGACTGTTGGACACGGCCCCCAGTTTCACACAGCGTCCCGCCCACCGCGAAGTACCCTGGCGATCGAGATGATCTTCGCGAGCCCTCCGCGCACCGCGAGCCGAATGGAGGTCGCTGCGTGACGACGGCCTCCGCCGCTTCTCCCTCGCCGGCGCAGCTCCGCGTCACCCAGCTTCGCGTCATCCGTTCCGAGTGGACGAAGTTCCGCTCGATCCGCTCGACGCTCTGGTCGCTCTTCACGGCGATCCTGCTCACAATCGGGTTCTCCTGCCTGGCGGCCGTGATCACCGTGGCCCGCTGGAGCCACATGTCGATCGAGGAACGGGCGAGCCGCAACCCGATCACGATCGCGCTGATCGGCGTGAACATCGCACAGCTCGCGATCGCCGTCCTCGGCGTCCTCTTCATCAGCAGCGAGTACTCGACAGGGATGATCCGCGCCACCTTCGGCGCCGTGCCGCGCCGGCTGCCCGTCCTCTGGGCGAAGATCGCGGTCTTCGCCGCCGTGACGCTCGCGGTGACGATCCCCTGCGTCCTGATCGACTTCTTCGGCACCCAGGCGATCCTCGGCTCCCACCAGATCCTGAAGATCGCGTTCACCGCGCCGGGTGTCCCACGGACGATCCTCGGCGGGGCGCTCTACCTGACGGTGGTCGGGGTGCTCGCGCTCGGGCTCGGTGCGATCACGCGCAACACCGCAGGCGGAATCTCGGTCTTCGTCGCGATCTTCTTCGTGATCCCACCGCTCTTGAACATCCTCCCGACCAGCTGGAACGACGCGATCTCGGAGTACCTCCCGAGCAGCGCCGGCCGGGACGTCTTCGCGCTCTTCCATGGCTCCCACGACCTCGCCCCCTGGCCCGGCTTCGCGCTCTTTGTCGGCTACACGGCGATCGCGATCGCGATCGCGGCCGTCCTGCTCGTCCGGCGCGACGCCTGAGCCGAGCTTCGCGAGGCGCGGCCTTGACTCGCTCGAGTGCTCGGTGGTAGGTTCGGCTCGACGGAGCGAGAAGAGCTCGACACTGCAGATCCCGTGGTGCTCGACCGGTTCACCGCAATCGCCGGCTCGAGCACTGCTCGACTGAATCGGTCGCCAAACCAGCGCGTGGGGAGGGTTCTATCCAAGGGAGCAGCGGGAGCCGGTCGGGAGTGCTGCAGTGGGTCGTCGTCCTCGTGGTCGGCGTCCTGGTCGTGGCCGTCGTGCTCGGCCTGGATCTGATCCCGCGCCTCGACGACGGGCAGAAAGTCCTCAACGCGGCCAAACCGGCGTTCGCCCCCGCGCGGGTCGCCGCCGACCGGGCCGGCATCGATTTCATCTCCACGGACGTCGACATGGCGGATCCGATCGTGACCGCGCAGGGTGGGGCTGCGGCCGAGGTGCCGAAGCTGATCGCGTTCGTCTCGCAGAAGACGGGGCTTTCGCAGGCTGCAGTCGTCGCGACGTTGCAGAAGAGCTTCCCGCACACGACGGCGCTTCTGGAGGCGCTGCCGCTCTCGTCGGTGACGGCTGAGCTGCCGGGCTTGCTCACGTTCCTCGAGCAGACGCTCCACGTGTCGCAGGCCCAGCTGGTCGCGGCGTTGACGACGAACTTCCCGGCACTCACCCAGGCGATCACGAACCTGCCGACCTTGACGAACGGGTGGAGAACATCCCGAACATCGACGGGCTCACGCGCTTCAACGGCACTCCCGTGCGAAGCACAACCCAGCTGAGGGACCTACTTCAGCTCGGATCTGATCCCGGTGCTCGAGACGCAGCAGGGCAACTTCGCCAGTCTTGACGGGACCTCGTCGGTCAACTGGGTCTCACCACTCCTGTTGATCGTCGGGGCGGTCGTGATCCTCTTCGCGTTGTTGATGATCGCGCTGAACCTCACGGGACGCGCGTCGCGCGGGCGCGCCGTGGCGGGCGCGTCGGTCGTCCTCGGTGTCGGAGTAGGGGTGGTCGTCCTCGTCCTTGCCCTGTCGCTTGTTCCGCGGGTCAGCAACGGACAGAAGCTGCTCAACGCCCTCGGCCCCGTCAACGGGGCGGGACGCGTGCAGGGCGACCGCGCCGGGATCAACTTCGTCTCCGCGGTCGTGAATGCGGAGGATCCGATCATGACTCCGCAGGGTGGGGCTGCCGCCGAGGTGCCGAAGCTGATCGCGTTCGTCTCGCAGAAGACGGGGCTTTCGCAGGCTGCCGTCGTCGCGGCGCTGCAGAAGAGCTTCCCGCACACGACGGCGCTTCTGGAGGCGCTGCCGCTCTCGTCGGTGACGGCCGAGCTGCCGGGCCTGCTCACGTTCCTGGAGAAGACGCTCAAGGTGTCGCAGGCCCAGCTGCTCGGGGCGCTCGCGACGAGCTTCCCGAAGCTCGCCCAGTCGATCACGAACCTGCCCGCGGTGACCGGCGGCTGGAACAACGTTCCGAACCTGGCCGGTGCGACGCGCTTCGACGGCACGCCGATCAAGACCATCTCCGACGTCCGGACGTACCTAAGCTCGGACGTGATCCCGGTGCTCGAGACCCAGCACGGCAACTACGAGAAGCTCGTGTCGACCTCGACGATCAACTTCATCGGTCCGCTCGTGCTGAGCGTCGGCATCATCGTGATCCTCTACGGGCTGCTCATGCTGCTCCTCGCATGGCGGCTGGAGCGGGGCCCCACGGCCACGCTCGCCAAGCTCTCACCGAGCCCGGCGGCGTCATGACCTCTTCCAAGCCGATCCAGCTCGTGTCGGGCGCCTCGTGCTGATCGCGTCCTCCACCGCCTGGCAGGTCGGGCTCGTTCTGGGCATTGCCGCCGTCGCGGTGGCCGCGGTGATCGTGATCGTGATCGTGCTGCTCGCGCTCAGGATCGCCAGGCAGGCGAAGACGGCGGTGGGGGCGGTCGAGGTCGTCCGGCAGCAGACGGCCGAGCTCGGCGGCGTCGCGCAGATCAACGACTCCGGGGTGAGGATCCTCCACGCCGCCCGCTCGCTGCGAAAGGTGGCAGTCGGGAAATGATCGTCGCGGCCCTCTCTGCGCACACCTACTGGGGGATCGCTCTGGGCATCGGTCTCGGCGCGGCGGTCGTCGTTGCGATCCTGCTGACGGTGCTCCTCGATTCCGTCGGCAGCATCGAGAAGTCGGTCGACGGGCTGCTGGAGATCGCGGGCAAGGTCGCCGCGAACACGTCGTACATCCCGCAGCTCGAGGCGACGGCACCCGTGCTGGCGCTGATCGTGGACGAAGCAGTGGTCCAGGACGGCTACATGAACGCGCTCACCGACGGGTTCGGCGGAGCATGACCGGCACGCACGCACTGGCCCTCCTGAGCGTCGTGCTCGCCGCGTGCGTCGTGCTCGTGCTCGCCGTCGCGTTGATCGAGGTGCGCAGGGGGCTGCTGAGGATCTCCACCGGGCTTGCGACGCTGGCGGCTGCGCTCGAGGGCGTCGAGTCGGAGCACCTGCGCCCGCTGGAAGGCGCGGTCAAGGCGATCAACGGTCAGTTCGACATCATCCTCGGCGCGCTGCCGGGGATCGCAAGCAAGGCGGCGATCGTGGCCGAGAGGAGGCCGCGGTGACTCTCTGGTGGATCGGGGATGTCGTCCTGCTCGTGGTCGTCCTGCCCGTCGTCGTCTACCTGCTCCGCGGTGTGCTCGCCGCCGCCAGGAGCATCGTTCCGAGCGTGCAGCAGATCGCGACGGTCGCGGCGGCCGGGTCGAAGGACCTCGATGCCGCAGCGCTCCTCGTGACGACCCAGGACCAGGTGGCCAAGACGGTCGCGGGAGTCGCGAACTACGGCGGCTCCCTCGACGTGATCCTCGACGACGCGTGAGCGGAGGAACGATGGCACGAGCGATACTCGGATTCATGGCAGTCGGCGTGGTCACGATCCTCGGCGTCGTGCTGATCGTCCTCGCACTCGTCTACTACCTCGTCTCGGTGATCGTGCAACTGCGGAAGATCGCCGAACGGGCTGGACGAGGTGATCGCCGGCGTCAGCGGGATCGTCGAGAAGAGCGCGCCGGTCAACGGCATCGTCACCGCGATCAACGGGCAACTCGACGCCGGCGTCGATCTGCTCGAGGGACTGCTGGTGAAGAAGGCCGGCCTGGCCGACGCGATCGGCCTCGTCGAGGGCATGTATCCGGGCGCGGGAGCCGCCGGCTTTCGGAGCTTCCCCGGCAGCGGCGAGACGAAGGCGCCGCGCATCGGCGAGGTCTACACGAAGGGCACCCTCACGCTCGCGCGGCTCGGCCGGGAGGCCCCGATCGCGACCGCGAACCCCGCCGGGCCGGTGCTCCGCAACGTCGAGGGGGAGCCTCGCGGCGCGGCTTCTGTACCCGGAGAACCGCCAGACGAGCCCGGAGAAGCTGCCCAGGTCGCCGGTGATCGGCACCGATGCCCCCGTCCAGTACGAGCAGCGCGACGACATCGGGGCCCCACGCAAGCGCCTTCCCGTACGCTGAGCCGAAAGGAGCCGTGTTGCAGACCCCCGCGTCATTCGAGTACGAGCGCGCGACCAGTGTGGAGGGCGCGATCGCCTCGCTACAGAGGCTCGGCTCGGAGGCGCGGATCATCGCGGGCGGGCACAGCCTGCTGCCGATGATGAAGCTCCGGCTCGCCAACCCCGAGCACCTGATCGACATCAACGATCTGGACGGAGCTGGACTACATCCGCGAGCAGGACGGTGAGATCAGGATCGGCGCGCTGACCCGCCACGTCGAGCTGCTGAAGTCCGACCTGCTCGCCCGGCATCTGCCCGTGTTCCGCGACGCCGAGAACGTGATCGCCGACCCGGTCGTGCGCAACCGCGGCACGATCGGCGGCTCGCTGTGCCAGGCCGACGCCGCCGAGGACCTCTCGGCCGTCTGCTCGGCGGTCAAGGCGCAGGCCGTGATCCGCGGCGCCGGCGGCGAGCGGGTGGTCGGGATGGAGGACTTCCACATCGGGCCCTACGTGACCGCGGTCGGCGAAGGCGAGATGCTGACCGAGGTCCGGATTCCGCTTCGCCCGGGTGGCGGCAGCGCATACGAGAAGGTCGAGCGCCGCGCCGGCGACTGGGCGATCGCCGCCGCGTCGGCAGCCGTCTGGATCGACGGCGGCAAGATCGTCGACGCCGGCATCGCGCTCAGCGCCGTCGGGCCGACGACGATCCAGCTCGCGCGGGCCGAGGAGCTGCTGCGAGGCAAGGCTCCGTCGGAGGAGCTGTTCGCGCAGGCCGGGGAGATCGCCTCCGCGGACTGCTCGCCGAGCGCCGACGGCCGGGGCCCGATCGACTACAAGCGCCATCTCGCCGGTGTCCTCACCCAACGCGCGTTGCGCCGGGCAACGGCGCGCGCCCTGCATCAGGAGGCCTGATCATGCACGTCTCGATAGCGGTCAACGGCGAACAGGTCTCGCGCGAGATCGAGCCACGGCAGCTGCTCGTCCACTTCATCCGTGAGACGCCCGGTCTGACCGGCACCCACTGGGGTTGCGACACCTCCAACTGCGGCGCCTGCGTGGTGCAGATGGACGGGGAGCCGGTCAAGTCGTGCACGATCCTGGCCGCGATGTGCGAGGGGCACGAGATCCGCACCGTCGAGTCGCTCGAGGTCGACGGCCGGCTGGATCCGATCCAGAAGGGCTTCCACGAGCAGCACGCGCTCCAGTGCGGGTTCTGCACGCCCGGGATGCTGATGACGACCCGCGCGCTGCTGGACGAGAACCCGGATCCGACCGACCACGAGATCCGCACCGCGATCTCGGGCTCGATCTGCCGCTGCACCGGGTACAAGAACATCGTCGCCGCAGTACGTTGGGCCGCTGAGTACGAAGCGGCCGCGAAACAGGGGGTCTGAGCATGGCAACGGTCGAGAATCTTCCGAGCGCCAAGACCGAGCGTCCGATCGGCTTCGGTCGTCTGAAGCGCAAGGAGGACGCGCGCTTCATCCGCGGCAAGGGCACCTACCTCGACGACATCCGGCTGCCGGGAATGGTCTACGGCGCCGTCCTGCGCAGCCCGTACGCGCACGCGCGCATCCTCTCGATCGACACCTCGAGGGCGCTCGCGCACCCGAACGTCGCCGCCGTGATCACCGCGAAGGACCTCGAGACGCTCGGGCTGGCGTGGATGCCGACGATCTCCTACGACACGCAGGCCGTGCTCGCCGGCGACAAGGTGCGCTTCCAGGGCCAGGAGGTCGCGTTCGTGATCGCGACCGACGAGTACTCGGCGAACGACGCGCTCGAGCTGATCGACGTCGACTACGAGCCGCTGCCGGCGGTCGTCAACGCCCGCAAGGCGCTCGACCCGGACGCGCCGCTGATCCGCGACGACAAGGTCGGCCAGCGCGACAACCTCGCGAGCCCGACCTGGGAGGCCGGCGACGAGGCCGCGACCGACCGGGTGTTCGCCGAGGCCGACATCGTCGTGACGCGCGACATCATCTATCCCGCGCTGCCATCCGGCGCCGCTGGAGACGTGCGGCATGATCGCCGACTTCAATCCGGAGACCGGCCAGCTCGACATCTACAACGGCAACCAGGCGCCGCACGCGCACCGCACCGTGTACGCGCACGTCGCCGGGCTGGCGGAGCACATGATCCGGATCCGCTGCTCCGACATCGGCGGCGGCTTCGGCAACAAGGTGCCGATCTACCCGGGCTACGTGTGCGCGATCGCCGGCTCGATCGTGGCCGGCGTGCCGGTCAAGTGGATCGAGGACCGCTCCGAGAACCTGATGTCCACCGGCTTCGCCCGCGACTACATCATGCGCGGCGAGATCTGCTCGAAGAACGGCAAGATCACCGGCCTGCGGGTCGACGTGATCGCCGACCACGGCGCCTTCAACAGCACCGCGCAGCCGACGAAGTTCCCGGCCGGGTTCT
The DNA here is from genome assembly GCA_963759085.1 of uncultured Actinomycetes bacterium. Classification (GTDB taxonomy): domain Bacteria; phylum Actinomycetota; class Thermoleophilia; order Gaiellales; family Gaiellaceae; genus PALSA-600. The sequence goes on from CAVWXR010000020.1 coordinate 123,009, forward strand.
TCCACATCTTCTCCGGGTCCTACGACCTCGAGGCCGCGCACGTTCAGGTCAAGGCCGTGTACACGAACAAGGCGCCGGGCGGCGTGGCCTACCGCTGCTCGTTCCGCATCACCGAGGCCGTCTACCTCGTCGAGCGGATGGTCGACGCGCTCGCGCTGGAGATGAAGATCGACCCGGTCGAGCTGCGGATGCAGAGCTTCATCGGCCCGGAGCAGTTCCCGTACGAGACGACCACCGGCTGGACGTACGACTCCGGGAACTACGCGCAGACGATGCGCGTGGCGATGGACATCGCCGGCTACGAGGAGCTGCGCCGCGAGCAGGCGGAGAAGCGCGCCCGCGGCGAGCTGATGGGCATCGGAGTGTCGTTCTTCACCGAAGGCGTCGGCGCGGGGCCGCGCAAGCACATGGACATCCTCGGGCTGGCCATGGACGACGGAGCCGATCTTCGCGTGCACCCGACCGGCAAGGCCGTGGTCAGCATCAGCGCCCAGACGCAGGGCCAGGGCCACGAGACGACGTTCGCCCAGATCGTCGCGGAGGAGCTCGGCATCCCGCCCGAGGACGTCGAGGTGCGCCACGGCGACACCGACAAGTCCCCGTTCGGCCTGGGCACCTACGGCAGCCGCTCCACGCCGGTCTCCGGCGCGGCGGTGGCGGTCGTCTCGCGCAAGGTGCGCGACAAGGCGCGCCTGATCGCGGCGGCGATGCTGGAGACGAGGCCGGAGGATCTCGAGTGGGAGAAGGGCCGCTGGTACGTCAAGGGCGACCCCGAGCAGGGCGCGCTGATCGAGGAGATCGCGGAGCGCGCCTACAGCGGAGAGCCGATGCCCGCGGGCCTGGAGGGCGGGCTCGACGCCCAGGTGATCTACGACCCGCCGAACCTCACCTACCCCTACGGCGCCTACATCGCCGTCGTCGACATCGATCCCGACACCGCGCAGGTCAACGTCCGGCGTTTCATCGCGGTCGACGACTGCGGCGTGCGGATCAACCCGATGGTCGTCGACGGCCAGATCCACGGCGGCCTCGCCGAGGGGATCGGCATCGCGCTGATGGAGGTGATCACCTTCGACGAGGAGGGGAACTGCCTCAACTCCTCGTTCATGGACTATCTGATCCCGACGGCGCTCGAGTGTCCCGACTTCGAGCTCGGCGAGACCGTCACGCCGTGCCCGCACCATCCGCTCGGCGCCAAGGGCGTCGGCGAGTCGCCGAACGTCGGCTCGCCGCCGGCGATCGTCAACGCCGTGATCGACGCACTGCACGAGACGCACGGTGTCGAGCACATCGACATGCCCTGCACCCCGGCGCGGGTGTGGGCGGCGATGCAGGGGCGCCCCGAGCCACCGCAATGATGTCCGCCGCGTTGTCGCGGCGAGCGGAGGAGCTCGCCGCTGCGGGCGTCTGCCTTCGTGACCGCGACGGTGGTGCGTGCCCAGCGGCCGACGAGCGTCGAGCCGGGGAACGTCGCGCTCGTGCTCGGCGACGGGACGATCGAGGGCTTCGTCGGCGGTGTCTGCGCCGAGCAGAGCGTGCGCGCGCAGGCGCTGCAGGCGCTGCAGAAGGGCGAGGCCGTCCTGCTGCGGATCCTTCCCGATACCGGTGCAGGGGACGTGGGCGCCGGCGAGGCGGTGGCGACCGAGGATGGAGCCGTGACCGTCAGGAACCCGTGCCTGTCGGGTGGCGGGATCGAGCTCTTCCTCGAGCCCGTCCTGCCCGCGCTGCGGGTGCTGGTCGTCGGGGACACGCCGATTGCGGCGGCGGTCCGGCGGCTCGGCGCGGAGCTCGGGCTCGACCTGGTCGCTGTGGAAGGTGGCGCCCCCGAGCCGGCGAGCGGCGATCTCGCGCTCGTCGTCGCGGCGCACGGGCGCGACGAGCTGCACACCCTGCGGCGCGGGCTCGAAGCCGGCGTGCCGTACATCGGCCTCGTGGCCAGCCCCAAGCGTGGCGCCGGCGTGCTCTCCGACCTGCGCGGCGACGGGGTGCCCGACGAGCTGCTCGGGCTGATCGACGTGCCCGCAGGCATCGACATCGGCGCCCGAACGCCGGCCGAGATCGGTCTCTCGATCCTCGCGAAGATCGTCGCCGTCCGCCGTGGCGAGCGCGCCGCCGCGCCGAAGCCCGCGCAGGTTCCCGCCGCGGCGAGCTCGACCGCGGCGCCGCTCGCCGTCGACCCGATCTGCGGGATGACGGTCGCAGCGGTGGCGGGCACGCCTTCGGTCGAGTACGAGGGGGAGACGGTCTACTTCTGCTGCGAGGGCTGCAAGACCAAGTTCCAAGCACAGCATGAGCATGCCGTCGTCGCCGACTGACCCCTTTGTGACCGGGCTCGTGCTCGGCGCGGGCGGCTCGAGCCGCCTGGGCCGCCCGAAGCAGCTCTTGCCCCACGGCGACGGCACGCTGCTCGGCCAGGTCGTCGGCACCGCGCGCACGTGCGGGTTCGACCAGCTCGTCGTTGTGCTCGGCGCCGCAGCGGACGAGGTGCGCGTGAGGGTGGATCTGGCGGGTGCCGACGTGATCGTCAACGACGCCTATGGAGCGGGCTGCTCGTCGTCGATCGCCGCGGCGCTCGACGCCGTCGACCCACGCTGCGACGTCCTGGTGCTGCTGCTCGGAGACCAGCCGGGCGTGACCGCGGCCACCGTCTCGGCGCTGCTCGCCGGCCGCGACGGCGCGCCGCTCGCCGTCTGCCGCTACGAAGACGGGCGCGGGCACCCGATCGCGTTCGCGCGCTCCACGTTCCCGGAGCTTGCCGAGCTGCACGGAGACAAGGGCGTGTGGCGGCTGCTCGAGCAGCGCGCACACGAGGTGACCGAGGTGCCGGTCGCAGGCCGGATCCCGCTCGACGTCGACACGCAAGCCGACTACGAGGCGGTCCTCGCGGGCCGGGCCGCCGGATGAGCCCGCCGGAGGTGACCGGCGAGGCGACGGGCGAGATCCGCCGGCTCGTGCCCGACATCGAGACGCTTGCCCGGCGGCTCGCCGACGTCGACTACCTCGTCGGCGAGGGCCTGGCGACCTCGCTGTTCCTGAGCCTGCGCCTGCCGCAGCCGTTGCTGCTCGAGGGCGAGTCGGGGGTCGGCAAGACCGAGGCCGCGAAGGCGCTGGCGCTCGTGCTGGACACGCCGCTCGTCCGTCTGCAGTGCTACGAGGGGATCGACGCGGCGGAGGCGCTGTACGAGTGGAACTACCCGCGCCAGCTGCTCGGCATCCGTCTCGCCGACGCGAGCGGCGCATCCCTTCGCGAAGACGACCTGTTCGGCCCGGACTATCTGATCCGCCGGCCGCTCCTGCGCGCGCTCGAGCATCCGGGCCCCCGGCCTGCGGTGCTGCTGATCGACGAGATCGACCGCGCCGACGACGACTTCGAGGCGTTCCTGCTCGAGCTGCTCGCGGAGGCGAGCGTGACGATCCCCGAGCTCGGCACGATCACCGCGACGCATCCGCCGATCATCGTGCTGACCTCCAACCGCACCCGCGATCTCCACGACGCCGTCAAGCGCCGCTGCCTCTACCACTGGATCGACTACCCGACGCCGCAGCGCGAGGTGGAGATCGTGCGCCGCCGCGTGAAGGGCGCGTCGGAGACGCTGGCGGTCCAGGTGGCGAACGCCGTCTCCCGGATGCGCGAGAGCGACGTGCAGAAGCCGCCGGGCGTCGCCGAGGCGATCGACTGGCTGGCGGCGCTCAGCCTGCTCGGCATCGAGCACCTGGACGTCGAGGCTCTCGACCGCACGCTCGGGTCGGTGCTGAAGTACAGCGAGGACCAGGAAGTGATCCGCGCGGCCGGACTCGAGCAGCTCGTGCGCACCGGTGACTGACGCCGGCGCGACGGGTCGGGTGTTCGGGGTGGAGACGATCCACCTCGACCTGCCGCCGCTCGCCGGGGCGCTCAGCCAACGCCTGCACGCCGCCGGCGTTCCGATGACGCCCGGCCGCCTGGCCGACTTCGCGCGGGCGCTGACTCTGGTGGCGCCGATCACCCGCCGCCGGCTGTACTGGACGGCGCGCGCCGCGCTCGTGAGCGATCCGGCGCAGGTGAAAGCGTTCGACGAGGTCTTCTTCTCGATCTTCGGCAGCCCCGCCGGGCCGGAGCGCTTCGAGCCTGCCGACGCCGAGACCGTCGCCTCGCCGCCCGACGCGCGGCCGGCGGTCGAGCACAAGACCTCGGACTCGGGTGACCTGGGCCGTGGCGCGAGAGCGTCGTCGTCACCCCCCGGAGCAAGCGGCGAGGACGAGGATGCGGCGGAGGTCGACGTGCCGCTCGCGATGGCGAGCGACGAGGAGGTGCTCGCCGGCAAGAGCTTCGACCGGCTCGAGCCGCACGAGCTCGCGCAGCTCTACCGGCTGATGGCGCACCTGCAGCTGGCGACCCCGCTGCGGCTCACCCGCCGCTACGACAGGGGACGCCACGGGGAGCGCGTCGACCTGCGACGGACGCTGCGCGCCAGCCTGCGCACGGGCGGCGACCCCATCCGGCTGGCGCGCCGGCACCGTCGTCTCGTCCGCCGGAGGCTCGTGCTGCTGTGCGACATCTCCGGCTCGATGGAGCCCTACGCGCGCGCCTACCTGCAGTTCCTGACCTGCGCCGCCGGCAGCGGCCCGGATGCGGAGGCGTTCGTCTTCGCCACGCGGCTGACCCGTCTGACCCGCGCGCTTGCGTCTCGCAACCCCGAGCGCGCGATCCAGCGCGCCGCCGAGGCCGCGCCCGACTGGTCGAGCGGGACCCGGATCGGCGATGCGCTGCGCGAGTTCAACGACCGCCACGGACGTCGGGGCATGGCCCGCGGCGCCGTGATCGTGATCCTCTCCGACGGCTGGGAACGCGGTGACCCGATGCTCGTGGGACGTGAGCTGGAGCGCCTGGCACGCCTGGCCCACCGGATCGTCTGGGTCAATCCGCGGGTCAGCGCGGACGCCTTCTCCGTGCGGTCCGGCGGCATGGTTGCAGCCCTGCCGTACTGCGACGCGCTCGTGAGCGGCCACAGCTTCGACGCGCTCGGCGAGGTCGTCGAGGCGATCGCCGTCGAGCGGAGGGAGCTCCGTGACCCGGTGGCGCGCTGGACGCTGCCCCCCGCTGCCGAGCCCGACGCAGACGAGCCGTGGGCGAGTGCCACCCCCGTTCCGGGCAGCTCGGTCGGAATGCCCAGCGGGCACGGCCCCAGGAGAGGCAACATTACGCCTGGATGGGTGACCGATGAGACCGGCTGAGAATCGACTGGCATGCGGGAAAGGAGTTGCCGAAGATGACTGAGAGCTCGACCAAGACGTGCATCTACCCGGGCTGCGAGCGGCCGGCGGTGCCTCCGCACCCGCTCGGCGGACCGCAGCCCTCGTTCTGTGACCTGGAGGAGCACAACGCGCTCACTGCCCACCAGGAGCGCCGGCGCCTTGCGAACGAGGGCCGAGCAGTTGGCTCCGAGAGCGAGCGATGACCAGCGACCCATCAACAACGAGGAGATCCAGCCATGGCTAACGAGGCGTACCGAGCAGTCTTTCTGCGCGTCCACCCGACCGGCAAGATGGTGCTCAGCCTGACCACCGAGTCCGACGGGAAGGAGCACCAGTACGCCGAGCTCGTCGCCGGCGAGCTCGGGATCCCTGCGCTCGACGTGAAGGTCGTCCCCGCGGACACCGACCGCTTCGGCGTCGGTCACGGCTACAACACGAGCCCGTCCGAGGGAACGGCGGCGGCGATCGTCAGCACCACCGCCAAGATCCGCGACAAAGGGCAGCTGCTCGCCGGCATGGCGCTGGGAGCCGCCCCCGAGACCCTCACCTGGTCGAACGGAGCCTGGAGCTCGAGCAGCGGAGACGGTGCTGCGGAAACCCGGACGGTCGAAGAGATCGCTCTCTACGCGCACGGCACGGGCGCCCTGCCGCCGGGCGTCGAGGGCGGGCTCGACGCGCAGACCGTCTACCGTGACTGAGCTGGCCCGAGATTCAGCTCGGCGGCAAGGCGGCCTCGACGACGACCTCAACGTCGTCGACGACCTTCAGCGCTCCGAACAGCGTCGAGTAAGGCTTGATCCCCCAGTCGCTCTGCTTGACGACGACGGCGGCGCTGAGCCTGCCGTCGCCGGCGACGGCGACGTCGAACGCGATCGGACGGGTCGTTCCGACGAGCGTCAGGTCGCCCTGTACGGTGATCGCGCTGCCGTCGGCGGCAGCCTGGACGCCGGTCGAGCGGAACGCGATCGGCTGACGCTGCAGGACCTCATCGTTGATGGTCTCCTCGATGCTCGCCTTGTCGTCGTCTCCGAGCGCCTGCATCCCGCCCGTGCCCTCGCGCACTCGCAGCGAGGTCGCGTCGGCAGCGAGCGCGATGCTCAGAATGGCGGCATCCGCGCCGACCTCGAGAGTGGCCTCCCACGAGGTGACGTCGATCAGCAAGTTGTGTCCGGCCTTGGCCGCCGCACCGGTTCGTCCGGTCTTCACCGACAGCGTGGCGTTGGCGGGTCCGAGCCGATGCGTGCCTACTGGGATCGACACGCGCTGAGCCTATAGTAGGCAGCAGCAGACGAAGGAGAACGCGGATGGCGACGAAGCTCGAACATTCTTTCTCGACCGCGAAGCCGATCGACGACAGCTACGCGACGATCCTCGACCTCGAGCGTGTCGTGCCGTGCGTGGAAGGAGGCACCGTGCTCGAGGCGACCGGGCCGACCTCCGTCAAGGCCGAGATCAAGGTGAAGATGGGGGCGATGTCGATGACGTTCACCGGCACCGTCGAGATCGTCGAGCAGGACGCCGCGGCCCACCGGGTGGTGATGAGCGTCAAGTCGAGGGAGGCCGGCGGCCAGGGGCACGCGAACGCGACCGTCGTGTTCACGCTCAGAGACGGCGGCGGGACGATCGACACGAATGCGCAGATCACGGGCAAGGCCGCGTCGATGGGCGAGGGAGTCCTAGTCGGCGTGCTGGACGCTCTGATCGCGGATTTCGCCGGGAAGCTCGCCGAGCTCTGAGCGTGCGCGCCTCGAGCCCTCCGCGGCGATGAAGGACGTTCTCGAGCAGGTCGATCGCTGGGTCGCGCGGGGCGACCGCGTCGCGCTGGCCACCGTCGTCGGGTTCAAGCGCTCCGCGCCCCGGCCGCCGGGGTCGAAGCTGGCCGTGAACGACCGTGGCGAGGTGTACGGCGCGATCTCCGGCGGCTGCGTCGAGGGTGCCGTCGTCGAGGCGGCCGAGGGGGTGCTGGCCGGCGGCGAGCCGCGGCTCCTGCACTACGGCATCCCGGACAGCGACGCGTGGGAGGTCGGTCTTCCATGCGGCGGCGAGATCGACGTCTGGGTGGAGCGCTACGAGCCGTGAGCCTCCAGAGCTCGTTCGCCGCGATCGTCCGTGAAGACGGGCGCGCGGCGCTGGTCACCGCCGTGAGCGGGCCGCATGCCGCCCAACGGCTGCTCGTGCGGGCAGACGGCACGCACGAAGGGACGCTCGGCGACGCCGCGCTCGACGCCCGGGCACTCGCCGACGCCGGCGAGCTGATGTGGGCCGAGCGCTCCGAGCTGCGCGGCGAGCTGTTCATCGACGTCACCGCCCCGCCGCCGCGCGTGCTGATCTTCGGCGCGGTCGAGTCCGCCGGCTACCTCGCCCACCTGGCGCGCGTGACCGGCTGGCGGCCGTACGTGATTGACCCGCGGGCCAGGTTCGCGACCCGCGAGCGGTTCCCCGACGCGATCGACGTGATCGTCGCGTGGCCCGGGCCCGCCCTCGAGCAGCTCGGCGGGATCGACCGCGCGACCTACCTCGCGATCCTCACTCACGACCCGAAGATCGACGACGAGGCGATCCGGCTCGCGCTCGGCGCCGAGCCCGCCTACATCGGCGCGCTCGGCTCCAAGCGCACCCAGGCGGAGCGCCGGGAGCGGCTGCTGGCCGCCGGCGTCGGAGAGGCCGACCTGGAACGCATCAGCGCCCCGATCGGCCTCGACCTCGGCGGCCGCAGCGGCGAGGAGATCGCGCTTGCGATCATGGCCGAGCTCGTCGCCGTCCGCTATGGGCGCGAGGGTGGGCGGCTCGCACGGCGGCAAGACCGGAAGAGCGACTAGGTGGCGACCGTGACGATGCGCCGGATCCGCGAGGGCGAGGTGCCCTTCGACGGCGGAACCGCGATCCAGGATGACCCCGACAGGCCTGTCTTCCGTGGCAACGGCCCGGACGACTACGTCTGCGTCGTCTGCGGCAACACCCTCGCCACCGGGATGCACGCGCTGCAGATGACGAAGAAGGTGCGGGTCCGCTGTGGGCGGTGCTCGACGGTCAACGTTGCGGTGACCGAAGAGCCGGACGCGCCCGCTCGCTGAATCAGGAGCCGAGGAGCCGAAGCAGCGTCGGCCGCCGGCGGCGGTAGGCGGCCTCGCCGTTACCGTCGACGGCTGCGATCCGGAGCAGCGGCGGATGGCCCATCGCCGGAGTGGCGAGGTCGCGCAGCGCATCGTGGTAGGCGCGTTCCCGCTGCACGCCGCCGAGGCCGAAGCTCTTCGCGGCCAGGCCGCGGAAGAGGCCGTCGGTTTCCGGCGCCCGGGCGCGGCACAGCTCCCTGTACTCGTCGAGGTCGAACCCCACGGCCGCATCGGCGGGATAGAGCTCGAGGGTGGCCAGCCGGAACGAGGTGAAGTGGGGCAATCCGTCGACCTCGATCAGCGTCCCGGTCGGCTCGTGCACGAGATCGACCGGGAGCAGCAGGTTCTCGCGCGACGCCTCGAGGACGGCGCTGTCCCCCTTCAGGCGGGCGAAGATCGCGGCGAGCTGTTGGACGGCCGCCGTCACGGGCACGACCAGGGCCGGGTCTCGCCGCGCTTTCGCGACGCGCTCGAGCCCGATGTGACCCTGCTCGCAAAGCCAGTCGAACGACCCGCTCCCGAGCACGATCCCGTCGGCGGCCGCCGCCTGCGCGAAAGCCGACTCGACGGCGCCGGGGGCCACCGGACGGATCCTAGTTCCGGTGTGGCGAGCGCGCTCGCTTTGGCGGTAGTCTCCGCGCGACCGGATTTCTCCTCGGAAAGGAACATGGCCGCGGTCCTGGACGCCGTCGAGACGTGGACGCAGCAGGGCGACCGCGTCGCGCTGGCGACCGTCGTCGACACGAAGAAGTCCGCGCCGCAGCCTGCCGGAACGAAGATGGCGGTCAACGAGCACGGCGCCATCGTCGGTGCGGTGTCGGCCGGTTGCGTCGAGGGCGCGGTGGTCGAGGTCGCAGAGGAGATCCTGGCCGGAGGCGAGCCGCGGCTGCTCCATTACGGCATCGCAGACAGCGATGCCTGGGACGTCGGCCTGCCGTGCGGCGGCGAGATCTCGATCTGGGTCGAGGTGTACGAGCCGGCGAGCGTGCAGGCGCGCTTCGACGGCTGCGCCCGCCGCGGCGAGCGCGCGGCGCTCGTCACCGCGATCGGCGGATCCCCTCACCCGGGCGCCAAGCTGTTGCTCGGCGCGGCGGGTGAGCGAGAGGGCACGCTCGGCGACGGGGCGCTCGACGCGGCCGCGGCTGCGCTCGCCAAAGAGGCGTTGTGGTCGGAGCGCAGCGAGCTGCACGAGCACGACGGCGTGCAGCTCTTCGTCGACGTCACGGCCCCGCCCCCACGGCTGATCATCGTGGGCGCCGTCGACTTCGCCGCGCAGCTCTCGGCTGTCGCGGCGCTGGCCGGGTGGCGTGCATTCGTCGTCGACCCGCGGGCGCGCTTTGCCAGCGCCGAGCGCTTCCCCGCCGCCGAGCTGGTGATCGCCGCGTGGCCGCAGGAGGCGTTCGCGCAGCTCGGGCCGATCGATCCCGCAACGGCGATCGCCGTGCTCACCAACGACCCGAAGCTCGACGATGCGGCGCTGCTCGCCGCGCTCGCCTCTCCGGCCGGCTACATCGGTGCGATGGGGAGCCGGCGGGCGCAGGTCCTGCGGCGCGAGCGCCTCGCCGCCGCCGGCGTCGATCCCGCAACGCTGGATCGCATCGCCGCGCCGATCGGCCTCGACATCGGCGCGGCGTCCTCGGCCGAGACGGCCCTCTCGATCATGGGGGAGATCGTCGCCGTCCGGCACGCGCGGCCGGGCGGGCGACTCAGCCACGCTCGCGGAGGCATTCACGACGCAGTGGCCGCGGCGGAAACGCTCCTCGCGTGAGCTGGACGGCCTGGGATCCGGCGCCGCTCGTCCTCGCCGGCGCTGCGGTTGCGCTCCTGCGCTTCGGCAGTGCGTTCGTGCGGCTCCGCCGGCGCGGGCGCAGCGACCACGCGAGCTGGTCTCGAGCCGGGCTCTTCCTGCTCGCGGCCGTGCTCGGAACGCTCGCGCTGATCTCGCCTCTGGACGGAGCCGACACCTCTCTGATCTCGGCCCACATGCTCCAGCACGTCCTGATCGGCGACGTGGCGCCGGCGCTCGCCCTGGTCGCGCTCCGCGGGCCTCTCCTCTTCTTCTTCGTGCCGAGCCCGCTCCTGCGCTTCGTCGCGCACAGCTCCCGCGTGCGGAGCGTGCTCACCGTCCTGCTTCGCCCTCGTGTCAGCCTCGGCGTCTGGGCGCTCGTGATTGCGGCCTGGCACATTCCCGCGGCGTACGACTACGCGCTCACCCACCAGACGGCGCACGATCTCGAGCATCTCTCGTTCGTGGCAGTCGGCCTGCTCGCCTGGGCGCAGATCGTCGACCCCGCCCGTCGCAACACACTGCGCCGCTCGGAACGCCTCGGCTGCGCGGTCGCGATGGCGGCCTTCGCGCTCGCCCTCGGCGGTGCGCTTGTCCTCGCTGCTCCGCTCTACCCGGCCTACGCGCATCAGGGCGTGCGTCTCTTCGGGCTCTCCCTGTCTGCCGACCAGACGCTCGCCGGGCTCGTGATGCTCGCCGAGCAACTTGCCGCGTGCGCTCTCTGCGCCGTCTTCCTGCTGTCGCCCGTCCTGCGTGGGGCGCGAAGCGCCGGCAGGCGACAGCTCTTGGCCGCGGAGCTCGGCAACGAGCCGCGTCCGGCTCGGATCGTTCAGCCCGTTCTCGTAGACAGCTCGACGTCCAACTGAGCGCGATAGCCTGCGACCTCGTCGCGCTGCCGCTGCGCCGACCAGCCGAGCGGGCCCGCGATCAGCTCCGCCACGACCGGTGCCGCGGCGTGACCGCGGTCCGGTGCCTCGATCGCGATCCGCGTGCGCCGCGTCAGCACGTCGTCCAGGCGGAGCGCACCCTCGTGGCTGACTGCGTAGGCGGCCTCGGCGGCGAGATAGGGAGCTGCCCCGGGCAGCGTGGCGGCCAGTGCCGGATCGTGCTCGGCCGTGGCGCCGACCTCGACGGCCAGGGCGCCGTAGCGCTCGAGGAGCCGGTCGGCGTCGTCAGCGCCGAGGCTCGATGCGGCCAGTTCGGCGCGGGCGGCGTCCAGGCTCTCGGCCCCGATCAACGGCACGTCGGCGGTGCGGCTGGGATCGATCTGGGCCCCGATCTGTCGTGCGGCCGCATCGACGGCGGCGGCTGCCATCACGCGGTAGGTCGTGAACTTGCCGCCCGCGATGGTCACAAGTCCAGGCCGCGGCCCGCGCACGACGTGCTCGCGCGAAACCTTGGCCGTGTCGCCGACCCCGGAGTCGACCAGCGGGCGCAGCCCGGCGAAGGCGCCGCTGACGTCTGCCCGCGTCAATGGCCGGCGGAGCACCCGGTTGACGTGGTCAAGCAGGTAGTCGACGTCGGCCGAGGAAGCAAGCGGCGCTTCGCGACCCAGCTCCCACGGCGTGTCGGTTGTGCCGATCAGCCAATGCTCGCCCCACGGGATCGCGAGCAGGACGCTGCGCTCGGTGCGCAGGATCAGCGCGTCGGTGAGCTCCAGGCGGTCTCGTGGCACGAGCACGTGCGCGCCCTTCGACGGGCGCATCGCGATCGGCTGGGCGACGCCGGCCAGTGCCTCGAGATCGCCCGACCAGACGCCGGCGGCGAGCACCGTCACCTTGGCCCGGGCCTCGAGCTGCGCGCCGGTCTCGCTGTCGTGGAGCCGCACGCCTTCGATCCGCTGCTCGCCGACGAATCCGGTCACCGCCACACCGGAGAGCGCCTTCGCGCCGTGTGCCAGTGCCGTGCGCAGCAGCGTCAGCACGAAGCGCGCGTCGTCGGTCTGGGCGTCGAAGTAGCGAATTGCGCCGACGTACTGATCTTCACGCAGCCCCGGCGCGGCCGCCAACGTGGCGCGGCGCCCGAGGTGACGGTGGCGCGGCAGCTCCGGGTGCCGGCCGCCGAGCCCGTCGTAGAGCGCAAGCCCTGCGCCGAAGTATCCGCGCTCCCACTGGCGGCGTAGCGGCAGCAGGAACGGCACCGGGCGCACGAGATGCGGCGCGATGCGCGTCAGCAGCAGCCGTCGCTCGCGCAGCGCCTCGCGAACCAGTCCGAAGTCGCGCTGCTCCAGGTAGCGCAGGCCACCGTGGATGAGCTTGCTCGAGCGGCTGGAGGTGCCCGCTGCGAAGTCGTCCTGCTCGACCAGCGCGACGCTCAAGCCTCGCGTCGCCGCGTCGAGCGCGATCCCGGCGCCCGTGACTCCGCCGCCGACGACCAGGAGGTCGAAGGTCTGTTCGCCGAGCGCGGCCAGTGTCGTCGCCCGGCTACCGGGGTCGAGACGCGAGCCGGGAGGGCTACCTGCCGTCAAGTCTCGTCGGCTGTCGGAAAGGAGCGGCGGTTGACGATCAGCTCGAAAGCGTCGGCGAGATGCCATTCGTGCGAGAGCATCACCGCGTGACCGGCGCTGTCGTAGTCGACCTGATCGATGTGCAGCAGCGGTGTGCCGCGCTTGATCTCGAGCAGCCGGGCCACCTTCGCATCCGCGAGCGTCGGGATCAGGCGCGCGCTCGCGTGTGTCACCGGATGACCGGCCCACTCGAGGATCACGTAGAGCGAGCTGTCCAGCCGATCCGGCGCGACGTCGCCCAGCAGAGCCTCCGGGATCCGGTCGCGCGAGTAGATCACCGGGCGCTTGTTGGCGAGACGCACACGCTCGACCTCGACCACGCGCGCGCCCTCATCGAGGTTCAGGAGGCTGCGCTCGACCTCGCTCGGCAGCCGCAGCTCCTTGCTGACGACGTGCTCGCCAGGCTCGTGCCCGGCCTCGCGGATCATCGCCGTGTAGGAGACGGAGGTCTCCAGCGCGTGCCGGCTGCGCGGCGCGTAGGTGACGTAGGTGCCGGAGCCGTGGCGGCGGGCGAGATAGCCGGCCTCGAGCAGCCCCAACACGGCCTCGCGCAGGGTGGCGCGGCTGACCCGGAAGCGCAGCGCCAGCTCGCTCTCGTTCGGCAGCTTCGCTCCACGCGCGAGCTTGCCGTCGATCAGATCGTCGAGCAGACCCTGACGGACCTGCTCGACCAGCGACGGGCGCTTTCGGGTCGCCGCCATCAGGCGGGCCCTACCGTTTCTCCGGCCGCCGCGAGCACGGCGGCGACCTGCCCGGCCACCGTCGGCCCGCCCGGAAGGCGGCCCTCGAAGATCGCTCCGCCGATCGTGAAGCCCCAGGCGCCCGTGGACTGCAGAGCGGCGATCTGCTCCAGGCTCGCCACCGATCCGGCCACGATCACCGGTCCGTCGACGGCGGCGACGACCGCGCGTGTCAGCGCCAGCGGGTCGAGGGTCTCGTGCCGGTAGGCGAGCAGGTCGACGCCGTGGACGCCCTCGGTGGCGCTGAGCTCGCGTGCGTGGGCTGCGATCTGCTCCTGACTGCCCTTCAGCACGCTGGGATGCCCCTCGACCGTGCCCGGGAACGGGCAGTAGAAGGCGCCGCTGCCCCTGAGGATCTCGACGCCCGCCTCGGGATGGGTGCCTCCGAGCACCCAGTCCACCCCGATCTCCAGCGCCGCGCGGAGCGAGCGCAGCTCGTCGTCCTTGCTGGTCGTGACGATCTCGAGCATCACTTCCATGCCGGCCTCGTGCGCGAGAGTCGTAACGTCGCTCAGCACCGCGGGCGAGGCGCCGATGTCCTTGAAGCCGACGTAGCGCAGGCCGCTCTCCTGCAGCTCGACCATCACGTCGCGGGCGTTCTCGACCGTGGCGTCGTTGTGGGTCAGCATGAAGATGAACTCGATCACGAAGGAGCTCCTCGCTGGGTTGGGGGCAGCAGCTGGTGGATTCCGTCCAGGACGTAGTCGGGCTTGACGCTCTCCTGTGCGACGTCCGCGGCGCTTGTCGCGCCGGTCAGCACGAGGATTCCTGCCGCGGCGAACTCCTGGCCCATCGCGACGTCGGTGTTCACGCGGTCGCCTACGACGGCGACCTCGTCCGGCGCGACGCCGAGCCGGTGCAGGAACGCGTCGGCCATGTAGCGGCTCGGCTTGCCGACCACCGCCTCGGCGCGCGCGCCGGTGCAGGCCTCGAGCGCGGCCAGCATCGCGGCGCAGTCCGGCAGGCCGCCTTCCGGGGTCGGACAGTACGCGTCGGGGTTGGTCGCGACGATCGCGGCCCGGTTCTCGCGCACGGCGCGGAAGCCGGCGTGCAGCTTGGCGTAGGAGAACGTGCGGTCGAAGGAGACGACGACGACCTCGGCGTCCGCCGGGTCGTCGCTGACGCGAAAGCCCTCGGCGTGCAGGCGCTCGGTGACGACCTCCTCGGCGATCGGCAGCAGGCAATGCCCGCGGTGATGGGCGTCGAGGTAGTGGATCAACGCCTCGACCGCAGTCACGACGTCCTCGGCGACCGCCGGGATGCCCAGGGCCGTGAGCTTGGCCGCGTACTGCGCAGCGGTCTCGAGCGGCTTGTTCGTGACGAAGACCACGCGCGCGCCGACGGCCCGCAGCCCGCCGACCGTCTCGGCGGCGCCGGGCAGCAGCTCGTCGCCGAGGTAGACGGTGCCGTCGAGGTCGAGCGCGTAGCCGGCGAACAGGCCCGGACGCTTCAAAGCCCGGCTCCCAGAACGGAGGCGTCGCCGAGCAGCAGGTCGATGTCGGCCGGCTCCCAGAGCCCCATCAGGAACGCCAGGTCGGCGACGGTGAAGCGATCGCGCATCAGGTGGCAGTTGGCGAGCGCCCACCGCGCAGTGGACTCGGCGACCCCAAGCTCCGACAGCCGGGTCGGAGCGCCTGCCGCGCGTAGTGCGCCGACCAGGCGCTCGGGTGCTGCCAGCAACGAGTCGAGCTCGGCATCGAAGGACTCCCAGCGGCCCGGGAGCGTCGAGAGCGCCTCGCGGGCGCCGTGCCAGCGCTCGAGCTTGCGGGCGTAGTCGCGCCAGCACTCGCTGCCCATCGTGCCCGAGGGATCGAGGTGCGCGAATGCCTCGTGCACACGCGGGCGCATCTCGTTGGCCGACGGGAAGCGCAGTGCGTGCAGGCCGCCCGCACGTGCGGCGTCGCGCACGCGCGTCCAGAGCAATGCGGCGAGCACCGACAGCGCGCCGACCTTGGCGCCGTGCAGCGGGATCGGGTCACCGGGCTGCTCGGCCATCTCCAGCAGATGGCTGACGGTGTGCTCCATCCCCGACCCCGGGCTCGTCCGCCCGGCGACACCCATCGAGATCCCGCTGAGCGCGAGCGCCGCCGCGAGGTTCTCGATCGCGGCCGGGTCACCGGCCCCGATCCCGGCCGCGTCGCCCACGGCCGAGTCGACATGGGCCCGCGCGAGGGCGACGACGACGGGTGAATAGGAGTCGTCCTGAGCGACCAGAGCCGCGAGTCGCCAGTCCGCAGGCGCGGTGTAGGTCGCCAGGAGGTCGCCGAGGCCGGCCCGGTTGAGCTGCGCGGGCGCGCGGGCTACGACGTCGGTGTCGATCACGAGCTGCTCGGGCCAGCGGGTGGCCGTCGTGCGCTTCACGCCGTCGACCAGCAGGACCGACTGGTCGTCGGCGAAGCCGTTCACGCTGGCGGCCGTTTGCACGACGACGTGCGGCAGGCCCTCCAGCCGGGTGCTCACCGCCTTGCCGACGTCGGCGACGCTGCCCGAGCCGATGCTGACGAGGGCACTCGCGCCGGCGCAGTGCGCGGCGGCGGCATCGATCGTCGCGGCGTCGGCGTGGACGCGGGCCTCGGCGTCGCCGACCGTCACCCGGCGCACCGGCACACCCGCCGCCTCCAGTTGCCGCTCGATCGCCGCCTTGACGTCGGCGTCGGCGCCGGCGCCGGCCATCGGGCGGCAGTCGGCGAGCAGCACGACCTCGTGCTCGTTCGAGCGCAGGCGGCCGACGAGCTCGGGCAGAGCATCCAGCACGCCGGCTCCGAGCAGCACGCCGCCCAGGCCGAGCGGCTTCAGCGCGCCGGCATCCGGCGCAGCGGCCAGCTGCCGGCGCAGGCCCTGCAGGTCGCGGACCGCATCCGGAGCCGAGAGCGAAGCGCCGCTGCTCACGCGAGGGCCCCCTCGACGCCGTCGAAGAGCCGGCGGTAGGCACCGTAGGACGCCTCGTAGGTCGCGGCGAGCTCCGGGCGCGGCAGGATCGGCTCGGCAGCCAGCTCCACGCACAGGTGTGCCGCCTCGGCCAGGTCGCCGAAGGCCCCGGAGGCGACGCCTGCGAGCATCGCTGCGCCCGCGCTCGTGGCCCAGTCGCCGCGGACGGGCCGGACCGGCCGGCCGGTGACGTCGGCCTTGATCTGCAGCCAGAGCGGCGAGCGCGCCCCACCGCCCACGACTCGGATCTCCTCGCCGGCCAGCCCGAGAGCGGCGAAGCGGTCGACGATGTCGCGCAGCGCGAAGGCGCAGCCCTCCAGGACGGCTCGGGCGAGGTGGCCGAAATCGTGGTTCATCGCCAGCCCGCCGAACGCGCCGCGCATGCGGTCGTTCCAGCGCGGCGCGGTCGAGCCCGAGAGGGTGGGAAGGAAGAGCGCGCCGTCGCAGCCCGGCGGCGCGAGCTCCGCGAGCGCGAACAGCTCGCCCTGCGAGATCCCGTGGACGTCCGCCAGCCAGCGGGTGCTCCCGCCCGAGACGAAGCCGGGGTTCTCCACGAGCAGCATGTTGTCCACGGCGTGGGCATGGGTCTCGACCAGACGCTGCTCGTCGACGACGGCCTCCGCCGAGGGCACTGCGACGGGCTCGGCGGTGCCGGTGATGTCGACGACGACGCCGGGATCGAGGGCGCCGGCACCGAGCGCTGCGCCGTGGTCGTCGCCGGTGCCGACGATCACCCGGCAGCGCGTGCTCAACCCGAGGGCCTCCGCGGCGTCGGGCCGCAGCGGCCCGATCACGTCCGCGGCCGAGCGGATCGGGGGCATGCGCTCGCCGTCCAGCCCGGCGAGGTCGACCAGCCGGCTCGACCAGGCGCGCTCGCGCAGGTCGTAGAGGAGGGTGGAGGAGGCGTTCGCGTGGTCCTGCACGACCTCGCCGGTCAGCCAGCCGTTGAGATGGCCGCTCACCGGTGCGAGCCAGCGTGTCTGCGCGTAGACGGCAGGCTCCTCGTCGCGCAGCCACATCGCCTTGGGGGCCGTGTGCGACGCGTCCGGGTTCAGGCCGGTCTGGGTGACGAGCTCGACCTCGCCGGCGGCGGCGCACAGCGCCGCCGCTTGTCTCGTCGCGCGGCGGTCGAGCCAGATGATCGCGGGCCGCAGGGCATTCAGGCCGGCATCGAGTGCGACCAGGCCGTCGACCTGGCAGGCCAGGCCGAGCATCGCAACGTCGTCCTGGGAGACGCCGGCGGCCGCGCGGACCTCACGGACGGCGAGCGCGAGCGCGCTCTTCCACTCGTCGGGCTGCTGCTCGGCCCAACCGGCGGCCGGGTGGCTCATGGCGCACGGCGCGCTGGCGCTCGCCAGCGCTCGCCCATGCTCGTCGATCAGCAGCGCCTTGACGCTCTGCGAACCGACGTCGACGCCGATCAGGTAGCCCATTCGCGTCAGCCCCGCGGCGCTACCGGCGCGTCGTCACCGACGGTGCGGAAGCTCGGCGTGATGAGCGTGCAGAGCGTCGCTGCGAGCTTCGAGCGCGACATGCCGATGCCTCCCTTCCCCTTGCCGGTTGATTTGCCGTTCCAAAAGATGTCTAATGTCTGATGACTTTAGCGTCAAGAGCAGTTGTCCCGCGTTGGGTCGGTGAAGGATCTCCGTATGCCATGCGAAATCGCCCGCTCGTGCTTGACAGGCTGGCCGGGAACTTGATAAGGACTCATTTCAAAACCCTTTCCTGCGACGGGCACCGGCCCTGGGAGGCGAGATGACGACCAGCACGGAGACGGTTCTCAGCGTTCTCGAGCCTGCGACAGAGACAGTGATGGCCGAGGTGCCCGAGGCCGGCATCGACGAGGCCGAGGCTGCGGTCGCCCGCGCGAAGGCCGCCTTCCCGGGCTGGCGCACCGTCTCGCCCGGCGATCGCGCTCGGCTGCTCTTGCGGATCGCAGACGCGATCGAGGCTCGGCACGAGGATCTCTCGCGGCTCGAGGCGCGCAACGCCGGCAAGCCGATCGCGGCGAACGCGCGCGGGGAGATCTCGACGGTTGTGAACACGTTCCGCTACTTCGCCGGTGCGCCCGAGCGACTGCTCGGCGCCACGATCCCGGTCGAGGGCGGGGTGGACATGACCTTCCGCGAGCCGCTCGGAGTGGTCGGGCTGATCGTGCCCTGGAACTTCCCGCTCGCGATCGCGTGCTGGAAGGTCGCGCCGGCGCTCGCCGCCGGGAACACGATCGTGCTGAAGCCGGCCGAGCTGACGCCGCTGACGGCGCTCGAGCTCGAGCGGATCGCGCTCGAGGCGGGCCTGCCCGAAGGCGTCCTGAACGTCGTCGTCGGTCCCGGCCGCGTCGTCGGCGAGCGCATGGTCCAGCACCCGGACGTCGCGAAGATCGCCTTCACCGGCTCGACCGTGGTCGGCCGGCGGATCGGCGCGCTGGCCGCAGAGTCGATCAAGCGTGTGACGCTCGAGCTCGGCGGAAAGTCGGCCAGCATCGTGTTCGCGGACGCCGATCTCGAGCGTGCGGCCGCGATGGCGCCGGCCGCCGTCTTCGACAATGCCGGCCAGGACTGCTGCGCCCGTGCGCGCCTCCTCGTCGAGCGGCGGGTCTTCGACCGCTTCCTCGAGCTGCTCGAGCCGGCGGTGCGCGGCCTGCGGGTCGGCGATCCCCTCGACGAGGCGACGCAGATGGGGCCGCTGATCTCGGCCGGCCAGCGCGAGAGCGTGGCCTCGTTCGTCGATGACGAGTCGAAGGTCGTGATCCGGGGCAGCGCGCCGGACGGTCCGGGCTTCTGGTTCCCGCCCACCGTGCTCGCTCCCGTCTCGAACGACGAGCGCGCCGCGCGGGAGGAGATCTTCGGCCCGGTCGTCACCGTGATCCCGTTCGAGGACGAGGCCGACGCGATCCGGATCGCGAACGACACGATCTACGGCCTGTCGGGGTCGATCTGGACCGAGAACGGCGGGCGCGCCCTGCGCGTGGCTCGGGCCGTCGAGACGGGGACGCTCTCGATCAACTCGAACAGCTCCGTGCGCGTGACGACCCCGTTCGGCGGCTTCAAGCAGTCGGGCATCGGTCGCGAGCTCGGACCGTACGCGCTCGACCACTACACGGAGCTGAAGAACGTTTTCATGTCGACGACCTCATGAGGCAGGGCCTCGGGGAAAGGAGAAGTACATGAGCGATGTCACACCTGGCGGGACTCACGTTCCGCCGGGCGCGGAGGGCCGCACCGGCTCCGACCGCGCTTCGATGTACGACGTCTCGCAACGCGAGGACGTCCATTTCCTCCGCAAGAACGCCGTCGGCCTGGGCGGCGTCCTCTTCCTGACGGTGACGGGCTCTGCGCCGATCGCCGCGATGCTGTTCAACACGCCGATCTCGGTCGGCTTCGGGAACGGCGTCGGCACTCCGGCGGGCTTCCTGTTCGCGACGATCGTGCTTGCGATCTTCTCGGTCGGCTACTGCACGATGGCCGGCAAGATCACCGCCGCGGGCGGGTTCTATTCGTTCATCAGCCACGGGCTCGGGCGCGAGCTCGGCCTCGGGGCAGCGTTCGCGTCGGTCGTCGCCTACTCCGTGTTCGAGGCCTCCCTCTGCGGCGGGTTCGCGTACTTCCTGAACCTCAAGCTCGCTCAGCACGGCGTGCACGTCCGGTGGTTCTGGCTCGCGCTCCTGATGGTCGGGCTGATCGCGTTGCTCACCTACTTCGACGTCCGCGTCTCGGCACGCATTCTCGGCGTCGCGCTGATCGCGGAGGTGCTGATCCTGATCATCTTCGACGGGGGCATCTTCTTCCAGGGAGGGCATCACATCAGCGCCGCGGCGATCAACCCCATCAACGCCTTCAAGGGCTTCCCGGGTGGGGGCAAGCTCGCGGCAGGCGGTGCGGGCGTCGGCATCTTCTTCGCCTTCTGGTCGTGGGTCGGCTTCGAGATGGCCCCGAACTACGCCGAGGAGTCGAAGGACCCGAAGCGGATCGTGCCGCTCGCGATGTACATCTCCGTGATCGGGCTCGGGATCTTCTACACGCTCACGAGCTGGGCGTCGCTCTCCGGCTACAGCTCGACGGCCGCGGCGGCGAACGTCGCTCAGAACAACTCGGCCAACTTCTTCTTCATCCCGGCGCAGGCCTTCCTCGGCACCTGGGCGAAGGACATCCTGAGCTACCTGATCATCACCGGCTCGTTCGCGTGCGGGATGGCGTTCCACAACACGGCCGCGCGGTACTTCTACTCGCTCGGCCGTGAGCGGATGCTGCCGCAGGCACTCGGTCGCACGCATCCCCGCTGGAAGAGCCCGCACATCGCGACGCTCACCCAGTCGGCGATCGCGGCGCTGATCGTGATCGCGTTCGCCTACTTCACGGGCACGCACAACCCGACCTCCGAGGCCTACCTGCAGCTCTACGGGCTGATGGCCGTGATGGGCGTGATCATCATCCTCGCCGTCCAGGCGCTCGTCTCGGTCGCGATCTGGAACTACTTCCGCACGCAGCACCCGGACGAGCACCACATCTGGAAGACGGTGCTCGCACCACTGATCTCGTTCGTCAGCCAGGCGATCGTGCTCTACCTGCTGTTCGCCAACATCAGCTTCCTGGGCAGCGGCTTCGGCTACGCGAACTACCTGGGCCCGGCCGATGTCGTCATCTTCCTCGCCGCTATCGGCGGAGCCTTCTATTGGAAGAACAAGGACCGCGACCGCTTCGACGCGGTTGGGCGGCTGATCAACGACGGGATCTAGGCCGACGACGAGGGGAGGGCTTCGGCCCTCCCCTCGTCCACGACCAACACCACCTTGCCGAACCGTTCCGGAGACTCGAGCCGAGTGTGGGCGGCGGCCGTGTCGCGCAGAGCGAAGACGCTGTCGATCGCCGGACGCCACTCGGCCTGCTCGACGTGAGCGAGCAGCGCAGCGAACTCGCGCGGGCTGCCCATCGTGGTGCCCTGGATGCGCAGGTGGGCGAAGAACAGACGGTCGACGTCGACCTCGGCGTGGTCGCCGCCGGTGTCGCCGAAGTTGATCAGGCGCCCGCCGGGCCGCAGGGCGCGCAACGCACCCGGCCAGACCGCGGCGCCCACGCTGTCGATCACCGCGTCGACCGGGCCCAGCTGCTCGGGCCAGTCCGGGTCGCGATAGAGGGCCCCGGCCGCCGCGCCGAGCGACCTGGCGCGCTCGAGCTTGGCGGGCGAGCCCGCCGTCACGAGCACCCGCGATCCGAGCGCCGCCGCGATCTGCACCGCGAATCCGGCGACACCGCCGCCGGCACCGGGAACGAGCAGCGTCGTGCCCGGCCCCGCCTGGGCGTGCGTGACGACGGCCCGCCACGCCGTCAGCCCGGCGAGCGGCAGGGCCGCCGCCTCGAGCCACGAGAGCCGCTTCGGCTTCGGCCGCACCTGCTCGGCCGCGACGACGATCCGCTCCGCGTACGTCCCCTGGTCGGGAAGGCCGAGGATCCGGAAGTCCGGCCCGGCCGCGTCCTCGCGCTCCCCCCAGCCGAGCGCAGGGTTGATCACGACCTCGTCGCCCTCGCGAGCTCCGTTGACCCCCTCGCCGACCGCGGAGATGATGCCTGCTCCGTCGGATCCGAGCACCGCCGGCAGCGCCGCGCGGCCGCCGACCCGGATCCAGTAGTCGCGGCGGTTGAGCGCTGCCGCGACGAGGTCGACTCGCACCTCGCCCGGTCCGGGTATCGGGTCCGGCAACTCGACCGCCTGCAGACCGTCCGGAGGTCCGAATCTCTGGAGCTCGACTGCGAGCATGGCTCAGCCGGGACGAAGCGTGTGGTCGAGGGCCGTCTGCGACCTTGCGACGCAGCAGCCCTCGCCGGTCGCCGTCGACCGGCGGTCGAGAGCCTGCAGGAGACGCCGGAGCCGGGCCACAGCGGGATCGTAGTGGAGGAATCAGGAGCGCGCGGGAGGCCGCCGATGGCTGCCGGTGTAGTATTAGGACCCAGATCGGGTCCAAGCCCGGGGTTCGACCAGACACGGTGAACGCCACCCTCATCGACAGCTCGACGACCCGCGTGCTCCTGCCGGAGCTCGACCGCCGCTACCCGGTTGCGGTCCGCGGCGATGGTGTCTGGCTCGAGGATTCCCGCGGTCGCCGCTACCTCGACGCGATGAGCGGCGGCTCGATGGCGGCGACGCTCGGGCACGGCCGTCACGACATCGTCGAGGCCGCGCGCCGCCAGGCCGAGCGGCTCTCCTACATCCACAACGAGCGGCTGACGAACCCTGCGCAGGAGCAGCTCGCGCGGGAGCTCGTGAGCGTCGCGCCCGAGGGCTTCACACGCGCCCGCTTCGTCACCGGCGGGGCCGAGGCGAACGAGCTGGCGATCCGGATCGCCCGCGCCTACCACGTCGAGCGTGGAGAGCCCGACCGCTGGCAGGTGATCTCCCAGGCGCAGGCCTACCACGGGCCGACGATGGAGACGCTTGCCCTAACCGGCCGGCCCGGCCTCCAGGGCCCGCTCGGCCCCTACCTCGCCGGCCATCTGCACATTCCGCCGAGCACGCGCTGGCTCGACCCGACCGGCGAGGCGGCGCTCGAAGCGCTCGACCGCGCCCTCGAGCAGGCGGGGCCCGGCTCGGTGGCGGCCTTCTTCTGCGAGGCGATCAGCGCCGCCGCCCTGCCCGCCTACACGCCGCCGCTTCGGTTCTGGCAAGGGCTCGAGGAGCGCCGCCGGGAGCACGGCTTCCTCGTCCTGTTCGACGAGGTCGTGACCGGAGTCGGGCGCACGGGCACCTGGTTCGCGGGCGGAGCGACGCCGCTCGTGCCCGACGTGATCGCGACTGCGAAGGGCCTCGGGGCCGGCTACGCGCCGATCGGAGCCGTACTCGTGCGCGAGGCCGTCTACGACGCGTTCGCGGCCGGGTCGCGCAGGTTCTCGCTCGGTCACACCTGGGACGGGGCGCCGCTTCCCTGCGCCGTCGGGCTCGCCGTTCTCAACGTGCTCCGCTCGGAGGGGCTCGTCGACCGCGTGCACGGGCGTGGCCCGCGGCTCCGCGAGGAGCTCGAGGAGGCGCTGGCCGGCATCGACGTGGTCGGCGAGGTGCGCGGCCACGGCTTCCTGCTCGGGGTCGACTACGTCGACCCCCGCGACGGGCGGTCGTTCCTGCCCCCCGAGCTGCGCGTCGCGGCCGGGATCGACGAGGCGGCATTCGAGCGCGGCCTGATCATCCTCTCGACGCAGCCGACCCGGGACGGCATGGCGGGCGACCAGAGCCTGTTCGCGCCGCCGTTCACGAGCTCGGATGCCGAGCTCGCCGAGATGGTCGCGCGCTTCGCCGACACGGTGCGGCACGTGGCGGCACAGACGGAGCAGCGGCTGGAGACACTCGCGCCGGCAGGCGAGTCGCGATGAGCCGCAACGGGACGCTGCGCGCGCTGATCATCGAGCACGAGCGCGCAACGCCGGGCGGGCGGGTCTACGACTGGCTCGAGGCGCACGGAGCGGAGATCGACGAGCTCCGGATCGACATCGAGCCGCCCGACCTCGATCCGGGCGAATACGACGTGATCGTCCCACTCGGCTCGGAGCACGCCGCGTATGCCGACCACGTCGAGTGGATCCCGCCCGAGGTCGACCTGCTTCGGCGCTCGCACGAGTCCGGCGCCTCGGTGCTCGGGATCTGCTTCGGCGGCCAGCTCCTGGCCCGTGCGCTCGGCGGTCGCTGCTACCGCGCCGAGCGTTCCGAGATCGGTTGGCTCCCGATCCGGACGCGAGACCCCGAGCTCGTGCCGGAGGGGCCGTGGTTTCAGTGGCACTTCGACACCTTCGACGCACCCCCGGGCTCGACGCTGCTCGCCGAGAGCGACGTCGGGCCGCAGGCCTTCTCGATCGGGCAGAGCTTCGGCGTCCAGTTCCATCCCGAGGTGACGCCGCAGATCATGGAGGACTGGGTTCGCGTCTACCGGCACGAGCTCGACGAGGAGGGCGTCGACCCGGATGCGCTGCTCGTGGAGACCTACGAGCTGGCCGAGCAGGCCGCCTCGAGGTCGCACAGGCTCCTGGACACCTTCCTCGAGCGCGTGGTCCGAGTCCGTGGGGGCAACCCGTGAACGTCGCCACCGCCCCTCGGGCGCGCTCCGCCGAGGGCCGCCGGCCGCCGGTCGAGTTCGGCCGGATCCATCCGCTGCGCGCGCACGACTACGTCGCCGAGCAGCTCCGCCGGCACATCGCGCTGCGGCTCGTGACGCCGGGCGAGGCGCTTCCTCCGGAGCGAGAGCTCGCGACCATGTTCGGGGTCGGCCGCTTCACCGTCCAGCACGCCCTGCGCCTGCTCGAGGCCGATCGCCTGGTCGAGGCGCGGCGGGGCCGGCGCGGCGGCACCTTCGTGCTCGCCCCGACCGACGACCCGCAGGCGATGGACGAGCTGACCGCGCGGCTGCTGCGGCGCCGGGCCGAGATCGAGCAGCTGCTCGACTACCGGCTGCTGCTCGAGCCGAAGATCGCGGAGCTTGCCGCCGGTGGCAGCCGCAAGCCCAGGCGCGCCCTCGAGCTGATGGAACGCGCGCTGGCAGGGATGGCGACGGCCGCGAGCGACGCCGACTACATGCGGCTCGACACGGAGTTCCACCTCGCGATCGCCGCTGCGACGCACAACCGCTACCTCGAGGAAGCAACCGAGCGGATCCGGCTCGAGCTGAACGACGCCCTCAGCCTGCTGCCGGAGAGCGAGGTCTGGCTCCGGCGGCTCTCAGCCGAGCACGAGGCGATCTTCGAGGCGGTGGCGGCCGGCGATCCGGACGCCGCCGCTCGGGCGGCGGAGTTGCACGTCCGCAACAGCGACACGGGCGTCCGGGCGGTGCTGGCGGCGATCCGACGGCGCCGCGGCAGGAGGGCAGCGTGAGCACGCCGGCCGAGATCGCCTCCGACCAGTCGAGCGTCTTCTCGCGCTTCCTCGACCTCGCCTATCCGAGCGTGGAGCGTGGCGAGGGCGTCCGGCTCTTCCTCAGCGACGGCACCGAGATCCTCGATGCCTGCTCGGGCGGGGCCATGGTCGCCTGCCTCGGCCACGGCCGCAGCGAGATCGTGGCCGCCGCGGCCGCTCAGGCCGACCAGCTCGCCTACGTGTACTTCCACCAGTTCACGAACGAGCCGCAGGAACAGCTCGCGCGGCGGCTGCTCGAGGTGGCCGCGCCCGAGCTCGCGCGCGTCCGTTTCGTCTCGGGAGGCTCGGAAGCCAACGAGATGATGCTGCGGCTCGTTCGCCAGTACCACGTCGACCGGGGCGAGCCCGAGCGGTGGCGGATCATCTCGCCCGCGCAGGCCTACCACGGTGCGACGATGGGCGCGCTCTCCCTCGCCGGCAGGCCGGGGCTGCGGCAGCCGTTCGGCAACTACCTCTCCAGCCACCTCCATCTGCCGCCGAGCACCTGGCGCTTCGATCCCACCGGCCAGGCCGCGCTCGACGAGCTCGACCGGCTGGTCGCGGAGGCCGGCGCCGAGACGATCGCCGCGTTCTTCTGCGAGCCGGTGAGCGGCGCCGCGCTGCCCGCCTACAGCCCACCCGACTCGTTCTGGCACGGGCTCGCCGAGCGGCGAGAGCGCTACGGATTCCTGATCTGCTTCGACGAGATCGTGACCGGGATGGGCCGCACCGGAAGCTGGTTCGCCTACCAGCAGCTCCCGCTCGTGCCCGACGTGCTGAGTGCCGGGAAGGGGCTCGGGGCAGGCTACTTCCCGCTGGCGGCGACGCTCTGCGGCGAGCACGTCTACGACGCGCTGGCCGCCGGGTCGCGCGAGCTCGAGCACGGGCACACCTGGGACGGAGCCCCGCTTTCCTGCGCGGTCGGGCTGGCGGTGCTGGACGAGCTCGTTCGCGGCCGCCTCGTCGAGCGCGTCGCGCAGCGCGGCCCGAGCCTGCGCGACGAGCTCGAGCAGGCCGTCGGCGAGCTCGAGCTCGTCCGCGAGGTGCGCGGCCGTGGCTTCCTGCTCGGCGTCGAGCTCGTCGATCCGCGCGACGGCACGTCCTTCCTGCCGCCCGAGCTCGACGTCGCAGAGCTGATCGACCAGGTCGCCTACGAGCACGGCGTCCTCGTCACCTCCTCCCACACCTCTCCGGACCGGCTCGCCGGCGACCAGACGCTGCTCGCCCCCGCCTACACGAGCACCGACGCCGAGCTCGCCGAGATGATCTCCCGGTTTGCGAAAGCGCTCGCCGAGGTCGACCAGACGGTGAAGGAGCGACTCGCGTGACGCCCGGCGCACAGTCCGCCGGGACTGCGGGGGACGGCTTCGTGCTGCTCGGCTTTCCGGACGTGAACGGCTCGATCCGCGGCAAGGCGCTGCGCCCCGGCGCGTTCGAGGCCGCCGTCCGAGACGGAGCCGTCGTCACCGACCTGCTGCTTGCGCTCGACCCGACCGACCTGCCGATCACCGACTACGAGCGCTTCGGCATCCGCACGGGCGCCGGCGACATCATCGTCCGTCCCGAGCCGGACACGCTGCACGAGCTCTCCTGGCAACCCGGCTGGCAGGTCTGCCTCGCGACTCCGTACTGGCCGGACGGTCGTCGTTGCGAGCTTGCCTCGCGCGACGTCCTGCGCCATGCGCTCGAAGCGACGAGCGCGCTCGGCTACGACGTCCTCGCGGCGTTCGAATACGAGATCCGGATCCGTGACGCCGAGGACCGGCCGCTCTCGAGCGGGATCAGCTACAGCGTCGGCGAGGTGCTCCGGTTCAACGAGCTCGGGGACAGGCTCGCGCCCGCCCTCGACGCGCTCGGGATCGAGCTCTCGGCGGTGCACACCGAGGCCGGGCCCGGCCTGCTCGAGCTGAACATCGCCGCCCGCACCGGACTCCAGGCGGCCGACGACGCGACGCTCCTGAAGCTCGCAGTCAAGGAGGTCGCCGCCTCGCTCGGATTAAGGGCCAGCTTCCTCGCCAAGATGGTCACGGGAGAGGAGGGCTCGAGCGGGCACGTGCACCTCTCCTTCTGGCGGGAGGCCGAGAACGCGTTCACCGACGAGGCCACGGTGAGCGCCGCGGTGGCGGGGATCCTCGACCACCTGCCGGCGGCCTCGCTGCTGCTCAACCCCACCGTGAACTCCTACAAGCGGCTCGTGCCGGGCTACTTCGCGCCGGTGAATGCGAGCTGGGGCCTCGAGAACCGTTCCGCCGCCGTGCGGCTGATCCGCTCCGACCGGCCGGAGCGCTGTCGCATCGAGTGCCGCCGCCCGGGAGCGGACGCAAACCCCTATCTCGCGCTCGCGGCGCTCGTGGCCGGCGCCGCGGACGGGATCCGCCGCGGCGCGACCCCGCCGGAGCCCGTCGAAGGCGATGCCTCCGAGCGCGCCGACCTGCCTCCGCTCCCGTCCTCGCTCGAGTCGGCGCTGCGGGCCTTCGCCGCCGACGAGGGCCTGCGCGCCGCGCTCGGCGACACCTTCAGCGACTACTACGCCGTCTCGCGCGCCTGGGAGCTGAAGGCGTGGCAGCAGGGCGTCAGCGACTGGGAGAAAGCGCGCTACGAGCGCGCCGTCTGATGGGCACGCTGCCGTTTCTCCGTGAGGCCGAGAGGCCCGCGCAGCAGAAGAACTTCCTCTGCGGGCCGTTCTGGGCGGCGCGCATCCTGCGCGACGCGGGGTTCCACGAGTTCGAGCGGGAGCCGGTCGACGAGGATCTGCTCGCCCGCTACGCCGGCACGATCCTGCCCGACCGGGAAGACGGCTCCGTCCCGCCGGGAGCAACCAGCCGCAACAGCTACCGGTTCGAGTTCCCGCGCGCGCCGGTCGCAGCCGCCGGCACGGACGCGGGCGCGCTCGCAGCCGCGCTCGAGCGCGTGGCCGAAGGTACGCTGCGCTGCGTTCCCCTGCGCGGGCCGTGGCGCGCCGAGACCGTCGAGGCGCTCCAGGAGGGCGTCGCCGGCCTGAGCGGCGTGCGCCTGCTCGCGAACGTGCAGACCGGCCGCTTCTGGGGCAGCCACCCCTGCGCCGAGGAGCTGCTCGCCGAGTTCTCCGGCCGCCACGTCGAGGGCCCGCCCGCGGACTGGGACGTCGGCCACTTCTGCGAGCTCGAGCTGCTCCTGCGCGGCCCGGGTGGATCCCTCGTCGTCGTGCACGACTCTTATCCGACGCTCGGCTGGAACGGGCGTCACCTCCAGCCTCCGCGCGCGGTTGCGGCGGCGCTCGAGCGCGACGACGGCAACGAGGGCGGGATCCTGGCGGTTGCCGCGGTCGCCGTCGCGGGCGAGGTCGAGGAGCTCGCCCGCCGGCTCGGCGTCGAGCTCGGTCTCTGGGACAACGGAACGAGGAGCAACCACTAATGACGACACGCGAGCAGGACCTTGCCGCCGTCGAGGCCGTCGTCGCGCGCTGGCGCGAGCAGGGGATCCGCAACGTGCGCTTCGAGCTGCCCGATCTGCACGGCACGAGCCGCTCGAAGCTCGTCCCGATCGACCACGTCGTCAGCTACTCGCGCGACGGGCTCAACATGTACGGCGGTGCCGCCGTGCTCGACAGCCGCTCGGATGTCGTGCCCGGAACGCTCTACAACGAGGAGGTCGCCTACGCCGACCAGCTCCTGCGTCCCGATCCCGCCACCGCCGCGATCGTCCCCTGGGCGGATGCGACGGCCAGGATGATCTGCGACACGTTCTGGGCCGACGGGCGCGCGCTCGAGGCTGCCCCCCGCCACGTCTATCAGCGCGTGCTCGACCGCTGCCACGAGCTCGGGTACGAGCCGCTGCTCGGAATCGAGTCCGAGTTCTACCTCCTCGACGGCGAGAACCGCCAGCCGCTCTTCGGCGGCCACCACATCTTCAACACCGTCCGGAACACCTTCGTGCCGGTGATCGAGCGGATCGTCGACGAGATGCGCGAGTACGGGATCGACATCATCACGGCGAACTGCGAGTACGCCGGCTCGCAGTGGGAGATCAACTACGCCCCGGGGCGTGGGCTCGCCGGCCCGGACACGGCGTACAGCTTCAAGAACGGGGTCAAGGAGCTCGCCCACCGCGAGGGGCTGGTCGCGACCTTCATGTCGAAGCCGTTCGCGGGCGCGGCCGGCTCCGGCGCCCACACCCACCTCGGCCTGCTGAGCCGGGAGTCGGGCGAGAACGTCATGGCCGACGACGGTGGCGAGTGGGGCCTCTCGGGAGTCGGCCGGAGCTTCGTTGCGGGCCAGCTCCGTCACGCGCGCTCGAGCTATGCGCTGCTCGCGCCGACCGTGAACTGCTTCAAACGGCAGCGGCGGCACACGTTCAGCCCGACGAACGTCTCCTGGGGGCTGGAGGACCGCAGCGCGCTGATCCGGCTGAAAGGCGGCTCGGCGGAGAGCCGGCACATCGAGAACCGTGCGCCGACCGGGCTCTCGAATCCCTACCTCGTCGCGGCGGTGCTGCTCGGCGCGGGCCTGCTCGGAATCGCCGACGGGCTCGAGCTCGAGCCGCCGGCCCACGCGCCGGCCGAGGAAGACGCTTCGAAGCCGCAGCTGCCGACGAGCCCGGAGGAGTCGCTGGCGCTGCTCGAGGCCGACGAGCGGCTGACCGACCTCCTCGGCGACGAGTTCGTGCGGGCCTACGGCGCGATGCGGCGGTACGAGCTCCAGCGCTTCGCGGATGCCGTCACCGACTGGGAGACGGACGAGTACTTGGAGCTGTACTGACCGAGATGATGCCGCTCGTCGGGATCACGACGTATGTCACACAGGCCCGCTGGAGCTACTGGGATCTCGAGGCGGCCCTGATTCCGAGCGACTACGTGAACGCGGTCGAGCGGGCCGGCGCACGGCCGCTGCTCGTGCCGCCGATCGCGGGAGGCGTGGACGAGACGCTCGACGCGCTCGACGGGATCCTCTTCACCGGTGGCTCGGACATCGACCCGGAGCTCTACGATGCCGAGGTGCATCCCGAGACCTTCGGCGTCCACCGCCGGCGCGACGATGCGGAGCTTGCGCTCCTGCGAGGCGCGCTCGAGCGCGACCTGCCGCTGCTCGGGATCTGCCGCGGCATTCAGGTCCTGAACGTCGGCCTCGGCGGCGATCTCCACCAGCACCTCCCCGACGTCGTCGAGCACGACGGGCACAAGCACGACCCGCCCGGTCAGTTCTTGGAGCACACTGTGCGGATCGCACCGAACACGAAGCTCGCACGAACCCTCGGGAAGGAGACGACCGTGAAATCGCACCACCATCAAGGCCTGCGGCGGCTCGGCACCGGGCTCGTCGCGGTGGCCCACGCCGAGGACGGGGCGGTCGAGGCGATCGAGGCTCCGGGTCGGCGCTTCGCGATCGGCGTGCTCTGGCATCCGGAGGTCGGAACCGACGACTCGATCTTCGAGGCGTTCGTCGAAGAGGCGCGCTCCTACGCGCAGGAACGGCGCGCCGCATGAGCGGCCGGCTGGAGGGCAAGGTCGCGGTGATCACCGGCGCGGCGGCCGGGATCGGTCGCGAGGCGGCGCTGCTCTTCTCGGCCGAGGGCGCTCGGGTCTGCGTGGCCGACGTGTCGCAGTATCTGGGCGAGCAGACGGCGGCGAAGTGCGAGGACGCGTTCTTCCATCCCGTCGACGTCGCGGACGAGCAGAGCGTCACCGAGCTGTTCGAGGCCGTCGTGGCGCGTTACGGCGGGATCGACGTGATCTACAACAACGCGGGGATCATGCCACCCGGGGACGGCTCCATCCTCGACGTCGATCTCGACACGTGGAACCGGGTGAACACGATCAATGCGACCGGCGTCTTCCTCGGCTGCAAGCACGGCATCCCTCACCTGCTCGAGCGCGGCGGCGGCTCCGTGATCAACGTCGCCTCGTTCGTCGCCGTGATGGGCGCCGCCACCTCTCAGATCGCCTACACCGCCTCGAAAGGCGCAGTGCTCGCTCTCTCGCGCGAGCTCGCGGTCGAGTTCGCCCGCCGCGGCGTGCGCGTGAACGCCCTCTGCCCGGGCCCGGTCGAGACGCCGCTTCTGATGCACCTGTTCGAGGACGACCCGGAGGCCTACGCCCGCCGGCTCGTGCACCTCCCGATGGGCCGCCTGGCCCAGGCGCCGGAGATCGCGGCGGCGGCGCTCTTCCTGGCCAGCGACGAGTCCTCGTACGTGACCGGCACGACG
Organism: uncultured Actinomycetes bacterium; assembly: GCA_963759085.1. Taxonomy (GTDB): domain Bacteria; phylum Actinomycetota; class Thermoleophilia; order Gaiellales; family Gaiellaceae; genus PALSA-600. The sequence goes on from CAVWXR010000020.1 coordinate 154,365, forward strand.
TTCCTGGTCGACGGCGGCATCACGGCCGCCTACGTCACGCCTGAGTAGAAGAGCCCTCCGACAGACGCGGTCCAGCTTTCGCCAGCAAGTCGGCGAGTTCCGGTGGCGGCGAGTGGACTAGGCTGGGCTCCGGTGAACGAGCTCCTGACGATCGACGACGCGCTGGAGCTCGTGCTCGAGCGGGCGCGGCCGCTCGAGCAGGAGGAGGTTCCCACCGAGGCCGCTGCCGGGCGCACGCTCGCCGAGCCTGCGGTGGCAGCCGTCGACCTCCCGTCGTTCCCGAGCTCGGCGATGGACGGGTTCGCGTTGCGGGCGAGCGACGCGCCGGGGACGCTTCGGGTGGTCGGCTCCGCTGCCGCCGGGCTCCCTGCTGCACGCGGGCTCGCGGGGGGCGAGGCGATCGCGATCGCGACAGGGGCCGTGCTCCCGGACGGCGCGGACGCCGTGGTGCCGATCGAGAACGTCGATGCCAGGGGCGACGAGATCGTCGTCGCGGGCCGCGTCTCCGTCGGCGACTACGTTCGGGTGCGGGCCGAAGACGTTGCCGCCGGGGCCGTCGTTGTTGACGCGGGCGTGCGTCTCGGAGCGTCTCAGGTCGGGGCGCTCGTGGCGTCGGGGGTGACAACGATCCGATGCGCACGCCTGCCGCGGGCCGTCGTTCTGGCCACCGGAACGGAGCTGCGCGCTGCCGGTGAGCCGCTTGGGCCAGGTGAGATCTACGACTCGAACGGTCCGATGCTCGAGGCTCAGCTCCGGTCTGCGGGCGCGATCGTCGAGCGTCTGCCGTTCGTGCGAGATGACCTGCCCGCGATCCAGACCGCGATCCAGCGTGGACTCGAGGCCGATGTCTTCGTCACGACGGGCGGGGTGTCGGTCGGTGCTCGCGATCTCGTGCGCAGCGCCGAGGCCCTGCTCGATGTCGAAGAGGTCTTCTGGGGCGTCGCGGTATTGCCGGGGAAGCCGATCGCGTTTGGCACCCGCGGCCGGACGCTGGTCTTCGGCCTTCCGGGGAATCCGGTCGCATCGCTGGTCGGGTTCGAGCTCTTCGTCAGACCGGCTCTGCTCGCGTTGCAGGGGGCGGCCGAGCCGGGACCGCCGTTCCGTCCCGGCCGTCTCGCGCACTCCGTCGCCCGCAACGGGAAGCGCGATTCCCTCGTGAGGGCGCGCTCCAGCGTGGAGGGCGACGCAGTCGTGCTCGAGCCGCTCGGCAAGCAGGCGTCGCACATGATCGCGCAGGCGGCGACCGCCGACACGCTCGTGCTCGTGCCGCGCGGCGAGGGCGAGCTCGAGGCGGGAAGCCCGGTTTCGTACCTCATGCTCTAGTCTCGTCGGGATGGAGGCTCTCGACACTCTCGGGGCGGCCCTTGCGAGATCTGCGGATCTCGGTCACCGACCGCTGCAACTTTCGCTGCGTGTATTGCATGCCGAAGGAGGTTTTCGGGAGCGACCACGTCTTCCTCGCGCGGCGCGAGCTGCTCAGCTTTGCGGAGATCGAACGGGTTGCGGCAGCCGTAGTTCGGCTCGGAGTCGCGAAGCTCAGGATCACGGGCGGCGAGCCGCTCGTGCGCCGGGACCTCGAGCGTCTGATCGCGATGCTGGCGGAGCTCCCGGTCGAGCTCACCCTCACGACGAACGGGTCGCTGCTCGCGCAAAAGGCCGAGGCGCTCGCCGCCGCCGGGCTCAAGCGCATCACGGTGAGCCTCGACTCGCTGGACGACGAGCCGTTCCGCGCGATGAACGACACGGACTTCCCCGTGCAGACCGTTCTCGCCGGGATCGAGGCCGCACGTGCCGCGGGTCTGCCGGTCAAGGTGAACTGCGTCGTCAAGCGCGGCGTCAACGAGCACCAGGTCGTGCCCATGGCCCGCTACTTCCGCGGAACGGGCGACACGCTCCGCTTCATCGAGTACATGGACGTCGGCGCCACGAACGGCTGGCGGCTGGACGACGTCGTGCCCGCGGCCGAGATCGTCGGAACGCTCGACCGTGAGCTCGGCGATCGAGCCGGTCGAGCCCGGCTACCGGGGCGAGGTCGCGCGCCGCTACCGCTACACGGACGGCGCGGGCGAGGTGGGTGTGATCGCGTCGATCACGCAGCCGTTCTGCGGCGACTGCACGCGCGCGCGCCTGACGGCCGAGGGGAAGCTCTACACCTGCCTTTTCGCCGTGCGCGGCCACGACCTGCGCGGGCTGTTGCGCGCGGGGGCATCGGATGCAGAGCTCGAGCAGGCCGTCTCGGGCATCTGGGCCAAGCGCGCCGACCGCTACTCGGAGATCCGCACCGCCGCGACGCCGGCAGCCCCGAAGGCCGAGATGAGCTATCTCGGCGGGTAGCCGCAGGCCGGATCCTCGCCGAGCGGATCGCCTGATGAGGCGTCGCTCCGCCCGCGATCGGCCGCACAGCACCCCGCGGTACTTCAGCTGTGGGCGGCTCCCGGCTTCCAGACCATCAGCACGACGATCGCGACGAGTAGCAGCGCCGAGAGGTAGTTCAGCGCGCGCGAGTTGCCATCATCGAGGAGGGCGCGAAGCTCGGGACTCACCGGCCGGCCGGCGGCGGCGAGTTGCGAGGCGAGCCGTCGTGCCCGCTTCGGGGCCTGCCCGCCGAGTGCGCCGAGCACGGTCGTGGCGACCAGCAGCCCGAGCGCGGCGTCGACCCAGCCGGCGCCGTAGCCCCACTGCCCGAGCCGCACGAGCCAGAGCCCGAACGCGAGCACGAGCACCAGGCCGATTCCGAGCAGGGCCGCTCCGACCCTGGCGAGGCCGAGGAGCGTCGCGATCTCACCGGCGGAGTCGCGACGGCGAGCGACCTCGAACGCGACGCCGGCCACGGCGGCCCCGGACACGAAGAGGAACGCACCCAGGAGGTGGAAGAAGAGCGCAGCGTTCTGCATCCGCGCAGAGACTAATGAGGTTCGGGGAAGGAGGTCTAGGATGTCACGGCTGTTGCGCGGAACACGGTCGAGGAAGGGCGGTGACGTTTGAAGCTCGTGGTTGCGATCGTTAGGCCGGAGAAGGCGAACGATGTGCTCGAGGCGCTCTATCGCGCCGATGTTCGAGGTCTTTCGATGAGCCGGGTGCAGGGGCACGGTGGCGAAACCGATCGCGTCGAGACCTACCGCGGCACGACGGTCAAGATGGAGCTCGCCGAGAAGGTGCGCTTCGAGGTCGCCGTCTCCGACCATTTCGTCGAGCCCACCGTCGCAGCGATCCGGGCCGGTGCGCAGACCGGCGAGGTCGGGGACGGCAAGATCTTCGTGCTCGACATTGCGAAGGTCGTCCGGATCCGCACGGGTGAGGAAGACACCGCGGCTGTAACTCCCGTCGGCTGACCGTGATCGGCACTCAGCTCCTCGCAGCCGCGTCGACCGGCTCGATCGACACCGGCGACACGGCGTGGATGCTCGTTGCGACGGCGCTGGTTTTGATGATGACACCGGCGCTCGGCCTCTTCTACACGGGCCTCGTCCGTTCGAAGAACGGTCTCAACACGTTCATGATGAGCCTCGGCGCCCTCGGAGTCGTCACCGTCGTCTGGGTCGTCGTCGGGTATTCGCTCGCCTTCGACGGACACGGGGCGCTGGTCGGTGGGTTGCACAACGCGTTCCTGCACGGCGTCACTCTCGACGCGCGGCCCGGCCTGCGAATCCCGGCGCTGCTCTTCATGGTGTTCGAGGCGAGCTTCTGCATCATCACCGCCGCGTTGATCTCGGGTGCCGTCGTCGAACGGATGCGCTTCGGGCCGTTCTTGATCTTCATCGCGCTCTGGGCGTGTGTCGTCTATGCGCCCCTTGCTCACCAGGTGTGGGGTGGAGGCTGGCTTGCCCAGCACGGCGTGATCGACTGGGCCGGCGGCGTCCCGGTCGAGATGGGGTCGGGCTTCTCGGCGTTTGCGGCGGCTGTCGTCGTCGGCGCGCGTAAGGATTACGGTCGTCAGGCGTTCCTACCGCACAACGGCATCTACGCGCTGCTCGGAGCAGGCCTGCTCTGGTTCGGCTGGTTCGGCTTCAACGGCGGCAGCGCCCTGGCGGCAAACCGCGGCGCAGCACTCTCGTTTGTGAACACCCTGCTCGCTCCGGCCGGGACGCTCGTCGTCTGGTTTGCGATCGATCTCGTGCGCGCTCGGAAGGTCACGGCGATCGGGGCTGCCACGGCGGTGATCGTCGGTGCCGTTGCGATCACGCCGGCCGCCGGGTACGTGAGCCCGATGGCCGCGCTCGGGCTGGGGGCGCTGGCAGCCGTGCCGAGCTATGCGTTCATCGTCTGGCGTCCGCGGACGCGACTCGATGAGTCGCTCGATGTGCTGGCCGCTCACGGGCTCGGTGGAATCTCGGGGATGCTCTTTCTGGGCTTCTTCGCGGTCGAAAGCTGGAACGGCGTCGCCAACGGCCTGGCGTTCGGCCATCCAGGGCAGCTCGGGTGGCAGTCGGTCGCGATCGTGATCGCCTGCGGCTACTCGTTCGGCGCGACCTTCGTGCTGCTTCGTCTGGTCGGAGCGTTCACGGAGCTGCGGGTCAGCGAACGCGATGAGGGGGTCGGACTCGACGTCTCGCAGCACGGCGAAGAGGCCTACACACGGGGCGAGGGCGCAATCCTCGTTCATGACGTCTGATTCGGCTTGACACCGAACGCTCAAACCGTGCAGGGTGTCACTATCTCAATTCCACGCCGGAACTCGGGGTTTGAACCCCTGCGTCGCGCGGTCTGCTCGGCTACGGCGTGATCGCGCGTGCTACCTGACACCGTCAAGATGTCAAACGTCCCCAGAACCCTTTCGACCGCTTCACGGCGGCGTTTCCTGAGCCCGAAGATCGTTGGAGTCCTGCTCGCAGCAGTTGTTGCCTGCAGCGGCGTCACGGCGTGCGGTAGTTCGGGCGGTTCTGGAAGGGAGCGCGTGCGTGACTTCCGCACCGTCGAAGTCGGCACGACGCGGTTGCAGATCGCGGTCGACGGGAGATCGGCTGTCGTGCAGTTGCAGACGAAGCCGCCGACCGTATGTGCGATCGCCTACGGCAAGACCGCCGCGTTGGGATCGATCGCAAACGACCCGGGGATGGGTGGAACCGCGATCTCGCACCACGTCGTCCTGCTGAAAGGACTCGTCCCGAACACGACCTACTTCTTCCGGCTCACCGCGACCGATGCGCAGGGCCGCGTGTTCCAGACCCCTGAGCTGGCGACCTTCACGACGACGCCCACGAAGTCGGCCTCGCTGGGCCGGGACGTTGCTCTCTCTGCGAAGGTTGTCGGCGTCAGTTCCCAGTTCAGCAACGACTTCCGGGCGGCAAACGCCGTCGACGGCAACCTCTCGACCGAGTGGTCGTCCGCCGGGGACGGCGATCGAGCATTCATCACGATCGACCTCGGAAAGCCGACGGCCGTCACCGGCGTCTCCTTCCTGACCCGCGAGATGTCCGACGGGTCCACGATCACTCAGACGTTCGCCGTGGTCGTCGACGGTGGTAAGCGATACGGGCCGTTCCCAGCGGGCAACCGCCTAAACCCGAGAATCGCAGCCGTGTCGTTCACCGGCCGCCGCCTGCGCTTCGAGGTCGTGAAATCGACCGGTGGAAACACCGGCGCCGCAGAGATCCAGGTCTTCTCCCGCCCCTGACGTCCTCTGCCATGCGGGACACGGATCGAACGACCTCCTCTTTGGTAGAGAAGGGGTCATTGGCCCTTCGAATTGGCTCTGTGGCTGGAGGCCGGAGTTTCCGACGTGGTGCACCCCGTGCATCCTCGAACGCACGCAATCGTCTTCAGAAGGCAACAGAAACCCCGATTTACAGGGGTATCTGAAGCCCTCTAACAGACTCGAACTGTTGACCCCCTCCTTACCATGCAGAGGTAGCCGCAATTGCTGGCAATCGAAAGCAACGGTTTGCAACGATTTGAGCGTGTTTAGCCGCTGAACCATTTGCCACCGGTTGCGATTAGTTGCATCCGCTCTGCTCCACAACTGCTCCACGATCTGACGTTCGATCGTTGCCCCTTTTGAGCACGAATGGCCTCGGTGCTGATGCGTTTCTCGGCTGAACTAATTCGATTTGTGTGTCGCTGTTTGTGAGGATGAACCTCTGCTCGTTCATGGTGCCGCGCAAGATGCTCAAGGCGGTTCGAGCCCGCCCGGGTCCATTCGCCGGTTCGGCGTCTAGCAGTTAGAGCTCGTCTTTCAGAATTCGGACGTGCATGTCGATCAGCGCGCGATGGAATCGTTCGGCGTCGAAGCTGTAGAGCGCCGCGTGTGTACGTAGTCCGTCGGTTGCGGCGAAGAGCTGCGTCGCGAGCAAGTCGGCGTCGCGGTCGCGGTCGATCCAGCCGCCGTCCTGGAGCGCGATCACGAAGCGTTCGATCTCCGTGTGCCAAGTCTTGTAGGCCGCGGCGAATCGCGTCTGGGTGTCGAGGTCGCCGCGGTGCTGGTTGAAGAAGTCGACGATCGCCAGGTGCCAGTTGAGGCGGCCCACGACTGCGGTGTCGAAGTGGCCGAAGACCCGGCGGAGGATCTCGGCGAGCGGCGTCGCCGCGGGGTCGAGCCCAGCCGTAACCCGGGACCACTCACCGCGGAGGCGCTGCCGGTGCTCGACCACATGCCAGAAGCAGTCGGCCTTGTTCTTGAAGTGGAAGTAGAAGGCGCCGCTCGTGTAACCGGTCCCCTCGACGATGTCCTCGATCCGCGTGGCGGCGTAGCCGCGCTCGTTGAAGCGGTGCATCGCCGAGCGCACCAGCGCGTCGAAGCTGGCCTCGCGCTTCTCTTGCCAGCGGGTCTTCTTCTCGGATGCTTGCATAGACGTATCGATCTATATATACGTAGGCGGTGGTTCGCGACAATCGCGCGGGGAGCCTCCATGGCATCGGTCAGGGCGTCGAGGCGATGAACGCTGTTCGAGACGACAACGGCGCTTCGGCGACGCACTGGCTGTTGAACTTCACCTCGAGCAACTCGCGAGCGACCGACGGTGACGGGCGGCCCTGGGGCGACGGCACCGCGATCGCACAGCGTGCCTATATCGACCAGCGGCCATGGGACGACGGGTGCGAGGTCGCGTCGCTGATCGGTGGCTTCGAGGCCATGAACGCGATCCGGGACGCGTTCGAGAGCGCGATCTTCGACGCGGACGCCCAGGCCTTGCGGGGCGTGCCGCCCGGACAGCGCGGCCACGTTTACATCGCCGACTGGCTGCTTAACGCGTTACGCGACCTCTCGGTCGACAACCCCTGGCGTGGGGGGCCGTGGAACCCGAAGACGCCCGCGGACCCAGATCAGACGGCGCTGGGCCTGGTGGTGCGGATGATGAGTGCAGGCATTGTTGTGCGGTTGATGCTGTGGATGCCAACCACGGTGCAGTCCACGGGCGGATTGAGTGCTCATGCCGATGAGCACTGGCGGCTCGCGGTGGCGATCCAGGATCACAACAACACGCTCGTGCAGACATGGAGGCCGGCGTACGGGCTCGTCGGTGTTGTTGCGCTCGACCTGCGTACCGCCGCTCAGGACACTGCGTCGCTGCACCAGAAGATGATCGTCGTGCGGGTCGGCAAGGTGAACGAGGCGTTCTGCGGTGGCGTTGACCTTGCGTTCACTCGGCGTGACTTCGGCCTGACGCGGCAGACCGGGACCGGCGAGGGCGACTGGCAGTCGGGCGCGACGACGCCGGCCGCCAAAGACGGCTGGCCGAAGCAGCGCGTGCCGCCGCTCGGCGGCTATCCGACATATCCCTACGACGGTCAGGGTGACGCGTTCCCCGAAGATCTGTGCGCGGACGTGTACGCCGACCCGGATCACAACGGCTACCGCCACTGGTACGACCAGCATCTCCGCTTGCGTGGACCGATCGTCGCGACGCTCGAGCAACAGTTCGCCGAGCGCTGGATCATGGACACCGGCGGGCGCGTGTACCTGCTCGACCGCAGCGCCCGGGAAATCGGCAAGTACAACCAGGTCCAGGCCACGAGGAACGCCGTCATCCGCGACAAGAGCCTCGTGCCGCTCCCAATCCCGGCCCCGGTCGACGCCGCCGGCGCCGCGACCGTGCAGATGTGGCGCACGATCCCACTACGACCCAAGGTGGCGAAGGGCCCCTTCAAGCGCGGCGAGTTCACGGTCATGGCCGGGGTCGCGAATGCGGTCTCGCGCGCGACTGAACTGATCACGATCTGGGATCAGTACTTCTGGAGCGTGCCGCTCGCGAAACTCCTCGCCGCACGGCTCAGAGCCGAGAAAAAGCTCTTGCTGCTGATCGTGCTGCCGCCGTTTGGCACCTCGCTTGACGCCGTTAGCGACGAGCTTGCGTTCCGCTACGACGCGATGCAGGCGCTCTGGAATGGACTCGACGCGGACGGCCGCTCGCGCGTGCTCGCCTGCGACATGTGGTCGCCCGGCCCCAACTGCGGTGTCTACGTCCACGCCAAAGTCCAGACCTACGACCTCGCGCTGCTCGTCTAGCGGCTCCGCCAACATGAACCGCCGCTCGTTCGAATGCGACGCCGAACTCGACTGCGCCGTGCTTCACGCCCCGACCGTCCGCCAGCATCTCGCCGGGCTGCACGCTCACGTAACCGGGGGAGAAGCGTGGTCGGGGGTCGGAGTACCCGGGGTCGTGTCTTGAATCGTGCGTTTGTGTCGTCTTTGTGACGTTTTGTTGTCTGTGCTGGCGGCAGTGTGGGTGGGTCGTTAGTGTCGGTCGGGATGTCGCGTCAGTTACGTGTTCTTGTTGCGGGCGGGCTGTATCACGTGACGTCTCGCGGGAATGAGCGCCGGTCGATTTATCGGTCGGAGAGCGATCGGGAGGTGTTCTTGGAGTTGCTCGGCTCGGTGGTTGGCCGTTACGGCTGGGTTTGTCATGGCTACTGCTTGATGGGGAACCACTACCACCTGGTCGTTGAGACGCCGAGAGCGAATCTGGCGGAGGGGATGCGGCAGCTGAATGGCTGTTACGCGCAAGGCTGTAACCGTCGTTGGGGCCGGGTCGGGCATCTGTTTCAGGGCCGCTATAAGGCGATCCTGGTTGAGAGGGAGCCGTATCTGCTCGAGCTCGTCCGCTATGTCGTCTTGAACCCGGTCAGGGTCGGCTGGCGCGATCTTCCCGAGCAGTGGCAGTGGAGCAGCTACCGAGCGCTCGTCGGGTTGACTCCCCGGCCGGCGTGGTTGAGCAACGATTGGCTGCTCGGGCAACTCGCAGCGGACCTGCCTCGTGCGCGGGCCCGCTGGCAGACGTTTGTGACGGACGGTATCGCTGACCCGCAGCCGCTCCCGATCCGGGTAGGCGTCTATCTGGGCAGCGACGCCTTCATCGAGCGACACGCGGGAGAGCGGGTCCCTGTCGAGGAGGTTCCCCGTGAGCAGTGGCAGCCACTGCGTCCGACCCTGACCGAGATCTACGCCGCGAGCCGGGAACCGGCCCGCGAAGCCCACGAGCGTTGGGGCTACACCCTGCGCGAGATCGGGGAACACACTGGCCGCCACTACTCCACAATCAGCCGCCGCCTCCAACGCAGCCAGCACCCCCAGGCAGCCTAAACCCGACGCCCTCGCTCGATGAACAATCCCGTCACGCTTCTGTCACAAACGCACGATTCAAGACACGACCCCGGGTTCGCGACCCCGGGGTCGCGATTCCACGCCGGAACTCGGGGTTTGAACCCCTGCAGGCTGCCCAGGTTGGCGCGCTCCATGGGCTCCATGAGCGGCTGCTCGCGCGGTTTCGCCCGGACACCTCGGTCGGCGGTGCGGAAGTGCCAGCGATCGGTGATGACCGTTTCTTTGCTCCTCAGCGTGACGGCCGCGACGTGTGTGCTCCCGGGCGAGAGTGGCGAGACCGGAAGCACGAAGAAGACGCCCGGCGAGACAAGTTGCGCGATCGATGCATGAGCGGAAGGATCGACGATCCGAAGTGGCACCCGTTCGGCTGGGCCGACGAGGTGAGCACTCGTCAGCTCGAGCGGTTGCTCCTCGGCCCACAGCCCGGCTGCGAAGATGTAGATAGTGGGGCCGGTTGTCGTTCCCTGCGGCAGGCTGACAAGATCGCCCGGCGCGGCCGGCGATTCGCCGTCCACGGTCTGGCTCGTCGGCACGTTCGTCCGGTTCGGGCCCGGATAGCGCATCAAACGATTCAGTCGGACATCTCAA